>CAVPQE010000010.1:0-104687 GCA_963707205.1 uncultured Acidobacteriaceae bacterium
GCCATCCTGGCTCGCGTTCATTCTAGCTTAGGGACGCCGCCAGGGAATGTCTTTAGCAGAAACGCAGCTCAGCAGAACCCAGGCAGGGCTAGGCGTGAGCTGCAACCGATGCGTCGCCTGCGACCCCAGAGGGCATCGCTCGCTGCTTGCGCATCGCTTCGTGGAATTGTTCTGCGGTGAGTGACTCGCCATAGAACAACTGCAGTAATGGATCATCCGTATCCGCAGACGACGATTTGGCAGGGCTGGGTTCCAATTCCAATCCCTCAGGTTCAGCCAGCAACTCGGGCAACAGCGTGCGGTTTTCGGTAAGCACTCCCAGGAATTTTTCCACTGCTGCGCGATGTTCTGGCGTCGCTTGCGTAAATTCGATGCCCATACCCTTGTCTGGATGCATGATCCGCACCACCCCTTGGGCTCGCACTTCCACCCCGCCAGCGCGCATCGACAATGCCACGCGACTCGACGCAGGAAATGGCGATGCAATTTCCAAATAGCATCCTCCCAGGCTCAGATCGGTAAGCTGGCAACGGATCGGCGGATCGTCCTGTTCCGCTTCGGGAGAATTGTGTTTGAGCCACTCCCGCAGCTGCCGCGCGGCCTCCGGCGAAATCTGCTGGAAGCGCAGTCCCGCCTCATCGCGCGTCCCTTCCCAGGCAAACTCAGCAGCCAGCTCCAAAGAGATCTGCGTTCCGGGCAAGGTAAAGGCGATCTGCCACCGTCCCGTGGGACGCCGCCCCCGATGGACCTTGACCGCCATCCCTCCTTCGCTCAGGTCGACCGTCGTCACCTTCATATTGCTGCCAGCTCCCGAGCCCCGCATGACCACGGGAATCTGCACCGCGACCCGCGCGTTGCGGCGCCTCTCGCTCTTCATCAGGGCACGAGCCGCCCGGAAACTCGACTTGGCGCGTTCACTCGACACCGGCTTGTACAGCACGAAGTGCGCTCCTACATCGAACACAGCCTTCAGCCCAACGATGGGCTCAACAATGGCGACCGCGACCGCTTGCTTGTTACAGGGAGCGCTACGGGCACTTCGCAGCACATCATTGGCTCCGTCGTCGGCGCAGTCCACAATGATCGCCTCAAAGCGCTGGCGGGTCAGCTTGTGCAACGCGCTGTCGGCATCGGCGCACAACTCCACTGCAATATCCAGATCGCCCAGCACCCGGCGCAACACTCGTACGATCTTTGCGTCCGAACATAGCAGCAACGTTTTCAAACTCATGGCTGGGGCCTACCTAAGCACTGAACTGAGGGCTCCGATGCAGGGCAGATGTCTTTCCACGGGCCTTCGAGGTAGCCTGGTGACAGCTCTACAGGAATCCCTGTATGCACTCTATGTCCATCGACCCGAGCTATCAATGGCTCTCCTGTGGGACTGGTTACTGTCGTAATCTGCAGGTCCCTCCACCGCTCCGTCAGAATGAACCCACCGCTGCAACGCGGATTCCCAGGAATTGGTCCAACGCGGACGCCCTTAGCTCGGAGTTGACCCCAGCCGAGAGCTCTACGGTTAGAGCAAGTTTATTGTTTCCATGTGCTTGAAGCGGATCGCTCGCGTTCCGCAAAGGATTTCCATTGACTTTCATTAAAATCGACTGTAACATTTTGGATCTCCGATTAAGCTTTGCGTTCGGATCAGGTGTGGGTCTAATTCCGTCCACGCGAAGCGCGCGCTCCAAGTTGCATCCTGTAGGCAGCGCGGAGAATCAAATAGTTAGAAGGAATTTGCGGTCTTATCTCCCATAAGTGGAAAGGCATTTTTCATGGCCAAGCGACGCGGAAATCCGAACTGGGGCAAGCCTGAGCCGATCGGGCCCATTACCCCGACCATCACCGAATTCGAGCAGGTTGTACGCGAGTACAAGCTCTCCCCTGACCAATATCTCCGTTCCACGCGCCTGCGCGAGTGGGCCCGCCGCAACAAGAATTCCAAGTACATTCCCGAGCCTCTTCTCGAGGCCTGGGGCTTTGAAATCGAGTCCACGCTGTAACCAAAGCCGCGGTACAATTTGGAGGGTCGCTCCTAGTTTCAGGAGCGGCCCTTTCTGTTTCAGCCCACGTAGCGACCCCCGTAGCGACAGCCGCCTCGGCTGTCCGGTTTTCATGTTGAATCACAGTGGCGCAGCCGCCATACTGCTCTGACCGCTGCTGCTTTGACCTATGCTTCTCTGACCGATGCTAAACGTCCTGCAAATCCCGCCCGCGGAACTCTTTTCCCTGCTGGCCGCGATCGGCTTCGCCGCCGGACTGAATCTCTACGCCACCGTCGCCGTCCTGGGCCTTCTGGCCCGTTTCGGCCACATGCCGCTTCCTCCGGGCCTGCTCCTGCTCGCCGGATGGCCCGTCATCATCGCCAGCCTCGCACTCTTCACCCTCGAATTCTTCGCTGACAAGATCCCAGCCTTCGACCTGATCTGGAACGCTCTGCACACCTTCATTCGCGTCCCGGTCGCCGGACTGCTGGCCTACCAGGCCACCGCCCAACTTCCGCCCGCGCACCAACTGATGGCCACGCTGCTCGGCGCCGGCATCGCCCTCATCGCCCACAGCGGCAAAACCGCCGCCCGCGCCGCCGTAACGCCCTCGCCCGAACCGTTCTCGAACATCAGTCTCAGCGTCGCCGAAGATATGCTCGCCATCGCCCTGACTTGGCTGGCCACGCGCCATCCGTACGTCGCGGGCACGCTCGCCACCATCTTCGTCGTAATCATCGTGCTGCTCACGCGCTGGGTCATCCGCGCCATGCGCGCCCTGTTCCGCGGCGCCGAACACGAACTCGCCGGTTGATGATAAAGGACATGGGAACGCGACCGCGGGATAACGGGTAGCCGACTCGTGATTTTAGGTGCATCGTCAGCTGGTGTTCCTAGGCAAGAGGACTCGGGAAGGGCACGCCTTCACCGGTTCGCTATGTTTACAGAAGGCAATGGGATTTTGAGCGCTAACGCCTGGCTACTTCAACAATCGAGGGTCTATCGTGGTACTCCACGTGATTCAGCCGATTTCTCGGAACTTTAATCCGCCGACCCTCGTATAAAGTTTCAGGCGAGGTGTGTATTGTGCGTCTGGCTTTCTGGATCGTCTTGCTACTTCCTGGCTTGCTTCACGCTCAGCATGCTCTTGAGACCTCGACACAGCAGAAGTTCATTTCTGGAGGCACGATTCGCTTGCACCTGGAAGCCGGCGGCTACACCATCACTCCCGGCGATTCTGAGAACATCGTTGTCACCTGCCGCGCTCATACGGAGGAACAACTCAAGCGCGTCAAGGTAGAGATCAAACCGACAGCCGCAAGCGCCGACGTTTACGTTTCCGAAACCCCGCACAACAACTTCCAGGCCACCATCGAGGTTCCTCGTCATTCCAATCTTTGGGCCAGACTGTCCGCGGGAGAACTGGACGTCGAAGATCTGGAAGGCGATAAGAATCTCGAAGTTCTTGCTGGACGCATTCAGATCGACATTCCCCACCCTGAGCTGTACGGTCACCGCGATGCTTCGGTCACGACCGGTAGCATCGAGTCCTCTGCGTTCGATGTCTCCAAAGGGGGTCTGTTCCGGTCATTCGAGCAGCAAGGTCCGGGGAAGTACCGTCTGCATGCGCATGTGATGACGGGAGAGATCGATCTGCGCGGGAGCGACTAAACTCCGGGCGGCGAGAACCACCGATTGCGCAGCCGTCGTTGCGCGGATTCGAAAAACCGTGATTGCACTCACTTCGGGTCAATGAGTGCTTCTATGAGAAGGTCATAAAAGTCAAGGCCGACGTGGCGGCCGTCCTTAATATTTTGCGAGCTCACCGAGTACCAGAAACTTTGGTCGACGCCATCCACCGTTGCCGTGCTTCTATCCGCACTCTGGTGGGCCGCTTCTGGGCCCGGTGCACTTTAGGGTCTGATCTAAACCCAGGTCCATCACTACCGTGACAGACCTGGGATTGTTGGGGCTGCTATCTATGGCGCGATCTTAATAGACCAGCACTCATTCCGCAGTCACCCGAACAAGGCGGTGGATATCGTTGTCTGCCAAACCTTCCGAATAGTCTTTGGTTCCCGCGCCATCAACTCCTGTCTGCTCTCTGATCCCTGCCTTCCGAAACAAAATCGCTGGGAATCGTTCGGCTCGTTTTCGCGTGTTTCCCTTTCTCCTGGCCGACTACGCTGCCGCTGCTATCGGCACCGACATGGCATGGCGCAGCGGTTCATACACCTCTCCGCTCACCCACAGCCGGTGCAGTAACACCGCCAGCTTCCGTGCCACCGCGACCGCCGCTCTCTTCTTCGCATTCTTTCCTCCGCGCTCGCAGAGCCGCAGCCCATACCGTCGTAAGTCCGTGTCGGGTCCGAACGGCCCCAAGATATACTGCGCGCTCCCCACCAACAGCCGGCGCACCATCGTATCTCCGGCTTTGCTGATTCCTAATTGCGGCTGGCTTTCCCCCGAGTCTTCCTGCTTCGGCACCAATCCCAGATATGGTCCCACATCTCGACTCTTCACGAATCGCTCTGGATTCTCCAAGGTCAATACGTAGGCCAGCGCCGTGATCGGTCCCACCCCCTTCACCTGCCGCAGTAATGTCGTATGCCCATACTTCTCGCTGGCTAGCTTCTCAATTTTCTCGTCATACCCCCGTATGCTATCGCTCAGCGCCGCCGTCATGCGTACCAGCGGCAGCAGCGCTTCCTGTATCTCGGCCGGAACTGCCTCCTCTACCTTTTGTGCAAAGCTCGGGCTGGAACACTTAGGAAGCCGTGCGCCCATACTCTTCACCAGTCCTCGCGTGGCGTTGATGAGCTCGGTCCGCGCCGCCACCAGCGCATCGCGGGCTCGTAACATCACCAGGTCCTGCCGCACTCCGGGGCTGCGGTGCTGCATCGGGTGCAACGACTGCGGATCCACTCGTCCCAACCGCGCCAACTTGTTCGCATCGATCCGATCATTCTTCCGCTTGCGACGCTTCGACCCTTCCATTAACCGCGGGTTGGCTACCAGCACTTCGTGCCCGTTACCGCAGATTACTTCCCCCACCCAGGCAGAGTGCGTCCCCACTTCCACCACTACCCGCGCCGCATTCAATGCCGCAAAGAATTCTGTAACGTCCTGCGGTGTCGTCCGCAACTGTCCTTCCGCCAGCGTTTCTCCCTCCAGATCCAAAATGCAGTAATGGCTCCATTGGTCGCCCAGATCGACTCCCACCGTCAGACGGTCGAGATTCGGGCGAAGCTCTCCTCGTCCATCCTCTTCTCCTGCGCTCCCGCCTGCCACTCTCGGGTCCAGCTTTTCCCGCAGCTTCCCCAACAACTCCGCCAGCACTTCCTTCGGATCCCGCTGCACCGGGCCCCGTGACTTCGCCCGCTTCGATGTCGGTTCACTCTTCTTGGGAGAATTGTTATGCTTCTTCAAGGTCGATCTCCTTATCCGCTGTGATTGCACCTTAGAGTGCGTTGATCACCGGTAGCTTAGCGCCATCCGTGATCGGGGATCGACCTTCTCATCTATCTAAGGCTTGGTTACGCCAACAATCAGCGATTTAGTCCGCAATACAAGAGGATCTCATCGCTCATCCTTCACGGGCAGGTTAATTTAGCGTAGCCGCTGACGAAGCACCCCGTTCCGCAGGGACCGATCGCTAGGCAGTTGGTCATGTCGGACGCAAATACGCTGTATGTGCCGGATGCCCCGCTTTCACACTGCGCCAAGCCGAGGCTCGAGATCGAGACCACGGTTGTGGGACTGTTATCCTGACAGGCGCCCCAGAGCTGAGGTTTCAGCAAAGCCGGGGAAGGCGAAGTCTGGAAGGATCCGATAGCAATGAACTGGACTTGCCCGTTGGGGTAATCCTGTGCGTCAGCAACGGCGGGACACAGCGTAATAGACTCAGGCATGCTGTCATTCGAGGCAGTCGGAGCGGACTTGCAATTCGGAGAGATATGAGACGCCGGGGAACCGCAGGCCTGAGTCATTGCTACAGCTAGGACGAGAAGGAAGAAGAAAGAGGAAAGGCCGTAGTATCGCATGGCAGACCTCCAGTGCAATAAAAACCCAAGATTAGCCGATGAGTTGCTCCCCAATCATCTTGCAGAGGAATTATCTAGAAATCAAATGTCTCGGTGGGTCGAGAAACTTGGCCAAATACGGGCATTGCATGTGATCCGAATCACTGTCACCGATTGGTCCTGTTTTCCGATGGTTGTTGAAATATCTCTATATCACTCATCAACCGGGAGTCAAAACAGTCTTCCTCGTGCTCGCAGCGTTGTCCCATTCGTCCGCGAGCATGGCATATAAGAAACTGCTCTTCCACACGCCGTGGATCTTGAGATTCTTGACGAGAAATCCCTCTTTTCTCATGCCCGCTTTTTGCAGCACACGTTCTGAAGCGGGATTTTCTGGAAGACAGCTCGCCCATATACGGTGAAGCCCAAGTTCTCCGAATCCGAGAGCCAATAGTTCCTTGGCTGCTTCTGTTGCAATTCCCTTACCCCAGAGCTCCGGACTAACCAAATACCAGATCTCGCCTTCTTCAGCACCCCTCAGAATTGCCACCCCGCAGAGTCCCACGAGAACGTTGCCTGCGCCATCGTCGATTGCGCGCACAACAGACTTCCAGGGCTCAGATGGGGACTCGAGAAGCGAGTCCCGAAGGAACTTCTCACCCTCCTCCCGTGAGCATAAGGGCAGCAGCATATAGCGCACAACGTCCATTCTCGAAATCAGCGCATGAACAGCGTCGAGATCACCTAACTCCAGTCTGCGCAATTTGACCATGATGTGTTTCTCCACAAAGAGCATAGCGCGTGGCTCAGTCAGAGTCCCATGTAAAGCGCGTAGATGGGCCCGTTCGCGTCCGGCCCATTCTGGGCGGATTACTGGCAACTGGGGAGTTATTGGAGCCGCCGCCAGTCATGCAATTCTCTCAAGTGGTGAAAAATCCCCATAGATAGGATGAGAAGGTCGATCCCCGATCACGGATGGCGCTAAGCTACCGGTGATCAACGCACTCTAAGGTGCAATCACAGCGGATAAGGAGATCGACCTTGAAGAAGCATAACAATTCTCCCAAGAAGAGTGAACCGACATCGAAGCGGGCGAAGTCACGGGGCCCGGTGCAGCGGGATCCGAAGGAAGTGCTGGCGGAGTTGTTGGGGAAGCTGCGGGAAAAGCTGGACCCGAGAGTGGCAGGCGGGAGCGCAGGAGAAGAGGATGGACGAGGAGAGCTTCGCCCGAATCTCGACCGTCTGACGGTGGGAGTCGATCTGGGCGACCAATGGAGCCATTACTGCATTTTGGATCTGGAGGGAGAAACGCTGGCGGAAGGACAGTTGCGGACGACACCGCAGGACGTTACAGAATTCTTTGCGGCATTGAATGCGGCGCGGGTAGTGGTGGAAGTGGGGACGCACTCTGCCTGGGTGGGGGAAGTAATCTGCGGTAACGGGCACGAAGTGCTGGTAGCCAACCCGCGGTTAATGGAAGGGTCGAAGCGTCGCAAGCGGAAGAATGATCGGATCGATGCGAACAAGTTGGCGCGGTTGGGACGAGTGGATCCGCAGTCGTTGCACCCGATGCAGCACCGCAGCCCCGGAGTGCGGCAGGACCTGGTGATGTTACGAGCCCGCGATGCGCTGGTGGCGGCGCGGACCGAGCTCATCAACGCCACGCGAGGACTGGTGAAGAGTATGGGCGCACGGCTTCCTAAGTGTTCCAGCCCGAGCTTTGCACAAAAGGTAGAGGAGGCAGTTCCGGCCGAGATACAGGAAGCGCTGCTGCCGCTGGTACGCATGACGGCGGCGCTGAGCGATAGCATACGGGGGTATGACGAGAAAATTGAGAAGCTAGCCAGCGAGAAGTATGGGCATACGACATTACTGCGGCAGGTGAAGGGGGTGGGACCGATCACGGCGCTGGCCTACGTATTGACCTTGGAGAATCCAGAGCGATTCGTGAAGAGTCGAGATGTGGGACCATATCTGGGATTGGTGCCGAAGCAGGAAGACTCGGGGGAAAGCCAGCCGCAATTAGGAATCAGCAAAGCCGGAGATACGATGGTGCGCCGGCTGTTGGTGGGGAGCGCGCAGTATATCTTGGGGCCGTTCGGACCCGACACGGACTTACGACGGTATGGGCTGCGGCTCTGCGAGCGCGGAGGAAAGAATGCGAAGAAGAGAGCGGCGGTCGCGGTGGCACGGAAGCTGGCGGTGTTACTGCACCGGCTGTGGGTGAGCGGAGAGGTGTATGAACCGCTGCGCCATGCCATGTCGGTGCCGATAGCAGCGGCAGCGTAGTCGGCCAGGAGAAAGGGAAACACGCGAAAACGAGCCGAACGATTCCCAGCGATTTTGTTTCGGAAGGCAGGGATCAGAGAGCAGACAGGAGTTGATGGCGCGGGAACCAAAGACTATTCGGAAGGTTTGGCAGACAACGATATCCACCGCCTTGTTCGGGTGACTGCGGAATGAGTGCTGGTCTATTAAGATCGCGCCATAGATAGCAGCCCCAACAATCCCAGGTCTGTCACGGTAGTGATGGACCTGGGTTTAGATCGGACCCTAAAGTGCACCGGGCCCAGAAGCGGCCCACCAGAGTGCGGATAGAAGCACGGCAACGGTGGATGGCGTCGACCAAAGTTTCTGGTACTCGGTGAGCTCGCAAAATATTAAGGACGGCCGCCAGTCGGCCTTGACTTTTATGACCTTCTCATAGAAGCACTCATCGCCCCGTCCCTGAAACTTTTGTGAGCCTCCCTGACCATCCCCCGATCTAATCCTCCGAGGTGCACCATGCAACTCAAACCCTTCCTCCTGGACATGTGGTTGGCCGCCTACGAACACGACATCGAATTCAACCTGGCCTCCAGCGAAGGACCGCGCTGGACCCTGAACGAGGTCCTCAGCCTCGCCACTGACGACCGGCAGCGTTTCCTGCATCACACCTTGGCCTACAGTCGGCCAGCCGGAGCCGACGGCCTACGCGCCGCAATCGCCGACATGCAGGGTGTGAGTGTCGACGCCGTCCAAGTCGTCACTGGCGCCTCTGAGGCTCTTCTTATTCTGTTTTGGCTTGCCGCGGAACCTGGAGCCAACGTTGTCCTGCCTCAACCCGGTTATCCTCCCTTTTCTGCCCTGCCCGCATCTCTGGGAATTGAGACTCGCTTCTACGCGATTCGCAAGGAGAACGACTTCCGTATCGATCTCGATGAGATCAAGCAACTCGCGGATCGAAATACCCAGTTGATTCTGATTAACAGTCCTCACAATCCCACCGGCGCCACGATCACCGATGCCGAACTGGACGACCTGCACGGCTTCACCGCATCTCGTGGAATTCAACTGGTTAGCGACGAGGTCTACCACCCCATCTACCATGGACAGGCGACAAAATCGGCATCCCGCCTGCCGCATGCGACCGTCATCCATGATTTCTCGAAAGCGTTCCCCTTAGCCGGAGTGCGGACTGGCTGGATGATCGAGCACGATGCCAAGCGCCGCGAGCGCTACTGGAATGCGCGCACCTATTTTTCCATCTCCAACAATACTGCCGGAGAAATGCTGGCGGAGATTGCCATGCGCCACCGCAACATCGTCCTCGGCAAGACCCAGCAAACCGCAACACTGAATCTTCGGCAGCTGGTCTCCTTCATGTCCGAACATCGCGAAACGCTTGGCTGGATTCCTCCTCGTGGCGGAGTGACCGCTTTCCCCTGGCTGCTCAGCGGAGAGAACAGCCGCGCCTTTTGCCAGGCCGCTGCGGAACAGGGCATCCTGCTCGCCCCCGGGGATTGCTGGGATGCGCCCTCGCATTTCCGCCTCGGGTTCGCGGCCATAGCCGACAAATTTCCCGAAGCCCTCGACCGCCTCGGAGAATTTGTCAAAAGCTGGTCCGCCGAACGTGACCAAAGAAGCCTGATATCAGCGAACAAGACAGTCTGATATCAGCGAACAAGGCAGTTTAAACAACGCGTCAGCCGCGAAGCGGCGATAGAGTGCAGCCCACGGCGTAAGCCGTGGGTGTGCAGCGGAAATGAGCGAGCCCCGTAGGGGCGAAAGAGAAGCTCCGACATACTCCGAAAGGGACGGCACGCCCTCTGCTCACCACCATTCGTCAATCTCGTCGCGCGTAGGTCGCCGCCGAAGACCGATTTCCGAGCCTGAGAACTATTTCACTTTTCCACAGCTCTAAACGCCGGCTTGTGACGAACGACCTTTACCTCAATCCAGAAAGCGCCCAAGATGGTCTCGTGCGCACAAGGTGTTCCGAAACGAAATCAAAGCGGCAGTCCGGATCAACCCTACGCTTATCAGCTGAAACATCTAACTCCTTATTCGAGAAGATTTTACCCCTAAGCCGTTTGATCTCAATATTTTACCGCCAAGCGCCCAGATCAAATCGCGCTAACCAAAAGAAAACAGGGATTTTATCGTTTCCACGCATAAAAAAATTCGAGATCTGGACATAGTGGTTTGCCGCGACCGCAGCTCGATCCACTACTCCGCCAGTTCAGATCTGCGGACGCCGCCATGCGGTGCTAAAATCCCGACGATGAGTCCCCACACTCCATTCACCAGTGTCCCCGAGGCGATCGAAGAGATTCGCGCCGGGCGCATGATTGTTGTCGTGGATGACGAGGACCGCGAGAACGAAGGCGACCTCACCCTCGCTGCCGAAAAGGTCACGCCCGAAGCCATCAACTTCATGGCCAAGTACGGCCGCGGCCTGGTCTGCCTGGCGATGACCGAAGAGCGCCTCGAGCACCTCAACATCGGTCCCATGACTTCCGAGAACACTTCGCAGTTCGGCACTGCATTTTGTGAGGCGATCGACGCGCGCACCGGAGTCACAACTGGCATCTCGGCGTACGACCGCGCCCGCACGATTCAGGTTGCGATCGATCCGGCGACAAGGCCTGCCGACCTGGCGCGTCCGGGACACGTCTTCCCTCTTCGCGCCCGCAAAGGCGGAGTGCTGGTGCGCGCCGGTCAGACGGAAGCTTCCGTCGATCTGGCGCGGCTCGCGGGCATGGTTCCGGCCGGAATCATCTGCGAAATCATGAAGGACGATGGCAGCATGGCGCGCGTGCCTGACCTGATGGAATTCTGCCGCGAGCACCAGATGAAGATGCTCACCGTCGCCGAACTCATCCGCTACCGCATGGCGCACGAGCGCTACGTGCATCGCGTGGGCGAAGCCCTGATCGACACGCGCTTCGGGGAATTTCGCCTGATTGCCTACGAGAGCGAAGTCGACGGCGGCGAGTCGCACGTTGCGCTGGTTCGTGGAGACATTGAGCACAGCGAGACTCCGGTGCTGGTTCGCATGCACGCGCATTGCCTGATGGGCGACGTCTTCGGAGCGACTGGCTGCGAATGCCATGCCACGCTGGAAGGCGCCCTCCGCCGCATTTCGAAGGAAGGCCGCGGGGCGCTGATCTACTTGCATCAGACCTCGCAGGGATTCTCCGTCGAAAAGATCGGCGACCGCACTGCACTCGGCTTTCACCGCGGGCAGAGGCTTCCGTCGCTGTATGACAACGAGAAGCAGATTCAGCGTGAAATCGGCATCGGGGCGCAAATTCTCTCCGACCTCGATCTGCGCCGCATCCGCCTGCTCACCAACCGTCCCAAGAAAGTAGCCGCACTCGAGGGCTTCGGCATAGAAATCGTCGAGCAGGTGCCAGTGGAGTTGCAGGAAGTAAGAGCAGGAACAAACTAGGGCCGCAGGACGCGGCCCGAATTTAGAAGGGTTTGCGCACAACGACTTCGCTGTCGCGGATAAAGAACTGCGCCGAACACTGTTCCGAGCCACAAATAACAGGCAGAAAGCCGTTGATCTGTTTGCGGGTGATGAGACCGAGCATGCCGCACGAAGGACAGGACAACACGGCCCAGTAAGGATCTTCCTTCTCGCCAATCTCGCCAGCATTTTCCAGCACGAAGACGGTACCCGGCTGCATCTGCTCCGGTATCCACTCACTGAGAAGGTCCAGTTCACCGACCATGTGTTCCTCCTTGTGTAGCTAGATGCAGGTTCGTGTTCATCCCAATGCTTGCCTACGAAGCTTTTTTAGCACGCCTGCGGTAATCGGGCGAAGTTACCGAAGTATTCGCCTTTCCGGAGACGACCCCAGCCCGTACCTGGCGCACCGCGTCGCTCAGGCATACCGCCAGAATCGGCTGGTCGGAATTCTTCAGAATGTCGACGATCTGGCGTGCGGAAGTCTCCAGATAAAGGTGCGTTCCGTCGGTCAGCAGGTGATAGTCGGAGCTACGACTGACGATCTCGGCTAACCTCTTGCCGATCTCGCGGTCGAGAAAGCGCATGACCTTGCGCACACCCTGCAGCGAGAATCCCTTGCGCCGCAGTTCGCAGATGACCGCTACCTCGGTCAGTTGATTCATCGAATACAAGCGGCGATGCCCTTCCCGCTCCGGCTTGACCACACCGCGCTCGTCCCACCACTGCAACTGGCGGGGCGTGATCCCGGTTAAAGCAATGACCTCTCGCGATGTGAAACGGTCCTGCATCATTCCTCAACGTTTCTGTGCAATCATGTTTGAAACAAGATTCAAGCAAAATGTTTCAAACATTTTAGGCGGGGGTGGGCGTGAGTCAAGCAGGGAATCGGTGGAAAAGGGGTGACTAGGAGAGTTCCTGGCGAGGTGGCTCCAAACCGCCGCCGACGAAGTGGACGACCTCCAGGCGATCGCCTTCCTTGAGCTGGGTTTCGGCCCAGCGGTCGCGGGGGACGATCTCGCGATTTAGTTCCACGGCCACGCGGTCGGCTTTCATGCCGAGGATTTCCAGGAGCGCGGCGAGGGTAAAAGGAGCGGGCGCGTCGCTAAAATCACGGGCCTCCCCATTGATCTGAAGTTTCATTTCACAGAAGCCAAATTCCCCACCCTAGCCGCAAAATGCGCGGCTAGAAAGGGGCACCCATCTGCACTCCATCTGCGGATACCAGCTTATTCTCTCACGATTAATCTTGCGCGGAAGAGGGTCCGCATCTACTCCCTGGGACTTCAAAACTCAGCGCCAAGGTCGGTAGGTCAGTCTTCGGCTACCACTGCACGCCGGGGTAGAGACTGGGCAAACGCATCGCCCGGAACTGAGATGCTCCGGGCGTAGTGGCCTGCCAGACGAACTGCGGCGAGGCCCCGGATGGTTTCAGTTCCTGCACCACGGCACCGCTCTTTGGCGCGCAAAAGTCCACTTCCATGTCGCCGTTTGCCAGCGGGTCAACGTTGCCGCCGAAGTAGCTGTAAAGGTTCACGGGCGGCGTATAGTTGGACAACAGAGTTGCGGTCATCGCGGTCTCGTCGATCTGGAGAACCGGCGCAGTTGAATAAAGACAGGGCGGGGCCCCGGCTGAATTGCACACGATCCCGGAGGGAAACTGGCGATCGTCTCCGTTATCCATGACCCCGAGTTGAAACACTCCGGTCGTGTTGGGAGTGAGGAAGCTGGGGCCATGTTGAGCGTAGAACCAGTCGGTCGGGTCCGTGCCTCCCAGCAACTTGAAGTCGCCACCGGGTCCAAGGCGCCACAAGATGTCTCCCGCACCCTTCCCGTCTTGATAATCGATCTTGATGATCCAGTTCTGGTGGCGCATGGAAAACAGGAGATTGTGATCGTCTGCCGAATAGAGCAGCGCGTTACCATGCGTCCAGTCGGGGAAATTGTAGGGATGCCGGGTCACATCGAGATGGTCGAAGGCGTTCCAAACCCAGGTCGGGGTGAAGTTCTGGTCCACGTCGACCAGCAAATCTCCCAACACAGACGTCGTCCCGGCATAACCAGGCAGATTGGTGTACGGAACCCTCATGTCGGCGAGAAGCAAAATATGGCCGTTGGGCAAGGGCAGAACATCGTGATGAAAACCCTGCAGAGTGAAGTTGTATCCCTGGGCGTGGAGAGACTGAGTGAGTTGATCCACGTTCAGTTCACGAATCGTGTTGCCGGCCAGATCTACTTCCCGTACGACATCGATGGTATCGCTGGGCAGGTTCGAAAAAGCCTTGGGCGGCAGCGAAGATAGGAACGAAATCAGAACCAGAAAGTGTCCGTTCGGGAGCAACTTGGCGCCCTGAACCGCGTCCATCGAAGAACCTCGATACTGATAGGTCCAAACGACATTTCCCTGCAGGTCGGTGGCAAAAAGCTGAGCGGGTGTGTGCGGGATCACGGTATCGAATAGTTCCACCCCGGATTGCGGCGTGTCACCGCCTGTGCTGGTTACTTGAACTCCTGATGTGCCGGGCGCGGTGCCCGTCGTGAAGACCTGATCCGCGTCGGAAAATGAAACGCCATTCGCTAGCGTGACCGCCGCATGCATGTGGTAGGCCGTGGTGGCATACATTCCTGCCACGTACACGTGGACCATGCCGCCGTTGGGAGATGGCGTAGGCTGTGACGATGTTACGAGGTTGCCAGTCCCGAATTGCACGCTGACATTCCCCGGACCCGGCAAGTAGATGGAATATGCGACCACCTGTGTATTTGCGGTTGGCGTCAGTTGTCCGGAATGGATCACGGCAACGACGGCCGTCGCATAATTCGTCTGCGGCGATGCCGGCAATGCGGCACTGATCACAGCGTTTGTGCCGAGCGAGACCTGAGGTGCGGTGTAATTGCCGTTGTGGTCGATTATCCCCGCCGACGCGTTGCCGCCCGCAATGTTGTTGACCAACCACTCGACGGTTCCGGCTCCGCTCACTTGCGCGGCAAATCTCGTAGTCTGCCCTGGGGCCAGCGCGGCATATTGCGGCATGATCGTGACCGAACCGCTCTGCTGCGGGACTGGAGGCGGCTGCTGCGGTGGTGGGGCCTCCGGCAGTTGGTAAGAATTGGCGCCGCTCCCACAACCGGCCATGCCTATCAGAAGCAGGCCGACACACATCGATAGAACTCCGGTCGATAGAACTCCGGCTCTTTTCACTGAGTTTGTGGCAGAACTGTTATCGGACATATGTCCGCACTCTCAAAGTCTCCAAAGCAAGAGCAGCCCAGGCAAGCGTGGTTGCGGCAGAAATTCTGTTGAAATTCGGTTAAATGGGTCCCGCTTAGCGGTGACGAGAGAACTTTCAGAATGCGGCCGTCTGAGAGGAGGATTTGGCACGAAACCTCTACTCCGCTTTGCGCAGCGCAAACTTCCTGGTCGCCGTTCGGCCCTGGTAGTTGGCCTGTACCAGCAGCGAGGAATCGGGCAGTGCCGCTTCCTCGACCTCAATCTTGATCTCTGCCGCGCCACCGGCATCGGTTACAGCCTGGTTATAGAACGGCGGCGCACCGGGACGAGCAAAGCGGAAGGTCAGGCGTGCACCGGGCGCGGCCGCACCTCCCTCGGTGACGCGCAACTGCATGGTCACGTTGCCATTGGCGTGAATCGACTCGGAGTTCAGCAACTGCACGTCCAGTTCCTTCACCGCAGCCAGGGCTTCGGCTTCAGGATGATCCAGAACGTGGTCGAGCTTGCCTTCGCGAATGGCGTCGAGCACCAAGCGGTGCTGCTCACGGAGTTGCTGCTCTTTCTGGGCATCCCCGAATTGCGCCTCGGCGGCCTTGGCAGCGTAGGAAGTGGCTTTCTTGCCAATGCAGCGCCCGCGCACGAAGACCTGGGACTGCAGCAGGAGTTCGCTTTCCCGCGCTTCGCTCTGCACGTGGTAGATGGTGTCGCCGTGCTTCACGTCGGTATTGAAGCCGAAAATCATAGAGATTGCTTAATTTGGTAATTGTGTAATTGGGTAATTTTGCAATTTAGCCAAACCAAGAACTCTGCGGTTTTAGCCTGCTTATCAAATTCCAAAATCCCCCAAGGCCACAATTACGAAATCTTGTCCTCGCTCGCTTGACACTGTTGAGTGTAAGCCCATAACCTAGAATGTTTAAGTAAAGCTTGGCGCGAATTATATATAGCTCTTCCTATGCCCGACAATTACTTCGCACGCTACCTCCCGTTCTTGATCCATATTCTTATGGCTGGCGGGATTGCGGCTGCGATTGTCTCGCTTTCCTGGCTGATCGGGCAGCGTAAACCGACCCGCGCCAAACTCTCCCCGTATGAATGCGGAATGACCCCCGTGGGCGACTCCCGGCAACGCTTCTCGGTAAAGTTCTACCTGGTCGCCATGTTGTTCATTCTGTTCGATGTTGAGGCGGTCTTCATCTATCCGTGGGCCATCATTTTGCGCGATTTGAAGCGCTTCGGCCTGTGGGAGATGCTGGTGTACCTCGGGATTTTCCTCGTCGGGTTCTTCTATGTCTGGAAGAAGGGCGTGTTGGACTGGGGCGAAACCTCCGCGAAACGGGGGAACTTCTAATGCCGCTGGCCCCTGCCATTACCGATCTGGAGCAAGTGAAGAATCATCCGGCGGTGGCCCGCCTTGTGGGCTGGAATGCCGAGGCCGTGACGGGCGTGAAGTTCGATCGCGAGGAAATGACGATTTATGTCGATCGCGAGCACATCCGCGAGGCCTGCGTCCTTCTGAAAGACGATCCCGCCTGCCCTTTTAATTTTCTTTCCGACGTCACGTGTGTGGACTGGTATCCGTCCGAGCCCAGGTTTGAGGTGATCTATCACCTGCTTTCGATCCTGAACAAAGAGCGCGTTCGACTGAAAGTTCGTCTGAACAGCGCCAGCCCTGCGGTCGAGTCGCTCACTTCGGTCTGGCCCGGAGCCAACTACTTCGAGCGCGAAGTTTTCGACATGTTCGGCGTGCGTTTCACCGGGCATCCTTATTTACGCCGCCTCCTGATGCCCGAGGATTGGGAAGGCTACCCTCTGCGCAAAGATTATCCCGTGGAGGGCTATCGCTAGATGGCCCACCTGAACCCCACTCCAGTGCTGGAGCCCGGGCAGGATCGCACCCTGATCCTGAACATGGGCCCGCAACATCCGTCGACTCACGGCGTGCTGCGCGTAATACTTGAGATTGACGGCGAAACCGTCGTGCGCATGATGCCCGACATCGGCTTTCTGCACACCGGGATCGAAAAGACTTGTGAAGCCAAGTTCTACCAGCAAGTCGTGCCGCTGACCGACCGCATCGACTATCTCTGCCCGATGACCAACAATCTCTGCTACGTGCTGGCGGTGGAGAAGTTGCTGGGGCTGGAGATTCCGCCGAAAGCGCAGTGGCTGCGCGTGTTGCTCAACGAACTGACGCGCATCAATTCGCACCTGGTTTGGCTGGGCACGCACGCCATGGATATTGGCGCGCTCACGGTCTTCCTGTATTGCTTCCGCGAGCGCGAAGAAGTTTTGAAGATGTTTGAGATGGTCAGCGGGCAGCGCATGATGACGTCTTATTTCCGCGTGGGCGGAATCGCGCTGGAGCCGCCGCTTGGATTCTTCGACCGCGTACGCGAGTTCGCTGGCTACTTTCCATCGAAGGTGGATGAGTACGAGAATCTCCTGACCGGGAACCCCATCTGGGCCATGCGGACCAAGGGCGTGGCCAGAATGACGGCGGAAGACGCTATTGCGTTGGGTGCAACCGGGCCGACCCTGCGCGGCAGCGGCGTCGACTTCGATCTGCGGCGGGATATGCCGTACTCGAGCTACGAAAAGTTTCAGTTCAAGGTGCCGGTATCGCAGGAAGGCGATGTCTTCGCGCGTTACATGTGCCGGGTGCAGGAATTGCGGGAGTCGACCGCGATCGTGAGGCAGGCGTTGGATGGGATGCCGGAAGGCCCGATCAAGGCCGATGCGCCCGGCATCGTGCTGCCCGATCGCGAAAAAATGAAGACGCAGATGGAAGCGCTCATCTATCACTTCAAGATCATTACGGAAGGCTTTGCTGTGCCGGCGGGCGAGGTTTATCAGGCGGTGGAATCGCCGCGCGGCGAGATGGGTTATTACATCGTCAGCGATGGGACGGCCAAGCCGTACCGCGTACATATGCGAGCCGCCTGCTTGGCGAATCTGCAGACGCTGCCGAAGATGTGCGAAGGACGATTGCTGGCAGATGTGGTGGCGGCGATTGGAAGTATCGACATCGTGCTGGGGGAGATCGACCGGTGAGGGAATTGAGTAAGTGTGTAATTTGGTAATTGGGAAATTGAACCAGGCCCGACGGGGAACCCGCGGCAATGCTTTTCAATTTCACAATTACTAAGTTTCTCACTTACCAAATTGAATGAAGTTTTCAGAAGAATTCGAAACGCGGTTCGCGGAGATGGTGCCGCACTATCCGACGAAGAGATCTGCGCTCGTGCCGACGCTTTTGTACGCGCAAGACGAGATTGGTTATTTGAGCGACGATGTGATTCAGGAAATTGCGACGCGCCTTGACCTGACGGAACTCGAAGTGCGGAACGTGATCAGCTATTACTCGATGCTGACCACCAAGCCGCGCGGCAAGTTTAACGTGCAGATCTGCACCAACATCAGTTGCATGGTGCGCGGCGGAGAAGAAATTTTGCATCATTGCGCGAAGAAGTTGGGCATCGGCCACAAACAAACGACGCCCGACGGCCTGTTCACGCTCGAAGAAGTGGAGTGTATCGGTGCCTGCAGCTGGGCTCCGGCGGCGCAGGTCAACTACGATTTTCACGAAAACCTGACGCCGGAAAAGATGGACAGGATTCTCGATGAGTACAAGAAGAAGGCGACGCAGTAATAGGAACTAAGAAGTCAGAAGTAAGAATGCAGAGGTGAAACAGGATTCACTTCTGCATTCTGACTTCTGCATTCTGCATTCAAAATGGCTGACTTGGTTTCCCATCCCGACGAGGTAAAAGTCGTCTCCCGGCGCTTCGGCCAGGGCGCGGCCAATATCGACCGCTATCTTGAACTGGACGGCTACAAAGCCGTGCAAAAGGCGCTCGCCATGGAGCCGGACGCCATTATTAATGAAGTCAAGAATTCCGGGCTGCGCGGGCGCGGCGGGGCGGGATTTTCGACTGGGATGAAGTGGTCGTTCGTGCCTAAACAGTCGGCTAAGCCCAAGTACGTGCTATGCAACGGCGACGAGAGCGAACCCGGCACCTGCAAAGACCGACTGATCTTTGAGCACGATCCACACTCGGTGATCGAGGGCGTCATGATCGGAGCCTTGGCCGTGGGCGCGAAGAGCGGCTACATCTATATTCGCGGCGAGTACCGATATCTCTCGGTCATCATGCAGAAGGCGATTCGCGACGCCTATGCCAAGGGATTTATTGGCAAGAACATTTTCGGCAGCGGGCGCGATTTAGATATTTACTGGCACGGCGGCGCAGGAGCTTACGAAGTCGGCGAAGAATCGGCGCTGATGGAATCGCTCGAAGGCAAGCGCGGCATCCCGCGCATTCGGCCGCCGTTTCCGGCCGTGGTCGGACTCTGGGGCGGGCCCACGGTTATTAATAATGCCGAGACACTGGCCAACGTGCCGCACATTATTCTCGGCGGCGCAGACTGGTACGCCAAGCTGGGCACGCCCAAGAACGGCGGCACGCGCCTGTTCTGCCTGAGCGGCAACATCGCCAAGCCCGGCGTCTACGAACTTCCGATGGGCTACAACCTGAAGAAGATGGTCTATGAAGTGGGCGGGGGCATCCCCAAGGGGCGCAATTTGAAGGCGGTGGTGCCAGGGGGAGCTTCGTGCCCTTGTCTCACCGCGGACGAAGTCGACGTCGCCATGGATTTCGATTCCGTGGCGAAGGCCGGTTCCATGCTGGGTTCGGGCGGCGTGGTGGTGATCGACGATGCGCAGTGTATCGTGAAATTCGCGCTGCGGACCATGAAGTTCTACCAACACGAAAGTTGCGGATGGTGCATTCCCTGCCGCGAAGGCACCGACTGGATTAAGAAGACGCTAGTGCGTTTTCACGCTGGCGGCGGGATGAAGAAAGACATCGACAACATCCAGTATCTGGCGGAGAACATGCTCGGACGAACGTTCTGTCCGCTGGGCGATGCGGCCGCGATGCCGACGATCGCCTTTGTGAAAAAATTCCGCGAGGAGTTTGAAGATCACCTGGAGGGCAGGCCGTGCCCGTATGAGAAGGAAGGCGCGGTGGAACAGACGCCGGTATTCGCACACTAGGAAGTTGCAGGTTTACCCGATTACGAAATTACTCAATTCCACATGGCTGATGTGACACTCACTGTCGACGGCAAGAAACTTACGGCTCCCGCGGGCACGCTGCTCATTGAGGCGTGCAAGAGCGTGGGCATCGAAGTGCCGTCATTTTGCTATTACCCCAACCTCTCTTTACAAGGCGCGTGCCGCATGTGCCTGGTGAAAGTCGAGAAAATGCCCAAGCTGCAGACCGCGTGCACCACGGTGGTCGGCGAGGGCATGGTCGTCACTACCGACAGCGAAGAGATCAAGCAGGCGCGCAAGTCGATGCTGGAAATGCTGCTCGGTAACCATCCGCTGGATTGCCCGGTGTGTGACGCCGGCGGCGAGTGCGAACTGCAGGACATGACGTTCTCCTACGGCGCCGCCGAATCGAAATTCATGGAGGCGAAGAACCACAAAGAGGAGCAGCAGTGGTCTCCGGTGGTGTTCTTCGACCGGCCGCGGTGCATTCTCTGCTACCGCTGCGTGCGGGTTTGCGGCGAGGGCATGGACGTGTGGGCTCTCGGCGTGCAGAACCGCGGCGTGAGTTCGCTGATCGCTCCCAATAAAGAAGATCATCTGGAGTGCGAAGAGTGCGGTATGTGCATCGACATCTGCCCGGTGGGCGCGCTCACCTCGGGCGCGTATCGCTACAAGACGCGTCCGTGGGAAATGACGCACGTGGGCACGGTCTGCACACACTGCGGCGACGGCTGCAAGACTACTTTGGGCGTGCGGCGATCCGACACGGGAATGGAAATTGTGCGCGGGGACAACCGCGACAAGAGCGGAACCAATGGCGACTTCCTCTGCATTAAAGGGCGGTACGCCTTCGATTTCGCCAACCACGAAGAGCGACTGACACAGCCGTTGATTCGCAAGAACGGCAAGCTGACTCCGTCGACGTGGGAAGAGGCATTTGAGTTGGTCGGAAAAAGGTTCGCCGAGGTTCGCGATAAAGACGGCGGATCGGCAATTGGGGTGATCGGCTCGACGCGCACCACGAATGAAGAGGCATATCTGCTCTCGAAATTCGCGCGGGTGGTGTTGCAGACGAACAATGTCGATCATCACCGCACGGCCGACTTCCCTGCCCTTTCGGCGGCGCTGCGCGGCAAGCCGGACGCGACTGCCAGCATGGCGGACGTTTTCAAGGCGCCCGCGATTCTGCTGATCGGCAACGATCCGACCGAGCAGCATCCGCTACTGGCTTGGCAGATTCGCAACAATGTACGTCTGCATCGCGCCCGGCTGTACGTGGTGAACTCGCAGCCGATCAAGCTGCGGCGGCAGGCGGCGAGTTTCACGCAGATTCCAGCGGGAGCGGAAGGCAAGGTTGCGAGCTTCTTATCGGGCAACGATGGGGCCGCTGATGGTCTGGTGAGCGTATCGACCACTAAAGAGGCCTGGACCGCACTGCGCGACAAGCTGCGGGGCGAACAGAATCTCGTCATTATTTTTGGCTCGGAAATCCGGAGCAATGACATTGCTTCGCTCGTGGGCTGGGGGTCGGGGATTTCTGGAGCCAAGTTCATCTGCCTCGCCGACTACTCCAACTCGCGCGGCGCGGCGGATATGGGTCTCTATCCCGACCTGCTGCCGGGCTATCACCCCACGGCCGGAAGCAGCGACTTCCATCAGGAGTGGGCGATCCCGCAGACCGCGGGGCTCGGGCTCGCAGGCATGGTGGAGGCGGGCCAGAGTGGAAAATTGAAAGCCCTCTATGTGGTCGGCTCGAATCCGGTTGGACGGCTGGACATTGACCCGTTCGCGTTCTCGAAGAGCTTCGTCGTCGTGCAGGACATGTTCCTGACCGAGACTGCAGTCATGGCCGACGTGGTGATGCCTGCGGCCAACGCCTACGAGAAGGCCGGCACGATGACCAACACCTGCGGCGACGTGCAACTCGTGAAGAAGGCGGGGGAGATTTCGGGCACGAAATCTGATTTTGAAATGATTGTTCGCATCGCCGACGCTATGGGGTTTGACGTTCGCAAACTAGTTCCATTTGGCGGCGGCACGCGGGCGGATATGGGACAGTCGCGAGGCGCGCAGTCGGGTGAGGCCGACCGTCATGCCGTGTGGCTTGAGATGCAAGGACTGGAGCCGAAGTTGAGTCCGCTCGATCCGATGGCGATTCTCGACGAGATCCAACGACTGGTTCCCGGCTATGACATCTCGCGCACGAATCTTCTGGCGGGCAATAGCGAGCATACGGCGCTGACCAAGAGCGGGCCGGGCGCAGGGCACACGGCGGAATCGATTTTGCCGGCGAACGACAGCCTCTTCACTTCCGGCACCTTGGGACGATACTCGCGCACGTTGAATTCGGTCATGGAGAGTCACGAAATCAAGCCCGCGGAAGTCGCGGCAGACTGATACTCGAAGTATGGCTGTTCGAGGTTGCTGTCCAGAGTAAGAGAGGAAGCAAGGCGTGGCGTTGCCAATCTGGCTGTTCATACTCGCGTCGGTGATCAAGTCGGCGATCGTGCTGGGCGTGCTACTCACCGCAGTCGCGTACACCGTTTGGCTTGAGCGCAAGGTCGTCGGCCACATGCAGAATCGCTGGGGACCCACGCGAGTCGGCCCGTTCGGGCTGCTGCAGCCTGCAGCCGACGGGCTGAAGTTTCTGTTCAAGGAAGACCTGACTCCGCCGCACGTCTACAAACCACTTTTCATTGCGGCGCCGCTGATCGCCGTTATCTTCGCGCTTACCTCGATTGCAGTCATTCCGTTCGGCAACGCGATCATGATTGGCGGATACAGCATTCCGCTTCAGATCACCGACGTGAATACGGGGCTGCTGCTGATTTTGGGAGTCACATCGATCGGCGTTTACGGAGTCGCACTTGCCGGTTGGTCGTCGAACAACAAATATTCCCTGCTAGGAGGCCTGCGTGCGAGCGCGCAGATGGTCAGCTACGAGATTTCACTGGGCCTCTCTCTTGTTGGCGTGCTGATCATGTCGGGCAGCTTTAGTTTGCGGGATATTGTGAATGCGCAGGCCGGATATTTCTGGGGATTCATCCCGCGCTGGAATATTTTTCACGGGCAGTTCATCGGCTTCTTTTGCTACCTGATGGCGGCATACGCGGAAACAAACCGCATCCCATTTGACCTGCCAGAAGCCGAAACCGAACTGGTCGCCGGATATCACACCGAATACAGCGCCATGAAGTTTGCCATGTTCTTCATGGCGGAATACGCGAACATGATCACGGTCGCTTGCCTGGCCACACTTCTGTTTTTCGGCGGATGGCAGAGTCCCTTTGGCGAACAAGGGTGGCTGCAGGCGCATGGAGCACCGGCGCTGCTGCTCGCCGTCCTGCCCGTATTCTGGTTCGCGGCGAAGATTTTTGCATTTCTCTTTTTGTATATCTGGGTGCGGGGCACACTGCCGCGCTTCCGTTACGACCAGTTGATGGCGTTTGGCTGGAAATTCCTGCTGCCGCTGGCGCTGGTGAATCTCATCGCCACTGCGATCGCAGTAGCCTGGTGAGAAAAGAAGTTCTCGGTTCTCAGTTCTCAGTGGGACCGCGTCAATACCACTGAGAAGCTGCTTCCGCAGCGGATCTTGCTGAGAACTGAGAATTGCGAACCGAGAACTGATTTCATGAGTGTGCACTTAGTCCTGTTTCTGGCTTTCGGGGCCGTCTGTGTGGCGGGCGCAGTCAACCTGCTGGCGCAGACGCATCCCATTAATAGCGCGCTCTCGTTGATCGCGGTGATGGCCGCGCTGGCGGGCGAATACTTACTGTTGGGGGCGGAGTTTGTTGCCGCCGTGCAGGTCATCGTCTATGCCGGCGCCATCATGGTGTTGTTTGTGTTCACCATCATGCTCTTGAATGCTGGGGTGGAGGAACGCACCAAGGGCAGCCGCGTTGCCGTTTTGTTCGGCATCCCCGGATTATTGTTGGGAAGCATCCTGGTGGGCTGGGTCGTCCTGCGGCATTCGGGAACCGAGGCCGTCGCCGCGGGAGCTCTCCCGGGCGATCCCAGGACCATTGGACAATTGCTCTTCCACGAATTTTTGCTGCCCTTTGAGATTACTTCTGTCCTGATCCTGATCGCCATCATGGGCGCGGTGGTGTTGGCGAGCAAGCCGGCAACTTCCCCGGCCAGGAAGGTGGACTGAATGGTTCCCCTTTCGTATTACCTGGTGCTCAGCGGATTTTTGTTCGCCTGCGGCGTGGCCGGATTTCTGATCAAGCGCAACATCATCACCATCTTCATGTCGATTGAGCTGATGCTGAACGGCGTGAATCTTTCCTTCGTCGCCTTCGCCGCGCACTGGCATGCTCTGGCCGGTCAGGTGTTCGTCTTCTTCGTCATGGTGGTGGCGGCCGCGGAAACTGCCGTGGGCCTAGCAATCATCATCGCCGTCTACCGCACGCGTGAAACGCTGAACGTGGATCAGGTGAACCTGCTCAAACTATGACGTCGAATCTCAATCTCTGGCTGATTCCGGTGCTGCCTCTGGCGGGCGCCGCGATCAATGGTTTCTTCGGGAAGAAGTCTTCGCGAGCTGCGGTGAGCACAGTGGGGCTCGTGTTCCCTGGCGCTGCTTTTGCCTGGGCGCTGTTGGTGGCCCTGCGCTTTTCCTCCGTTGATCTTCCCTACCAGGAATATGTGGCCCACTGGATCCGTTCCGGCAGCTTCAGCGCAGACTTCGCTTTGTACCTCGACCAGCTTTCCTTGGTCATGCTGCTCGTCGTCACTGGAGTCGGGTTCCTCATCCACATCTACTCCGTCGGCTACATGTGGGACGACCCCGGCTACTACCGCTTCTTCAGCTACCTGAACTTGTTCATGTTCTTCATGCTAACGCTGGTGCTGGCCAACAATTACCTGCTGATGTTCATCGGCTGGGAGGGCGTGGGCCTGTCATCGTATCTGCTCATCGGGTTCTGGTTCACGAAAGATTCGGCGGCGTCCGCAGGAAAGAAAGCGTTCATCGTCAACCGCATCGGCGACTGCGGATTTCTGATTGGCCTGTTTTTGGTCATTCAGCATTTCGGGTCGCTGGACTTTACTAGGGTATTCGCTCAGGTCCGGCCCATCGCTCCGGAAACCGCCAGCGCCGGGCTTCTCACGGCGATCGGAATTTTGCTGATGGTGGGCGCCTGCGGGAAGTCGGCGCAGATTCCGCTTTACGTTTGGCTGCCCGATGCCATGGAAGGGCCTACGCCAGTCTCGGCGCTGATCCACGCGGCGACCATGGTTACTGCCGGCGTGTACATGGTCTCGCGCTCGCACGTCATTTTTGAGCGTGCACCGATGGCCCTGATGGTCGTCGCTGTGATCGGAACGCTGACTGCTCTTTTCGCCGCCACCATCGGCATCACGCAAACTGATATTAAGAAGGTTCTCGCCTACTCGACCGTTTCGCAGCTTGGCTACATGTTCATGGCTTGCGGGGTAGGAGCATTCTCCGCCGGGATCTTCCACCTGATGACGCATGCGTTTTTCAAAGGCCTGCTGTTCCTGGCGGCAGGGTCGGTGATCCACGCGGTGGGCGGCGAGCAGGACATGCGCAAGATGGGCGGACTGCGCTCTTATATCCCGTGGACGTTTCTAACCATGGGCATCGCCACGCTGGCCATCGCCGGGATCCCGCCATTCGCGGGCTTCTGGAGCAAAGACGAAATCCTGTGGAAGGCATACTCCAGCGATCACGGGAGCTGGGTGTTCTGGCTGATCGGCGTCATCACCGCCTTCCTCACTTCGTTCTACATGTTCCGGCTGTTGTTCATGACATTTTTCGGCGACTATCACGGGGCCCAAGTTGACGCGCATGGACACGCTCACGCCGCCCACGGACACGATGACCACGGACACGGCGAGCCGCACGAGAGTCCGATGGTGATGCTGGTTCCGCTGATGATTCTCGCAGTGCTTTCGGTCGTCGGCGGGCTCGTGGGCATCGGCAACCGCTTCGAGAATTTCCTTGCGCCCGTGTTCGGGTCTGGCCAGGTTGCGGACGCCGCTGGCGAAGCCGCGAGCCGCGGCACCGAACTCCTACTCATGGGCGTGTCCGTGGCGCTCGCAGTTCTAGGATTTCTCCTCGCTTATGTGCTGTACATCAGCAAGCCGTACCTGCCGCAAAGGATCGCTGACTCACTGAATGGTTTCTACACGGCGGTTTTGAACAAGTACTACGTCGATGAGCTTTACGCAAAGCTCTTCGTCAAGCCAGTGGTGGACGGATCGACCAGCATCCTGTGGCAAGGCGTCGATCGCAAAGTTATTGACGATAGTGTGAACGATGCCGCCGATGGCGCGCGCCAGGTTTCGGACGAAGTCCGCCACATGCAGTCTGGAAACCTGCGGTCCTATGCGGGCTGGATCGCGGCCGGCTCTGCGGTGGTGATTGCGTACATGATTTGGATGGGAGTGCGATGAGCACCGATAGCTGGAGCCCTTACATTCTCACGTTCGTGACCTTCGCCCCGCTGGTGGGAGCTTTGCTGCTGGTGATTTTTCCCCGCCGCGATCGTGACATCCGCATTTTCGCTCTCGTCTTTTCGTTACTTACTTTTCTTCTCTCGCTGCACCTGCCGGTGCACTTCCATCGCTCCCAGGCCGGATTCCAGTACGAAATCGACCGCCTCTGGATTTCAACGCCCAACATCCACTACCACATGGGTATGGATGGGATTTCCCTGTGGCTGGTGGTTCTGACCACCTTTCTCACGCCTTTGTGCGTGCTGATCTCGTGGAAGTCGGTGCACGACCGGGTGAAGGAATTCTTCATCCTGCTGCTCATCATGGAGACCGCGCTGATCGGGGTCTTCACATCCCTCGACCTTTTTCTCTTCTATTTCTTCTGGGAAGCAACGCTGATTCCGATGGCTCTGCTCATCGGGGTTTTCGGGCACGAGCGCAAAGTTTATGCGGCCGTGAAATTTTTCATGTACACCATGATCGCCTCGGTGTTTATGCTGGCGGCGATTCTTTGGCTCTACGCGCACACGGGCAGCTTTGATTTCGTCGTGATTCGTGATCAGATCGCGCGCGGCGCAGTTCCGACCTTCCCGGCTGCGGCGCAGTGGCTCTTTCTCGGATTCTTTCTGGCTTTCGCGGTGAAAGTTCCGCTGTTTCCGTTTCACACGTGGCTACCGGACGCGCACGTCGAAGCGCCCACGGCCGGATCCGTACTGCTGGCGGGAGTGCTGCTGAAGATGGGCACCTACGGCATGCTGCGCTTCAACCTGGGCCTATTCCCCGAGCAATCCCGTCACAACGCCCCCTGGATCATTGTCCTGGCTCTGATCGGCATCATTTACGGCGCACTGGTGGCCATGGTGCAGCCGAACATGAAGAAACTGATCGCCTACTCTTCGATCAGCCACCTGGGCTTTGTGGTGCTGGGAATCTTCAGC
This sequence comes from uncultured Acidobacteriaceae bacterium, assembly GCA_963707205.1. GTDB lineage: Bacteria > Acidobacteriota > Terriglobia > Terriglobales > Acidobacteriaceae > Sulfotelmatobacter. Next base: position 27,430 of record CAVPQE010000010.1, read on the forward strand.
TTCACCCAGGCGGGACTGAATGGAGCGATGTTCGTCATGCTGGCTCACGGAGTTTCCACGGGCGCGCTCTTCATGCTGGCCGGAATTCTCCACGAACGCCGCCATACGTACGAGATTTCGGAGTTCGGCGGTCTCGCTTCTCCCATGCCCGTCTATGCGGCCTCTTATTTGTTCATCGTGCTCGCCTCGGTGGGCCTTCCCTTGCTCAACGGATTCATTGGCGAATTCCTGGTGCTGAGTGGCGCATTCCAGGACCGAGCCGTCTACGGGATTCTCGCGGCAACTGGCGTGATCTGGAGTGCGGGTTATCTGTTGTGGATGTACCAGAGAGTGTTTTTCGGCAAAGTTACGAACCCGGCGAACAACTCGCTGCACGATCTTCTTCCGTTTGAAAAAGCTGCCGTGTGGCCCTGCGCCGTTGCTGCGCTGGTGATGGGAGTGGCTCCGATTCTGTGGCTGGGCGCGATTGATCCGGCAGTACAGGCCGCGCTTATGCCGTTCACGCAAGTCGTTGGCAAGGTGGTGGGCCAATGACGAACTTCCTCTTGCCGGCTGCATTGTTACAGACGATTCCTCAGGGCGTAGATTATATTCGCATTCTGCCGGAGCTTATTCTGTCTGTCTTTGGCATCGTGGTCATGGTGCTCGATCCTCTCGTGGATGAAGAAAAGAGCCAGAGACTGCTTGGATTTATTGCGCTCGGCGGCACCGTCGCCGGGCTTTTCGCCACCTGGTATATGGCGCAATTCCCAGGCCTCGCCTTCTCAAACATGGTAAAAGTGGACAACTTCAGCGTGTTCTTCCATGTTCTGGTCATCGGCATTGCGGCAGTCGTGATTCTGAGTTCGTTCGAGTACATGGCGGTGCAGCGGATTCGTGCCGGGGAATATTACGCACTCATTCTTTTCGGCTTGGTCGGCATGGCGCTGATGTCCTCGGCCGTCGAACTGGTTTTGATTTTCATCGCCCTGGAGATTTCGTCGATCTCCACTTATATCCTGACGGGATTTCGCCGCAACGAGGCTGCGAGCAGCGAATCGTCGCTAAAGTATTTCCTTCTGGGCTCTTTTGCGACCGCATTTTTTCTGTATGGCGTGGCGCTCATGTTCGGCGCTACTGGATTCACCAATATCGATCTCATCAGTCAGAAGCTGCAAGCCGGCCCGGTGGAATTGCTGGTTTACGTGGCCATGGCGCTGATGTTTGTAGGCCTCGGATTCAAGGTCGCCGCGGCGCCCTTCCACGTTTGGACGCCCGACGTCTATGAAGGCGCTCCCGCTCCGATCGTGGGTTTCATGTCGACGGCGCCCAAGGCAGCGGCGTTTGCCGTATTGCTGCGAGTTGTATTCACCATCGATGTACCGGGCCGATACGGGCTCCTCTGGGTAGCGGCAGCCCTCTCCATGACCTTGGGCAACGTGGGAGCTCTCGTTCAGACCAACGTCAAGCGCTTGCTAGCCTACTCTTCGATCGCCCACGCCGGATATCTGCTGATGGCGTTCGCCATGACTGGCTCAGAAAATTCCGTTAGCGGAATTTCCGCCGCCATGTTCTACACGGCAGCCTATGCGGCCATGAACGTGGGCGCGTTCGCCGTGGTCAGCCATTTCGGCAACGCGGGCGAGCGTTACGTGACTCTCGAAGACTATGAAGGTCTGGGCCGAAGTTCCCCGCTGCTGGCGGCCACGCTGACCATTTTCCTGCTTTCGCTGATCGGCATTCCCATGACGGGCGGTTTCTTCGCCAAGTTCTACGTCTTCAGCGCGGCAGTAAAGGCCCACCTGATTTGGCTCACGCTGATCGGCGTGCTCAATAGCGCCATTGGCGCCTACTATTACCTCCGCATGATCGTCGTGATGTACATGCGTGAATCGCGCAAGGAAGTCCCCGTCACTCCGATCCCGTTTGGATTGGGACTGGCGCTCGGGGTTAGCATTGTGGCGACACTTTATCTCGGTATCCTTCCGAACCGCGTTCTGCAATACGCGCAGCAGTCTGCTCAGGAATTGCTGCCGCAACAGCTCCGTCCAATCTCCGCGAATACCGCGCAAACCCGGCTCCCGTTAGCCATTCCGCAGCCTTGATTGTGCTGTGGAAAAGCGCGAAACCCGCATTGACAAGAGCCTTGTGACGAGTGCATTATGTCTGCACCGAGTTTAGCTCAGTCCTTCTCTCTCAAGACTGACAGCGGGCCTGGAGGAGAGCATATGTCCAATCTGATTAATCGGCTTTGGTCGGAAGATGCGGGGCAAGACATCGCCGAATACGCGGTAATGTTGGCGGTTATTTTGGTTTTGGTGGTGGGGACGGTTCGCTTGATCGGATCGAATGCGAATAATGTGTTCTCAAACACAGCCAGTTCGATCCAGTAGGCAGGCCATTCCGGCAGTTGCAGTCCACTTCGTCTGATTCGGATTCGATAGAAATCGTTATGACACGCTTTGCTCCAGGTACCGCATTTACCGCTTACTTCCGGTTTCCAGGGGGGAGCGGCTGCGGAGCAGCTTGGGGTGAGGTTGAGCCACTGACGGCCACCTAAACTAAACCAAGCTTCAGCCGCAGGCCGCGATCAAGGGATCGCGGCTTTTGTTTTCTGGAGAAACTTATCCCAGGAGAAGCGTCGCGATGATTGTCAACATGTCAGAAAAAGCTACTGAGCAGGAAATCAACCATGTTATTGAACGCATTCGGGAAGCCGGATACCAGCCTCACGTCACGCGCGGGACGGAGCGGACGATCGTCGCTGCGGTGGGCAGTGGACGGCGCCACGAGATCGAAGCGCTTCAGGTCGCGCCCGGAGTGGACAACGTGGTCGCCATTGCGCAGCCGTTCAAGCTGGTGAGCCGCCAGGTGAAGCCTGAGCGCTCTGTAGTGAAGATAAATGGCGTCGCGATCGGCGGGCCCGAAGTCGTGGTGATCGCGGGCCCGTGTTCCGTGGAGTCGCGCGCGCAATTGCTCGACACGGCCCACGCGGTAAAGCGCGCAGGAGCCGCTATGTTGCGGGGCGGAGCCTATAAACCGCGCACTTCCCCATATGACTTTCAGGGCCTTGGTCTGGAGGCGCTCAAGATTCTGCGGGAAGCGCGCGAGGAAACTGGCCTGCCCGTAGTCACGGAAGTAATGAGTACCGAGGATGTGGACGTCATCTGCGAGCACGTCGACATGCTGCAAGTCGGAGCGCGCAACATGCAGAATTTCGCCCTGCTGCGCCGTCTCGCAACCGTCAACAAGCCCATCCTGCTGAAGCGCGGCCCGTCCGCCACCGTGAAGGAATGGCTGCTCGCCGCCGAGTACCTGCTGTCTGGGGGCAACCAGCAAGTCGTGCTCTGTGAGCGCGGCATTAAGACCTTCGAAACCGAAATGCGCAACACCATCGACCTGGCGGCGGTCGCCCTGGCCCGCGATCTGTCGCATCTGCCGGTGATTGCCGATCCTTCCCACGGCACCGGCAAACAGAGCCTGATTGCCGCCGTTTCCCGCGCAGCTGTGGCTGTCGGCGCCGACGGTCTGATTATTGAGGTGCACCCGTGCCCAGAACGCGCGCTCTCGGATGGTCCGCAGTCTCTCGACTTCGCGGGATTTGGCAAGGTCATGCGGGCGTTGGCCGAACCACTGCGGCAGACTGCCAGCCTGCCGGCGGCGGTTTCTGCAGCGTCCTAGAACAAGACAGGTTTGCGCCGGCCCTGTTTGACGATCAGCAGGATTGGGAATGCGGTCAACCACTTTCTGAACCGGAAGCTTCATCCTATTTGCGTCTTGAGTCACGTTTGAACATCAAACAGTTATGTTTGCGTCGGTCACGCGCCTGCGAGTGCGATCTATGAAATTTATTCCAACGTTCTTGTGGGGTACATTTCTCAGTCAACGTCAGATTGAACGTACACCACGTTTTTTCGGTGGGAGACTCCTCATTGACTCGGGCCTGACATTCTGGACTCTGACAGTATGGGAAAGCGAACAGGCGATGAAGCGGTTTCGCAGCTCCGGAGCTCACGCCAGAGTGATGTCACGGCTGCCGGAATGGTGTAATGAAGCGGCCTATGCCCACTGGGTTGAAACTGCAGACCCGATCCCCACATGGGATGAGGCGCATGAGCGATTGGTGGCCGAAGGTCGACTGTCCCGAGTGGAGCATCCGTCCAAGAACCATTCCGATCGGCGGTTTGCCAGACCTCGGTTGAAACCCTTGATCGGTTTCGACGTGAAGCCGACAGGCTCGAGGAGAATCGAATTGATGTGATTTACTGTTTCTGGATTTCGTAACAACAATTGCTTCGAAACCGGGCGTCCCAGAATTCGATCTTCGCGCCTTGAAGCAAACGGGATTAAGGTGACGCTGGTCTAACGCCAGATCCGATGCCACGCTTTGATATCACCATCGCCGGGGAACTGAATCTGGACCTGATTCTGTACGGCCTGCCCGAGCAACTTTCGCCTGAGCGCGAACTGCTCGCCGACCGTATGATGCTCACGCTGGGCTCGTCCTCGGCGATTGTGGCTCACAACCTGGCCGCACTCGGCAGCCGCGTCGGATTTCAATCCCGCATTGGCAACGATCCGCTGGGACAGATCGCACTCGATCGCCTGCAGCAAAGCGGCGTGGACGTATCGCGCGTGCGTTCCGTCTCCGGCACAACCACGACAGGCCTCACCGTGATCCTGCACCACGGAGCTTGGCGGAACATCCTCACCTATTCTGGAACGATCGCGGATACGTGTTGGCAAGACCTCGATCTCGATGCCCTTGCTGACTCGCGTCACTTCCACCTGTCGTCCTATTACTTGCAGCGAGGCTTGCGTCCGCGGGTCGGTGAACTATTTCAATTCCTCAAATCGAAGGGGCTCACGATCTCTCTGGATACCAACGATGATCCCAAAGATCAGTGGGAAGGCGGCCTGCGCGAAGTCCTGCGTTACGTTGATATCTTCTTGCCCAATGAACGCGAAGCCTGCAAGGTGGCGGGCACCGAAGACCTGGAGGCCGCCATCCACACGCTTTCCAAGCTGGTGCCACTTGTCGTGGTGAAACTCGGCCCCCATGGCGCCCTGGCCCAGCGTGGCTCGGAGCGCTTCACCAGCCCCTCGAAAGAAGTCATGCCCGTGGACACGGTAGGCGCCGGCGATAGCTTTGACGCCGGATTCCTGCACTCGTACGTGCACGCAGCCGACCTGCCAACGTGTCTCGCCAGCGGGAACGTAGCCGGCGCACTCTCGACAACGCGCCCCGGAGGGACCGAAGCCTTCCGCGATGCCGAGCATCGCGAAAAGTTCTTTCAAGAACACAAAATGCCCACCTAGCGACAGTCCGGCCCGGCTATCCCGCCAGGGCGATGCCCGGCGGCCTCGAAGAATACCGCCCAGCCCAATGCCCTTCCCCATCACCGACCTATTTCGCGCTCACTTCCAGCAGCAAATGTTCTTTGAATTCCGTCTTCAACCTGGGAGAGGTCCCCGCCTCGGCTTGCACGGTGCCCAACTCTTTCCCGTCCACATAGTCCACAACCCGATAACTCCCTGCTTTCAACCCGCGCAACTCAACCTCGCCCGTGAACGAACCGTTCTCTTTCGCCGCGAAAAACGCGTAGTACATCTTGCCGTCTTTCTCGATGGCATAGGCCTCGGGGACGTCATACCCATACACGTACAGATCGCGAAATTCCCCGCGCGAAAGCATCTTCTCGTTGTACAGCCCAATCCATTTCTTCCAGTGCGCTCCCTTCTCGCTGGTCAGGGCCACCGGCTTGAACTTCGGCCCGGGATCCGGCCACACGAATTTTGTTCCCAGCACTCCGCCCGTTCCCAGCGTCGAAGCAAAATCGCTTCCGTGTTCACTCCAATTGTTCCCTACACGCGTCATCGCCGAGAGTTCCACATGATCTCCGTACACCGCCGCCTCCGGTCCGAGCAGCGCCTTGTACATCTTGATCCGCCGCCGCACCTGCACCGCTCCCACCGGGTCTGCCGTAACCGCCTGATCGATAAACGGCAGCCATGCCAGCGACGGCGGCGTCCCGCAAGGACAGGCCTGGGTCACGCTCTGCGGCTTGATTGCCCGCGTCGTCTCGAAGATTGTCTTGTACACCTCGCCCATGGCGTTGACGGAATCCTGCGGCGAGTTGTGATGATGCGCGGGGTTGTAGCACTGGGGAACGCTGTAGATGTTGTCGAGCTTCGAACCGTCGAATCCCCAGTCGCGAATGAATTTCTCGGTGAGTTGCTTGTAGTAGCTCTGCACTCCGCGCACCGCCGGACATAGCGCCGCAAGATCGCGCGTCATCCGCGCGTGTTTTCCGTTCTTGTCGAGGATGAACCAGTCGGGATGCTCCTTCGCCACCTTCGCGACGACGTATTTGTGCGACTCCCATTTTCCCTGGCCATCTTCCACGCCCAGCGGAAGCCACCATAATTGCGCCAAGATTCCCTGGTTGTGGAATTCATCCACCATCTGCTTGATCGAATTGCCGGGAAACGTGTCTGTCCGCGGACTCCAGTCGCCGTAGGTATCGAACCAGCGATCATCCAACGTCGCCCACTTGATACCGAGCTCCTTCAGCTTAGGGATCGTCCCCAGCATCTGCGCCGGCGTCACGTTGAATTCATAGCCCCATCCGCACCAGCTGACGTTATAGGCTTCGCTCGACGGCTTTGGAATCTCCCATCCTTCTTTCTGGAGTACGCCCGACCACATCCGCAACGGCTCGTAGAAATCTCCGCTGTACACGGCCACAAAACTGCGCGGAGAGGAGTAAATCTCTCTCGGCTTCAGCACCGCATTCACAGGAATCGTGACGCTCGCCGTCACGCGCCCGTCCCTTTCTACCTTCACCGGAATGGACAGCGTCCAAGGCAGCGTCTCCACGTGCCCGATCGCTTCTCCAACCGACGCGGTCCAGAATGCGACGACCGGAATTCCGCCACCGTAGCCGCCTTTCACCGCCTCGCCCATCGGGTTCGGCTGAGAAGAGGTCCGCGTCAATTTTTGCACATCATCTTTCCCCCAGTCGTAGCTGGAGCCCTGAAATGACCACATGTCATACGGCTGCTCCTCGACCTGGTATGCATTGAATCGATGTTGCTGCATCCACACCTGATCAATCTGAAAATTCGTGGTCCCTACGTTTGTGTATGCCGCGCTGACCAGAGCGATGTTGGGAAAGTCGTCATACACTTCCACAAGCAGCCTGCGCTCGATCGCCACTCCCGCCGGAGCCAGTGGACGGCCCGGAATTTCCACCCGCTTCCCGCGGCCGAGTTTGCCGCTGCTTTCCACAACCCTGGCCTGTTCAAAATCGGGGATGAAGTCCAGTTCTTCCCCTGCATGCACAATGGAGTCGCTGCCACCCGCCGAACCCACTCCCGGCTCATCCAGCGTCAATCGCTTTCCATCTTTCAACAAAGTCGCCTGTAGAAATCCGGAAGGAAGAATCTGAAATTCAGCCGTGCTGGTCGTCATCACAACTGGCCCTCCGCTGCGCACTTCCACTTTGATGTCGGAAAGCCGCGACGGCGCCGGTTTCGGCTGCGCCGGAGGCTTGGAGCAACTGAGCATCAATCCGGCAATCGTGATCCCAAGAATGAAGGAGAAGAACCGAGGAAGACGACCCCAAGTGTCACGCCTGATGCGCTTCATGTTTCCCGTTGTGGACCGAAAGAAAAAATCTCTCGTAACTATATAACAGCCTGCGAGGGTTCGCCTCTTCCCGTCAGCGAATCTCGGCCAGGGAGTGCTCCAGCGCGCCGCGCTTCGGTGCGGGCATTGCGCCCACTTCGCTCGCAACCCAGGCTCCCACCAGATTTGCCACTTCGTTCATCAGATCCAGAGACGCGCCCTGCAGATACTCGTGGACCAGTCCCGCGGTAAAGGCGTCTCCCGATCCCACCGTATCCGCCACCCGGACTCTAAACCCCGGATGCTGGCTCGACTCCCGCCCCCGCACCAGCAGACTTCCCCGCCCGCCGCGTGTGATGCAGACCAGCTTCAAATCATGGGTGCGGATCAACCACTGGGCCGACGATAACTCATCCTTGTGCGGAGCCTTGTACAGACTCATGATCTTCGGCAATTCCTCGTCGTTGAGCTTCACGATGTCCGCCAGCTTCATCGATTCCGCAAGCACTTCCTGCGAGTAATAAGACTGCCGGAGATTGACGTCGAAGACTCTTACCGTGGTGGGCGGGGCGGCGCTAAGAAAACGTCGAATCGTAGCGCGGCTTTCCTCAGAGCGCTGCGCCAGCGATCCGAAACAAACTGCATCCGCCTTTTCGGCCAGATGCTGCCAATCTGGCGTCCACTCCAGAGAATCCCAAGCCACCGGATGCGCAATCTCAAATCGCGCCAGCCCCTTGCCATCGAGGTCGACTTTCACGGTGCCCGTCGGTCGCTGCCGGTCGGTCTGCACGTGATCGATGTTGAGCCCGAGTTCCTCCATGCGGCGCAGCGCTTCCAGTCCCTGCGAATCCTCGCCGACGCGGCTGGCCACAATCCCCTGATCTCCCATGAGCGTCGTGATGTAGGCGAAGTTCGCGGGCGCACCGCCGAGACAGGTTCGCTCCGGCAAATGGTCCCAGAGCACCTCGCCCAATCCTACGACTTTTTTTTTCATGTTCGGTTCCCCGGGATAGGTTTGGGCTCCAGTGGCATGGGTGAAGATAAAAAGAGGGACTCCCGAAGGAATCCCTCTGTGAGTTACTCCGTGGTGTCTCTAGAACATGACCTTTAACGCGAACTCGAGTTGACGCATACCGGTCGTCGAACCCGGCGAAGCGTCATACTCAATGTCGGTGATCCTGCCGTTCCCAGAGCAGTCGATGCACTGACCAGAGCCACCTTGATTCGCATTGAATCCGAGCACCGGATGATTAAATAGGTTAAAGGCGTCCATGCGGAATTGAGCCTTGACCCGTTCCGTCACGGAGAAGTTCTTCATAAGCGCCGCGTCGGCGTAAAATACCCGCGGTCCGCGGAAGCTGTCAAATCCGATATTGCCAAGGTTCCCCTTACCCGGATCCACGAATCGCCCAGGGGTCGTCGTAATGTTGGCTACCGGCGTAAAGAATTGACGGTAGGGGTTGCTACCCGCGGGATGCTGCAGCGAACCTGCTCCCATGGGGAATGAACCGCTTCCCCCGTTGGGCCGACATACGCCCACGTCCTGCTCGCTGTTGCACTCGCCAAAGCTCGGAGTCCACGGCAATCCACTGCTCCAGTTTGTGGTGCCCGTGATCTGCCAGCCTCCGATGATCAAATCCTCAGCTCTGCCCGCGTTACCGGCAAAGCCCTTCCCTTTGCCGAACGGCAGTTCATAAACCGTGCTTGTAACCCAAACATTGTTTCGGACCTGATCGTCAGGGCCGTACGCTATCGGATGGCTGATGGCGTAATAGTTGGAGTCATACTTGTTGGCGTGGGCGAAGGTGTAATGCGTCAAAAATTGCAGTCCGTGCGCGAAGCGTTTGTCCACCTTCACCTGCAGGGCGTTGTAAATGCTGCTGGCGTTGTTGCCCAGATAGTTGCCCTGATCCGTCGAACAGCACTGCAACACTCCCGGGGTGATTCGTGGAGCTCCCGGGTAGTTCGCCAGAGTGTTCGTGGGGTCAGCATAACCTGTGTAAGTGAAGTCGTTGTAGAGGGGACGCCGGTAGGCCTGAGGAACTCCCGCCGCATATCCCACAATCGAAGGGTTGTTGACGTTGTAGGTGTTGCCGTCACCGGCGAAACCATTGGTTCCCTTGTTGCCGATGTAAGCCACCTCCAGCGACATAGTGTTGGTGAGTTGGTGCTGCACTGTGGCATTCCATGAATCCAAGGTTGGCAGTCGTTGGTAGGTTGGACGGATGTGCGGTTGGGTACAACTCTGGCCTGAGGGTAGTCCGCCTGGCAGAGTCGATGATTGATAACACTGCGGTCCAGCGACCGGTAGCAGTCCGTTCGCGGGAATTGGAGGGAAAGTGAAGATGGGCGGTCCCGCGTCCAGTTTGAAGGCGGCGAACTTATTGGTAACTGCGGGTTGTACCAACTGGCTTGCCAGCACCGGCAGGTTCTGGGTTACGGCGTGGCCGAAGTTCGATCCGAAGACTCCCATGTCATAGCTACGGCCGTACCCCATGCGAACAACCGTCTTCGGGCCGAACTGATAAGCGAAGCCCAAACGTGGCGCGAAATAACTCCACTTGTTGTCGATGTTTCCGTTTAATCCGATTCCGCCCACACCCGCCACGCGATCTTCGCCCTGTATGATATTGGCGAATCCGCCATTCAGTTTAGCGTTGACGTACTCTGGGAAATAGACTTCCCAACGCAGCCCGTAATTTACCGTCAGTTTCGGGGTAGCGCGCCACGTGTCCTGAGCGTAATAGAACATACGATGTTGCCGCTCGGCGGCGTTCGTGCTGGTGCTTACATAACGGCTCAACTGGGTGGCGTCCCCGAGCAGGAACGTTGCCAAGTCGACGCCTCCGTTCCCGCTGTTGCTGGTTGCCTGATGGCTGAAAGCGTAAACTCCAGTGCGATTGGAGTCACTCGGAACGCGCAGATTCTGGGCGTAGCGGATGTCGGCCCCAAACTTGAACTGGTGGTTCCCTTTCATCTTGGTTATATTGCCCACAAACTGGAACTGTTGTTCGCTCTCGATGAGCGGGCAATTGCAGCGCGCCACTCCGAGTCCGTCTCCGAAATTCGATTCGGTCCCGTCCATGTCGAACTCGCCCAGCCCGGAAGTGAAATTGTCTCCCATGTTCGCGTTGGGGATGCCGAAGGCCGTCATTGCGGCTTTCCCGGCATCAGGCTTGTTCGTCATGGGGTTGTACTTGAAGTAGCCAAAGCGGAAGTCGCCTAAGAGGCTCGAACTGAACGTCTTGGTGACGCCGGTTGCCAGACTGTAATTGTGCACGTTGGAACTGCCTGCGAGACCACCGGGGCCGAAGCCAATGCCGCCTACGGCGCCTAAGCTGGGCGCTCCTGACAACGTGAAGTAGTTAAGACTGAAGCGGCCAAATACGCTGACGGTCTGGCTGGCTGCGAAGTCAATTCGTGTATCAAAGCTGTTCTGGTTGTAAGGACCGGCGCCGGCCCCCACAAAGTTGTTGAGACATCCCAAAACACTGGCGCCCAGCTGACACGTGCCAGCACTTGTAGGATTCGGAAAGGCAGCAAGCATTTTCAAGGCTGCCGGTGACATAGCGCTGACAGGAACAAGATATTGGTTCGGCGTTCCGCCAGTAGATCCGGTGCAATTTGCGGCAAGCACATCTCCCATGGGGCCGCAAAACGCCAGCCGCCCCGAGCCGTCAGCTGCGCCCGTGCTCGGGTCATAGAGGTAAGGAGAACCGTTATTTTTCATGATCTGGCCGTAATCGCTGAAGTTGCAAAAAGTTCCGCCAGTCACGCAAGTGCTCTTGATCAGCGAGGTCGGAATCGATTCCTGGTTGCTGATGCCGTTTTTCTGCCTCGTGGTCTGATAGTCGCCGAAGAAGAATAGCTTGTTCTTGATGATCGGACCACCGATCGTCCCGCCGAATTGCTGCCAGCGCGAGGACGGGATTAATCGATGGGTTACCGGATCGGGAGCGAACTGAGTAAAGGGATCGCGGGCCGCAGTCGCATCCGTACGCCGAAACCAGAAGGCGCTGCCGTGAACGTCATTACTGCCCGACTTGGTCTGCACCGTCACCACACCGGCGACTGCTTTACCGAACTCAGCGTCGAAGTTGCCCAGTGTAATCTTGGTCTCCTGAATGGCGTCGAGATTCGGATTGACCACGATGATCCCGAGGATCGGATCCTGGTTGTCCGTGCCATCCAGTTCAAATGCCGTACCGCTGAAGTGCTGGCCATTGACAAAGATCTGCTGGCCGCCTTGCGGATTCTCCGTGGCAGCGTGGCTCCAACCCACCAGTTTCTGCGTGCCGGGGGAAAGAAGTTCGAAAGAAGTGAAGTTGCGGTTCAGCACTGGGAGGTCTTCTACGGCCCGCGCGTTGAACTCAACTGCCACGTCAGCGCGGTCAGTCTTAAGCTGTGGAGCCTCGGCGGTCACTTCCACCTGTTCGCTGGCGGAGCCGACTTGGAACTGGCCATCGACTTTGGATCCAGTATCCGCAGAGACTTGGATGTTCTTGTACTCCAAAGTCTTGAAGCCGGTGCCTTCGATCCGTACAGAATAGACATCCGGGATCAAGTGCGTCACCGAGTAGTTTCCACTCTCATTCGTGGTAGCCTCGGTGGAGACATCCTTGGTCTGGCTCGTAACCGTAACTTTCGCTCCGGCCACGGCTGCCCCGGACGGATCGGTTACCGTGCCCAAGATGCTGCCGTAGACGGCCTGACCGAGTGCGCTCGGCACCCACAGACTGCACAGTAGACTGAACACAGCCACTGAGATCCATACTGACCTTTTCATGAACTTCCTCCTAGAACCTGTTCCACACGAAGTGCCCCGGAAATGCAGAGGGTGATTGTGATCACAGACAGTGCAGTCGTAGTACAAAACAATTATCTGGATTAAGTTTCACTAGGTTTGATACCGTTACACGTGTAAAGTCTCAGCATTGCAGTAAGATACGTCAGTCCGTTACTTCTTTGTGATATGGCTGTCACTCACACTTTCACGCTCGGGCGGGAGCAATGCTTCCAGCAAATAGATAAGCTTATTAAAAGTCATAGCCTGCACAGCTCCGAATCTCTGTGCAAACTGCTACGCTACCTCGCCGAGCATTCCCTGGATCATCCCGGTATCGGCCTCAAGGAGTACCAGATTGCCACCGAAGTTCTGGGCCGGCCTGCAGGATTCGATCCTCAGAGTGACTCCACAGTGCGCGTCCAAGCTGGACGCCTGCGGGTAAAACTCGCCGAGTATTACGCGAATGAGGGCCCCAACGATCCCATCGTGGTCGAGATCCCCAAGGGCTCGTACGCGCTCACGTTCCACCTGCGCGCTTCCAAGTCGGGAGTGCAACCTGCGGCTTCCGTGGTTTTCGAACCGGCAGTGAAGGAGGAAGGATCTGTTGCCTTCACTCGTGGGTGGGTGATCACGGTTGCGGTTTTTTCGGTCCTGCTTGCGGCTTCCTTGTCGACGACTGCCATCCTGCTGTCGCAGCGCATGCGACCGCAACCTGCCACGAGCCAGGCGGCTCCTGCCGCTTATCAGGTTTTCTGGAATCGTTTCTTGACTGGCCCCCAGCAGCCGTGGGTAATCTTCAGCAACGGTAGTTTTGTCGGAAGGCCCGAGACCGGAATGCGGTACTTCAACCCGTCATCGGACAAGCGTACTTTCATTCTTGACCACTACACCGGGGTGGGAGAGGTGCTGGCCATTCACGAACTGGACCACGTGTTCGCGCTCCTCAATCGTCCAATTCGGGTGAAACGCGGCGCGCTGTTCTCGCTCGATGACGCCAAGAACAACGACCTGATCTTCGTTGGCTCGCCCTCCGAAAATCTCACGCTGCTCGATATTCCTGGAACCCAGGAATTCGTCTTCCGGCGCCTCGATTCTGGGTCCCGGAAAGGGGACTTGGCCGTGCTGAACGTTCATCCGCTACCGGGCGAGCCGAAAACCTTCCTGGGAACGCCCGCGAATCAGCCCACCACGGAAGACTATGCGGTCGTCAGCCTTCTGCCCGGCCTGGATCCGTCGCGGTCGATCCTGATCCTGGCGGGAGATACTACTTTTGGCACACAGGCGGCGGTCGAGTATGTTTGCCGGGAAGACTCCGTCCGAGAATTGCTGCAGCGTCTGAAAGTCTCGAAGCCAGGCGACCTGAAGCCGTTTGAAGCGCTCCTCCACATAAAGATCGTGCATGGAGTTCCCGTCATGACGGACTTGGTCTCAGTGCGCAATCGCAGCAACTGAAGACGTCCCCTGAGCATGAAAAAAAGATGAGGAGTCCCGCTAGCGCGGCGACGTCAAATGCGGATCCAACTCGGAAGCCTTTTGAAATTCCTTCGTCGCTTCGTCCTTGTGACCTTGCTGGCTTAATGCCAACCCCAGCTGATAATGCGCAGCCGCATAGTTCGGCGCTGAGTTGATAGCTGAACGGAATTGTGCAATCGCCCCATCCACATCGCCCGCGCCCAGCAGTCTTTTTCCCGAGTTCGTCGAGAACGTCGCCGCTTGCAGATTGTTAGTGGAGGCGGCGATTTTCGCTCCGGCCTTCGCTTCCTCGGCCGCGCCCTGCGCGTCGCCCAACTGCCGCAGCACCGCGGCCAGCGTAGTGTGCGCTCCCGCAAAGTCCGGTTGCAGGCGGATCGCCTCCCGGAGCGCCGACGCGGCTTCGGGCAGTTTTCCCTGCTGCTTGAGGACGGTACCCAGCGTGTAATGCGCTTCCGCGTAATTGGGCTGATTCTGAATCGCCGCTTGCAGCTCTGCGGTCGCCTTGTCGAACTCGCCTCTTTGCCAGAACAGAACCCCGAGCGTGTAGTGCGCATCCGCCAAGTCAGGCTGCAAGCGGATCGCGTTCTGAAATTCTGGGACCGCCTTGTCGAGCTGATCTTTCAGCTTGTAAGCCAGGCCCAGGTTATAGTGCAGCGAGGCATTCTCCGGGGCCAACTTTAGCGCCGCGTCCAGCTCCGTGATGGCGGCATCGAAGTCGGCGCGCTGCAAGTACGCGATAGCTAAGTTTCCTCGAAACGTGCCGTCGTCCGGACGCAGTTGCGCCGCCGACTTGAAGTTTGGAATCGAGCCGACCGCGTCCCCCTTCTGCAGCAGCGCCAAACCGAGATCGTTGTAAGCCTCGGGATCCTGGGGCCGCAGCTTTACCGCCTCGCCGAACGCAGCCACTGCGCCGTCGCTATCTCCGGCATGCTGACAGGCAATGCCCAATTCAATCTGCAATTCAGGCCAGTCCGGCTTCAGGGCGGCAGCCTTGTGCAATTCCTGTAACGCATCTGCATTTTTGGATTGTGCAGTTAGAGTCTTCGCCAGATAGTAATGAGCCGCGGCATCCTGCGGAGCCAGTTCAACCGCCTTCCCTAGTTCACCAGCGGCCTCATCGAGTTGCTGCCCCTGCAAGTGCACCACGCCCAGATGAAAGTGCGCCTGCTCGAGATTCGGTTGCAACTGCAACGCATCCTGGAAGGCGACTTGCGCGTCGGCAAACTGATTTCGCTGCGCCAGGATGGTTCCGAGTTCATCCCGCAAATCGGCGCGCTGCGGAGCCAGTTCGACCGCGCGACGCATTTCCGACAAAGCCTCATCTCCGGGTCGTTGACTCAGAATTCTCGCCAGCGTGCGGTGAGCCTCAGCATTCTCTGGCGCAATCGCCAGCGCGGCGCGCGCCTCTTGCTCGCCCTCGGCAGACTTCCCCTGTTGAGACAGGACGCCCGCCAAGGTCAGCCGCGCCTCAACGAATTCAGGATTATCCTTAATCGCGGCTCGAAGATGCGTCACCGCGGCATCGGCTTCCCCTTGCCGGGCCAGCACCCAGCCCAACGACGACTGCGCCTCCGCGTCATTGGGAGCAAGCTGCACCGCCTTCTCAAATTCGGCGCGCGCGCCCGCGATATCGCCGTTTTGAAGCGCCTCTTGCCCATGGTTTAACGCCGAGCGCTCCGCGGATTTTGCAGGAGCAGCCGGCGTCTGTGCCAGCGAGCCCACGTTCACGGCAAGGATCGCAGCCGCGAAAACATGAACGAGACTAAAAGGGTGACGGAACACGATGAATGGAAGATGCTGTATCTTTTCCGCATTATATCTAACGCGCGCGTGCGACCGTGTGTGTTATGACATTAGGCGAACCCGGGCTCGCGCGAGCCGGCGAGCCGCGAGGGGCCCTAAACCATGCCCATTTCGCGACGAGCTTTCTTACAACTGTCCAGTGCCACCGCGATCGCTCCGGCGCTGGCTCGATTCTCGCCGCTCACCGCCGATCCGGGCACTGCTGCCTTGTGTCGCAAGCTGGCCTCCGATCCCCTTCGCCCCCAGTACCACCTGCTTCCCGCGCACAACTGGATGAACGATCCCAACGGCCCGATTTTTTTCCGCGGGCGCTATCACATGTTTCACCAATACAATCCGCAAGCCGCCGTCTGGGGCAACATGAACTGGGCGCATGCCACGAGTCCCGACATGATCCACTGGCAACACGAACCAATTGCTCTTTTCCCCACTCCCGGCGGACCCGACCGCGACGGCGTGTTCAGCGGCAGCGCGGTCCTCGATAAGGGCACGCCAACCATGATCTACACCGGTGTCGCTCCGCCCACTTCCGAGTCCGAAGCTACGTTGCGCGACGGCGTCCACACCTGGCGGGAAGTGCAGTGCCTGGCGGTTGCGCAAGACGACAACCTGCGCACATGGAAGAAGCGCACCGAACCGGTGATCGCCGCACCTCCTGCAGGCCTTGCCGTCACTGGCTTCCGCGATCCCTACGTCTGGCGCGAAGACAATCTGTGGATGTTGATCCTTGGCTCCGGCATTCACAGGCGAGGCGGAATGATTCTTCTGTACAGTTCGCCGGATCTGCGTCACTGGACCTACCTGCATGCGCTGATTGAAGGCTCTTCGAGCACCGATAACAATGTGAACCCTGTCGATTCCGGGGAGATGTGGGAATGCCCAGACTTCTTCCCGCTCGGTGGCAAGCACGTGTTGCTGATTTCCACGATGGGCAAAGTTCGATGGAAGGTGGGTACCTACGCGAACCAGCGCTTCACGCCGGAAAAAGAAGGAGTCGTCGATTGGGGCGCGTACTACGCCGGCAAAACTATGCTCGATGCAGACGGCAATCGCATCTTGTGGGGATGGATCACTGAAACCAGACCTGATGCCGACCTGATCGCCGCCGGATGGGCGGGAGTTATGTCTCTACCCCGCGTCTTGTCGTTAAATTCAAAAAACGAATTGCAAATGAATGTCGCACCTCCTGCGCAGCAACTTCGGGCAGCGCACACGCGCATCACTCCCGAAACGACCCTTATTGCGCGCTGGAAAATTCTCAACTCCCTCCGAATCCACGACCTTGCTGCGGAATTAAACCTGGAACTCCGTCCCAAAGCAGACGAGTTCTCGATTCGATTGCAATCCGAGGCCGGAGAGAGTTTCGCCACCATCTCCTGCATCAATAAGTCCGGAGGTCGAGAACTCAGCGTGAAGACCTTCGCCGCGCCGTTTCCCGGAGCTACCGGATCGCCCGTGCATCTGCACATGTTCCTCGACGGATCGGTGCTGGAGATCTTCGTCAATGGAACCATCTCACTCACCGCACGCATCTATCGGATTCCCTCCGGTCCTCTCCGATTGAAGATCGAAGGCGATGCCGAACTCACGAATCTCGACGCCTGGCAAATAACCCCGATCTCCAAAGATCGTCTCACCGGTTCGCTATGCTTGTGACAGGTGTGAGGTGAAGCGTTAAAACACCAGCGCTGGAGGCACCTCCGAAAATAGCCGGGCGCTTGCAACGCCTGGACCGGTCTTAGGTCCTCTTCCGCCCCTGCGGGGCTTGCTCATTTCCCACTGATCACCCACGGCTTGCGCCGTGGGCTGCATTCTTTCGCCGCTTCGCGGCTTGGATTGCGCAAGATCTCCCACTCTTTGAGACGCAATCGAGCTGCGACACGGATTCCGTAGGGACGGCTGAAGAATTGGCGCGCTCCCGCTCCGATGTGACCGCTGCTAGCATTCCTTCAATAAATTCCCTTGCCTACCTGCGTGCTCTGGATGTTTCCGCGCTCCACCGTAAGCGAGTATGCTGTGCCTCCATCGCCGGTCCACGAGGTCAAATCAAAATGTCCGCCCGCCGGAACTCGATACAAGCTCACATCTCGAAACGTCAGCGGCGCGCCATTCTCGCAAACCTCCGGCGACCGCGTTGGACGGAGAAAATACGCGCCCTTTCCGGTACCCAGGACCGTCGCTTTGCCATCCGCCTCCACCAGCACTGCAGATTTTTCGTCGATCGCGACTTCCCGCGGAGACTGGCTCCATCCATCTTTCATCATGCGCGCGAGAAATCCCAGCGACCGTCCCAAGCGGTCGCGCTTGGCGAAGTGGGAATCCGTCAGCAAATTCTCCAGATGCGGAATTTTCAAAAAATCCCGCACCAGCGTGACCCGCTCGAAATAGGGATTCAGCAGCACATCCGCCGACGACAGATTTTTGTCGTCCGGCTTGTCTCCCATGGCGCTGTAGACGAATTCGCCTTCGACCGCCAATCCTGCACTGGTGCCGCCGATCGGCTTGCCCGCCCTGATGTTTTCGTTAATGGCACTCTGCACGGGCGTTCCCGTCCATCCGCGAATGTAATTCGCTTGATCTCCTCCGGCGATGAAAATTACTTCCGCCTTCCGTATGATCTCGGCCACCGCTGGATCCTGCGCTGCCTCGCGATTGGGAATAATCAACGTCGCCACCGAGTTCGCCTTGCACAAGTTGTTCACGTACGCGTTGTAATCGTCATCACCGGTCGCGCGCAGAATCAGAAAATCCCCGCCGTTTCCTTTGTTGCACAGCCAGGCGAATGCCTCGTCGAGATCGCTGCCTCCGCCCATCATGGCAATACCCGCCACGGGCTTGGTCTGGACGTCATTTTTGTTACCGATGCGAAAGTATTTGTAGGAGTCCGCACGCGCCGGATTGGCCACGCACGCCACGCTGAACACCAGGACGAGCCATCGCAGGTTAGTCTTGATCACGCTGGGAATATATCGCACGGCCCGCGATTCCGGCGGAGTGAGCAAATCTTACGAGGTTCTATAGGCGAACGTTACGATCAGAGCGATCGCTTCGAGGCTGAGATAGTTGCCAGCAGATTATCGTCCGCGCCATCGTCGGCCAGGCGTTTTCGTGTGATAGAACTCAACTTGAAGTCCACGCCGAATTTCTGAACAAGCGTCGCCATTCGCTTGCTGGTAATGCCGCCGGCAAGTCCGGTTTCGACATCGCCGAGAGAGAACGGCGCGGCCTTTCCTTTTGCGCCCTTCGGCGGGCTGGGCAGCGTGGGCGGAACTGTTTGGGGCGGTGTTTGAGACACGGTTGGCTGGGCGGCGCGCCAGTTTGCTTCCTCCGCCGATATCAATCCCTGGGTCAACATCCCCGACAGCTTATCTTGGGCAGCCCTATTTTGCTGCTTCGCAGCTTTTAGAAACCATTTCGCCGCCTCATGCGGATCTTTCTGGAGTCCAACAACCCCGGTTTCATACATGATTCCCAAGGCGAACTCTGCCCCGACATAGCCCTGACCTGCGGATTTCCGCAACCATTCAATCGCCTGTCCTGGATCCTTTTTCAGTAGCTTCCCGTCGATGTACAGCTTAGCCAAATCGAATTGCGCAATAGGATCTCCTGCTTCGGCCTTGTGTCGGATGGCGTCGGGATTCTGATCTTGAGCGAGAACGTACGCTACCGTGGTCGCGCAAAATACGACCAGCCAGATCAATCGGATTCGGGAAGTCATAAAAGAGAAATCACCCTGCCCTAGCTTGACAGGATCATCACTGGCCGCCGATTTTAAGGATGCTCATGGCCGAAGTCAATTGCGGCCGGAAGCAATCCTTCACGATAGTAGAGCGTCCCTAAGTCGCAGTTCCTTGAAAGAACCTCATTGGCGATGGACCTTGACAGTTGAACGTTTCTGCCTCAGCATTCCCTGCTATGCAGTTCTCTGCCGGCCAGCCTGGATTTCCCGTTTTCTGGCCGATGGGCGTGATGCAATGAAATACTGTTCTGCCTGCCACAAAACGTATCCCACCGACTATAACGTCTGTCCCGCGGATCAGACCGCTCTGCAAAGCGCTCACGAACTTCAACCCGGGATGATTATTCGCAATAAGTACGAAATCCTTGATCGCATTGGAGTCGGTGGGATGGGCGTTGTCTACCGAGTCCGGCACCTCACCTTCAACGAGATATGCGCCATCAAGATTGTCAGCGACGTCATCTCCGGGGATGCGAACTTCCTGCAGCGCTTTCAGAAAGAAGCCGTGGTGACCCGGAAACTGCGGCATCCGAATGCCGTTAGAGTGGACGACTTCGACTACACCGATGACGGCCGTCCCTTCATTGTGATGGAACTGGTGGAGGGCAAGAATATCGGGGAGATTCTTCAGCAGGAAGGGCCATTCCGCGTGCCGCGGGCGACTCGGATTGCGACGCAGGTGGCGCGGGCGCTCGGGGTTGCACACAAACTGGGGGTTGTGCACCGGGATATTAAGCCCGGCAACATCCTCCTCACGACCGATGAGCAGGGTCAGGAAATCGCCAAGGTTCTGGATTTCGGGATTGCGAAACTTCGCGACGCCGTCGGCGACGCGAGTCCGGGCATGACGATGACGGGCATGGTGGTGGGCACGCCGCTTTACATGTCCCCAGAGCAGTTCATGGGGAAAAAGGCGGGTGAGGAGATTGACGGCCGCACCGATCTTTATTCGCTGGGAGTTGTGCTGTATCAGATGGTGACGGCGAAGCTGCCATTTGAAGGGGACACGCTGTATTCCCTGATGATGCAGCACGTGGAAGGGAATGTGCGGCCTCCGCACGAACTGGTTCCGGAGTTACACATTCCGGAGGCACTGTCGCGAGTGATTCTGAAGGCGATCGACAAATCGCGCGAGCAACGATTTCAGACCGCTGAAGAATTTATTGCTGCACTGGATCAGGTGGCCGGTGAGCCGGCGCCGGACGACCAGAGGTTGAACGATCAGGTCGCGAATGTAGGTGCCACATCTATGATCCGTAGCTCGCAGGCTTCGCCGCTTCCTACCAAAACCGGGCCGTCTGTGGCAGCGAACCTGATGAGTCCACCACCGTCGGCCGCCGGGCCGTTGGCTGTGCCGGTTGCGGCCCAACCTTCGTTGGCAAGTAGCGTAAGCACTGCTCCGCCCGCAGACTCCGTGCTCGCAAAGAGCGCCGCGCAGCATTTGTTTCTTCAGCCGCGAACCTTCCGGTTGAAGCATCTCCTGATCCTCCTGGTTCTGGGTTTTGCGGCCGTGTTGGTAGCAGGCGTGGGATATCTGAAGTATCAGTCGCTTCGGCGATGGAGAATCGAAAGCGCAGTCACGGAGAAGCTGAATGCTGCGCCATCGCCAACTCTCCGCCAAGCCGCACTCCGAGTGTTTGTCTCCGACACACGGGAGGTGGTACTTGACGGGAATGTGCCGAGCGCAGAGGATTTCACTGCAGCGGGAACTCTGGCTGCTTCCGTTCCGGGTGTCACCAGCGTGACCAATCGAATCAGCGTGATTCCAGCGCCCGTTCCGCCGGCGGTTCCGGCTGGCGCACTCGGCGAATCGGGTGAGTCCCTCATTCACAAAGGCACAGCATTTCTGGATGACGGGAATTATTCGGCTGCCATCGATTGCTTCCGAAAAGCCGCAGCGGATCCCAACAACAAAGGCGCTCAAGAACTGCTGGACCGGGCACAGCGAGCCCAGAAGACTGAAGAGGAACTGCTTAGAAAGCGCCGGTAAACCGAACTAAGATCATCGCAACTGGGGCACATCACAACGATTGTCCGTTTCTCCTGAGCCTTGCTCTGAGAAGGGCGGCTAAAGAAGCGAGCGCTATGGCAAAGCAAAAATGCAGCAATGGTCCTTGCCGTCCGGATACATCGCTTTGAACTTCGTACCGCCACTTTCAGCGCGCGCTAAGGCGGCCATGATGTGGGTTCTGGCAGGCTCTTTCAGTTGGCTGCGATCTCGGCCAATTTTGCCAGCCAGGCAGAGCCTGGCAGTAGCCTCGTCGGGCACGGGAAAAAAGACGTCCAGCTCTGGAATGAAATCCGTGGAATCATTGTTGAAGGTCCTGCGGGGCCTGGGAAATCCGATTTGGCAGGTAGTTGCCGGCAGGTGGTCGATAATTTTCGCGACAGTGTGAATGACAGTTTCGGGCGGGAAGCCCGCTTCAAGATTGATGAGCGAACCGCCGTAGGCAGCGATGTCGACGGCGCGGCAAACCACAGTGCCGTCCGGCATCACATCTCCATGCATGGATTGGTTGTAGCGATACATGCTCATGACGTTGACCCTGGCATCGGCCGCCAGATCATTCAAAAATTCAATGAGCTCGTCGGAAATGCGCACAGTCTTGCCCTCAAAGGGAGTGCCGTCCTGAACGGCTTCAAACACGGACTTATCCCTGACTTGATTGAACGTAAGGCGGCCGCTCTTGACGTAACCTGCAAGCGTTTCGAAAGGGCTCACTGCAGGCGGGGGTGGAGCGACTTGAACCGTGACATCGAACCAGTCCCAAATCGTGCCCGATCCTGCTACCGCGTTGACGCGGATCTTGCCGATGGTTTGCCCGCAGAGCTTGAATTCCTGCGTGACGAAATCACGGCGACAATTAAGGGTGTCATAAAAACAGGCGACCGATGGGTTTGAAACCTGAATATCGAGATAGACACCGGGCTTTTCACAGCAGCCCCAGAGTCCGAGCGCAAGCACGCCCCCGACCGAAAGGTCCACATTCTGTTTCGAGATGTGCTCTCCGCTCGGAGTTTTGAAAAAGTGGGCCATGGAGTCGCTCTCCCTTTTAAGCTCTGTATAACGTCACGAGCCCTGGCTGAACGCCTCCTTCACGACTTGAGCCTCCGTTTGGTCGGCGGCTGCCTGCTGATCCTGTAGGGCCTTCTCCGCGCTCGCGTCCGGGGGCGGAGGCGGAACATCCGACGCGACGGTAGTCGTGTCGGGAGCTTTCGGTAGACCGCTCGTCCCCTGTTTGGCGGCCAGATCCTTCATGCCATTGTCGAGCTGCTCCTGAAAGTGATTGTGCATTTCTTGCAGATCGTCGACCCCGACAGCCACTTGTTTGCCCGGCGCGCAGTCCGTCTTTTTGCCGGCGGAAACACTCACGGTCACCTTGTTGTCGTCATCGGGAGTGTCGGTAATTCGCGTAATCACGTCTCCCGCGGTTAACTGGCATTCCTGGCCGTCGCCGGTCACGGCAAGATCGGATGACACGACGAACGTGCGTTTGGCAGGATCAAGAGCGGCCGGCACTTCATCTGTAGTAGCGGACGCCTGCTGCGCATCCGAGGCGGCCGGGGCCGGTTTCGCTGCCGCCTGTTCGGCGGCGAGTTGCGCCTTCACTTCCGCCGCAATCGCCTCTTTAACCTCGGGAGTGAGAGTTACAGCTCCAGTATTGGCTGCCTGCGCATCGTTGCCCCCGCTGGGCTGCGGTTGCTCGGCCGGAGCATTGTTCGCAGCGGCAGCGTTCGCGGCGGCGGGGTTGGCAGCCGCCTGAGCCTGATATGCCGCTTGCAAGTTCGCGGCAATCAGGTAGTCCGTGAGCCAGAATGCAGCCGAAGGATAGGTAGGATATGGCGCAAAGTACCCACCGTAATATCCGTACCAGGGCGCGCCACCCCAGCCCCATCCGTAGTAGACGGGTGCTGGCCAGGGATTGTATGCCCAGCCGTAATACGCGGGTCCGTAGTAATATGCCGGATGGTAGCCGTAATAGTAGTGGCCGTGGTAGGAATACGAGCGGTACACCCTGGTGTACGCAACGTGATTGACGACGACCGTCCGCGACACATAGGTGCGGCCACCGCGCGTGACATATGCGCGCTGCACGTAGCCGGAGTTCCTGCCAGTGGTTACGATACGTGCGCCGTTGTGTGTGCTCTCGATCCTGCGACTTCCGTTGAGGCCGTGATCGATGCGCATGCCATTCCGATTAATGGAGCGGATCTGTCCGTTCGGTCGGATGTTGGCTGTGCCGCCACCCCGGAGTGACACTTGTCTTCCTGGAGCAGGCCGGTTCATGGTCCTTGCCATACCAGCGTTTCCACCCTTTCCCATGTTGGCCCCGCCCGTCCTATTCATACCTGAGACCGCACCAGTCTTCCCCATCGAGCCGGTTGCATTCCTGCCCACAGTCCCGCTGCCGTTCTTACCCGCCATTCCAGTTCCCGTTCTGCCGGAGGTTCCAGCCCCCGTCTTCCCGAGAGTTGTGCCGGGCCTTGCCCCGGTTGTAGTCCCGGTCCTCGTACCCATCGTGGACGAGTGCGTTGCCGTCGAGGGCCGATTGGTCGAAGGTCGCGAAGCCGGAGCGTTGACGTGCGGCGCGACGTGAGGCGCACTTGGTTTGGGCTCGGGTTCTTTTTTCTGAGCTGCGGCCACTCCAACCGAGCCGGCCAGCAACAGCAGCAGCACAACCGATTTCTGCAGAATCGCTTCACTCTTCGAGACCATACTCATTGCGAACTCCTGGCGCTTAAATCCTTTTTAGTTTGTGACTTTGACATCGGAAACGTTTCAGGCCACTGCAAACTCGAGATAGCCCGGATACATGATCTCGGTGGCGCGACGACACTTTTGACCCTGCGGACGCGTTCGGATTTCCGCAATCACCAGTTAGCCGACGAAAACCCATAGGATGTCGCTTGCCACACGCTATTCGGACTTCGCGTAACCACACGGGCCAATGTTCACCGACGAACTGGGAAGCGACCGCAATTCTGATACCCGCAACCGTTCAAGTCAAGAAGAATCCCGGTCCTGCATTCTTCCCCGTTGCCCTGAGACGGCGCGGTATAATCCTGCCTCAAGGCGAGCGGATTCTCTGGAAGGCGCTGCCCTAGGCGGTTTTCCAAGAAGGTCTGACACACGGTCAGGCGGGCGGGTTCGAGAAAGCGCTTGTCGCTCGATTCTAAGGAGAATCGAAAAACGCAGATGAAATTCGGGGAAAAATACGAGCTACTGGAATCGCTCACCACTGGTGGGGTGGAGACCTTTGTCGCCAACGACAAAGTCAGGGGTGAGCGTGTGCTGGTGCATATTCTGGAAGGCGAAGCACAAAAGCCGAATCAACCTACGGTGCAATGGGTTCTGGAGGCGTTTCGCCGTATCGCCCCAGAACCGGCTGGCCTTGTGCTGGAGACGGGCCGCTACAGTGGGACGCTTTATGCCTATCTCGTCACTAAAATGCCAGACGACGCCGCTCTGACCAATTGGATACAGCTGTACAGGGCTCTAGGACGCGCTACCCAAGAGATTCCAGCGCCCCTCGCCAAGCCCACTGCAGAGAGCGAGGCTCCGACCGCAAACCTGACATCCAGGGAAGGTCCGCGAGGCCCCGGTGCCGTGACTCCATTATTCCAGGAGTCTAGCCCGAACGCGAAACCGGACACCCCGAACGTTCCACCGAAAGAAACAGAACATGCTTCGCAGCCTCTACCAACCGCGAAGTCCGCAGGAGACCGCTCCGCAGTTCGTCCCGCTCCTGACTGGGATGCCGTTCCTCCACGCGTTACAGTTCCAGCGAAAACTGATCCGAATGTCAGCAGCTCGCCAGACTCATTCAGCTCCGCCTTCGCGCCTCGGAACTTTCCTTCCGAAACAAATTCGCCACCGATCAAGGACGGGCCAAAACCAGGCGAGTTTACGAGTTTTTTTCAGGGACCGTTCCGCGTAGAAGGGCCGTCGGAAGTTCCAGCCACATCGCCGCAACAAATAGAGCCTCCGCGAAAAAGCGTTGGAGAATTTACAGCTATGTTTAATTCGCCACTCGCAGAAGAGCCCTCACCGGCAGCGGGCGTGGCAGGTAATGAACCTGCGGGCTCAGGATTCACAGGATGGTTCAGCAACCCCAATATTGTGTCGCGAACATCCGGCACGGCTGGAGCGCCGCCCTCGGGTGGATTGCAGCCACCGGTCACGGATGACTCCGCGGCCTTTGCCTCGCCTCCACCGGAACCGTTCGTCCCACCACAACCCGCGTCGCATGTCACCCCAACGCCGCCGATTGTTCCGCTTCCGACACCACCGATTTTTACCGCTCCTCCACTTCCGAATCCAGCGATAGAGATGTATCCCGTGGTGCCATCGCCTGTTTCTCCTTCCGAGGGCGCCACGCACGCTTTCAATCGCCCAGTCAAAGAAGTTGTTCCCAGCCAACCGGCGCCCCCAAGCGGGCCGAGCCCGTACACGCAAGTAATTTCCCTGAGACGACCGGGGGGTCCGGCAGGCGCACACAAGGAAGGTTCGCCAAATTCGCCGCCCACGTTTCCAGCGGCTTCCCTGCCGTCCATTCCCGCGATAGCTCCGCCGCCTATGCCGCCCGCTCCAGCGATGCCTAAGATTGCCATCCCGCCTCCGCCCAAAGCGCCAAAGCTGGACAAAGTGGTGATTCCGGAGCCGCCCGTTTCCTACTGGCCGCTTATCCTGACCTTAACAGTGCTTTTCTTTATCGCAGTTTTGCTGGTGCTTTACTTTGCGCTAAAGCACTGAGTGGAGCGTTCGCGAGGATTTGCGACTCGGATTGGAATGTTCAGTTCGATTGCGGCAGAAGGATTAGCAGTTCAAGCGTGGGATTCGCGAGCTCTCCGGGAACGTAAGCCGCGAAGTTGCGGGCGCGGTTCACGGCTTCCCATGCCGGCCCGGACTGGTTCAGAGCGAAATACTGATATTTCAATTTTACTGGGATCGCACTCGGTGGACTCGTCAGATGCCGGAGCTGAATTCCGGGTAAAGCCTGCCGCACCAGATGATCTATGTGTGTCGCGGAACAGACCTTCACCAGCTGCGGCACTTTCTGAATGATGGTCTCTTCGCTGGTTTCCGCGCTCACCGCCAGGTACATGCGCGTGTTCTGAAGATACTTGTCGTGGTCGATGGCGGTGGCATAAATGGAATTTTGCACCAACTTCAACGGCAGCGACACCAGGTTGGTGGGTACGACGGTTTCCAGCAGCGAACGCAGCTTGTCATCTAGTTCGGAAAAAATCGGCCCTAGCGAATCATGCACGTAGAGCGGCAGATCGCGTGGACGCATTTTTTGAGAAAACGTGGTGAGCGATCCCGCGAGCCCAACCATTGCGGAGTACAGCTCCTCGGGATGGCCCATCTTGCTTTCGTAGAGATGGGAAAATACTGGAAAATTGGAGTTCACCGTATATAGCAGCCAGAAGTTAGCAATATCAGAGGCAGTGAAATCCGCCAGGCTCTGATTCTTCTGACGCCGGCCGGCGGAAAGCTGCGTACTGCGGGCAGAGAGCAGCTCGACTAAACCACGCAGCAATCCCACCAGGTACTCGCTCGCGCCGATTTCGATGAGCGGTGGAATGAACCGGGGATTCAGCTGAAACGTGCCCGCCGGGGTTCGTTCCACGTTGGCGATCCGCAACACGGAAGAACCTTCGCGGTTTTCCGAGTCCGCCAGCAGGCGCATATTTTTTCGCGCGACCTGGATGGGCTTTTCGCTGGCACCCGTATTCTCGTCGCGAAAAGCGGTCACTTCCGCCAGATAGCGAGTGCCTCCGTCTTTGCCGGTGGAGACATTCAGGCCGCGTTGTCGATAGTCGGGAATCGCCAGGTAAATGTCCAGACTCTTGGCGCCGGGCTCAAAGAATTCCTCAAGCGATTTGGACGGCGGTGGGGGATCGGCTTCTGGAATCTCGAACAGCAGTCCATCGGGAAAGATGCCGGCGGCGCGCGTAACCGCAAACTGCCCCTCGGCCAGCAGTTCCGCATTGAGCGCCAGTTCGCGGAAGCCCCATGGACAGAACTTGAGCGCCTGCAGACGGAAATTGAGCGCGTCCTCGATGAAGCGATCCTGCACCTGCAGATGCTGAGGGGTGAGGAACGTACCCTTGGTCCAAAGGACTGGCTTTAGCTGCTTCATAGGATCGTGGCGCGGCCCGCCGACACTGGCCCAAGAACGCATCTCAGGCCGCTTTCGACACGGCTGCCCACAATAACAATTCCTGAGCCAGGAAGCAAAGGCCAAATCAGGGCGGGAAATGGCGACAGGGGAACAGAGAATTGGTTTCGCGCACCGGATAATGATCGGGAGTGGCTGGGTCGGGCTGGACGGGTATTATTCCGTGCCGCCGTTAGACTTCCACAGGCCTTCCATAAACTTCAACCAATCCTGTGTTCTGGAACGCAGGTGGCGGGATATGTTCCGGGAAAAAACTGCAAAACCGAAATCTCCGCGGGCACGGCGAAGAACTAGCTGAATTTCTTCGTGCACCTCTTCGGGGATGGAGGCATCGTTCTCAAGCGTCTCCAACAACTCGAACATGTCCGGTGCAGCGGCAATCAGGCTGGCATTTGCATTGGAATCCGCATCCGCTTCCACGGACGCCACCGGCTGGCCACAGCGATCAATCACCCGCGACCACTTCTGCGGATCGATCCGCCACATGCCCGAAGTCAATTTTGTTTTAGCCATACCACCACCCCTTAAGAAGATGTCCCTTCTGTGTATCTCTTCATCAATAGTCTTAGATGCCGGGGCTAACAGCAAGGTTACTAAGGTCTTTCCTGGGTTAACGTTAGGGGTTCCTACTTAATAGCCTGCTGAGGGTCGTTGAGAGAGTCACCGCGGTGTGGATTTGTGGATCAGCGAAAAGCAGAAGTAACCTTCCAACGAGCCGCGCAGTTGCATTCGCTTTTGGCTTTGCTAGAATGCCCTGCAGCCAACTGGCTGGGGGTTCTCATATGCCGATGCAAGTTTGCATGGGAGCGACCATGATGTGCACCATGGGGATGGCGCCGAGTTCGCTCGTGGTTCTGCCCACGAACCGAGTCATGACCGACGAAGTTCCGGACGCCAACATCATGGACTACATTCCACTGGTGAATATCATGCCGTTCGGCATGTGCATGTCGCCGGCAAATCCGATGGTTGCCGCCGCTACCGCGGCCGCGATGGGCGTCCTCACCCCGATGCCTTGCATTCCCGCCACGGTTGCGCCGTGGGTTCCCGGAGCTCCGACCGTGATGCTCGGCAACATGCCGACTCTCGACAATACTTCGACGAACATGTGCATGTGGGCCGGCGTCATCAGCTTTGTCATGCCGGGCGAACTCACGGTAATGGTGCCGTAATTCCAGAGTCCGACCGAGGATGATTAACTTAGCTTCGTTCCTTTGGTTCCGTCATCGGCAGTATCGGGATCCTTCGGGTCGGTGGGTGATGCAGGCGATTGCGGACTCGCGTCCGGAGCGCTTCCGGCAGCGCCGCCGCTGTTGATGAACACCATCGGCGTCCCCGAGATGAAGATCCCGGCTGGGCCGATATCGATGAAGTTGGCGCCGGCTTTCAATGTAAGCTCCATTCCAGCCTCAATCACTGCGCTCATGCCTGCGTTGAGATGGATCGTGGTATTGCTTTTCATCGCATAGGCCATGTTGGTTACATCTTGGTTCCCTGTTACCGCTAAGGAGACATTGCCGGTCACGCTCTCGCTCTGGTTGCCGGTTACCGAGAGCGACTTGTTGCCGGTCACACTCTCCATCTGATCGGCGCCTACCTGAAGCGACATATTGCCTCCGATCTTCTCAAAATGGCTGCCCTGAACGTACAAGTGTTTTTCCGCGTTGACCTTCTCTTGCTGGTTTGCAGTCACAATGAGATGGCGGTTAGCGCCAACGAATTCCCGCGATTCCTGTTCGACGCGCAGATCCATATCTTTTTCGGCATTCATGAAGATCTGTTCGTTCCCCTTCAGATCTTCAAAGCGGAGTTCGTTATAGTTCGAAGCGCCACCGCCCTTGGAACTACGCGACATGAAAGTGCTTCGCGTCTGGTAATCGGGCAGGGTGTAAGGAGGCATCTGGTCGGCATTGTAGACGCGCCCTGTAATAACTGGCCGGTCGGGATCGCCTTCCAAAAAACTGACCAGCACTTCCTGCCCAATGCGCGGAATCCACATTGCCCCCCAGTTTCCTCCGGCCCAAGGTTGAGAGGTGCGAATCCAGCAAGAGCTGTTTTCGTTCTTCTTTCCGAGCCGGTCCCAATAAAACTGCACGATGACCCGCCCGTATTTATCCACCCAGATTTCCTCGCCCGATTTGCCGACCACTAGCGCAGGCTGGGGACCTTGCACGAAGGGCTTCGGCGTCACCCGCGCCGGGCGGTACGTGACCGAGGCTGGAATGCACGTGAGATTGTTGGAGTACGTCTCCCCACCATGCGCACCCGCGGTCGTGTAACTCTGTCCGGCCGAAGCAAAGTGCCGCACCTCGGTAACCACGTGATTTATGTTCTGGTCTGCACGATAGTGGTTCTTCAATTCAAACGAGTAACCGGACATGAGTCCGCGGCAGTTGCCCGCACCCGACACCACCATGTACCCGGCCTCCTCTTCCTGCATGCGGACCTTGGCCACCGTGTCGCCTTGATCTTTGGTGGTGTGCAGTCCCGGGTAATCAAAAAGCTCCAAGTGTTGACTGGCCGCCAGATCCACTACAGTCGGATCATTGGCCAGCAAACTGGTGGAGGGAGTCGTGAAGTTGTAGTCCGTTACCGTGTACTTGCCGGTGCGAACTTCCTGTCCGACATGCCAGTTGTTAATCACCTCGGGATCATCGAGACCCCCGACCTCCGTGTCATAGCTAACGGGAGAACTGGGACACTCTGGGAGCGCGTTGGACTGATTCGCCAGAACCATCGTGTGCTTTCCTTGCGTCGAATGATCGAAGTAGTAAAAGATGCCGAACTCTTCCATGAGTCGGGAGACGAAGTTGAACGACGTTTCGCGATACTGAACGCAATATTCAAGTTGGGGATAACCGCCCTGCAGGCTGAGCCGGAAATCCTTAAAGTCGAAGAGATTGAACACCTGGCTGATGATGTCGGGCACTGCCAGATTCTGGAAAATGCGGCAGTCGGCCTGGCGAGTCAGAAACCACAGCCAGGGCACCACCTGGGCATGGTAGTGCGTGAATAACCGGTCGTCGGTTTCACCCTGCGTGAAACGGCTCACGTACCCACTGATGTAGCGCGGCGTGCCGTCCGGAAGATGAAGAGTAATCGAAACTTTCTTCCCAACAATGCTCTCAAAGGCAATGGAATCGTTGTCGTAGGCAAGCAGATCCAGTTCATAACTGAACAGGCGAGAGATTCCTTCGTACCCGCTGAGTTCCTGCAACAGCAGTACGTCCTTCCCCAGGGGAGTGTCTAAGGCAATCAGCCGGTGATCCTGACTGTAGCTTTCGTCTGGCACGTACCTGTCCTTCCCTCGTTCTTACAGAGCGCGCAAAACCGTGGCGCGTTTGCACGGCATCAGAGCTCACGGTCGCATGGTCTTTACTGATATACAAATGCCCCATCGCTGCCGATGCCGACGTGAATTCGCGCCATGGGCTCATTCGCCGCCATGCGTCCCAACAACTGTCGTGAAATTTCAGGCAGCATCGTGTTGGTCAGAATGTTATCCACGTTGCGAGCGCCACTCTCCACCTCGGTGCACCGCCGCGCCACTTCATCGACCACAGCGGTGTCGTAAAGGAGTTCAATTTTGTGATTTTCCTGGATGCGGCGCTGGATCTTGCCCAGTTTCAGCTTGATAATCTGCTTCATATTCTCGTCGCGAATGGGCAAGTACGGAATAATGACCATGCGTCCGAGAAATGCGGGCTTGAAGATCTTGTTGAGTTCCGGTTTCAGCGCTTTCACCAGACCCTCCGGACTCGGCATGGTCTCGGGGTCGGCACACAGTTTCGCCATCGTGTCGGTACCCGCGTTGGTGGTGAGAATGATGATGGTGTTCTTGAAGTTGATCTCGCGACCTTCGCCATCTTCCATCGTTCCCTTGTCAAACACCTGATAGAAGAGTTCCAGCACGTCCGGATGTGCTTTCTCAACTTCATCAAGCAGCACAACTGAATACGGCCGGCGCCTGACAGCTTCCGTGAGCACACCGCCTTCCCCGTAGCCGACGTAGCCCGGAGGCGAGCCCTTCAACGTAGATACGGTATGCGCTTCCTGGAATTCCGACATATTGATCGTAATCAGGTTGCGTTCCCCGCCGTAAAGAAGATCCGAGAGCGCCAGCGCGGTTTCGGTTTTGCCGACTCCGCTGGGCCCCACCAACATGAAAACGCCGATGGGCTTGTTGGGATCATCGAGACGGGCGCGCGAGGTAGAGATTCGCTGGCTGATGACTTCCAATGCGTGGAGCTGCCCGATTACGCGCTGGCCCAGGAATGAGGGCAGAGAAAGGACGGTGGAAATTTCGTCCTTCATCATTTTTCCGACGGGAATTCCGGTCCAGGCGGAGATCACCTCACCGACAATTTGGGCATCGACTGCGACGCGGATCATCGGCGTTTCGCCCTGCAGGGCTGCAAGTTCAGCTTCGGCCTGCGCAAGCTGGGCACGCACTGCAGCCACGTCCAGGGTCTTGGGTGCTTCTTCGACTGCTGTGGCTGTAGCGGAGGACGTTGCTACCGCAGGAGCGGTTGCGCCTGCGGCCGGTGATCCGGCATCGGCAGCGACTCCAGGTATTTCCGTACGCGCGGCACCGGCGTTGCCGTTCTGCGAAGCGACCGCATTTTCGAGCTGGGCACGCAAGTCCCGAATCGTCGTCACCAGATCGCGTTCCTTCACAAAACGCGTGCGCAATCCAGCCAGTCGCGACTCGATTTCTGCGCTCTTGGTGACGATCTCTGCGAGCCTCTCGCGATGGTCTGTGCCCACCGCCGATTCGCGTTCCAGAATTCGTTTCTGAACGGCGAAATCGTCGATCTGGCGCACGCTATCTTCAATGGCGGGTGGAGTGGCGCTCTGTCCCAGTGCAAGCCGGGCACAAGCGGTATCGAGCACACTGACAGCTTTGTCGGGCAACTGACGCCCGGCCAGATAGCGGTGGGAAAGATGCACGGCAGCCGTTAATCCCTCATCCAGAATGCGGACTTTATGGTGCTTTTCCAGGGAGGGGACAATGCCGCGCAGCATGGTCATGCACTGCGTCTCTATGGGCTCCTCCACCTTCACCACCTGGAAACGGCGGGCCAGCGCTGGATCTTTTTCAAAATACTTTTTGTACTCCGACCAGGTCGTGGCAGCGATGGTTCGGAGTTCGCCGCGCGCCAAAGCTGGCTTCAGAAGGTTCGCGGCATCGCCCTGCCCCGCTTGCCCCCCGGCCCCAATCATGGTGTGAGCTTCGTCGATGAATAGAATGATGGGAATTGGCGAAGATTTCACTTCCTCGATCAAACCTTTCAACCGGTTCTCAAATTCACCTTTGATCCCCGCTCCCGCTTGCAGCAGCGCGAGGTCGAGCGTCCGCACCGTGACGTTACGCAACGGCGGAGGCACATCCCCCTGGGCTACACGTAAGGCGAAGCCTTCCACGACGGCCGTTTTTCCTACTCCTGCCTCGCCGGTGAGAATCGGGTTATTCTGCCGGCGTCTCATCAGAATGTCGACCACCTGGCGAATTTCAAAATCGCGCCCCAGCACGGGATCGATTTTGCCGGTCTTTGCTTTCTCCGTGAGATTAATCGTGAACTGATCGAGGTTGGGAGTTTTGCCGCCGGGTCGTGCGCCAGCGGAGGGCGCGCCCGGTGCTGCCGCGGCCGCGACGGCCGCCTGCGCCTCTTCGCTCGAATTGCCCACGATCGACGCAAAGTCCTTGCGCAGTGCATCGGCCTGGATCTTCTGAAACTCGCGGCTGATATCGCGCATGAGCCGGACCAGTTCGTCATTCGTCGCCAAGGCAAGAATGGTGAAGCCAGTGCGCACCTGTCCGGCGTTGTAGTCGATCGACCCGATAGTCCAAGCTTCGATCAGCATCCGCATGAGCGTTGGGCTGAGAGCGGGCGTCCGCGCATTGCCCGCCTTCAGCTTGTCGAGAGCCCGCGCCAGTTCCCCGGATAGCCTTGAAGTATCGATCTCGAAGTGTTTGAAAATCGCGGCCACGTCGTTATCGGTAGAGTCGAGCAGCTTCGTTAGATAGTGCTCCACTTCGATGTCATAATGCGTGCGCGCCAGGCAGAGGCCTGCCGCCGCTTCCAGCGCGCCACGGGTCGAATCGTTAAGTTTGCCGATCAGCGACTTCAGATTCATGTTGTCCCCCTTGTGCTGTTTCAAGCGCCAGCACGGTATCGTCCGGATCACGGCGGAAAGGCGCCGACTTCACCCACGACACCCAGCCTAATTGCGGGCCAGATGCGCCTTCCGCTCCCAACGTGCAAGGCGGAACCTGCTCGCGTTCGAGAATCAGCTTCACTTCGAAATCCCATTCATCGTTCGAAAAGAACTGCACCCATGCCCTCAACGGCTCCCACGATTGCCCGTCGGGCAGGAAATCTACATAGCGTTCCAAGGTCAATGGACCCAGAACGATGCGCACTTTGGACTGCTGGTTCCAAACTTCGTCACCGACCACGGCGCCGAAACCGAGTTCTCCGCTGTCGCTGCTTCCCTCCGACAAGCGGCACTGGGTTTCGGGATCGAGGCGGTACCAAGCTCCCGCAAACTGCTCGATTTCGACCGGCACCTCAAAATAATCCGCGAGAATCTGCTGCAAAGCCTGGGCTGAACGCGGACGCTGCGCCAGCAGCCCCGCATAGTAAATCAACGTGTCGTCGGACACCGCCTGGCGATCGCGCAAGCCCTCGCTGCCCAGTCCCAGCAGGCTCAGCAAATGACGGGAAAAAAGATCACGCTCGCCCTGCTCGTAGGCGACATCGAAGCGGTACTTTCTCCAGGCGCGGTAGAAGAGCGAGATGATCCGGTGATTGAAAATATCCAGGAAGTCTCGGGGCGAGGAGTCGGAAGCCCGCGACCGTTCGATGATCAGCGACGTGTAGGGATTGGGAAGAACTCCCTCGGGACCGGTCAGCCCCATGAAATTGACGGTCATGTCGACCGGACCTTTCTGGGGACATTCCATTGCCTGGATCTGGCTGGCCGGGAACGCCAGCGAGGCGTGAACTCCAAAACGAGCGACCTCGGTATCCGGGTGCGCGAACCGGCCCACCGACGTCCGCTCCGGAAGAAATCTTTCGAGCAGACGCACCGCCTGGAAGAAGTCGAAGGAGAATGGCTCCCGACGGAGCTTCTCCCCGACCTCGGAAGCGGCTAGACCAGAACTGATTGTCCCGCTCTCGGTGCCCACTCTTCTAACGGCTCCTTCCGCTGGCGGCTTCGCGCCACCAGTTGGGTGAAACTATTCATCGACACGTAGAGGCCCAGGAACTTTTCGAGCACGCTGGCGAACAAATAAGCGCCGCCACCGCTGAACTGCTCTTCATCGAATTCGATCTCCACCCGCGTGCCTCGCGCAAAACCGATCCCGTGTTCGGAGATCACACGAGTAAAATGCCGCCGCGCGGCGACCGACGCGATTCCGCTAATCTGTTTCTTGGTCTCCGGCGAATCGGAAAAATCATAGAGTTCAAGAATCTTTTGCAGAGCCTCTTTGCCGTCATCCACGATGGAAAGATAGTTCAGCGACAGCTGCGAGATCAGCGACCACAAAGTCTTCCCATCCAGGGGCGGGCGCAGCGTCCGGGTAGGCTTGTGGAGCGCGACGATGCGTTTGATCGCGGCGGTCCCGGTCATTTCGAAATCGCCGTTCTCGCTGCCGAAAGGCAGACGCGTAACCAAATCGCGGTTGGTGCAATTGCAGCGCACCGTCACCGTGTCATAGTCGAGTTGCATCGGGCGGGCCGAGAGATCGACCAGCGAAAGAAAGACATCGGTTCCTTCATCGCCCTTACGCGTCGAGACCGACCGGCTAATGTACCAGTAGGCTGGAGTGGTCCCCTGAACAACATGCCGCTCTGAATACAGCGGGTGATAAGTTACCGTCTCATGAGTTTCCGCGTCGGTGCTGACGACCTCGTCCACGGAATAGATTTCCATGGTTTGCCGGCGCCGGGCGTCGGGCACAATCGGATACTGGTAGCGGGTCTGATCGACCAGGATCGGTTCGGCAGTCTGCGCGAACAAGTTGATAATCGGGGTGCATCCCAGACGCAGCGTCTTCGCGTTCACTGCGACTTCCAGGCGCTGATGGCGACCATCCTGTTCAAAGGGCGAGATCATGAACAAAATCTCGGCTTTCGACTTGAGTCCCGCGCGCTGCAACTCCGAAAGTCCTTTGAGACTCATGAAGAAGAATTTTTCCGGAAACGCGAAGTACTCCTGTAGCAGCCGGTATCCCACGAAGGAACGCCTGGGATACGGCAGCACGTCTTCCGTTTCGCCGAAACCCATGGGCTGAAGATTCCGCACCGGAAGTTCGCGCACCGGCGCCTTCGGGTTGGCAGGATCGCGCACGAGAATCCGGACGCAATTTCTGCATAACAGTTCGTACAGCCCGTGCACGACCGCACTCTCGCCGTTCAGATAAAAGGCTAGCGTCTCCAGATCGAGCTTTTCAAAGGAAACATCAGGAAAGCATTCGAGTTCGACTCGCAGTACAGCGGCCTCGGAGGCGCGCAATGCGGGGCGAATGCGATCGGGCGTCATCCATTGCGCCTGTGAAACTTTGAAGGGCCACAAGGTGACGTCATAGGATGTCCGGAACTTGCACGGCACTCCTTCCACTGGACGCGAATAGAGAACCGTTCCCTTGGGGATCTTGAGGCTGCTGGTGAGCTTGCCTTGCTCGGCGTCGGTGTGAAACTGCGCTACCGTCATCGACGGCACGGGCCGCAAATAGTGCGGGTAGAGGATATTGAGCAGCGCCTCGGTGATCTGAGGAAAATCGTCGTCGATCCGCAGGTGCACGCGCGCGGCCAGCAGGGCAAAGGCTTCCAGCATCCGCTCCACGTGCGGATCTTCGCAGCGATCCGGCTCCAGCAGCAGACGCGAGGCAATCTTGGGATATTTGTCGGCGAACTCCGCCCCGGTCTGGCGCAGGAATGTGAGTTCGCTCTCGTAATAATTTCTCAGCTCATTGCGCAAGATCGGCTCCCTTGATTTCGTACTCGCCCTTGCCCAGTTCCAGAACGGTGTCGAAACGCACCGGCTCAGGCGCAGGATCCATGCATAGCAGTCCTTCGATCACGAAGTTCAAAGCTCGAAAACTGCCTTCCTGCAGCTCCATTCGCACTCTGGCGCGCTTCAACCGAGGTTCGAAAACGGCAATGGCCAGTTCCATCTCCCGCACCAGGTCACCATGGTCGCGGCTGGACAGGACCGACTTGGAAGATATATCCGCAAATCCGTAATGGTAGACAGAGCGGACGGTCTCACGCGCCGAGTCAGGAGCGGGATCGATGGTTTTTCGCGTATTGAGCAACCATTCCAGATCGCGCTTC
Source organism: uncultured Acidobacteriaceae bacterium (assembly GCA_963707205.1). Taxonomy (GTDB): domain Bacteria; phylum Acidobacteriota; class Terriglobia; order Terriglobales; family Acidobacteriaceae; genus Sulfotelmatobacter. The sequence continues at coordinate 64,370 of CAVPQE010000010.1, forward strand.
AAAGCCAACTTCAGTTCGCGCAAGGATTGGGCGCGGGTGAAAGGGATCTCCGAACGGTTTTTCGGATCCCGATCAATGAGCCGGTCCAGCACCGAGAGCGTGACCGGTCCGGTGGCATCTCGCCTAGCCATGACTTACTTCCCGTCTCCCAGCGCCTGCGCTGGATCGAGGCGGCAGATGCGCTCGAATAGTTTTTGTTGCTGAGCCTTGTCGGCCTGGATCTTGGTGCTCATCTTCATGATGGTGGCCAAGGCGCCTGCGACCACTCTCGGGTCTTCCCAGTCGTCCAGTTTGTGGTTTTCGATCGCCGCAGCCAGATCGTCCAGGATGGGCTGAGCGACGTTTCCTTTGTTCGTCGACGCGCAGATCTCCACCAGTTGCATCCGTCGACGGAACCGCTCTCGTCCCGAGCGCTTACGCGCAATATCCTGCTGCAGGATCTCGAATGCCTTCCGCTCCTGGCCTTCGCGTAGGGCCTGCAGCGCCGATGCATAGGCGTCCGTCGGTTGTCCCGGCCATCTTGATCCCATGCCGTTGGCGCTCGCCGAGACGCGAAGCGGCGGCTCAGCGGCAGGTGCTTGCTCGGAAGGTCCCTGGCTCAACGACACCAACCAGGCGCGTGTCTCAGCATTGGCGGCCGGAGTTTCGTCCATCAATGTGGCGTCGAGGAGTTGCGGAATATCGGTAATCAGTGCTTTCAGTCCGGAGCGAATCGCCCGCGCAATCGCTTCGTACCCAGCACCGAGGGCGTCGCAAGCTTCGACCACAAAGCGCTGCAGATCAAGCCAGGCGCGGCTGCAAGGCAGCGCCATTGCGCTCTCGGCAGCTTCCAGCAACTGTTCGTATTTTTTGTCGAGCAGCAGTTTCTTCAAATGCCGGCGAAGATCAGTGGGCGGAGCTTCGAGTCGCGTAGGATCCGCCAGATCGATGGCCGCCCGCAACTCTCCCCAACGCAATCCGCGCAACATCAGATACGAAGCTGGACTGGTAGGCTCACGCCGCCGCAGAAACGCCGCTGCCTCCGCCACCTTGCGAATCGCATCGACGCGGTCGGGCGGTTCCGACGAAGTTTCGACCGAAATCAGCACCCCTGTGCGCACGGGACCCGTAGCTTCTGACTGAGCTTCTCCTCCGGCATTCTCTGTGGTTGCGACGACTTCCACCGGATCGGGTTCCTTCTCGCGCTTCTTCTGAAGAAAGCCGTGGATCAGGTGGCGGGTTGCCTCCAGAGAAGACTGCAGTGGACCAAATGCGGGTCCATCGTCGCCAAACTTTTCGTCGCAGGTTTTCTTCAACTGAGCGAGCGTTTGCAGGCAAACGTCAAGATCCTGCTCGGCCTGCGCGTAAAACTTTTTCGGAGTCTCTTCAAAAGCCTTATCGAAAACCTCCGGAGTAAGCTTGCCCTCCTTGACCAACGCGGCTCGCTTCTTCTTGGCCTCATCGGTCTTTGCCTGATCTTCGTACCCGACTTCGCGAGACTGCTGATAATCCAGCAGGCTGTAGGAAGCCTTCTCCACGACCGGGACGAGCTTTAGCGGGATCTCAAGCTTGGTTCCGACAAATCCCAGCGGCGCTCCGCGAGCTTGCGCATCGCCATCTTCCAGTTCCGGAAAGACCGTGTCCCAGAACTTGTCGACGAAGCCATAGCACAATGCGAGACCGTCCTTCAGTCCTCCGAAGCCCTTTTGCTTGAGCAACGCTTCTGTGAGCCAGGCGGCGAGTTGCAGATCTTTGGTCCGCTTGGCAAGCAAGTCGGTGACCAGCTTGATCACCAGCGGGTTCTCCGCAACCTTGCGGTCGCGCTCGGTCATTCCCGGCGGCGGCTGGTCTTCCTCGCGCCGCGCTTCTTTGATCTTGTCGTAGATCGGGTCGTAGCGCAGGTTGGCGCCACTGCGATTGGGCCCTTCAATTGGGTTCAGCAGATCGTCGGGAAAAGGCATGATAGGTCAGGCGGCCACGGAGGCTGGGTTGAACTCGAGCGCGCGCAGTTCAAGAAATGGAATTTCCTCTTCGTCCACCAGCCACATCTTTTGGCCGAACGGAACTTGATATTCGTAACCCTCAGGCTTCTCCCAGATGGTCACGCGCCCTAGGCGCACGGCCTCATCGGGATGCCGCCACGAGAAAGGAGCTAGTACCGGAATCAACACTTCTCCCAGTTCGGTTCCTTTGAACGATGGGGTCGTGCGCACTGCGGCCGGTGTCCACAAAAGATCTCTGAGCCGCTGCGGAGGTGGGATCTGGATGGACGCCACGTGTTCCAGCGGTAGCAGCAGGTAATTTCCCGCGGCAAAAATCTCGAGCCTGGCTCCGGTCCTAGGATCTGCGTCGGAGAAGGCACTAAACGGATTGCCGTTCGCCACTCCTCCGCGACCAGCCTCGGCGTCATCCTTTTCCACAGGAAATTCTCCTCGTTCGAACAAATCGTGGCGCTGGCGTTCGGCGTATAACGCGCTGCGATAGAGCAGAACGCCCAATTCGCTGGACGGTCCAGCCTGCCCTAATACTTCCAGTTGCTTATCCGCGCGCTCGTATTCGCCCGCAAAGCAGAGGAGTTCGAACAGAAAGGTGCGCCTGCGGATGTCGGTAGGATTGTCCCGCAATTCCGCGCTCAACGCCTTGATGGCATCGGTTAGCCGCCCCGCTCGATACAACTCTTGTGGATTCATCGGTCACCCACGATATGGAATGGATTTTGCAAACAACTCCGACACATTCGCGAGACTTCCCGCCTGAAGTTGCTGTAGAGCGTGGAGGCACCCCCGCTCCAGCCAGATTCCCGGCCGCGGAGATGCCTCCAGTTTCGAACCAACGTTCGTGTCGCCGTTAAAACTATGTCTGTTGCACGGCGCCAATGTTGTAAGTTGCGTTCCCAGCAAGCGTAACCGAACCACTGCTCGTATCCTGGGTGTAGTACTGGAACTCTATCTGCTCGTATGCAAGGCTGACACTCTGGGAGGGTACGCCTTGTGAGCCTCCACCCATGCTGTTCCCCGTAATGTAGCAATTGGTCATCAGGACTTGCAGGTAGATGTAGGGGGTCGCGGCGCCCGTCGATTTACGAAGGCTGAAGGTCGACTTCGCAATGTGCTGGCCGGTGTACAGGGCTTTCAAAATCTGATAGCTTGCCTGGTCCACCGCGCAGGTGAAGTTGAAGTCCGATAGAGAGCACTTTCCAGCAGAGAGGCCCTTTCCGCCTACGTCAGCGGGGTTCGACGCCCCGAACGAGAAACTGTCCAGCTCAATGTTGTTGGTCATCCCTTGCGCTTGGGATTCCCCATTTATTCCGTCTATCAAAAGATACGCATCACTCGCCATAGCAATTCCTCCTGATCACACACTTGAAATTCAAGGACCCATAAGGGCCTTGTTTAAACCTCCGACAAGGTACAGCGGGTTAGGACTTCGCAGCAGCCGGCAACTCCGCCACCAGCCGGAGCGACACACTGAGTTCATCGAGCTGAAAATGAGGTCGAAGATAGGCAATGGCACGGTAGACACCGGGCTTGCCCTTCACTTCTTCCACATCCACACGAGCTTCGCGCAAGGGGAACTTGGCCTTGGTCGTCTGATTGGCCTTGTCGTCCTGCGTCACATACTGGCCGATCCAGCGATTGAGAAAGCGCCAGCACTCATCACGCGACATGAAGCCGCCGATCTTGTCCCGCATCATCGCCTTCAGATAATGCGCGAACCGGCACGTGGCCATCATGTAGGGCAATTGCGCCGAAATCCGCGCGTTGGCCGTGGCCGCATCGCTGTCGTACAGCTTCGGCTTGTTGCAGGACTGGATGCTGAAGAATGCAGCCTTGTCCGTGCCCTTGCAATGCACCAGCGACACCAGCCCCTGATCCGCCAGTTCTTTTTCCCGGCGGTCGGTGATGGCAATCTCGGTCGGGCACTTCAACGCCACATCGCCCTCGTCCGTGCGGAAGGTGTGGGAAGGAAGTCCATCCACCAAGCCTCCGCCTTCGACGCCCCGAATCGCTACGCACCATCCGTACGTGGCGAAGGCCTGCGTCATTTTGGACGCGAGCGCGTATGCGGAGTTGCCCCAGAGGTACTTAGAGTGATCGGTTCCATCCACTCCCTCTTCGAAATTGAAGCCCTCCACAGGCGCGGTGTCCCGGCCGTATGGCAAACGCATCAGAATGCGCGGGCAAGTCAGGCAGACGTACTTCGAGTCCTCGCTCTCACGGAAGCCTTTCCACTTGGCGTACTCGGTGCTGTCGAAGATCTTGCCAATGTCCCGAGGCTGGTCCAGGTTCGTGAAGCTTTCCATGTTGAGTAACTCCGACGACGCTGCCGAAAGGAACGGAGCGTGGGCGGATGCCGCGACCTGAGAGACTTTCTCCAGCAATTCCAAGTCTTCAGGATGTTTGCTGAATTCGTAATCGCCGACCAGGGCGCCGAAGGGCTCGCCGCCGAAGATGCCGTATTCTTCCTCGTAGACTTTCTTGAACATCGCGCTCTGATCGAATTCAGGCGCCCGCTGCAGATCGCGCAGCAAGTCCTTCTTCGACGCATTCAGAATGCGGATCTTCAGTTGGGTACCGGTTTCCGACTGGTCCAGCAGATACTTGAGTCCGCGCCAGCTTGATTCCAGCTTCTGGAACTGGGCGTGGTGCAAGACCTCGTTCAACTGAAGTGAAATCAGATGATCGATCTGCGCAACCCGGGCGGAGATCATTTGGTCGGCATCGCGACCCAGAGTCATCGACCCTTCCAGCACCTGCGCAACGAATTCCTTGATCAGGCCCTTGCCCCGCTCGCGCGCGCTCGGGTCTCCAAACCGTCCTTGTTCCACTATCTGGTCGAGAATGCTCGACTCCGCGGCCTGCTCTACAACGGCCGTATTACCAGCAGCTTTCTGCGTCTCAGGCATTGGGTTCTCCCTTCCCGACTTCGGACTTGAGTTTGTCAAGCTTATCGGTCTTGCTCACCGCGTCGAGTAACGCTTCGTCCAGCTTTTCGTTGGTTTGCAGCGTGCCCTTCAGATCATTGAGCCGCGTGCGCAGATCTAGCAGTTCTTTAAGAGGCTTCACCTGCCGCGCCACCTGCTCTGGCTCGAAGTCTTCCAGGCTCTTGAACCTCAGATCCACCTTGAGTTGTCCTGCGTTAGAATCTTCGCTCAGCTTGTTTTCGACCGCGAACGATAAGTGCGGCTTCATGCTTTCCAGCACGGAATCGAAGTTGTCGGGCGTCACCTCAACAAAGCGCCGCTCTTTGAGCTTTGGTAGCGGTTGTTCGGGTTGCCCAGTGAAGTCTCCCAGGACGCCGACGACGAAAGGCAATTCCTTAATTTCAATCGCGCCTCCGGTCTCGACATCATACGTAATCTGAACGCGGGGCGGACGCACCCGGTCCAGTTTGTGCTGTGTGCTCGGTTTTGCCATATTATCTCCCTACCTCTTCGAGTTTTCGAGGAAGTGCCGTGTTTAGGTGCCAGTAGTCCGGTTTTGCAGTCAACCAGGGGACGTAACAGTCAGGAAAAACACCCAAAAGGGAAAGTGGCCAGACCTTTCGCCATTTGACCGTACGGGTCGTGGGGTAACGGTTTATCACAAGCCCTAACCACAGTCAAGCACCAAGCTCTTTTTTGCATGAAAACATTTCTCCACCGCGAAATCGCTCGATGTTGCGCCTACTCCCCATGATCAGGATAGTGTTTGTGGGCGTCGAAACGTTACAGACGCACAAAGATCTGGCCATGTGCTCCTGGAGGCTTGTTTCCACCCCAGCCGGGGATATGTCCGCGGTAACGTTACCTGTCCCAACGCCCGGCAAGCCCCCGCGGCGGGTCAGCGATCGACTGAAATCTCATGACCCGCACCAAGTCTCGGTCCTTGAACGAAACCAGGGGAATCAAGCCGTCCTCCAGAAGGCGTTCCGCCGCATCCTCGGTGAGCAGTATCTCGGCGCAGGGCTTCGACTCGGACTCACCATCTTTTTCATAAACATGGAGCGGCAGCCTATCAATTTCCGTCACGGTGCCGGGACGCACTTCCCATCCAGTCTCGCTGAAGGACTGGGCAAGCAGCAGCGCGACCGCAAACGCGGGATTCCCCCACAAGTAGTCTTCGTGCACAGGCAGTTCCGTGAATTCTTCGAAATCGAACGACTCCAGCGGAAGCGTTTTCTTCCCGTAGGGCAGACGCAGCAAGAATCGCGGTAGTGCCAGTGCAACGGAGTCTGCTTCGGGCCGACGTCGGAGTTCGGCCCAACTACCGGATAGCTCCTGGGGCATTTTCCACTCCCGGGGATGCGGGGTGGATGCCAGCGATGAGCAGCCCAGCAAATGCGCGCTACCTTCGGCAAGAAATGGCGCGCGGGCGCGGTGCGCAATCGCTGCCATACGGGACAGTACTTCCGCATCCTCCTTCCGCGAGCCGAAGCTGTAGTTGCCCACGATGATCGCCCAGGACTCGGCCCCTGGGGTCTCGACGCTCTGCTCCACTAGCAGGCGATACATTCCTGTATCCCGCAGGTCCGTGGCGGCTTTGACGTCCGCAGCCAATTCCTCTTTCGAAATATCGATCAGATAAAGCTTGAGCTGTGAACCGGTTTCAAGTTGCCGAACCAGAAGAAAAGTCGCTCGCCAGAGTGCCTCTAGCGCCTGGAAATCTCGGTTGTGAAGAACCGCTCGCATCAGTGCGCCAATGCCGCGATCGATAACGCTTAGGATCTCCGGCTGCCGGGCATCCGGCGTGCTCACTAGATGTTTTGCAGTGACGCGTTGAGCGAACTCACGGACTTCATCAGGCTTGCGCCTGTATCGATCCTCGGCAACGCGAGATTCCGTCTGTTCGATCATTTCGTCAAGCAAGCTGCCGGAGGCCAACCGCGCGGCGTTGGGCGCAACCGCGGGCGAGGCGTCGGGCTTTCGCGGCTCCGACACCGAGCCAGGAGAACGGAGCCCTAACTCATCCGCCGCTTCCTGAAACGTCGACGGATCTTGCAGGCGGCGGCGCAGGTCTCGCAGCTTGGCGAAAGCCTCGAGATGCTGGAAAATCCGGTCCGGATGAAAGTCTTCGAGCTCAGAAAAACTCAGGTGCAACGAGCCATCCCCAATCGCCAACTGAATTTCAGCGCCACTGCGGGACAGCGCTTGGTCGAAATTGTCTCGATCCACCAGCACAGCGCGGCGTTGGCTAATCGTCTTCGCGTCGGAAATGCCGCGGTTGGCGCGCCCGCTGAAGTCGCCAAGAATCGCTATGCGGAAGGGAGTTTCCGGGGACGGACGGGCGCCCAAACTGTCTCCGCCGGCCGTCAGGTTGACACCACCGAAGTCGAAGGGTTTCGGCATGGGACGACTCCTTGGGGAGGGTTGGTTCCTTGACTTGGAACGTATTAGAGCGATTTAGGACTAACCGGGGATCCGCCCGGAACACACGGCTAACCGTCATTGTTGGTCTTTCTGGATGATATCGAGCTTGTGCAGACCGTCTTTTGCATCCTGATTGCTGGGCTGCAACCCCAGAATCTTCCGATATTCTGTCCGCGCCTTGTCGTAGTTCCCCGCTCCAGCGTCCTGTTGGGCCATTCTGAGCAAAACAGGAATATCCTTCTGCGACACACCCCCGGATTCATCGGAGTAGGGCACCGGGACCTCCGGAGTATCTTTCACGTTCTTGACGCGATTGTCCGCCGCCTGGTCGGGCAGTTGTGGCTGAGCCGCCACGTGCACTTTAGCCGCTGGTTTAACAATCGGCGGTTTGACAATCCCTGATTTCACATTTCTTGTTTTGACAGTTGTCGCTTCCGGTTGCGCAGCTCTGGTTTCAGGTTCGGTCTTAGCCGACGGCTGTTTGTCTGGGATTTCCGTTGCTCGGGTCTGGTCTTGCTGCGGTGGAATCGGAAGTTTCGAGACTTGCGTCGGACGATAAAGCACTGCGATCACCGCCACCACGAGAACCAGCGCGACGACTCCGATTATGACCCTGGTGCGAGTGATGAAAGGCCGTTCTTCGAACTCTTCAATTCCTTCCGCAAAGGAACGGCCCGAGCTTTCGCGGAATTCTTCAAACGCGGGAGCGCGATTCTGTTCGGTATTGGCAACCGGGCTTGCTTGCCGGGTACCAGTTTGAGAGCCGCTCTGAAAGACAGCCTCGCCCGCATCTACGGCCTGCGGCACGGGTTCATCGGTCGATCCTCCGCGCCCAAACGGGGAATGAACGATCACAGTCGCGCCTACGGGCGGAATGTCACTTTGTGACTCCGCCTCATCGCCTACCGAAGCCTGCAAAAGAGCGACCCGCTCCGGCGTCGTCCACACCAACTCCGTCAACTCAGTCTGCCGGTCTCCCATGACGGTTGTCAGTGCAGGAACGGTGTGAAACTCCACACCCGGAAGATCGCGTAAACGCTCGGAGACATTCTCAGCGAGCAAGATCTGACCCGGCTTCGCTTGCATGAGCGCCTGCTGGACAGTCTCTACGCTGAAGCCTGAGGTGTCGCTCATCCTCGGCCGATAAAGCAGGACTGCGGCCCCGACACGTTCGCCCGCGGCACACCAGAAACTCCAGGATCGAGGTCTGAATCCGCTTGGCAGCAACCATTGCTTGACCGGAACCGTCGAAGTGCGCGCCCATGATTGCGGGCGATTCTTCGGCAATCCGGCCGTGGCTCGCACCCACCAGGTCCGCAATCATGTAAATCAGGACGCTGTCAGTCTTCCACGTCAACGGTGCGCTACGGTCCGACCGTTTTGGACCCCACAGCCGAACCACGATATCGGTTGCATCGGCGCGTGCATCTCCACGCCACGGACCCTGGGATTGATGGGGGTTTGCAACTTCGAATTCCCGGCTATCGGTTTTCTGCTCGTACTGCGGCATGCTCAGGGCTTCCGACCGTCTCTAAGTCGGGTTGTAGGTTACTTCAAAACAGCGGCCCTAGCAAATGTTTACCGCATCGACGAATGGCCCTTTTGTGCCCCGCATCCGCCACTTGCGCAGGCTTGACTTCGCGCAGACAGTGAGTATGATACGGAACACCTGCCCGTAGGCAAATCTATAGGGTTTGCCGTCACCCCGGGGAGTCTATGCCGCCACGTCCGATGTTTCATGCACGATTGTGTCTGCTATCTTTCGTGAAGAGGGCTTCGATAGCCCTGTTATTTCTTGCGTTCACGGGTCTAGCGGTCCACTCCAAGGAAGTTCCACTCACAGCCATCGAGTTATTTGACGGACAAAACGGGGCCGCTTTTGTTCAGATAACCGAACTTCTGATCAATGGCAAGGCCGAGGTGCGCTCCTGTGGAGGCGCGCCCCAGATCAACAAGTCGACGTATGGCAAGCTGGCAAAGATTCCGTTGAATTCCTCGGTGACATCGTTGGAGCGCGACGCCAAGGGAATCATGAATCTGACCCGCGGTTCCGCGGCGGAGTGCGTGGTTCCTTCCAACTTGAAATTCGACAAAGACGAGTCGCTTACTCCAGCGGAACTAGCCGATCGTGCCGTTCTGACGGGACAGGTAGCCAGTTCGTCGCCGGCAGGAACAACGACCGTGCCTCCCTTCAAACCCACGGTAAAGATCGTATTCGTTTCGGCTCCCGATGTGGAACTCGCCGAGTTTCTGCGCGCGAACCGAGCTCATTCGGTCGCCCAATGGCAGGACTATCTCAGCCGGTACCCGAAAGCCTCGCACATCGATCTCGCCAAGCAGGCACTTGCCGCCCTTTTCTTGAGAGAGGGCGAAGATGGATTGGCCTCTTACCGCAGTTCCAGTTCCACGAGTTCGCCGATTTATTCCGACCTCAAGACGGCCCACTCGCGAGCCGATCAGGCGCGCGAACTGCTTCCCACGGACGAAGAGGCGGCCAAACTCCGAGAGAACGTTCACTCAGAACTGGTGCTCATCGCTGTTAAGGCTCACGCTGAAATGCAAGCCTACAAGCAAGCGCTGGCCGGCCACACAACCGGATACGTCCATTTGGCCAACGCCCGCCAGTTGGATGACCATGCTTTGGAGGTCGATGCTCATTTTGACCAGGCTCTGACTCTGCAGAACGCGATCGCCGCCGAGAGCAAGCGGGTCGACACCGCCTTGCACAGTGCGGAATCGATGATTGCCTCCCAGCATTACGATGACGCAGTAATGGCGGTTGCGGAGTTTGGCTCCTTCGCCGAGGAAGAACCGCGTATCTCTGTCATCATCGACGCTGCGTACAAATACCACTTCGAGCGCGGCAAGGTTAGCGCAGCCGATCAGAAATGGCACGACGCAGTGGAGGAGTATCAGAAAGCCGCCGACCTCAAGCCGACTTCCGAAGCAGCGGCCGCCCTCAAGCAAGCGCAAGCAGAATTCGTCTCTTCTACAAACCAGGCTGCCGCCGCTGCAGCTTTGCAGCAGAGTTCGGCTTTCGAGCAGGACAATCATCACATTGAAGCCTACGAAGTTCTCGCCGATCTCCCCGATGCCCAGCGCGCCCTAGTGAAGGACCAGATGCAGGCGCTCGAAGCCAATTACGTTACCAGCGCGTCGGACGAAGCGAAAAAACTGAAAGACGCTCACACCCCGATTCAGGGACGCGCCGATGAGATCGGCGTGCTGAAGGCCTATGACTATCTGCGGCGCGCCAGTAGGCTGCAGCCCGCCGACCAGGACCTTAAGCTTCGCCTCGACCTGATTTCTCAAACTCTCAGCGATTACTATGTCGCGCAGGCGAAGCGGTATCTCGATAAGCCGCTGGGATCAGGCGTCGGCCTGGCATGGTTGTACCTGAACGAAGCCCAGCAGTACCAGTCGAACCGCGACGACATTCGCGACGAGCGCACGAAGAATTCTGCCATCCACAATGTACGTTCCACGCTTTCGATCAGAGTGGTGTTTCGGGACCAGACTTCGCGGCGAGACAGCGCGGGTTTCGCCGACCAACTTTCCGACGCAATTGCGACCGGTCTTGAAACGGAAACACTGCCTGTCAGGATCATCCGCGCAGCCGATGCCACGCCCGTCGAACCAAATTTTCAGCTGATCGGCGACGTTCTGGAACACCGGCCCGTTACGAAAGTTGCCATAGAGTCCATCGACTCGGAATACCGTGCCGGGGAGAGAGAAATTCCAAACGAAGAGTGGAATCAGGCAAACCGCGACTACGAGGCCGCAAATCTCGACTTGCAGAAAGCGCAGAAGGTGTTGGAAGGAACTCAGGCGCACGGCAAAAAGAAAGAAATCGCAGAGGCAAACACCACTGTCGAAGATGCTCAGAAGAAGGTGGAGGATGCGCATCGCAAGCTCGACTCCATCGCCAAGACGACTCTCAGTGACGTCGTGAAGCCTTACAGCTATACCAAGAAGACAATCGACTTGAGCGCCGTGGTCGAGGTTGGATTCCGCATCGTGGATTCCAACGGCAACACCATCGCAATGACACCGTCGGTCAAGAACACGGCGCAAAAGCAGTTCGTGGTGCTGGAGAATGTGAAGCCAGAGGATACCAAAAACGTGAAACAAGCCGGCGCCCCGCCTGACGAAGCTCAGTTCCTCACGGACGTCGAAATCGCGGCCCGCATCGCCTTGATTAAAGACGTGAAAGACAAGGTCGAGTTACTTCCCAGCAAGATTCTGGCTCAAGCGCGCAAGCGACTCATGGACGGAGATACGGAAGGCACCGCCGAGGCCTATATTCTCTACCTCAACTCAACTCCGGACACTGAGACCGCGGAGCGGGAGGAAGCCAAAAAGTTCCTGCGCGAGCAATTCAATATGAACTGGCCAGGCAGCTCCGCCTAATCGGGCAAATCAACTTCTGGCTGGTCCAGCCCGTTTTGCAGTAGTACACTTGTCAGGATTATTTCGGCGTTGGCCCGTCCGTTCGGGATCAGTGCCGTTCAGAAGGTGTCCCCCTCGCCTTACAGGTAAGTTGCAGACTAGTTCCCGTGACTGCTCCAAATATAAAGCGCATCGGAAAGTACGAGGTGATCGATCTTCTCGGTCGCGGCGGGATGGGTCTGGTCTATCGCGCGTTTGACCGTCAACTGAATCGCGAGGTGGCGATCAAGACCGTAACCGAGGGCTTCACCGGCGACCAGGACATGCTGAAGCGCTTCTATCGCGAGGCTGCCAAAACCGCGGCGCTACGACATCCCAATATTGTCATTGTTTACGACTTAGGCGAGCAGGATGGCTTTCCCTATATCGTGATGGAATACCTGTCCGGCGAGCCTTTGGACCGGCTCATCCAGTCCAGCCAGCCTCAAACACTTGCGTTCAAGCTAAAGGTAATCGAGCAAGTTTGCTATGCGCTGGGATATGCCCATCGCAATGACATGATTCACCGCGACGTCAAACCTGCCAACGTTATTGTGCAGCCGGACGGGGTTGCCAAGCTGCTGGATTTCGGAATCGCGCGGCAAGAAAAAACCGATGGGCGTCTCACGCGCACGGGGAATGTGATCGGCACGATCCAGTACATGGCGCCCGAGCGCCTGAAAGATGCGGCCTTCGACGGGCGCTCCGATATTTTTTCGGTTGGCGTCATGATGTTTCAACTGCTGACCGGGCAGCTTCCTTTCACGGGCGATTACAGTATCGTGCAGAAAATCCTGGCTGAGAAACATCCTCCCTTGGGCCAATTCCTGCATGATTATCCGCCCGCCCTCGATGGCATTCTGGATCGAGCGCTGGCGAAAAATCCAATTGACCGTTATTCCACGGCCGACGAGATGGCAGCCGAGGTCGCCGCGATCGCCGACGACTTGAAGCGGGAGCAAGTTGCCGAATGGATCCAACGCGCCGAGCGCCTCGTGCAGCAGGACGATTACACAACCGCCAGAGAAGTTCTGCTGCGGTTGTTGAAAGTGGATAGCCAGCACACCAGAGCGCGCCAACTGATTGCGCAAGTGCAACAAAGTCTGACATTACGGCAGCGGGCGGAACAAGTCCGCCAGTTGCGGAATCAAGCCGAGGAAGCAGCCAGCGACAAGCGGTATGAAGAAGCTTTCCTCGATCTGCAGGAGGCGTGCCGTCTCGATCCCGCAAATTCGGAACTGTCTGAGTTTCTGGAAACGGTTCGCCAGAAGAAACTACGCAGAGAACTGGTGGACGGATACTTGCAGCAGGCGGCAAGCGCTCGCGACCGCGGCGACCTGGAAGGAGCCGAGGCCGGCATCGCGAAGGCACGCGAAGTAGACAGCAGTGATTCGCGGGTTCGCGCCGCTCACGTTGCTCTGGCGCGTCTGATCGAAGACACCGCTCGCCAGGCGAAAACTGCAGAGTTGTTGGAGAATGCGCGCAAAGAGATCGGCGCGCGGCACTTCACCGCCGCTATGGAAGCGCTCGCCGAGGCCGAACGCGTCGATCCATCGAATCCTGAACTGATCAAGTTGCAGGCCGTAGCCCAGTCCGGCCGCGACCAGGAACAGCGGCGCCGAATACTGGAGGAGTTGGAAAATGAGGTTTCGCTCGCCTCCACTCCCGAGGAAGCGAGCCGGGCGGCGCAATTGGTAGATCAGGCTCTGGAACGCATGCCGACCGAGCCCATGCTCATCAAACTCAAAGGCCAACTGCGCGAAGTGGAGATGCGTCGCCGCGTCGATCAACTGGCACTGCGGTGCCGGGATTTGATGGAGACTTCGCCGGAGGAAGCCTTGCGGCTGGTGCGCGAAGAATTGCAGCAAGCTCCAGGAAACGAGCGCCTGCTGGCGCTTCAATCCAGCATCGCTGGACAAATCTCGCAGCGACGCCTGGAACAATCTCTCGCTCAGTACTTGACGCGTGCCCATGAAGCAATCAGCAGCGGGAAGTACGTCGAAGCCTTGCGCCTCCTCGAATCTTGTAAGAAAGAAGGTATCTCTTCGCCAGAAATCGCGGAACTGATGGACCGCGCGCGGCAGGAAGCCGATCATCGACTAAGCGACAGCCACTTCCAGGGATTGCTCAAAAAGGCGCAAGAGCTAATGGCACGAGAATCCTACGGCGCGGTCGTCGAACTGCTTACGCCGGTCGCCGAAGAACCGGGGGCGGCTTCCCTTTTTTTCCTTCTCGAGGATGCCCAGAACCGCTTGCAGTCGCTGCAACACGACATAGACGCCTCGCTGCAGACGGTCGCTGTTCTCACGACCCAAGAACACTATGCGGAGGGCATCAAATTCCTTGAATCGCAGCCGCCCTCGGTTCTGCATTCCGAGCCGGTTCAGACCGCCCTGAAGGGCTTGCGCGAAGCGAACGACAATGAATTAGCAACCCTGCAGGCGGTGGGCAAAGCATACGCTGCCTTGGATCGTCCCGACATCGACGCCGGCAGTTTCCAGGGTCCGGGCGGTAAACTGCAATCCTCATTGCTGGCGCGCATCGTCCCGGTCTACACGTCGCGCCGCAAGTCCATGGCCGATCGCCAATTGTCCTCGGCGTTGGAACAAGCACGAGCGGCAATGGAAGCAGGAGATAAAAAGCAGGTGGCCCGCGCCCTTAAGGCCGCAACAACTTTTGCCGAATACGCCAGCAGCAGCTTACAGAATGAGTGGCAGGCCCTCAGCAAAGAGGCCGAGAAAGGTAAAGTGTTGGGTCGACTAGGCCAGAAGTAGCAGCACGCTCAACCCTTCCGTTTGCTTTCACAATTCTTAACTTTCACTCTATCCGATCCACTCGCCTTCCCTGTTTACCCAAAGCTTGTGGTGCGGTAGGATTTAGCGCTTAACGTCGCCATGAGCCTAGTGATCCAAGCCGCCGGCAACACCGACATCGGCCTCGTGCGCAAGAACAACGAGGACAATTTCGGATACGACTTGCGCCACGGAATTTTCGTGGTCTGCGATGGCATGGGCGGACAACAAGCGGGAGAATTGGCAAGCAAAATCGCGGTGGATACCGTCCTCGACTACTTTCGACAGGACCGACACGTCGCACCCGTGGGCGGAGCCAGCTTCGAGGGCGTCTCGCCACGCGCTATTGGCTTAGCCAGTGCCATTCAACTGGCGAATCAGGCGATCCACGAATCGGGAGCGAGCAATCTTCATCATGCGGGCATGGGCTCCACGATTGTAGCCGTCGCGGTTGAGGGCAATCTCTTTTCCATTGCCAACGTTGGCGACAGTCGCATTTACCTGATCCGCAAAAATGATATCGTGCAACTCACCAACGATCACTCCCTGGTGATGGAGCAAGTCAGACGTGGGCTGATGACTTTGGAGGAAGCCGAACAATCCAAAATGCAGAACGTGATCGTTCGCGCTCTAGGGACCGACGACAGCGTCGAACCCGACTTGGCCGATCATGAGTTCAATCAAGACGACGTGCTGCTGCTCTGCAGCGACGGCATGTCGCGTTATGTCAAAAACGGGAAAATGGCCGAGGCCGTCAATCAGGAATCGCTGGAGCAGGCCTGCACCGATCTGATTGAAGCGGCAAAGAGCGGCGGCAGCGACGACAATATTACTTGCCTGCTGCTCCGCGCAATGCACCCTTCCTGGAAAGATCGAATCTTCGGACGTCTTCCCGGCCAGGCCGGCCAGAAAAGTTCAACCTAGGTTCGGCCACCTAACGCCCTGCGACCTGGCTCACACACCTCATGCCCTGTAGATCGAAGAATGGATTCGCACTGCCAGAGACCTGCAACTGATAGTCATACGACTTCTGTTTCCCATTGGGCAGCATCACCGTCCGTCCGTTGGTTTCGCTGACCCATTCCAGTTTGCCGCCGCCCAATTGATGCGCACGCGCCGCAAACTTGAACACGGCCCACGGACCGCTGAACGAATCCAGAGTGTCGCCGCTCTTCGTTGTGACCTGAATATCTTCCGGCCCGCCTGTCCATACGAACGTTTTCTGCGCACCTTGTCCCGCCAGCTTTTCGCCCCCGATCTTCACCTCTACTCCCTCAAGGTTGCTGGGCATCTGTTTCAGCGTGTAGGAAAAATGGGGAGGTGCCGATCCAGACGGGTAAAGTGTTTCGCTTAGACTTCCGACGCGATTCAAGAAGGAAAGGAACGACGCCGAAACTTTTACCGTGGCTGACGGGTTCGGCACATACCGAGAACCCACTTTGAGCACAAACGGCTTCACATCGTCGTTCAGTTTCTTCCACGCGTCGCCCGTCGGCCCGAAAATCGCGTAAAGCTGATCCACGGACGCGTCTTGCGGAGAATTTGGATCGAAAGGATACTTGTTCGCAACCCCTGCAAATGAGGAGCAGTAACCCTTACCCGATCCATTCGCGATGTCGATCGGCCCTCGTCTCAACAATGCTTCAGCCGCCTTGATCGGCTCTTCCAGCAATCGCCGCACTTGATCCTGATTCCCAAACTGCTGATCCACCGGCACGGACGCGATGACTTTAGTTACGGTGCTGGAAGCCGCATCAGCGGAGTTCCCTGCTTGTGTCAATTGGGCCGGGTCCGGCGCGCCTGGATTTTGCGCAAGAGCATGAATGTCCGACTGCAGCTTGCCCAAAGCCTCAACATACTCCTTGTTCGATCCCACGACATAGTGATCCGGTGCCTTGTCAGCGGGACCCGGCGGTTCGACCGCTTGCACCGGCGCAAAATGTGTCTTCGCGTCCGCGGGCGCCACGTCGGTATTGTGCGAAATGAAGTACAGCAACTCTAATAAAGGTGAGGTCGGCCCCGTAAGCTTTTCCAGTTTCTTGTCTGCGTCGGCATTGCTCACGTACCCCGCAACCGATGAACTCTTCAAAACAGTATTCCACTCGGTAACAAAATCTTGATCGTAGCGTTCGGTCAGCTTTTGCTGCACAACTCCCAGATCGATGGCCTGAGTGGCCGTCTTGCCCAAGACCCATTCTTCCCCGCCCATGTAAAGACGGGGATCTTTCAACGCATCCTGTACAAACAAGAAGCCGCCACGCGTGAACGCCCCTTTCACTTTGTGGTTGCTCACAATCACGCCGGCAGAATCTTTATATTGTTCGTTAAAACTCAGGTCAGGATTCTTCTCGGAAGCCTTGGACAGGAGTTGCACGTAGTAGCGATCGATTCCCCCAAACTGAGCCAGATAGGCCCGTGCTTGTTCGATCGTCAGCTTGGAGTTACCCGTTGAAAGCGGATTCTCCCTCGCCAGTTCTGTGGCGTAGAAATCGAACTGCGCCGCCGCCAAATCTTTTCGATCCTTGTCGATGTCACGGTCGGCGACCCAGTGGCTCATCAAAACAGGAGTCAGGAATTCTTTTGTGCTCTTATCGTGATCGGCAGGTTCCGTCGTGATCAGATAGGCCTTCAGCTCGTTGTAGGTCTTCTCGTAAGCGTCGTTCGGCGCGTTCGCCGCGGACTTACCAGATACAGCTTCCAAATTATCTGTAAGCCGCTTTTCCGTTTCTGCAAACAACAGTTGCCGGAACCGCTGGAAGTAAACTCGCTTTGCATCCGGGTAAATCTGATCACCCACATACAAACCCCAACGCAGACTCAGGGGCCTTCCATTCTCTTCATAGTCGGAAATATCGGCGAGTTCTCTTCGCAGATTATCGAGCTTTTGAAGGTCGCCTACACTCGCCACTTGGTTAGTCCCAGTTTGCATGGTGCGCAAGTCAGCAACTGCATCGTGCACCCGGGTCTCCAGCGCACGGTTGCGCAAAAACGAAACCGCGAAGCCCGTCAGGAAAATTAGTCCGACAAGAACAGCCGTTCCGAGCGCGACGCGACGCAGCAGGTTCACGCGCGAACTGGATCCGCTCGTCGCCAATGCCACGCGGTCTTTCACCAGAACATCGTTGAACAGGCTGGTCAGGAAAACCCACTGGGGCATCCTGCGTGATCCACCGCTTCTCACAGCCACAGGCGCCGCCTGCACGTGCGAGCCCACGCCGCGGAAGATTTGGGTCGCGCCGCCATCAAACGCCGCTTCTGCTACTTCCACAGGAACTGCCTGGGCCGCTATTACATCGTCCACCACGACGGGCCTCACCCCGGTAAAGTAAAAGCCCCGCAGAAAAGGATTCGTTCCCAGTTGGCTGGGACGCGCAAGATCCACAAGAAACTGCACCAGCAGGGTGCGCAGTTTTCTCAGTTCCCTGGGAAACTCGTAAATGCCAGGAAGCTTGTCCCCTTCGTGTTCTCGGGGAAGCAGCAGAATGCGTCTTTCGGCCAGCGAGTAAAAGATTTCGTCGAACGCCTTCGTGAGCCGCTTCGTCTCCTCGTCCGCATAAACACCCGTGCTCAGCGAGCGCAGCGGCAAAGTAGCGCCGAGCACTTCGGCGGCTTCATCTTTGCTCATCCCGCGTACGAAGTCTCCGAAGAAGGAGACCCGGTCCAGCTTCGTGAACAATACATAGACGGGAAAGCTGATTCCCAACAACTGCGAAACCTCCTGCAGCCTTACCGACAATCTTCGTGCCGCGGAAACTGCAGTTTCGCTCGCCCCCGGCTGCAAAAAGGCTTCGCAATCGAAGCACACGATCGCCGCTCGCGGCGCTTGCGCACGTTTGCCGATGGCCGCGGAAAATCGTCCCGGCTGCAGCAGCCTGACCAGACGTCTCCATCGGTCCGCCTGTCCCATCATCGAACCGGCGGGATCCACAAAAATTGCCTGCCGTGTGTACCAGATGTTCGCTGCAGAAGTGGGCAGCACCTCATTGTCTCGATAAACTTGGCCCGCCAGCAGTTCCGGATCGAGCGCCGAATGAATAAGGACTGTCGTCTTTGTCGAACCAGAATCCCCCAAAACGAACACCAGCGGAAGGCTGCCCAGGTTACTCCCTCGCCCCAACGTGGAGTGCTTCAGTCGCCGGACTGCTTCCCGCACCAACGCATCCAGATCGTCGGTCCCGCCGGGTTGGGAGTCGTCTTCTCCCGAAGGCTGCTTCGCCTTTTTCACTTTGTACACGTAAAAATATGCGACCGCGGCTCCAATGATCCCCAACACAGCCAGCACGCCGCGCAGGATCCACACGTCCGAGCCATGCAGAGGCAGCCACCGGCCGAGAAGCCAAACCAGCACCAGATAAACGAGCAGTACTAGAGTGGTCACCCAGTACAACATTCCAACCCCCAGGTTCCTTTTATTGTCCGCCCACCAAGCCGGAAAGTGACGACGCCCCCGACATCAGGAGAACTTTGAAAACCACAAAGAGCACCACCGCAAGACCCACGGTGATGAGCGCTACCTTTCCCAGGACACTGCTCCAGCGATCCGATTGCGCCAGGCGCACCGCGTCAGCGGGAATCGCCCCGCGTGGAGACAACGGGCCCGCCGGCCCGCGCACCCGACGGATCTTTTCCTCAATCGCCCCCATGATGGACCGCAAGTCCCCGCCAGCCGCGTAACGCCCCTTGAAACCCAGCAGCAGACACAAGTAATACACCTCAAGCAGATCGGCCGTCTCCATGGAATCGTTGCGGCTCAACGTCTTCTGCAGTTCCTGGAAGAAAATTTCGCCGGCCAGTTGATGACCAAACAGTTCCGCCTGCAAGGGCAGCCGCGGCCAGTTCGCGAACACCGGGTTTCCAGAACTCAGCACCGATTCATCCAGAAACGCCACCACGGCAAAAATGACCTGCTTCACATCTTCGGGGCTGGACCCGCGACTGCGCGCTTCCTGTTCGGCGACACGCAATGCCTGCCTCATTTGCGCCCGGAACGCTTCCGCATCCTGCACCGCCTGGCGGTTGTACCGGAGCCGCACCACGGCGGTGAACACTTCCTGAAATCCCAGAGCGAGGTTCCAGCCGCGCCGATCCATGGCCGGACTCGATCCTCGATAACTTCCCAACGGCGTAATTTGTCCCGATGATCCCATGTCAGCTCTCGAGCAAAACAATCAGTTCAATCTCAGGAGACGGCAGTTCTCCTGGCACATACACGCCGACGTTCTTCGTCCGCATGATGTGCTCCCAGCAAGGTCCGCTCCGGGTAATGACAAAGTACTGACTGTCCACTTTCGCGGAGATCGCGGCCGGCGGAACCTGCATATGGTTTAGTGTCAAACCGGGTAGAGCCCGTTTCACCAACTCCGGAACAAATTGCGCGGAACACACTTTCACGAACTGCAGGGTTTTCGAGATTAGATCCGCCTCGCCCACGGGCGATCGCAGCCCGAGTATCCAGCGCGAACGCCCCATGCAGCGTTGGTCCCGGATTCCCCCCTCGTAAAAATAACGCGCGGCCGGCTTCAGCGGAATCACCACGGCCTGCGACGGAACAATAATTTCCAAGTGACGGATAATGTGTTCCTCAAGATAGTCAAAGCCTGGCCCCGGATCATAGTGGTTGTACGCAGGCAGCGAACGCGGGCTGCTGTCCAGACTGAACGTGCACAGCGCCCCCGCCAAGCGCGACATTTCGCGAAACATTTCCTCGGGATGGCGATGCTTCGCCAGCAGAATATGCCGCAAAGGAGTCAGGCTCGTGTTGATGGCATGCAGAAACCAGAACTGCGCGACCTGCCGCGCCGACATCCCAGTCTGAAATGTTCCCCGGGTCGGCTGCTCCTGCGTGACCACGTTGCTTTTCTCTTCCAGAATTTCCACTAGCCGCTGCAGCATCGTAGACAGCCGCTCACTGGAACTCAGGCGCAAGCACGGTGGAACGTGCGTGGGATCGTAGACGAAATGACCCGACTGATCGCGCATCACTCGGGCCACCGGAATCGTCAACAGATTCTCATCCTCGGTCGGCAGCACGACCAGCCGAATATTCTTGCGTCCCATTTGGACCGGCTTGGCGTCCAGTCCCGTGTTCTCGTCGTGCACCATCTCGACCGTGCTGGTGTAACGTGCGTTCCCCGACGGAATCGGATCCAAGTCGCAGTTCTGCTGGCCCTGAACCCAGCGTGGAACCGCCAGCGCAACGGTCAAGCTATCGGTCGCGGGCAGAAATTGTTCGGCGATGTTACGCGGATCGGGGCGAGGATCGCACTCAGGAATGTCAAAAGGCAGGCCGTCCTGAAACATTCCACGCGCGTGCAAAAGGCTCACGGTACCGTTACGCAGCGCATCCGCATCGAGTTGGCAGGCCGCCAGTCCGTACGCATCTCTCCAAAGACTGGCTGTGGCAAAGTGGACGGCCTCTTCGAAGTACCGGTTCTGCGCCTGAAAATGCTGTGGCGCCAGATACATCCCTTCCGCCCACACTACTCTGGACAGCAACTTCATGCCGCTTCACCTGGTACCAGGGAGGTCTTACTGCTATGAGTTGCGCTTCACTGCACGACACAAATCTGTGCCTCGCGGCAACGTCTTTACGCCTGGCCAGCGATGCTAGGCGACTCGCTCTCTATTGTCAAGGAAATCACCCCAGCCGCTATAGAGAAGATGGATGACAAGTTCAAGTCGATTTCGGATAATGTGCATCGTTAAATGAGTGGAGGTCGTGTGGGCAAATCAGTTGAGCGTCTCCCCTATCAAGGAGAATCCCCGGCCGACCGATTGGCATTCGAGCAGTATCTAAATGATGTGCAACGCGGAAAGAGTCTGTTGCAGCTCATTGCGGCGAAAAAAACAACGACTCGCCAGATTCGCCGCAGCTGGTCTCCGAGGACCTTCACCGCAGTGCACACTCTCCAGGGCATCTTTGGCAGTGTAATCTGCAACATCTCCTACCACTTTAATAAGCACGGCGCCAGATAAGGTACGGCTGCTCTGATGACACAGGCCGCCCAGCAATACTTCCGGCAAAATCGTCCTCAGGCGGTTCTTTCCTCCGGATTATTGAAGTTACCAGGCGGCGTCTTTGAGCTAGACGGACGAATCGTCACGTTTTACTGACACCGGCGCTGTCGCAGTGAACAATGTTGCGTTCATACCCGTCTCGTCTTAAGTCAATGCCAGGTCAACCGTCTGATCGTTCGAGTCGTTGCGGCAATGATCATAGCCGAGACAAAATCCCTCGAAAAAGACTATGGTTGCAGAACGGCGGTCAACTTCCATGTGGGGGGATATTACCCGTGTTGAATCGTAGGAGTTTTCTGAAAGTGGCAGGCACCGCAACCGCACAGACGTTCCTCGGAGCAAAGATCTATGCACTGGCAGACGTTCAGTCTGCACCTGCCGCACCGCTTGCGGCCAACGATCATATTCAGATCGCGCTGATTGGGGCTGGTATTCAGGGCCAGGGAGACACGAAGGTTGCGGCGCAGGTTCCGGGCGTGAAGCTCGTGGCCGTGGCGGACTGTTACGACGGCCGGCTCGAGCACAGCAAGGAACTCTGGGGCGACGACATCTTCACGACCCGTGACTACAGAGAGATCCTGGCGCGTAAGGATATCGACGCCGTCATTATCGGCACGCCGGACCATTGGCACAAGCAGGTCTCCGTCGATGCGATGAAGGCGGGCAAGGACGTCTATTGTGAAAAGCCCATGATCCATCTGTATGCCGATGGGCCGGAGATGATTGAAGCCGCTCGCGCCACAAACCGGATCATTCAGGTCGGAAGCCAACGCGTGAGCTCGATCATTTATGCAAAGGCGAAGGAACTGCTCGCTTCGGGGGCCATCGGTCAGCTCAACATGGTGACCGCGCATTGGGATCGCAATTCGTCGATCGGCGCGTGGAACTATACCGTTCCTCTGGATGCCTCGACCGAAACCTGCGATTGGCCGCGCTTCCTGGGAAGTGCGCCCAAGATTCCCTTTAACGCGGAGCACTTTTTCCAGTGGCGCAAATGGAAAGCCTATGGAAGCGGCGTAGCTGGAGACCTCTTCGTGCACCTTTTTAGCGGAACCCACTTCATCACCGGGACCAATGGTCCCACACGAGCCATGGCAAGCGGAGGCTTGCGTTTTTGGAAAGACGGGCGAGATGCTCCCGATGTAATGCTGGGCCTCTTTGACTATCGCGAAGGGTTCAACCTTAGTCTGCGCGTGAACTTCGTGGATGGAGGCGAGGAGAGCGAGGGGCTGATCTTCACCGGGTCGGAAGGCACGCTGGAGATTGCCGGCAACACGGTCAGCATCAGCCGCACGCCACTGGAAAAGGAACCAGGCCTCACGATTGGCACCTTCACGGAAGCGATGCAAAAACGCATTCGTGAAAGCTACCGGCAGAAGTATCCGATCTTGCACCCATCGGGCCCACCATCCGCGGGATACGAGAAATATGTAGCTCCTGAGGGCTACCGGGACAACTATGACCACTTCAAGAATTTCTTTGCGGCGGTTCGCTCGCGGCAGCCCGTGGTGGAAGATGCAGTGTTCGGCTTCCGCGCAGCAGGAGCCGCATTGCTCTCCAATCTCAGCCTCGATCGCGGCGCCGTGGTGAAGTGGGATCCCGATGCAATGAAACTGGGATGAAATAAAATATTGCTGGAAAGATGTCCTGGAGTTTTTGGAGCCTCAGTGAGGCAGAGTCATCGAGATCGAACGCACGGCTGGAGAGTCAACTTGCTCAAACGTATGAAATTCGCAGTTCCTATCGTTGTGTCCATGTGGGCGGCGTGCATTTGCCTTGCCTCTGCACAAAGTGCGCGTAAGACCACTCCTGGGGATGCGCCTGGCGGCGTTCCACAGGTGACCTTCCTCGTTCATCGTCTGGGTATGGATCACGCCGAGGGCATCACCACGCTCGACATGAACGGCGACGGGCGGCCCGATCTGTTGAGCGGAGCTTACTGGTATGAGAATCCGGGCCCAGCGGGCGGGGAGTGGAAACGCCATCAATACCGAACGGTAGGCATTCACGATGAGTTCGTCTCCGACTGCGGAGAATGGACCTTTGACGTGAATCATGATGGCGCCCCTGATGTGGTGACGGCGGGGTGGATCACGAACGGGCTGTGGTGGTATGAGAATCCGAAGACCCCTGGGGTGATGTGGAAGCGCCGCTTAATCACCGACAGCTATGACACGGAGGGCGGAGCAACGGGCGACATCAACGGCGACGGCCAGCCGGATCTCATCCTCGCGCATTACAACCATTCGGGCATTTTGTGGGTGGATTTCTCAGGTAATGAACCGAAGGTGCACCATGTCGGAGGGAAAGAGCAGGACGGCCATGGCATCGGCATCGCCGACGTGGATGGCGATGGGAAGGCCGACATTCTGACTCCTTACGGCTGGTTCAAGAATATCGATGCCAACAACGATAAGTGGGAGTGGCATGGAGACTGGCAACTGGACGATGCCGGCTTTCCAATCATCGGCTACGACGTGAACAATGATGGCAAGATGGACATCATCTATGGCCAGGGACATAGCTATGGTCTCTATTGGCTGGAGCAGAAAGGCGAAGGGGCGAGCCGAAGTTGGGTGAAGCACGCGATCGACGAGTCTTACTCCCAGGTCCATGCGCTCAAGCTGATTGATATTGACGGCGATGGAGTTCCCGAATTGCTGGCGGGCAAGCGCTACCGCGGACACTCGGGCCACGATCCAGGCTCCTATGATCCTCTGGTGGTTTACTACTACAAGATCGACCGCAAGACGGGCCAGTTCACGCGCTATCCCATTTCAATCAACGGAACGGCTGCAGCCGGGACGCAGTTCGTGGTGGAGGACCTGGATGGAGATGGCGACCTCGATATTGCGACGGCGGGAAAGACAGGCGTGCACTTCTTCGAGAATCTGAAGATAAATGTTGTTCCCAAAGAGACTCGTGAAAAGGAGCTCCTGCTCGATAAGAATTGGCCTTTCGAAGGAGAAGGCGAAACTGTGAAGCAGGAGGACGGCCCTCCCCAGCGGTAATCTGTCGCTGAGCTAACTCGCCTCCGATTGTGTTGGAATTTCTCCGCGTTCACAATCAGGGCGGACTACGTTCGGTAAGCTGTGTGATTCCCGCAACCAGCGCTCGTATTGGCCGAGTCGCGTTTTAATCTCCGACTCAGCTTGCTTTCGGTGGAGCAGATCGTCCCGGTGGCGCTTCAGGAAATAATCAATGGTCTCGACCCGAATTTTGATGGACGCGGCAGGCTTGTTCTCGTCCAGATCCTTGAAACAGAAATACGGTGTGCCGGACTGTTCAATGATGCGTTCGACCAGCGTATAAACCGGCGCATCGTGGCCGCATTTGAAGCTGGAAATCTCCAGCGCCACCAGATTTGGATGCCGTGCCGTAAATTTGGCCGCCCACACTTTCATATTGCTGCTGGCCGCGGTGGCCGTCTTCCACACGTCGGAAATGTCCAGCGGGTGGCTGATGATGCCGGCGCGCACTTCATCGCCAAAAAGGCGCTCCAGCAGATCTTCGTCCAGTGGCAGGGTGTTTTGGGAAAACACCGGATAGCCCCGCTTCTGCAACTCTTCCAGAATGCCGTGGTTCAGCCCAGGATCGTGGTGGTAAGGCCGCGCCAGCATTACGATGCCCAATCGACTCTCCCGCTCCAACATGTCCAGGACGTCACGGGCGCGCCTTCGGATGGAGTTCTCATACTCGTGCCACGCTTTGTACCCTTCTTCGACAGCCCGCTCGTTTTCTTCTTCTGAGAGGCCGAGCACCGGCTGCCAGCACTGCAGCATTTGCCGCGCAAACAGCTTCCGGTCGGAGAGGTTCACCATCGGGTGCAAGTAGCGGATATCTTGCTGGGCGAAGACGTCTATTTCTTTCGTGTAGGCCGCCTCCACCGTTTCGGGAGTTACTGCGACAGTCGGGCACGCATTGCAAGCGCGGGTTCTCACCAGAGGTGAGCACAAAACGTCGAACATCGGCAGAAATATGCAATCAAGCGGCTTGTGAACATGCTTCGTGTAAATCAAATTGTGAAAGTGAGCGAGGGTGATTTTCGACGGGAAGCAGGGATCAATCGACCCGCGGCTGGAACCCGCGCGATACATCTCATTGGTAGTGAAATCGGAGTAGACGATGTTGTCTGAATGCACGCCGAGGCTCTGCAGATACGCGCTGAACAACGGTGCATATGCGTACATGTTCAGCACGCGCGGGATTCCGATACGCAGTTTCAGACGATCATTCATGAGCTTGATGCGCTGGCGAACCGACTTTCTCCAGGAAGCGGGCGGAATCGAATCAGCGACCGAGGCTGGATTCCGTGACTTCCAAACTTCTCGCGCCGCCATATCGACCAGGTTTGGGTGGGCAGCCCTGATCGCGTCCAGGCTCGCTTTGATTTCGCGCATGCTGCCCAGGTCTTCCGCAGCCCCCTTCTCGCAGGTGGCGATGATCATGCGTTGCTCGCCTGGCTGTAACGACACATTGGACTGGAGTCGTGGCGGGGCTTCTTCCGCCATCCTGCCGGTCTGAACATCCACGAAGGTGCGCAAGCAATTGTTCTTGCAGAAGTGACAACGCGTGTCTTCGTTGCGCGTGGTGTGATAGGTGATTCTGCGCACCGCATCGAGTCCAATGAAAGTCGTTCGACGGCCGTTCTGCCACAATCGTATGGCTTCCACGCCAGCCCCGATGGCGCCAGCCTCGGCACAGTGCCGATGAACGACGATCTCGGGCTGACGCCCAGAGTCCCGGAAGTTGGCGCAGATGAAATCGACCTCCGCCTTCACCACCGCCAGATTTTTCTGCGTCCCTCCTTGCAGGATGAAGCGCGTGCCCAACTTGGCCACATTCGGCACGTTGGCGACGTACTGAAAAATGTTCTTCGGGAGCACAGCGGCCAAGCCCGCCAGAATTTCTTCCGCGCGCCAGCCCTGGCGCTGGAAATTCACGATGTCCGATTGCAGGAACACGGCACACCCGTAACCGAAAACCGGCATGGCTTCGGCCGAGAAAGCCATGTCAGCATACTTTTCTACTGGAACACCCAATCCCTCGGCGGTCGACTGAAGAAAGTAGCCATTGCCTGCCGAGCATTGTGTGTTCAGGCGGAAGTCCTTGATGCGTCCGTTATGCAGAACAATGATTTTGATGTCCTGCCCGCCCACATCGACGATGCAGTGGGGATCGGGATAAAAGCGCAGCGCCGATTGGGTATGGGCTACTGTCTCCACCAGCGCCACATCGGCGTGCAGCACATCGCACAGGATATCTTTAGCATAGCCGGTTGTGCCGACACCAAGCACTTCAAGGCGCGCTCCCTGGGACTCCACCTGTTGCCGGAGAGATTCGAACAACTCTTTTGTGTCTTCAATGGGATTACCCTGAGAAAGCTGGTAGGCCGTGCACAGCAAGTCGCCGTTTTCCGACAGCAGGACCGCTTTGGTTGATGTGGAACCGCCATCCAAACCGATAAATGCCTCGACCCTCTTTCCCGGATGGAGAGTTGCCGCGATGAAAGGCTGGCTTGCATGTTTCGTCTGGAATTCTTTCAGCTCAGTCGCAGAGGCCCAGAGCCCGCGGCTGCCCGCCTTCGCCTTTTCCTCTTGCCTTCCCTCACGAAGATAGTGCTCGAGACACTTCGTCCCCAAGTAACGGCCAATGGCTTCGTCCTCTCCTCGACCGAACTCCACGGCGCCGATGGCAGCGAAGTACAGCGCATCCGCGGGCACCTTGATGAGATCTTCCGGGCTGGCGCCTTCGGCAAGTTCTAGTCCGCGGTCCTTCCACACCCGCGGGATGTTGTGTTGCCAGGCCTCGCGCATGCCGCGAATGAAACTGTTCGGTCCGCCCAACAGCAGGACATGCGGCCGCAGCGTATGTCCCCGTGTCAGGACAGTCAAATTCTGTAAAACGATGGCGTCGAACAGCGAAGCCATCAGTTGATCCGCCGGGACGCCTTGTTTCTGCAGGCTGTTGATGTCGGTCTCGGCAAAGACGCCGCATTTCCCGGCTACATGGTGTAACTTGATGCCGTTGTAGCCTTGTTCGCCAAGCTGTTCGTAAGGGATCTTCAGCTTGGCCACAATCTTGTCGATGACCGCGCCCGTCCCCCCCGCGCACTTGTCGTTCATGGTGGGAATCTTTCTCTTGCGCCCGTTCTCCGTGTCCTCCTTTAGAATGATGATCTTTGCGTCCTGTCCACCGAGCTCTACGACTGAATTCACTTCCGGGTGCAGCTTTTCAACCGCCAGCGAGACGGCGTTGACCTCTTGTACGAACTTCGCACCGATCAGCGCGGCGAGCGAGTTGCCGCCCGATCCCGTGATGAACACGCGGCAGTTGTCCGGAGTAATTCCGACCTGGCATTCCATGCTGCGGAGGAGCTCAAGGAGCTTTTCCGGCTGCCGCGTGTCGTGACGCTGGTAATCGCGCCACACAATCTGGTCCGTGCGCACATCGACCGCCACTGCCTTCACCGTGGTAGAGCCGACGTCCAGGCCGATTAAGTGAGCAAGGCCGTTGTCGTTCATGGCAGCTTGCGCTCCCTCGCGCCGGACCCGTGCGCCTTCGCGCTCATCAGGTCATTTACGTGCAAAACAAAATTGGCAGCCACACCTGCCACATCGGGACGGCGCGGAACTCGGTAAAGCGAGCTGCGCAACTCTGCGTGCTCAGCGACGTAGTCTCGAATATCTTCCAGACCTCGCCCTGTGCTCTCCAGACAGCGCTCAAACTCAGCTTTCGCCTTGGCTTTTGCTTCTCCCAGCGCCATCTGCACCCGGCTGTGAGCGTTGATTTCTCCTTCGCCGGCGGTCTCGATGGGCAGAAAAATCATCTCCGGAAAGCGGCTGATCACGGTCGATTGCACTCCGTCCGACTGCGAGGACGGCATGCAGCCAAACGGCTTCAGCGCCAGCACCATGTGGCACAGGTGATGGACCGT
Source organism: uncultured Acidobacteriaceae bacterium (assembly GCA_963707205.1). Taxonomy (GTDB): domain Bacteria; phylum Acidobacteriota; class Terriglobia; order Terriglobales; family Acidobacteriaceae; genus Sulfotelmatobacter. Next base: position 92,871 of record CAVPQE010000010.1, read on the forward strand.
GTAGTAGACATTTTTCCCCACTTCCAAGTGGCCTTCACCGCCGCGCGCCAGCGAGTGATAGAAAGGATGAGCCAGCTGCGACAGTTCCTGTTGCGGTGGCAGCAGGTCCGCGACGTGTCCCAACCCTTCCACAACCCGTGCATACTGCCGAGCCCAGATACGCTCGCCGAGGCCAAGTAAGAGCCATTTCTTGCGGAAGGCCCACTCGTTTCGCAGTTGCTTCTTCAAGTCCCACAAGGCTGGCCGTGGGCAGGGAGCATCCAGGCCTTTGCGATTACCCGCATTGGCCTTGGCCTGGTGCATCAGATACATGATCCAGTTGCCCACCGAATCCACCCGTACGTGGGCACCCTCGCCTTCGAGGAAGGCAAACATGTTGAAGTTGCCGTCGCCCTCGGTCAGTTGGGCCCAGAATTCACCGGTGATTTTGACGACCGGCTTGACTCGAAGCCGATCTACTTCGACCTGGCCAACGCGCTCGCGACACTGTCGCAGCGCGTCGCGGTAGGCACTGCCATACAGGTGGTCGCGCACCTTGCCCAGCGTGTTGAGCGTGTCTTTCAACTTTTTCTTCCGTGCAACGCGGAAACGAAGCCCTCCCGGCAACCGCTCCAGAATCTCAAAGCGTGGGCGCTCGCGCAGAAAAGTGCTCAGAGTGTCGATGATCTCGGCAAAAGCGCGGTCGGTTTCCCCCGGGACAATCTCGTAGGGACGCAGTTGGTACAACATCTCGTAGGTCACGTCGCCCAGATTGAGCGCATTCAACATTCCCATGCCAAAATCGACGGTGAATTTCAGTCCAGGCTCGTCAGACTTGGCCTTGAGCCCATCGTTCTGCGAAAACAGCAGGACGCGAAATCCTCCAAACCCAGCGTTCTCCAGTGCCATCCGGTACTCGGATTCATACATCCCGAAGCGGCACGGCCCGCACGACCCAGAAGTGAAGAAAACGTAGTTGTCCAGGATCTCTTGCCGGCTAAGCCCGCGTGCTTCCAGCCCGCGCAGATACTGGATCAGATTGCCCACCGTGAAATATGTGGGATTGCACTGTGCCGGGTTCCCGAATTCCCTACCCAGGTGATAGGCGGCAAGATTTGGATTGGGCAGGATTTCGCAGCGGTAGCCGCTCCCGTGAAAAGTCGCTTGGATAAATTTCTCGTGCTTCCAGGTGAGCCCGCCGAAGAGGATGGTGACCCGCTGTCGCTCCTCCCCGGTGAAAGAGCGCTCCTCCGGGCGGCGGAAGTGCCGCGCCGGCGGCTGCGCCAAACCTGCCTCCTGCTCTAATCGCCCTCGTTCGGCGACAAGCTGCGAAGCAATCTCTTCTTCGGTCATGGTCCCGCTGCCTCGGCGGGCTTCGCCGGAGTTCGTGGCGTGAAACGACATCGCCTGTAACACCTCCAGCGGGATGAAACCTTCCGCACCCAGGTGGGCGCGGGCGATTCTCCAGCATTCAAGGAAAAATACGAAGGATATCTGCGGAGCCTAAACAAACTATCACTGCTCCGGTATAAACCCGGCTGTGAGGCTGATCACATCTGGCTGTGACAGGCAAGACAAAGCGACTCGCGGACGCCCTCCATCTGGGCAGTTAAACTCAATGCGCTGTTTCACTCTTACGCTTCTGGATTATGAAACGGTTGCCCGTGACGACAGGTCAAAGTTGAACGGTGCCTCCGGATCGATACTTCATTCATAGCGGAGAGCGATCATAGGATCCACCTTCGTCGCGCGGCGAGCCGGGATGGAGCAAGCCAGAAACGCAACCCCGGTCAGGATCACGACCACGCAGGCGAACGTAATCGGATCCGTCGGTCGTATGCCGTAGAGAAAACTTCCCAGTGCGCGAGTTAGCGCGAGCGCCCCGAGAATGCCGACCACCACGCCAATCCCGAGAAGCAGCAGACCTTGGCCGACAACCAAGCGCAACACATCCCCGCGCTGCGCACCCAGGGCCATTCGGATGCCGATCTCGTGAACACGTCGAACCACAGAATAGGCGATCACGCCGTAGATGCCGATGGCTGACAGAGCGAGGGCCAGGGAAGCAAATCCCGCAAGCAGAAACAGGTTGAAGCGGCGAGGTGTGGTGGACTCGCTGATCACCTGATCCATGGTTTGAATCTGCGCGACGGCGAGTTGAGGGTCAACCGCCCAAACGGCGGAGCGAAGCGCGGACGCCAGGCTGGCAGGCTCACCCGACGCCCGGATCGCGACATTGAGGGAACTCCCCGTGTTCTGCAAGAAAGGTTCATAGGTGTGAGGCGTCGTCTCGACTTCGAGAGCACCCTGTTTGACGTCTCCCACAATCCCCACGATGGTAAGCCAGGGGTCGTTGGACTCCGCCGGGCCCCACTTCAGGCGCTTGCCGATTACGTCCCCGTTTGGCCAGTACCGTCTGGCAAGCGATTCGCTCACGATGAGCACATGCGTGGAGGCATCGTTGTCCTGCTCTGTGAAGTAACGCCCCCGAAGCAGAGGCACCCCCATGGTCTGGAGATACTGGCCGAGAATCACGGAATGGTTGCAGAAGTTGAGGTTCGCACCGGGCGGAGGTTGATAGCCTTCCGGCGTGAAGATGTGGTTCCAGCCAGCCCTGAGTGGGAGGTCGGTAGATCCACCGGTCGTCTGCACGCCGGGCAGTTGCTGCAAACGTTCCATCAAGCGCTGATAGAAGCTTCGAACTTGTGCATCCGCCTTATACTGCGACTCCGGCAAACTCAATGATGCGGTGAGCACGTGTTCGGGCTGGAATCCGGGGTCGGTCTCGAGGACGCGCTGGAAGCTACGCAGCAGTAATCCAGCACCGACCAGCAGGACCATCGCCAGTGCCACTTCCACCGCTACCAGCGCGGAGCGTAAGCGATTGTGTTCCCGGCCCTGCATGCCGCTGCGCCCGCCCTCCTTGAGCGTGGTATTGACATTGGTGCGCGAAGCGGCCAGTGCCGGCACAATGCCAAAGAATAATCCGGTCAGGAGTGCCAACCCCACTGCGAAACCGAGCACCGAGAGATTCAGGTCCACCGTATGGACCCGAGGAATCTCCGCGGGCATCAACGCCAGCAACGCACCCGTAATCGAGTTCGCGAGAAAGAGGCCCAGAGTTGCACCGGAAAGAGTCAGCAACATGCTCTCTGCCACCAATTGACGGACGAGGCGCACGAGACTCGCTCCGAGAGCAAGGCGAACCGCGATTTCCTTCTGCCGGTCGGTGGCGCGAGTCAAGAGCAGATTGGTGACGTTGATACAACTGATGAGCAAAACAAAGGCAACGGCTCCAAATAGCAGCAGGAGCAGCGTTCTGGCCTTGCCAATTACCTGATCCGCCAGCGGCAGGGCAATCGCACTGAGACTGATATCCGCACGAAACTGCGCCCGATAGGTTTCCAGGATGCGCTGTGCGATGGCTCCTAGATCCGCATTGGCTTGCTTCAGGCTCACCCCGGATTTCAGCCGTCCGACCACACTGTAGTTGAAGTTGTCGCCGACGTCCGCGAGTTCCTCGGGTGTGAAAGCCATCGGGACAAAGAGGTCCGAAGCATCGCCCTGATTCATTCCAGGCAAGGGGAATACGAAGGTTCGCGGCATCACACCGATCACCGTATAGGGCTGCCGATTGAGCGTCACCGTGCGGCCGACGATGTTGGGATCGGCTCCAAACTGGCGCTGCCAGAGTCCATGGCTCAGGATGGCCTCGAGGTGGCCGGGGTGATCCTCATCCGCGGTGAAGGCACGCCCTATGCTCGGTTGTACCCCAAGAAGCGAGAAGAGGTTCGCGTTCACACGGTCGACATGGACGCGCTGCGGTTCGGTTCCTCCCGACAAGTCAAACTGGCCACCCCGGAAGGCGGCCAGCGATTCGAACACTTGATTCTCGCGCTGGAACTGAACCACGTCCGGAGCGCAGACGGGGATTGGGTCGGGAATCGCCTTGGGAATCCACTCCTTGACCAGCACCAGCCGATCGGGCGCGCTGTAAGGCAGGGGACGCAATATAACGGCATCCACTATGCTGAAGATTGCCGTACTGGCGCCGATGCCGAGTGCCAGGGTGAGAACCGCCAGAATTGTGAATCCTGGCTTGTTGCACAGCATGCGGTAGGCATAGCGAAAATCCTGGGGTAAGCATTCCATCGCTTTTTGCCTCCAATTGCAGGGATCGATAATCGTCTGTAAAGTGCAACTTTCTTGCCCTCCTGCCCACCTGCAAGCCCTTCAAAAGACGGGATAAGGTTGTGCGGAACGGCCGAGAGCTGTCCGCCAGCAGAAACTGGTGTCCGTTCTCGAACACTCAGAAAAGCGGCAATGAACGACTGCGGCGGCATTTATCGTGGGGAATTCCCATTTTAGGTACCCCGTGATTCTTGTCACTCCCTGTTGTGCTCCTAGTGACGGTGCACTCCTGCTGGAAATCACTACATTGATGTAAGAGTGAACGGATCGTTTGGAGGAGTGTCTATGCAAGCACCCTCGCCTGGAAGTCTTCTTACTGCAGACCAGGTTTTCATCGACAAAGTGATCGGCAGTCGTCGGGGACGCCCTGGGGCCCTGCTTGGCATCCTTGAAGCTGCACAGGAAAGAAATCGCTACAAATATCTTCCCCTGGAGACGCTGCGCTACATCGCGGCCAAGACGGAAATGCCGCTTTCGCGCATCTACAGCGTTGCCACCTTCTATGCTCTGTTTAATCTCCAACCCCAGGGCGAGAACACCATCTGCATTTGTCGTGGCACGGCGTGTCATACCCGCGGTTCGCGCAACTTGTTGCAGGGCGCCCGCTTCGACTTGGGACTGGGCCTCGAGGACGGTGACGGCAACGGGAACGAGGCCGACAAGCTTTTGCTCACCACCCCGGACCGTCAGTTCACCGTGCGCACGGTAGCCTGCTTTGGACAATGCGCGATGGCACCGGTCATCGAGGTGAACCATCGCATCTGCGGGCATGCCACCGAGCGTACTTTGCAGCGGGAGATCGCGACCATTCGAGCAGGAGAGTAAGCGATGCCTCGAATTCTGGACATTGGAGCTTTCAACGCCGTGCGAGAGGCGGGCCTGGCCAAGCTCGTTCCGCCGGCTCCGCGCGTGGCGGTCGGCATGGGAACGTGTGGTCGAGGGAACGGCGCGGAAGGTTTGTACCACGCATTTCTCCAGGCCATCGAGGATAGCGGCGCCGATCTCGTGCTGGCGCCCGTGGGATGCTTTGGTGCCTGCTTTCAGGAACCGCTGGTCAACGTGCGTCTGCCGGGCAATCCTCTAGTGATTTTGCGCCGGGTGCAGGCCAACGATGCCACGCGCGTTCTACACGACCTTGCCGATGGCAACCTCAGCCCGGATCTTATCTACTGCAAGATTGAAGAGTGGGATCACATTACGGGGCATGTCCGCTACGGTCAGGGATACCCCGAAGTCCCCTCCTGGAGCGACATTCCGTTCTTCAAAGGCCAGAAGAAAATCGTTCTGCGGAATTGCGGAATCATCAATCCCGACGACATTGAAGAATACATCGCCGTCGGCGGATATCAAGCACTCTACAAAGTATTGATCGATGCGAACCCGGCCGGCGTCATCGAGCAAATCAAGGCCTCGAAATTGCGCGGCCGCGGCGGAGCCGGATATTCCACTGGCAACAAGTGGGAATTCCTGGCCAAGGCAAAAGCAGAACAGAAGTACATCATCTGCAATGCAGACGAGGGCGACCCCGGCGCCTACATGAATCGCAACGAAATTGAAAGTGACCCGCACTCGTTGCTGGAAGGAATGATTATCGGCGGTTACGTGATGGGCGCGACTGAAGGAATCGTCTATGTGCGCGCCGAGTATCCGCTGGCGGTGCATCGCCTGAATCGCGCCATCGAACAGGCGCGGGAATATGGACTGCTCGGGGAGAACATCCTCGGTCGCGGATTCAAGTTTGATATCGAAGTGGTGGAAGGAGCGGGAGCGTTTGTTTGCGGCGAAGAGACGGCGTTGATCGCATCGCTGGAAGGCGAGGCCGGAAGACCACGACCGCGGCCGCCTTTCCCCGCACAGAAAGGGTTGTGGGGAAAACCCACCAACATCAACAACGTCGAAACCTGGTACAACATCGCACCCATCGTGACCCGCGGGCCAGCCTGGTTCACTGAAACTGGAAGTCCGAAAAGTTCGGGCACAAAAGTCTTCTCACTTGTGGGAAAGGTGAAAAACACCGGGTTGGTGGAGATGCCTTTGGGCACTGCACTCAAAACCTTCATCTACGACATTGGAGAAGGGGCCGTGGCAGGACGGCAAGTAAAAGCGGTCCAGACTGGGGGACCCTCCGGAGGCTGCATTCCCCAGGAGATGTTTGACACGGCGGTGGATTACGAGAATCTTCAGCAGCTTGGGTCGATTATGGGATCGGGCGGCATGGTCGTGATGGACGAAGATAACTGCATGGTCGACGTCGCTCGCTACTTCGTCGAATTCACTCATTCGGAGTCTTGCGGAAAATGCATCCCTTGCCGCGTGGGCTTGAACAAGTGCCTGCGCATTCTGAATCGCATCACCGAAGGTGCGGGGACGACGCATCATCTCGAAATCCTGGACGAACTCAGCCGCTATATCCGCGACTGTTCGCTCTGCGGCCTCGGACAGACCGCCCCCAACCCGGTGCTTACCACGCTGCGGCATTTCCGCAACGAGTTTGAGGATCACATCCTGGCCCGGCGCTGTACCGCTGGAGTATGCGAGGAGTTGGCGCTTTCCCCCTGCGAAAACAGTTGTCCGCTCCACATGAACATCCCGCGCTTCCTGCAGCTTTATAAGGAAAACCGGCTGGAGGATGCATTCCTGTCGGTGATCCTGGACAATCCACTCCCTGCTTCGACAGGACGGGTGTGCCAGCACCCATGCGACAGCCGATGCCGGCGGCAGACGCTCGACCAGTCCGTGAACATGCGGGAGGTCCACCGCTTCATCGCGGACTCCATTTTCGATTCGGACAAGTACGAGCCGATGGCGCAGGCCATCGCCTCACGCAAGTTCGAAGCCACCGGGCGCAAGATCGCCATAGTCGGCGCGGGACCAGCCGGAGTCACTGCAGCGTTTTATCTGGCCATGCTCGGCCACGACGTCATGGTCTATGACAGCAAGTCCGAAGCCGGTGGAATGCTTCGTTTTGCTCTCCCTGAATATCGGCTGCCGAAAGCAATCCTGCGGCGGGAGATCGAACTCATTGAGCGGGTGGGAGTGAAGTTCGCTTTCAACACCAAGATCGGCGTCGACTTGGCCCTGAACGATCTCGACGATCACTTCGACATGATCTTCCTCTCCATTGGTACATGGAAGGAATCCTGGGTCTATCAATCGGGCACGGAGTTAAAGGGCGTGTACCCCGCACTTAATTTCCTGGAGGCGGTAGCCGCTGGGCAGGACGTGAGCCTGGGCCGACGGGTCGCGATCATCGGCGGTGGTAACGCCGCCATCGATTCTGCCCGAACGTCTCTGCGCAAAGGCTGCGACGTGACCGTATTCTACCGGCGCGAGCGGAAAGACATGCCCGCCATTGAAGAAGAAACCGCAGCAGCCAGGGACGAGGGAGCGAAGTTTGTATTTCTGGCTGCTCCTCATCGTGTGATCGGGGATGCCAAGGGCAACGTCAGAGCAATCGAAATTGTGAAAACGCGGCTGGGAGAGTACGACTCCTCGGGCCGGAGGAAGCCGGTCGCGACCGACGAAATCCAGCGCTTCGATTGTGACTCCGTCATCTTTGCCGTTGGAGAGACAGTGGACCTGGATTTCGCCAAAGCCTCGGGCCTGGTTCTCAAAGAGGACGGGACCATCGAAGTGAACCGCTTCACGCTGGAGACCAGCCGTCCGCGGTTCTATGCCGGAGGCGATCTGGTGACCGGCGCTTCCAACGTTTCGAATGCGATGGCCTACGGGAAGCAGGCGGCGCGGAGTATCGATCTGCAGCTGATGGAAGCGGACCGCTGGAACACTCTCTACCCCGAGTTTGAGTACGAACAGACGCCTCCGGAGGAGCCAAGCCCGAGCCGGCGGCACACCGGGCACGCGCTGGCGGCCATTGCTCGTGTCCGCTCGCACGACGAGGTAGTGACCGGGCTGAGTCATGAAGAAGCTCTGGATGAAACTTGCCGTTGCCTGCGTTGTGACGTGATAGCTGTCAACGTGAGCTAGGCCGGGACGAGGTAGGCCGGGTTGTGGAGAAAGGTGCGCTGAAAGGAGCTAGACCTTGCTACAGAAGAAGTTATCGATCCGAATCGACGGAGAACTGATCAGCGCGCTGGAAGGCCAGACCATCCTGCAGGCGGCCAAGACCAACGGCAAGTACATTCCGACGCTGTGCGATTTAGACGGCTTGACTGCGGTCGGCGCCTGCCGGATTTGTCTGGTAGAGGTCTCAGGCACGGAGCGCCTGTTCCCGGCATGCACCACCCCTATCCAGGAAGGCATGTCGGTAACGACCAACTCTCCGAAATTGACGCGCTATCGCCGCATCTCCGTGGAACTGTTGCTCATCGAGAGAAACCACGTTTGTGCGGTCTGTGTCTCCAACGGACATTGTGAGCTTCAGTCGATGGCCACGACCCTGGGCATCAGCACGGTAGGCCTCGCGTACAACTTCCCCAAGTTGTCCATTGACATGTCGCACCCGCGTTTCGTGCTTGATCACAATCGCTGCATCCTTTGCACCAGGTGCGTCCGGGTTTGTGCGGAACTCGAGGGCGCGCATGTTTGGGATCTCACATCTCGGGGTATCCATGCACGCATCGTCAGCGAAATGAATGAGAAATGGGGACAGGCCACGACCTGCACCAGTTGCGGCAAGTGTGTCCATGCCTGCCCCACCGGTGCGCTCGCCGAAAAGGGTTGGGCCGTCGAAGAGATGGTGAAAAAGATTGATGCTGTCACTTCCCTGGTGCACCGCAGAGGAGTGCAGGTATGAAGAAGGTCAAGGTAGCCACGGTCTGGCTCGACGGATGCTCCGGCTGCCACATGTCGCTACTCGACATGGACGCTGCCATCATTTCTCTGGCGCGCAAGATCGACCTGGTCTACGGCCCGTTGGTCGATGCGCAGGAGTTTCCCGAAGATGTGGAGGTCACGCTGGTCGAGGGCGCGGTGAGCTCGCAGGACGATCTCAACAAGATTCAGAAGATCCGCCAGCGGACCAACATCCTTATCTCCCTCGGGGACTGCGCCGTCACCGGCAACGTCCCCGCGATGCGCAATTCCATTCCGGTACAGAAATTGCTGCACTGCATTTATGTCGATAGAGCGCAGGAAGGAAAAGTCGTTCCTTCCGATCGCGTCCCCGCTCTATTGAAGCAGGCGCGCCCGCTGCGCGAGTTCGTCAAAGTTGACTTGTGTTTGCCCGGCTGTCCTCCGCCCTCGAAGGCAATCTTCAGCCTGATCAACGACCTGCTCGATGGCAAGAAACTCGACGCCACTCTCAAAGTAAAGTTCGGTTAAGGAGCGTGTCATGAAGCGCATCACCATCGAACCCGTGAGCCGCATCGAGGGACACGCCAAAATTACAATCCAGCTCGATGACCAGGGACACGTCGCGGGGACGGAATTTCACGTCACGCAGGTCCGGGGCTTTGAGAAATTCACTGAGGGACGTCCCTACTACGAGATGCCAAGCATCACGGCGCGCATCTGCGGAATCTGCCCCATCAGCCATCTGCTGGCCGCGTCCAAGGCCTGCGACGCTATCATGGCGGTGCGAATCCCTCCGGTCGCGAAAAAGCTGCGCGAGTTGGTGCACTTCGCCCAGATTGTGCAATCGCACGCCCTGAGCTTCTTCTATCTCTCCGCTCCGGACTTTCTTTTGGGCATGGATTCCGATCCCGCATCTCGCAATGTGTTGGGCGTCATCGCTGGACATCCGGAACTGGCGCGCGATGGGATCGAGCTGCGAAAATTCGGGCTGCAAATTATCGAAGGCCTCGCCCAGGAACGCGTGCATCCCTCTTGGATCGTCCCCGGCGGCGTAGCTTCTCCTCTCCCTGGCGCCACGCGTGACCGCATTCTTTCTGAGCTGCCCGGAGCCAAAGCGATCGCCGACCGCACTATCCGCTTTTTCAAGGGAGTGCTCGACAACTACAAAGAAGAGATCGAATTCTTCGGTTCAGCTCCGACCATGTATGCAGGAATGGTTGACCGCAAAGGAAACCTGGAGCTCTATGAAGGTGACCTGCGTTTCCGCAGCGCTACCGGCGAGGTTGTCGAAGACCACATTCCCGCCGACGACTATGCGCAATGGATCGGGGAAGCCAGCCTGCGCGAATCTTATTTGAAGGCGCCATTCTTCAAGCCCCAGGGATTTCCCGCCGGCGTGTATCGCGTAGGTGCGCTGGGACGGCTCAACGCTGCCGACCAGTGCGGCACTCCCAACGCCGACGCCGAGTTCCGGGAGTTCCACCAGCGTTTCGGAGCGGTGGCGCACAGCGCTTTTCTTTACCACTATGCCCGGCTGATCGAAATCGTCTACGCCTTGGAGAGAATCGAGGGGTTGCTGGCCGATCCGCAAATTCTCGAAACGCACGTGCGAGCCACCGCCGGAGTCAATGCCCTCGAAGGAGTGGGCATGATCGAAGCGCCTCGTGGAACCTTAATTCACCATTACAAAGTGAACGAAGAAGGCGCGATCATGTGGGCTAATCTGATCGTGGCCACCGGCCACAACAATCTCGCCATTGGCCGCAGCGTGCAACAGGTCAGCGAGCACTTTATCGACGGAACCAAGCTGAACGAGGGCATGCTGAACCGTGTGTCGGCCGTGGTGCGCGCCTATGATCCCTGTCTGAGCTGCTCGACCCATGCCTCGGGCCTGCTCGCCATGACAATCCGCCTGGTAGATGTCGGCGGAACCATCCTCGATGAGTTAGCGACGGACTAAGGTCGGCGTACAGCAAACCGAGTCTAGGCAATAGACATCGGCTGTTCCGCCAAGAGCGGCTTAGGCATTGAAAAATATGGTGAGCGCGGCAGGACTCGAACCTGCGACCCATGCCTTAAAAGCGTGAGCTTAAACGTAGTTTCAGCGACTTACAAACTCCGGGAGCCGCCAAAGTCGCTGTAAGGAACCTCAAGAAACGATGGTTGTGGGTTGGTGGGTCGAGTTGTGGGTTGATGGCAAAACATGATTGCGAGTGGGTGATTTAGCTGCCCCGATGTTCGTTTTCAACCTCCTCACAACAGGCGCGTCGTTGAATTCCGGCAGCGGCACTTGCTCGACGGCTTGACCGACCGCCCTCTTCGCCCAAAAACCCCGTCCGGGGTGGGGTATCTTCAGTTTGCGACACACCTTCCCCAGCCTGACATCGGAGATTCCATACTTTCGCGAGAGCATGACTAGTGGCTGACTCCAGACCTCGTTGTAGAGATCAACGCGGTCCCAGCAAACGCCGTTCAAATCTGCGCTGAGTCGTGCAGGTGGATGGTCGCACGCCGTGCACTCACGGAGGCCTGCCTGCTGAAAAGCTGGCCGGATGTGCCAGTGTCCTATATCTTGTGCCAAGAAGACCGAACGCTTCGCCCAGACTACTGGCGCAAGAAAGTACGAAGTCAACTAAACACTGATCCTATCGAGCTTGCCGGGGGGCGCTGCCCACACGTCTCCCGCCCCGGAGAACTAGCTGATGTGCTGTCCGAGATCGGAAAGGCTGCGGAATAGCGGCGATGGCAACCGTCCTGCTGTTGCCTCTTGCTACTCAACTGCTGCTCTCTGGCTTGTAGCTGAAATAAAGGGCTCCGCCGATAATCAGCGCACCACCTGCCAGAGCCATCCTTCCCAAGACCTCGTGTAAAAGGAAAACACCGAGAATCGCG
>CAVPQE010000011.1:0-5000 GCA_963707205.1 uncultured Acidobacteriaceae bacterium
CTTTGATAGTCGTGGATGCTGAACTATTTGAGGTCTATTACGATCAGTCTAAGGATGCTTTTGAAATGCTCCCAACCGACTCGTCGCGTCTTTACTGGAGGGGTGCCAAGACACACCACCATTTCATCGCCCCGGTTGACATTGTCAGGCTATCGGCGCTAGACGCTTTTGTGCAAGCGCGCGTGAATGAATGCGAAGAGATTCTCAACAAGAGCGAAAGGATTTTGGAGTCAATAAAGAAAGCCTTCGAGAGAAGGAGCTTCTCCAGTATCGACATCAAAACTGGCCCTCGTGGCTACGTCGGTTTACCACAGTTGCTTGCCGACCTTTACCGGAGCAGCAGGCGCGGAAAGCGAGTCAAGCATTAGCAAAGGAAAAGGCCACGCTCATTTCTGAACGTGGCCTTTATTTATGCCGGCAACGACCTACTCTCCCACACACTTTCGCGTGCAGTACAATCGGCCCAGCGGGGCTTAACTTCCGTGTTCGGGATGGGAACGGGTGGATCCCCCGCGGTAAGATCACCGACAACTTGAGGCGTTGTCGCGGCGTCTGAGCCGCGAGCCGAAATCCCGAGCGCATTCTGCGAAGGATCTCAACGCCATCTCGCTGTCGCCTTTCAGCGACCAACTTGTAAAAGATCTTGAGAACGATCTCTCACAACTGAATAGATTGGGTGTAGCTTACTTTCTTCTTGCTTCGTTCCGATTTCAGTTACGTGATTACTTCGGCTTTTCGTCGGCGCACAGTTGTCAGCGTCTTTCTTTCTCGCCGCCCAATTTCTGGCGGCCGAGAGAAACTCGCTTCCAGCCCAGCTCAGTTTCTAGCTGATGGCTGAAAGCTGAGTGCTGACAGCTGTTTTCTGCACCGAGTAAATTTTATGGTCAAGCCGAACGGGCGATTAGTACTGGTAAGCTACATGCATTGCTGCACTTCCACCTCCAGCCTATCAACCAGGTAGTCTTCCTGGGCCCTTCTTATCCCTTACGGGTTGGGAGATCTCATCTTGAGGAGTGCTTCCCGCTTATATGCATTCAGCGGTTATCACAACCGAACTTCGCTACCGAGCGGTGCCATTGGCATGACAGCTCGAACACAAGAGGTTCGTCCATCCCGGTCCTCTCGTACTAAGGACAGGTCCTCTCAAATCTCCTGCGCCCACAACAGATAGGGACCGAACTGTCTCGCGACGTTCTGAACCCAGCTCACGTACCGCTTTAATAGGCGAACAGCCTAACCCTTGGAACCTTCTACAGCTCCAGGATGCGATGAGCCGACATCGAGGTGCCAAACCGGAGCGTCGATATGAACTCTTGGCTCCGATCAGCCTGTTATCCCCGGCGTACCTTTTATCCGTTGAGCGATGGCCCTTCCATGCAGAACCACCGGATCACTAAAGCCTACTTTCGTACCTGCTCGTCTTGTAGGACTCGCAGTCAACCACGCTTATGCTTTTGCACTCGTCGGCTGATTTCCAAACAGCCTGAGCGTAGCTTCGCGCGCCTCCGTTACTGTTTAGGAGGCGACCGCCCCAGTCAAACTACCCGCCTTACCATGTCCCTCTCCCGGTTCACGGGAGTAAGTTAGAACCACAGATCTCGCAGGGTGGTATCTCACCGTTGGCTCCTCCAAGCCCGAGAGCCTGGAATCAAAGCCTCCCACCTATCCTGCGCAGCAAGGGCCATAGTTCATGGTAAAGGTATAGTAAAGGTGCACGGGGTCTTTCCGTCTAGTTGCGGGCAACCGGCATCTTCACCGGCACTACAAGTTCGCCGTGTCAGTCGGCAAGACAGTCGCACTTTCGTTACGCCATTCGTGCAGGTCGGAACTTACCCGACAAGGAATTTCGCTACCTTAGGACCGTTATAGTTACGGCCGCCGTTCACTGGGGCTTCAGTTCGAAGCTTCGCCTTGCGGCTGACCTCTCCCTTTAACCTTCCAGCACCGGGCAGGCGTCAGCCCCTATACGTCGTTTTCGACTTTGCAGAGACCTGTGTTTTTGTTAAACAGTCGCAGTGCGCATTTCGCTGCGGCCCCCTCGAGCTATGAACTCTACCGGGGCACCCCTTCTCCCGAAGTTACGGGGTTATATTGCCGAGTTCCTTACCAACTGTTCTCACGAGCGCCTTTGGATATTCTCCTCGTCTACCTGTGTCGGTTTGAGGTACGGTTCCCTTACGTTCTCCTTAGAGGTTTTTCTCGGCAGTGTGGAATCGGCAGCTTTCACCCATACGGGTTACTGCTTTGCGTCTCAGTGATAACTTCCTGGCGGATTTGCCTACCAGAAACACCTTACACGCATCGACCGTTATAGCCATAGAACGGCCTGCTTATCCTACTGCGTCACCCCATCGTGATAACGAACACAAGGGAGGTCCGGAATATTAACCGGATGTCCATCGGCTACGCCTGTCGGCCTCGCCTTAGGGACCGCCTGACCCTGAGCGGATTAACCTTTCTCAGGAAACCTTAGACTTTCGGCGCGGAGGGTTCCCACCTCCGTTATCGCTACTTATGCCGGCAGGGTCTCTTCTCAACCGTCCACCAGTCTTTTCAGTCTGGCTTCAAACTGTTGGGAATGCTCTCCTACCACGCATGGCTGTTACACCATGCATTCGCTGCTTCGGTAACAAGCTTAAGCCCCGTTAAATTGTCGGCACCGGACCGCTTGACCAGTGAGCTATTACGCTTTCTTTAAAGGATGGCTGCTTCTAAGCCAACCTCCTGGCTGTCTGGGCGTTCCGACTTCCTTTCCCACTTAGCTTGTATTTTGGGACCTTAGCAGGCGATCTGGACTGTTTTCCTCTCGACGACGAAGCTTAGCCCCCGCCGTCTGACTCCCGGATTGGTTGTTCTATGGCATTCGAAGTTTGATTGGATTCTGTAAGCTGGAAAGCCCCATAGTCCATTCAGTTCTCTACCACCACGACAAATCATCCGAGGCTAGCCCTAAAGCTATTTCGGAGAGAACGAGCTATCACGGAATTTGATTAGCCTTTCACCCCTACCCTCAGCTCATCGGAGCTTTTTTCAACAAACACCCGTTCGGCCCTCCAGTGGGTGTTACCCCACTTTCAGCCTGGCCAAGGGTAGATCATCCCGCTTCGCGTCTATTCCTGCCAACTTATGTTCGCCCTATTCGGACTCGCTTTCGCTACGGCTCGCTTTCGCTTAACCTTGCTGACAAGAATAACTAGCCGGCTCATTATGCAATAGGCACGCGGTCAGACTTTCGGCTTGCGCCGCATTGTCCTCCCACCGTTTGTAGGCACACGGTTTCAGGTACTATTTCACTCCGCTCACAGCGGTTCTTTTCGCCTTTCCCTCACGGTACTGGTTCACTATCGGTCAGAAGCTAGTATTTAGCCTTACGGAATGGTCTCCGTAGCTTCCCGCAAAGTTTCTCGTGCTCCGCGGTACTCAGGTATCGGCTTCGAGTCTGGTTCGTTTTCACCTACGTGGCTATCACACTCTATGGCCCCTCTTTCCAGAGGGCTTCGGTTAACGACCAGATTGGTAACTCTACTGTTGCCGACCCTACAACCCCTGCTAGACCCGAAGGTCGAACAGGTTTAGGCTGTTCCGATTTCGCTCGCCACTACTCTCGGAATCGAGGTTTCTTTCTTTTCCTCCTGGTACTGAGATGGTTCACTTCCCAGGGTTCGCTCGTGCCCGACTATGGATTCATCGGGCCGTACGGGGGTTTTACCCCCGTGGGTTTCCCCATTCGGAAATCCCCGGATCAAAGCCTGCTTGCGGCTCCCCGAGGCTTATCGCAGCTTGCCACGTCCTTCATCGCCTGCTTCTGCCAAGGCATCCACCATGCGCCCTTAGTAGCTTGACCACAAAATTTACTCGACACACGGCAGCTTTCGCCCTCACTCGAAATGTTGTCATTCCGAGCGAAGCGAGGAATCTGCTTTCCTTTCGGACAGCAAAAACTCCTGCTCAGCCACCACACGCCGCTTAAATTCTATGGGCCTAGTTGCCTGCTCATCGCGCGAAACGCCTATCAGTGTTTCGCACCCCAGCAGGCTAATTTCAGGCACTCATAAAAATTTACAACGCCTTGTAATTTGCCCAATCTATTCAGTTGTCAAATATCGTCCTCACCAGCTTGCGCTGGATCACCCCGCCTCAGCGGGTATGGGTCTTGCTAATTCCAGAGTGTGCAAACCCCAGAACTCCTCCAACCCAATGTTCGACGCCAATTCACATTGACGCCCAACATCAGGCTGAACCATTTTGCCTCAGCTACTTCTGCTGCGGCCACGGACCGTCAGGATCAATCCCACGCGCAATCTTCGCCAGTCGCTCGTCGTGCACGTGAACCATCTTCACCACCGCAACCACTCCGCCAATGATGATCGCCGAGATTGGCACCAGCAGGCCGCCCAGCGCGAAAATTCGATCCACAATGTGGTTCACGCCCGCCCCTCCAAAACACTGCGATTATCAGCAAATTCTTGGTGGAGCTGACCGGGATCGAACCGGTGGCCTCCTGGTTGCAAACCAGGCGCTCTCCCAGCTGAGCTACAGCCCCTTGAAAGCTTCTAGTTTCTAGCCACTAGCATTTAGCTAGAAGCCAGCAGCTAGGAGCTGCATTTCTGGTGGGCCTGGGTAGACTTGAACTACCGACCTCACCCTTATCAGGGGTGCGCTCTAGCCACCTGAGCTACAGGCCCGGTTTCCCGATTGTACTCCCTGAGCCTGGTGAAGCAAGGCTCTTAGCTTTTAGCCGTTAGCTCTTAGCCAAACCTAAGTGCGGTTCAGCCAAAAGCCAAGAGCTAATAGCCAAAAGCTCGATTTTTTTCGAGGACAAGGTTGAACGTGCGCCCCAGCTAAGCCGGAGCTGACCATCATGCGAACGAAGACGAGAAAGAGAGGTCCGAAACGAGACTCCCTCGCCAAATCCTCAGGTTAGTGGTGGACTCGGCTCGGGGTACATGGCAACATCCCACGCGTGTTTAAACCCCGAAGGGTCGCGTGAGTGCCATGAC
>CAVPQE010000011.1:7500-133161 GCA_963707205.1 uncultured Acidobacteriaceae bacterium
AGTTGAGCCGCGCCGCGGTCAATAACGAGCGCTACGCCACAGCCGCGAAGCGGCGGAAGAATGCAGCCCACGGCGCAAGCCGTGGGTGGGGGCGCCATAGAAAAGAATCCAGCCCCGGAGGGGCGTAAGAAAAGTGTCCCATACATCCGGGAACATCCTGCTCCACATCATCTTCTCAACACACGGCAGGCGCCCGTTGATCAAACCGGATTTCTGTTCCGATCTGTTCGCGTATCTCGCCGGCATCATCCGCCAGATGCACGGAACGGCGCTGATCATTAACGGCACGGCCGATCACGTTCATATGCTCATACGCATTCGTCCCGCTCGATCCGCGGCTGAAGTCGTGCGCGTCGTAAAAGCCAATTCATCACGCTGGGTGCACGAAAAATGGGATCCGAGATTCTCCTGGCAAACTGGATACGGCGTCTTCAGCGTGAGCGAGTCGAATGTTGACGCGGTCACAAAATATATCGCCGGCCAGGAAGAACATCATCAGAGGCATTCGTTCCAGGACGAGTTCGTAGCGTTCCTGAAGAAAAACAACGTAGCCTACGACGAGCGATACATCTGGGATTAGTTTTGATGGGAAGAGCCGAAGAATCTAACAGCCGCGAAGCGGCGAAAGAATGCAGCCCACGGCGCAAGCCGTGGGAAGCGACGACAATAAAGGCAAGAAGCCCCAGAGGGGCGTGAGAAAATTCCTTGCGCCGAACGTCGACCCACGCTGGAGATTCCGACAATGCCTCGCGGACGGCGCGAGCGTTAGAACGGTTCTTCGATCTCTCCGCCGCCAAGAGGCATCTGTTCTTCTGCCGCCTTGCGCGCTTTGGGCGCGCGCTTGAAGGTGGCGTCGGCGGCGTACCGGGGATAGTCGATCTTCTTCCCACCCAACAACTCGGCAATATGCAAAATCTGAATCCGAGGATACTTATCCGCCATCCCCGGAGGCTGGTAGAGACCCGCCTCAGCAGCCTCTTTCAGCATGGGCTTGGTCGGGGGCTGCATCGAGATCGGCATGCCGATTTCAGCCTTCTCGCGTTCGATCACGCCGCGTAAACCGACACTGACGAATTGGTTCCGACAATCGGGTTTATACTTGATGATTACCGCCGTGATTCAATTGAGTCAGCGTCCCCACTTCGAGACACCGGGCAAATATCGACGTGCCTTCGATTGGCGAATAAGCACGCCTCATCCTGAGCAGCACCGAACTGAGCTGAACGCACTGGTTGGTCTCTCGCGATCTGAGCACCCAGAGGTCTTAGAGGATTTCCTTGATCTGACGCGAAAGAGGAGAAATAACAGAACGGCTCTATCTAGGTTACAGCTTTGGATGCTGCAGGAGATAGTCACTCAGGAAGCTCTTATCAAGCGATATAAATCGCGCCTCAAAGAATTAGGGTACGACGAGTCGAAAGAAGAACGCGCCACTCCTGAGGTCGAGCGCATAAAGCGCGAGATATTCCTCTTCCGATCTTATGCCAACGCGATTAGATCAATCGGCGACGGCATCGCTTGGCGCGCTCTCGGCTATGACAGAGCGGTTATTAGGTTGATGTCCGCTCACGCTACGAAGCAGCAGATATTCTCCGAGGGCCTCATGAGCGAATTGCTAGGAGTGTGTCCGAGTATTCAACCGTGAACCGCTGATTTAGATTGAAACTCAGAGGTTCGATATGCCAAGTTTCAGAGCATGGGAAAAACCTACCGCGCCTATCTGCCAGAGCAAGATTTTCTGTTACCGCCGAGCCTGGGCGACTGGTTGCCGGAAGATCACTTGGCGTATTTCGTCTCCGACGTGGTGGAGCAACTGGATCTGAGTGCAATCGAGTCGGTATACGAGGAAGAAGAGCGCGGTCAACCACCGTACCATCCGCGGATGATGACCAAGATCTTGATTTATGGGTACTGTGTGGGAGTGTTTTCCTCGCGCCGGATACAGAAGAAGCTGAGCGAGGATATCGGGTTTCGGGTGTTGGCAGCGGGGAACCAACCGGATTTCCGAACGATCTCGGACTTTCGGAAGCTGCATCTGGCGGCGCTGCAAGGGTTATTTGATCAAGTGTTGCAGATCGCGTTGGAGGCGGGGACGATAAAGCTGGGGCGGGTGGTGTTGGATGGGAGCAAAGTGAAAGCCAACGCGAGCAAACACAAGGCGATGAGTTACGGGCGGATGAAGGAAGAAGAGAAGCGCTTGAAAGAAGAGGTGAAGCGGTTATTGGAGCAGGCCGAGGCCACGGATGCAGAAGAGGATACGCGCTACGGACGGGATAAGACAGGAGAGGAACTGCCGGCGGAGTTGGGGCGGCGGGAGACACGACTGCAGCGGATCCAGGAAGCCAAGCGGGCCCTGGAAGAGCGCGCGAAAGAGGAAGCCAAGAATAAGGGCAAGCCGGAGGAGAAGGCCAAGCCCAAAACCAAGATGCAATATAACTTCACTGATCCGGAGTCGCGCATCATGCCCGGGGCAGACGGATTTGTGCAGGCCTACAACACGCAGATCGCGGTGGACCCGGATTTCCAGTGGATCGTGGGGCAGAGGGTGACGCAGGCCACCAATGATAAGCAACAGCTGGCGCCCACCGTGAAAACGGTCGAGGAGCAAGCGGGACAGAAGCCGCAGGAAGTCATAACCGACAGCGGGTATTGCTCGGAGGCCAATCTGAAATATCTGGAGAAGAGAAAGATCGAAGGCTTCATTGCGACCGACCGGGAGTCTTATCGAGACCGCCAGCAGCCGGGCCCGCGGGGGCCGCTACCCCAGGGAGCGACGCGGGTAGACCGTATGCGCCGGAAACTGCAGACCACGGTGGGAGCGGCCATCTACTCCAGGCGCAAAACGGTGGTGGAGCCGGTGTTTGGACAGATCAAACAAGCGCGCGGCTTCCGGCAATTTCTCTTGCGTGGTCTGGAGAAGGTGCAAGGAGAGTGGGCCATGATCTGTCTCACGCACAACATTCTGAAGTTACACCGGCTCTGCTATGGATCGAGATAGAGACGAGCAAGAAAGGCCACTGACAAAGGTGAGCCCTCGGGAAGCCCTTCTACAAACATTGGCCCGAGCTTCATGGGGCGAACTCTGACTGGCTGTTTTTACAATTCGGTTCTCGGTCGCTGAGGCAGCTTTCAAAAAGCAATTCTCGGACGGACTCCTAGAGTGGAGTACGCAATTTGACCAGAGCGAGGGCGTCGCAATTCTGAATTCGTTGACGAACTGCCTGGCAATCGGGGACGTCACCGTCGTCAGGAGTGACGGCTCTGCAGAAGTTGTTGAAGTCAAGAGCAGCAATACGAAATCACGTCGGAAGATTCGCCAAAAACACGAGATGCATGAGGTAGCCACACTGTTGTCGACAGGCGAGGGAAGCACCGAAGACAAAGAGGTTCAAATCGAGATCCTCCCCATCGTGCCAGAGGCAGGATTGGACCGCATCGCATCAACTCTCTCGGAAGCCCGGAAACGCGGCTGGGCCAGCGAAAAAATCAGTAACTGCTTGTATATCGAATGTTTCGACTTTGATGAGATTGAGTCCTCTGATGCCATAGAGAAGCCACTCAAGGTAGCCAGACAAAACGTGGTAGGTGAGTGGGAGCAGCGCGGCGACTTGGTCATTCACCGGAATAGCCTTGACCTCATGGCCTTCTCTCCAAACTGTGCCCCCTTCTCAATTTTCCCCTTCACGAGCGATACATGCGTTGATCTGCTGATTGGACGAATGTGCTATGTGGGATATCTGAACCTAAATGCGGTGGCCCGCGAATTCCAACATCGCGGCTGGCAAGTCAAGGAGACACCCGAAGATTTACTCAAGAAAGGAGATCGTGACGCCCTTATGGTTGTCCAGAAGGGAGCATTCTACGCTCATGTTCCTCCGGCAGAGTTCATGAGGATGCAGATGGAAGCTCTACGCGCACAGACGGTGATCTCCACGTATGAGGCAAAACTTAAGCAAGGGCCCCAGGAAGATTCAGGATTCCTTCTCACGCTGTATGAGGGCGAGCCACAACTATGGGATTAGCAGCAATCACACGCATGGCGTCGGAGACGCGGCCGTCGCGCTCGACGATCTCCTCGTAGGCGCGCTCGGCGTCCATGTTCCACTCCCAGGTGTCTTCGAAGGCCATGATCTGCGAGGCGGAGCGGGTACCGTCGCGCTCGGCGAAGAGCACGTCGCGGCTGGCATCGGCCGAAAATTTAAGTGTGATTTCCACAGCTCCGTGTGACATGTGACCTTGCGCTCCACAGCTTAGCTTCTCCACAATGAGGACATGCGCAGCGTTCAACCTATCAAGGGCGTCCAAACATCCAGCCGTAACTCCTTATTCCGGAATATTTTGGACGCAAGTCTTTACGGGTCAAGATTTTGCGCACAACAGGCCATATCTAAAGTTGACAAGTACTTAGAGGTCAATATTTTACGGGGAATGGTCCAAAAAAAAATGCAGTCGGGATATCCACTTTGAGTGAACACTGGAGGCGGTAGAGTGTCGGTGTGCCGCACCACTCTCCGAGCTCGCTCGCTTCGCGGGGACAGCCGAGGCGGCTGTCGCTACATGAGCAACTTCAGCGGCTGGCGTTGAAGTACTTTTCTTCCAGGATCTTGCGGTGGTGCAGCTCATGGCCGGCAATGATGTAGGCCAGGGCGCGGACGGTGACTTCGTTCTTGTTGGCTACGCCTCGGCGGGTCCAGGCGGGCTCGTCCAGATTGCGCAGCAAGGTTAAGGTGGCGCGGCGCACGGCGATGTAGTCCTCGATGATCTCGGCCAAGGGGGCGTGGACGAAGGGGCCGTTGCGGACGTAGTCGTCCTGGTCGAAGCCCTCGATTGGGGTCTGGTCGCCGCGGGCAATACGCAGGGCGCGATAGGCGAAGATGCGCTCGGTGTCGCAGACGTGGCCGAGGACCTCTTTGGCATTCCATTTGTCGGGGGCGTAGCGAAAATCGCCGTCGGTTTCGTCGCGGCCGGAGAGCAGGAGCAGCGTCTGGCGCCGCTGGGTGTCGAGCGCGGTCAGAATGTCGGAGCCGACGACTAGCGCAATGTAGCGATCATAATAACGCGCGTATTCGCCGGGCTCGGGGCGGGCGATTGTCAATGCTGCTGGAGTAATCACGGCTGGTTCTGACATACTTGGCTCCGCTTGCGAGGAATTGTGTCGGCTGGATTGCGGCCTGCTGGACTGGACTTTCCAGAACTAGGCTCCCAGAATTAGACGCCAGGTCCCGAAGTTCGTTTTCTCGGCTCCACGAGCATACTCCTCATGCTTGTTGAAATGGGAGCGACCGTGGAGTTTTTCCGGGAATCGTTACACGCCGGCGGGCAGAAAGTATGCAGCCCCCGGCAGCGCTTGGGGGAAATGCTTGGCACCGGTGGACGTACCCTCGGAGGAACTCTCGATTGAAAATAAAGGATTTTCCACAGCGCTTCCTCAAGAGGCGGGAGTACAATTCGTTTTGGTCACGAAAGTGCGGCCAGTTACCCCTAAATCCCAGCAAGGAAAGGATCGTTTACCCCATGTGGAAGCCGACCAATCAGCCTCAGACGCCTGCCCGCCCTGCCGAGCCGGAACGACCGGCCCCGTCCACGCCCAGCGCGCCAACCATGAGTTCGACGGCGAGTGAATCCGCCGTTCCCCGACCTTTGAGCACGACCACCGCGGACCAGGCCACGATTGGCAAGTCCCTCGTGATCAAGGGCGAGGTGACGGGCTCCGAGTCGCTGTACATTGACGGGCGCGTGGAGGGATCGATCAATCTTTCCGGCAATCGCGTGACGGTGGGACGCAACGGAGTGGTTGCGGCCAACATTAATGCACGGGAGATCGTGGTGCTGGGCAAAGTGCGCGGGAACCTGACGGCCAGCGACCGGGTCGACATTCGCAGCGATGGGTCGCTCACCGGCGACGTCATTGCGGCGCGCATCTCGATTGAAGATGGCGCGTTCTTCAAGGGCGGCATCGACATCCGCAAAGGCGGACAGCCGCAGCAGCAGAAGGCCAACGGCGAAGACAAGTCAGTTCCGGCGGCAGAACCGGCTGCGGTCGGCGCCCGGGCATAGGTTTCGCGCAAGAAATTGGCCGGTGTTTAGAAGCGGGCATCCGCAGGGATGCCCGCTTCGCTTTTTGGCGAGCAGTGCCGGAGCGCGGGGCCTATTCGCTCCGCGGTACACGATCCGTCCCTCCTGAAGAATTCATGCTGGTTTTTCCCGCCGCTTGATATACTCTTTCCCATTTTTCTGGAAGCCAGTGACAGGGCACACCTATGGGACGCATCATTCTGGTATTCATCCGGCGGCTATGGCTGCCGCTGCTGGTGTTGGCGGGATTCCTGGGAGTGTGCGTCGTCTTCTACATGCGGGTTGAGGGACTGCGGGCGCTGGATGCGCTGTTCTGGGTCATTCATCCGCATTCGATTGAATACCGGGCAGTTCACAAGTCCACCAAGATTTTTTCGATGTTCGTTTACGCGGGAGTATTCGCGCTGCAGATCTGGATTGCCGAGCGCGTGCTGCTCACCATTTTCAGCCGCCACGGCGTGGAGGCATGGAGAACCATGGTCAACGAAGTGAACGTCGATGGCCTGCGGGACCACTTTATTATCTGCGGCTACGGCCAGGTCGGCCGGACCGTGGTCGACCAGCTTCAGCGGTGGGAGATTCCGTTCGTACTCATCGAGACCAACGAAGGTCTCTACCGCGAATTGTTGAACGACAAGACCCCGGTCATTCAGGGCGATGCCAAGCGGCAAGACATCCTGCTGCAGGCTGGGATTGAGCGGGCGCGGGGCATTTGCATCGTTATCGACAACGACGCGGATAATCTCTACATCACCGTGACGGCGCGCTCGCTGAATCCCAAGGTGAAGATCATCACGCGGGCGGGCCAGCAACGCTACGCGAATGCTATCCGAAGTTCAGGCGCGGATGAGGTCATCATTCCGGAATATGAGGGAGGGCTCATGACCGGACGGATGATTCAGAAGTATTACCCGATCTCGCTGGCCATCAAATAGGCAGCGAGAAGTGGCTGGGCCCTCAATGCCTTGATCCTCTTTGCTTACGGTCGGCTGCTGGAAGCCAGTTTTGGCGTCACCCTCTGGCCGGGCCAAATCCGGTGTACAATCGCTGCCGCTTTCGAAGTCACAAACGGGAAAGGGAGGCAAACACGCATGAACTGGAAAAGCAGACTTATTCTTGGAGTACTCACTGCTCTCGCCATGATGCTGGCGACGTATGTCCTGCCCAGAGGAGGTGCGCTGCGGGACGCCTCTTTGGTGCAGTTTCCCCTGACGGTCGGGGTCTGGGCGATTTTCGTGTTGCTCTTCGTGAAACTGAAATAACGCGCCGCCACGTCTTCAAAGTCCATCAGCTCGCCCTCGCTATTGGTCAAAGCGCTCCGTTGGCAGCGGAGGTCAATCCTCTTTCATAGGATGAGTGTATGGCGATTTCTCACCAATTGACGTTGAGACGATACCCCGGAAGCAAGGATTGGGTGATGAACTGACGTCTAGCGGTTCCTCTATTAGCAAAATTATTCCGAAGCATGGATATTGGTGCTGTTCGATCTCGGACAGCGATTTTCGATTTCGGACAAAGACTCTACTTGAGGAAGCACCTCATGAGCGTATTTCTCTGTAAATAAATCATCTACATCTGAGACAGTTTTGGTACGGGACGTGCGGCGCAATAGGACGCGATCGTGTGTGTGCGGAGGCTTCCATGGAGACCTTGTTTCAGGACCTGCGTTATGCCTTGCGGCAGTTGCGCACGTCGCCGGGATTCACGCTGACTGCCGTGATCACACTGGCGCTGGGGATCGGCGCCAACACCGCCATCTTCACCCTCATCCACGGCATTTTGCTGCGCTCCTTGCCGGTGACCGACCCTGCTCGGCTCTATCGCGTCGGCGATACCGACGATTGCTGTTACGAGGGCGGATTTCAAAACGATAACGGCGACTTCGCCATCTTCCCCTACGACCTGTACCTCCACCTCAAGCAGTCGGCGCCAGAGTTTGAACAGTTGGCGGCAGTGCAGGCCGGTCAGTCCGGCTTGAGCGTACGAAGTGGAAAGACTCCAGCCAGACCGCTGCGGGCGGAGTATGTCTCAGGGAATTATTTTGCAACGCTTGGTGTAGGCGCTTATGCAGGCCGTGTGCTAAGCGAGAGCGATGACACGCCCGGCGCCGCACCGGCTCTTGTAATCAGCTATCAGTCGTGGCAGGCAGACCTTGCCGGAGATCCCGGAGTAGTAGGTTCGACGGTCTTTGTAGAGACGCATCCCTTCACCGTGGCGGGCATTGCACCGCCGGGATTCTTTGGCGATCGCGTAAGTGAGCGCCCACCCGACTTCTGGATGCCGTTGGCGAACGAGCCCGTCATCGAGGGTGCAGGTTCCACCCTGATGCGGCACAGCGACACAGGCTGGCTTTATCCATTGGGCAGGATGCGTCCGGGCGTCAACATAGGCGCTCTCCAGGTGAAACTCTCCGTAGCCCTACGACAGTGGCTGGCCACGCGCCAAATGTTTACCGAGAATGGCGGCTCAGCCGTGATTCCCAAACAGCATGTGATCCTTTCTCCCGCCGGCGGCGGCATTCAGAATCTGCAGCAGCAGACGAGCACTGGGTTGCGTATTCTCATGATCCTCTCCAGTATCGTGCTGCTCATTGCCTGCGCCAACATTGCCAACCTACTGCTGGCGCGCGGCACGGCGCGACGCCCGGACGTGGCCGTGCGCATGGCCCTGGGCGCGGGTCGCCGCAGGCTCATCCGCGAGATTCTTACCGAGAGCGTGCTGTTGAGCTCGATCGGTGGGCTCGCCGGATTGGCCGTCGCCTATAGCGGGTCGCACGCGATATTGACCCTCGCATTTCCCGCGGCCAGAAACATTCCCATCCCGACAAGTCCCTCGCTGCCGGTGCTGGGATTTGCGTTCCTTGTTTCTCTGCTCACCGGCGTCTTCTGCGGTATCGCGCCGGCGTGGATGTCGTCTCATGCGCAGCCGGCCGAAGCGCTCCGCGGCGTCAACCGTTCCACGCGCGATCGCTCCTCGCTGCCGCAGAAGACGATGGTTGTCTTTCAGGTCGCTCTTTCCCTGGTCCTGCTGACAGGCGCTGTCCTCCTCACGCGCTCGCTGGCCAACCTGGAGCACCAGGACTTTGGCATCGCCACCGCCCACCGCTACGTGCTGCAGTTTGATCCGAACGGCGCCGGTTACACCGTCGAGCGGCTCCCTGCGCTTTACCGCCAAATTGAAGACCACTTCTCCGCATTGCCTGCCATGGCCAATGTGAGTCTAGCAATGTACAGCCCTCTCGAAGGCAATAATTGGGCCGAATGCGTCATCCAGCAGGGCCATCCCGCACCAGGACCGAACGAAAACTGCGGTTCCACCTGGGACCGTGTGAGCACACATTTTCTCCAAACAATCGGCGTGCCGATTGTGCGCGGTCGTGGATTCACAGAGCAGGACACGCCGGCTTCGCAGCCGGTGGCCATTGTCAATCAGGCGTTTGCGAAGCGGTATTTCCCCAACCAGGATCCCATTGGGAAGCACTTTGGCATCGACTATCCACAATACTCCGACTCCTTTGAGATTGTGGGTGTCTTCGCCGACTTCAAGATGAACAATCCGCGCGAATTGCCGCGCACTGTTTTTCTGCGTCCACTGACCCAGCAGTTCACTGGCTTCAAGGAACCGGGCCTGATCGCGGGCGAAGAAAGCTCCATGTTCGTCAACTCTGTCATTCTCAATTTCACGCGGCCGCAGCAGGATGCGGAGAATTTGACCCGCAGAACGTTGGCTGAGATCGATCCGAATCTCACGGTGTTCAGTTTCCGCTCACTCGACTCCCAGGTGGCCGGCAACTTCAATCAGGATCGTCTCATCGCGCAGCTCACCAGCCTCTTCGGCATGATCGCGCTGGTTCTGGCTTCGGTGGGGCTGTATGGAGTGATGGCGTACTTCGTAGCCCGCCGCACCGCCGAGATCGGCATCCGCATGGCGCTGGGCGGCACGCGATCGAGCGTAGTGGCCATGGTGGTACGCGGAGCGCTGGGGCAGATTCTTGTCGGCCTCGGCGTGGGCATTCCCGCCGCGTTATTGGCCGGCCATCTGATGGCCAGCCAACTCTATGAAGTCGGCGGCTACGATCCGCTTGCGCTGGTCAGCGCGGTTTTGGTGCTCGGGCTTTGCGCCACTGCGGCGGGATTCATCCCCGCCCGCCGCGCAGCTTCGATCGAACCCATGCAGGCGCTGCGCACGGAGTAGCTTGCGATTCCGAGCCCTGAACGAGGCCCCATAAAGACCTTATGTGGGCACCTCTGAATTCAGGCTGGCGAGAACAGGGCATAGCACTTAGGCCCGCTAATCCACGAACATGCAATCCCCGTAAGAATAGAATCGATAGCGCTGCCGAACGGCGTGCTCGTAGGCGTGCATGATGTTCTCTTTTCCGCCCAGCGCGCACACCAGCATCAGGAGCGTGGACTGCGGCAGGTGGAAATTCGTGAGCAGCGCTTGCACAATCTGGAACTTGTAGCCGGGGTAAATAAACAGATTGGCCTCGCCCGAAGAGGCACGGATCTCGCCCGCGCCCTGCTTGGACGCATATTCCAGGGTGCGTACGGTTGTAGTCCCGATGGCCACGATTCGTCGCGATTCGCTGCGTGCTTGATTGATCTTGTGCGCGGCCTCGGCAGAGATCGAATAAGCCTCTGAGTGCAGTTGATGTTCTTCCACTTTCTCACTGCGCACGGGCTGGAACGTTCCCAGGCCGACGTGCAGCGTGACCTCGGCCGTGTCGATGCCGCGCTCCCGGATGCAGCTCAAAATCTCGGGCGTGAAATGAAGCCCCGCAGTCGGCGCCGCCACCGACCCGCGCTCCTGTGCGTATACCGTCTGGTAACGTTCGCGATCGGTGGAAGAATCTTCGCGCGCAATGTAAGGCGGCAGCGGGATGTGCCCAATCTTCTCGACGCGCCCGAAGAAATCTTCCGCAGGTGCGAAGCGGATGCGCCGCTCGCCGAAGCTGGCGCGCGCGATGACCTCGGCCTGAAGTTCATCATGCTCTCCAAAGAACAGATGTTCTCCGACTCCGATCTTGCGTCCCGGCCGGACCAGGCATTCCCATTCGTTGGGCTCGCGTTCCAGCTGCCGCGTGAGCAGAACTTCAATGCGGCCTTGAAGAAAATCTCGGGACGCGGGATTGCGCGTGCTCACAGCCTGCGAACGCAGTCCACCGCGCCGCCCATAGAGCCGCGCCGGAAAGACCCGGGTGTTGTTGAACACTACCAGATCGCTTGGCCGCAGCAGTTCCGGGAAGTCACGGAATTGGCGATCGTTCAACCGGCAGCTCTGCAATTGCCCCGATGTACAGTCCACATGCAGCAGTCGCGACCCGGCGCGGTCCGCCAGCGGTTCCTGGGCAATCAATTCCTCCGGCAGTTCGTAATGGAAATCGGAGACCAACACGCCCACCGATTATAGGGACACGCGCTCGATCCGCGCCTCTCGGGGCATTAGGTCAATCGTGCAAGCTTTTTCTTGAAATTTGGATTGTTTCTGCAAGGTGCCTGCTGATACTATGCGAGTGCCTAGATTGCGCCCTGCTTTTTCTCATCTCTCCCCAGGGTAACCATGCAAGGGTAACCATGCCTACGGAACGCAAACACAGGGAAGAAATCGTTCGTTACGGACGCATGCTCCACGAGCACGGGTTCGTGGCTGCCATGGACGGCAATCTTTCCGTCCGGCTCAAGGAGGATCGAGTCCTGGTAACTCCTACGTGCGTGAGCAAAGGTGCAATGCGGCCCACCGACATGGTCATCGTCGACCTGGACGGCCAGCAGGTCGCCGGCCGTCGCAACGTAACCAGCGAAATCGGCATGCATCTGATGATCTATCGCATGCGTCCGGATATTCAGGCGATTGTCCACGCCCATCCGCCAACCGCGACGGGCTTTGCTGCCGCTGGCATCCCGCTGACCGAGCCCCTGGTATGCGAAGTGGTGATGGGGCTGGGATGCATTCCGCTCGCACGCTATGGAACGCCCGGCACCTCAGAGTTGGCACAGACGCTCGAACCCTTCGTCCCGGGCTACGACGCCATCCTGATGTCGAACCATGGAGTGGTGACCTACGGCGACACTCTGGAACACGCCTACATGAAGATGGAAACCGTCGAGCACTTTGCCCAGATCGCCCTAGTCACACATTTGCTGGGACGGCAGCAGCCGCTGAAAGAAGTAGAAATCGAGAAGCTTCTCATGGCCCGCACCAAGTATTTTGGTGCCAAAATAGCCGCGTGTATGCCCCTGCCGCGATCGCCGCAAAAAGTCAGCTAGCGCGAGATTAATGTCCCCACCCTGTCGCGGAGAATGCGAGAAGGGTGGGGCACCCGCTGTTCCTCTCCAAGCCCGCTATTCGCCTCCGATGCGGAATCTGACTCCCGCCCGGAAATTGATCGGCAGCGCGGGATATCCCGCCACTTCGTTGTACCGGCGATCCAGGGCGTTCTCGACGTTTACGTAAGTGGTCACGCGGGAATTCACCGCGTACCATCCCCCGAGATCCGCGCGCACGTATCCCGCAGCGTGATCGATGCCAAAACCGTAGAAATCTGAATCGGCGCGGCGCCCCACAAAACTCCCGCTCAGGTCTGCGCCCCAGCGGTTTGTCAGGTAAGACAACATCGCGGTCGCGGAATGCTTGGGCCGGCGCAGCAGCGGCTGGCCCGGGTTATAGATCGGATCATAAGGCGTGGGATTGTCAAGGTACTGCGACGACGTGTACGTGTAAGCGGTATTGAGCAGTAGGCTTGGCCGAAGCTTGGCTCGCAACACGACCTCAGCGCCTTGGGCAAAGGCCTGGTTCACGTTTACGTACTCACCCGGATAATTGGGAGGGACGTTCATCGTCACATAGTTGATCTGGTCCCGGAAGAGATTGTTGAAATACGTGCCGGTCAATTCATACTTATTGTTTAAGAAATCTTGCTGAAAGCCAGCCTCAAAAGCCCGGACGCGCTCCGGCTTCAGGCTTGGATTGGGAATGTTGTAGGGGTCCGCGGGAATTCCATTGAACGTTTCTTCCAATCGCGGTTCTTTGAATCCGGTAGCGTAGGAAAATCGCAGGCGCGTGCCGGAAAACATCTCGTTCCCGTGCAGGGCCTGAAACGTCAGCGCAACCCGGGGCACACCCGTATTGCCGAAGGCGCTGTCGTGGACAAATCGTCCTCCGACAATCACTCCCAGCCGGCCCAGAGTCAGCTCTTGTTGCACGTAGGTGTCCTGGTTCAGCCTCTGGCCATGATTCTGCGCGCCATAATCAAGGTCTCCGACAAAACCGTTCTCATTCTCCACGCGATAGCCGAACGTCGTGTGCGCCCAGATTCTCTCCGAGTAGTCGCCTTGATACTCGAATCCAGCACGATTGATGTGGTCCACCTCATGAGAGGGGTAGTCGATCGGATTGCCGGATGTATTAACCCGCGCCGGATCGCCCGGATTCAGCTCGTCATAGCGGTAAACGTAATCGAATCCGGTGAAGCTATGTTGCCATCCATGAGGCGCGGCGACGGTCAGTTGCATGCTGCCCAGCAGACTGTTGAGCTGGGACCGGTCGTTCGGATTGGGTTGCAGTGGTTCAAGCTGAGACGTACCACTCACCGGAATTAGCGGCACGTAGCCGTTGAAGTCCCATTCGCCAGGCAGGCCGGTATGGCTGTTGGAATGGCGGAAACGCGTGCGCAGAGAAACCGAATCGCTGAGCCTGGCGCCAACGTTTGCTCCTTGCAGGGAGTCGGAGTAAGCATCGTTCACGCCGAAGCCGTTGGTGGCGAATTGGTCGCCGAAGATGTTGTAGTCGAACCGTCCGCGAGCTCCCGCCAGCGAAGCCTGGCCGCTGGCGGTTCCTAGGTTTCCACCGTCCGCGCCGAAGCGCAGTTCGGGAACCTTCGTGCTGCCCGCGCGAGTCCAGACCTGGACGACACTTGTCATTGCATCGCTTCCATACAACGTGCTCTGCGCGCCGCGAACGAATTCCATGCGGTCGCCCTGCGCTAGAGAAAGCGTGCCAAAGTCAAACGTGCCGCCGGGTTCATTAATGGTGACGCCGTCGACAATCACCTTGTTGTAATTCGATTCGCCACCCCGGACGAACAAAGAAGCCAGGCCTCCGTGTTGTCCGGCGGTGTTGATGACTGCGCCTGGCAGAAAACGCATCGCGTCGTTGGCCGCGATCGGCTGCATGGTCGTCAGTTGCGCTCCGCTGAGCGTGTCGACGTCCGCTCCGGCGGCCTCTCCGGCTACAGGAGTGCGGGTCGCGCTCACCACCACGGTTTCTGCGGCAATCGCCAAGTGAAGATTCACGGTGATTTCCGTCTGCGACGAAACCTCGAGCGTTTCTGCGGCAAAACCCGGCGCCAGAATACGGATCTGATAAGGTCCCGCGCCCGGCACGCGAAACGTCGTAGCACCTTCCGCAGAGGTACTCTGCGTTGCCAGAACTTTGGTTTGATTGGCGCGCATCAGCGAGACCCGCGCGCCCGCGACGGTCGCAGATTGCGGATCAAGCACTTTGACTTTGAGATCGGCGGCCGAA
Source organism: uncultured Acidobacteriaceae bacterium (assembly GCA_963707205.1). Classification (GTDB taxonomy): domain Bacteria; phylum Acidobacteriota; class Terriglobia; order Terriglobales; family Acidobacteriaceae; genus Sulfotelmatobacter. The sequence goes on from CAVPQE010000011.1 coordinate 22,102, forward strand.
GCAGCCCCAGAGAGAACCAGCCCAAGAAAAACACCTACGAATACGCGCATACCTTCCTCCTTTGCACGCGAAAGAGGTTGAAGTAGACGGATCGCGTCGGTCTCCTGGCTTCGCGAGTAAGGATGGTTCCACCATCCGGTACGCCCGCGGCCTTCCCGGGAATTCTCCCAGTGGCCGATGGCAGTTTCCTCGCTTACAGTTGCGCGGCAGCGCGGGATTTGCACCCGCTTCCCTGTCTTCGCCGAGCGGCAAAGACGCGCGTTCCGAACGAGCTTGCAAAGAGCAAAAACAACAATGCGAAGAATCTAACGGCTGAGGATGACGAAGTCAATCACCCCCTCCCCGGGGTGATGTCGTGGGGGCGTTCCGCCCACATACGCGGACAGACCGCGCCACCTCCAGTTCCCCATTCTTCACCCAAAAAAAGCTCCAGCCGCGGAGCTGAAGCCTCCAATCCCCGGACGCCAAGGCCCTACTTCTTCGTCGCCTTCGCGTCCATAAACGTCATCCAAGTCGTCCCATCTAGCGAGACTTCAAACTTCAGACTGTAGCTCGTCGGCGACAGCACTTTCATCGTCATCTTCTGCTTGACTTCCTGGCCGCCGTAGTTCTGCGTGCTCGTCCACGTCCAGGTATCGCCACTGACCGCGCCCTTCGAGCTCTCGCGCCTTCCCTGGCTGTTGAATTCGTCATAGGTATACATATTCGCGTCCGTGTCGTACCCCATGAACGCCATTGCTTTGCCGTCGCCACCCACCTCCGGCGGCATCTTGAAGTCCGAGTGACCTTGCACGAAGAAATTTCCCGGCATCCACTCGGTAGTGTCCGTCGAACTGAATTTTCCGCCCATCCCCCACGGACCTTGCCCGATCGTGCCTTCGATCGTCCAGCTTCCCACGAAGTAGTCGAGTTTCTTCACTTCAGGGCCGGGATTAGGCGCCATCTGCGCCCAGGCAGAAGCGGTAAAGAGAATGAGAGTCGAAATCAGAATTGTTTTCAGATCCACGTCTGTGCTCCTTGGTGGAAGGCTTTTGGCTTTTGGCTCTTGGCCTTTAGCTAAAAGTCAACAGCTGATCCATCACGAGGATCGTAGTGGAAACACACCCCGCTGCCCAGTGCGATTCGTCAGCCGCCGACCATGACAATTGTCACGCGTGAGTGAGCGATCACTTTCCCTTGGTCGCCTTACCGTCCATCACCGTCGACCATTTCGTTCCGTCTGGCGACATCTCGAACATGAAGTTGTATGACGTCGGCGAAGTCACTTTCATGGTGAACCGACCCTTCATGGTCATGCCGCCCATCTTCTCGTCGTTGGTCCAAGTCCAGGTGTCGCCATCCAAAGAGCCCTTGGAATCGTCGAATTCTCCCCAACTGTTGAACTCGCGGTAGGTATAGGCCTTGTCGTCGGTGGAATATCCCATGATGGAAATTCCAGTTCCGTTGCCCATTGAACTCTTAAAGTCCGTATGGCAGACGAGGAAGAACCCGCCTTCCATCCACTCGCACTTCTCATCTTCCGTCAACTTGCCGCCCGGACCCATCGGACCCGGCTTCATGTCGCCATCCAGCGTCCATGAACCTGCAAACATGTCGAGCTTCTTGTGCTCCGGCCCTGGCTTCGGCATCTCCATCTGCGCCAGCGCCGCTACTGCCAACACCAGCCACGCTGCCAAAATCATTCCTATCTTTTTCATAGCGCGCCTCGCGATCTATTATTGATTGTTGATTAAGGAGCCGCCTGGCTGCGGCGAAATAGTAGCCTCACTCCTGGAGCGCGTCAACCATCGTCCCACGCGGATTTCAATCAACAATCAGCAATCAGTTTCCTACCAGTCTCCCCAATGCGACGCTGTCATCTGCTGAAACTTCATCTTCCACACGTCCCCTTGTTTCACCCAGACCGTGCTGAAGTGCTGATACCGTGGAGGTGGCCCCTGATCCTCCGCGGGCGGAACGCGCAGTACCACATCGTAGGTCACAATGGCCACGCCGTCGCCGGCCGGCAGCACCTTCATATCGTAAGGCTGCAAATTCAGGCCGCCATCCCCAAACTGGTCCAGCATGTCCTGCCGGTCATACAACTGTCCATCGAAGGCCACGAAAGAAAAGTCATCGGTGAGCGTGCGCTTGAAAAATGCCATGTCGCCCTTCTTCGCCGCCTCCACAAAACTCTTCTCGGCGCTCATCAGCGTCTGCTCTAGCGGACTCAAGGCCTTCGGCGGCGCATTTGCACTCTGCGCACTCAGGCTACAGGTCACGCATAACAACACCAGGCACACCACAAAATAGCTCTTCATTAGACTTCCTTTCGCCAGACTCTAATTGGATAAGCTTTTGCCACGTCTAGCCCTGAATCCTCCGCGCCAACTCCGCGCGCGGCACCGAAACCTGCTCTCCCGTCGCCAGATTCTTCAACGAAAACGCATCAGCCTTCACTTCATTCTCGCCCACAATCAGGATGTACTTCGCTCCCGCCTTCGTCGCCGCCTCAAACGATTTCTTCAGCCGGAAGCCGTCGTCTCCTAACTCGACCACCACATCATGCTGCCGCAACTCTCGCGCCAGCCGCGCTGCCTCGCCATTCATACCCGCCATCGGAGCCACATACACATCCGGCTTCCGCAGCACGCCCTCGGCCGTTTCCTTCAGCGACATCACCAGCCGGTCTTCGCCAATCGCAAATCCGATCCCCGGAGCCGCCGGCCCGCCCAGCGCCTCCGACAGCCCGTCATACCGCCCTCCGCCCAGGATTGCATTCTGCGCCCCCAGCGCCCCGTGCGTGAACTCGAACGCCGTCCGCGTGTAGTAGTCGAGCCCGCGCACCAAGCGATCGTTCACATGAAAATCGAACTCCTACCTTGGTCAGGATCGCTTGCACCGCTTCGAAATGCTTGCGGCACTCTTCGCCAAGAAACTGGCTGATGCGCGGCAGCGTTTCGATGATCGGCTGATCCTCCGGCACCTTGCAGTCAAACACGCGTAGCGGATTGGTCACCGCCCGCCTGCGGCAATCGTCGCACATCTTTTCTTTCACCGGCTCCAGCGCCTTACGCAGCGCGTCATTGAACTGCCGCGCGATCGGCGGGCGATCCGACCGAATTCAACTCGAGATTCCAATCCGTGATGCCGAGCCGATCCAGCAACGTCGCGAGCATCTCCAGGACTTCCGCATCCCGCGCCGGAGACTCGCTCCCTGCCGACGCCGGCCCAATCACCTCCGCCCCAATCTGATAGAACTGCCGGTACCGCCCCTTCTGCGGCCGCTCCCGCCGAAACTGCGGCCCGATGTAATAGAGCTTGTTCAGCCCGCGATCCCAAAGTTTGTGCTCGATGTAAGCGCGCACCACGCCAGCGGTATTTTCAGGGCGCAGCGTGAGCGACTGTCCCTTCTCACTCGCCGCGCGCGAACGATCCTCCCATGTGTACATCTCTTTCGCGACGATGTCCGTCTCTTCGCCGACGCCGCGGGCAAACAGTTCCGTCGCTTCGAAAATCGGCGTGCGAATTTCCTGGAAGTTGTAGGCGCGAAACACATCCCGCACCGCCGCCTCCACAAAATTCCACAGCGCCGTCTCCGGCGGCAGCAAATCCCGCGTCCCTCGGACTGCTTTAATCATTCTTCTTTCCAGTCTTTCCTTTTACCCTGTCATCCTGAGCGAAGCGAGCTCGAATGAGCGCGCGTAGTCGAAGGACCCCGTGCTCCTCGACATCGCCACAAACCCGTCCGGGAGTTCGCTCCATAAAACTCAAGTCGTCGAAAGCGCCGTGAGAACGCCTTGCCACACCCGGCCAATGCACCAGCCAACTCGGGGTCCTTCGACTCCGCAAGCCGGTTCGCTTCGCTCACCGTCCTGCTCCGCTCAGGATGACAAATCTCGGTAATAAGCAATCAGTAATCGTAATCAGTACACGCTACTCGGTACCCGGCACTAGCTACCTCTCCCTCAAATACTCATCCTTGTATCCCAGATAATTCCTCGCATACCGCATGATCATCTCGTCCTCGCCAGCCTCCAACTTCCGCCGGAACTTCCCCGGAGACCCCATCCACAACGACCCCGGCTCGACCACCGTCTTCTCCGGAATCAGCGTTCCCGCCGCGATGATCGACCCCGCTCCAATCCGCGCCCCATTCAAAATGATCGAGCCCATCCCAATCAAACACCGATCCTCAATCACGCACCCATGCAGCGTCACCGAATGCCCCACCGTCACGTACTCGCCCAGATACACTCCCCACTGCTGCTTCATCCCGTGCAGCACGCTGTTGTCCTGCACGTTGGAGTGAGCCCCAATGCGTATCTCATGCACGTCCCCCCGGATGACCGCATTCATCCACACCGAGGCGTGCTCGCCCAGCACGACGTCGCCAATAATCTGCGCCGACTCGTCCACAAAACACGTCGCCGGAATCATCGGCCTGACACCTTTATAAGATCGAATCATGGTTTCGGAAGGAAATTGAAAATACCACGAGAGCGCGCTCCGGCGTAAGAGCGCGGCAGGACCGGCTGCGGGATCCAAGTAATCCTCTATGTTTCTCGGTACCCTCTGTGGCTAAGAGCCTTCCATTCCCACTCCGGGAACTTCGCAAAAAAGTCTGGTCCAGATCACAGAATTCATCGTCCCTCGCATGCTATATAGAACGTGGTTTCGCCATATTCCGCGGAGAAGCCTTCCGGCCGCGCCCGCCTAGAATGCGCCCTCCGGCACTTCTCCGCGGACTTCCTGCCTCGCGTCCGGTTAACGCGCGTCGGGCCGTTCCTCCGAGTTTGATCTCGCACTCCGAGGCGACCTTATGTCTTCCACGCGCATTATTTCTCTTCCAGCTCTCATCCTCTTTCTGAGCGCAATGGCCGCATCCCTCGCGGCCCAGGACGCTACCGGAGCAATCCGTGGCGCCGTGCTCGATTCCACCGGCAGCCGCATTGCTCAAGCTTCGATTGTCGTGGTGAACACCGCGACTGGCACGCGCTACACCGCGACCAGCGATGCGGGAGGCGATTTTGCCTTCGAGTTGCTGCCGCCGGGCGATTACTCCGCTCGCGTCGTAGCGGAGGGCATGTCTCCTCAGGTCACGCCCCAACTGCACGTCGATGTCGGCGCGGCCGCCAACCTGGAATTCCGCCTCACCATCGCCGGCGCCCATGAGAATGTCACCGTCTCCGCCGCGCCCACCCTGGTCGAAACCCAGAGCAGCGCGGTCTCGACGCTGCTCGACGAGCGTGCCCTGAATGATTTTCCGCTGAACGGCCGCCGCTTCTCCGATCTCGCCTTATTCTCGCCCGGCGTCACGCAGGACCCTCGCAGCCTCACCTCCTCCACCAACGGCGATCTCTCCTTCGGCGGCATTCGCGGATTCCAGAACACCACCCTGGTCGACGGCGGCGACTACAACAACGCCTTCTTCTCCCAAGCCCGCGGACGCTATCGCGCTCCCTTCCAGTTCTCCACCGAAGTCGTTCAGGAGTTCCGCGTCTCCAGCAATGCCTATGGTGCCGAACAAGGGCGTGCCGGTGGCGCCGTCGTCAACGTCGTCACCAAGTCCGGATCCAATCACGTTCATGGCACCGCGTTCTACCACCTCCGCGACAGTTCTTTCGGCGCCGCCGATGCTTTCCTGGCCTTCAAGCCGCACAATCGCCAGCAGCAATTCGGAGGCACCGTCGGCGGCCCGATCGAGCAGAACAAGATTTTCTTCTTCGCCGGGTTCGATCAGCACATCTTCCACTCCCCCAATGTCGTCGAATTCCTCGACGGCACCTCGCAAGTGGTACCAGCGGCCGGCACCGGACCTTATACCCCCGGAGACTACGAAGCCTCCGATCAAGCTCTAGTCTTCGCCGCCGCCGCGCGCCTCACCTCGCTCGCCGGAGAGTATCCCGCGGCGCAAATCGGCTATTCTTCGTACGCCAAGCTCGACATCAATCTCACTCCCCACCATCAACTCACGCTGCGCCTGAACACCACTCTCTACTGGGGAGCCAATAACGTTTTCCTCGATCCCGCCAGCCCCGTCACCTACGACTCCATCAGCGACAATGGTCAGGAACGCGTTGCTACTGAAACCGGGGCGCTCTCGCTGACTTCCAGCCTTTCCCCGCGCTGGATCAGCCATTTCCGCGCCCAGTTCTCCAGCGATCTCCAGCAGTCCTACAGCAATACCAGCGACGTACTGATAAAAATCCCCAACATTCTCGACGGCATAGGACGCTCCGACCTCCTTCCTCGCCAGACCCGCGAGCATCGCTTGCACCTCGCCGAAACTGTTAGCCTGGAAGGCAGCCGCAATTCCTGGAAGTTCGGCGGTGACAGCCTTCTTACCACCATCTACGATTTCTTCCCCAGCCAGCAGAGCGGCGAATATCTTTTCTATCCCATCAAGGTGAACCCGTTCACCTTCGAACCCATGGAAGCGGGCCTCCCACTCTCGCCCTTGCGCGCCTACGCCCATGAAGTCCCGCATTACTATCTGCAAAACTTCGGCAGCTCAACCTCAAATCCCGACACCAACGAATACGCCGCCTTCGCACAGGACACCATCCGCGTCACCGACCACCTGGCGCTCAATCTCGGCGTCCGTTGGGACCTGCAAACCTTTACTACTGCAGGACTCGTCTCCAACCCGCTGTTCCCGCCATCCGGCAAAGTTCCTTTCCAGCCTTATAACTTCGCCCCGCGCGCCGGACTGACTTACTCCTTCGGCAACAAGCGTCCCCTCGTCGTCCGCGCCGGATACGGCATCTTCTTCGTCCGCATTCCGCAGATTTACAACTCGGTCATCCAGACCGATAACGGCATCACCGACGCCAGCGTCTTCCTCAACAACACGGACTACTACGACCACCAGGTCTTCCCCAGCTATCCCAATCCGCTCGTAGCTTGTCCGCTCAATTCGGCTACCTGCGCGCTGCCCGCCGGCTTCACCCAAGGCGTCACCAACAACGTCTCCGCCTTCGCCCCCAACTTCGTCACCCCGCGCGTGCAGCAAGCCAATCTCACGCTAGAAAAAGAAGTGGTCGAGCACACCACCGTGGCGTTGTCGCTCCTCACAGTTCGCGGCGAACACCTGATTCGCGCGCTGGATGTAAACCTGCCGCAGCCCATCGCCGATACTTACCCCATTTTCGATTCCACCGGTTCTATCTTCCAAGGTGGCTTCTACACTGTCGATTCCTTCGCCACCTGGCAATTCACCCAGTCGCTGACCTGTCCGTGGCCGCCCTGCATCAACCCGCTGGGCCGTCCCATCGCGCAACTCGGCGCCATCGACGAATTCCAAAGCGCGGCTTCCAGTTATTACAACGGCGCCACGCTCTCCATCAATCGCCGCGTCGCCCGTGGATCCTATCTGCGTCTCTCCTACACCTACGCGCATGCCATCGACGACGGCCAAGACGCCCTGGTCGCCGGCCAACCCGCCACCGTGCAGAATTCTTATGTGCCCAGCGCCGAACGCGGACCCAGCGTCACCGACCAGCGCCAGCGTCTGGTCGCCGCCTTCTCCGTCGATCTCCACCCTTTTCATCGCGGCCAGGAATTTCTCGGCCACATCCTCAACGACTGGAAAATTTCCACGGTAGTCAACTACGGCAGCGGACGCCCCTTCAGCGCCACCGTCGCGGGCGATCCCAACCAGGATGGCAACGACCTTAACGATCGTCTCCCCGGTTACAGCCGCAACGCCTTCACGGGACCCGACTACGCCACCACCGACCTCCGCCTCACCAAGACTCTGCGCTTCGGCGAGCGCTACAAACTCAACCTCGTCGCCGAATCCTTCAACCTTCTGAACCGAGATAACCAGCGCGTCACCATCACCTCCAATGGCCTGGTCAACTCCGCCACCACTTTTGTAACAAACTCCGTCACCGCCAACATCGCCCCGTATCCCGGCTACTACGAGTTGCCCACCAACTTCATGAAGCCCACCGCCGCCTATGCCCCAAGGCAAGTCCAGTTGTCGCTGAAACTTATTTTCTAGAGAAACCCGTTCACGTAGGAACAGCCGCCTCAGCTGTCCCCATTTCCGCTATACTTCCGCCGATCCCATGAAAGCCCACCGCATCTCTCGCCGCAAATTCCTCGGCACGGCCGGTGCCGCGGCCACGCTCTCCGTCGCTCCCGCACTCCGAGCCGCAGCCAGACTCTCCGCGCTAACCGAAGTTTCCACCGTTCGGATCTCGTCCTCCGCCCCACCCATCCTCTTCGACCCTGACCAGGCTCTCGGCAGTTCCATGGACATTCTCAACCACGACACCGTTGAAAAAATCTACACCGAACCCATGGTCAAGCAGTGCCTCTCTGCCGGGTGGGGACCCATCACCTACCGCCAGAACACCGAGCTCTCGATCGCCGCCTGGCACTGGAATCCCAACGGCTCCTGGAGCGATCCTGCCAACAAGCGTGGGTACTTCATCGGCAGTGCCGAACTCAAAGATCCCATCCGCCACTCCTACGGATATCCTCTCCCGCATCGCGGCACCACGCGCAACGGCGGCACCGAACACGGCTACTCGCGCCTGACCGACGGCAATCCCGACTCCTACTGGAAGAGCAATCCCTATCTCGCCAGCAAGTTCACCGGCGAGCCCGACTCCGCCCACCCGCAATGGGTCGTCATCGATCTTGGCTCGCACGAACTCGTCTCCCACCTGCGCATCGATTGGATCGATCCCTACGCCCGCACCTACGAAGTGCAGTACTGGTCAAACAAAAAGCCAAACAAGAAGACGATTAACGAGGAGCCGGTAAGCGAAGCGGCCGGCGAAGACCTGTCTAATGAGAGCCCCATGGATCGCCCCACATCCGGCGTGTGGACCACCTTCCCCAGCGGCCTCATTACCGATGCAAAAGCTGGCACCGCGACCCTGCAACTCGCATCCACTCCAATTCCCGTGCGCCACCTCCGCATCTGGATGACCGAATCTTCAAACACTCCCAACGCCACCCACGATCCCAAAGATCCCCGCAGCTCCGTCGGCTACGCCATCCGCGAACTCTACGTCGGAACTCTCACCCCCGCCGGCGATTTCGTCGACTTGGTCCAGCACCGCCCCGATCAGAACCAGACCGCCACGTGCTGTTCCTCCATCGACCCGTGGCACTCCGAGTCCGATCTCAACGACCACGGCGACCAAACTGGATTCGATCTCTTCTTCACCAGCGGCATCACCAACAACCTACCCGCCATGATTCCCATCTCGCTGCTCTACGGCACGCCGGATGACGCGGCCGCGCAGATGTCGTATCTGAAAAAGCGCGGCTATGCCATCTCCTACGTCGAAATGGGCGAAGAGCCCGACGGCCAGTACATGCTGCCCGAGGATTACGCCGCGTTCTATCTGCAGTTCGCCACCGCAATGCACCGCGTCGATCCCACCCTGAAACTTGGCGGTCCAGTATTCGAAGGCGTCAACGAAGACATCAAGGTCTGGCCTGACCAAGGGCACACTTCATGGCTCGGACGCTTCCTGGATTACCTCAAAGCGCGCAACCGTCTATCCGACCTCGCCTTCATGAGCTTCGAGCACTATCCCTTCCCGCCCTGCGAAATCGTCTGGGCCGACCTCTTCCGCGAGCCTGAACTCGTCCGCCACATCCTCGACGTCTGGCGACAGGATGGCCTTCCCGCCAGCGTTCCCCTGATGAACACCGAGAGCAACGTCACCTACGGCAACGCCCAGGAAATGTGCGACATCTTCGCCGCCCTCTGGCTCGCCGATAGCGTCGGCGCATTCCTCACCGCCGGGGGCGCGGTCTACTATCACTCGCCGATTCAGCCCGAACCATTGAGTCCCGGTTGTCGCGGCTTCGGCACTTACGGCAATTATGTCTCCGACGCAAATCTCAAAATCAAGACCTTCACGTCGCAATACCACGCCAGCCGCCTCATTAATCTGGAATGGGTTCAGCACCGCGCGGGAGTCCACAAACTTTATCCTGCAGCCTGCGATCTCAAAGACGCTGCCGGACACACCCTCATTACCGCCTATGGGGTCGCCCGTCCCGACGCCACATGGTCACTCATGCTCGTCAACAAAGATCAGTCCAACCCACATGAAGTCCGCATCGCCTTCGATGACGCTGGCACGTCGAGCAAATCTTTCTCTGGCCCCATCTCCCTAATAACCTTTGGCAGCGAGCAGTACATGTGGAAGTCCGACGGCCCCAACAGCCATCCCGACCCCAACGACCCTCCGGTAACAAAAACGCTGTCCGCAGACACGCAGTCCATCACGCTGCCCAAAGCCTCGGTGACGGTCCTCCGCGGAAAAGTGAGGTAATGCGGGTGCCCCATCCTAGCCGCAATCTTTGCGGCTAGGGTGGGAACTTCGATCTCACGGAAGGAGTCCGTCACTAATCCCCAGGCGCGGCGGAGGCGTCACGCGCCTTGCGCCACCAGTAGAAGAATGGAATGCCTGCCACAATCACTAGAAGGCCAAGTGACGAGCGCACCGGCCGGACCATCCACAGGTTGATGGTCAACGCGACCGCCGCAAGTAAGAAAATGAGTGGCGTCCAAGGATAACCCCAAGCGCGATAAGGCCTGGGAAGCCCGGGCTCTGTCCTACGCAAACGAAAGACCGCGATTGCCGTCAGCGCGAAGAAAATCCACACCGCAAAGACAAACAGCGAATACAGCTCTTCGAAAGTCCCCGTCAACGCGAGCAGTGCCGCCACGCACCCAAGAAAAATTAACGCGCCACTCGGCGTGTGAAAAGAAGGTTGAATCCGCTTGGCAAATTGGAAGAAGACGCCATCACGCGCCATCGCATAAGGAATGCGGGCTCCCGTCAGCACCACCACGTGCAGCGCTCCCAATGCGGAGACGGCCATCGCTACCGTAAGCCACGCCGCTCCGTGCGACCCTGCAAACGACCGCACGACATCGGATGCGACGTGCGGTGAAGAGGCGATCTGTGGGAACGACAAAGTGTGGAAGTAAATCACGTTCGCCAACAAGTACAAGCCGCCAACCGTGAGCAGTCCCAGAATAATTGCGACCGGAATGTTCTTTTGTGGATGCAGTATTTCTTCGCCCAAGTCTCCCAGGTCGTTGAAACCGTTGTAAGCCCACATGGCCGGAACCAGCGCTGTGAGCACGGCGCCGATCGTTCCCCAACCCCAATGTGTAACCAGCGGAGCGGCCTCGATCGCATGTTGCCTTCCAAAGAAAACGCCAGCGATCACAATCACCACGATCGTTCCCATCTTCAGACACGTCAGCAGAACCTGAATCGCGCCACCCAACCGCACACTTAAATAATTGATCGCCGTGACCGCCAGCACCACCAGCGCAGCGAGTGGCTGGGCCGCGGTGAATGGGAAGTCGTAACTTCCGAGACGTCCGCGGAACAACGGCGTGTCCACAATGGGGAACAAAAATCCCGCGAAGCGTAGAAACCCCGCGGCCAGCGTTGCCATGGCCACTGGCCGCTCGAGAAACGAACTCATCCAGCCAAACAGAAATCCCCACAGCGGACCGAGGCCACGGTTGAGATAGACATAAGGGCCGCCCGCCTTGGGAAACGCCGCGCCCAGTTCCGCATAGCAGAAAGCACCGCACAACACGAGAAGACCACCGACGATCCACGCAACAAACACCAGCGTTGCCGAGCCGACGGCACGAGCCATGTCGCTGGTAACGAGAAAAACTCCCGTGCCGATGGTGTCGCCAATCACGATCGCAGTCGCGGACCAAAGCCCTAAGCCACGAACCAAATCCGATCGCTCGCCATGATCTGCCAGATGGTTCCTCGCGCGCACGAAGGTTCAGAGAGCCTACTCTCGGCGATGTGGGTCGTCAACCAGTGCTTTGGTACGTTCGTCTCCTCCACGGGCGTCATCCCGAGCGGAGCCGTTCTTCAGGCGGAGGGAGGGATCTCGCGGGTAGAGTGTTAGAGTGGACGCCGCGCGCCTTTGGCTCAGAATCCATTTACGCGCTATCATCGAGCCGTGATGGCACCGCAGAAGTCCATGCTGCACGAGTTCGAGTGGGACCAGCGCTACGCCGTATCCAGAATCGAAGACGTGCTGACTCCAGCGTTAGTGATGTATCCAGATTTCATTGCCGCCAACATCGAGCGCACTTTGGAGTTGCTGGCCGGCGACGCCGATCGCTGGCGTGTGCATATCAAAACCGCGAAGCTGGCTCACACCCTGCACATGCTGGCGGAGCGCGGCGTCCGCAATTTCAAGTGCGCGACCACCCTCGAACTGTTGACAGCCTGCCGCAGCGGCGCAGTGGACGTCCTCCTCGCTTATCCCGCGATGGGCGCCAATGCGCACCGTGCACAGGAAATAGCGCAGCAGTTCCCGGACGTGCGCATTTCCGTTCTGGCCGAGAGCGAAGAGCAAGTGCAGCAATGGCGCAGCAGCCGTGTAGGAATTTTTCTCGACATCAACCCGGGCATGAATCGCACTGGCATCGACCAAAACCTGAGTGGCAAAGTTGTCGCTCTAGTGCGCGCAATTGCCGATGCCGGACTCGAGTTCCGCGGGCTGCACTACTATGACGGCCAATATGGCAGCCTGGCAGAACCCGAACGGACTAAGGCAGCCCATCGCGGCTATGACCATTTACTGAAAATAGCAAGCGAACTCGAGCGCTCCGGCATGCTTGTGCCTGAAGTCATCACATCAGGCACGCCCACGTTCCCCTGCTCGCTTGCCTACGAAGGCTTGCGCCGCGGCAACTTCATCCATCGCGTCGCGCCCGGCACGATTGTTTATTGCGACGCCACCAGCCTGCAGCAACTCCCCAGCGAATACGGTTACCGGCCAGCGGCGCTGGTATTAACTCGTGTGGTGAGCCGTCCGCATCCGGGCATCGTCACCTGCGATGCTGGCCACAAGACGGTATCCGCCGATGCCGGCGTTCCCACTTGCGTAGTTATCGGACATCCGGAACTCATGCCGCTTTCGCCCAGCGAAGAGCATCTGCCCCTCGCGATCAAAGAAGGATCAGCAGGTCCGCAGATCGGCGAAGCGCTGTATCTTCTTCCGCGGCACATTTGCCCCACGGTGAACAATTTCGATTGTGCGCTACTGATACGAAACGGCACCATCGAGTCGATGGAAAACGTCTCGGCGCGCGGGCGCGAAGCCCCCCTCCTGCAGACCGCAGACCGAACATTTTCCCTTCGTGGTCAATAAACAGCGAGGCTCGATCTCTCACAGCGATGGGAGGCACCCTGAGCGTTGCCGTTTCTGTTCACTCTGAATTCGCAAACCACGACGCAAAGATGGTTCCTCGATAGTTTCCTCCGCACCGCGGTATACTCGCCCTTCGACCCACATGGCCAACATTCTTTATGGAGTGAACGGCGAAGGCGCGGGCCATTCTACCCGCGCCAAAGAAGTCCTCTCTCACCTCGTCGCCCAGGGACACACCGTCCACGTCGCTTCCTTTGACCGCGGCCTGCAGAATTTGCAGCCGCACTTCGACGTCACAGAGATCTACGGATTCCGCTTCGCTTACGTCAACAATCGCGTGCGCTACAAACGCACCATCGCGAAGAACCTGATCACAGTCCCGCAAGCGGCCAAAAGTCTGTCCCGCATGAAGGACCTCGTCGACAAATGGAAGACCGACTTGATCATCACCGACTTCGAGCCGCTCACTTGTCACGTCGGCCACAAGAAACGCCTGCCAGTCATCTCCATCGATAACCAGCACTGCCTCACCAACGCCGTGGTGTCTTATCCGAGGAAGTATCGCGGCGACGCCGGCGCGGCCAAGCTCGTGACCCGCATGATGACCCCGCACGCCAATGCCTTCCTCGTAATTTCTTTTTTCACGGCGCCCATCCGCAAGCGCAACACGTTCCTGTTTCCTCCGCTCCTGCGGCAGGAAACCCTCAATGCCGCTCCCACGCAAGGCGACCACGTTCTGGTCTATGTGACCTCGCCCGCGCCGGCACTGGCAAGGTTGTTAGCTTCCGTCCGCTGCCCCTTCATCGCTTACGGCTTCGGCCGCGAAGGAGAAGAGGGGAACATACTTTTTAAGAAGCCTTCGCTCGACGGCTTTTTCGCCGATCTGACCAGCGCCCGCGCCATCGTCGCTAACTCCGGATTTTCGCTCGTCACCGAGGCCCTGCATCTGGGCAAGCCTTATCTAGCCGTCCCCGTAAGTCATCAGTTCGAGCAGATCTTCAACGCATATTGGCTGGAAAAGTCCGGCTACGGCGCCTACTGGGAGGAATTGAACAAAGAGCGGGTCGAGTCTTTTCTCTACAATCTGCCGCACTATCGCGAAGCGCTGGCACAATATCCACGACAAGGCAACGGGGCCCTCCTCGAAAAACTGGATGCCCTCATAGCCCGCTATACCGCCGTTTGAGGGGCCTGTACGATCGTAACCTCCGATCGGGCACCCTCCGCGATACCATAGTGTGGAGCACGCCGTCCCCCTCAACGGATTGCTACCGGAGGTCTTCTCCATGCGGAAGCGGCGAGTTTTTGTTTTACTTGCAGCCGGCGCCTTCTTGTGCGCCCTCGTGACTTACGGTCAGGATTCCCAATCGCTCGGAGATGTGGCTCGCCAGGCCCGTTTGCAAAAGCAGCAGAAAGACGCCCAGCCCAAAGACACACCTGCAAAAGACGCGCATGGCAAGGAGACTCCGGGCACGAACGCATCCGCGAAGGATGCTCAGCCGCCTAAGACTCCCCGGATCATCACCAACGAGGAGATTTCCGAGCACGTGGGATCGACCGTAACTTCCGCACGCGGTTCTCAGCCTTCCAGCATGCCCGACGCCCCGTCGAGTTCCGGCAACCAAGACGCTCGAGCCGAGCAATGGAAGTCCCAGATTCAGGCGCAGAAAAACGCTATCGCTTCTTTGCAGAGCGAAATCGCCAGCCTTAGCGACTCCATCCAATATGCCGGCGGAAACTGTGTTGCGAACTGCGTCCAGTGGAACGAACGTCAGAAGGAAAAGCAAGATCGGGTCGAATCCATGAAGGCGCAGTTGGAAGAGCAGCAAAAGCGGCTGGAAGAAATGCAGGAGTCAGCCCGCAAACAAGGTTTCGGAAGTTCCGTCTACGATCCGTAAAGCCTTGGAGTTCAATTACAAAATTACGCGATTACCAAATTACTCAATTTTTCACATTCCCCAAAACCGCCCGGCCATGCGAAATTAGTGCATGACTCTAGTGGTTCGTCCTTCGCCCATTCATTCCGTTGGTGTCTACACCTCGAAGCCCATTCGCAAGGGAACTCGCGTAGTCGAGTATGCCGGTGAGCGCATCACCGCCGAGGAAGCCGACCGCCGTTACGACGGCGCCTCCCGCACCTACCTCTATGGACTGGATGACGACAAGACTGTGATTGACGGCCACGGCCTGGGCGCCTATCTGAATCATTCCTGCGATCCTAACTGCGAGGTCGACGAGATCAAAGGCCGCGTCTGGCTCTTCGCCATCCGCGACATCGCCGCGGGCGAAGAACTTGTCTGGGACTACAACCTCTACGACGACGACGATCCTGCCCCCTGCCACTGCGGCTCGCCCAAGTGCCGCGGCACCATGTATTCGAGGGAGTGGATGGCCAAGATGCGCCGCCGCGAGAAACGCAAACAGAAACAAAATTCCGCAGCCCAGAAACGCAGCCCTAACAGGAGAACGAAGCCCAGCCGCGAAGCAGCCGCGTAAAGAAAGGCCGGAACGGAAGTTCTTTACGGTTTCCATTCCGACGGGCGTCATCCTGACCGTTCTGCGGGCGGGGGAAGGATCTCGCGCGCAGGATACCTAGCCGCGAAGCGGCGAAGAATGCAGGCCACAGCTTGCCCTGAGCTTGCCGAAGGGGCGCAAGCCGTGGGTACCTCTAGCAGAAATGGGAACAGACCCCTGAGAGGCGAAGAAACGCTACCTATGTGTAACCTGCCCCTTCCCGTGCTCCCGCCATCCTTCAATAATCAAATACAACACCGGAATAAAAAACAGATTCAACAAGGTCGACATAATCATTCCGCCAAACACGGTCGTGCCCACCGAATGCCGTCCATTCTCGCCCGCGCCCGTGGCCACAACCAGCGGCACTACTCCAAGAATGAACGCCAGCGAAGTCATCAGAATCGGACGGAGGCGAATCGTCGCCGCCTGCACCGCCGCTTGCACCAGCGGAACCCCGCGCTCGCGCAACTGCTCCGAGAACTCCACGATCAGAATCGCATTCTTACTCGACAGCCCAACCAGCATCACCAGCCCAACCTGGCAGAACACGTCATTCTGCAACCCGCGTATCCACTGTGCGCCCAGCGCTCCCAGAAGCGCCATCGGTACTGCCAGCAACACAATAAAAGGAAGCACGAAACTCTCGTACTGCGCCGACAGCGTCAGGTACACCACCAGCGTGCCTAGCCCAAACAAAATCAGCGAAGTTCCGCCTGCCTGCAATTCCTCCAGCGACAGCCCCGTCCAACTGTAGGAAAACCCCTGCGGCATCTGCTTGGCCAAATTTTCCATCGCCGCGATCGCCTGTCCCGAACTATATCCCGGCGCTGGCGAGCCATCGATCTCCGCCGACCGGAACAGGTTGTAGTGACTGATCACCTGCGGCGTGGTCGTCTGCTCAATGCTGATCAAATTGTCGAGCGGCACCATGGCCCCGCCGTCGGAGCGCACGTAGAACCGCTTCATGTCCTGCGCTGTCGCCCGGAATTGCTTGTCGGCCTGCACGTACACCCGGTACGAGCGGTTGTTGAAGTCGAAGTCGTTGACATAGGCCGAGCCCATGTACACGCCCAGCGTGTCCGTGATCTGCGACAGCGGCACGTGCAGGCTCTTCGCTTTTTCGCGGTCAATGGTCACCAGATACTGCGGATCGTTCGCCGTAAACGCAGTGAACAGCCGCGTCAGGTCTTTGCGCTGCGACGCTTGCTGAATCAGCCCTTGCGTGGTGCTCGCCAATTCGTCGAGTTTGTGCGCCGCCAGATCCTGCACCACAAACTGGAACCCACCAAACTGTCCCAATCCCTGAATCGGCGGCGGTAGCGTCGGAAACACGATCGCTCCCGAAACTCCGAACATTCGGGGAGCAATGCGAGTCAGAATCGCCTTCGCCGTGTGGGCCTTGCCTTTGCGCTGCGAATACGGCTTCAACGGAACAAAAATAAGTCCCTGATTCGCGGCTGCACCCGAAAAACTGAAACCGGCCACCGAGAACGTTCCTTCCGTCTCCGGCACATCCGCCAGCAAGTTCGCAACCTGCTTCCCAATCCCCTTCGTATATTCCAGCGAAGCGCCCGACGGCGCCTGAATCACAATGATGAAATATCCCTGATCCTCATCTGGCACGAACCCTGTCGGCACGCGCGTGAATACAAAATAAGTGAGCCCCAGACCGGCGAAAAACAGCACCGCCATCGCCAGTTTGTATTCCAACACGTGATGCAGCAGGGCACGATACCCGCGGGTGAGGGCAACGACGCCGTCGTCGAACTTTTGCAGCCACCACCACTTTTGCCGACGGCCGCCGCTCAGAAGAATCGCTCCCAGCACCGGAGCCAGAGTGAGGGCGTTGAAGGCGGAAATGGCAATGGAAAATGCGATAGTCAGCGCAAACTGGCGAAACAGAATACCCGTGGTCCCGGGAAAGAACGCAACCGGCACAAACACCGCAACCAGCACCAGCGAGGTTGCGATGACGGCGCTCGTAATCTCGGCGGTGGCTGCTGCCGCCGCTTTGTGGGAGTCGTGTTCGCCCTCGGCGATATGCCGCTCAATATTTTCAATCACGACGATCGCGTCGTCGACTACCAGGCCGGTGGCCAGCGTGATGCCGAACAACGTCAGAGTGTTGATGGAAAACCCGAGCAACTTCACAAACACGAAGGTGCCGATGAGCGAAACCGGAGTGGCGATAAAGTGAATCATCGTCGTCCTCCAGTCGCCGAGAAAGATAAAGATCACCAGGATGACCAGCAGAATCGCCGAACCAATCGTGAACAGCACATCCCGGATCGATTCCCCAACCGCGTCCGTGGTATCGAACGCCAGCTTGTAATGCATGCCGGGAGGAAAGCTCTTCGACAGCCGGTCCAGTTCCGCAATCGCCCGCCGGTCCACGTCGAGAGCGTTGGCGGTGGAAAGTTGCGTGACTCCGATGCCCACCGCATCTTGGCCATTGAATTGCAAGTCGGAACTGTAAGTCTCAGCTCCCAGTTCCGCATGCCCAACATCTTTCAGGCGAACCAAGGTTCCATCGGAATTCGTCTTCAAAATAATGTTGTCGAACTGCGCCGGTTCGCTGAGCCTTCCCACCGCACGGACGCTGACCTGGTACTGTTGTCCCGACATCGACGGCTGCTGGCCGACCTGCCCGGCTGCGACTTCTACGTTCTGCTCGGAGAGCGCGTTTACCACATCAGGCGCTGTCAGTCCCCGGCCCGCCATCCGGTCCGGATCCAGCCACAATCGCATCGAGTATTTGCGCTCGCCGAAGATGACTACATCGGCCACACCCGGAATACGCTTCAGGGCATCCCGCACATAGACGTCGAGATAGTTGCTCATGAACAGCGTGGAATATCTGTTGTTGTCCGAGACGACAGCCGAGCCAAATACAAAGTTCTGCGAAGTCTTCACGGTGGTGATGCCTACGGCCTTCACCGCGGCGGGAAGCCGTCCCTGCGCCGTGTTCACGCGGTTCTGAATATCGACGGTGGCGAGATCTGGATCGCGGGTCAGATCAAACGTTGCCACGACACTGCTGGTTCCATCGTTGCCGCTGGTGGAAGTGATGTACTTCATCCCTTCCGCGCCGTTAATCTGCTGCTCGAGGGGAATCGTAACCGCGCTCTCTACCGTCTGCGCGCTCGCCCCGATGTAGACGCTGGTCACGCCCACCTGCGGCGGCGCAAGATTCGGAAACTGCGCGATCGGCAGCGTCGGCAACACCGCCGAGCCGGCCAGAACGATTAACAGCGCGCACACCGTGGCAAACACCGGACGCCGAATGAAGAATTCAACAAACATGGAGGTTCCCGTACGCGGCAGCTTTAGCCGCCAATGATGAAATCACAACTGTATTGAAAACGGCTTCCGGCGGACAAGCTAAGCCCCAGAATGCAATCTCAGATGCTGCTGTTGAACATTTCGAATCGTAACCGGAAGCCGAGAGCCGAAAGCCGGAAGCCGATCCCGCTAACTCATCGGAATAACCGGCACCCCGTCCCGCAGAAACTGCGTCCCCGAAACAATCACTTTGTCCCCGGGCTTGATGCCGCCCCGCACCTCATAATCGTTGCCCACAGTCTGCCCGATCATCAGAGGTTTCTGTCGAGCCACAAACGAGCCGCCGTTCTGCGGTTCGGCGACGAACACAAAATATTGCCCGGCCAGTCGCGACACGGCGAGGATTGGCACCTCCGGGTTCCGATGCGTTCCCCAAACGATGCGCGCCCGAATGAACTGCGATTGCCGCAGCGCATCGTTCCCATTGGCAATGCGTGCCTTCACCAGCACCGTTTGCGTCGTGGTATCCACCTGCGGAGAAATAAAGCTGACCCGCGAGTCGGCCAGCACTTTGCCTTCGCTGTCGAGCACCTGCACCGGCAGATTCATCTTGAGCTGCGACGAGCGCTCGATCGGCACATACACGTAGGCCTCGAGGCTTCCTGGCTGATCGACCGTCGTTAACAGCGTCGCGGTCGTAACCCGGTCTCCCACCCGCACCGGAATATCTCCCACGACACCGGCGCGCGGCGCGACCACCTTGTAGTAATGAAGTTGCACTTGTTGCTCCCCTACTTGCGCATCGAGCGCATCCATCTGCGCCTGGGCCGCATCCAGCGTCGCCTTCGCCTGCTCCAGATCCTGTTTGCTCACAACACCGGCGGACGAAAGCCCCAGGGCGCGGTCATATTGCTTTCTTGCCCAGCTCAGATTCGCCTCTTGCGCCGCCCGCGCGCTCTCCTGGCTCCTGACCGTAGCCTGCTGCTTGAGTGGATCGATCTCGATCAATGGACTCCCCGCCGCGACCCGCTCGCCCGAGTGCACGAAAATCTGAGTGACTTGCCCCTCGACTTGGGGCATGATCACCGCCGAGTCTCGCGACTTCAGCGTCGCCACGTACTCCGACGCATCGTCGACCGGTACTGCCCGCGCCTCCAGCACTTTCACTGGCATCGCGCCCGGCCCACTGGCATGAGGATTCTGTGCCGCATTCCCCGAGCACGCCAGCGTGATCGCGCTTGCCGCCAAACCTACCGCCAGCAAACCTCTTGCCACGCATTCTTGAAAGTCATTTGCCATAAGTTGGGAAGCTTTCTCTTTACCTACTGTAACGCGAACCGGGCCGGGCTGGGCAAGCGTTGCCCCCATCTCAATATAAACGCTGAGAACCACCACAAGTTATGCGCTGGTCCGAAGATTCCTTACCTGTGGTGAGAACGCAAAATAATGCGCTCTCAGCCCGGGTTTTGCTCAGTATCTCTCTGTGCCCTCGGTGGGTTAAATCTTCGAGGTTTTCGTCCGACTCAAGGCTTCAGCATCAGGAAAGCTACTGCGTATCCATCCAGAGTGATGTTCATCTGCACCGCCGGAGTGACCACTTCCGCCGCGGGACCACTGCTCACACTCGTATTCTTGTCGATCGTCAGCAAACTACCGCTCGAGAACGTCCCCAGTGCCGAAACATCCACCTGCACGCTTCGCGCCGCTCCCGGACCGTTATTGTCCCCGGCTGCATTCACCGCGTGATTCGCCACCATGACCACCACGCTGCCGTCGCTGTTGACCACGGGCAGCGTTTCCAGTTCCGTATCGTCACTTGCCGTGTACTGCAACAAGGTCGCTCCCGGTGGCGACGGAAACATTTGCCCCAGCCAGTAGTCCACCCAGTAGCCGAGTTGGAGCGCGCCGGTATTGTAGTCGACCTCGCCGTACTGCGGGTCGGCGCCGAAATCCCAGTGATAGAGCGCCTGTACTCCCGCCTTGCCCACTTGCGAGAAAACATACGGTCGCCACGCCGCAAAAAACGGACTCGACCCGCGCTGGTCGTCCACAAACATCTGACCAGGATTGCACGTGCTCATCCCATTCGCTCCCTCGTAATCGGCGTTGACGTTATTCTCGGTCACCCACACCGGCACCGCCGTCAACGCTGGATTCGTGTGCAGCTGAGTATAAATATCTCCCACTTCAGTGGCGAAGCCGGGCACCGTCGCAAATATCGTATCGTCACTGTCTTTCTGATCGCACGTAGAATAGAAATGAGTCGCGAGTACGTCCACCTGCGCCGTTACTCCGCTCACGAACGCAGGAAGGAATTGATTGGCGAGTCCGGAATAATCTCCCAGTTCGACCGCCGCATATTTCAGCGACGGATCCACAGCCTGCATGGCGGGTACAACTGCGTTGTAAAGCTGCGTGTACTGTGCCGAATCCAAATTGTTGAAGTTCGGTTCGTTATAAATCCCCCACCAGGTAATCGGTATCCCGCTCGGCGAGGCATGCTGCCCATCCGGCGCCAAGAAGCCGCCCGGAATGTTGTAATACCGCACCAGATCCTGCGCGTAGGCCGTAAACTGCTGGTACGTCGAATCCAGAAAATTATGATTTGCGTCGTACATAAACGCCGGAGCGACCGCGACCTGAAATTCGGGACTGTGATCGCCGACGCTCAGCACCGGCTGCGTGATTGCATCGAGGATATTGAAGTCCCAAGTCGACGCTGTGGTCTGCGGCACTCCCTGCGAAACTCCCTGCAGGCGAATGTGATGCGGCCCCAGCGTGCCCAGCGTCGTGGTTGCAGTCGGATTCAGCATAAAGAATTGATCATCCCACTCCGCCGGCTGGAACGAAGTCGACATCGCCACGTTGAATGCCCCGTTCGTGCCCTTGGAAATTACGACCGACTCCGGAGCAGGATTGGACCCGCCTCCGCCCGAGCCGCCGCTCGACCCCATCCCGCCTCCGCCACAGCCCAACGCTACAACCAGCGGCGCACACAACAGTGCAAATGACACGCATTTCATGACAGCCGATTCTACGCCACAATATCGATTTTGTTTCGAGCCGGACGACAGTTAAAGCTGATTTCCCTGCTCGCTTGTCATTCCGAGAGCAGCCGGAGCGAATGCGACGGCAACCGAGGAATCTGCTGTTCTTCACCCCGCAATCATCTTCCCCAGAATCTCCTTCAGAATCTTCGCCGCCACCGTCGCCGTCACTCCCGCAACATCCTCCACCGGGTTGTACTCCACCAGATCCGCTCCAACGATCTCGCCTTCAATCGCATGCACATGGGCAATCGCCTCCCGCACCGACATCCCACCGGGCTCGCGATGCGAAACCCCGGGCGCAAACGCCGGATCCAGTACATCCATATCGAAGGTGATATACAAGGGTCCCACCGCTTTCAACTTCTCATAAGCAGGCAGTTCCCGCATTTCCACCACCTCCACGCCAAACCTCTGCGCCTGCTCCCGCTGATGCCGGTTTATCGTGCGAATCCCGATCTGCACGAGCCGCTTCGCCAGGCCCGATTCCATAATCCGCGCAACCGGACAGGCATGCGACAGCCGGTTCCCCTGGAATTCCTCATACAGATCCGGATGCGCATCGAAATGAAAAATCGTCAACTCCGGACGCCGCCGCGCAACCGCCTTCACGACGGGATATGTAATCGAATGATCCCCGCCCAGCGAAACCGGCCGTTTCCCCTGATCAAGAAGCCCGCCCACTCCCGCCTCGATCGCCGCGAACGCGTCCTCTTCCGCAAACGCAAGATCTCCCGCGTCCCCGTAGACTCCGGCAACGCTCAGGTCCACGCCGGTCTCAGTCCACGAGTTCGACGCATCACAGCGCAGCGCCTCCCGGATTCTCGCTGGCGCCTCCCCCGCCCCGCGCAGGTACGAAGAATACGCGTCAAAAGGAACTCCAATCAGAGTTGGCACGCCCATAGTTTTTTCTCAAGTGAAGATAAATGGACTGGGAAGCGACACGACGACGGAATGACACCGAGGCACGATGACAGGCCTCGATCTACTTCTTCACCGCAATCCCCAACTCCCGCAACTGGCGCTCGCTGACGGGCGTTGGCGCGTCACACATCAAATCCACGGCGCGCGCAGTCTTGGGGAAAGGAATCACCTCGCGCAGACTTTCAGCCCCAGCCAGAATCATCACGATGCGATCGAGCCCGAGCGCGATCCCGCCATGCGGAGGCGTGCCGTACTCGAGCGCCTCCAGAAAAAATCCAAAGCGTGATTTCGCCTCTTCCTCCGTCATGCCCAGCGCACGAAAAATTTTGCGCTGAATATCCTGCCGGTGAATACGAATCGAGCCCGAGCCCAGTTCCGTGCCATTGAGCACCACGTCATAGGCGAGCGCGCGCACCGCGCTCAACGGCGACTGTGGATCGTTCACCGACTCCACGCCCGCCTGCAGCAAGCTCATATCCTCTTCATGCGGCGAGGTGAACGGATGATGCGCCGCCATCCACTGCTTCTCTCCTTCATCCCACTCAAACATGGGAAAATTCGTGACCCACAAAAAACGGAAATCCTTCGCCGCATCGCCGCTCTTCTTGAAAATGCCGTGCCGCTCCGCATACTTCTGCGCCAAGGCCAGTCGTAGCAGCCCCGCCGAAGCATAAATCGCCAGCTCCGCGGGCGTGACCTTGCGGTGTGCAGGCATCGCCGTCTGGGGCCCTGCCTGCGCCGAACCGGCCACCAGTACGATCAGATCGCCGTCCTCCATCGCGGTCTTCTTCGCAATCGCGCTCGCCGCTTCGGGAAACTTATTGCCGATGCGCTTGAAGTCTTCGAAAATCTTCGCTCCACCCTTGGCGTGGAACATCGGCTTGATGTCGTCGCGTTCCTTGCGCGAGAGTTCGCCGACTTTCGGCGTGCGAATCGCAATCACCGGCAGGTTCGCATTGATGGCCAGTTCCTGCAGATTCTCCGCCGTGAAACACTCCCGCACCTCGGCGAACGCGGGCAGCCGCAAATCTGGCTTGTCGATGCCATACAGCCGGATCGCTTCGTCATAGTCCATGCGCGGAAACGGCGTCTTGATCGCGCTGCCCGCAGCATGGAAGGCCGCCGTCAGAAATCCCTCGACCACCTCCCACACCCGCTCCGGCTGCGGATACGCCATTTCCAGATCGATCTGCGTAAACTCCGGCTGCCGGTCCGCCCGCAGGTCTTCATCGCGGAAGCAGCGCACAATCTGAAAATATTTATCGAATCCCGAGATCATCAAAATCTGCTTGAACATCTGCGGCGACTGCGGCAGCGCATAAAATGCCCCGGGCTGCACCCGGCTCGGCACCAGATAATCGCGCGCCCCTTCCGGCGTAGATCGCGTCATGAAGGGCGTCTCAATCTCGAAAAATCCCTGCGCCGAAAGATAATCGCGGATCGCCTTCGCCACCTTGTGCCGCGTCTCAATGTTGAACTGCATCACCTCGCGCCGCAGATCGATATAGCGATATTTCAGCCGCGTCTCTTCATTGGTCAACGCCGTGTCGGACGGCAAAAACGGCGGCAGCTTCGACTCGTTCAGAATGCGAATCTCATTTGCAACCAGCTCCACTTCGCCCGTAGGAATATTTTTGTTCACCGTATCCGCGTCGCGCCCCTTCACTGTGCCGATCACGGCGATGACATACTCGTTGCGCACCGTGTTCGCCCTGTCGTGCGCCGCAGCGTGCAGTTCGCGATTGAGCACCACCTGGGTCACACCCGTGCGGTCGCGCACATCAATAAAGATGAGGTTCCCCAAGTCGCGTCGCCGGTTCACCCATCCCATGAGCACGGCCTTCTTGCCAGCGTCTGACGCGCGCAACGTCCCGCACATATGAGTTCGTCGTAGATCTCCTAAGAAATCGAGCAAAGTGTGTCCTTAATACAGAGAATGCGGCAGAGTGCCGAAACACAGGATTATAAACGCTCTTGGTTGCAAGCACTTGCGCCGAACGGGCCGGGTGTGCGCCCCGGAGCGAATTTAAACTGTCCGGCAGATGACCTCGCGAGTATCCCGACTCATCTTCCCGCATCTACTATAAGCAAGATGATTGCAGACCGCCCCCTCGACGAGATCGCGCCGCGCGAGCCTGCTCCGCAGCTTCTGGTCGAGCTGCCGTCCTGGCCGCGAGTCTTCCTCAGCAACCTGCGTGACCTTATTTTCCCGCGCCGCCTGGCGCCGCTCGAACTCCGCTCCACTCCTGCCCCATTCTGGCCTGATGTATTTGTGAAGCGCCCGCTCCCTTGGGACCGCTTCCTCCAATCCGGCGTCTATCATGTCATCGCGTTCGCGCTGCTCATTGCCTTCACTCGTTTCTTCGCGTTGCAGCCCCAAGTGGTGGCGAGGCCAACCTTCGATCGCGCACAGGTGATCTATTACCAGCCTTCGGAATATCTTCCTCCACTCGACACTCGCAGCGCGGAGGCGGCGCAGCCCGCGAAGGACGATCCAGAGTTCTCCCGCCAGTCCATCATTTCTGTTCCTCCCGAAACCGACAACCGCTCGCAGACGATCGTCACCCCGCCCAACATCAGACTGAGGCGCGACGTTGCGTTGCCCAATATCGTGGCATGGTCTGAAACAATGGAGAAGCCACGGCTCACGATCCCTCCCGTCCCGCTGACGCCCGCCGCCGACATTACCCGCATCGCACCCCAACTGGAGAACTCCGTCGCGGCCCCGCCCCCCGACGCTGCTCATCTCACAAATCGCCGGAACTCGCCCACCCTGACAAACTCCGTCGTGGCTCCTCCGCCGGACCTGCGCACTTCGAACGCGGCTGCGCTTCAAGCTCCGCAGCCTGCCGTCATCGCGCCTCCGCCGAGTGTCGAGACCGCATCCGCTCGACCGCTTGGCGAACTCAACATCGGCCCGAGTTCGGTGATTGCCCCTGCGCCCCAACTTCCGCTCGCCGAGCAGCGCGCCATTCCCGGATCTCGATCAGCCGGCGTCGGCGCTCCGCAACTCGTTCCTCCGCCTCCATCCCTTGCCGCTTCGGGGTCATCCGCGGAGTCTTTTGGAGCGCGCGGCCGCGTCATTGCCCTGAATCTCCATCCCGCCGTGGGTGCGCCACCCAATCCGCCCGCGGGCAACCGTCGCGGCTCCTTCGCCGCCACTCCAGAAGGCCATGCTGGAGCCTCGGGCACGCCCGGTTCTAACTCCGGAAACACCGCGTCTGGAGCGAGTAACGCGGGAAACAGCGGCAAAGAAATTGAAAGTGGATCAACCCGGAAAGGAACGAGTGACGTTCCCACAGGCCTTTACGTGGGAAGCACAGCGGCGAAATCCTCGCCTGTGGCAGGTAACAAATCCTCAACCAACTCCGTCAACCCGAACCTGATCGCGAGCGTGCGTCCGCCGCGCGTGAGCAGCGCGCCGGCCCGCACCATGCAGACCGAGAGCGCAACGAAACTTTCTGAAGCCGAACGCGCCGTCTTCGGCAACCGCAAGTTCTATTCGGTTACGCTCAACATGCCGAACCTGAATTCCGCTGGTGGCAGTTGGGTCATCCGCTTCGCCGAACTCGACCATGATTCAAACAATCATGAGGCGAACCCCACAGCCGGAGATCTGTCGCAACCCGCTGCCACGCGTAAAGTTGATCCCGCCTACCCTTTGCAACTCATGCGCGAGAACGTCGCCGGCACGGTGATCCTCTACGCGATCATCCGCGCGGACGGGACCGTCAGCAACGTGCGCGTCCTGCGCAGTGTCGACGACCGGCTCGACCAGTTCGCCAGCCAGGCCGTGGCACAGTGGCAATTCCAGCCCGCCATGAAAAACGGGTCTCCCGTCGACGTGGAGGCCACGTTCCAAATCCCATTCCGCCCCACGCGGACGAACTTCTAGTCGTAGAAACGTGGCTTGCTACGTCTCTGCCGGCGCGACCGCCGAACCAGCTCTGAAACAAAAATATGTAGGACGAAAGGGTTTGAGGCTGTTCGAATGGTAACGCTGATGGCGGCGTCTTATGCCAATCACACTAACTGCTGCTCGCGCCCTTCTTCTTCTCCAGCGCCGCATAAATTGCCGGATCGGTGCAGACCTCGAAATACGACCGCTCCGTCCATCCCTTCACCGAAAAGTCCGCCGGATCGATCCGCGGAATCCGGCTCTCCCGCACCACAATTTTGCGGAAGATGTCCCGATCCACCGGCACAGTAGCGCTGAACAGCTTGTACTCCCCTTTATCCGAAGAAGCCACCGACGCCGGCAGCCGCACTTTTAACGGCTCCAACGTGATCTCCTGCTGCAGCTTGCGGAAGGCCATTTCATTCATGCGAATTCCGCCCAGGTTGTAGCTCAGAATTACATCCTCCGGGTTCCCGTCCTCGTCCAGTTCGGCCGCTTGAAACGCATATACATGGAACGGCCCTGCCTGCGGATCCATCACCTTGCGCGCCCGCTTGTTGCAGGAAGACAGCCGGTCGCTCTCGTTCAGCGCCTCCGAAATCATGATCTGATGCTCGCCATCCATCAGATACAGCGGCGCCGACTCCTGCAGCGTGATGCCCACACCCAACTCCAGTTGCGGCATGGCCGAACGCTGCATGAGTTTGTTATACCCGCGCACAATTTCGATGATCTCCCGCGCCAGTACGCACATGCGGCTCACCGCCAGCCCAGGCTCGCCTTCGCGCTCCAGGATGGCCAAAATGATGGCGTCGCCTTCCAGAAATACTTTCTGCGCGCTGTACTTCTCCAGCAACTTGTTCACCGGATCGTAAAAATTCAAACTAAAATACGACGCCGGATTCAGCCCCTTCTCCATCATTGTCCGCGTCAGTCGCGTCGAGTCGCGCACATCCGCCTTGAGCACCACGTGGCGCAGCACTCGTTCCGCATCCGTCTGCCCCTGTTCGTCCGGAAGCAAGAATTCATAGAGCGTCCCATTCACCCGCGACAGCTCCTGCAACCGTTCGTTTCCCACCAGGTTCACGGAATCCAAAGCGGCGTTCGTAATCTCCAGCCGCCGCAAATCGCGGTGGTAGTGAAAAAAATCTCCCAGGAACCGCGCCGCGACCTTCGCCCGCTCCGCCCCGCGACAACTCGCGACCTTCGCCACCGCCGCATACAAGCTGTTTGGCGACAGCTTGCCATGCTCCTGAATCATGCGCTCGACCCGGTCGCATTCCGTTCGGTCGATGAGCGCATTTTTCAATTGCTGCGGATTAATGCGCGGCGCATATTCGCTGAGCAATGGCACCACGTGATACGACGCGATTACATTCTCCATCACCCGCTCATCTTCCAGCAGCCGCACCCACGCCGCCAGACGCTCTTGTTGCGCCAGTCCTTCGTCGGAATCTTCCGGCGTTCCCGTCCCCACCAGTTCGCGTGCGTTCTCGGGAACATTCATCCACGAGTCGAGTGTCTCCGCGCTCACTTCTTCTCCATAGATCGAGCGCAAGAAACCCGAGGCCACTTCCCGCATCCGCCCATAGCGGTCCGGATCGCGGTCCCAATTTCCCAACATCACGTAGTGCTCGGCGCACAGGTAGTCATCCCGCCCATCTTCAGAAAACAGCAGCCGGTTCAGAAACAGCGGATAAGTGAAATAGCTTCCGCTGCTGGTCTCTTCGCCGAACAGCGACCGCCGCGTGCGCGCCAGCGTGCCCTTCTCCACCTCACGCAAAGTCTCAAAGATTTCCTGCCCCGTCTTCCGCAGGATGATTCTCTTTCGCACCTGGAACGCCGCCAGCCGCTCGCGATACTCATGCGCTCTTTCCATTCGCATGTTGTCGTAGCTCTTGAGCTGTACGCGGCACCGTTCCAGCACCTGCAGAAATTGCTGGTTCATTTCCGTGCGCACAAACTTCGTCACTGCCAGACGCGCCAGGAGGTCGACCGACATCTGCGATTCTTTCTTGGCTCGATTGAGCGATCCAACCTGCAACTCGGTCAGAGCCCGTTTCCACCCCCCCGGATCGTTCTTCGGCCGCGCCTCTCTGCCCGCCTGATTCCTCATCCACGCAGGCCCTTGCGTCGACCGCGAGACCTCCGCCGACAGCAATCCTTCCAACTCGCCGTGCCGCGCGATCAACCGCGCAATCTGCGCCCGTCCCAACTCCACAAACCGCGGGCTCAGCACCACATCGTGCCGGAGGTTATCAACCCCGACGCTAAGCCTTTCCAGAGAAATCGATGGCGTCGACGCGGCCAGATTCGGCAGTGCCGGTTTGTCCGGCGCTCCACCTAGACGAAAGATAGGAATTCTCGGCATCCGGGGTTAGGAGTCTCTTCGGAAGTTGCTGATTCAAAACCTACATATCGAGGCTAACATGCGCGACCCGGGCGCTAAAGTTACCTAGGTTACGGCCGCGCAACGTGCATGAAATCAATCCCTCCGCTCTCACCACTCGGTGCATAGCCGCCCGCGCAAGTGATGCCCGACACAGTCGCTCGATTCCAAGAGGAATATCGTGCGTACACGGACCTGCAAACTCACGCCACCACCCCTGCCGACACGTCCACGCTCCTGACGAATCTGCGCTCCTTCTGCTTTCCGGGAGGTGAAGAAGCCGCTCGTCGGATCCGCACGGTCCGCACAACTCAGAGTGGTGAAATGCGAATGTCTCCAGAAGCTCGCTGGATTCGCTTCACCGCCGACGAGACCACCCACACCACGCGCAGCGGTTTCCGCTGGGAAGCCCATCTCGATCCTGGCAAGATCGGCTCCCCGACCGTGATTGACGCCTATGAACAAGGCCATGGCCGCCTGGTGGTTAAACTTGGGCGCATTGTGCCAGTAAGAAGAATCGCGGGGAACCGAGGCCGACAAAGGCGAGATCCAGCGTTACCTCGCGTCGATCGTTTTCTGCCCGCCGCTGCTGCTGAATCATCCGACGCTGGAGGGAACGCCGTTGGACCATCCACCCTCCGATTCCACGACCGCCTGGATCCGACCGGGGCCACGGTTGATTTGGATTTATCCGATGAGGGATGCCCGCTTGCGTGTCACGCCACTCGACCGCGTCTGGTTGGAAAACAAACTGTGCTTACGCGTGGTCCGGAATGGGAAGCGAATTCCGCGAGTACGAAGGCGTCCGCGTGGCGACCCAGTTGGAAGTCGCGTGGCATCTGCCCGAAGGTCCATTCACCTACTTCCGAGGTCAACTGACGTCGTTCAGGGCAGTAAGGTGATCTTCGACTGAGTCCTTGCCCTGTCTG
Source organism: uncultured Acidobacteriaceae bacterium (assembly GCA_963707205.1). Lineage (GTDB taxonomy): Bacteria > Acidobacteriota > Terriglobia > Terriglobales > Acidobacteriaceae > Sulfotelmatobacter. The sequence continues at coordinate 52,249 of CAVPQE010000011.1, forward strand.
TTATCTCGCTACTGGCTCTTCGCCCGCGCCGCCTCGAACTCATCGCCCTTCTGCCACCCGATTAGCTTGGGCAAACTTGCGGCTTCCCATCCCAGCGCAAATCCAAACCGCGCCATCGCCGAGTCCCCCACAAAATCCATCTCCGGATGGTACTCATCACTCGGCTGGTGATAATGCTTCTCCACGTACTCGCGTTCCTGCTCCAATCCCCAAGCCTCGGTGTGCCCCTTGTACTTCATTCCTTCATTAATCGAAAACGCCGGAATGCCCACCCGCGCCAGGCTGAAGTGATCGGAGCGATAGTAGTGTCCCGCCTCCGGCCGCGCATCCGGACGAATCGCCAGCCGGAACTCCTTCGCCATCGCTTCAACCGCCGGATAAAATGTCGTCCGCTCCGCCCCGGAGACTTCCACCTCCTCCGGCGCTCCCAGCGGCTTTACATCGTCATAATTCAAGTCCAGCGCAATCTTTCCCGCGGCAGTCGGCGGATGTTTTCCCAAGTATTCCGACCCGAGCAGCCCCTGCTCCTCCGCCGTGACCGCCGCAAACAGAATCGACCGCCTCGGCCTCTGCGACGCCGTCCCAAAGGCCCGCGCCAACTCCAGCAGAATGCCGCAACCGGTAGCGTTATCGTCGGCGCCGTTGAAAATGTTGTCCCCCGGCATGTCAGGACGAATGCCGAAATGATCGTAGTGCGCGGTATACATCACCGCCTCATCGGCCAGCTTGCGATCCGCTCCGGGCAGAGTCGCCAACACATTGTTCGATTCGAAACGCCGAACCTTGCTCACCATGTGCGCCCGCAGCCTCGCCCGAAGATTCACCGGATGAAACTCCCGCGACTGCGCATCCTGCATGATCTTTTCCAGATCCATCCCCGATTCCGACGCCAGCCGCTTCGCCACATCCAGTTGCACCCAGGCCGCCACCTTCAGCGCTGCTCCTTCTAACTTCAGAAACGACTTCTCCCCCGAATTCGAGTTGCGCACCACTTCCCACGGATAACTCGCCATCTGTGTCTGGTGGACCAGAATCACCCCCACCGCGCCCTTGCGCGCCGCCTCTTCATACTTGTAAGTCCAGCGTCCGTAGTAGGTGAGCGCCTTGCCCTTGAAGAATTTAGGATCGTCCGACGGCGGCTCGTTCACCAGCATCAGCAGAACTTTTCCACGCACGTCGAGCCCTTTATAGTCGTCCCAGTTGTACTCTGGCGCCTCAATCCCATATCCCACAAAAACGATGTCCGCATCCACCTCCGACTGCGCCTGCTGCGTCTGGTCGTAGGCGACATATTCGTCGAGCGGCTTCAAATTCATCGCCTCGCCCTGCTTCGGCACCAAAGAAAACTGAGTCTCCGGCAGGGTCGTGATGCCCACCAGCGGCACTTTCTGCATATACGTCCCGTGGTCGCCCGCCGGCTTCAGCCCATACTCCGCGAACTGCGTGGCCATATATTCCGCCGCGATGTCGCCCCCGCGCTGCCCCGTCCCGCGCCCCTCCAACAGATCATGCGACAGATAGCGGACGTGCCAGCGAATGTGCTCCGGCGTGATCGTCTCCAGCGCCACAAACGCCGCCCCCGGCAGCTTCACCGAAGGCGCACTCTTTCCGCCCTTCGAACCGCCGGCTGCGCCCTCCGACCAAGCAGGCAGGCTGGCACACACGATCAGACACGCCGAAATGGCTTTCAGCATTCCTCGCATAAGCAGGTCTCTCCCCCCAACAAAGCGGCGCGCACCGCTGGAAGACTTTTTCTATGAAGGTCTTGAAGAATTGTAAAGGAAGGCCTCACCGCGGTTGTAGGGGAAGTGAGGAACCCAGTGCACCAGAGTGCACCCACCACCGGAACCTACCCTCGGCGGTACGTGTCCGAATGGCGTTACCCTCTGGCCCTCGTGCCCTCCGTGGTTAGCTCTTGGTTCGTGTGTGGGGAGGGTTTCGTGTGGGGACGGGTCTCTGACCCGTCCGCCGAGCATAAGCTCGGCGATCTTTAGTCCGCCGACCCGGCGGCTAGTTTTTCGACCCTCAACCCGCGCGGAAATCCCGCACATCTTCGCCCCGCTTGAAGACGACCGCCGGAGCAGTCTTCCCCGCCTCCGCCATCTTGCGGTTGATTTCTTCAAACTCCGCCTTCACCCACCCCACGCTCGAAACTTCAATCTCTCCATCCTGCGCGACCCAGAAGATCGTAGGAACATTAGTCAGTCCGTAAACATTTGATACAGGGTAGGAACGCGTATCATCGAGCAACACTGGGAATGTGATACCAAATTCCTTGATAAACGCCGCCGTTTCCCTGGCATCATTCTGCGAAACACCCACCAGTGAAATGCCCTTGGCTCCATAAGCCTTGTACAACCGCTCGAGAAATGGAAGCGCATACTGGCAAGTCGGACACGACACCTTGAAAAACACCAGCACCACGGGCCGGTGCGCGAGTTCGTCGCCTAGCGAGAACCGCTTGCCATCCAAAGTCTTCAAATCAAACTCCGGAGCCTTCGCCCCGGTCGCCAATGCGGTCATTCATTTCTCCTCTGGATGTCACTCCAAAGCCTCCAACCTTACCTTCTGTTCGATGACCCAAAAGCTAGGGTCGATTCAATAGCGCTTTGTGTTTCAATACACACGGTCGATACAAGGATGGTCACGTGGCCGTGGGATTCCGTCATTTCCGCCGGACGGTAATCGGGGCACTGCCAAGTGGTTGTGCGCTCAATCGCACACTTCCACAGGAACAGGCACTTAGCTGAGCGGGCCGGCCTCTCCGTGACAACTTCTTTGGATTTACCGCCGTCAAGAAAGCCGAATGTATAAGTCATCGGATATGGACTGACCTCATCGCCGCAACCTCGGCATTCAAACCGAGATTTCCGCGCACTCTCAAGTGCTGTTGGAGCAAGCATGGGGTGTCCACTGACCAATTCTGCGGACTCGACGCTGCCATCCTCCCTGACGTGAACGTACACCTTCACGTCGCCCATGATTCGCGCTTGACGCGCCAGGGGTGGATACAAAGGCGGCGATAGCTTAACCAGGACAACCTCAGTCTGCTGTGGCGTCTGCGCGCTGGCCGCGTCTTGAGCAGACCCGCACCGCGAACTGAGGATGCAAAGAGAGATTAACGCGGTAAGCATCGATAATGGCTTCATAGAAGTACTTTAGGGGATCGTGCGACCCGCTTGCACGTTACTCGCGGTCATCAGACCGGCGCGGCGGAGAATCTTGCGGGTGAGACCGGTCATTGCCAGCCTGGGAAGTCGCGGAAGAGCGATCATCTTGCCCGGTAGCTCCTCGGGTGCATTATGCCTCCAAACGCGCACGGTGTAGTCCGTAGTCGTGATCGAATGGCGGACCGTGAACGCGAGCAAGCCGCTACTGTGCGGACGCGGAATCTCCGGCAACTCCCACATGCCCGCCATCAGCCGCGCGTCCCGCGCCCGCCGCACCAGAAACACCGCGCCATCGCGGCGGGCCAAAGCGTAATGAATCTCCCGCTTCTTTTGCCGCGACTTCTTTGCCGTTCCGTCCAACTCCCCGCGCGTCGCACACAACTCCACTACGGGACAAGTCAGGCACGCGGGCGCCCGCGGCGTGCACACGGTCGCTCCCAGTTCCATCATCGCCTGATTGAAATCTCCCGGACGCTTCCGATCCAGCAGAATCTCCGCTGCCCGCCAGAATTCCTCCCCAGCCAACCGCCGTCCCGAAAATCGCTGCAGCACCCGTTCCACATTTCCGTCCACAACCGCGACCGACTCACCAAACGCAATGCTGGCAATCGCTGCCGCGGTATATCGTCCCACGCCCGGCAACTCCCGCAATCCCTCCGCCGTCTCCGGAAACTTCCCGCCCCACTCGCGCACCACAACCTTCGCGGCTGCATGCAGCATGCGCGCCCGCCGGTAGTATCCGAGGCCACTCCAGGCCGCGAGCACCGAAGCCTCTCGCGCCCCTGCCAGTTTCTCCACGGTCGGAAACCGCCGCAGAAATTCGTGATAATGCTCAATCACCGCCGCCACCCGCGTCTGCTGCAGCATGATCTCCGACAGCCACACCGGGTACGGATCGCGGCTCTGCCGCCACGGCAGATCGCGCGCGTGCGCGTCATACCATGTCAGTAACTGCGTGCGAAACTTTTGCTCCCGTAACTCAGCGTTCGACCTAGCTTCCTGGGAGTTCATCACTGGAGCCAGCATTTTACCGCAGGAAAGAACTTGATCCCGGTCGCGTTTGATCCGAGCGAACCACCGAATTCAGTCGTCATCCATTGACCCCGTCCGCCCGGCCACGAAATAATAGTCGCGCACTGGCATCCGCAACACAGCGTGGATCCATTCACGCCGAGGCATCGAGAGGAACACCATGAAGGACTTCAACCGCAAGGTCGAAGACGCTTCGTCACGGGTCAGCCAAACCATCGGCGACGCCGCCGAACGTCTGGAAAAAGAGATTCCCGAATTCATCAAGTATCTCAACGACGAAGTTGTTCCCGCAGTGCGCACGCACTCGACCAAAGCCCTGCGGGTGGCCTCAAGAAAGCTTACCGAGTTCGCCGACTATATGGAGCAGCAGCAACACCCGCCCAAGTAGCGCACGCAGGTACTCGAATCGTAGGCACGCCACGCCGCGCTCCCTTCGTCAGCATCCTCATGCTTCTTTTTGTTCTCATCGCGATCCTTTTTCTGAGCGCCTGTGGCCACCCCAAACAGGCGCATGTGAACGTCCCACCGCCTCCGCCGCCGGCCTCAAGCACCGAGGCTGAGTCTCAACCGTCCGCAAATGTCCCGAGATCCAGAGAAAGCGCGAATCATAAACCTGAGGAAGAAGGCGACCTGGCCGAGCCCACACTCCCCGCCGACGCTAAGCCCATCGCCACCGAAACCGGACTCGCCAGCTGGTACGGTCCTCCCTACCACAACCGCCGCGGATCGAACGGCGAGATCTACAACATGCACGCCATGACGGCCGCGCACCGTACATATCCGCTGGGCTCCATCGTGCGCGTCACCAACCTCAAGACCGATCAGACTGCGCTCGTCCGCATCACCGACCGCGGCCCCTTCATTCCCGGACGCGTCCTCGATCTCTCCCTCGCCGCCGCCCAAAAACTCGACGTGTGGAAGCCCGGCGTCGCCGAAGTAAGAGTGGAGTTGATGCAGTCCGCGTCTCCGGATTCGTCCGGAAAATGGGCGGTGCAGATTGGGGGATTCCCCCACGAACTCGCCGCCTCCAAACTCGCGGATCACCTCAAGCGTCGGTATCACACAGCCAAAGTTTTGTGTTTCCCGAGCCCGGCTGGAGACTGGTGGGTCCGTGTACGCGTCCTCGACGACGACCACGCCCGCGCCCAAAAACTCGCAGCGGAAACCCGGACCCCCGAAGGCGCAGTCTTCCTAGTCCGCCTCGACTAGCGTTCAAAGGCAGCACCCCCGGGCACCGCCCCGGAAGGAGCGGCTGAAAATAGCGCGCAACTTCCACTGGCGGGTTGGTAGAACCCAAGAAAGAACAGTGTCCTGTAAGGATGCTTGAATTACCCCAACGCGCAAACAAAATTCAGCATCGACACAAGCTCCGCGCGAAGCCTGCCGCTACTGACATCCTCCGGCGTCAGGTGCTATCGTTCTCACGCCGGCTGATTGCAACCACATCACCCCATGACTGACGCCACCGCCAATTGCCTCTTCTGCCGCATCCTCCGCGGCGAAATCCCCGCCAAAAAAGTTCACGAGGACGACCACGTCTTCGCCTTCGAAGACATCAACCCGCAAGCCCCCACGCACGTTCTCATTATTCCCAAGAAACATTTTTCCGGATTGAAAGAGGCCCAGGCCGCCGACGCCGAAATCATCGGCCGCTGCCACCTCGCCGCCGCCCAGATCGCCCGCCAACGCAACATCGAGCAGGGATACCGCACGGTCCTCAACGTGGGCCCCGGCGCCGGACAGTCGGTTTTCCATCTACACGTACACCTTCTCGGCGGCCGCCCGCTTAGCTGGCCTCCGGGGTAGTTCGAACGGCGTGTTATTCGTAACGCAGCGCTACGGTAGGTTCGACGCGTGCTGCTCGGCGCGCTGGAACGAAGCGGGCGGAGCAGCACGATCATCATCAGAAGAATCCCAACGCCCACAAAGGTCGCCGGATCAGTGGGAGTGACTTCGAAGAATAGACTTTTCATAAATCGAGTGACGGCGGTGGCGGCAATCGCTCCTCCCAGTAGACCAACAGCCGCGAGTTTCGCCCCATCCTTTACCACGAGCGTGACTACATCACATCGATGCGCGCCGAAAGCCATCCGGATACCGATCTCTTGGGTTCGCTGCGCGACGGAGTAATGCAGAACGCTATAGATCCCAACCCCGGCGAGCAGTAAAGCGATGATTGAGAATATGGTGAGCAGAGTGGTCTGAAAACGTCGTGGCGAAAGTTGCTCCGAGAGTTGCTCTTCCATGGTTGTCACAGGCGAAAGGATCGCACTTTGATCGATCTCGCGAACCACTGAGCGGAGTGGCTGCGCGAGTGCCCCGGGCGCGCCCAACGCCCGGACAACGAGATCGGAAGTTCGAAATCCGTCAATCGCCTGCGTGTACGGCTCATAGACGAGCGGAATCGTTCCTCTCTCGAGCCCGCTGCGGCGCATGTCCCGAACAATTCCCACTACGGTGAGCCAGTCATCGCTTTTTCCGCGTGGATCCTGGCCTTTGAAGCGCTTGCCGATCGCATCTTCATTGGGCCAGTAGCGACGAGCCATACTCCCATCCACAATCGTGACCAATGGAGAATCGGGACCATCCAACTCCGAGAAATAGCGGCCTCGAAGCAACTGCACTCCCATGGCTTGAAAATAATCTCCACGAACGGCCGTCCAACGCAGGGGAGTCCAGTGTTCTTTAGCCTCCGGAGCGCGACCTTCAATACTGCGCAAACCGAGATTGCTGATCTGTCCTAGATCAAACAGGCTGTCGACCGCGCCTGCGGCTTGGGTGCCGGGAAGAGCACGTACGCGTTCGAGGACCGTGTTGTACACGTTATTGGCCCGCTCCGGCGCGGCCCCGGGAACGCTGATGTTCATCGTCAATATCTGCGCAGGCTGAAAGCCGGGATCAACCGCCTCCACCGCCAGAAAACTACGGACCAAAAGCCCTGCGCCAGTGAGTGAGACGGTAGCTATGACAAACTCCGCAACCACAAGAAAAGCATGCGTGCGTTTAAGCGAGAGGCTCGATGCGATCCCTTTGCCGAAGGAGTTGAGTGGTCCGATCGTCCTGGAGATCGTCCATGCTGGAACGAGCCCAAAAAGCACAGCGGCGATGAATGAGGTTCCCAGGTTGAAGGTGAGAACACCGCCGTCCAGACCTGCCTCCTGGAGCCTGGGAATGTCGGCAGGCGCGAGTGCAACCAAGCTTCGAACGCCTAAGGGCACGAGCAACAGACCAAGACCACCGGAAAGAAATGCAAGAAGCACGCTCTCCGTGAATAGCTGGCGAACCAGTCGGCTACGGTTAGCTCCTAATGCAGCGCGGATCGCAATTTCACGCTGCCGGCTTGCTCCTCGCGCGAGCAGTAAGTTTGCCACGTTACTACACGCAATCAGCAACACAAATCCGACGGCACAGAAAAGCACAATGAACGCTAGTCGTGTGTTGCCACTCTGATGGGGGCATTGAAAACACGCGACTTCCTTTGGCAGCAACGACTTGCGCTGTACAACCCGGTTCGTCCTCCAGAGCTGGGTGGGGCCAGATGCAAATGTGAGTCCGATTACACGGCCGTGATCCTGACGCCTAAGCAGACCTTCGCGATCCTGAACTCCCTACCACTGCTCCAACAGACCATGGTCGTGCTGGACGCTGCCACTGGGCTCAGGTATTCGGAGATCGCCGGACTCCAGTGGCACGACGTAGATTGGGAAAACAGTCAAATTCACGTTCGCTGCCGCTGGATCTGGGGGCAACTTCAGCGAACCGAAGTCAAAGAAGTCCAAGGCTCCAGTTGCGATGGCCCGCTGCTGGCGAAGTATCTTCGCGCTTGGCAGAAAGAAACCGCTTACGCAAAAGCGACGGATTGGGTTTTCGCTTCCTCTAAAACCCACGGGCGCACGCCTCGCGTAGGCAACATGCTATGCGTTGATTATCTTCGGCCGGCGGCTATCAAGGCGGGAGTGCAGCTTGAAAAGGGCCAGAGGTTCGGGTTCCACAACCTGCGCCATAGCCTAGCATCGTTCCTCGTCACCAAGAAGAAGACCGACGTCAAAACGGTCCAGCGCAGCATGCGGCATGCGAAGAGCACGACTATGCTGGATCAGTATGCCCAAACGGGTATGGATGAACTGATCGCGGCCCAGGAGATGATGCTGGATGCGATCTTTAGTCATTCCGAAGGGCCTGTGAACTAGAACGGATTGAAGAACGGATAAAAACGGGGATAGGACAAATGGGCAACGGCTCCAAACCGTTGAAAGGAAATGGTAGGCACGAGGAGACTCGAACTCCTGACCTCTACCGTGTCAAGGTAGCGCTCTAACCAACTGAGCTACGCGCCTACATTTTGCTGTCAACGTATTGGGAACCACCGACGCTGCCGGCGGCGAGTCCGTGAGATCCAGTAAGAATTTTATCATGCGTCGTTGCGCCTGGGGCTTGTCGAACTCATCCTAATCTCGATCCTGCTGCCGTGGCGCGGCGAAGCAGATCAGCGGACTTCATCCGTTGACAGTAGTCTTTAAAGCGCGGGGCTGGTCCCTTCCAACGAAGGTCCTCGACCATTCCAAAGACGGGCACATCGACTCGCAAAGTGGCCAGTGTGCGAAACAACAGGGCATCGTTCCAGGCGCTAAACAAGGATTCCGAGAGCAAGCGGGCTTTGCGGATCGAGGGATGCCATTGCCGCCAATCTTTGGGAATAGACTCGAAGTGAGGGTACTGGGATAACACCAGAGCCCCCGCCTTGGGTCCCCATCCAGCCACTCCCGGGAAGCCATCTGCACTGTCGCCGACGACAGCCAGGAAATCAGGGATCGATTGCGGTTTCACTCCAAATTTAGCGACGACGCCGGCTTCGTCGCGCACGATGTTTTGCCTGCGATCTAGTTGTACGACTCGTGTGCCGACCACACACTGACCGAGATCTTTGTCCGGCGTGCAGATGATCACTTGGTTTACACGCTCATCCTGCGCGGCTCTTGCGGCGGCGGAAGCAAGCGCATCATCGGCCTCGTAATCGACCATTGGCCATACGACCACTCCCATGGCTTCCAGCGCTTCCTCGAGAATCGGAAACTGCGAGAGCAACTCTGGAGGCACCCCTTCAGCGGTCTTGTATCTGGGATACAGGTCGTTGCGGAACGACTCCACGACATGGTCGGTCGCAACCCCGATGTGAGTTGCACCACGCTCGATCATGGACAAAACGGATGTCAGGACACCATGTACCGCGCCGATCTCCTGACCGTTTACATCTTTCGCGGCCGGGACTGCGAAGAAGTGCCGGAACAATTCATACGTTCCGTCGACCAAATGCACATCCATGCAACCGCCTCTCGGATCGCTTTCCGGGATAAGATCCTGTCGTCTAGTTATGCAAAGCTGTCCATCGCCATGAACAGGTTGTTCAGCGATTCTGTCAGAGTGGGATGGGCAAAGGTGCCGTCGCGCAATGCCGTGTACGGCAACTTTCCCATCATTGCGATCTCCAGGGCGGACATGACTTCTCCACCTTCGATGCCGAGAATGGCAGCGCCGAGAATCTGGTGACTCTGCGCGTCCACGACAGCTTTCATGAAACCACGGGTTTCGTCGATTTCGAGAGCGCGGGCCACATGGGTCATGGGAAGCTTTGCGACACGAATGTTGCGGCCTTGCACGCGGGCTTCCGTCTCAGTCAGGCCAACGCGACCCAACTGTGGATCGATAAAAACCGTATACGGCACTTGACGGTCCCTGGTGGAGGCGGCTTTTTTATCGATGAGATTGGCGCGGATAATCCGAAAGTCGTCGTAGGAGATGTGGGTGAACGCCGGACCGCCTTTGATGTCGCCGAGGGCGAAGATGCCTTCCGCGGTTGTTTCCAAGCGGTCGCTTACCTGGATGAAGCCGCGCTCGCTGGTTTGAATTCCGGCCGCGGCGAGATTGAGCGTGTCCGAATTCGGCACACGGCCGGTGGCGACAAGTAGATGAGAACCAACCAACGTGTTTGAGTCATTCTTCGACTGGACTTTCAATTGGATCCTCTCGCCTTTCCGGCCCGCGTGATTTGCGTTGGCGTTCAACACGACTTCAATCCCGTCCTGGCACAGGATTTTGGTGATTTCTTCAGCAATATCGGGGTCCTCGCGCTCGAGAAGCTGGCTCGCGGATTGAACGATGGTCACTCGACTGCCCAAGCGCCGGAACAATTGTCCGAACTCCAAGCCGATGTAGCCTCCGCCCAGGATCAACAAATGATCCGGGAGCGCTTCGAGTTCCATGATCGAGAAATTGTCGAGGAAAGGTACTGTGTCTAACCCGTCGAGCTTGGGCCGCGACGCGCGCGTGCCAGCATTGATGAAAATGCATTTAGCCGAAAGTGTGCGCTGACCGCCATCCTGCGAGCGAACCGCGAGTGTCTTGGGGCCGGTGAAGGCCGCATCGCCGAAGATCAAGTCGAGGTTTGAGGTTTTCTCGATGCGCGACTGGCTTCCATTTCGAAAGCTTTCCACAATATCGCGCTTGCGTTGACGAACTTTCACCATGTCGATGCTGATCGGGCCAGTCTGCACACCGTAGCCGGCGGCTCGGCGAGCCAAGTACGCGACGCGCCCGCTGGCCACCATGGTTTTCGTCGGAGTGCATCCCTCATTCACGCACGTACCGCCAACATGTTTGCGCTCGATGAGAGCGGTATGCATACCCGCCCCGGCGAGAGCCATGGACAGCGGGGTACCGGCCTGCCCGGAACCGATGATCAGGGCATCGTATTGCTGCGGATTCTTCATAAACCCTCAGATCCGGTGTGCGCCAGCGGCGAGAATAAAGCGCAGGCTCCTTGCGTCAAGTCTGCGTTACTTAGAATCGAGAGACCAGAAGCAGCCCGAGCCCGATTGCGATCACGTCCTCCGGGATGGCGATTGCAAAATCTGGCACGTGAAGCATCCGGACCAGCCCTACGCGTGCCTGATAGCCGGCGAATGCTCCGGCGATTCCGCCCAACGCGCCGGCCAGCGCTCCCAGCCAAAGGGTTGCGCCTCCGGCAACCGCCAGGCACGCGCCGGTGAGTGCCCCTGTGAGGATTCGGGCAGATAGGCCAACAGGGGCGGTGCGGGACGGGGTGCTCGGAAGTTGGTCAGCCAGAAGTTCGACCAAGGCCAAAACGGTGAAGATGGCCACTGCCCACACGGGCCCCATGAATGCCAATGGAGAACCGTGAAGATTGATCCAGCCTAAGTGAGCCGCCCAAGCCACGACCGCTGGTGCTGTCAGGGAACGCAGTCCAGCCACTACTCCGATGCTGAATGCCAGGAACAGAGCGAGCCCGGAATTCATAACGTTCTCTCCATCACGGCCCTACACTAAGCATCCTCGGCATTAGCCAGCGCTTTCCGCCAACGGCAGCCACACCTGAAAACTCGTATCTCCAGGTTTGGAACGGACCTGAATAGTTCCACGGTGCTTCTTCACAATCCGCTGGACCGTGTCGAGGCCAAGGCCCGTTCCCTCTCCCACACCTTTGGTCGTGAAGAACGGTTCAAAAATGTGGGGCTGCACTTCAGATGAGATGCCTGGACCATTGTCGTTGATTTCCACCACAACGCAATCGTCCTCGCGATACGTGCGCACCCGCAGCTCACCTTTTCCGCCCATCGCATCAATGGCGTTGTCGATGATGTTCGTCCAGACCTGGTTGAGCTCACTGCCGAAGGAATTCACGAGAAGCGGAATCTTCTGATAATCGCGCTGCACGGCTACTCCGCGCTTGAGCTTGTGATTCAGAATAGTGAGCGTGGTTTCCAGGGTCTTTACGATATCCACGTTCTGCACCGGCGACTGATCCATGAAGGTGTATTCCTTGATCGCGCCCACCAATTCGGAGATCCGCGAGGTGCTGTGCTCAATCTGGGTCAACAGGTCGGCTATCTCCACGGAAGCCGAAATCCTCACCAGCGCGGCGCGGGCGGTATCGGCATCGAGCGTGGCGAACAGCTGCTCTAACACTTCCGGCTTGAAGTTCTTGCGTGCAAGATCGGCCGCGAGTTGCCACAGATCATTCTGTCCGTGGCTGCGAAGCAAGGAATCAAGCTGGTCCTCGAGGTCGCTGGTGGTGAGAGCGTCTGGTGGAGGCCCATCCATTTGGATCAGCGAACCCTCCAACTTCTCAATTTCCGATTTTTGTGTCGCGGTAAGGTCGCGTGCTCCAAGTTCGTGGCTGGCGTCGCGGATCCGCTTGAGAAGGGCGCGTAATTGGCTGGTCGCGCGTTTCGCAGCTGAAGCAGGGTTGTTGAGTTCATGGGCAAGACCCGCCGAAAGCTTGCCTAGCGCGGCAAGCCGGTCTCGCTGCTGTTCGAACCGGGTGGCTTCGCGGATTCTGTCTGACATCACACCAACCAGGCGCGTAGCCAGTTCGGGCATTTTCTGCACCAGGTCGGGAAAAAGCGTGGCGGGAAATCGCAAGACGCGCGCCTCAGTTATTGCCCGTCCGCTCAAAGTGAAATGCTTCATTCTGGAGAACGGCAGTGTACCGGTGATCTCGCCCGCCTTGATAGCAAGCACGAAGCTTTGTCCCGCCAGTTCACCGCGCCACTGAAATTCTCCCTCCAACAGCACGAACATTGCGTCTGCCGGTTCGCCTTGTCGCGCATAGGTGTCACCCGTGTTGAGATGGAGTTCCTGAGAGCTGCTGAGAAACCAGGCGATCTGATCGTCGGGCAAGCCTTCGAATGCGGGGACGCGACGTAGCAGTTCCGATGTTTCGACCATTTATACCTTGCTCAAATACTGATGGATGAACTGTACCGCTACAGATCCTTCGCCAACTCCGGAGGCCACTCGTTTGACCGAACCATGCCGCACATCGCCCACAGCAAAGATACCTGGCACATTTGTTTCCAGGAGAAACGGATCCCGATCCGGCGTCCAACCTTTGGGACGCTGTCCACCCTGCATCAGATCAGGTCCTGTCAGGAGGAAGCCGCGTTCGTCCCGCTCGACTGTGGCCGCCAGCCAATCCGTACGTGGCATCGCGCCAATAAAGATGAACATCGAACTTGCCGGCACACGCTCCACCTTGCCCGTGTCTGAACATAGGACCGAGATCTCCTCCAGACGCGTTTCGCCATGGACCTCGGCGACGCTGGCATGGGTCCACAACTGAATGTTGGGAGTCTCTTTGATTTGATCAATCAGATATTGAGACATGGTGCTGGAGAGCGAGTCTCCGCGGACCAGGATCACGACACGCTCTGCATATTTGGAAAAATTCATGGCAGCCTGACCGGCAGAATTCGCGCCGCCCACGACGTAGACCATCTCCCCTTTGCAGGACAGTGCCTCGGTGGCGCCGCCGCCGTAGTAGACTCCCGCGCCTTGCAACTGGTCAATGCCCGGGGCTTCCAGTCGCCGCCATTGCACTCCGGTCGCGATCATCAAAGCGTGGCAGGAAATCTCGCTGCCATCGGCCAATTTGATGATGCGGTAAGGACCCTCGGTCCGGACGCCAACCGCTTCCTGGGGCGCCAGGATTTCTACCCCAAAACGCCGGGCCTGCACCACTGCACGACGGGCGAGGTCGCCTCCGCTGAGCCCACTGGGAAATCCGAGATAGTTCTCAATCCGCGAACTCATTCCCGCCTGGCCACCCGGAGCTTCCCGTTCCAGCATCACCGTGTGTAACCCCTCAGAAGCGCCGTAGACGGCGGCGGCCAGCCCCGCCGGTCCTCCGCCCACAATTGCCAGGTCGTAAAAACTGGTTTCGGCGCGGGTCCGCAAACCCACTTTCTGCGCGACTTCCGCCGGTACGCTGTTGAGAAGTTTTGTCCCATCCGCAAACAGGACAAGGGGAAGGTCACTTGCGTCAGGTCCCAGGGCTTCGAGAAGGCGTTTGGTTTCCGGATCGTTGGCGGAGCCCTCGACGTCGATCCACTGATACGGAACGTGGCTGCGCGCGAGAAAATCGCGCAGTTCGTAGGATCGGGGAGACCATCGCGTGCCCAATACCCGGATCCCCTGAAACGCGGGACGGTACGAAGCTTGCCAATCATCGAGCAAGTCATCCAGTTGGGGATACAGGTGCTCGGTAGGAGGGTCCCACGGCTTCATGAAAAAATAGTCAAGGTTGGTCTGGTTGATGGCGCTGATGGCGGCGTTGGTGTCGGCGTAGGCAGTGAGCAACGCCCGCTTGGCTTCGGGAAATATCTTCCGTGCTTCCTGCAGGAAACCGACACCGTCCATGCGCGGCATGCGCTGGTCCGCAAGGAGAAGGGCCACTCCGTCGTTGCGAACCTTCAGTCCTTTGAGCAGGTCCAGAGCCCCTTCCGGGGAGTCACTGCTCAGCACGCGATAGGCAGCGCCGTACTGCGATCGCAAATCGCGCTCGATCGCCCGCAGGACATCGGGATCGTCGTCGACGGTCAGCAAGATCGGCTTCGCCATGATCGCTCTCAGACTTGAAGGTGAAGCAAGTGACTCCGAAAACACGGACCTGAATAAACTGATTAGATACGGAAATCGTCATTCGGTCGCGACATTATCGTGCGCGTTCAACCCTCAGGCCCCGAGTTCGCCGGCCTCGATTTCGTCCACATAACACCAGACCCAAGACTCCCCCGGCTCATTGGAACGGATGAGAGGGTGCTGCGTTTTGTGGAAATGTTTGGTGGCGTGCTTGTTCTTGGACGAGTCGCAACAGCCCACATGTCCGCAAGTGAGGCACAAGCGCAAGTGAACCCAGGAGTCGCCCGTCTTAACGCAGTCTTCACACACATGCTTATCGGTTTCTCTGATTTTGATCTGGTTCAGGTGGGTGCATGCTTTCGGCATCGGTTCCTCCAGGAAAGTTAATTTCGATTTTCGGTCAAGTGACCTCGGTCATGTAACGAAAGGGCACAATCACTGTTAACGGCCTCGTCTTTCACTCACAATGATTTTGGAGGGTCTTCATCTGTGTTTCGCCTTGATTACTTATCATGCATATTGACCATCGCCTCCACAATTCTGGTGGGACGGCGCTGCTGGGAAGGCTGGGCGTTGGCCGGCGTCAATAGCGTACTGGTATGCGTCATCGGCTTCAAAACGGCGCAACTGGGCTTCATTCCTGCCAACATATTCTGCATGGTGATGAGCGCGATCAACCTGCGCGCGTGGCGCAAGTCTGGAGCGTCGTAACACGAGTCCAATCAACGATTGATTCCGGCACGACTTGCCTCCGCATATACGCGCTCAGTCCGCGATGAGCAAGCTCTCGGAAAAGGGCCATTGCTCATCGATCCACTGACACTCGCAGCGGAATCCGGCGTCGCGCGCCGTCGCAACAATCTCCTCGGCCGAATACTTGTGGCTGCTTTCCGTCCATATCGTTTCCCCTTCTTGAAATTCAATAGAGACTTCTGCCGCTGGAATGCTCACGATCTGCCGTTGCTTTGACTGCAAGTGCATCTCAACACTGCGAACGTCGCGGTTAATCTTCGCGAGATGAGCGAATTCGCGCAAATCAAAGTCGGCGCCCAGTTCGCGATTCGTTCGGGCGAGCAGGTTGAGATTAAACGCGGCCGTCACCCCGAGTTCGTCGTCGTAGGCTCCAAGCAGTTGCGCGGCAGGTTTTTCGAGGTCCGCTCCTAAAAGCAGAGAATCGCCCGGCTGGAGAATGCTTCGGACGGAACCCAGAAACTTCACACCTGCAGGACGATCGAAGTTCCCAATCGTGCTGCCCAGGAACAGCACGAACAGGCGCTGATCGCTCTTGCGGTACGATGCCACCTCCAGCAGCCCATCCAGATATTCGCGTTCAAAGCCCACTATGCTGATGGCATCAATGTCACTCAGCTCGCGTTCGCACATGAGTAGAGCCGAGCGAGATATTTCGACCGGATAATAAGATGTCCGCTGGCGCCGACAGAACGCTTCGAGCAGCCAGCGGGTCTTCTTACCGCTTCCACTGCCCAGTTCTGCTACCGCAACCGGCTGGGCAAGCCGATCCACGATCTCATCCGCGTGGCGCCGCAGTAAACGCTCATCGGCCCGTGTGAGTCCGTACTGCGGCAGGCGGCTGATCACTTCAAATAGAGCCGACCCGACATCGTCATACAGGTATTTCGAAGGAAGCTCTTTTTGTCCTGTCCGGGTAAGGCCGTCGCGAACGTCGGCGGCGAAGTCGTAGGTGGCGTTGCTGGGGATCGCATGAACGAGCATGGGCCAACTCCTTAGATCCAGTAATCAGGTTCACTAGGGATTCACGCAGCGGAACCCCGCGTATACATATTGGTAATGTGCCTGGAACCAGTTGCGAAATGTGGGGCGCAGCATGTACGCGGCGGTGCGCGGCGAGCCGCCCTTCATGACAAAATGTTTGCCATCGAAAAAATTAGCGGAGTAACCGGGATAGAACGGAAAGGGCTCGAACCGGGGGAATGCGGCGAACACGCTGGACGTCCACTCCCACCCATTGCCCAACATGTCATGTACGCCGAGGGCGCTGCGGCCTGCCGGAAAAGCATTCACCGGCGTGGGATTCCAATGGCTGAAATCAAAGTTGCCGAAACTCGAATTGGCCGTGTCGCTTCCCCACGGGTAGACCCTTTCAGTCCCATCCGGCATGCCATAGGCTGCGCGATGCCACTGCTCTTCTGTGGGAAGCGACTTCCCTGCCCAGCGCGCGTATGCCGTGGCCTCGGCATGACTCACATAGACTGGCCAGTCCAGAGGCAGCGGAACTTCTTCGAACATGGTGCGGTAGAGCCATCCGTCACGAGCCTTGGTCCAGAACACAGGATGCGAGACCGCATGAGCGGTCTTCCAGTTCCAATCATCGTCGCTCCAGAAAGCGCGCGTCTCATAGCCGCCAGCGGCCATGAACCCCAGGTATTGCCCGTTCGTGGCCTCATACCGGTCGATCTCAAACGCTGGGACCTGCACCGTATGGGCCTCGTATTCGTTGTCCCAGCCGAAGGTTTCGCCTCCGCGCGGAAGGCCTAGCGTTGCCACGCCAGCTGGAATCTCAATCATTCGATGGGTCAAAGGTGCAGTCACGAGACGCCGCGGATCTTCTTGTGGAACTTTCCGGTCGAGCGGCAACTGATGCAGCATGTAGGCCAGGGTTTCGACATGCATTAAGCGATGCTCAATCGCCACATTGAGCAGGGTGTCGAGCGGAGAACCATCGCGGCTCTGACTGTAGGATTCCAGACCTCCGTCCGCCAGTTTCTCGTCCAGAGCGGTCCGGATTCTGGTCACGTATTCGCGTACTGCTTCGAGAGACGGCCAGTCCGATGGCTGGTCGGAAGGCAATCCGTCGCCAACCGGATCGATGCCGAAGGCAAACAGGCGATCCAATTCCGGATGGAAACTCTTCAGGCCCAAAACATTTTCGTGCAGCAGGTTCCAGTCAAACGCCTCGAGATGCCCTACATAGAAGATGATGCGATGACGCTCGGGGATTGGCCGTTCGTAAATGGAGTCGGACCGTACGATGTTGAAGAGCGCGTCGCTTCGCCGGCGGGCATCGGAGACCCGCTCCAGTAGTTGACGACGGACTGCTAAATCTGGCTGAGCAGTGAGCATTAGACCTCCGGTGTATCGGTTGGATATGCCTCCGTGGCAACCGGCATTCAGGTATCTCCGCCCGTTTCAAGTCGTTTCGCAAAGTAAAATGAGGCAGATGCGCATCCCGCTTTTTCACGTGAATGCATTCACCAACCGGCCCTTTAGCGGCAATCCAGCAGCAGTCTGCCCTTTACAAGACTGGTTAGATGACGGGTGGTTGCGTAAAGTCGCCGCTGAAAACAATCTTTCTGAGACCGCCTTTTTCGTACCCAGGGGCGACCATTATGACCTCCGTTGGTTTACGCCACGTTGCGAGGTCAGGCTATGCGGCCACGCGACCCTCGCGTCAGCCTACGTGGTGCTCAACCTGCTACAACCCGGACTCCAAACCGTTCGATTCGAGACCCGGCTCAGCGGGGTTCTGAGCGTGTGTCAAGACGGCGACATTTCCTCAATGGACTTCCCTGCGAGGTTCGGGAAGACTTGCGCGCATCCGCCGGAGGAACTCATCCGTGGGCTCGGACCAGGGCCACTTCCGTCCAACGTGATCGAAGCAAATAACACGTACATTGCGGTGTACGAAACCGAAGCTGTGATCAAGAACATCCGCCCCGATTTCGCGCGGCTTGAACAACTCCATCCATTTACTGTGGCGGTCACGGCACCCGGAAAGGAATCTGATTTCGTTTCGCGCTACTTTGCCCCAAGTTATGGCGTCCCTGAAGATCCGGTGACCGGCTCCGCTCATTGTGCACTCACGCCTTACTGGGCAGAGCACCTGGTCAAAACGCACCTTTATGCGCGCCAGGTGTCGGAGCGCGAGGGCGAACTCTGGTGCGAAATGGCAGCAGACCGAGTCATCCTCAAAGGCAGCGCTGTGCTCACGCTGCAGGGTTCGCTGCAAATCTGACAGCCAAGGTCTGACGGCATCCGCTCATCGTACGAGTCCTTTGTTTCTTAGAAACTCGCGAGCGACTTCCCTCGCATCGCGGTGCTGGCCTTCAACCGCATAATTCAGGCGTTGCATCTCGTCATCGGAAATCTTCCCGGCTAATTCTTCAAAGACTTGCGCGATATCCGGGTGTTGCTGCAGAGTTTGCTGGCGAATTACCGTCACCGCTTCATAGGGAGGAAAATAATGGCGGTCGTCTTCGAGCACGAACAAACCCAGAGCCGGAATCAGCCCGTCGGTGGTGTTGCCGACGGCCAAGTCGATCTGATGATCTTTTAGAGCCCGCGCCAGCAGGCCCAAATCCATGATGCGTGGCGGTTCCGCGAAGTGCAGGCCGTAGGTTGCCGCCAACCCTCGATATCCATCCGGCCGCTCCATGAACTCATAGCCGAATCCGGCGCGCCATTGTGGAGCAAACGCGGCCGCCTGCGACAGAGTCTTAACGTTCAAGCGCCGAGCGTCCTCGCCCCGGATTTCCATCGCAAAAGTATCGTTGAAGCCGAAGGGCGGGCCCAGAGTCAATCGGAAGCGGCGTTCGTATTCACTTTTTACCCGCCGATAAACATCCTGCTTATCGCCGTCAGCTTTTTGTTTCAGAATCGCCGTGAGCGCGGTGCCCGTGTATTCCGGATATAAGTCGATGCGCCCAGCCAGAATTGCCTGCTGACAGATATACGTTCCGGCCAGATAAAAGCGTCGATCAACTTTCAGATGGGTGCGAGCCTCGATCATCTGCGCCACGATCTCGCCCAAAAGGAACGACTCGGTGAAGTTCTTGGAGCCGACAACAATGCGATTGGAGTGCGAAGGAGAACATGAGGGCAGGAGCGATGTAACTACTACGAGAACGGAAATGCAAAGACTCTTCATCGTGGCTGTAGGCGCCTCTCCAGCCATCCCACGCCAAAATCGGCCAGCAGCGCCAGGAGTGCGGCTGGAATCGCCCCGGCCAGAATGACTCTGTCGTCGACCATGGCCAACCCCCGAAAGATGAACTCTCCCAAACCTCCAGCTCCAATCGCCGCGGCAATCGTCGCCAACCCCACCGAAATGACTACGGCCACCCGCACGCCTGAAAGGATCACGCTTACTGCCAGCGGTAATTCAACGTGAAACAGAAGTTGAGATTCCGTCAGCCCCATGCCTCGACCGGCCTCCACCACAGAAGCATCGACTCCGCGAATTCCCGTATAGGTACTCCGAATGATGGGCAACAAGGCATAAAGAGTGAGCGCCAGAATCGCCAGTCTGTCGGCGCGTGCGCCCAGCCACGGCACAGGCAGCAGAAATCCAAAGAGCGCGAGACTGGGAATTGTCTGAATGATGTTGGCGCTGGCCAATACCGGCTTGTTGAACCGCGGCCGATGCGCGATCACAATGCCGAGGGGTATGCCGATCAGCATCGCGAACAACGTGGAAAAGCCAACCAGTCGGAGATGCTCCAGCGTGAGTTCCAGCACCTGATCGTGATTGTCCAAGATGAATCGAAAGACGTTCATGACGTGCCTCGATTGGCAGCCGACTCCAACCCTTCGCCGAAGGCCCTGACGTAGGCGGATGCTAGTGGATCGGCGGACCGTAAGAAGTCGCCTGGCGCAAGAACCGTGACCAGTCGCCCCGCTTCCATCAATGCAATCCGCGAACCGAGCCGCAGGGCCTCGCGCAGATCGTGCGTGACAAACACGACTGTCTTGTGGAGCCTCTGCTGCAGCAAAAGAAATTCGCGTTGCAACTCGTCGCGGGTGAGAGGGTCGAGCGCACCGAAAGGCTCGTCCATCAGCAGGATTTCTGGATCTGCGGCTAACGCCCGGGCCACGCCGACCCGCTGTCGCTGACCGCCCGATAGCTGACGCGGATACCGCGACGCGTTCTCTGGTGCAAGCCCCACCATTTGCAGCAGCTCTTGTATGCGCGCGCGAATCCGGTCCTGGGGCCAGCCTTCAATCTTCGGAACCAGCCCAATGTTTCGTTCGACAGTGAAATGAGGGAACAGACCCACGTCCTGGATCACATAGCCGATGCTGCGACGCAGGCGAATAAGGTCGCCTTCTGTATTGGACACAGCCTTCACGCGGACTTCTCCGGACGTGGGAGAGAGCAGGCGATTGACCAGCTTGAGCGACGTAGTCTTGCCCGAGCCGCTGCGTCCCAGCAGCACCAGAGTCTCACCGCTCTGGACTTGCAGATTAAATCCGCAAAGCACTTGTGTGCCCGCTACGTAGTAGGACACGTCACGGAATTCAATCACCGGACTTGCGGCCGCTGGTTGCATGTCCGCCAAGCATACCGGAGTTCCTGGTCAAGAGTGGAGGTCGATTCCACTGGATTTGCAATACGCGCTTTTCCCGGCGACAATCTTATGGTGGAAAAGCACTCCTCAATCGGCACGCCCGTGGCGGTGAAGAGGCGCGAGCCATTTATGCCAGGCGCCCTGGTGATTGCGACCCTGTGCAATCCGCGGGAGAAATTCTGGGGGATGATTCTGGCGCTTGCGCCCGAGGGCCTCAGTCTGAGCGGAGCCGAACTCGCCTCTTTCGAAGATCTCGCCGTGATGGTGAGGGACGGCGAGCCGTTCACTCCGGCCGTCGTTTTCTTTCCGATGCACCGCATTGAGCGCGTCGAACTTGACCTGCCCGATGGGAATCTGCCTTCGCTTTCGCAACGCTTCTTCGCCAAGACCGGGCTGGAGCCATCCGCCGCACTTGCCCCGTCCAATGGGGATCCAAGAAAAGGGGGCGACGACCTTCACAGCTCCGGATCGCATGCGTCGAAGGAGCGTGTGTGAAGGTCTCCCAAATCTTCACCGCCCCCAACCAACTCACTTTGCTGCGGATGATTTTTGTTCCGTTCATCGTGATTCATCTAGTAGAGGGGCGCTACCTGTGGGCGCTGGTGGTTTTCGTAATTGCCGGATTTAGCGATGGGCTGGACGGCTTACTAGCCCGGACGCTTCATCAACAGACTCTGCTCGGGCAGTATTTGGACCCGATTGCAGACAAGCTTCTGTTGAGCACGATCTTTCTTGTGCTTTCCATCTTGCGCAAGATCCCGTGGAAGTTCACGGTAGTAGTCTTCAGCCGGGACATTTCGATTCTTGCGGCCAGTGCGGTTCTGTTCGCGATTGCCGGGCTGCGGAATTTCCGACCCAGCATTTTTGGCAAGGCCAACACGTTTTCGCAGATCAGCGCTGTATTCTTCGTCCTTCTGTATGAGATTTGGCCGCGGCGCGGGATATGGATCGCGCGCACAGAGTTTCTTCGAGCGACGTTTTTCTTCACGATCATCTCCGCGTTGCATTACGTCATTCTGGTGCAGCAGCGCTTGCGGGAGCACACTCATGCTTTACCGCCGGCTCGGAATCCGGCCGTCTGATGGCGATTTGACCCACTCTTTCCCCGACCCTAGAATCTTAAGTTCGTTTCCCGGTGCTCGAACTTCCTATGGCGCTTCGTCTTTTTAATACCATGTCGTCGCAGGTCGAGGACTTCCGCCCCCTGCGCGACCGCGAAGTCCGCATGTACGCCTGCGGCCCAACCGTCTACGACTACGGACACGTTGGCAACTTCCGAACCTTCGTTGCCGTCGACATCCTGCGCAGGTTCTTTCGGCAGAGCGGATACACCGTGCGACACGTCATGAATATCACTGACGTGGACGACAAGATTATTCGCAACTCGGGGCGCGACGGCGTCAGCGTGCAGCAATATACCGCGAAGTATGAGAAGGCATTCCTCGAAGACGCCGCCATGATCGGCATCGAGGAACCGACGCTGGTGCGGGCCACCGAGCACATTCCGGAAATGGCGGACTTCGTCGCAAAGCTGGAGCAGAAAGGCTTCGCCTATCGCACCGAGGATGGCTCCTATTACTTTCGTATCGCCAAGTTTCCGCAGTATGGCAAGCTTTCGAAAAGAGACTTCAGCGGCATGCTGGACGGTGCCCGCGTCGATGTCGACGAATATGACAAAGACAGCGCGCGCGATTTTGCTCTGTGGAAGGCGCCCAAGCCGGGCGAAGCTTCGTGGGATACAGCGATCGGTCCGGGCCGCCCGGGCTGGCACCTGGAGTGCTCGGTCATGTCCATGCGGGAACTCGGAGAGACCTTCGACCTGCACGCGGGCGGAGAGGATCTCGTGTTTCCGCATCATGAAAACGAAATTGCGCAATCCGAATCCTTTACCGGCAAGCCTTTTGCACATTTCTGGTTTCATGCCCGCTTCCTGTTGGTCGAAGGCGAGAAGATGTCGAAGAGCCTGGGGAATTTTTTCACTCTCCGCGACTTGGTCCTAAAAGGGCATAAACCGTCGTCGATCCGGTATCTACTCGCATCGGTTCCCTATCGCAATCAGCTGAATTTCACCTTCGACGGGCTCAAGCAGGCCGCGGTGTCGGTTGAGCGTCTGCGAAATTTTCGGCTGCGTTTGGGCGCGGGCAATTTCGCCGCAGGTGCCAGCCCCGAGATGCAGTCTCTCGCGGCTGAAACGGTGGAGCGCTTCAAGGCCGCGCTTGAAGACGATCTCAACACCGCGCAGGCGCAAGCGGCGATTTTCGAGATGGTGCGCCAGGCGAATGCCGCATTCGACACAGGCGGAATCAGGAAAGATGACGTTCCGCCGCTGCTCGCGGCCTTAACCAAGTTCGACGAAATCTTTGCGGTACTCGACGACGACGATGGTCCGAAGATGAAGCGAGTCTTCGATTGGGCCATCGCGGAAGGACGCAACAAAGACATCAGTGACGAGTTGCGCGAGGCAATTCAGTCGAGACAACTCTCGAACGCCGACATCGAAAAGAAGATTGCTGCAATGGAGTTCGCCCGTGCCGCCCGCGACTTCAAAACTTCAGACGCGATCCGCGCCGAACTCGCCGATGCAGGCATCCTCGTGGAGATCACCAAAGACGGCATCCGCTGGCGCCGTAAATAAATCTGCCCCTGCTGCGCCGGAAGCCGCTCGCGCGGGATGTTAAGCTGAAAGCTGACGGCTGTTAGCTGGGAGCTGCTTTTGTGAAATCCATCGACGCATATCTTCGCGACGCTGAGCAGGCCCACGGGCACATCTGTGCCGGCCAAGTCCTTGGAGTGCGTCTCGCGATGCTCGGCCTGCAGAAACTGGGCATTGACGATCCTCAGGGAAAAGACCGAAAGCGCCTGGTCACGTTCGTTGAAATCGATCGGTGCGTTACTGACGCAGTTGCCGTCGTCACTGGATGCCGGCTGGGCAAGCGTGCATTGAAGTTCCGCGACTGGGGCAAGGTTGCAGCTACATTCGTGGACGTGAGCAACGGCAAAGCAATCCGCATCGCTGCCAAGGAGTCGTCCAAGGCTTTGGCTCGGCAAATACATCCCGAGATCGCAGACAAAAACCAGCAGCAGATGCTGGCCTACCGCGAAATCTCCGACGACGACCTGTTCACCACGCAGTGGGTAAGAATCGAATTACCGCCAGAAGAATTCCCGGGATACAAAGGGGAGCGCGTGGTATGCGAGACGTGCGGGGAAGGAATTAACTTCCGCAGAGAAGTGCGGCGAGATGGAAAGATTCTATGTCGGGCTTGCGCTGGGGAATGCTACTACCAGCCGTCAGCGGAATGACAGCGCTTCCACATTCAAGCCTGCTCGTACGCGTGCGCCAAGCGCAGAATTGTCGCCTCGTCAAAATGCTTGCCTAGAATCTGTAGCCCGATCGGCAGCTTCTCTTTCGTCTCGCCGCACGGCACTGAAATCCCCGGAATCCCAGCCAGATCTGCGGTTACCGTATAGATATCGGCCAGATACATGGCCAGCGGATCATTCGACTTCTCGCCCAGCCGGAACGCCGCCGTCGGACTGGTCGGTGTAACAATCGCATCGACCTGGCGAAAGGCCTCATCGAAGTCGCGCGTCAGCAGCGTCCGCACCTTCTGCGCCTTCAAGTAGTACGCATCGTAGTAGCCCGCGCTCAACGCGTAAGTGCCGAGCATGATTCGCCGTTTCACCTCGGGGCCGAAGCCCTCGTCGCGGCTGCGGCGGTACATTTCTGACAACGTCTTCACGCCGCGCGCGCGGTGGCTGTAGCGCACGCCGTCGTAGCGCGCCAGGTTCGACGAGGCCTCCGCTGTCGCAATCAAGTAATACGTCGGGATGGCGTAGGGCGTGTGCGGGAGAGAAACTGGCACAACCTCGCACCCCAATCCCTTCAGCTTGTCGATCGCTGCTTCCACGGCCTGCCGAACTTCCTCGTCCAGTCCCTCGCCGAAATACTCTTTGGCCACACCGAGCCTCATGCCGCGCACCGGCTTGTCGAGTTCGGCAACGTAGTCAGGCACGGCGACATCGGCAGACGTGGAATCCATGGGATCACGCCCGGCAATCGTGCGCAGCACAATCGCCGCGTCCTTCACCGTCTTTGTCAGCGGTCCAATGTGGTCGAGCGATGACGCAAACGCGATCAATCCATAGCGGGACACGCGTCCGTAGGTCGGCATCAATCCCACCACGCCGCAGAACGATGCTGGTTGACGGATCGACCCGCCAGTGTCCGAGCCCAACGCAACCACCGCCATGTCGGCTGCTACCGCGGCGGCCGAACCGCCCGAAGAACCTCCAGGCACGCGGTTCAGATCGCGTGGATTGCGCACGGGATGGTAGGCGGAGTTTTCATTCGACGAGCCCATGGCAAACTCGTCGCAGTTCATTTTGCCGAGAACGACCGCGCCCGCCGCTTCCATACGCACAACGGCAGTGCAGTCATACGGAGGGATGTACTCCTCCAAAATCTTCGATCCCGCCGTCGTCCGCACGCCGCGCGTACTCATCACATCCTTGATCCCGACCGGAACGCCCCCCAGCGGCGGCAACGTTTTGCCTTCGGCTGCCAGGCGGTCGATGCGGTCCGCTTGCTCGAGAGCTCGCTCTTTCGACAACGTCAGGAACGCGCCGATCTGGCCGTCTTCCTGCTTGATGCGGGCATAGTGCGCCTCGGCCAGGGCAAGTGCTGTCGGCTTGCGTTCCTGCACAGCGGTACGGGCTGCGTCGATGGTGAGTGACTTCAAGTCCATTGGTCTGGGGCGGAAACGTGCCTCGGGGCTATCGCTCAATTACCTTAGGAACCCTGAAGAAATCCTCGTCCGCATCGGGAGCGTTCGCGAGCGCCTCTTCGTGCGGCAACGACTTGCGCAGTCCTTCGGGAATGTCTTCGCGGCTCGCATACGTAAATCGCGCGCTTCCCTGCTTCGACTCGTCGACTCCGTAGCGATCAGAAACCTGGGCCATCGGCGGCACATCCGAGGTGTCGAGTTCATTGAGCCGGTCAATGTACTCAAGAATGGAATTCAGATCGCGTAGCATTCCCGTGCGCTCTTCCTCGGTGAGTTCCAGATTGGCTAACTCCGCAACGTAGGCAACATCTTTGCCGGTGACTTTCATGGAATAGGTCGGAGTTCAGCGCAGATTCTTGTCCGCGCTTCCCGCGCGTGCGAGCACGAACTCGATTCTGCGAACCGCCTCGGTGGTATACCGGTTGATCACCGCCAGATATCGCGGCGCAAGAGCCTGCAGTTCGGCTTTCCAACGCGAACCTGCGACTTCCACGCGCAACACTCCATCCTCGAAACTCAGAGCGCGCGTGCGCTCGGCCACCGCTGAGCCGCACACCACCGGCCAGGCCATGAGCGGCGCCTCCGCGGGAGGCGCCTGCCGTAACGACTGCGCTACGATTTTCTCCAGCCCGGAACCCGCCTGCTCCAAGTGCAGTTCCTCTCTCTCGCGCGCTGCAATCAACCTGAGAGAACTTTTGATTTTAGCATTCCCGTCACCTGCGAGCTCGGACGTCGCAAGCTCTTAGACAGGAAATTCGCGACGCACGAATTCGAGTGCTGCATCCCGCGAGGGCAATCGCCCTTCGAGCTGCGCATCCTCCACCGCCCTCAGAATCTGGCGGAATCTTGGCCCGGGAACATGCCCGGCGGCGATCAGATCGTCGCCGGTCACCAACGGCGAAGGACGCATCTTTTCAGCTGGAATCTCCGCGCGTCTCTGCTGGATAAATTCATAGGTGCCCAGATTGCGGTGGCTGGCCAGGCAGTCGGCACGGTGCAAGGCAAGATGCTCATCGAACGCAGGCATGCGAAGGAATCTCTTCAGCGTGGATTCCTTCATGCGGGCCGCGTGACCGAAACGCATGTGGTTGTCGACGAGCGCCAGAATCTGTTCGGTTTCGTCGTTGGAAAATCGCAGGCGTCGGCAGATTGCTTCCGCCATCTTCACTCCGACTTCGACATGGCCATCGAACCGGATGCGATCAGGAGCCACACGAAACGTCGGAGGCTTGCCGACATCATGCAGTAGCGCTCCCCAGGCCAGCGTCGGCAGGCAAGGGTTGGGCAGGTTGTCAAGAAGTAGCAACGTGTGCACGAACACATCCCCCTCGGGATGGAATTCCGCCGGTTGCTTCACTCCCTTCATCGCCGAAATCTCCGGGAGAACTGGCTTGAGCAAACCGCTCTCATCCAACAGGAGAAACGCGCGCCGGGCGTGCCCTTCCGTCAACATGCGCGTCAGTTCATCGCGCACGCGCTCGCGCGACACGAGCTGAATTTGTTCAGCCAATTTCTGAATTGCCGCAAACGTCGCCGGATCAATCCTGTATTCGAACCGCGCGGCAAAGCGCACCGCGCGCAGCATGCGCAGCTTGTCTTCGCTGAAGCGCTGCTCGGGATCCCCGATGGTGCGGATGATTCCCGCCTCCAGATCCTTGCGCCCACCCACGAAATCGAGCACCTCGCCGCTCAGGGGATCGAGCAGCATACCGTTGATCGTGAAATCGCGGCGCGCAACATCTTCCCGTGGATCACGGCTAAACCGCACTTCGTCGGGATGGCGGCCGTCGGAGTATCCGATGTCGCTGCGAAAAGTCGCAACCTCGACAGCATGGGCCGTCGAAGAGAAATCCGCTGAAACGCCGCTTGCCGCGTCTCTGTCCGGCGCAGGCACAAGCACGACGCCGAACTGCACTCCCACCGCATACGTCTCGGGAAAGAGGCCCATGACCTCCGCCGGCGTCGCATTCGTCGCCACGTCGTAATCCTTCGGCTCGCGTCCGAGTAAAAGGTCGCGCACACATCCACCCACCAGGTAGGCTTGGAAGCCCCGCTGGCGCAGGGTTTGCACGATCGCGGTAGCGAAATCTTTTAACATGGCCCGGCGACGGGTCTCACAAATCTGATTCCATGATACCGCTCACTTCCCAAGAAATAATCCGTTGACTATTGATGCGGCGCCGTCAACTCCCAGCCAAAAACGATAAACTGAAAGCGACGCGCATGCCTGACGCCTACATCCTCGGTATCGAAAGTTCTTGCGACGAGACCGCGGCGGCGGTGGTGCGCTCGGGCGAACAACTCATCTCGAATGTTGTTGCTTCGCAGATCGCGACCCATCAGCCTTATGGCGGCGTCGTACCGGAACTGGCGTCACGGGAGCATCTGCGCGCGATCGTGCCCGTCGTCCGCCAGGCGCTGGCCGAGGCTAAACACACCTATGACTCAGTCGACGCCATCGCAGTTACGCAAGGCCCGGGCCTCGCCGGAGCTTTGCTGGTAGGCATCAGCTACGCCAAGGCGCTGGCCTTCGCCCTCGAAAAACCGCTGATCGCTGTAAACCACCTCGAAGGTCACATTCATTCCGTGCTGCTCGAGGAGCGCCAGAAGGGAAACCACGAACTGCAATTTCCAGTGCTGGCCCTGGTCGTTTCCGGAGGGCACACCCATTTGTATCTGGCTGCTCAAAAGGGTGCTTCCTGGACCTACGAGAACATCGGCCACACCCGCGACGACGCAGCCGGAGAGGCCTTCGACAAAGTCGCCAAGCTTTTAGGCCTGGGATATCCGGGAGGGCCGGCGATCGATCGACTCGCTCCGCACGGCGACCCCAGGGCCGTGAAATTCCCCCCAGCCCAGATTAAGCATCGCGATCGTCGTGGCAGAAACGACGGCAGAGTAGTCGAAGTGGACGACGGCCGTGCGCGCTTCGATTTTTCTTACAGCGGCATCAAGACGGCGATCTTGCGTTACGTCGAGACGCACGACATGCGCACGGCCGTAGAGGCGCGGCGAGAGGACCTGGCGAACATTGCGAAACCAAAGCTCGAGGAGTATCTCGCACACTGCGACAAGCTCACCCTCAACCTGGTGGCGTCCTTCCAGCGCGCGATCGTGGAAGATCTGGTGGGGAAGACTCTGGCAGCGGCCCGGGCCTACGATGTGGCCACGCTCTTCGTCACGGGAGGAGTTGCAGCCAATCAGGAATTGCGGCAGACCTTTGAACGCGAGGGCGCGAAAGAAGGCCTGCCTGTGTATTTCCCCTCGCGTCCGCTATCTACGGACAATGCGGCCATGATTGCCGCCGCGGCCTACCCTAAGTTTCTGTTGAAGGATTTTGCTGCCACGGATTTTTCTGCAGAGGCCAGCCTGCTGCTGCGTTAATAGATCGCGGTACGAGATCCTGCGCAAGAACTCCGCTAGTTCCTCCGGTCGGCATGCGGTGTCGGTTTGCCCAACACCGCATCCAGCGCCTTGGCAAGCTGCGCTTCAATGTCGATGTCTTTGTAGATGGCGAAGTTCGCCCGCGTCTCCGACTGGTCGAAGCCACCAGCCTTATACGCGACAATAATGATAGGAACCCCGGCCGTCTCCGGGTTGCTCTTCAGCGCGCTGATCAATTCACTTCCACACATCTTCGGCATCACCATGTCGGTGACAATCAATGCCGGTTGCACGCGGTTGAGGACTTCCAGCGCTTCCTCGCCGTTAGCGGCAGCCTCGACCGCAAAACCGCGCTGCTCCAGGAAGCTGCACACGGTATAGCGCATCAGCATGGAGTCGTCGACCACTAGGGCCACCATGGGCATAAGCGACGGAGGCTCGTACCCCCACACCCCCGGGTCGGACACTAGCAGTGGGTTCCGGGCGGAACAAGCCGAAAGCGTGAGCAGGGATTACCTCGGTCACACCGCGCGAGCAAAATAGGAATCAGATCTCGCTTTCCTGCCCGCGCTCCTCGATATTCATGTCTTTGAATTCGCTGGACTCGAAGATCTCGCCGCACTCCTTACACTCGACGAACTCAGAATCTTCGTCTCGGCTGACAATTTGCACGCGGGGGTGTTTGCAAGGCTGCTTCACATCACGGCTTTGAGGAGAGGTCGACTTTGAGGTCATAAATCCGGAAGGTCTCCAAACGAACAAAAGGCGGAGGGGATGTTTTCGCCGGAATTTCACGGTATTTTAGACCCGGTTTGCCGGTTGTCAAGTACCCAAGGGTTACAGCATCGTGAATTCGTAACAACTGCAAGGGCATGGTGCAGATCTCTCGTAATTCCCTAAGCGCTTAAATTCCGACCAAAATTGTCGTACTAATCTAAGCCATTCAGCCTATGATACTTACCATTAGGGATCAGTTTATAACAACTGCCTGCGTGGACTTGCCCTAGGCCGCTGGGGTGACGTAAAATGAATTACGACAGAAAAGGTCGGAATTTGCATCAACCTGGCTTGTTCAGATTTTACACAGGAAACGAGTGTTGAAGCTTACCAAGAAAGCCGACTACGCGCTGATGGCGATGAAGCATCTCGCCGAGCACTCCACCGAGGGCTCGCGCAGCGCGAAGGACGTGGCGGATGCTTATGGCATCCCGCCCGAGGCATTGGCGAAGATTCTGCAGAGGCTAGCCAAGGCAGGCCTGTTGCTGTCGCAGCACGGCACGAATGGCGGTTACACGCTGGCACGGGCGGCCCACACGATTTCGGCCTTCGAGGTGATTCAGGCCATCGATGGACCACTGTTCATCACCTCCTGCATCACGGTGCGCGGGGAGTGCGACCAAACCGACCGTTGCAATATCCGCGAGCCGTTGCGGAAAGTGAACGAGAGTATTGAAGCGGTGTTGAAGCGCATCAAGATTTCGCACATGCGGGAAGAACCGGAAGAAGCCGGGAGCGAAGCTCCCAAGAAAGCGGCGGATTTGGTAACCATCACCTGAACCGTCGGAGCACAAGTTTCATCCAAAGTAGGAGAGGCAATCAATGAGCACGGACGTCAAGATCCCCCAGGCAAACACGCACCCGCACCACGCTGACCCAAAGGGCGTTAAGCTGCCCATTTATATGGATAACCACGCCACCACCCCTATGGATCCGCGGGTATTGGAAGAGATGTTGCCCTATTTCATGGAGAAGTTCGGCAACGCGGCCAGTCGCAATCACTCGTTCGGGTGGGTTGCCGAAGAGGGCGTGGAGACCGCGCGCGAGCGCATCGCCAAGTTGGTCGGCGCGACCACCAAAGAAATCATCTTCACCTCCGGCGCCACTGAGAGCGACAACCTCGCCATCAAGGGTGTGGCCGAGATGTACCGCGAGAAGGGCAACCACATCATCACGGCGGTCACCGAGCACAAGGCCGTGCTCGACACCTGCAAGCGGCTTGAGAAGTATGGCTTCCGCGTAACCTACATGCCGGTCCAGAAGGACGGCCTGATCGATCTCGACGACATGAAGCGCGCCATGGACGACAAGACCATCCTGGTCACGATCATGGCGGCCAACAATGAAATCGGCGTATTGCAGCCGGTCGCCGAGATTGGCAAGCTGTGCCGCGAGCACGGCGTGATCTTCCATACCGACGCGACCCAGGCCGTGGGCAAGGTGCCCACCGATGTGAACAAGCAGAACATCGATGTGATGTCGATCTCGGGCCACAAAATGTACGGGCCCAAAGGAGTCGGCGCGTTGTACGTCCGCCGCAAGAATCCGCGCGTCCAGCTTTCCGCACTCATCGATGGGGGCGGCCACGAGCGCGGCATGCGCTCGGGAACTCTGAACGTTCCCGGGATCGTCGGCCTGGGCAAGGCCTGCGCCATCGCACAAGAAGAAATGCCGCAGGAATCCTGCCGTCTGGCGGGGCTGCGCAACCGCCTGCGGGACCGCATCATGAACCGTCTGGATGAGGCCTACATCAACGGCTCGACCGAACATCGTCTGCCGGGCAACTTGAACATCAGCTTCGCATACGTGGAAGGCGAGTCACTATTGATGGGCATCAACGACATCGCGGTTTCCAGCGGTTCGGCCTGCACCTCGGCGACGCTGGAGCCATCTTATGTATTGAAGGCTCTGGGTACGGGCGACGACCTGGCGCACAGCTCGATTCGTTTCGGCATCGGCCGCTTCAATACCGAAGCCGAGGTTGATTATGTGGCGGATCGCGTCATCGAAACCGTCGAGCGCCTGCGTGAGCTTTCTCCGCTCTATGAAATGGCGAAAGAAGGCATCAACCTGAAGGATGTGAAGTGGGCGGGAGAGTAAGGCAGTCCCGAACAGCCGCGAAGCGGCGGAATGTGTTAGCCCAGGACGTAAGTCCTGGGGAGGCCAGAGATAAGAGAACAAGTCCCGTTAGGGACGGCATAAGATTCCAGAAGGCTTAGGAGAAATAAATGGCTTACAGCGACAAGGTCATCGATCACTACAACAACCCGCGCAACGTCGGCTCGATGGACAAAGCGAGTACAGACGTGGGCACCGGCTTGGTGGGCGCGCCCGAATGCGGCGACGTCATGAAGCTGCAGATCAAGGTCAATCGTGAAACTAACGTCATTGAAGACGCCAAGTTCAAGACCTTTGGTTGCGGCTCCGCCATCGCCTCGTCTTCCCTCGCCACAGAGTGGGTCAAGGGCAAAACCGTGGACGAAGCTCTCACCATCAAGAACATGGACATCGTGAAGGAGCTTTCGCTTCCTCCCGTGAAGATCCATTGCTCGGTTCTGGCGGAGGACGCGATCCGGGCCGCCATCGGCGACTGGAAGAAGAAGCAGGGAGTCGCGGGCCCGGTCGCTGCCGAAGCGAAGTAAGCCGCCCGCTGCCATCTTGCTGGCAGCATCCGACTTGGCGCGTTCACAAAGCCCAGCCGCGAGGCGGCGTAAGAATCCAGCGCACGGCGTGAGCCGTGGGTCAGAGCAGGGCACGACAAAAGCCCCCGGAAGGGGCGAAAGAACGAATGACGACTGCAACCGAAGAAACGACTAAGCCCGCCACACCAGCTAAGGGTATTCTCGTCACCGAGAAAGCCCTGGCCAAGGTGCGTAGTGCGATGGCCAAGGAAGGCATTTCGCCGGAACAGGGCGGCTTGCGCCTGGGAGTGCAGGGTGGCGGGTGTTCGGGCCTGAGTTACAACATCCGGTTCGACACGCAAGCGCGCGAGCGGGATCGTATCTTTCAGTTCGGCGATGTGAGAGTTTTCGTGGACCCGAAGTCATTCATCTACCTGCACGGCATGACTCTGGACTATCAGGAAACGCTGATGCAACAGGGCTTCGTATTCGTGAATCCGCAGGCGTCGAAGTCATGCGGCTGTGGGACCTCGTTCTCCGCCTGATGCCCGCGTGCCGCGGGCGCCCTCGCCCGCGAGGTTTGCCAGCGCGACTCCGCCAGGTTCATCAAGCGCGATGTCTCTGAGCCACGTGTGTATGTTGTCCGAGAAAAAGGAATGACTAAGCCTGCACTTACCGCGATCAGCGCGAAGCCCCTGCCGGAGGATACCCACTCCTGCTGGTCGTGCGGATCCATGCGCGCTGCGCACTTCTGCGAGTCATGCGGTAAAGTTCAGCCTCCGGTTCCAGTTGACTACTTTTCGTTCTTCGGCCTTCCTCCCAAGCTTGATGTTGACGTCGCGGCACTGGAAAAAAGTTTCTACGAATTGAGCCGGAAGCTTCATCCGGATTTGAATGCCCGGGCCGGAACCCAGGAACAGGAATGGAGCATGGAACAGAGTTCCCTGCTCAACGACGCGTACCGCACCCTGAAAGATCCGATCAAGCGCACAGCCTACCTCTTGCACCTCGAAGGCGTGGAGTTGGAGGAACAGTCCAAGAGTGCGACCGAGCAGGCCCGCGCGACCGGAGAAATCAAGAAACAAATTGTTCCACCGGATTTGCTCGAAGAAGTCTTCGAGCTCAACCTGCAATTCGAAGAACTGCGCATGAACAAAAAGATGGGCGAGGACGATCCCGCGCTGATTGCCGAGATTGGAAAGCAGAAATTATCGCTGGAAGCCAAGCACGAAGCGCTCCTGCAGGAACTGCAAGCCTACTGGAAGACTTGGGACAGCCTGGTCGATCGCGGCCCGTCAGAAGAGCGGGCACAGGTGACAAACAAGATGGTGGATGTGCTGAACCGTCGCAAATACATCCGCAACCTGGTGAGAGATGTAAATGCGGCGCTGGAAGAATGACAAGATTGTGTAATTTGGTAATCGGGTAATTGTGTAATTTAGAAAGACCGCAGGTTTTTCAATTGCCAATGACCCAATTACAAGATTACTAAACTAGAAATGGCTACAGATCGCATCGTCGGCATCGACCTGGGCACCACCAACTCTCTGGTGGCCTTTATGCAAGGGGATACGCCCGTCGTAATCCCGGGTGACGACGGATTGAATCTGCTCCCCTCGGTCGTCGCACTAGACGCCAATAACCAGCCCGTCATCGGCAATGCTGCACGCAATGCCCTGATTGAAACGCCGGAACGCGCGGTCTACTCGATCAAGCGCCTGATGGGACGCGGCGTGGAAGACATTCAGGAGGAATTGAAGCTCTTCCCCTTCCGTCTCGCGGAAGACATGCAGGCGGGAGAAGTCCTCCGCATCAAGCTGGGCGACAAGACTTTCACTCCCCCGGAAATTTCCGCGCTCATTCTTCGCCAGCTCAAGCGCACCGCGGAGCGTTTCTTCGGCGGCCCGGTTACGAAGGCGGTCATCACCGTTCCGGCCTACTTCAACGACGCGCAGCGTCAGGCCACGAAAGACGCGGGTCGCATCGCCGGCCTCGAAGTACTTCGCTTAGTCAATGAACCAACTGCCGCCTCGCTCGCCTACGGTCTCGACAAGAAGCAGAACGGCATCGTTACCGTCTACGATCTCGGCGGTGGCACGTTCGACATTTCAATCCTGAAGCTGCATGACGGAATTTTTGAAGTTATCGCCACCAACGGCGACACACATCTTGGCGGCGACGACATCGACAATCTGCTCATCACCATCGCGCTCGACGACGTTCGCGGCGACCTGGGTCTAGACCTTCGCCGCAATGCTGAAGCGGTACAGGCAATCCGCAAGGCCGTCATCGACGCGAAAATTGCGCTTTCTTCGCAGCCTTCAGTTAAGCTCGATATCGAATTGCCCGGCGGCAAGCGCTACCGCCGCGAGATTACCCGCGAGCAGTACGAGCAACTGATTCAGCCGATCATCGATCGTACCGTCGGCCCGTGCAAGCAAGCGATGAAAGATGCGGGCCTTAAGCCCGAACAGATTAACGAGGTGGTGCTCGTCGGCGGTTCGACGCGCATTCCCAAAGTTCGTGCGCTGGTGAAGGAAATGTTCCACCGCGAACCGCATACCGATTTGAACCCCGACGAAGTGGTGGCCCTGGGCGCGGCCGTGCAGGCCAACATCCTCGGCGGTGGCTCCGAAGCCACCGAGAACATGCTGCTGCTGGATGTGACTCCTCTATCGCTCGGCATCGAAGTCGCCGGCGGAGTCACTGACAAAATTATTCTGCGCAACTCGACCATCCCGGCATCGGCCACGCAGTTCTACACCACGCAGGTCGATGGGCAGGCCAACGTGGCGATTCACGTATTGCAGGGAGAACGCGAACTAGCTAAGGACTGCCGTTCGCTGGCGCGCTTCGATCTCAAAGGCATTCCACCGATGGCCGCCGGCATTCCGCGAGTCGAGGTTAAGTTTCTGATCGACGCCAACGGCATTCTGCATGTTTCCGCGCGGGAGCAACGCAGCGGCAAAGAGGCAGAGATTCAGGTGCAGCCCAGCTACGGCCTGACCGACGAGCAGGTCGAGGGCATGATTCTCGACTCGTTCGACAATGCCGAAGAAGATTTCCGTCGCCGCCAACTGATCGAAGCGCGCAGCGAGACTTCGACAATCCTTGCCGCCCTCGAAAAAGGCAAGAAGAGCGCGGCGTGGGGACAACTCACAACCGACGAAAAGAAGCAGATCGCGAAAATGGAAAAGGCGCTGGTCGCGGTGAACGCCGAAGAAGATTATCAGGCGATCCGCAAAGCCATCGATGCGCTGAACCAGGGCACGATGCGCCTGGCCGAGTTGATGATGGACACCGCCGTCTCGACCGCGCTGAAAGGCAAGAACATGGACGAGGCTGATCTGGGCGAAGGGCCGACCGCCCCGCATCCCATGGCGAAAGCAGAATTTGAATGATAGCCATTAGCACTTAGCAATCAGCATTTGGCCATTACGGAGTCTTGCTGGCAGCTCCTAAGGCGGTTGACGGGCTAAATGCCAAATGCTAAGTGCCAATGGCTGAAATTTAGGAGCACATAATGGCTGAGGAAAAGACACAAGGAGCTGGCACATTGACCGAAGACGCTCCCGGCGAGAACACGGTCCAGGTCACCTTCCTGCCCGAAGGCAAGACGGTGCAGTTCGAGAACGGCAAACTTCCCTATGAAGATCACGGCAAAGAGCAGTCGCTGCTCGACGTGGCCCTGAATTTCGGCATCCCGCTCGACCACGCCTGCGGCGGCAATTGCGCCTGCACCACCTGTCATATCTGGGTAAAAGAAGGCGCCGAGAATCTTTCTGCCATGGACGACGACGAGGCCGACCGGTTGGACATGGCCGCCGATCTCCAGTTAAACTCGCGTCTCGGCTGCCAGGCGCAGATTACCAAGCCCGGCAAAGTAGTCATCGAGATTCCCGCCTGGAACCGTAATTACGTCTCTGAGGAGCACTGAGGATGGCAAAGCAACTGACCTGGGACGACGCCGAAGACATCGGCATTCTGCTTTCAGAAACGCATCCCCAACTCGATCCGCTCGCCGTGCGCTTTACCGACTTGCACCGCTACGTCACCGAGTTGCCGGGCTTTGCGGGCGATCCCAAAGCTTCGAATGAAGGCAAGCTGGAAGCGATCCAGATGGCCTGGCACGAGGAAGTCCAAAATCGTACACAAGGCTGACCGCAGACTCATCTACTTCCCCGCGTCCGCCATCTTTTTGTAAAACTTCTGCAGCGTTTGGAACGCGAGCTTGCGCTGGCCTCGGTTCGAGATCAGCCCCTTGCGATTGTGATAATCCTGCACGCCGGGAAGCATGCGGGCCGGAGATCGAAAATCCATGAGAACCCATGGCGTCATCCCCGCCAGTTTCGGCATGCGCTCGATCATGCCCAGTTGGTGCTGAAACAGATTGTCCTGATATTCCTCAGTCCAGATCTCGTCCGTTTCGCCGTGGCGACCGTACTGCGCGCCGCCGCCAAATTCGCTGACGATCAGTGGCTTGTTCCAGGTCGACTTCCACTGCATCTTGTCCGCATCCTCCGGACGCCCGCCGTACCAGCCTAAATACTCGTTCAGACCGAGGACATCGAGCACTTCTCCCAGCGGATCGCTCAGAGTGCGCATATCGGGATTTGTATTATCGACGTGGTTCATCGCCGAAGTGATCAGCCGTGTGGAATCGAGTTCCCTCGCTTCCTGCGCAAGCTGTTTCAGAAACGTCAAGCGTTCCGGTTTCACTGGTGTTTCGTTGGAGAGTGACCACAGAATCACAGCCGCGCGATTATGATCGCGCGCAATCATCGTCTCGTAGCTGCGCCTCCGCATTGGCCAAGGTCGCGGGATTCGACCAGTCAATGTCCCAATAAACAGGAATCTCCGACCACACCATTAACCCCATGCGGTCGGCCAGCCGAATCTCATTCTCGTTGTGCGGATAATGCGCGAAGCGAACGAAGTTGCATCCCAGATCTTTCACCCACCCCAGCAGAGTCTGCGCGTCTTCCACGCTGAACGCGCGTCCCTCGCGAAACGGCGCCTCCTCGTGCATCGAAATGCCGCGCAGGAAAATCGGCTCGCCATTCAACAAAATGTTAGCTCCCTGCACCTCAATCGTGCGGAAGCCGATCTGATCGTGGATCGTGTCGGCGCCGCTCGTGAGGATCACGTCGTACAGCCTGGGATGCGCGGGAGACCACAACTCCAGCTTGCCAGCAAAGTGAAAACTGGCCCGGCCCGTCCCATCGCTGGTGACCGTCTCGTGAACCCCAGCTTCCGGAATCTCCAGCGAGATATTCTGCGGAGACTGCGCGCCGTTCAACTGCACCCAGCCTGCGACCTCGTTTTGTGAGCCGCGCGCCAGTTGCACCCAGTAGAGTTGAATGAAGACTGTCGGCACTTCGACGAGCATCACGTCGCGAGTAATTCCGCCATAGTTCCACCAGTCAAATTTCAGCGCGGGCACGGCGTCGGCGCGGCGCACGTTGTTCACCTCGGCAATCAGAAAGTTTTCGCCGTCTCGCAGAAGTGAAGTCGCCTCGAAGTTGAACGCGGTGAAGCCCCCTTCGTGCTCGCCAAGCTTTTCTCCGTTCAGATAAACGGCAGTCTGGTAGTTGGCCGCGCCGAAATAGACAAATACCCGGACGTTCGCGCGCTTGTGGTAACTGAACTCGCGCCGATACCACACCGGCCCTTCATAGAACATCAATTGCTCGCGCTGGGTATTCCAGTCTCCCGGAACATTCAGAGCGGGAGATGCCTCGAAACTGTACTCGACGCGATCGCTCTTGCTGCGCGGCTTGTCATTGCGAAAGAATCCAGACTTGCCGTTTTCAAACGGGTCCACAATGGCTCGCCACGCGCCGTTAAGGCTTACAGTCGTCCGGCCAGACACGTTTGCGATCAGCGTGGATGGCGCAACAGGAGGAGAGGAGTGGGCCCATCCAGCCAGCAGGAGCACAAGCATGCAGCGTTTCATGGAAACCCTCGAAACTGCCGATAGTAGTGATCGAAACGAATGGACGTCAGTGAACGCCGCGCAGCCACTGCGAGCCGGTTCGCAATAGTTTTACAACTCCGTGACAAACGATCAGCACGGCTCCGCTTATCCTGCACACATAAGGGCCCTCGAGAACTCTCCGGCCCTTCTCTCTGCAGGCCAACACTAAGAAGGGCACGGCGCTCAAGCCGTGCCCTCATTTTGAGCCTGATTCCCAGCTAGCCGACCGAAACCGGCGCCGGTTCTTCCACATTCGCCTCGCGCAGGAACTTCGCCGCTTCCTCGGGTGGGGTGGGATTGATGTAGAAGCCGGTGCCCCATTCGAATCCGGCAGTCTTGGTCAGCTTAGGCATGAACTCAATGTGCCAGTGATAGTGGTCGTTCGTCGGATCTTGCGCCGGCGAGGTGTGAATCACGAGATTGTAGGGTGGATTGTCCAGCACCCGATCAGCCCTGCCGAGCAAGTCCTTCAAGGATCGAGCCAGATTCTCGAACATATGTGACGACGAGTTCTCAAAGGCAGACTCGTGCTGCTTGGGCAGAATCCAGGTCTCGAAGGGAAAGCGCGGGGCATAGGGCGCCAGCGTGAGAAAGTTCTCGTTTTCCGACACTACCCGCGTACCGCTGTCCATCTCCTGCCGGATGATGTCGCAGAACACGCAACGTTCCTTGTAGAGGAAGTACTGCTTAGCTCCTTCCAACTCCTGCGTAACGTTAATGGGAAGAATGGGCAGCGCAATCAACTGCGAGTGCGCGTGCTCCAGCGATGCTCCCGCCGCTTCGCCATGATTCTTGAAAATCAGGATGTACTTAAACCGGCGATCTTTTTTCAAATCGAGGATGCGGTCGCGGAAAGTCCACAGAACATCTTCAATCCGTTTGGGAGGCAGGGTAGCAAGGCTGGCTGTATGGTCGGGCGTCTCAATGATGACTTCGTGCGCTCCGATTCCGTTCATGCGATCAAACATGCCCTCCGCCTGCCGGTTCAGCGTGCCTTCAATGCCCAAGGCTGGAAACTTATTGGGCACGACGCGGACGGTCCATCCCGGAGTGTCCCGCTGCGGCGGCGGTCCGCCGTTCGGGTTGGGACGGTAGGCTTGGATCTCGGGAGGCGTCTTGGTCTCGTTTCCGTAGCAGAAGGGGCAGAATCCCCCCTTGATCTTCATATTTTCGCGAACAAAATCGGTTGGGCGCTTCGCCCGGTCCGTCGAAATAATTACCCAGCGGCCAACGATCGGGTCTTTTCTGAGTTCAGGCAATTACTGAATCCTTTCAGTGCAGTCGTGCAAATC
This sequence comes from uncultured Acidobacteriaceae bacterium, assembly GCA_963707205.1. Lineage (GTDB taxonomy): Bacteria > Acidobacteriota > Terriglobia > Terriglobales > Acidobacteriaceae > Sulfotelmatobacter. Next base: position 92,052 of record CAVPQE010000011.1, read on the forward strand.
TTGTATTTTACGCCGACAAGGAAGCGTTGCGAAACACCTCAATCTGCGGGCTGGATTTAGGATGCCCATAGTATACGCTTACAATATCGAATCTCCACTGGCACGATGGTGGAAGCCGCTTCAGATACTGACGCGCCACTTGAGTCACTTCGCGCCGTTTGTGTCGGTCCACCGCCGCCTCCGCGGTCTTTACGTCGAGGGTGGTCCGCGTCTTAACTTCAATGAAACAAAGCACATCGGCATCCCAGCCGATCAGGTCGATCTCGCCCCGGCTACGCGGCGACCTGAAATTGCGCTCCACCATCACGTACCCCAAGTTACGAAGGTGGAAGTAAGCGTCTTCTTCCCCGTTCGTGCCGGTGCGCTGGTGCCTCGGCCGCGGGTCAGCCGGCAACACACGCCCCGCAACCCAATCCAGCCCGTGAATGATCGTGCGCGTGAAAACGGCGGGAAGCATAGTGGAAAGACAGACTTCACTGTAGCGGAAGAAGTCGATCTCGAGATGTGACGTGCCTCACGCCCCATACCATTAAGTTCGGCCTTTCCCAGAGAGGGAATAGCGCTTGCGTCCTCGCAATATCCCGCTTCGCGGGTCTGTTGACCTTCTGAACAGAAACGGGTCGAGCCGAAAGGTCCGCCCTTATCATGTCTTCTTTCTTTAAGAACGACCTTACGCGCCTTTTCCTACTGCGGAGATGCACTCTTCGAGTACATCCATGGCCACATCGGATTCTTCTTTCGTGACCACCAGTGCCGGGCAAATTCGGACTGTGCTCGGCCCGCAGCCCAGGAACAACAGGCCGCGCTCAAATGCCATTTCCACGATGCGGTCGCGCTCGACGTTCCCGTACTCCTTGGTGACCTTGTCCTTGACGATGTCGACGCCGATCATCAGTCCGCGGCCGCGCACATCGCCCACCAGTTTCAGTTTCGAAGGCCAATCGACCATGCGCTTCATCATGTGATTGCCCACACTGGCCGAGTTCTCGATCAGATGCTCTTTCTCGATCACATCGAGGGTAGCCAAAGCCGCGGCGATCGCCACGGGGTTGCCGCCGAAAGTGGATGCGTGCGAACCGGGAACCCAATCCATGATTTCAGCGCGGGTCATCGTGACCCCCAGCGGCATGCCAGAAGCAATCCCTTTCGCTATACAAACCATATCGGGCTCGACTCCGGTGTGCTCGACGGCGAACCACTTCCCCGTGCGTCCAATGCCGCTCTGCACTTCGTCGACTACCAGCATGATGCCGTGACGATCGCAGATGCGCCGCAGTTCCTGCATGAAGATTTTCGGAGCCACGACGTAGCCGCCTTCGCCCTGAACCGGCTCGACGAAGATCGCCGCTACTTCTTCCGGAGCCAGCGTGGTCTTGAACAGCTTCTCTTCGATGAAGCGGGCGCAGCCCAGCGCAAAGTTGTCCGCATCTTGCTTGCCGCCCACGCAGCCGCGGTACACGTCGGGATAACGCACATGCGTCACCCCCGGAACGAGCGGGGAAAAACGCCGGCGCTGCTGCGGCTTCGATGCGGTCAGCGAGAGCGCGCCCATCGTTCGTCCGTGAAATGCTCCGAAAAAGGCAATCACGTTCTGCCGCCTGGTGTGATAGCGCGCCAGTTTCAGCGCGCACTCGATGGCCTCGGCTCCTGAGTTGCCGTAGTAAACGCGGTGCGGACCGGGCATGGGCGCGATCTTCGACAGCCGCGCCGCCAGGTCCACCATGTTTTCGTAATAGAAATCCGTGCCCGACATGTGAATCAGTTCGCCCGCCTGCTTCTGAATGGCAGCGACCACGTGGGGATGGCAGTGGCCGGTCGAAGTCACGGCAATTCCGGCGGAAAAATCAAAGAACTCGTTGCCGTCGACATCGGTCACCACGATGCCGCGCCCGCTCTTTGCTACCAGCGGATAGGAACGGGTATAAGACGGCGAAATGTATTTCTCGTCGCCCTCGAGCACGCGCTTGGCGTTGGGGCCGGGCAGGGCAGTCTTAATCTTGGGTCCGTTAACGGCGGTCATAGTCTTGGTGGTCATGGAATCCTCCGAAGCAGCTGCCAGTAAACAGCTGCTGGCTGTCAGCAAATGCGGCCCGCGCAGGCCGAGGCGAATCAGATGGAGGATTAAGAGTTAGTCACTACCGAACAAGCTGGGGCGCAATCGCGAGGGCAGGTTTGCCCGATAGCGCCGCGGGCACACCAGGCAGTGCAGCCAGCACTCGGGCAGATGCGAATTGGGATTGTTGTGCAGCATCGCGAACCGTCGACATCACTAATTGATTATAGCTGGAAGGGATGACTCGACGTAACCCCCCTTCGGTAACGAATGGACAGGGGCGCAAGACGGACTAACGCGTAGAGACGCCGCTTGCTGCGTCTTGCCGGCACCGTGCGTGCCGCGCCGCCGAGACGTTGCCAGCAACGTCTCTACGACAAGGTTCGCTGTATCTTAAAGGTCATCGTCGCTAAGTCGTTGAGTCCGCGTGCAAGTCATTGAGTCTTCGTGCAAGTGGTTGAAAGCTCGTAGAATCGCCCTGCTAACGCGCTAGAAGGCGGAATTCGTCGCCGAGGATGGTTCTCCCTACCTGCGGTAATGATCGGCGCTGCAAGGGCCGTTTCCGGCGCGGGGAAGGGCATTCTACGAGGCAGGCGAGGCGCGAAGCCGTGGCCGGCTCTTCGCAGCTTCGTATATATGCACACATATGTACATACGTTATTATGATTACATGCATGAAACGGAACAGAACGCGTCCACTGCGCGACCTCGCCTTCTCGACAATCGTCGGCAAACTGCACCAATACAAACTCAAACAGCCAGCCGCGACGTTTTGTATGGTTCCCCTCATCATCTTTAGAATCCAACCGGGCAACCCAGTCGTCTGATATCTTTGTAACTTCCCCCTGTTTCTCACGCCCATGCACTCCACACAGCGCCCAAGCCGATGGATGGTGATTCTTGCCTTCGGGCTCGTGTACTTGTTCTGGGGTTCGACCTATCTCGGCATCGACATTGCCGTACAGACCATTCCTCCGGCCCTCATGTGCGCCCTGCGCTTTTCGGTCGCGGGGGCCGTCATGCTTGCGGTTTGCGCCGCAACCGGGCGCAGGATTCTGTATTCTCCGCGGCAACTCGCACTGGCGGCGGTGGTGGGCCTGCTCCTGCTGATGGGCGGCAACCTCACGCTCTCTTATGCGGAACTTGCCGTCTCGTCAGGCCTAGCCGCGCTGATCGTCGCCATTACCCCGCTGTGGTTTCTGGTGCTCGATTCCCTGCTGTTGGGCAACCATCACATTTCCGGGCGCGGCAAAGCAGGTCTGGCGCTGGGGATCGTTGGACTGTTCGTCCTGGTCTGGCCGCAGTTGCAGTCCGGCACGCTTGGACACCGCGAGCTGTGGGCCTCGATCAGCCTGATCTTCGGCTCGTTCAGCTGGGCGCTGGGCTCAGTGCTCGCAAAGCGTTGGCAATCGGGCATGGATGTATTCAGCGCCACCGGATGGCAAGTCACCGCGGCAGGAGTGGGAAATCTTATTTTCGCGCTAATCGCGGGCAATCTCTCGCATGTGCGCTGGACCGTCCGCGGCGTGGGCGCGACGATGTACCTGGTGGTGTGCGGCTCATGGATCGGCTACACAGCTTACATCTGGCTGCTGGAGCACGTTCCTACGTCCAAAGTTTCAACTTACGCCTATGTGAACCCCGTCGTAGCCGTGTTCCTGGGCTGGCTGATTCTGCACGAACGTGTAGACCGGTTCATTCTGACGGGGAGCGCGATTGTGGTTCTATCCGTCATCCTCGTCACCAGCGCGAAGGTAAAGGAAAAGACTGGTGCGGAGGAACTACCCGCGGTGGAAGCAGCGGGAGATTAAGAGTGGGGTCTTGAGTCGAGGTCTGAGGTCTTAGGTCTGAGGTCTGACGCCTAATACCCAACACCTACGACCCAAGACCGCTTTTGTTACCGCGATCCTTCTTCCTCCTCATCCGCATCATCCACCACGTCCACTACATGCCCGCGAATCGCAAACGTCTGCCGGGCGCTGCCTCCCGGCTCGAAGCTGACTCGCACCGGGCTTCGCTGCCACGACGGCGCTGGGCAGGCCGAGTCCGGCGCCGCATCCTCGGCGACGCCGTCGTTAGATAGCGGCTTCTTTAGCACGGGCTTGCGACGGCTGATTTGCGCCACCACGGCAAACGTCTTCTTTCCATCGTCCGCAACTCCACAATAGGCAACGTAGTCGCGATACCAACTGGCAGCGGAATAAAAAACATCGAACTCCGGAAGATTGATTGGGGAAATGTGGCCGGTCAGGCGATCCACCAGCAGCCAGCCTCCGCGTTGCCACTGCCAGCGTGGGCTGGGATCCTCGGGAAGACTGTCATTCACCCGAAACACGCGCCGCACTACAAACAGCCGCTCGGTCACTTCGTGCGGCGCCCCGAGTGCATACTCTTTAACGCGTCCATCAATTACCAGTGCGCGGACCTTGATGATCAGGGGTTTGTCGTCCGTTCCCGAACCCGTAAACCACTGCACGGACGTCCATTTCCCGAACGTGATGACATGAATTTTCGTGGCCGCGCCCGGCGCATTCGTCAGCAGCACAGCACAAACGAGAAAGGGAACGACGCCGATTTGTACCATACGCATGAGTCGAGAGTAGACACGGGGCAATGCCCGAAGCAAGGCTTCCGGTCACATCCGCAAAATAGGAGGTGCCAAAGTGGGAATAGCGAAGTCCAGCAAATGGTGGTACCGTTCCAATAACTGGCTTCAGCCCGACGAAAACCAGAAAATAGGGTTAGAATCAGGGGTTCAGTAAGCGATTTCACCATGAGCGTCTCGCCCCCCTCTCCGTCGCGGCCGGTTGCGCGGACAACTGCGAAGGTCCAAGTCGCCTCTTATCAAGGTATGGGTGATCTTTTACTACACCGTCGTGCCCCGCGAATCCTGGTCGTCGACGACCAGCCCAGCATTGCTGGCTTGATGAGCCAGCTACTCACCATGCGCGGGTACGACGTAACCACCGCCTCCAATGCCGAACAGGCCGAGGCCGAGGTCCGCAAGCAATTGCCAGATTTGATCCTCTCCGACGTGATGATGCCGGGCAAGTCGGGCTACGAATTCTGCCGCGGCTTGAAGGACAATCCCACCACACGACTGATTCCGTTCGTTCTGATCACAGGACTGAGCGATAGCAGCGACAAAGTGCGCGGCATCGAAGCCGGCGCCGACGACTTCCTGAACAAGCCGGTCCTCGCCGAAGAACTTATTGCCCGCGTGAAATCGCTGCTCCGCTTGAAAGAATTCACCGATGAACTGGAAACCGCCGATTCCGTCCTGTGCACGCTGGGGCTGATCGTCGAAGGCCGCGATCCCTATACCGAAGGCCATTGTGAACGGCTGTCGGTCCATGCCACCGATCTGGGACGTCACCTCGGCATGGATGAAGATTCCATCCTCGCCCTGAAGCGTGGCGGGTATCTCCACGATCTGGGCAAGATCGCCGTGCCCGATGAAATTCTGAAAAAAGGCAGCGACCTAACGCCCGCGGAATGGGCGGTCATGAAACTCCATCCCATCACCGGCGAGAACATCTGCAAACCGCTGCATTCGCTGCGCCTGGTGCTGCCGATCATTCGCCACCACCACGAACACTCTGACGGCTCGGGCTATCCAGACGGATTAACCGGGTCGGAGATTCCGGTACTTCCCCGGGTTCTGCAGGTCGTGGACGTATACGACGCGCTACGCACCGCTCGCTCCTACAAAGCCCCGCTGACGCACGACCTCGCCGCGCAGACCATGCGCGAGGAAGCTGAGCGCGGTCTCTGGGACGCCGAGTTGGTGGCAGAATATTTCTCCATGCTTGAGCAGCGACGTCAGGTCGCGTAAGGCGGTTCTGAGTTTAGGACCATCATTGCGAGGTGAACATGCGCGCCGCGTTCCCGGTCTTGACCGCCTTCTTCTGTTGTTTTTCCCTTCCAGGATTCGCACAACAGGCCGCACCTCAGTCGCCAGTCACGCCGCCAGCGGAAGGCGCGACCACCCCGACGAAAGACGCTAGTCGCCGCATTACGCTCGATGTAGTGGTAACCGACAAGTCCGGGAAACCCGTGCCCGGCCTGCAGCAGCAGGACTTCATCATTCTCGATGACAAACAGCCGCAGACGATTCTCACCTTTCACGCGACCGACGAAACCAGCAAAACGGATGAACTTCCGCTGCAGGTCATTTTGCTCGTCGATGCAGTCAACACTTCGTTCCATTCCGTAGGCTACGAGCGCCTACAGCTGGACAAATTCCTTCGGCAAAACGGCGGCGAGCTCCCCATTCCCACGTCCCTGGTTCTCCTCACCGATACGTCCCAGGGCCAAACCCCATCTACTCTCGACGGAAATGTCTTGGCGAGCTCCCTGGATTCCAATCAGTCGGGCCTGCGCGCTATAGGCCGATCGCAGGGATTCTACGGCGCTGCGGATCGCGTGGATATTTCCCTTGGCACTCTTGAAAAACTCATCTCCCATCTGGCCACACAACCGGGCAGAAAACTGCTGATCTGGCTGAGTCCGGGATGGCCCCTGCTCTCCGGTCCGGAAGTGGAACTGAGCGCGAAAGATCGGGAATGGCTCTTTCGGAACGTGGTCAACCTGTCCACGGAACTGCGAGAGGCTCGCATTACGCTTTACAGCATCGATCCGCTGGGGATGGACGATGCGATGGGCCGAAGATTTTATTATGAAAGCTTCCTCAAAGGCGTGGGTTCGGCCAACCAGGTACAGAACGGCAACCTTGGCCTGCAGGTAATCGCTGCTCAAACCGGGGGCCAGGTTCTTAACTCGAGCAATGACATACAGAGATTGGTGGCGAGCTGCCTGGCGGACGCAAAAGCCTTTTACACTCTCTCCTTTGATTCTCCCCCGGCGGACCATCCCAACGAGTATCACAGCCTTCAGGTCAAAATTGGCAAGCCCGGACTCACGGCCCGGACGCGAACCGGATACTACGCTCAGCGCTAGATTCCCCGAAACATCCGGGGATTCTCATTTCCGAAATTCTGAAACGACCACGTACAATAACGATGTCGCTTGTCAAAGCGGACCAGATCTTCAGCCACCAGTCCCACCGACTGAGAACCGGGAATTATTTCTTGCAGCCTGCCTACAGCATCGTGATTCCCGCCTATAACGAGGGCGCGCGCCTGGGTGCGACGCTTGAAAAGGTATTGGCGTACGTGCATGCTCGGGGCTGGGATGCAGAGGTCATCGTCATCAACGACGGATCCCGCGACAACACAGCGGAGATTGTTCGAACCTTCTCGGCGAAAGATCCGGCACTGCGGCTGGTGGAAAATCCCGGCAATCGCGGCAAGGGATACAGCGTGCGCCACGGCATGCTCAACGCCCGCGGCCGAGTCGTCCTCTTCAGCGACGCCGACCTATCCTCGCCCATCGAAGAAGCTCCGAAGCTTTTTCAAGCACTGGAAGAGGGCGCCGACATCGCCATCGGATCCCGCTGGCTGCGCGCCGAAACGCAAACACAGCGGCAACCTTTGCACCGTCAAGTCTTCGGCCGGATCTTCAACCTAATCCTGCGTGTCACGCTCGGTCTAAAGTTTAAGGACACGCAATGCGGCTTCAAAGCTTTCCGGCAACCGACGGTGCAGGCGATCTTTCCTCTGCAGCACATCGAGCGTTGGGGATTCGATCCCGAGATTCTCTTTCTGGCGCGAAAGTTCAAATTCCAAGTGCGGGAAGTTCCGGTCGCCTGGGGACATAGCGGTGGAACCCGCATCAATCCCCTGGTCGACGGCTCCCGCATGATTATGGAGATGCTTCGCATCCGGTGGTATGACCTGACGGGAAAGTACGATGGCAATCCAACTCCAACCACACAGACCGCGAAGACAGTACCCGAGCGCCGCAGGCCGCAAGCTTAGTCACGAGTCGCGTTATTTGCGGAAAAACCATCGGAGCCCAGCCGCGAGACGGCGGGCCGAGGCGGAAAAAGCTCAACGCCTCCGCAGGGGCGACACCGATCTTTGCTCCACACTTACGCCGATTTTTCCGTCCGATGCGACGCCAGATTCGTAGCCTTCACCGCCTCAACCACCCGACGCCCCATTTCTGTCGTGGAAATCACGGCGTGGGATTTCCCCGCTAGATCCGCCGTCCGCGCGCCCTGCGAGAGCACCGCCGAAACCGCATTCTCGATACAGGCCGCTTCCTTCTCCAACTGAAACGAATGGCGCAGCAGCATCGCCGCCGACAGAATCGCTCCCAGAGGATTCGCAATTCCCTTTCCCGCGATGTCCGGAGCCGAACCATGCACCGGTTCATACAAACCAACCGGCCCTCCCACGCTCGCCGAAGCCAGCAGTCCCAGAGACCCAACAACTCCGCCAGCCTGATCCGAGAGAATGTCGCCAAACATGTTCTCGGTGAGCAGGACATCAAAATCCGTGGGCCGCTGCACCAGCAGCATGGCCGCCGAATCGACATACTGGTGGCCGAGCTTCACGTCGGGATAATCTTTCCCCACGCGCGTCACGACGTCCCGCCACAACCGCGAGCATTCCAGCACATTGGCCTTGTCCACCGACAGAACCTTGTGCCGACGCTTCATCGCCAATTCAAAGGCCACGCGCGCGATGCGCTCGATTTCCGGTTCGCCGTAACGCATGGTGTTGATCGCCACTCGCGAGCCCGGATTTCCTTCGATCGACCGCGGCTGCCCAAAATAGGCTCCGCCCAGCAGTTCGCGCACGATCATGATGTCGGTCCCGCGCACAATCTCCGCGCGCAAAGGAGAAGTATCCTCGAGCGCGGGGAAGAACACCGCCGGGCGCAGATTGGCATACGCCCCCAATTCACGCCGTATGCGCAACAATCCTGCCTCAGGACGAAGATGACCAGGATTGTGATCAAACGCCGGACTGCCCACGGCGCCCAGCAGCACGGCAGACGATGCCAGGCACGCCTGCACCGTATCCGCAGGCAGAGGATCGTTCGCCACAGTAAGGGCCGCTCCGCCAATCGCTTTGTGTTGAAGCTGAAGTTGATGGCCAAAGTCGTCGGCCATCGCCTGCAAAACGAGCACGGCTTGTTCGGTAACTTCCGGGCCAATGCCGTCGCCGGGGAGGATGGTAAGGTTCAGGAGCATGGAAGTTATTTTGTAATTGGGTAATTTAGTAATTGAAAAACTTTGTAACTGCGATTATTTCTTTTGAGTAGGACGACGTGCGGGCCTCAAGATCTCGCTTTTAAATTACTCAATTACAAAATTACAAAGTTACGAAATCCCCCTACACACCCCAGAGATAATCTTCCTGCTGCGTCTGCTCGTGGTGAGAATCGCCGTGAACCGGCAGCGGGACTCCAAACGCGTTCGTCTGCGGCCCCACTGGAAACGCCCTCATCGGTTCAGGCTCCGGTTCCGAGACCGGAGGTGGAGCGTTTACGACTGCGGCTTTCGCCGGAGCAATCGGCTCAATGAGCGGAGTCGCCGATCCCGACGGCTTGTGGGTGTCGCGGATCAGTTCCAGCAGATGATGATCTTCCACCTGTTTGATCTTGTCCGCCAGCCGGACAAAGCGCCGGTAAATGTCATCCAGTCCCCGGCGATCGAACTGGTAGCCCAGTTGTTCGCAACGGATGCTGAGAGCGTGACGTCCCGAGTGCTTGCCCAGCACAAGTTTCGAGTCCGGCACTCCCACCGACTGCGGCGTCATGATTTCGTAAGTCAGGGGGTTCTTCAAAACTCCATCCTGGTGAATGCCGGCCTCGTGTGCAAAAGCATTGCGCCCGATGATCGCCTTGTTCGGCTGCACCGGCACGCCCGTGATCTCGCTCAACATCTGGCTGGCGGCGAAAATCTGCTCGCCGACAATCCCCGTTTCGTAGGCGTATCGATCCGGACGAACTCGTATCGCCATCACAATCTCTTCCAGCGATGCATTCCCTGCCCGCTCGCCGATCCCGTTGATCGTGCACTCAACCTGCCGCGCTCCTGCCGATACCGCGGCCAGCGCATTCGCAACAGCCATTCCCAGATCGTTGTGGCAGTGCGCGGATATGGTTACGTTCTCAATTCCTTTCACCCGCTGACGGATCGTCGTGATCAAATCGCCGAACTCCGTCGGCACGGTGTAGCCGACCGTGTCGGGAATGTTCAGCGTGGTAGCCCCGGCTTCGACGACAGCCTCCAGCACGCGACACAGAAAATCAGGGTCGGTACGAGTCGCATCTTCCGGCGAGAATTCCACGTCATCACAAAGCGATTTGGCAAAGTGAATTGCTTCCCGGGCCTGCTCCACGCACTGATCGCGCGTGATCCGCAGCTTGTACTTCAAATGAATATCGGAAGTCGCCAGAAACACATGGATTCGGGGACGCGCCGCATCCCGCAATGCCTCCCAGGCGCGTTCGATGTCGGGGCGGCAGGCGCGAGCCAATCCAGCGATAACAGGACGCCGGACCACCGAGGCGATCGCCCGCACCGACTCGAAGTCTCCATCCGAGGCTATAGGAAAACCGGCCTCAATCACATCCACGCCCAGACGGTCGAGTTGGTGAGCCAGACGCAGCTTTTCCTGCTGGTTCATGCTGCAGCCCGGAGATTGCTCCCCGTCGCGTAGAGTCGTGTCGAACACCGTAATGCGGGCGCGCTCGGCGGTCATGGAACTCCCTCAAAAATAAACTGATCCTCTATGGTACGGGCAATGTCCAGAGAAGCAAAACTTATAATTCTTCAGTAAACATTAGCTGAAGTCGTATAATCAGTTTTACTAATGTGGTTTCAAGAATCGATTAAGGTGGTTATCTCATGGAGCTTTCGCAACTGGAAGTATTTCTGGCCGTGGCCCGCGAACGCCGCTTCTCCCGCGCCGCCGAGAAACTTTTTCGGACCCAGTCGGCCGTCAGCCAGACGATTCGCAAGCTCGAGGACGAACTCGGCGAGGCTCTCTTCGACCGCTCTTCGCGGGAGGGCGTGCTCACCGACGCCGGCAAGGTCCTGCTCGAATACGCCGAAAAGCTGATCAACCTGCGAAGTGAAGCGACCGAGTCTCTGAGCGAACTGCGGGAACTGCAAAAAGGCAAGCTGGTCATTGCCGCCAACGAATTCACCGTGCTCTACCTGCTCCCATTATTGGCCGAGTTCCGCCGCCTGCATCCCATGATCAAGATTACAGTCGAACGCGCTTTGGGGAGTCACATCCCCGACGACGTTCTCCGCTACCGCGCCGAGTTTGGCGTGCTTTCCTACGAACCGCAGGAGACGAGCCTGCATTCCGTGGTCGTGTATCTGGACGAACTCGTATTCGTTGTGCCCCCCAAACATCCGCTGGCTTCCGCGCAGCAGGTCAGCATCCGTCAGTTGGGCGCGGAATCTTTTGTCGCTCACATTGTTTCGTCGCCGTACCGCGAGAAAGTAATCCAATTATTCAAGACTCACAAGACACCTCTGCACATGGACCTGGAGCTCCCCACTCTGCAGGCCATCAAGCAATTCGTAGCCATGGGGCATGGAGTAGCGTTGGTCCCGGAGATCAGCGTCGAGACCGAGTTAGCCAGAGGAGAACTGGTGGGAATCCCCGTGCGAGAACTGCAGTTGAAACGCAAGCTGCGTCTCATCTACCGCAAAGACGCGAACCTGTCGCACGCCGCCACGGCATTTCTGAAAGTAGTCGAAGCGGTGGCCAACGAACGCAAAGGACGCTACCGGTTCCAGCGCGAGAATTAGCGCCGAAAGAAAAAGGAGCAAAATGAACTTTGCTCCTTCCTTGAGAAAGAAATCCGTGCCTCAGCTCAGCAGTCGGCGCACACCCGATCTTCGCGAAACGACGCCAGAGCTGCATCCACCGACGGATGAACCTCCAGCACAGAATCCAGGTTCGTCAGCTCAAGGAGAGTACTGACCAGCGGATTCGGCCCCGCACACTTCAGGTTGACGTTCCTTCCCTGCGCCCAGCTTTGCAGCAGGGCCAGTTCCCCGATGCCGGCGCTGTCCATCGAACTCACGCCACTCAGGTCGAGCACCAGCTTCCGCGCCTGTTGCAGGACTTCGCCCACTACCCGCGACAGCGCGGCCGCTTCATCGCGATACACGATGCGCCCCTGGCAGTGCACGATGATGACATCGCCACAATTGCGTGTTTCCAGACTGAGTTTCAACTTCAACTCCTTGTGGTATTCAAAGGCAACCGCAACTCCCGGCTGCTCGCTCATTTGCCAATTCATGTCCATTGGTTGCATGCTAATAGATAGACGCAGGTCGATTGGTTTTGGCACCATGAAAATCCGGTAAATTTTCATTCACTTGCGCTCCCACAAATCCGGCCTCGGCCGGACAAATTTTGTAAACTGGGACATCTTGGGCATCCAGTACACTGCATCTAACGGATTTCGTTGATTAAAATGCATTTTTTTGCCGGCCTAGCCGCCGGGGAGGAATAATTCGTGTCGAAGACTGCTGCCTCGGTGCTGGCGTTTGTTGGTTTCATCTTGTTCTCGATCCCCATGGCGGCACAATTTAACGGACTTCTCCCGAATGGAAACGTCTACGCTGGGGTTTCCTACGGGCAGCTCACCGACGTCATCAACAAGCAGAGTTATCGCGGGTTTGACGCCTCCGTCGAGGTGCTTCCTTTTACCCGCATTCCGCGTCTTGGAATCGTGCTCGACGGCGGCGGTTACTATCGAAGGGCGACTTCGCCAGTTACGCAATACCTCTTTCTCGCCGGCCCACGGATTTCTTTCAGCTACGGAAAATGGCGTCCCTTCGTGCAAGCTATGGGCGGCATCCGGCACGTAAACTCGGTAGGCTTCATCTATAACCCAGTCGCGATCGACGTAGGCGGCGGCGCGGACTACAAGCTTGGGTTCAAGAACTTCTCCTGGCGGTTCCAAGGCGACTATGTCTACAGTCACTATGGCACCGCTTACCAGAACGACTACCGGGCCTCCACCGGACCTGTCTGGCGCTTCTGAGGCTTCCCTACAGCACATTTCGCCATCAACCAATTTCCTGCTATCCGAATCTCTTCTCACACATCCAAAACTTTATGGTTGCGTACGGGTTCATGGATGCCAGGAAGGGAGAATCTCCACATGCTGAAAGCTGCATGGGTTGGCGTCGCGCTATTTCTTCTCGCAGGCTTGGCGAACGCACAAATACCGTCCGGAAATGTATTCCTGGGATTTTCTTACGAACGTACAAATTCGTCGGAGTTCAGCTCGAATCTGATCGGCACGACTCTGAGCAATCCCAATCTTCACGGATGGGAAGCTTCCTTCGAGGGGAAACTGGTCCCTTGGATCGGTCTAGTGGGCGATGTCAGCGGGCACTACGGCTCGCAGAGCTTTACTGAGCCCACACCGAATGGTTTGCAAAACATTAATGTGACCGGCCATGAGCAGGAATATCTGGTCGGCCCTCGACTCTCCGTGCCCGTGGGCAAGTTCACTCCGTTTGCCGAGGCCATGGTCGGCGTCGCGCATATCCACACGGGTGGAACCTTGCCTGGACCTTCCAATACTTCGTTCGCCACCGCGGTGGGAGGCGGCCTGGATTATCGCCTTTTTGGTCCCATCGCCGCGCGCGTCGAAGGCGACTACCTGCGCACGACATTCTTCAGTTCGACTCAGAACAATCTGCGCTTGTCGGCAGGCGTTGTCTTCAGCTTCTAGGCGGCCTTACAATTTCTGTCTGGTTGCGGATTATCGGATCCAATAGCTGAATCCCGTTTCTTGTGGCCGGCAAGACTCTTCGGGGAACACGACGAAACTGCTACGCCCGTGGCACGCTGTCCGGCTCCGACGCCCAGTACTTGTGGTCACGCAGAAAATATTTTTGATTCCAGTAGTTCATGGCTGTCCACAGGAACAGCCAGCCCACGCGCAAGTGTCCCATCTTTTGGAATCGCCGGTTCGTGGTGTAGACCCCGCCGCGCACGATTGCGAAGTGCTTGCGCTCGACTTGCTGGCTCAGCCGGTAGTCTTCGGCAAATAAAATCTGCGCGTGAAATCCGCCCAGCTCCCAGAATTTCCTCCGGTCAAACAACATGAACATCCCGGTCGCAAACGGACGGTGCAAATACGACAAGTACTGAAAAAAGTCATTGCCTACATAGAACGCCTTGTCGAGCCAGCTGCCTTCGTTGCACAAAATATTCGTTGTCACGCAGTGCAGGTCCTTGCCTTGCGCCAGTTCCACGCAGCGCCGCACCAGCGAGCGGTCGGCCAGTTCAATGTCCGCATCCAGAAATAGAACGTAGGGAGTGTCGGCCTGCGCCGCGCCCTGGTTTCGTCCGACCGAGGGCATTCCGCCGCGAATCACGCTCACATTCAAGCGGTCGCGGAAGCCCAGCACGATCTCGGGCGTCCCATCCGTTGAGTTCGCGTCAGCCACCAACACTCTCGTACTCGACATCTTCGAGTAATCCTGATTCGTCAGCGAGGTCAGCAAACGCGGGATCAGCTTCGCTTCGTTCTTCGCCGGAATCACGATGGTCAGCTCGTTCGCGGTATTCATGAATTTTTACCCCCTCTTGGTCGATGGTCAGATAAGTGAGCCGTGAATCGACCCACCCGCCCGAGTTGTAGTAATGGACGCCGTCTTGCTCCACATGAATAGCTTCATGGGTATGCCCGCAGAAGATGCGGTCTGCGCCGTGCTGCCCCGCATAGGTCAGCGCTCCCGAGGCCACTTTCGGCGACATGCGCAGCCAGCGCGTGTTCAGCCGGTCAATCAGCCGTGCGATCGGTTTCCCCTTCAAATCCATCTTCTGCAGCCGCAGATACAGCGAGGTGCCCCATCGGCTGAGCCGGACCCGGTTCACCTGAAAGCCGTCGAACTGGTGACCGTGAACCGCAATATGCTGCAGTCCACCGTATTCCCACGCGTAATGCTGGTAGACGCGGACCCCGACGAGGTGCGACATGATGTTGGCCAGGCCGTGATCGTGATTGCCCTCCACCCACACCACCTCAATGTTGCGCTTGGGATTGGAAAGCTTGCGGATGTAGCCAAGAAACTTCCAGTGGTCTTTGGTCAGGCGGGCAAAGTTGAGATCGGCAAAGATGTCGCCCAGCAGAATCAGCCGCTGGAAGCGATTCTGCTTGAGCACGCGTGTGGCCTCGCGCGCATGACTGGTCTCTGCACCCAGGTGCAGGTCGGAAAGGATCAGCGTGTTGTATCCGTGCAGATCCATACTCCGGTTGTAGCAGCGGAATGTTACGGCTTGATGAAATGTGCATCAATATTGGTGCATAGGTAACACCCGAAGTAACCCTCACGTATCGTGTGGGTCCGGGTTCTCTGACCCGGACAGGCCGAGCAAGGCTCGACTACCTCGGCCGGAGTTCCTCCATGCTTCGGAAGTAAGGGGAGAAGCCGCCCGGGCAGGTACCCCCGTAACGTTGACCCACCTATATAGGATTCCTATACTCCGAACATAGGAATCCTGTACTGCGCTTCCTGATTGATATGAGCAAACGCATCCGTTCCAAAATCGCGCGGGGAAGCGGCGAACTGGCCATTCTTGCCTTGCTGGCCGAACAGCCGCTCTATGGCTTCGAAATCTCCAAACAGATCGGGGAACGAACCGGCGGAACCCTCAAATTCACGCTCGCGTCGCTCTATCCCCTGCTCTATGACATGGAAAAACGCGGCTGGCTGGAAGGCCGCTGGCAAGCCAACCATGCCGGCCGCGACCGCCGCTACTATCGCCTCACTCCCGCTGGCCGCCGCCAACTCGCCCCCCTGCGGCAGGAGTGGCGCACGTTCTTCCAGGCGCTCGACAGCCTGGCTGGAGTCAGCCATGCCTGATTGGCGAGAAAAGGTTCGTGAGCTCTTGGGCGCAGGCAGCCTGCCACCAGAAAATCGTGAGGAAGTGATCCTGGAGCTGGCCGCTCATCTCGAGGAGACGTATGAAGACGGCCGCGTCGGAGGATTGACTGAGCAAGCAGCCGTCGAACGAGCGCTGCAAGAAGTCGAAGACTGGCACATTCTATCCGCGCACATCTCGCGCGCTAGATCGGAGGAGGATCCCATGAACGATCGGACCAGAAATCTATGGCTGCCCGCGATGGTAAGTCTCTTGGGAGCCAGTGTCCTACTGATGACACTGCAGCGCGTCGGCTTTCAGCCTCGTCTCGTGTGGATCGGCCGCATGGCGATGTTCCTTTATTGGCCTTGGCTGGCTGGCCTGCCGTTGTTTGGCGCCTTCGGAGCGTACCTGTCGCAGCGCGCCCAAGGCCCGGTTCGAACTCGGCTAGCAGCCGCGCTGTGTCCAGTTCTGGTGCTGCTCATCACCTTATGCTTGATCTTGCCGTGGGCTCTGGCAATCGATGGTTTCTCGGCGTTGCGGTTGGCCTATTTCGGGCTGGCTGTGGCCAACTGGGTCGCGATTCCCGGCCTCGCGTTGCTGCTAGGTGCGCTACCCTTCCTGAGAGAAGCCGGAGTTCGAGAGGCATAAAAAGCCGCGCGGAGAATCCCAGTTGATATGAAAGTCGGGAGAATCCCGCTCTGAAACGAAGCTCCGCCGCCTTTGTTTTTCCCGTCCCATCTGCGAAACTGACCACTAGCCACTAATCACTAGCCACTGCCCCATGGGACGCATCCACGTACTCTCCGAGACTGTCGCCAACCAGATCGCCGCCGGCGAGGTGGTGGAGCGGCCTGCGTCGGTGGTGAAGGAGATGCTGGAGAACGCGCTCGACGCGGGGGCCACGCGCATCAAGATCAGCGTGGAGGCCGGCGGGAAGAAGCTCATCCAGGTCTCCGACAACGGCTGCGGCATGGTGCGCGACGATGCCATGCTGGCGTTTGAGCGGCATGCGACGTCGAAGATCAAGAACGCGGAAGACCTGCTCAGCGTGGCTACGCTGGGATTTCGCGGAGAGGCGCTGCCCTCAATTGCGTCGGTGTCGCGGCTGCGACTGGAGACGCGAGCGGAGGAAGAAGCGGCGGGAACGGTGGTCGAGATTAATGGCGGCAAGATTGCGCGCGTCGAAGAGGCGGGGCTGCCGCTGGGAACTTCGATTACCGTGCGCGATCTTTTCTTCAATACTCCGGCGCGCAAGAAATTTCTGAAGGCGGAGTCGACCGAGTTGTCGCACATCGCCTCGCTGGTCACGCATTACGCCCTGGCGCATCCGGAGAAACATTTCGAACTGCACTCGGCGACAACTGCCATGCTGGTGGCGCCTCCGGTGGCGGGGTACAGCGAGCGCGTGTACCAGGTGTTTGGCAAGGAGACGCTTGACCAGTTGATTCCGGTGGCGTCGCGGCAGGCGCTGGAGCACGTGGGATTGCCGCAACCTCCGCCCTGGCGGCGCAAAGCAGAAGAGGAAGAGGAGGCCGCGCCCAAGGATCCGGGCGAGATGCGGATTCACGGGTTTGTGTCGAAGCCCGAGATTCAGAAATTGAATCGCAATTCGATTTTTGTGTTCGTGAATGGGCGCCTCATTCGCGACCGGCTGGTGCAGCATGCTCTGACCGAGGCATACCGAAACATTATTCCTCCGACGGTTCATCCCGTGGTGCTGCTGTTTCTGGAGGTGCCGGCGGGTGAGGTCGATGTGAATGTGCATCCCTCGAAGACGGAGGTGCGTTTCCGGCAGCAGAGCGTGATGCACGATTTTGTGCGCGACTCGGTGCGGGCAGCGTTGATGAAGGCGCGTCCCGTGCCGCAATTCATGACGGAGATTCGGGCACACGCGACCGCCAGTCAATCGCTCACGCCGGGAGCTTTGACGCCCGGCGCTCTGACTACAGCGTTGCCTTCTGGAACACAACCCTGGGAACCCTCATCTGTCGCGGTTGGCGGGGGAGATGCGGCACAGTCTCCACGTCTCGCACAGAACGCGAGACATGGGGCACCCTACGATTCTGCGGCAGGGGAAGGATTCGCGTTGCAGGCGCCGGTGCCGCCGCCGGTTTCCGCGCGATTTCCGTTTGAAGGCGGAATTGCCGTGGAGGCGAATGCCGCGGTTTCGCTGGCCCGCGGAGTGGAAGCGATTCCCGACAATGGCTGTGCTCCGGCACTGGATGTCAGCGAAGAGGAGCCCACACTGTCATCGTTGGGCACACTCAAGCCGCTGGGACAGATTCGGAATTCGTTCATCCTCGCGGTGAACGAAGATGGTTTGTGGATTGTCGACCAGCACGTGGCCCACGAGCGCGTATTGTTTGAACGAGTGCTGAAGCAGCGCGCCGCGCAGAAAGTTGAAAGCCAGCGCTTGCTGATGCCGATCGTCTTGGAGTTGTCTCCCGCGCAGCAAGCAGTGTTCGCCGAGATTTCGGACGAGTTGCAGCACAACGGATTCGAGGCCGAGCCTTTCGGCGCGCGCAGCGTGGCGGTGAAGGTCGCCCCCGCGGGAGTAGAGGCGTCCGCAGTGGAGAATATGCTGCACGAATTACTAGACCAGTTCTCCCGCGAGGAGCAGGCGCTGAATCTGGAGAAGATTCGCGCCCGCATCGCCGCGTCGATCGCATGTCACGCCGCCATCAAAGTGAACATGCCGCTGGAGCAGAACAAGATGGAATGGCTGCTCTCAGAACTGGCGAAGACCGACCATCCGTACGCTTGCCCGCACGGAAGGCCGGTGGTGCTGCGGTATTCTGTGAAGGACATTCAGAAGGCGTTTAAGAGGATCTAGTACACCAGCTTTCAGCTCTCAGCTAAACCGGCTTTGGTTTTGTGCTGATAGCTGACGGCTGATAGCTGACAGCTGTTCTTATGACTGACCAGGACTTGCAACAACTGCGGCGCGAGAAGTGGCGGCTGGATGGCAAGCCCATCCGGACGATTGAGGAGGCGCGCGCGTTTCTGGAGGACGTGGGCTTTTGCCTGATGTATCCCAAGCGGCCGGCGCTGCTGGTGCCGACCTTCATTGGCGCGTTTGTGGGGTCGGAGGATCGGTTGCCGGGGTGGCAGCATGCATTCAAGGATCCGAGGGCCGCCGAGGCGACGGAGCTCATGGTGCGGTTGCTGCGCGAGCGCACGGCCTTCGAAGCCAATCTGTTCGACGAGAACAATGGATTTCTCGTGGCGGCGTCGGTGTTTCCTTATTTTTATGCGCTGATGGGGGAACGCAATCCCAAGCAGGCGCCGAAGGCGGGGTCGCGGTCTCCGTATTCTGCGCTGGCCTGCGATGCGTTCGAGTTGATTACCCGCGATGGGCCGATCTCCAAGCAGAAGATGCAGGAAGTGCTGGGCGGGAGCGTTTCGCTGGCGGCGCTCGACGGTGCCCTGGGGGAGTTGTGGTCGAAGCTGCGCATCACGCGCGTGGATTACAAGGCTAGCGAGGGATCGGTGTGGGATGTGCTCTACCGCTGGGCGCCGGACGCGGTGAAGGAGGGGGTGGGATTGTCGGTACAGGAGGCGCTCACCGCGTTGCTGTCGAAGTATCTGGACTGCGTGATCGCGATCGAACAGGCGGACCTGGAAATCTTCTTTGGCAACTTCATCGCGCGGTCGAAGGTGAAGGATGCGGTGAATGCGCTCCTGGCCGCGCGGGAGTTGAGCTTCGTGCATGTCAGCGGACGATCCATGCTGCAGATTACGCCGGAGAAAGTTGTGGCGGCTCCGGCTCCGCGTCCCGCTGCACGATAATTTTTCTGCTGGAATCCTAATCGTCACAACCATGTCTGGTGTGTCCAATCTGAAACTCTATCGCGGGCGGCTTGCGCCCTCGCCGACTGGACTTCTGCACTTGGGACATGCGCGTACGTTTTGGATGGCGGCGCGGCGAGCGGCCGAGCATGGCGGGCAGTTGATTTTGCGCAACGAGGATTTGGATTCGCAGCGGTGTCGGCCCGAGTTCGTACTGGCGATGCTAGAGGATCTGCGCTGGCTGGGCATTGAGTGGGTGGAGGGGCCGGACCGCGGCGGGCCGGTGGGGCCTTATACGCAGAGCGAACGACGAAAGCATTATCTGGAGGCGTGGAGGAAGCTGCGGGATTCGAGGATGATTTATCCGTGTACTTGTTCGCGGAAGGATGTGGCGCTGGCGGCGGGCGCGCCGAATGATTTGGATGATGAGCCGGTTTATCCGGGGCGGTGCCGGCCGCCTGTCTCGGGGGTCGCTCGGCTTCGCCCTCGCGGGACGGCCGAGGCGGCCCTCGCCACCTGTGCAGTGTCGGACGCCGGGCCTGCCGGGATGAATTGGCGGTTTCGGGTGCCGGAGGGGAAAGAGATTTGCTTTTCTGATTTGCATCTTGGGCCGCAGCGGATGATTGCGGGTAGGGATTTTGGCGACTTCATTGTGTGGCGGCGCGATGATGTGCCGGCTTACCAGTTGGCGGTTGTGGTCGACGATGCCGCTATGGGGATCACAGAGGTAGTGCGCGGGGCGGATTTGCTGAAGTCGACGGCGCGGCAGATCCTTTTGTTTCGGGCGCTGGGGCTGGCGGTGCCCGACTATTGTCACTGCGACCTGGTGCGCGATGAGGCCGGGGTGCGGCTGGCGAAGCGGCACGATTCGCTCAGCATCCACAAACTGCGGGAATCGGGATTTACGCCGGAACAAGTACGGGCAGGCAGCGCCTGCCCGCGATAATACGGGCCTCACAACGAGCGCAGGAAGTTCAACAGGTCTTGCTGGTCCTGCGCCGATAGCTTCTTGAAGTTGTCGATCACTGCGTTGGCTTCCGAGTCAGGATATTGGCCATCTCCGTGGCTGGAGTGAGCCGTGATCGCCTTGACCAGGTTGGTCGTCCTGCCATCGTGAAGAAAGAAAATACGCTGGCCGAGTCCCCACAGTGGCGCGGTGCGAAATTCGTCACCGGCGGCTGCACCCTGGCTCACATAATCAGCGAGATTGGGTCCCATGTGATGAAGCAGGAGATCCGAGAAGAGGTTGACCCGAACATTGCTCAGGGCTGCGATCGAAGACTGTCCGGTCGTGAATGAGGCGGTGTGACAGAGCGAGCAGCCCGCTTGAGTAAAGACTTGCGATCCGTGCGCCGTCGAGGTCGAGGGCGGGGCTGGTCGTGGCTGATCTAGGAACCGCATGAACATAGCAAATCTGACAATGTCACTGGGAAGAGCGGTCCCATTCTCATCAAAGTTGGTAGAGTCTTCGGGAGTGCCGTTGAGCACGCAACCGGGAGTCTCATCCCGTTCGTTGGGGAACAGTTCGTTGGTTACGCCCATTTCCACGTTGTAGGCTTCGCCGGCAAACACTTCCACGGATTTGTTCTGCGCCTTCCAGCCGAATCGCGTGATGGTGCCGTCGTTCCCGCTGGTGTTGGGATAGCCGTTAATAGCGCCGTGCCCGTCCTTGTAATTGGGATGTCCGCCGATTCCCAGACTCCGCTTGGTGGCTCGGTTGGCAGTGACGTTGCCCAAGATCGCGGAGTCGGGAACGGCTTCAATCAAGCCCGCCCCAAATACGGGAGTCGGGATGCGGAAAATCAGATTGCCATTGTTCGCAGCTCCTTGAAAGTCGGGCTGCGAAAGATTGCATCCCTGGGCGTCGCCGCGGCCGGAGATAGTGAAAAGATCATGGACTCCGCCGTCGGGGGTCCGCAGATCAGACTGATAGGGAAACCGCGCCTCGCGCACTGGCCCGTTGCTGGCAAGAAAGAACGGAATCAGATTCGTCGCTCCTTGATCGGTAGCGGCGGCTATCTGAGGGTTCGTTGATGGACTCGTCCCGCCGATTGCGGGTTGGGCATGGCATTGACCGCAGCTCTCCGCATTAAATCTGGGTCCGAGTCCAGCCCCGGTGTTGGTGACGGTGCCCTTGACCGAGTCGAGTTGCAGGAACTCTGCCAGACCGGCCATGTAGAAGGCTTTTTGATTGTCGGTCAGACCAGCAATCGGACTGCCGGCGCCCGCCGGCCCGCCCCGCACTCCCGGATCGGTAGCAACAGTCTGCGTTTCGCCTGATCGAGTTGCTACCAAGGCGACGAACAGGAGCAGGGGAAAGAATGTGAATCGGCCGGTTAACGCGGACTGCACTGAGCGGATTGTATTGGCACTCCACAACATAACTTCTCCTTGAGGGCCCTAGCGGGTCGGGTTGAGGGGAGGCGTTCACGGGCCTCCGCGGTTGAGTGGAGAAGTGGCAGTGCGGGCATTCTGTCCTCTGTACAGAAATCAGGGTAGGTACCGAAAGGACAGGCAGGGGCAGTCCCAAGGCTTTGGACCGCTTGTCCATGTGGACGGTGTACGACCAGTTATCAAGGGGGAACTGGTGGATAAGTTGAAAACGGAAACCTGGTGGCCGCGTTGGCTGCACCGGCCTTTCCCACGTGTACAATCGTTAACTTCGACAATGAACGAACATCCCACCGACGAACAGGCACATCGAAAGCTGACAATTGCCATTGATGGGCCGGCCGGGGCGGGCAAGAGCACGATTGCCTCGCGGCTGGCGAGGAAGTTGGGTTACGTGAACCTGGAGAGCGGGGCAATGTATCGCGCGCTGGCGCTCAAAGCAATTGACAAAGATGCTTCGTTTGACGATGAAGCGACGCTGGTCAATCTGGCGCAGAATGCCAGCATCCAACTTGAGCCTACCATTGGGGGAAACCGCACGCTGCTCGACGGGCGCGATGTGTCGTCGCGCATTCGCGAGCGCGATGTGTCAGAGGCGGCTTCGCGAGTGTCGGTCCATCCTAAAGTCAGAGAGTGGATGGTGGCTCGCCAGCGGGAGATGGGCGAAGGCGGCGGCGTGGTGATGGAGGGACGCGACATTGGAACGCAAGTCTTCCCAGACGCGGACTTGAAGATCTTTTTGGATGCGGATCCGGTGGTGCGCGAGCAGCGGCGCATGACGCAACAGAAAATCAAGGGGGACGTGGCCGCGAATGTGGCTGCGGAACTGCGCGAGCGCGACCGGCGCGATCGCACGCGGGCGGCGTCTCCGCTGGTGGCGGCGGGGGACGCCGTGATGATCAACTCTTCTGCGTTGAGTGAGGATGAGGTGTTGGCGCAGGTGGAGGAACTCGTTAGTCAGAAGCTCGGCCACTGAGGCGGCAGCAAATCTGGTGCCGCTCGGCTTTGCCTTCACGGGACAGCCGAGGCGGCTGTCGCCACATGTACATCTTTGGGCCGCGTAGGCGGCCGTCCCTGCGTGAGCACTCTTAATTTTCCGTGGGTTCCACTTTTCCTTTGGGGGCGGGCAGGGTCTTGCCTGCCTTTCCCGGAGTTGGCGGCTCTGGCGGTTTTGGAGGCACCGAACTGGCCTTGCGGATTTCGATGCCGTCGTGCTCGTTGTTGAGGACAATGTGGGACGAGGCATTGCCTACGCTACCGCTGGCCTTCGCTTCGTGCTCGTCATTGTTCACTCTCAGTTCGGGGAAATCCGACTGAATCTCGCCGTCACGCGTGCGGGCATCCAGGCGGAAACCGGCCTTGTCGGGCAGGCTCAACTGGATATCGCCATTGCGGTTGTCGATCTGGACATTGCCCAGCGTGTGCATCCCTACTTCAACCGCACCATTGTCATCCTGCAGCCTGACATCGCCGGAAACCTGTTCGAGCCGGATGTTCTTTGATCGCGTGGTCAGGTGCAGCGGGCCGGTGATCTGTTCGGCGTGGAGTTCGTCGGAATCGAGATCCAGGGTCCCCTCGATGCGCGAGAACTCCATGTCGGTGCGCGAAGACTTGAACGTCACGGTCCTGGTGATGCGCGCGAGCTTGATGCTCTCCTGAAATTCGCCGTCGAGTTGTACCGCGCCTTTTACGTCGGCAACAGATACCTCGTTGACCCGGCCTTGCACGTGCACGTCCCCGGTGATCTGCTCGATTTTCACCGAACCTTTTTCCTGACTTACTTTGACGTTGCCGTTCACGTCATCGACAGATGTGTCGGAATGCTGGGCGGAGATGTCGACGCTGCCGTCGCGGCCGGAAAGATTCACATCGCCGCGGCGGGAAATGATGGAAACCTGCACTTTGCGCGGCAGGGAAATGTCGAGGTCGGTTTCGACGGGATGATCTCCCCCGGCTTCCGTCTTGGCGTCGACCGTAACCAGACCGCCGATCGCGGTGATGGTGGGCTTGGTTTCATTGTTGTACTTGTCGGCGTCGTTCTGATTGTCGGCGCCTACACGCTTGCGGACAACGACGGTGATCTTGTTATCGTCAGACGCGTGGACGCTGACTGCGCCGTGAGTGTCGATGACCTTGAGGCTAGCTCCGGCGGGAAAGTCCTGCTGGAGATTATCGTTAAAGTTGTAGCTTTGACCGAAGATGTCGCCGAAGTCGTTGTCGTCGAAGTTGAACTGGTCGTGCAGGCCGGACCAGTTGACGTGCTCCAGTTGGGTCGCGATCAGGCCGAATACCACGATCATGACGACCAAAACAACTCCTCCGCCGCCAATTCCTGGGGCGCGAGTTCCCTCGCGCTGCGCTCGCTGGTGCTCAATCAATTTGATCACGCCCCAGACAATGAGCAGCGCTGGCCAGTAGTTGGCGAACAAGTGCGCCAGGCGGCCGATGGACAGGACCCGCATGGTGGCCATCAGGAAGACCGTGCCGAGCACGATCAGAACGAAAGGCCCGGCGAGGGAGCGGCGCGGCCGCAGCGGCGGCGGAGCAATGGGCGGAACTCCCGGAGTCATGACTGGGTTAGACATTTTTCACCTCGCCAGAAGAAGGTGGCTCCGTGCCCTGCACCGTACTCTGCACCGCGGGAGGCGGCGGGGTATTGGGTGGAAAGCCCGTCGATCGCGGAGGCAAGGGGCCGATGTGTCCGCTGGTGGAAGCATTGCTTTGCATCAACTTGACCACTCCAATCACCAGCAGGATGGCGGGCCAGGTTCTGCCAAAGCCCACGCGAGAAACGCTGTCGAGCAGGAACAGCACGCCCAAAGTAACGAGCATCGCTGGACCCATGACCTTGCGACTGCGGCAGTGTTCGCACTGGCACCCGGTCCGAGTGCCGCCGATCAGGCCCCATTGCTTGGCGAATAGCCACACGCCGAGGAAGATCAGGATGAGCGGCCAGAAACGATCCAGCCCGAACTCGATGAGTCCGGCGGTGTGCAACAGAAAAATCACGCCCAGGCCGATGAGAATGGCAGCACCAGCGGGAACCTTGGTGCCTTCGAATTTCTCGCCGGCGCCAAAGCTTTGCGCCAATCCGAATGGATCAGGAGCAGGCTCCCCCATCTGAATCGCTTTCGCGCTGCGAACGGCGTCAATGATCTGGTAGACGTAGAAAAATCCAATCAAGATCCCGAGAACCGTGATGACATACCAGGGAAGATCGGAACTCACACCGAGGATCAAGAGCACCATGATCACGAGGTGGGACAGTCCCTTGGCGTACTGGCCGGTATATACCGCTCCGACGCCGATGGGGAAGAATCCGGCGAGAATTCCTGCAACTGCCGGATTCGGGCCAGTGTTCAGAGGAGGCCGAGGCCCCGACGAAGCGGACCCCAAGGGCGGATAGACGGTCTGCGCCGGCGGAACAAATCCCGCGGCCGGGACTGTGCCAGCACCTTCCATGCGCGCGGCCAGACATGCCTCGCAGTAGATCACGCCGCGGACGTCGCGGGTGCATTGGTTACAGAGTGGCTTGCCGCAAGTGCGGCAGAAGGCCACTGCAGCAGTATCGCTGTGTGTGGCGCAGTTCATACGAACCTCCTGTACGTGGTCACCGACACTACAGGCAGATCGCGAAAAGATGGACCCAGAGGAGCGCTGGCCAGAATCAGATGGTTATCGGTCTGGCTGTAGTTGCGCTCCTGCTTCTGCTCGGGCTGTTGTGTTGTGTCGTTCTTGTCCTTTTGTATGGCCGGTCGAGACTGCCTGGGACCGGGTTCGGCGGGCGCGACGTTGCGCTTGATTTCGCGCACACGCGACTCGACTTCGTAGACGATCCGGACATTCTCGTAATAATGCACCACCCGGGCCTGGGTAGCGTAGTACGTGTGCCGGATCGCAGATGGCCGCAGGCTGATCTGGCGCAGGTCGGCGGGTTTGACGCCGGCTACGGTCAGGCCCACCGACAGCGCGAAGAAAGCCATGCCGAAGGACATGGCAAAACGCGGCTGGCGGACGGTCTCCCAGATCGGCTCCAACAGCGAGGCCTGTACGTGTTCCCACCATGAAATGCGTGGTTGCTGAGAACGTACGGTGGCTCGCAGGCGCTGGGTGTCAACGCCCGTTGTGGATGCCAGGATGTTCGTGACCAGGCTGGCTGGAGGCTCCACCTCCGTGAGACCTTTCAGCCAGTTGCGGCCCGCCTCAGCTTCAGCGAGTAACGGCCCACACACCTTGCAAACCTTAGCGTGGGCCTGGAAGCGGTCGAGTCCGGGCCCGATCAGGAGGCCGTCGAGGGCGTCCGAGAGCAAGAGGTCGAACTCGTTGCACTGCATTCCGTTACTGGTGTGGTCTGGCATCACATCACCTGCCTATAGGTACGTTGTAGGAGCCTGGCAAGTTCCGCCCGCCCTCTATTTATTCGTGATTTCACGGTGCCCTCCGGAACCTTCAAAACGGTGGCAATTTCACGGTAGTCCATATCTTGTAAGTCCCTTAGAATCAATGCCTCCCGAAGTTCTGGGGAAAGTTTGGCCAAGGCGGCGTGGACGGTCTCGCCGACCTCCCGGCTGCGCACATGCGCGTCGGGGGGGGCGGAGTGGTCAGGAATTTGCTCACTGAGCGGCTGAACGTCCTCGCGTTCGGAGCCAGGAGTGTCCATGGAGTCGGTCATCCGGTCCTGCTTGGTCTTGCGGAAATGGTCGACCAGCAGGTTGCGGGTGATGGTCGTTACCCAAGTGACGAACGCTCCCTTGGTGTGGTCGTAGCTGGAAAGAGTGCGGTACATTTTGATGAAGACGTCCTGGGTTAGGTCCTGGGCGTCGGCGGCGGATCCAGCGAAGCGGTAGCAGATGTTGTAGATGCGGCGATTATAGGTTTGCACGATTTCCTCCCAGGCGGCGGCGTCGCCGGCAATACAGCGCCGAACCAGCATCGCGACGACCTGGACGTCTTCCACTTGTTGTACTCCCCGGAAACCTGCCTTAAACCTTGAGACTTCAGCTTGGACGATCAGAAAGCTGGAGAGAGACCTTTCCAAGCACTATCCACAAGACAGTACGTGATTGTGGAGGTTGAAGTTCGCGGCTATGGGACCATGAGTGAAACAGGGAATTGTAGCAGCGCGCCGAACGCATTGAGACTTGGCGTTTGAGGTTATCTGGCTTGCGTAGTCGAGCGCCCTTAATGCTTTGTTCACACGGGTCTGCTACCATGGAATTGGATCGAAATACCTTCTCGGAGGTGTTTATGATTCCTCTCTCTTCCGCTATTTCCGGCGGACTCAGTTGGTCAAACATCGCGCACAATCTAGGCTACGAACTCAAGCTGAGTGGCGAAGTTGTGGGAACGCTGCGGCGTCCTGGTTTCTTTTCGTCGAGTTATCTTGCTGACTCTCAAGATGGGCATTGGACGTTTTGCCGGGGCGGTTTGCTGGGCACAGGCGCTCAGATCCTGGATTCAGCTTCTCAACAGCAGATCGCTACGTTCCAGTCGGTGTGGGGCGGGGGCGGCGCTCTCACCTTTGCCGACGGTCAGACATTTCACCTGGAATGCAAGGGGTGGTGGCATCCGGTGTGGAGCGTGATCGGTGAAGACGGTCAACCAGTCCTGCATTTACACACGCGTGAAAAGACCGTCGACCTGCCCACCGGTGTGAACGTGCCGCAAAATCGACTTTCGCTGCTTATTATGTTTGCGTGGTACCGCATACTGCAGGCCGAAGAAGACGCGGCAAGCGCCGCGATGGTGGCGTGATCGCTGCGTAGCGTCGGGTGGCCACATTTCCATTCGTATCTTTCAACCGCTCTCAGTCTAAGACGTGGAGTTAACTTTCCAGGCTTGGGCGTTGAGCCAAGTTTCCTCCGCCGGTTGAGCGGGTTCAGAATGCATAACGCAGCGACTCGGTCAGCGTGTTCGCGTGAAAATAGCGCGGAGCGGTGGGCCCGACAAATGAACCCTCGTTATATTGGTAATAATTCCAGCCACTATTCCACGCGAGCTTGTGGCCTAAATCCATGCTCAGGTTGACCACTGGCTGTAGGTAGGTGTACTGCGAGGAGCCGAGAGGCTGCAGGATATTGAACTGCGGTATGCTGCCGTCAACATTCGTGAAGCTGCCGCCAACGCTCCCCGTCGTTCGCTTATGGACCTGAAATCTGGCTGTAACCATCACGAACTGCGTGTGGTTCGTATAGAACGAGTTGGCCAGCAGAGGGTTCGCCGGTTCGTTTGCCGCACAAGAAGCGGCATTGCTCACGAAAGGAAGGCTCACCCCGGTGGGCGGTGTGTCGTTGAAGCAGATCAGGGCATTCTGAATCACGTCGTTGTAGTTGTACGCCAAATCCAGCCCGAACTGCGCGCGGGGTGTGAGCGAGGCGGTCAGTCCATAATTTCGGTTGTGTCCCACGTAATTGGTTAGCGAATAGCCGTTGGCGTCTTCGAGAATGTTGACGGATCCGCCCAGGACCGCCCACGGTCGCGGGTTGTAGCTGGTCTGGAAGCGGTAGCGTGATTCCTTGCGCGGAGCCATGGCAACAATCACGTTGTCGTAATTGGTGTGCTCGAGATCGAAATTCAACCGCAAGGCAGGAGTCGGCCGTGCCCAGAACCCCAGAAGCGCCGTGTCTTCATGAACCACGAAATGGTCTTCGCCCGTGGTTGAGAAAGCGTTGAGGGTCTCACCTCCTGCAAAATTGTTGAACAGGTTGAAAACCCGATCCCCATAGCGGAACCCGATGCGAGCTCCCACTTTCTTCGAAATGTCCCAAGCTAATTCGGTCTGATTTCTTTTCATACTCTGGTTAAAGGAGGACTGGGTGAGAGTGGGTGTCGTCGTCGGCGCGGTGGCGCTCAGGGGAGTCAGCAGTGTGCACGTTTTCGTATTGATACAATCGTTGTCCACCTCGCTGAAATTGCCGTATTGCGGAATGCGGTAAGCCCAAAAATAAAACTTCTCGATCAAGCGCAGATGTTTGGTCAGGCGCGCGGTCGCGCCGAGATCGAGTACGTCCGAAATTCGGCTGGCATCGGCG
Organism: uncultured Acidobacteriaceae bacterium; assembly: GCA_963707205.1. GTDB lineage: Bacteria > Acidobacteriota > Terriglobia > Terriglobales > Acidobacteriaceae > Sulfotelmatobacter. The sequence continues at coordinate 121,085 of CAVPQE010000011.1, forward strand.
CTTCCAGTGCCGAAGAACGCGCGGGTGCTGGTTCGCGTCAGCAGGCCGTTGAAACCTTCGTCCAACGGCGTGCTCATCTCGGCATCACTGTAGGCAAAAGAAGCGGTCAGCTCTAGCCGTTGGAAGTAATTGCTGCGCAGACCGAGGCGCTCGGTGGGCGTTGAGGTGCGAATCCGCTGGTTGCGCATGTAGCTGAAGTAAGCGCTGCAGGTGACATTGGTGAGAGTTCCAGCGGCATTAATCAGAGGGCTTCCGGCTGGCGTCCCGGCGCAGGGTTCCTTGTTCGCCGTGTCGATGGACAATCCCAACTCCACCGGACCACCGCCGGGTAAGAGCGCGGGCGCGAAGGACGCCAGTTGTGTATCCGTGTCTCCCTTGTAGTGATCGAAAAATTGGTCGTAGCTGAAGACGGTTCGCGGCGCCAACTTCCAGTCTCCCCCTATACGGTACGAGTTCATGGTTGTGTTCCACGGTTGAAGCAGCAGCCCTTCCGTACCCTCGTGGACACTGCTGAACGAAGGCCCCGTCATGTTGTTATGCGAATAGCCGAGGCGAAAACTCAGCCGGGACTGCGGGAACAGGGTGAGATCGACGTCACTCATGCGCCGTGTCGTATCAAATTGGTTGGGCGAGTTGAGGGCCGGGATCGACGGATTGGAGGTGGCGGGATTGAGCGGATTCGCCAGCAAGTCGTAGTCGGAGAAATACTGATCGCGGCGAAAACTGCCTTGCAAGTTGTACCACTTGTCTTTGTCTGCCCGAAGGCGCAAGGCGTTGTTGGGATCGCCTCCCCATCCAAAGCTGTTGAGGTAAAGATCGTCGAAGAAAAAGCCCTGGTGGTCCAGGGATTGCATGGAAAGCGTCTCATCGAGAAACCGCGGACCGGTCTGCAGATTCACGAGCGTATCGTACATATCGCCGCTTCCGACCAAACCATTCGACCGGTAGCCGAGTTCGACCGACGAATGGATCTGGTAGCCGCCGCTGGTGACACCGTCTGGTTCGGCAGGCGGAGTCTGCCCAGCACTGGAGGATTGGGCGAAGAGCATTCCGCTTGTAGACACGACCATGACCGAAGCCAGAACCGTGCTCCTGAAGCCTGACGATTTCGTCGTCAGGCTGCGCCTCAGAGCCACGGGCTTGGTTACGGAAGAGCCGTGAAAAAATTGCAGGGCGAGTTTTCGTGGCGATGCCATCGCTTCTCCCTCACTTGAAAAAGACACTGCTGAAGTTGGAGCCGTGAATCTGCGTGTGACACATGGTGCAGGCCTGATACTTCGCGGATTGATTGTGTGCTGGTCCGCTTGGCCCAATCGTCGGGAAGGTATGGCACTGCAGACACAGCATGTTCACCAGGCTCACTTTGAGGAGCCGAGGATTAGTGGAACCGTGGGGAGTGTGGCAACTGCTGCAGCCCTCGGTCTTCACCGGCGCATGCTCGTAAACGAAGGGCCCCTGCTTGTCGACATGGCACTTAAAGCAGGCGGCATCGCCGCTGGGCAGGGCCCGCAACTGCCGCACGGTCCCTGTGCCATGTACGTTGTGGCAGTCATTGCATTGCACCAGACCTTCGTCGACGCGGTGGTGATAGGGCTTGGCAAAATCCGCTTTGGCCGAAGTATGGCATCCGTAGCACAACTGGGGTTGATCCTGGACGAGCAGGAATTGTTTTTCCTTAGCGTGATGGGGAGAATGGCAGTCGAGACAGCCGACATCGCTGCTGGCGTGCGCGGATTCCGCAAAATGCGACTGCGGATGGCTTTCGCCGTGGCAGCCTAAACAGCGGGCGCTGGTTTCCTGCCGAGGCCGCCCCTCGAAGACATAAATCTTGGTTTTGTCGCCGCCGCCGGCCACATGGTCCGCACCTGGACCATGGCAACCCTCGCAGCCTTGCTTCGCGGGTCCGCCTTCTTTATTCAATGTGGTTTTCCAGTGCGGAGTTTTCTCCCAGGCGTTGTAAATATCTTCGTGACAGGTCTTGCAAGTCTCCGCTCCCACATACTTGGAGACATCAGGCGAAGAAGCACCAGGCACGGATGTCAGGGCGGATTGAGCGTTCTTATCGGCGGCCTGCTGACGAGCCTGGGCTGGAGCGAAAGCGACTGCGGCGAAAAGAAGAAAGACCGAGAACGAAAGAACTCGAAAAGTCCCAGAATTGGCTGGCATTAGTGCGCTCCCTCAATCGCCGCCGACTGTCGTTGCTCTGACAAAGCGAATTCAACCTAAAACCATATTGATGATCGTCCCTCTGTTTTCGCGAGTCAATCTTCGCGTGATGGGAGTGGCGCACGAATGGCTCTAGGGTTCGCCCGAACTAGGACAGTGCCGCTCCAGTTGACTCTACCGGCAGTTGACACCGACATTCCAACCGCTGGCTTATTCAAGTGTCGATGGAAGGATTTGCAAGTGTCCGATTCCGAACGGTCTTGCAGCGAAAACGGACACCGGTCCGCGGGACAAGAAATCAAGACCCGCTAAGTTCAGGCAAATACAGAGAACCAGTTAACGAATTTTTTGCTCTCGTGGTGAAAAACGTGCTCGCAGTATTTATTCAGAGGAACTTCACCTGCGATAAGAGGGCTGCCATGTGGACACAAGATGTAAGGTTTGCACTCCGGCAATTGCGATCCAGTTGGGGCTATGCCCTCTTGGCCGTGTTTACGCTGGCGCTGGGGATCGGCGCAAATACGGCCTTATTCACCGTGGTGGAGAGCGTTCTGCTACAGCCGTTGCCCTATGCCCATGCGGATCGGCTGACCTATGTCGCTCCGGCAGGCGACCAGCCGGGATTCTCCAACACGTCGTGGCTCAACTATCGCGACATTCGCGACCAATCGCGGAGTTTTCAGGCGCTGGGCCTCTATGCGAGCGACGTAACGGTAGTCGAAAGCAAAGACGGCTCGCTGAGCGAAAACGCGCCGCACCTGACTCCTAACCTTTTCTCGATGCTGGGCATGCAGCCCTTGCTCGGGCGCACTTTCACGGAAGCGGAAGGCCAAGCAGGTGGGCCGCCGGTGGTTCTTCTTTCCGAAGGGCTCTGGCGGCAACACTTTAATGCGGATCGCGAGATTGTTGGGCGATCGCTTCGGATCGGTGGCGTTGCGCGTAGCGTCGTCGGTGTGATGCCGCAAGCGATGCGCTTTCCCGAGGAGGCTGGTCCAGATATCCAGACAGCAGTGTGGCTGCCCTTACAGCCAACCCCGGAAATGCTGAAAGACCGAGGGTATAGTGCCTTCGGCATCGTGGGTCAACTCCGCCCCGGATTTAGCCAACAGCAAGCGCAGGCGGAACTCGACACCATCGCGCAGCGCATACGCCATGACAATCCCAGATTGGGGGATGACTTCGCTTTCCGTGCTACACCTTACCAGCAACTACTGACTCGATCTGTTCGCCCGGTGTTTTACGCTTTGCTCGGGGCATTGGCGCTCGTCCTCCTCATTGCATGCGCCAACGTTGCCAATCTACTGATTGCCCGCTGCCTGGGCCGCCAGCAAGAATTTGCGGTGCGGGCGGCGCTGGGCGCGAGCCGGTTGCGGCTGATGCGCCAACTGTTCGCGGAAGGGGCGGTGCTCAGTGTGTTCGGTTCCGGACTCGGGATGTTAGTGGCCGAACTGGCCTTGGAGGGGGTACGCAAGTTGCCCGAAGGGACGATTCCACGTGGAGATTCCATCACGACCGACTGGACCGTGATATTGGCGCTGGCGGCGATCGCGACGCTTACGACCTTGTTGTCGTCGCTGCTGCCCGCCTTGCTAGTGGCGCGCACCGACCCGCAACCGGCGTTGCAGGCCGCTTCCCGCGGGATTGGCGCGCGTTCGGTGCGCGGCCGGGTAAGTGGATGGCTGGTGGCGGGCGAGGTTGCGCTCTCGACCGTATTGCTGATTGGGACTGGGCTTCTGTTCCACACCCTTTGGAACCTGGAACATGCGCAGCTCGGCTTTGGCGTAACCCAGGTGACTACCTTTACGGCGATGCCTGCGGATTCGCCGGGATTCGCGGGAATGGCTGTCTCGGAGGACACGGCGAACGCCCCCACTTCCGTGGCTACGCTCGTGTATGCGCCGGTTCTGGATCACATGCGGCAAGTGCCAGGCGTGGAAAGCGCCGCACTGATTTCAGCGCCGCCTCTCTCCGGAATGGACATGCACTCTTCTTTCAATATCGTCGGGCAGCCCGATGATCCCTCCAAAGAGCCAAATGCAAGAGTGACCGCGGTAAGTGGAGACTATGCTCGCGCGCTGGGCACACCCATCCTGCGCGGGCGCATGGTGAACGAGGATGACGTCGCGAGTATGCCTTACGTCGTGGCAATCAATGAAACGCTGGCGAAGAAGTACTTCGGGAATGTGGATCCGCTGCAGCAGCAGATTAACTTGGGGGGCAAAGATACAGGAATGATGAAGCCCTATACGATCATTGGCATCCTCGCCGATCAGGTGGACGAAAACGTTGGCGGCGTGGTCCAGCCACTGATTTTCCTCCCCTATCAACAAGTGCCGACGACGTCTTTGTTCTATCAGGCGCTCATTAAGACGATGGTCAGCTTTGTGGTGAAGACCCGGGTCAATCTCGCGGTGGCGCCGGCGATGCGGTCGGTATTCCATGAGGCGGCTGCGAGCATTGCGCTCGACAATTTCAAGACCATGCAGGAGGTGGTAGACCAAAACATTTTCAGCCAGCGGCTGGGCTTATACCTGACTGGGGCCTTTGCGGGACTTGCCGTGATGATGGTGATTGCAGGATTCTACGGCGTGTTGGCACAACTGGTGAGTTATCGGCGTCATGAAATCGGGATCCGCATCGCGCTCGGGGCGACCCGGCAGAACGTGGCACGCATGGTTCTCCGGCAAGGCTCAATTCTGCTGGGGTTGGGCCTCGGGGCAGGGATTCTCCTGGCCCTGGCCACGGGTCATCTGGTCAGCAGTTTCTTATATCAGGTACGGCCGATCGACTTTTGGACGTATGCAGGAGTTTCGGTGTCCCTACTTGTCATCGGTTTGCTGGCATCGCTGCTTCCGGCCCGCAAGGCCGCATCCATTGAGCCCATGCAAGCCCTGCGGGAGGATTGAACTGCGGTAGGCTACACGTCTTGTGATGTTGCACCTCCCTTCCGGGAAGCTCTGATTCCTGGGATTGCACCTGCATTACGGGAAAGCTGGAAGCCGACCTCCTCTACTCACTGGTGAAGTGATCTTCTCTTCAGCCTGGTAAATCCACTGCGGAAAAGCGTGCGCAGGCATCGGGCAACGTTTCTTGCCGTTCCGCATCGCGCGCTGCCGGGTTCGGAGCACGACGCCGCATGTGATAGAAGTACTCGCCCGTGACCGTAGCAACCGCGTCATCGCTAACCGCAAGCCATACTTGAGTGCGATGTCCGGCGTCAAGGTTATCTGGCGCCCCCGCACCCCCCATCTTAGTAGCCACCCAACCCGGTTCCAGAGCATTCGAGAAAACGTCCGGCCAGCGCAGTGCGATCGCGAAGGCCAAAAGCACATCATGCAGTTTCGTATCGGAGTAAGCCTGTTGTCCCTGCCACGGGCGATGCTCCCACGCGAGATCTTTCAGACTTACATCACCGCTCTGGTGAAGGCCAGAACTCATGTAGACGAGGCGCTTCGGCCGCTGAATCAGCGCGGTCAAGATGTATGGTGCGAGTGTGTTTACGGCAAATACATGAGGCAGACCGTCTTCGGTCGCGATGCGACGAGTCTCTCTGTAACCGATGCCTGCATTATGGATCACTGCATCGAAGGAGCCGAGTGCGTTGACTTGTTCGGCCACGCCGCGTGTTTGAGCGATGCTCGTCAAATCGCCGATGACGACTGTCTCTGCTTGCGGAACAGCCGACATCGCTTCCTTCCCCCGCCGCTGGTTACGGGCATGCAAAACTATGCTGTGCCCTTGCTCGACCAGGAGTTGTGCGGCCATCCGACCGAGCCCGTCGGAAGAACCTGTGATGAACACGCGCGCCATAATCCGTTGCCCTTCTGTGCATCTAAACGATGCATTATGGATTCTTGAGGATGCCGAGGCTTTCCATCATGTCCGCGCTTGCGGGCGGATGACGGCAACCTGGAAGCGAATTCCCTACCTACTCGCTGGTAAAGTAATCCACGGTCACCGGATTCTCAAACAACGAATAGTCACGCGTTACTACGGTGATGCCGCTCTCCGTGACGAAATAGCGCTGGCGGTCGGCTTCGGCGTCGTAGCCGATGGTGGTGCCTTCGGGAATGTGCACGTCGCGGTCGAGGATTGCTTTGCGGATGCGGCAGCGGCGGCCGACGCTGACGTGCGAGAAAAGGATGCAGTCGTCCACTTCCGAGTAGGAGTTAACGCGCACGTCAGGAGAAAGGATGGAGTTCTTTACGATGCCGCCGGAGACGATGCATCCGTTGGAGACGATGGAATCGAGTGCGGTACCGGTGCGACCGGATTCGGCGAAAACGAATTTCGCCGGAGGATACTGGCGTTGGTGCGTGCGGATCGGCCACTGCTCGTCGTACAGGTTGAAGATGGGCGAGACCGAGACGATGTCCATGTTGGCTTCGTAGTAGGCTTCAAGCGTGCCCACGTCGCGCCAGTAGAGAGCTTCCTTTTTGTTTTCATCGACGAAATCGTAGGCATAAACGCGGTAGTCGTCGACCATCCTGGGCAGAATGTCTTTGCCGAAGTCGTGGCTGGACTGGGGATTCTCGGCGTCCTTGAGCAGCACAGGAATGAGCACGTCAGCGTTGAACAGATAAATGCCCATCGAGGCGGCGACCTTGGCCGGATTAATCGGGGAACGCAGCGCGGTTGTTTTCGGCTTTTCCTCGAAGCCCTTGATGCAGCCGTCTTTGTCAACATCGACAACGCCGAAGCGGTAAGTTTCTTCGGGATCGATCTGGATGGTCGCCAGCGTAATGTCGGCGGCCGAGTCCTGATGCTGCTTCATCATCTTGCCGTAGTCCATCTTGTAGATGTGGTCGCCGGCAAGAATGAGGACGTGCTTGGGCTGCTCCGAGCCAATGGAATAAATATTCTGGTAAACCGCGTCGGCGGTGCCCTGGTACCACTGGTCGCTCACTCGCTTCATCGGAGGCAGGACCTCGACGAACTCGCCGACCTCGCGGCCCAGGATGTTCCAGCCTTCGCGAATGTGCCGATTGAGCGAGAGCGCCTTGTACTGGGTGAGAATGTAGACGCGGCGCAGATCGGAGTTCAGGCAATTGGAAAGAGTGATGTCGATGATGCGGTAGATGCCGCCGAAGGTGACCGCGGGTTTGGCCCGGTCGCGAGTGAGTGGATAGAGTCGTTCACCGGCGCCGCCTGCCAAAAGAACCCCGAGAGTATCTTTCATTACTGCCCTCAGATTCCGTTCCGGCTGCTCCCTGCCGGAATCTCGCTTTCCGCACGGCAGATGCGAAAAGAAAACAGTAGATGGTAGCACAGTGGGGAAGGTTGCTAACGCTTCGGTTCGATCAGCATGTCCGTATAATGCTCCACGGTGCCGGGATACTTGGAGGCAAATGGCAAGAAAAACGATTCTGCATGGGAAGGACTAAAGGCGTTCAGCCGTAGGCGGGGAGAACCCTCGCGCCGACAAGCGGATCGGGATGGAGCAAGGCGTCACACGGCGGGATTTCATGAACTCCACGTTGTTCGCTTCCGGCAGCCTGTTGCTGAATCCGGGATCGCCAGCGGATGTGGTGGCGGAGAATGCGACCGCCCCTCCAAGTGAGGATGACTGGACTCGATATGGCGGCGTTAGCGACTACGCGAACTCCAACGGCAACACTCTCAGAGTTCTGGAGGCCGGACCCCACATTCGCCATGGCTTGTTTGAGAGCCTGCCCGCCACAGTCATCGACACCAAATTTGGTCGGGGCGATAGGATTTGAAAACTTAACCGAACGTATTTTCAGCGACTTAGCAGGTCCACGGATGACCCAAAAGACCCTTAAAAGCACCGCTGAGCACGCAAACGGAGCGCAGATAGAGCGCATGTTTAGGAAAGCTGGGAGTACAGCGAATAGGGTATAGCACGGATTTAATCGAAATCCTTTATAATCAAATCGGTTAAATTGGTGCTCAGTTTCCCTGATATTTGAAACCAAATTTCACTCTGATTCATCACAACAACAGGACTGAGCTTATGAATAAGAATAAATTAAGTAGCGATTTCCTTTTCGCACGCCCATCGGCTCTGTTCGGGCAAGCGAGGTTCTTTGACTTTAGCGGGTCTTTTGATGAGTACAATTCCAGCGACACTCCTGACGAAGCAGACGCAAAGTCTATGTATGCGGATTGGGCTGCTGTCGGAGACACAATCAATACTGTGATTTCCGAACACCTCGAAAAGTCGGATTTGGACGACGAAAAGGCCGCGTAAAAATCCTTACTGAGTAACCCAAAGAGCTATTACTAAAGTGTGGTACACTGCTTTGGCCTGGGGTGCTATACTCCGGTGTTGTTGGATCATTCTCTTCCCCTCAGAAGTGTGACTAGAATATGAAGAATGCACGCGCTACCTATTTGTTTGCCTGCCCGTCTCCTGCTGCGGGGATGGCACGCTTCTTCGACTTCGGTGGGGTTTTTGACGATTACAACGTCAGCACCAGCGAAGTTGAGGCCGATATTACGGCGGCTCACATTGATTGGGCTTCCGTTGGTGATGCGTTCCGATCCGCGCTCACCAAGTCTTTGCCAGACACTCAGCCTCGATAGGTGAACCGAAGGCAGAGGAAGCGGGCTCTAAAGCAAGCCCGGCAACAAGCCTTGGCTGTCAAGCAGCAGCAGTCAATCCAAAATCAACCGGACCTCGTAATCAACATGGATGACGGCGGAGCCACAAGCATGGCACCGAACAATCAACAGAAGATTACGCGACAAGTGCAGTCCTTCAGTTTTTCAGGCCCTCTTCCGCCTCCGCAACTCCTTAGTCAATACAACGAGGTCGTCCCATACGGGGCAGAGCGTTTGATGAAGATGGCCGAAGCACAGCAGACGCACCGGCAAGAGCTGGAGAAAACAGTAATCCACGGCAATGTGGGGTCAGAGAAGCGGGGCCAGTGGATGGGCCTGTTTATCAGCATGGTCGTGATCCTTGCGGGCACCTATCTAGCCGGAACCGGCAAGCAGATTACAGGCGGGATTTTGGTGGGCGTGGATGTTGTGGCACTAGCAGGTGTGTTTGTATACGGAAAGAAAGTTCAGCGTCGGGACCTTGACCAAAAGAGAGAACCATTCAAGCGTAAATAGGAACTTCTCGGCATCCCGCGATTTTACCCCCTCCTGGCACACCTCCCTAGCCTAAACCGTAGGTAACGTAAGCGTCCGAGCTGCACCGTCTTGCTTGAGTGTCCACGAATAAGTTAAGTGGACACTTCCGCAGGTGTGGATTTGAGGTTCCACGGCAGAAGTTCCTCAATGCGGTTGATGGGATGGTTGGCGATACGGGTCAGCACCTGGCGCAGATAGGCTTCGGGATCGAGACCATTGAGCTTGGCCGAACCCGCCGAGCTGGATGAGGAGATCACCCGCTCCGGGGTCCGCCTGCAGGGTCACGCCCGCCACTGCACCGCCCGCCGCCGCCGGTCCACCCGGCGCCGCCAGGACGCCCCGGACCTGCCCCCGGCGCAAGGTCAACCCGGCCACGGTCGGCAAGACCTACACCGCGCCGGACGGCACGACGTTCTGCCGGTCGATGTTCATCACCTTGACCTGCCCTACTGGGGGCGGGTCCTCCAGGACGCCACCTGGCTGACCTGGCCGCCTACGACTACCAGCGGGCCGCGAGGGACGCGCTGCACTTCGCCGCGCTGTTCTACTGGTTCATCCAGAACCTGCGCCGCTTCCTCGGCTACCATGCTGAAGTACTTCGCCGCCATCGAACCCCAGCGCCGTCTCGCCCCGCACGTGCACATCGCGACCCTGGGGCACCTTCTCCCTGGCCCAGCTGCGCCAGGTCCTCGCCGCCACCTATCACCAGGCTCTGGTGGCCGCCTGCATCGACGTGAAGTACCCCGACGGCGAGCTCCCGGCCTGGCACGAGGGCAGCGGCAACTACCTCGACCCGGCCACCGGGGGAGTCCCTGCCCACCTGGGACCAGGCACTCGACGACATCGGCGAGGGAGATGGCGAGCCGCTGCACGTGGCCAAGTTCGGGGCCAAGTTCGACGCCCAGGGCGTGCTCGCCGGATCACGCGACGCCAGCCGGTGAATCGGTTACCTCACCTAATACGGCTCGACGAGCACCTCGGCGACCGCCACCGAGCGGAATCCGGTACCCAGAATGACGACGCCGAGTGCCTGGTCCAGGCGCTGCGCTACGAACCGTGCTCGCCGCGGTGCGCGAACTGGCTGCGCGACGGCATTCAGCTCGATACCCCCTGGCCGGGCCGCGGTCCGGATACTGCAAGGGCAAGGCCCATCGCCGCGAACACCTGGGCTACGCCGGGGCGCTGGTGCCAGGTATCCATCAAAATGTCCTGGCTAGAACCTATTGGACCACCGCGCCGACCGCAAGGCATGGCTGCTGGCCACCCTCGGCATCCCCGACGCTGGACCCGGCCCGCTACACCGGGGAACCGGTCATACCCGGCCACCCCGACCCCATGCCACCCGCACAGCGGATGCTGCACATCGTCGCCGACCGGCAACGCTGGGCACGCCGCACTCACCGAAGCCAGACGACGAGCCAACGCGCCTCCCAATCTTTCGGCAACTGCGGCCTCAGGTGAGGCCGGTGGGGGTCACACCGAGGGGAGCCAGGCAGGCAGCAGGCGAACAGAAAGAGGTACACGATAGGACGGTATTTAGCTTTGCGGGAGCGGTTCACATGGCGCTGAACCTTCCCTATGGAAAAGGGATGCGCATGCTCTCTACTCTAGCGAGTTGTGCGAGTGGCTGAATATTACCGAGCGGCACGTGCGGAAACTGGTCGAGCGGAACGCTATCCCGTACCGGAAGGTGGGGTGTTTGCTCCGGTTCCCTGGAGGCCGAGGTGGATAGGTGGTGCCGCCCAAACCGCAGGTCAGACACAGTGACTGTACAGCCTGGGAACCAAAAGCAGCGCGCCGTTACCTGCGCGGAAACGCACTCGCCGCAGTGCTTTCGACATCGTTAATTGAATCAATTACGAGAAATGAAAGACCGCTGATAAGAGCGCTACCGTATAGGTTAATGTTTATTAGTGGCTCATCATCGGGCGATGAACCATTCAAGGATTGGGGAATGGGCATGTCAAAGGGCAGCCCCCGGAACCTGCCGAAGGGCATCACTCCGAAGACAGCGGACGAAAGACGGGAAGACCGTGCCCGTCACGACCAAGGACGGGACACCGGTCTACCGGGTACGGGTGTGGGGGATGTGGTCCTCAAAACGCCAGATCGAGCGGACGGCGGAGGGCCTGGAGGTCAAAGGCGCTGGCCGACGACTTAAACGAGGCGAAGCGGCGGCCTGGGCGCCTCCAGGCCGAGCGGGTCCGGTTCGTGGACCGTGGCGGCCCGCGACCCGGTCGCATACAAGGTGAAGCGTGAATGGGACGCCCCGGCCGTGGTCGTCACTGGCCAAGAGCGGAAACGCACTCCCGAACGTCTACCTGACCCGATCTCTCGGAAACGCTGCGGACAGGCTACTTTCTACCTCCCCGAACTCAACGAAACGATCAAGGGCCTGACCTTGAAGGATGGCAGCCCCAACTGGTGAACACGAAAGGCACGGCGGCGGCTGGCGCTGCGGCGGCTGTTCGCGTGGGGCTCGGGGAAGAGCGCGTCATCACCATCAACCCGGCACTGGAGTTGCGTACCGGCTGGGGCGCCGTCGCCACGCAGATCCTATACCGGACATCTGGAAGTCCTGCGACTAGCAGAGGCGCTGGACCGCTTCAAGCCCGGCCTGGGCGATGTTGCGCCAGTACTCCCTGGCGTTCACCGGCCTTCGCTGGGAAGAGGCCGTCGCTGTCCGGATAACGTGGGCACTGGACGGCCAGTGCCTGCTGATCGACCGGACGGCCAGCGAATCGGCGCGCGCCGCGATGTCCGGGATGCATGAAGACCCGGGCCGCGGTGCGCACGGCGATGATTCCGGA
>CAVPQE010000012.1:0-175150 GCA_963707205.1 uncultured Acidobacteriaceae bacterium
GCCTCAGGGGTCACCTCAAAAGCGGGTCTTCCGCACTTTTGGTGAAGGGGCAAGAGCTAATCGGCGTACGGCGGCACCAGCCTGGTTAGTAGAGCAGGTGCGAGGCCAGTAGGGATGTTGAGTAAGCTGGGTAGCTGAGGCGATTTTCCGGCTGCGCATGAGCCAATCGCTGTCACCGTGCCCGGCCGAAGTGCAGGTGGAGCGGCTGCTCGCAAAGGCCGACCACATTGTGTCAATTCTGCGTGCGGTTCGTAGGACGGCCGTTTGTCCCGGCTGCGCCCAGCCCTCGAGCCGCATCCATAGTTATTATGAGCGGCGATTGGCCGATCTGCCCTGGAACGGCGTCGCAGTGAGGATTCGCTTGCGGACACGCCGCTTTTTCTGTGACACGCAAGAATGCGCTCACCACATTTTCACGGAACGTCTGCCGGAGACGACGGCCACCTATGCTCGCCGTACACTCCGTATGGAACAAGCGTTGCGCTGGTTGGGACTGGCACTGGGCGGGGCAGCCGGGGCGCGCACCGCAGAAAGACTGGGTCTGGTAGTCAGCGGCGACACATTGCTGCGCCACCTTCGACGCATGCCCCTGGTGCAGAAGCCAATTCCGATTGCGCCTCGCGTGTTGGGCCTGGACGATTGGGCGTGGCGCAAAGGCCAGCGCTACGGCACCATCCTGTGTGATCTGGAACGGCGCTGCGTGGTAGATCTTCTGCCCGACCGCCAATCTAGCACGGTCACCGAGTGGCTACGCGATCATGCTCCGCCCGAGGTGATCAGTCGTGATCGTGCGGGAGCCTATGCCGAAGCTGCCCGCCAAGGCGCACCCCACGCCGTGCAAGTCGCAGATCGGTTCCACTTGGTACGCAATCTGCGCGAAGCGTTAGAGCACGTATTGGCGCGTCATGGGTCACTGATCAAAGAGGCTTTCCGGCAATTCACTCCTGCGCCTGTAACTCAGCCCCCGACTACGCCTCCCAACGCAACCCCGACCCGTTCTCAACAACTCAGCCGGCAGAGGCGACAACGACGATTGGAACGCTACCAGCAAGTGATGGAATTACATCAGCGTGGCACCTCAAAACGAGCTATCGCATTGCAACTGGGGCTGAACCGGAAGACCGTACGCTATTGGTTGCGCGCCGGCCAATTTCCTGAGCGCCAGGTCACGCAAAGACGCTCCTCGGTGGACCGTTGGCTCTCCTACCTAGAGAAACGTTGGGCCGAAGGTTGTCACAATCGCAGTCAGCTCTGGCGGGAACTTCAATCTCAAGGAGCGGACTTTGCCGCCGTTACCCTGCGCCGCTGGTTCCGCGTCCGTTTGGGAGTGCGGGGGCGTCCTCACCAGAGTTCGCTCTCTCCACCCCGCAAATGCCCCAGTCCGCGGCAAACCAGTGCGCTGTTGCTCGGCCTCGTTCCCAACCCAAATCCATCGCAACAAAGCTTCGTGGAAACCCTCTGTGCCCTCTCTCCTGAGATCGCCATCAGTGTGGAACTAGCCAAACAGTTCCGCCGCATGATGCGGGAACACAATGCCTCCGCATGGCTGCCCTGGCGAGAGGCGGCCCGCCACTCTCCTCTTCATCGTTTCGTGATGCAGTTGCAGCGCGACGCGGCAGCCGTACAGGCCGCGCTTACCTCACCTTGGAGCACGGGACCGGTGGAAGGACACATTCATCGACTGAAGCTGATCAAACGTCAAATGTACGGGCGAGCCAAACTGGATTTGCTGCGGATTCGCGTGTTGCACGCGGCTTGATCGAGTTTGTGTCGTGTACGCGCGGTACACAGGAGTAGACTGCCTTCACCAAAAGTACGGAAGACCCGCAAAAGCGGCCAACGGTGGTCACTTCAAAACCGGCCAACGGAAAGTGGCCTGGGACTAGGTTGTTTTACTCCGCCGCCTCCTGTGGAGGCAAGTCTGTTTTCGTGCGCCAACTCCGTGGACCGCATTTGAGTACATGGCCGTGATGGAGGAGACGATCGAGCATGGCGGTAACGGCGGCGCTGTCGCCGAGAAGTTTGCCCCAGTCGTCCACCGGACGATTCGAAGTGAGCAAAGTGCTGGCGCGCTCATAGCGCCGCATTACGATTTCCAGCAAGTCCTCGGCGGCAGTCATGGGTAACTTCCGCATGCCGAGATCATCGATAATCAAAAGCGGTACGGAAACGAACAGTTCCATGGTTTCTTTGCGGGTTCCGTCGATGGTGGCTTCGGCCAAGTCATCGAGCAGTTTGTGGGTTTCGCGATAGAGGACGCGATAGCCCTGTTGGATAGCGGCTTGTCCGATGGCCTGGGCAAGATGACTTTTGCCGGTGCCAGGTGGACCTAGAAACAAACCGTCTTCATGGCGAGCGATGAAGGCACCGGTAGCGAGATCGAACACCAGACTGCGATTCATCTTGCGGTTGAAGTTGAAGTCGAAGTTATCGAGAGTTTTCTGAGGGTCTCGGAACTCGGCTTGTTTTTTTCTTCGCTCCAGCAGTCGCTCGCCACGACGAGTGAGTTCGTCGGAGACGAGGCAGGAGAGGAAATCGATGGGGGGCATGGCTTCGGTCTGAGCTTGGCGCAGGCGAGTTTCGAGCACGGCGGCGATACCTCCCAGGCGAAGTTGTCCTAACGCACGATTCAACTCAATGAGGTTCATCTTCTGGCTCCTTGGTTCTGAGGTTGATGAGGTCGCGGTAGTGAACCAGTTCGCGAATGAGCGGGTCGACTTGCCGCAGGGTAAGTTGTGGGGCACGTTCGAGATAGCGACGAACGAAGCGGAGTTCATGCACGCCCATTTCCAGAGCAACCGCGCACGCATCTTCGACCGCGGCGGTGCCGAACTTCTTGACCAAGGAGAGGATGCCGAAGACGCGGCGAACCCCCGGTTCTCCGAGCTGGTTATAAATAAGGTTGCAGAGTGTGCCGATGTGAGTACCGGCTCGTCCAGCTCGCCACAGTAACTGGGAAACCTGAAGCGGCATGTGCTTGGGATGATCTTCTTTTTTTATGCGATACCAGCCACGTTTCTGGCGTACATGCTCCCGCAGCAGCAGTCCGTTTTTGGGATCAAGGATGCGAACATAAAGCTCATCCCACTGCACATTCACTTCGCGTCCGATCCAACCCGGGGGTAGGCCGTAGTAGGCGGCATCGACTTCGACGCAACCGTCCAGATTCACGCCCCGCTTGCCATGCTGGTAGTAGCGAAAAGGTTCCAGGGGAAGCGGCAGCAAGGTTGGTTTTTCTTCGGCAAACATGGCAGCGACTTGTCGTTTCGTGGTGCCATGAATGCGGGTATCGGCACAGCTTGCCTCCCAACGATCCAGATAGGCTTGGGCCTCCTCCAGGCTCTCAAAGCGTTTTCCCTGGAGCGCTCGTTGGGCGTGGCCGACGCCGGATTCAACTTTTCCTTTTCGATCTGGATCCTTGATCCGACAGGGCAGGGCTACAGCGCCATAGTGCGCCAGGACGTCGCGATAGAGAGGATTCAGAGTGGGATCATAGATGTCAGGGACGAGCACGCCCTCGCGCAAATTATCCAGGACGACGACCCGCGTAGCGCCACCCAGTCGACGGAATGCTTTCTCATGTAACTCGGCCCAGATGCGCGAACTGGAACGGAAGGTCAGAAAGCGTGCCGCCTTGCGGCTACAGCCCAGCACCATCACGAACAGTCGGGTGCGTCGATATTTTCTGGTCTGCGGATCACGGACCATGGCGCCCGTACCGTAGTCCACTTGGGACTCTTCTCCTGGTCCCGTCAGAATCACCGCGCGTGGCTGCAGTGGCTGGTTTCCACGCAACTTGCGTACGTAGCGCTTGACCGTCTGATAGCCACCGTCGAACCCATTTTCGGCGACCAGGTCTTGCCAGATTGCGGTGGCATCCCGACCGCGGCTCAGACCTAACTCGATGGCTTCACGAAACGGCTCGCAGGCACTGGCCGATGGAATCCGCTTAGGATTTTCTACTTCCAGGCCTGTCGACTCCACGCCAAACTCGGTGGTCACCTCATTGGCATTGGCCGGTTTTGAAGTTGCTTTTGCTTTTCCCTTCGAAGAATGGTTTTCGGGGTTGGGGTTGGGGTTGGGGTTGGGGTTGGGGTTGGGGTTGGGGTTGGGGTTGGGGTTGGGGTTGGGGTTGGGGTTGGGGTTGGGGTTGGGGTTGGGGTTGGGGTTGGGGTTGGGGTTGATCGTGTGGGTCGGTTTTGCCGCGTCCGACCCGGTGGTCACCTCGTTCTCGTTGGCCGGTTTTGCCGGCGGTCGCCGTCCCCATGCGCCCGGCGGCCGCACCCCGATCCCGGCCGCTTTCAGATAGGCTCCGGCGGTCTCGCGACGCACCCCGGTCTCTTGCTCGATGCGCCGCAGTGGCCATCCGAGTCGTCCCAGGGCAATTACTTGTTGTTTTTTCGCTTCGCTCAAGACGTTGCTCATATCGACGAAGGCTACATGCCTCACGCCGAAATCAACGTCCCGGGCCTCATTCTCGTTGGCCGGTTTTCAGGTGACCCTCATTGGCCGGTTTTGGGGGTCTTCCGTACTTTTGGTGAAGGCAGTCTACTCCTGTGTACCGCGCGTACACGACACAAACTCGATCAAGCCGCGTGCAACACGCGAATCCGCAGCAAATCCAGTTTGGCTCGCCCGTACATTTGACGTTTGATCAGCTTCAGTCGATGAATGTGTCCTTCCACCGGTCCCGTGCTCCAAGGTGAGGTAAGCGCGGCCTGTACGGCTGCCGCGTCGCGCTGCAACTGCATCACGAAACGATGAAGAGGAGAGTGGCGGGCCGCCTCTCGCCAGGGCAGCCATGCGGAGGCATTGTGTTCCCGCATCATGCGGCGGAACTGTTTGGCTAGTTCCACACTGATGGCGATCTCAGGAGAGAGGGCACAGAGGGTTTCCACGAAGCTTTGTTGCGATGGATTTGGGTTGGGAACGAGGCCGAGCAACAGCGCACTGGTTTGCCGCGGACTGGGGCATTTGCGGGGTGGAGAGAGCGAACTCTGGTGAGGACGCCCCCGCACTCCCAAACGGACGCGGAACCAGCGGCGCAGGGTAACGGCGGCAAAGTCCGCTCCTTGAGATTGAAGTTCCCGCCAGAGCTGACTGCGATTGTGACAACCTTCGGCCCAACGTTTCTCTAGGTAGGAGAGCCAACGGTCCACCGAGGAGCGTCTTTGCGTGACCTGGCGCTCAGGAAATTGGCCGGCGCGCAACCAATAGCGTACGGTCTTCCGGTTCAGCCCCAGTTGCAATGCGATAGCTCGTTTTGAGGTGCCACGCTGATGTAATTCCATCACTTGCTGGTAGCGTTCCAATCGTCGTTGTCGCCTCTGCCGGCTGAGTTGTTGAGAACGGGTCGGGGTTGCGTTGGGAGGCGTAGTCGGGGGCTGAGTTACAGGCGCAGGAGTGAATTGCCGGAAAGCCTCTTTGATCAGTGACCCATGACGCGCCAATACGTGCTCTAACGCTTCGCGCAGATTGCGTACCAAGTGGAACCGATCTGCGACTTGCACGGCGTGGGGTGCGCCTTGGCGGGCAGCTTCGGCATAGGCTCCCGCACGATCACGACTGATCACCTCGGGCGGAGCATGATCGCGTAGCCACTCGGTGACCGTGCTAGATTGGCGGTCGGGCAGAAGATCTACCACGCAGCGCCGTTCCAGATCACACAGGATGGTGCCGTAGCGCTGGCCTTTGCGCCACGCCCAATCGTCCAGGCCCAACACGCGAGGCGCAATCGGAATTGGCTTCTGCACCAGGGGCATGCGTCGAAGGTGGCGCAGCAATGTGTCGCCGCTGACTACCAGACCCAGTCTTTCTGCGGTGCGCGCCCCGGCTGCCCCGCCCAGTGCCAGTCCCAACCAGCGCAACGCTTGTTCCATACGGAGTGTACGGCGAGCATAGGTGGCCGTCGTCTCCGGCAGACGTTCCGTGAAAATGTGGTGAGCGCATTCTTGCGTGTCACAGAAAAAGCGGCGTGTCCGCAAGCGAATCCTCACTGCGACGCCGTTCCAGGGCAGATCGGCCAATCGCCGCTCATAATAACTATGGATGCGGCTCGAGGGCTGGGCGCAGCCGGGACAAACGGCCGTCCTACGAACCGCACGCAGAATTGACACAATGTGGTCGGCCTTTGCGAGCAGCCGCTCCACCTGCACTTCGGCCGGGCACGGTGACAGCGATTGGCTCATGCGCAGCCGGAAAATCGCCTCAGCTACCCAGCTTACTCAACATCCCTACTGGCCTCGCACCTGCTCTACTAACCAGGCTGGTGCCGCCGTACGCCGATTAGCTCTTGCCCCTTCACCAAAAGTGCGGAAGACCCGCTTTTGGGTGACCCCTGAGGGCCACGAGGGCCAGTTTTGATGTCGATACTGGAGAAGCTCCTTCTCTCGAAGGCTTTCTTTATTGACTCCAAAATCCTTTCGCTCTTGTTGAGAATCTCTTCGCATTCATTCACGCGCGCTTGCACAAAAGCGTCTAGCGCCGATAGCCTGACAATGTCAACCGGGGCGATGAAATGGTGGTGTGTCTTGGCACCCCTCCAGTAAAGACGCGACGAGTCGGTTGGGAGCACTCTTGTCCAAATTAGGTTTTGAGCGGCGGGGGTAGAACTCTGCTACGGTTTGCGTTGCGAGACGTGAACCATAGGGAGGCCACCACCGCCGTGATACGAGTATCCAGCATTTTCAGCCAGATGTTGCAGTTGTTTTCCCGCCAAGAGTTCGAGCAGGCGGTCGCCTTGCACCGGGCCGAGCGTCACGCTCGCGGGTTCAGTTGCTGGGGACAGTTCGTGGCCATGTTGTTCTGTCACCTGGGACGGGCGCAGTCGTTGCGCGAGATTTGTGGCGGCCTGGCCGCCAGCGAAGGTAAGTTGCGGCACCTGGGTTTGCCGGATGCGCCCAAACGCTCCACTTTGGCCTATGCCAATGAACACCGGCCCTGGCAGTTGTACCGCGCCGTGTTTTATCAACTGCTGGGCCGCTGTCGCGAAGTCGCCGGCCCGCATGGCTTCCGCTTCAAGAACAAACTTTTGAGTCTGGACGCTACCCTGATCGAACTCTGCGCCAGCGTCTTCGACTGGGCGCACTACCGTCGCACCAAAGGCGCCGTGAAGCTGCACCTGCTGCTCGATCATCAAGGGCTACTCCCCAGTTTCGCCGTGGTCACCGAGGGCCGCGTGCATGAGAGCCGTGTGGCCCGCACCCTGCGCTTCGATCCCGGCACCATCGTGGTCTTCGATCGCGGCTACACCGACTACGCCTGGTTCTCCGCGCTCGATGCTGACGGCGTCTACTTCGTCACCCGCATGAAGGACAACGCCGATTACGGCGTGCTGGAACGCCGCCCCGTGCCCGAGCGCGGCCCCGCCCAGCGCGATGAGATCATCTTTCTCTACAAACTGGCCCGCTGCGACGGGCGCGATCTGTTCCTGCGCCGCATCGAGGTCTGGGACGAAGCCCAGCAACGCACCCTGGTGTTTCTCACCAATCATCGCCGCTTTGCCGCTTCCACCATCGCCGCCATCTACCGCCAGCGCTGGCAGATCGAACTGTTTTTCAAGGCGCTCAAACAAAACCTCCGCATCAAGACTTTTGTCGGCACCAGCGCCAACGCTCTGCAGATTCAGGTCTGGACTGCGCTCATCGCCTTGCTCCTGCTCAAGTATCTGCAACTGCGCGCCCGCTTCGGCTGGAGCCTGTCCAATCTCGCCGCCCTGCTGCGCCAGCAGTTGTTCGTCTATCGCGATCTGTTCGCCTGGCTCGATCAACCTTTTCAGCCTCCGCCCCAACTCGCCCACATCGTCGAACAAATCCCCCTGGCCTGGGGATCTAACTTGGACAGCAGAATGGCGACCTCAACCTGCAACTCCTAGCCGAGACCACAAAATGCCACAATTTCCCTTACACCACAGCCTCGATTCCGGCTAATTTGGACAGCAGTGGGTTGGGAGCATTTCAAAAGCATCCTTAGACTGATCGTAATAGACCTCGAATAGTTCAGCATCCACGACTATCAAAGGGAAAACTAAGACGCCTTGGCTTGGAAATGGACCTTTTGAAGGATCATTTAGATCGCAGTGTTTCGCTTCCATAACAGCTTTGTTGACCACAGACTGAACTGTACGGTAGAACTGGTCTTCTTTGGTGGCATCACGTTTCTCGAAGGCTCTCCTGCCTCCGAATCCCCCTTTTGCCCGTCGAATAAACGTATTCATCTTGTCTAAGCTACGGTCTCCCGCTAGACAGAAGGTAACGGCCTCCCCCAAACGGGAGGCAATTGTTTGCGCAATGCAAGCGCTTTCCAGTATCCACGAGTAAGGCGAAGTAAAAACGACCCAGGGCTTGTCCCTAGACCACTTGCACTCGACAACGTATGAGATCCGAAATAGCGTCGCGCTTGCCATGGGGGCATCGATGTTTGCTAAGACATCTATTTCAAGCAGATCTTGTCCCTGGCCCTGGCAATAATAGCCCTGAAACGTGTTGAAGCCATTACGCTGGAACACCTGAGCCGTCCTAAATTCGAGAGGATAGCCTTCCTTTTCGAACCACTTTCTGACCTCGTCGGGCAAAGCCACAGATTTAACGTTCTCAATATCACTCATAGCTGCGCCGATATTACTTACAGGGAATTGTACTGCACCCGAAAGTGTATGGGAGAGTGGGTCGTTGCCGGCATAAATAAAGGCCACGTTCAGAGATGAGCATGGCCTTTTCCTTTTTACTGCGCATTGACTATTAGTCTGACTGACGGGCGCCTACTCATGAGACCTCTCTGATCCGTGCAGCCATCTTGTAAACATCCCAGTGCCGGTTGAGTTCTTCCAGCTTTTGATAAAAAATGCTCGGTTCATTTATCCGTTGCAGGTTATCTGCCTCCGTCATGCGATCCTTCACGAACGCATGATTTCGGTACTCTGATCTGGCCCAGTTCGGCGGTTTGATTTGGCCCACCCTCCAAGACGAACGGTTACTCTGATTCGGGCAAAGCCCGAACGGAGGGAACTCGTTGGACTGGAGAGCGAAAGTGGAGTTATACGAACAGATTCGCCGAGAGTATGAGTTCGGAATCGGGACGATTGCGGGAGTGGCCAAGAAAGTGGGAGTGCACCGTCGGATGGTGCGCGAAGCGATCAGCAGCGCGTTGCCCAAGCCGCGGAAGAAGACCGAGCGTCCGAGATGGAAACTAAAAGCAGCGGTCGAGTTTATCGATGCGATTCTGGAAAGCGACCGGAAAGCTCCGCGCAAGCAGCGCCACACCGCACATCGCATCTGGGTGCGGATGCAGCATGAGCTTGCTGAGTGTGAGATCGCCGAGCGGACAGTACGCGAGTACGTGCACGACCGGAAGATTGCACTGGGATTTATAGTGCGCGAGACTTGCGTTCCGCAGAGTTACCCCTGGGGCGTGGAAGCGCAGATTGACTGGTACGAGGCCTATGCGGATCTTGCCGGTGAGCGGATCAAACTGCAGGTGTTTGCGATGCGCAGCATGGCCAGCGGCGCGGCGTTCCACTGCGCCTACCTGCATGCGACACAGCAAGCGTTTCTGGAAGCGCATGAACTGGCATTCGCTTACTTTGGCGGGGTGTTTCGAAAGCTTCGTTACGACAACCTGACCTCTGCGGTGAAGAAGATCCTGCGGGGATCACGGAGAGAAGAGACAACTCGGTTCGTGGTCTTCCGTTCGCATTGGCGCTTCGAAGCGGAGTTTTGTACGCCAGCCGAGCCCCACGAGAAAGGCGGCATCGAAGGAGAAGCCGGATATTTTCGGCGCAACCACTGGGTGCCGGTGCCCAAATCAGCGGATATCGCCGATCGGAACCGGCGGCTGTTGGAAAATTGCCAACAGGACGAACACCGTTTGATCGCGGGACGTGAGCAGACGGTGGGATCTGGCATGGTGATCGAACGCGAGCACCTTTTACCTTTGGCCAGCGAAGGCGCGGACTTGGCGCAAACCAGCTTCCCGACAGTGAACGGTCTGGGTTGTGTGAAGGTGTTGACCAACACCTACTCGGTGCCGTTGCCGGCGGGCGCGCAGGTGCAAGCCAAGGCGTATGCCAGCAGCATCGAGCTATGGCATGAGGGGCGATGCGTGGCCCGGCATGAACGTTGTTACCGGCGCCAACAACAGATCCTCGATCTCGAGCATTACCTGGACGTCCTGTATCGAAAGCCGGGTGCCCTGGCGGGATCGAAGCCGCTGGAGCAGAGGCGTCAGGCCGGTCTATGGCCGCCGAGCTTCGACCGGATCTGGGAAGCACTGATGAAGCGTCACGGCAAACAGAGCGGGACCAGGCAGATGATTGATCTGCTCAAGCTGTCGCAGAAACATGGGCATGAGAAGTTACAGAAGGCAGTGGAAACGGCTCTGTCCAGCAGTTGCTACGATTCCGCCGCGGTCCAACACTTGTTGAGCTCCGAGGATCTGCGACACGCAGGGTGCGAAGCCATCGACGTCGGGGCGCTGGAGCGATACGCACGACCCATGCCGGTCATGCTTGAGTACGATCAGCTCCTCACCATGGGAGGTAGGCAATGAGCTACCCGATGGTGCAGTTGCAGGAGGCCACGATCAAAGCGCAGTGCAAAACTCTGCGGATGCCCATGGTGGCCTCGCAGTTCGGAACGCTGGCTGAGCAGGCGATTCGCGAGAAGCAGAGCCATATCGGATATCTCGAAGCACTACTGTTGGCCGAGATCGAAGAGCGGGAACGCAACACGATTGAACGCCGCATCCGGGAAGCTCATCTGCCACGAGTGAAAACGCTGGAGGAGTTCGATTACACGCAGTCGCCGAATGTGACGGCGGCGAAGATGCGCGACCTGGCCGAAGGCGGCTACATCGATCGCGCCGAACCAGTCCTGTTTATCGGCGAATGCGGCACCGGCAAGACCCATCTGCTCACTGGACTCTGCGTGGCAGCATGTCGGCAGAAGCGCCGGGTACGATTTACCACCGCGGCCGGTCTGGTCAACGAACTGGTGGAGGCTAAGCATCAGTTACAGCTTCGGCGCGTGATGGCCCGCTGGAGTCGCTACGATCTGATTGCCATCGACGAAGTCGGATACGTGCCCTTGGCCGAGGTCGGTGCCGAGTTTCTGTTTCAGGTCGTGGCCGAGCGAGCCGAGAAAGCCGCAGTGGTTCTGACCACGAACCTGCCGTTTTCCGAGTGGACGCAGGTCATCCCGAACGCGCGACTCTGCAAAGCGCTGCTGGATCGAATCACCGATCGAGCTCACATCCTGGAGACGGGCACAGAATCCTATCGCTTCCGCCGAACCGCGGAAAAACAAAAGAAGGGAGCCAAGCCGCAATGACACCGGCCAAGCTGTGGAAATGACGGTCCGTGGAAAGCCTGGAAAACCAAAATCAGGTTTTCCACCCTTTCCACCGCCCTTGGAAATCGCTTCGCGATTCCCACATTCCCACAGCTTCGACGACTGCCTATATATAAGGTGAGGCAAAAACAGCAAAACAGCCTTGCTTAAGGAATCAATAACTTAGGGTGGGCCAAATTAAACCGCCGAACTGGGCCAAGGGGACTTGCCAAACGCAACGCAGCGAGTGGGTCCGATATCAAATAGGACAAGTAGTAGGCTTCTTGCAGGTCCAGATATTCCTGGAAGATTTTTCCCCCTTTGAGTGAAACATTTCCAAACTCAGAATAATCGCGCCCGGGACCGAACGTCTTGTCTATGTGAATGGCGCGGATCAAAAAATTGTGAAATGCACGCAGAGTCTTGAACACCTCTGCCACGCGGTCAGCGTGAATTTGTTTTCGCCATATGTCCATTTGCGCCGCAATTTCCTTGTGCTGTTCCAGTCGATCGTGTTCTTGCCTCGCTCTTTCTCGGCCTTGATGTCGGAACTCTCGCCAGTCCAGAAAGAAAAGCGCTACCAAAGCGATGCCCTCAAGCCAGATCGCGATGGACTCATAATCCCTCAACCACGCTAAGAAGCAATGCATAGTGCTCCTCCAACCCTGCGCTTTTCGGATGAGAGTATATATGGTCGGGTGCCCGCCTTACTGCTTGCACCGTCCAATCCGAGGTCTTCCCTCCCCTCAACTCCGCTCAGGGCAGGCTCTTCGCAAGGGACGCGAAGGGCCGGGCACCCTCGGGCCTGCTGGCGTCAGCGCTATTTTTCGGGAGCGTGGGCTTTCAGCGCGGGCGCGCCACGGAGCAGGCCTTCGGTGCTGAGGTCTTCGTCGAGGTCGGGCCAGTGGATGCCGTAGCCTCCGCTGGCAATCTTCCAGTTCTTGCGCTGGGCGGGCGTGGCATTGAGCAGCCGAGGGTACCACACGAGCGGCACGCTGATCACGCGTCCGTCGCGCAGCGACACGCTCAACGCGTCGTCGGTGAATGCCACGTCCAGCACGCGCTCATCTGCTGCTGCCGCCGAAAAATTCATTCCACGCCTCGAAGAACCTCACAGACACACTTGGAAATCAAAATCCCCACCCTAACGTCGCAAAAGGCGCGACGTTAGGATGGGGCACCCGGCGTCCGCCCCTACATGTGCCGTTACGCAGCGGCTTGCTGTTGGTAGGCCGGAACGAAATACTCGGCTACGAAAGTTTCGAAAGTTGTTGGAGTGGTGTTCTGGGGCGGGTGGCCCATCCTTGCGTACTTTGCAAGGGTGGGGATTTCGCTTGTTGGCAGGGATCACTCTGTGCGAGCGCGGGCTTGCGGAGCGGCTTAACTGCGCAGCCCCCTACGGATTCGGAGGAGGGCTCAATAGCTCACAATGGTCGACGCACTTTACTGTGTCGACCTCGACATTGGCTTTCTTGTGGCCGGAAAAATTGATGTCGGGAAGGATCAGCAACGTCTGCGTGCCATTGGCGACGTTAAAAGTGCAGTTGAAGTTCATCGACTGGACGCCGCGTTCCTTGCAGCCGGTTTGGTCAAGGGCGTCGGTGAGGGTTATGGACTTGTCGTAGACCTGGTCGGCAAGATGCGATGGCAGAAGAGCGACCGTCAGGGGGATAGGCGACTTGATCTTCACGCTGAGTTCCTGGCCGTCATGGTCTGGAGTCATCAGACTGTAGACCTTGGGTACCGGCGTTATCTGGTATTTTTCGTCGAGGATGCGACGCCAGTGGAACTCGGGTTGAATGCAATTGTAGTACTGGATATGGAGATCGTTGGGGGAAATGAATTGCCGCACTCCGGGTCCGAGGATGGCGCCAATGGTGGTGACGACGGGCTTCTCCGGCTTGCGCTCATCGCGGAAGGTGATGATCATGGGGCGTTCGGAGGGAAGATGACACTCGTAAATCGTGTTGGTGACATGCTCCTTCAAGCAGAGGAAGCTGAAATTCGCAGCGGCTTGGGGGTGCTGCACGGCGGCGTTCCATTCGTCGGCCCAAGCCATGGCCACGGTGACCGGGTATCTGGAGTCGATCTGCACGTGCATGTCGCCGCCCCCGATAGCGGGATAGTAGACGCGGCCGGCGTGGAGGCTGGCAGGCTCCAAGGGGATCGTCTCGCTGTTGGCAGGAGTCCAGTAGAGACCGCGATCTTGCGCATACGAGTTCGTGGCGAAGGCGCAGAGCAGCAGAGCGGCGAAAATGGAAAGGTTCCTCATACTAGAAGTATTTGCTGGGTCAATGCGTGTACCTAGCGAATTCGCGAGGGAGGGATTACGACGGTACCGGGTGGCAGGTGAGAGCGACGTGTTGGCTGGTCTCTAATAGCGCGTGATCTGGGGGTGAGACGGCGGGATGTTGAGTATTAGGATGCCCGTGGCGCTCGCTTCGGTCGCGGGGCGGACCCTTCGACTTGCGCTGGGTCCGCCCCTACAGGTGCGGTTACGCTGCGGCTTGCTGTTGGTAGGCTGGAACGAAATACTCGGCTACGAAAGTTTCGAAAGTTGTTGGTGTGGTGTTCTGGGGTGTGCGAGGTTCGAGGGCGCGCATTTGTCCGGAGTTGAGAGCGCCGATCATCTCCACGAGCAGCTTGGCAAATGGTTCGGACATTCCCATTTGAACCAAGACACCGCGAAATTGATCGTCGGGCGCCTGAACGTATTTGAGATCTGATTTGCCGATGGCTTGGCCAATGATCGTGGCGACTTCGGTGTAGGCGAGGTCGCGTTGTCCCAGCAGTTCACGGGTTTGTTTGCCACGGACGGTTGGGTGCAAGAGGGCCTCTGTGGCTGCGGCTCCGATGTCGCGAGTGGCGATCATGGGAAGTTTTAGATCCGGACGCAGAGGCGTTGCGACGGAGCCCATCTGGCGGATCGCGTTCACTTGGGGGAGCGTGTTTTCCATGAAGTATCCGGCGCGAAGGTGGAGCACGTTGGCACTGTTGATCTGGTTGAGCTTTTGTTCGAGATAGTAAAGGCCGACTACTGGACCGGTTCCGCTGGCTTTATCGGCTCCGACGCTGCTGAGTGTAACCACGTTCTTGATCCCCGCATTTTGTACTGCGGAGGCGATCGCGTCGCTGACGCGGTTCGAATAGCCGAGCGGGTCACTACTGGTGACATTGGGTGGAATCATGACGTAGGCCGAGTCGGCCCCGTGGAAGGCTTTGGCGAGAGCGGTGGCGTCGGTGACATCGGCGATGAACGCCTCGGCACCTTTCGCCGTGAGAGGCTGCAGATGGGCTGAGTTTCTGCCGACGACACGAACTTTCTGCCCGCCGGCAAGAAGGTTGTTCGCCACTACGTGTCCGGTGTTGCCGCTTGCTCCCAGTACGACATACATAAACTTACCTCCATGCCCGGCTTGGATGCGTGAGGTTGCGTTTTGGACTCGGGATCTGAACGGTGGATTAGAGTCTGCCCTGCAGCCAGGACGGAGTCCACGTAGCCCCGGACGCATTCGTCCGGGGGACCATCCTCGGATTTGCGTTGCGGACGAATGCGTCCGCCGCTACTGCAAACTTATGAGTTCTGCTTTCTCATAACGGGCGGCCCCGCCAGCCTAAACCAAAAGAAGAATCTGGGACCGTTGACTTCCACCGCCTAGTAATCTCAAGTCAAAGTCCCCATCCCTTCGACTGGGCTCAGGGCAGGCTCTAACGGCGCAAAATGCACGACGTTAGGATGGGGCACCCGCTCATCCAAATTGGAGATCGCTTTTTTTAGCGCACAGAATCCTGACGCTGTAGCTAGGTGCGACTGCCGCGTAAGAAAACGTCGCGGCCGGACAGCCGAGGGCGGCTATCCCCACATGAGCATCGTGGCTACGGAGCATTGTTGCTGCGCACACATCCCTCTACTGCTTAGCGGCTGCGGGTAGGGTTATTTTTCCTGGGCCTGTGAGCGCCTGGCCGGGGAAAACATTTTCGACTAGCTTCTCTTCATCGATCACTGGCGTTCCTGCGACCAGAAGATAGTGGACGCCGACGCTCGGTTCCATGGGCCTTTGGAACGTCGAGCGGTCGGCGATGGTTTGGGGATCGAAGATTACGATGTCGGCGTCGGCGCCTTCCTGCAGGCGTCCCTTGTGGCGCGCGGCGGGAGTGGAACGCTCCAGCATTTGCGCGGGCATGAGCGTCATTTTGCGTAGGGCTTCCATCAGGGTTAGAGTTTTTTTCTCACGGACATATTGTGCCAGGACGCGCGAGTAAGTGCCGGCGTTGCGGGGATGGCCTTCAGCTCCGTCGCTGGCGATCATGATCAGCGGGTTGGGAATGATGGCGTCGACGGTTTCCTGAGTATTGGCGAAGATCAGCACCCATTGTGGTTTGGTGGAGTTGTGCAGTTCTTCGAAGCGCTCTTTGGTGAGGTGCTCGCCGGTGTCGGGCAGGACGAGGTTGCTGTAGTCGATGCCCTGTTTTTCGCGCCATCCGGGATTGAACACGGCGGAGTTGATGGCGGTCATGCCGGCGATGTAGGGATAGGCTTCGGTGGTGATGTCGAGGTTGCGGGAGCGCGCTCCGGCGATGAGCGAGATGCATTCCAGCGAGTCGCGCAGGCAGGTGCTGTTGATGTGAACGATGTGCAGAGGCGCGCCAGTGATCGCGGCTGCGCCGATGACTTCTTCCACGGCCTCGATGGCGGAGCCGGGTTCGATGCGGCCGGCATTGCGCACATGGGTATAGACCGGGAGTTTGCGCTCGGCGGCGACGCGAAACATGTCGATGACTTCGAGGCGCGTAGCGCCGGGAGTGTACGCAATGCCCATGCCGATGCCGAGTGCGCCGGCGTCGAGTTGGTCGCGCAGGCGTTGCTGAATGCGCTCGATCTGTTCGGCAGTGGCGGGTTGGTCGGTGGCTGGTCCGCTCTGCGGCAGGATGGTTCCCTCGGGCAAGGGCGCGCCGAAAATCAGGGCGCGCGCAGCTACGTGGCTGGCGGTGGTGCCGTAGTGGATGAGCGAGCGTCCTTGCTTGGAATTGAGAAAGTGGGTGACGTCGGGGGCGCCGATCTCCATTTCGAGGGCGGTGGTTACGCCGTCGAAGGCCTTGACGCGCTGGCTGGCGAGATCCTGGGCGTGCTGGTGCAGATCAATGAAACCGGGGGCGACGACGAGGCCGGCGGCGTGGAGGACGCGACGTCCGCTGAGCGGGGCCTCGGTGATGCGGGCGATTTTGCCGTCGCGAATGCCGACGTTGCGGACGGCGTCGAGGCGAGTCTCGGGGTCGATGACGCGGCCGCTTTCAAGGACGAGATCGTATTGTTGGGCGTGTAGGAAGGTCGAGAGCGGGAGGAGAGCGAGACAGAGAATCAGCTTGCGCATGTTGGCTCCGAAGGTAGCGATGATAGCAGGCGCGGAGTTATGTCAGCGGTGCAGAAGCTGCCGCGACAGAAACCGTCGCGGCTTGGACGGGTCAAAGACCCGTCCCCACACGAGCATCTCGATCACGTACACTAACTGTTCCCTTGAAGAGAATTGGACACATACTGGCGCGCTATACGGCGTGGATTCTGGGGCTGATGAAGGTGCTCGGGATCTGGGGGCCGTTTGTGATTGCGTTTGCCGACAGCGCGCTGCTGGGCATGCCGGTAGATTTTATCGTGGCCACGTATGTGTATCAGGATCGCAGGCGGCTGTTGCTCTACATTGGGATGGCCTCGGCGGGATCGGCACTGGGCAGCATTCCGCTGTATATCGTGGGATACCTGGGCGGCGAAAAAGTGCTGCGCAAGCGGATTTCGGAAGAACGTTTTCTGAAGATTCATGCTTCATTTGAGCGGCACGAATTCTGGGCGTTGATGTTTCCCGGGATGCTGCCGCCGCCGACGCCGTTCAAGATCTTTGTGCTGGGTGCGGCGGTGTTTGAAATGCGGTTTCAAGATTTTCTGGTGGCGATTTTTGTGGGAAGGTTTGTGCGGTTCCTGGTTCTGTCGGTGCTGGTACTCTGGTTCGGGCCGCAGATTGTCGGGTTGTTCGGCGGCGTGTTCAAGCGGCATTGGATCGCGGTTTTGTCCGTCGTCGTAGGCGGGCTTTGCGTCTGGCTGGTACTGCGGCTTTGGCGGCAAGTAGAAGAGGAAGACCGCAGGAAGTAAACGGGGAGAGTGATCTCAGCTGGTACTATCGGCATGTCTCATGACAGTGTTCCGTGCGAGGCCGGCAGATCAGGTTTCTCGCTCCGATGGACAACTTCCAATCTGGAATGAGAGTCCAATTAGAGTAGGATTAGTAAGGGTGGTTTGCCCTCCCGGGCAGCCAATCGCCGTTTAGGTGGAGGGAACTGATATGAGGAAGTCCACCTTGCTGAAAGCTCTTCTCGCAGGAATCGCTAGTCTCATCCTTGTTTGCACAGCCACGCCCGCTCTTGCCCAACATGGCGGAGGTCACGGCGGAGGAGGTGGTGAGGTGGAGGTTTCCACGGCGGAGGAGGCGGCGGTTTTCACGGTGGTGGTTCCTACGGCGGCGGCTTCCACGGTGGTGGGTCTTATGGCGGTGGCTACCATGGTGGAGGATATTCCTACGGCGGCTATCGCGGCAGGAGTTCTATGTATGGCGGAGGCGGCCGGTACGGAAGGATAGGCGGAGGTTCGCCATCGTCACGCAGTTTCGGTGGCGGAAGAGGTTGGTCGTCAGCAGGCCGAGGCTATCGGAATAGCTCGCCGGGATGGCATTCGTTTGGAAGCTCAGGGAACAGCGGCGGCAGAAACGGTGCGAACGGGGCTAGCTTTCACCAAGCGATTGCCGACGGGCAGTGGCACTCCTTCGGAGGCGCCCACGGTGCGGTTGGATCAGGGTTGACCTCGAACACGCGAATTGCGGCCAGCAATTCGTTCGGTCGAAATGGTGGTTTCGGCCTCGGGGGGCGCGGTGGCTTTTACGGGGGGCGTGGCGGATATGGGGGTTATCGAGGCTACGGCGGCTGGGGAGGATGCTGGGGCTGCGGCTGGGGATTGGGCTTCGGCCTCGGTTTTGGCTGGGGTCTCGGCTGGGATCCATTTTGGGATTGGCCAGCGTACTGGTATAGCCCGTGGTGGGGCTACGACTATCCTCCCTATATCTATCCGTATCCCTACTAGAACGATCGGGGTCGCTTCGGCACAAGGATGATTGTCAGTGTCGGCATACCTGGGGAATGGTGAATTCCTAGATGCCAGAGTCGCACTTAAGGACCGACGCGACAGAAGGCGTCGCGGCCTGGACAGCCGAGGGCGGCTGTCCCCACATGAGTGTTGCTGTCTCCAACGGGGCATGCTGTCCACACATGGGGGGTTGGCCCGCGAACAGCGCGGGTCTTTACTTTTTGCGGTTTCTTACGCGGCTGCGGTGTGGTCGCCGGACTTGTGTCGCCATCCGGAGACGGCGTGGAATAGAAGCGGAGAGGCGAACATCGCTGCGGTGAAGAGCAGGTCTCCGGCGACGGCGTGGCGGAAGAACGGAATGCCGGCGTCGTAGCAGGTCAGCAAGCCGGCGAAGGTTCGCGGGTACATATCCCAGGCGGCCCAGACGGCGAAATTACTTACTAGAAAGAATGAGATCGAGCCTGCCAGCGCGGAGCCGAGAATCCGGACTGCTCCCGCGTTCTGCTTGAGATTGGTACCCAGCCACAACATGCCCGCATACCAAGCCCAAGTGACGAAATGATCCCAGCTAAAGGGATAGCGGTAGACCATGGTCGTGAGGACGACGTCGGATGCGGCGAGGAGCGCGAGCGGGATCCACAGTTGACGGCGGGGTCCGCGCGCGCCGAAAAACAGCAGAGCTGCGCCCACTGGAGTGAAGGCGAGCGGATGGGGCAGGAAGCGGATCGCAACGGCGAAGAGAATGAATACGTATGCCAGCATGGTTCACCTCGAACGAAATTCTATTCTGGGCGCTGGAGCGGCTGGCGTCAAGGGAGGATCGTCGGAAGGTGGTCGTTCTTTGCGAAGCGAGGAAGCCGCCATGCGCGAAGTCGAAGAGCTCGCGTGCGCACTTGGTCTTCGGAGCTCCGCGCGAGACCCCTCGCCCCTCTGGTGAAAGCGCAGGGCTTCGGGATGACGCCTCGAACTAGACAAACTGCGCCAGGACCTGCCCGAGGTGAGAATTTTTCAGGATGATGCCAGAGAAACGTTTCTTCATGTTCATCCGCCCGCGTTGCTAAAGCTAGTCGGGTTCGGGGACGACGATCTGTCCTTTTTTTGTGTCGTAGACATCGCCGACGACATTCAGGTTCTGGTCAATTTGCACAGCACGGCTCAGCGCGCGGCGGTTTCGGCCGCCGGCGATCGCAATCCCAGAGAAGCGCAGGTCCTGAAAAAGAACAATGAAACCTTGCTGCGGCGGTTGCAGAGTTTCGGTTTCGGTGATGGGATATTGCGCCCAATCCAAGAAGACACGTCCAGCATAGGAATTTTTCGCGGCCAGGGTGACAGGAGTTTCTTCTGGTTTGTAACGGATTTCCAGGCTGTCGTCGGGATCGACTTCAGGGGCGAGAGAATCCACCGGCGCGAGAGCAAAGA
The DNA here is from genome assembly GCA_963707205.1 of uncultured Acidobacteriaceae bacterium. Lineage (GTDB taxonomy): Bacteria > Acidobacteriota > Terriglobia > Terriglobales > Acidobacteriaceae > Sulfotelmatobacter. The sequence continues at coordinate 19,870 of CAVPQE010000012.1, forward strand.
ATGCGGGCGTCTCTATGACGCCGTACCAATGGAACGGATCGATCCACTTCGGATAAGCGGAGGCCCTCGTGGGGTCGACTCCATTGTAGGTGCGGGCTTCGAGGGCGTTGACGGCGCGGCGATGTTCGTAGTCGCGCAGGCCCCACAAGAGAACGATTCCGACGAGGGCGAGCGAAGCGGCGACTGGTCCGCGAGGACTGCGGCGGCGGGCGCCGATTTCCTTGTCGATAAGAGCGAAAAGTGATGGGACGATCAATCCGAGAAGCAGGAAGGCGAACATGACTGGCTCGAAAATGAAGACGATGTCCCAGGAATACCACTTCTCGGAAAAGGGCCAGAAGGGGCGTACGCCGTAGTTGTTGGTGAAGTCAAGCAGGACGTGGCTGAGGCCGGCGAGGCAGGCGTAGAGGTAGAGCAAGCCCCAGCGGGGGGGAGGTTGGGGTCTTTGATCTTGCGGCCGCGGAGGCGCCAGAGCAAATACACGAAGCCCAATACGACCACGGCGTCGAGTGGAACGCCGAGGAAGGAGTGGGTGAATCCGCGATGGTGGGCGAAACCGAATGCGGGGCCGCGAGCGATGCCACCAATCACGTCCAGATCGGGAACTTCGGCGGCGAGGGTGAGCGTAAGCGTGGCCAGCGCGGTCTTGCGGTTGAGTCCAGCGCGTCCCATGCAGGCGCCGGTCAGGAAGTGGGTGATGGGTTCCAAGAGTCTGAAGGATTCTATTCTGACGCGGCGAAATGCGCCACTTGTGAAGGGCTCAGCGTGGTGGAGCAAGCAAGGTTAGAGCATCGGGCACAACCGTGATTTCGGCGGGGAGCGTGCCCAGAAGTTCGCCGTCGGCTTCAACATAAATTTTGCGTTGCTCTTGCGGCGTAGTCGAGGGTGGTCGGTATTGGCAAGCGACTCGCGTGCTGTAAGACAGGTCAATGCCGGGGACTGTGCAGCGAAGGCGCAACAGGCCGCGAGTCACATAGGCGAGATAGGCCAGGCGACTGGCGGTGCGGCAGGAGACCAGGCGCATGTCATCGCGGTCGAGAGAGGCTCCCGGGGCGAGTTCCTGAATGACTCCGCCGAAGTTGCCGATGCGGATCGCCATCAGCTCGGTGACTTCAGAGCGATGGGGAGAGCCCGAGCCAGCTTGGATGTGCTCCGCCACGAAGCGCGTCATGGGATAGCTGAACCAGAGGTGCCAGGCTTTGGCGTAGTAGGCAGCCATGCCCATGCGCTGTTTGGTTCCGGTGTGCAGTTTGTAGAAAAGATGAGCATCGACTCCAACGCCGGCGGCGATGACGAAATAGCGCGCGGCGGGATTGCCCTGGAGATCGGCATAGTTGACGCGGCCGAGTGCGATGCGGCGCGGCGCGGCCTGCAGGGACGCCTTGGCGGCAGCGACTACCTTGGGGGGAAGGTTGAGGTCGTGCGCGAGGGCATTGGCTGTGCCCATGGGCAGGATTGCGAGCGCGGTGGAAGAGTTTGCAAGGACTTGAACGATGTTATGGATGGTGCCGTCGCCGCCGCAGGCGAAGACGGTGTCGCAACCGGAGTCGACGGCGCGGCGGGTTTCTTCGACCGCGTGATGGGGAGACTGCGTGGGCACCAGGTCGGCCTCAACGGCTCCGTTTCGGAGCACCGCGAGTGCGGATTCCAATTCCCGCTGGCGTTGCTTGCTGCCGCCGGATTCCGGGTTGTAGAGCAAGGCGGCCTTGCGCATGACGGGGTCGAAGTTGGATTGTACCTGAGACGGTCGGCGCAGTTTGCTACCGAATTACTTGGCAATTGGGTCGATTTGGCATAAGCTTGGCGCACTGACCAGGGGCGTTTCTTCGGCTATTTCTCAGTTGTTTTGGGGCTCGAATTTCAAAATCGAATTCTGGAGGAGTGACCAGATGAAAATTCTGGCGCAAGTGTTGTGCGGAGCTTTGCTGTGCATGGGCGCGACGGCGCAGGAACATACCTCTCACGTGCCGGCCCACCCGGTCACGCTGGTGACGGGCTTGGGCGATCTCCATCACCCGGTGTCCACGCATAATCCCGAAGCGCAGCAGTTCTTTGATCAGGGGCTGCGCTTTATTTATGCCTTCAACCATGATGAGGCGGCGCGCTCGTTTCAGCACGCCGCGGAACTTGATCCCAAGCTGGCAATGGCGTACTGGGGGGTCGCCGAAGCCGTAGGACCGAACTACAACGATCCCGCGGATCCCGGGCGCTACCAGCACGCGCATGATGCGGTGCAGAAAGCAGTGGATCTGTATGCCGGTGCTTCGCCCAGCGAGCAGGCTTATATCCAGGCGATGGCGAAGCGCTTTCCGGCCGATCCGAATTCTGATCTGAAGAAAGCAGCCGAGGAATATCACGACGCCATGCGGCAAGTCTCGATCGAATTTCCCGACGACCTGGACGCGGCCACGCTTTTTGCCGAGGCCGGGATGAACCTGCATCCGTGGGGACTGTGGCATCAGGATGGCACGCCTGAGGCCGGCACCGATGAGATCGTGGCGACGCTGGAATCGGTGATCAAGCGCGATCCCAATCACCTGGGCGCGATTCACTATTACATCCACTCGGTGGAGGCTTCGAATGATCCTCAGCGTGCGCTGGCGGGCGCGAACAGACTGGCCGCGCTCGCACCCGGGGCAGGGCACATCGTACACATGCCCGCGCACATTTACATTCGCACCGGGGACTACGAAGCTGCATTAAAGACAAATGAGCTGGCGGCGGAAGTCGATCGCGCTTACATCAAGGCGACGGGCGTGCAGGGTATCTACCCCATGATGTATTACAGTCACAACCTGCACTTCATCGCGATGTGTGGCTCCATGAATGGCCGCTACGCCGAGGCGCGCAAAAATGCGGATCTTCTGGCTGCGAACGTGGGGCCGCACGTGAAGGAGATGCCGCCGCTCGAGGGATTCATGACCATCCCGATGGCGGTGGAGATTCGCTTTCACCATTGGAACGAAATTCTGAAGATGCCGGCGCCGGATGCCGGGCAGAAGACGGGCACTGTCTTCTGGCATTTCGGCCGTGGTCTGGCTTTCGCAGGAACAGGCAAATTAGCGGAAGCCGAAGCGGAATACAAAATTGTCTCGGATGCGGAGGAGGCGACACCGCCTGAGGTCATCTTCCAGATGCCGATCAATAACAAGGCCAAGGACATTCTTGAGATCGCCAAGGACGTCTTGGGCGCAAAGATTGCCATGGCGAAGAAGGACAATAACGGAGCGATCGGCGTGCTGCGCGAAGCGGTCGCGATCCAGGACACGCTTAGATACGGCGAACCGCCTGACTGGTTCTTTCCCGTGCGGGAATCACTGGGGGCGGCGCTGCTTCTGAACGGAGACGCAGCGGGCGCAGAGAAGGTATTCCGCGAGGACCTCGATCGCAATCCGCGAAATCCGCGCTCGCTGTGGGGATTACGCCAGGCCCTGCTGCAGCAGAAGCGCGACTACGATGCGGGATTCGTTCAGAAACAGTTTGAGGCGTCGTGGAAGGGTGGGCCAGCGGCGCTGAAGCTGGATGACCTGGTGTAAGGTAGCGACCTCTGCTTACGTAGGGACAGCCGCCTTGGCTGTCCCGCCGAGCGGAGCGAGGCGGCTCTTGTCGGGAGCGTGCGGATTCTGTTGACGCCTGCGCCACACCCAACGATAGTCCTCCCATTTGTCCACCAACCCTTTGCGAACCGGATTCTCCAGAACATACGCAACCTTTGCATCAAGACTCTCGGAGGAACGCAATACGCGATCGAAGGACTCAGTCTGCCACACTCGACCGGATCGTCTAAGCTGTTGGTTGATCCCCTGCGCTGATGCACCCTTCATCGCGCCCACGATTTCGGCCAATGAATAAATTCTAAGAGCAGACGTGTTGACCAAAGGTGTGAAGATGACGTGAACATGATCCGGCATGACCACGGCGACATAAACTTTCATCTTGATTCCGTCATCGTGCAAACAGGAGCTCAATACAATCGACCGCACATCTTCAGGAAGCATCCAGCGTCGGTGTGTGCAGAATGTTACGAAGTGCGGCTTGTCGTCCCGCTGCAAGCGCGGAAGTTTGCGCCGATAAAATGCCATGAGACCAACCAGAACCACGTAGAGACAGCCGCCTCGGCTGTCCGGCGAGAGCGAAGCTCAGCCGCAAATCTAGCCTAGGATAGCGGGTAAACGTATAAAGGAAGTGTCAAGACACGAAAATCGGCCAATCCAGTGCCGAATTGGGAAGCGCTGCCCCAGTCGCCTCGCTGCGCTTGGGTGGACAGCCGAGGCGGCTGTCCCTACGTGTTTTCTTTATAATCTTTGGGCGATGCCTGCCACAAAAGACGTCGAAAAAAAGATAGAAGCTCTCCGCGAGAAGATTCGCCACCACGAGCATCTCTACTACGTACTCGACAATCCCGAAATCAGCGACGCGGAATTCGACAAGCTGATGCAGCAGTTGAAGGATCTGGAGAGCGAGCATCCGGCGCTGGTCACGCCGGATTCGCCGACGCAGCGGGTGGGAGGCAAGCCGCGCGAGGGATTCGTCAAGGTGCGGCACTCCACCCCGATGCTGTCGCTCGACAATACTTACAGCGAAGATGAACTGCGCGATTGGGAACGGCGGGTGCACGAACTCACCGGCCGCAGCGAGGTGGACTACGTCTGCGAATTGAAGCTTGATGGCATGTCGCTGGCGCTGGTGTATGAAGACGGCCGGCTGGCGCGGGGGGTAACGCGCGGCGATGGATCGGTGGGGGAAGATGTCACGCTCAACGTGCGTACGGTGCGGTCGGTGCCGTTGTCGATTCCGAAGGAGCGGTTGAAGAAGGCGGGGATTCCGCCTGACTTCGAAGTGCGCGGCGAGTTGCTCATGCCCACGACGTCGTTCAAAAAGATCAATGAAGAACGCGAACGCCAGGGCCTGCCAACCTTCGCCAATCCTCGCAATTTTACGGCCGGGACCGTACGGCAGCTTGATCCGAATGTCACTGCCGAGCGCCGGATGGATTATTTCCCCTACATTCTGCTCCAAAACGGCCGCACATATTTTGATCATCATTCGAAAACCCTGGCAGCGCTCGACGCCTCCGGATTCAAAGTCAATCCAAACCGCAAACTCGTGCACTCGATGGACGAGGTCTGGGCGTTTATTCAGCAGTGGGAAGAGAAGCGCGACTCGCTACCGTATGAGATTGACGGGATCGTGGTGAAGGTCGACCGGACTGCTCTCCAGGACGAACTCGGTTTTACGGGCAAAGCTCCGCGCTGGGCGATTGCTTACAAGTATGCTGCGCGCGGCGGAATCACGGAACTGAAAAATGTTCGTTGGCAGACTGGCCGCACCGGCAAACTGACACCCGTCGCGGAATTGGCGCCAATTCCGATCGGCGGGACGACCGTTCGCAACGCGACCTTGCATAACATGGACGAAATCCGCCGTCTCGGGGTGAAGATCGGCGACTGGGTCCGAGTCGAGCGCGGTGGCGATGTGATTCCAAAGGTCGTTGAGGTATCGACAAAGATCATCCGCGCGGAGAAAAAGACGTCGAGGATCCCGTGAAGTGCTCGGTCTGCGGAAACAAAGTCGTCCGCACGGAGGGCGAGGTCGACTACCGCTGCGTCAACGCCGAACTGCCCGGCGAAACTTCTCGGAACCATTCTGCACTTCGCCTCGCGCGGAGTCATGAACATCGACGGCATGGGCGACGCCCTCGTCACGCAACTGACCGAGCGCGCCTTGGTGAAAAACGTTGCCGACATCTACAAGCTGACCAAAGCCGACCTCCTCAGCCTGGAGCGCATGGGCGACAAGTCGGCGCAGAACATCCTCGACGAGATTAAGAAATCGAAAGAACTGCCGCTGGAGCGGGTGATCTACGGGCTTGGCATTCGCTTTGTCGGGGCGCGCACCGCACAGTTTCTGGCTGAACATTTTGGATCGATGGAAGCGCTGGCGCAGGCGGGTATTGAGGAATTGCAGAATGTGAATGAGGTCGGGCCGCGTATCGCCGAAAGCATCGTGGAATTCTTCAGCATTGCGGCCAACCGCAAACTGGTCGAGCGGTTGGGCGAGGCCGGGCTTGCGTTCAAGGGAAAGAAGAAGGAACGCGGCACGAAGCTCGCGGGAAAGACATTCGTTCTTACGGGCACGCTGGCGAAGTACACGCGCGACGAGGCGAAGAAGATGATCGAAGACGCGGGCGGCCGGGTCTTAGGCTCGGTGAGTAAGAAGACGGACTATGTGGTGGCAGGGGTGGATGCGGGATCGAAGCTGGATAAGGCGAAGGAACTGGGCGTGGCTGTGATTGACGAAGGTGAGATGGAGGGCCTTGTTGGATGAGGGCGGTAGAATTCGCCCGTGAGATTGAAGCCATGGAAGGCACACGCAAATTCATCAATACAGTCCGCTTCATCCTGGCAGGAACCATCGTGATGTATGCGTTGGTGGTTTTGCGGCTTCCATCCTCGGCGACGCCAAGCCCGATCATTCTTAGAGCGCTGACCGTGCTGGCTGTCTTGATGACAATTCTGATCTTTGTAATGCGGAGAATTCAGGTTTTCCCAGCTGAGGAGATCCTTCAGAGTCAACCTCAGGATGCGAAGGCGCTTGGCCGATTGCGGCTGGGCTATCTCATTACTTACGCTCTGAGCCTCTCGATCGCGCTATATGGTGTGGCGTTGCACTTTTTCGGATTCTCCATATCCCAAGTCACTCCATTCTTTATCGCAGGTTTCGCGCTGATTCTTTTCTATGGTCCCAAGGTAATTCCGAATAATGTATTTCCGCCGCAATCGGGGCCAATAATACCTCGTTGAGCATCAAGCGTGATGGTCAAGCCCTCTCGAACTCGAAGTTCCGGGTGATTGGGGTCACCCGCCGCAGTGCCTAAAGGCACTGACAACTCAGGGCAGTGGCAGCAGGTTACAGGATGAGTCGTAGGCGCCTCTCCGGAGACCATCCATGTGCCGACTCTGGCCATTCCATCTATTTTTGAGTTGTCTTGTAGCGCTCGCGCTTGCAGGGATAACCGCCTGTGGACACTTAGGAGCGAGCGGGGATGGAGCTTCTGCGTTGCCGCCTTTCAATTCGTACACATCATGTGCCGTCGCTGATTTCAACGGCGATGGAAAGCTGGACGTCGTGGTGAGCTATTCGAGGATTGCCAGCGCTCCGCCGCATCCGGGCGAGGTTGCTGTTTATCTTCAGGATCCCGCCCATTCCGGAAGCTTTCTCGCCCCGGAGAATTACAACGTGGGGAATGACCCTGTCGCTCTTGCAGCGGGCGATCTCAACGGGGATGGCAAGCCGGACCTTGTCTCAGTGAACACAATCCTGAATGCGGACGGAACGGGATCGAGCAGCGTCTCGGTGCTGTTGCAGGATCCGTCTCACGCCGGACAATTTCTTTCAGCGACGCAATATCCGACGGGATTTGCGCCAGTCGGCGTTGCCATCGGAGATTTGAACGGAGACGGCAGACCTGACCTTGCGGTCGCGGATACGACAGGAATCTCGATTCTTCTGCAAAGTTCAGCCGCCGCCGGGCAATTCCTGCCTTTAATCACGATTGCGGTTGGGTCAGGCGGAACGACTGGCGTCGCGATCGCCGACCTGAACGGAGATGGCAAGGCCGACATTGTGGCTACGGGTTCCGATCTCATCATTCTTATGCAAGACCCCACATCACCCGGGAGTTTCCTCGGTCCGGCGCACTACACCATCGGAGCGCAGCCGTATGCTGTCGCGGTTCAGGACTTCAATTCCGATGGACGTCCAGATGTTGCCGTCGCCAATCTGGGCAGCCCTGACGGCACCGTGGCTGCAAGCCTTTCCGTTCTTCTGCAGAATCCTGCCAGCCCGGGCAATTTCCTGCCGGCGACCAGCTATGCAACCGGCATCCGCTCTTGGACGATCGCTGCGGCGGACCTGAATGGAGACAGCAAGGCCGATCTGGTGGTGGGCAACATGGGGTCATTTACCGGAGCCAGCGTCTCCGTATTTCTGCAGAAACCCGATGCCGCAGGCACATTTCAAACTGCGACCAATTACAACGAAAGCGGTGTTGTGAGTTGGGTTGCCGCCGGAGACATGGACGGGGACGGCAGGCAAGACCTGGTGATTGTGTCGAGCGGCCTCGAAATTCGCTTCCAGGATTCGGCCAATCCCGGAACGTTCTTGCAGCCAGTTATGATTGGGTCACAGTAGGCGACTGCGATTCCTAACCTGGTTTCGACAAAACCTGAGTCATCCTCTCCCAGGTGACCTGCAGCGTCTCCGGCAGAATCCGCGTCTCGCCGATGACCGACACGAAATTCGCGTCCGCGACCCAGCGCGGGAGCACGTGCATGTGAATGTGTCCGGCGATGCCGGCGCCGGCGGCCTTGCCGATGTTCATCCCCAAATTAATTCCGTTGGGTCGATAGAGTTCGCGGAGAACGGACTCCATCCGTTGGGAAAGCGTCATCATCTCTTGAGCAGCTTCAACGGGGAGTTTTTGCAGTTCGTCCATATGCGCGTAGGGGACGATCATCACGTGCCCAGGCGTATACGGAAAGGCATTCAGGATGACGAAGCAGTGCTGGCCGCGATGCACGATGAACACTTTCGCGTCGTCTTTTTCCTTGGGCGCATCGCAGAAGACGCAGCCGCCGATTTTTTCCGTGGAGGAGACATAGGCGTAGCGCCACGGAGTCCAGAGGTAATCCATAGCAGGGCAGGTTAGCAGATGAGGGGTGCAGCTCAAAACTGCGGCGGTCGTTGGTTACGACGGAACCGAGTGCGTGACCCCTCGCGACAGCCGGCAAGATGCCGGCGCTACGGCGCTTTGGGAAAACTTCCGGCAAGATGCCGGCGCTAAAGTGCTGGGAAATCGTGACGCTGAAACCTCGCTGTAACATTAGAGCGATTTGCGTTTGACACTGTTCGCGAGCCGTTGCTATAGTCGAAGAGTTCCCATTGGACGCGGGTTCTCTGTCTAACGTCCGACAGCTGGGATTGTCCAAGCTCACTCGCCAGGGTGGGCCCACCACAACCAAACGACTCATCCAGCAGTCCGCAAAGCAGGCCCCGCATCCCGTCATCAGAGAGGCATAACCTTGTTCGACGAGACCACCGCCCACAACTCCGAATCCAACTCCACTGTCGCAACTGAAAACGACCCGACGACAGAGCAGCAACACCAGCCTGAACAGAAAAAGGCTGCCGCCACCACCGACCATTCCACCGAGACGCAGGCGGACACCGCTGCGGACGTTTCTGCAGACGACAAGACCGCAGCCGGCGAAGACTTCGCCTCTGTGCTTGAGAGTTTCACCACCGAAGCGGAAGAGGCGGTGAGTGAAGACCGCGTCATCAAGGGCACGGTTCTCAAGCTGACCGGCACGCACGTGGTGGTCGATGTCGGCGCCAAGTCGGAAGGGATGCTGCCGCTGGCGGAAGTGCTCGATCACGAGGGCAACCCGAAGTTCAAGCCCGGCGACGAAATCGACGTGATGCGCGACAAGGGTCCGGCGGAGGAAGGCTACATCAATCTCTCGCACCAGAAGGCGCAGCGCATTCATGCCTGGGAAGAAATCGAGAAAGCTTACAACGAAAAGAAGCCGATCAAGGGCGTGGTGATTGACCGCATCAAGGGCGGGCTGACCGTCGACATTCTCGGGGCGCACGCCTTTCTGCCGGGCTCGCAGGTGGATCTGCGGCCGATCCGCAATCTCGATGGCATGAAGGGCCAGACGCTGGAAGTCGCGGTCATCAAGCTGAACAAGAAGCGCGGCAACATCGTGGTCTCGCGTAAAGACCTGCTCGAAGGCGAGCAGAATGAAAAGCGTTCCAAGACCCTGGAGCACCTGGAAGAAGGTTCGGTCCTCACGGGAGTGGTCAAGAACTTGACCGAGTACGGCGCGTTCGTGGACCTGGGCGGGCTGGATGGCTTGCTGCACATCACGGATATGTCGTGGGGACGCCTGACTCATCCCAAAGATCTGGTCAACGTTGGCGATCAGATTCAGGTGAAGGTGCTGAAGTACGACAAAGAGAAGCAGCGGGTTTCGCTGGGATTTAAACAACTGACGCCCGATCCCTGGCTCGATGCCGAGCATCGTTATCCCGAGGGCGCGCACGTGGCGGGACGAGTGATCAGCGTGACCGACTACGGCGCGTTCGTGGAACTGGAGCAGGGCATTGAGGGCCTGGTTCACGTCAGCGAAATGACGTGGTCGAAGCGCATGAAGCATCCGTCGAAGCTGGTCAACGTCGGCGATCAGGTGGAGTGCGTGGTTCTGAATGTGAACCCTACCGAGCGGCGGATTTCGCTGGGAATGCGGCAACTGGCGGCCAATCCGTGGGACTCGTTGCATGAGAAGTTCCCCGTCGGCATGACCGTGGAAGGACGCGTGCGCAACCTGACCGACTTCGGCGCCTTCATTGAAATCGAAGACGGCATCGACGGCCTGGTCCACGTCAGCAACCTGAGTTGGACCAAGCGCGTGAAGCATCCCTCGGAAGTCCTGAAAAAAGGCGACCGCGTGAAGGCCGTTGTTCTGGCGATCGAACCCGACAAGCGGCGCTTGTCCCTGGGCGTGAAGCAGCTTCAGCCGGATGTATGGGAGTCGTTCTTCCAGTCGCATCACGTGGGCGACGTGGTTCACGGCAAGGTGCTGCGTGTGGCCGCGTTCGGCGCGTTTGTCGAAATCGCGGAGGGCGTGGAAGGCTTGTGCCACAAATCCGAAGCTGCCGACGAAAACGGACAGCCGCTTCATCTGGAGCCAGGCCTGGAGCATGACTTCAAGATCATCAAGATGAATCCGGAAGAGAAGAAAGTGGGACTCAGCATCCGCGCTGTGGGCGAAGAGGCCTCGCGCTCGGAAGTGGAAGCCTACAAACAGCCCGTTTCCAGTACCAGTTCCACCATCGGCGAACTGATTTCGTGGAAACGCGCCAGCAACGAAAACAACTGAAATCAGTTAACGCGTTCTTTGAGCCGCCCCTTCGGGCGGCTTTATTCTTGAACTGGAGTGTGTTTGGTCCATCCTCCCACCCTGTTCTAGAATCATTCGTTTGCCTTTAGTCATCTCTTCCTACTGAGGATTACTCCATTGCCCGACACCACCTACGACGTAGCCATCATCGGCAGCGGCCCCGCCGGATACACGGCCGCAATTCGCGCCGGCCAATACGGCCTGAAAACCGCGCTCATCGAAAAAGACGGATTCCTCGGTGGCACCTGCCTGCATGTAGGCTGCATCCCGACCAAGGCCCTGCTGTTTAATGCGGAACTTTGGGATCACCTGAAAGAGGCCAAGGAGTTCGGCATCGAAGGTGTGGACGCGCGCAAACTGAACTGGGCTGCCGTCCAGGAGCGCAAAGGAAAGATCGTCGCCAAGCACGCCAAAGGCCTTGAATTCCTGATGAAGAAGAACAAGGTCGAGACCGTGAAAGGCTACGGCAAACTCACCGGCCCCGCGCAGAACGGCGTGTTCACCGTCGAACTGACCAACGACAACAAAGCCAGCCATCTCAAGGCGAAAAATGTCATTCTCGCTACCGGTTCCGAAGCCCGCATGTTGCCCGGCCTCGACGCCAACGACCGCATCCTCACCAACATCGAAATACTTAGCCTAAAAGAGCTTCCGAAATCGATTGTGATTGTTGGCGCGGGGGCGGTGGGCGTTGAGTTCGCCTCTATCTATCGGTCTTTTGACACAGAAGTAACGATCATCGAAATGCTGCCGCGGCTGGTTCCTGTGGAAGATGAAGAAGTTTCCAAGGAACTCGCCCGCGTCTTCCGCAAGCGCGGCATTAACTTTCACACCAGCGCGAAAGTCGACAAGGTTGAAAAGACCAAGGCGGGAGTCGCAGTCACGATCACGGTTGACGGCAAACGGCAGAAGATCGAAGCCGAAAAAATTCTAATCGCGGTGGGCCGCAAGCCGCGCACGGAAAATATCGGTCTCGAGCGCACCAAGATCAAACCGGATCGCGAATTCATCAAGACCGATTCGTGGATGCAGACCGCCGAACCTGGCGTCTACGCCGTTGGCGACATCGTGCTGGGGACACCGCAAGTGGCGCACGTTGGCTCCATGGAAGCGCTGGTTGCTGTCGCGAAAATCGCCGGCAAGCCGGGCAAGCCGATCAACCCCGAACACATCCCCGGTGCCACGTATTGCCATCCTGAAATTGGCAGCGTCGGCCTCACCGAAAGCAGGGCCCGTGAGGCGGGATACAACGTAAAGGTCGGCAAGTTCCCCTTCGCCGCGAATTCGCGCGCGTCGATCATCGGCCAGCACGAGGGCTTCATTAAGATCGTCTCCGACGCCGATTACGGCGAGATTCTCGGCGTGCACATCATCGGTCCGCAAGCGACCGAGTTGATCGCCGAAGCCGTCGCCGCCATGGAACTTGAAGCCACTGTGGAAGACTTGATGTGGACCATCCACGCCCATCCGACCCTGGCGGAGGCCATGCTGGATGCGTCGAACAGCGTGTACGGAATTGCGATCAACGCTTAGGAGAATTGAGTAATTGGGAAAATTGAGAAATTGAGCAATTGATAAATTTAAGATCTCCTCGGCTCGCAGCCTGATGAAGGTTTTGAAATTACTCAATTACAAAATTACCCAATTACTTAATCGTTTATGATCTCCGTCGTCCAACTCGGTACCGTCGATTACGCCACAGGCCTCCGCCTGCAGCAGCAGCTGGTCGCGCTGCGCAAAGAAGAAAAGATCGGCGATGTCCTGCTCCTGCTGGAACACTCGCCCGTCATCACCTTGGGACGCAACGCAAAAGCTGCCAACATAATTGCCTCCCCTGAGATGCTGGCCCAGCGCGGCGTCGAGCGCTTCGAATGCGATCGCGGCGGCGACGTGACTTTCCACGGGCCCGGCCAGATCGTCGGCTATCCCATCTTCGATCTGCGCGGATTCGCCCAGCCCGGCGGCACGCGCAAAACCTTGGGCGTGGTGGAATTCGTCCGCCGCCTGGAAGAAGTCTTGATCCGCACCTGCGTCGACTTCGCTATTCCCACCAAACGCGTTCCTGGCCTGACGGGGGTTTGGACCGCCCCCTATTCCGTGTTATCCCGAGCGGAAGAGAACGATTCGCAGAATCGTTCTCTGGAGTCGAGGGACCTTGCGTTTCCTGCCGCCACCACAGAGCACGTGGAGACAGCCGCCTCGGCTGTCGGCCGAAGCGAAGCGAGGCCGCCCGAGCACACCGCCGAAGCCAAAATTGCCGCCATCGGCGTCCACGTCTCCCGCTTCGTCACTTCCCATGGCTTCGCCCTCAACGTGAATACCGATCTCAGTTTCTTCAACCTGATCGTCCCCTGCGGCATCACGGCAAAGCCGGTTACGTCGATGCAGCAAAAACTGGGCAAGCCTCTAGACCTGAATGCCGTGGCCGAATCGATTTCCCGCAACCTCGGCACTGTTTTTCAGAGCCAGATCCTCTGGGTCGAAACCCTCGACGCCCTTCTCGGCCGTGCTGTGGGCGTGCCCATGAAACCACCAGCACAACTCCGCCGACTCCACGAAGAAGACGAAACAACCTGGGCGTAGTGCGGTTCTGGATGTGAGCCCACGCTTGGTGGGAAAATTGAGCCGTCGAGAGAGTCTGATGAAACCACTTTCGCTCGCACTCTTTGTGCTCACAACAATATCCCTGAATGCTCAGCAAAACCAGCTGTGTAAGGGAAACCCGAAGGTTGTTGACCAATGCTTCAAAATTCATGGACGCGTACGTGTCGTGAACGGGGCGGGGACTGTCATCTGGCACATCGGCACGGATCGCCTCTTGGAAGTTGAAGACGAGGAACTCATCCCTGACAATCTTGGCAAGGCCATGTATAAAAAAGCGGGCGACGTCTATGGCAGAGACGTCTTTGGCGATTTCGAAGTGTGCCCTTTCACCAAGAGCAAGGAAGGCGAGATGCAAATGGTCTGTGTAGAATCGGCGAGCCATCTGGTCGTGAAAGACAACACGCACTGACCGCACTGCCCTAGCCCTCTCCCCCACTCTCGCGATACCATCAATACATGGCGCCCTAAACGCCGCGTTACATGGGGAACAACAAGAAAAAGTCCAAAGCAAGCTTCAACGGCAACCGTCCGCGCAACGGATCGGGTGCCAGCAGTGCTCGTGTGGGAAAGGCTCATGTGGGAACGGCCGCCCTCGGCCGTTCGGTCGAGCGCCGCTCCGGCTCTCCCGACCAGCACCTTCGCACCTACTCCATCCCCGATTACCGGCTGGAGCATCCCGACTTCACTGTTCGCCAGCACGTAGAAAAAGACCGTCAGGGTCAGGAGCACGTCCGCTACGAAGTCGAAGGCAATCTCGACGAGCCGGTTTCGCCCATCCGCGACTCCAAGTATCTAGATAGGAAGCAATGCATCGAGATCTATCGCTGGATGCTGCTTAACCGTAAGATGGAAGTCGCTCTCGAAAATCTCTACAAGCAGGGCAAGGTGGTCGGCGGAGTCTACTTCGGACTCGGGCAGGAAGCCTGCTCCTGCGCCTCTGCCTACGCGTTAGACAAAGATGACTGGTTCGCGCCCATGATCCGGAACCAGGGATCGCTGCTGGTCCGCGGTTTCGGCGCCTCCGACACCATGATGCAGTACATGGCCAAGGCTGACTCGCCGACCAAGGGCCGCGACGGCACCTCGCACTTCGGCGACATCGAAAAGCGCAACATGGTCTCACCTATTTCCATGCTCGGCGATCTGATCCCCGTCATGGCCGGCGTCGCGCTCGGCGCGCGCCTGCAAGGACGCAACCTCGCCGTCCTGACCTACATCGGCGACGGCGGTCAATCCACCGGCGTGACTTACGAAGGCATCAACTTTGCCGCAGTCCAAAATTTGGGTCTGGTATTAATCGTGGAGTCAAATCTCTGGGCGTACTCCACGCCGTCGGAAATGCAGTACCGCTGCAAAGACCTTGCCGAACGCGCCATCGGATACGGTATCCCCGGCGTGATCGTCGACGGCACCGATGCCTGCCAGGTCTACGACGCCGCCCGCGAGGCCGTCGACCGCGCCCACCGCGGCGAAGGCCCCACCCTGATCGAGGCCAAAATGATGCGCATGAAGGGCCACGCGATTCACGACGCGGCGAGCTACGTGCCGAAAGCGATGTTCGACTTCTGGAAGAAGCGCGATCCGATCGCACGGTTCGAAGATTATTTGGTGAAAGAAAAAAAGTGGCTGACGCTGAAAGAAAATGAAGCGCTGATCTCAGAACTAGAAGAAGTAATCGAAGCAGAGCGAGAAATAGCGGTGAACTCCCCGATGCCGACGCCCGAATCCGCCGAAGGCGGTGTGTTCTGCGAGAACGGTTGCCACGACATCAAACCAAAATACAGTATGCCGAAAGTGAAAAAGGGAACTGGCGGTTACAAAGAAACCGAAGCAGCCGTGCATTTGAAGTAAAACGATCCGCGGAAATCCGCTTAGATCCGTGGCGAAACTCTGAAACCTTGAAACTCTGAAACCTGAATCTATGCAACTCACCTACCTCGAAGCCATCCGCCAGGGAATCTGGGAAGAAATGGACCGCGACCCAACCGTCTTCTGCCTCGGGGAAGACATCGGCGTCTACGGCGGCGCCTTCAAAGTCACCGACGGATTCATCGACCGCTTCGGCCCGGAGCGTGTCATCGACACGCCCATCGCTGAGTCCGCCATTGTGGGCGCGGCCTTCGGAGCCTCGCTCACCGGCATGCGTCCCGTCGCCGAATTCCAGTTCATGGACTTCATCGGCTGCGCCTTCAACCAGATCTCCAATATGGTCGCGAAAACACATTACCTCTGGGGCGCGCCCGCGCCGCTCGTTCTCCGCGGACCCAGCGGCGGATACGTCCACGGCGGCCCCTTCCACTCGCAGAATCCCGAGATGTGGTTCGTCCACAATCCTGGCTTAAAAGTGATCTGCCCCGCCACGCCCTACGACGCTAAGGGCCTGATCAAAGCCGCCATCCGCGATAACAATCCCTGCATTTTCTTCGAGCACAAATATCTTTACCGCCGCATCAAGGAAGATGTGCCGGCGGAAGACTATGTCGTCCCCATTGGCAAGGCGCGCCTCGCACGCGAAGGCCACGACCTCAGCATCATTACTTACGCTGCCATGGTCCACACTGCGCTCGAGGCCGCTGACATTCTAAGCAAAGAAGGAATCGATCTCGAAATCCTCGACCTGCGCACCGTCTCGCCGCTCGACCGCGCGGCCATCGCACACACCGTCAAGAAGAACAACAAAGTGATCATCCTGCACGAGCATTCGCGAACGGGAGGTTTGGCCGGCGAAATTGCCGCCATCATTAATGAAGAAGCGTTCGATGATCTCGACGGCCCCATCGTCCGTATCGCTGGGCTAGACTCGGCAATCCCTTTTTCCCCGCCACAGGAACATCACTATCTGCCCAAGGTTGAAGATGTAGTCCGCGAAGCGCGCCGCCTAAAGGCGTATTGAACGAAGCAGAATCAGGCGAGGACACAAGAACCAGGTGAGCACAGCAAGAATCATGTGGGGACAGCCGCCCTCGGCTGTCCGGTCGAGCGAAGCTCGACTCGCACGTCTGAAGGAGAAGAGCATAACTTTCAGTCAAGCCGCAAGCGCCACCCTCAGTGCGGCTTCAGCCGCTGAGGTCGTCTCGCAACCCCAACTAGCGCCCCACCCCGCCCATCTGCCACAATAGCCCGTCCGGAGGATTCATGGGAAAATTCACCCTCGGTGTAGTCGTCACGCTCCTGGTACTCATCCTCGGCGGCCTTGGCTTTGCGATGCTCGGTTTCTTTCCGACGGCCGCGAACGTCGAGCCTCCGCACATGGAACGCCGCTTGGCGATGGGAGCCGTCGATGCCTCCATGGAGCGCCATGCTCCGCGCGTCACCAACCCGCTGACGCCCACCGATCCGAATCTTGAAGACGGCATGAAGCTCTACACCATGAACTGCGCCCTCTGCCACGGAGGCCTCGACCGCAAGCCTTCAACGCTGGCCAATTCGCTCTATCCGCCGCCTCCGAATCTCATCTCCGACCCGCCCGACGATCCCGAGTGGCACATTTTCTACACCATCCGCACCGGCGTGCGTTACACCGGCATGCCCGCCTGGGACAAGACTCTCGGCGAGCCGGATATGTGGAAGATCACGATGCTGCTCTCCCACCTCGATAAACTCCCGCCAGCCGTGCAGGAATATTGGAAGACTAATTTTGGTGTCGAGCCTGGAGTCGAGAAAAAAGACGGAATGAAGGATCGCGATCACGAGCACCCGTAGGCTGGAACCGTGGAAAATCAGGCGGGGTGCCGCTTGGCCGACCGCTCCCGTAAGGTTCGCCAAACGCTATAATATTCGTTTGCGTTTCGGCCCTCTGTGCCAAACTGTGGGCCGCGCGTGGAAGGAAATCATGCCTACTGACATCATCATGCCCCAGATGGGCGAATCCATCGTTGAGGGCACGATTACCAAGTGGTTGAAGAAGCCCGGCGACAAAGTTCAGCGCGACGAGCCGCTTTTCGAGATCTCCACCGATAAGGTTGACGCTGAGATCCCCGCGCCGGCCTCTGGCGTTTTGCAGGAAATCAAGATCACCGAAGGCACGACGGTCGGCGTGAACACGGTCGTCGGAACCATCGCCGCTGATGGAGAAGCCGCCGCTCCCGCTCCCGCTAAATCCTCACCTGCAGCGGAGAAGCCCGCGCCCGCAAAGGCCGAAGAAAAGAAGGCCGCTCCTGCTGCTGCGCCGGTTGCCCCCTCCGCGTCCGCTGCTCATGAAGAGGAAGACGAAACTCGCTCCTCCCCACTCGTCCGCAAGATCGCACGCGAGCACGGCGTCAATCTTTCACAGGTTTCCGGTACCGGGCTCGGTGGACGCATTACCAAGCAGGACATCCTGTCCTTCATCGAGAGTCAGTCGTCGGCTCCTAGCGCCGCTCCCGCTCAGGCGCAGCCGCCTAGCGCGCCGCCTCCGAGCGCGTCCGCGCCTACCACATCACGCCCAACCGCTCCGCCCGCGCCCGCGCCATATCCCGGCGACCTCGTCCCCATCACGAACATGCGCAAGATCATCGCCCAGCGAATGATCGAGTCGCGTCGCACCAGCGCTCACGTCCACTGCATGTACGAGGTGGACTTCACCCGCATCGTCAACCTGCGCAACAAGCAAAAAGCGGGATTTGAGCAGCGCCACGGTGCGCGTCTCACGTTCATGCCCTTCTTCGTGCGCGCCGCTGTCATTGCCCTTCAGCAGTGGCCCATCCTTAATGCCACCCTTGAAGGCGATAACATTCGCTATCATCGCCAGATCAACATGGGCATCGCGGTCGCTCTCGACTGGGGCCTCATCGTTCCGGTCCTGAAGAACGCGGGAGACCTGAACTTCCTCGGCCTGCAGCGCGGCATCTCCGATCTAGGCGAGCGCGCCCGCACCAAGAAGCTCAAGCCCGACGACGTCGAAGGTTCCACCTTCACCGTCACCAATCCCGGCCAGTTCGGCGCGGTTTTTGGCCTCCCCATCATCAACCAGCCGAACTCTGCGATCATGGGCGTCGGCGGAATCACCAAGCAGCCGATGGTGATCACCGACAAGGATGGAAGCGATTCGATTGCGATTCGCTCCGTCGTGCATCTGACGCTCGGCTACGATCACCGCCTCATCGACGGCGCCGTCGCAGACCAGTTCATGGCGCTGGTGAAAAAGACGCTCGAAACCTGGAGCGAAGAAGTCGGATAGAGAGCTGGGGTTCTAGCCCTGCATCAGTAAAAATAAGCCGGCAACCCAATGGGAACTCATGTCAAGTCTGTGTTTCCATGCGTCCTCTGTGGCAAACGGGTTTGCCTCGTCAAGTAGCCGGAACAGCTTCCCCTCACGGCTGAGGGCTCACAGCTGAAGCCTGAGGCGTTCCCTTTGCCCAGGTCGACGCGTTCAGGCACTGCACCGTTCCGTCGATGATTTTCGAAATTCCGTCTTTGAACTTGTCCGGGTCAACAATCTCCCGTGCCGCCACCGCATCCACGGTCGCCAGCGCACTCTCCAGAAAAGACATCGCGGCATCCTTCTTCTCAGGGCCCGATTTGCTACCGCTGATCGTTTCCGCTCCGTTCAAATGCACCACGACACTGTCATTCGCCTTCGTCGCCAGCTCGGAATTGACATACTGCATCGAAACTGGCTGCCCCGCCACGCCCGAACCCGATGTCGTCCGCACCCCCGCCAGATTCGCCGGGGATGTCGTCGGCACTGCCCAAAACTCAGTTCTTACTTCGCCCGGTCCAAGCTGGTACACCACTGTGTAGTACACGCCCGCGGGAGTCGCGCCCGCATTCGGCACCAGCGCCACGCTTAGGGCGCCGTTCGCGCCGAGCGCCACATTCGTCGTGCCCCCAGCCACCGCCGTCCCGCTTGCGGTCAAAAATGCCGGCCACGTGATGATCAGATTCCCCTGCGCGGTGCTGCCGTCCGCCAAATAAACTGTATCCGCGATCGTGGTAGTCGCCGGTCCACTCTGGGGAACAGCTGCCGCTCCTCCGGCCATCAGCCCAGAGCCGGCAATCATCATCACCGCCACCAACCAATGAAAAAGCCGCCCGCTAGGGCGGCGGCCCGCGTCAAACATCGTCTCCTCCATCCAATCCCGCTGTGGAGCGGACACTCCTGTCCGCTGCCTCTTCTTCGGGCTCATCACAACTTCTTCAAAAAGAAATGGGAGCCCGCTCAGACTCCGCTCTCAAAACCCATCTCTCATCAAACGACCAACAATGAGACCTCAAACAACCCCGGACCCTGTCACCCCGACCGGAGCTCGTCCTTCCGGCAAGGAAGGGCAAGCGGAGTGGAGGGACCTGCTGTTTCCCGCAGGTAGCATACTTTCACTCGGAAATAGGAACGTCCGAAAATACTCACTCCCCCAAAAACTCCTCCACGCTCCGCACATACACGTCCGCAAAATCCGCCACCGGACGCCGCCCCTCAATCAACTCTATCGCGTCCTCCAGGCTCCATCCCATCGAGCCCAAAACTGCCAGCGCCATCATCGGTGCCCGGTGCACTCCCGCCGCACAATGAATGAATAACTTCGCCTCCCTTGCTTCCAACGCCGCCTTTGCAAAATCTACCCCTCGCCGAAACAGCTCAGCCGGCTTCGCCTCAAAATCATCATCGGTCGGATTCCACAGCACCTCGATGCCGTGTGCCACTCCCAGCGGCCTGTCATCGAACTCAATCTGCATGTCGATGATATGCGTGATGCCCGCCTTCGCCACCTTTGCCATGTTGTCCGACGTCCAAATTCCACCTCCGACCGCGATCCGGTCGGTCAACCATGTGATATCCATCCCTGTCCTATATGACTTTTTCTGGGTGCCCCACCCTTGTCGCGCTTTTCGCGACAGGGTGGGGATTTTCGCTCGGGTGCCCCGTCCTTCGCGTTCTTTGCGAAGGGTGGGGATTTTCGTCTTCGGCCCCACCCAGACCGCCACCGCTAATTCTCGTCGCACCGCTCCGCCTCATTCTACGGTATCGTTCACACCAGCGCAGAGACGTCCTTGCTCTGCTCTCCATCCATCCCCGCCTGTGACTCAGAACCTTCGTGCTCACCCTGCTGCTCGTTCGATTCCTTCTCGCCCGCGGTTTTTCCCGTGGTCGTGCCACTCGATGGGTTCGCCCTTTTCATCGGCTCCTCCTCTTCATCCAGCGCGATTGGCTTATCCGGAATGTTCAATCGGTCCAGCAAAGTTTTCGCCAGGCACTCTTCGTCCTTTGTTGCCTGATTTCCATCCGTTGACGGCGGATAGATCTCCGCGACTTCGAACAAATACTTCACCGTGGCCAGTTGTCCCTTCTTGCC
Organism: uncultured Acidobacteriaceae bacterium; assembly: GCA_963707205.1. GTDB lineage: Bacteria > Acidobacteriota > Terriglobia > Terriglobales > Acidobacteriaceae > Sulfotelmatobacter. The sequence goes on from CAVPQE010000012.1 coordinate 40,709, forward strand.
TTCGCCAATCACCGCCTGGGCCATGCTCGTGGCCTCCGATCCGACCATCTCGGCGATCTCCTTCCGCACTTCCGCGGGATTGATCTCCTTCTTGCTCTTCGGCGCCCCCTTCTTCTTCGTTGCCGCTTTTTTTGTCGCCGCCTTGGCCTTCGCCTTTTTCTTGATCATTGCCAACACCCGGATTCCTTTGGATTCTTTAACCTGTCCCAAAAGCAGAGGGCGCGCCCTGAAGACGCGCCCTCCACAAGAACTTTTCTTTTTTTCTTACTCTCTATTCCAAGAATATCAAATTGCTAAGGGTAAACCGGAAAAATTTCAAACTTTATATTTCCCATCTTCACAACCACTTGAAAGGATTTGATCGTTCTCCCCCTCTTGACAAGAATTTCTTTGATCCGATTCGAGTCGTTTCATCAGTCCCACATCGAGAAGAATCTCAACCAACAGGTCCAACACGACGGGAATATAGGTCCGTACCGTCCTCTCCGTGCAATGCAGCAGCTTGCCGGTTGCCGCCTGATCATGCTCCTGCAGGATGTGCCGCGCGATCAACTGCCGCGAAAATTCATCCAGCCGCTCCAGACACTTCTCCATGTCATGCACGAAAATGACGCGGTCTTCAAACGTGGCCACAGTGTACGAAGTCACCTTCGCCCGAAAGAACTCCCGCCCCAGCAACGAAGGCAACCGCCCGGTTTCGATCGAGTAACGCATATAGCGCCGCAACATCGCGACCGTTCTTCCCCGGTAGGTTCGCCGTTCCCGTTCCCGATCCTCGGCCGCCCGCTGCCGCTGCTCAAACGAACTCGATTCCACTGTTTCCGGCGTCGGCGCCGCTGGAATCTGATGTGCGGGTAAGCGGTGCGCGGGCAAATGTTGCGTTGGTGGTTGCTCGTCCCTATGTCGCGTCCGCCGTGGAAAGCCAGCGCTCACCCCAATTTCCGGACGCTCCGCCTCGGCCGCCATCCATGCAATCACATTGCTCATGCCAAACCTCCCGCCGCGTCAAGGTCGCTTATGTCTTCTACGTTGACTTCGAACTCGTAGTCTTCGACCGCTGTGTGTGCACCAACCGGCAAGACAGGGTTCCTCCCCTTCTTCGTCGGTTTGGGCAAGTCCGCTACTTTGGCTTGGCAGTTCTCGCAATAGACTCCTGCGCCGCGCTCCCGCACCCATAGGCCTCCGCAGTGCTCGCAATACTTCAATTCCATTCCAACTTCGCTCTTGTCTTTGTTTTTATGATTGCTTCTCATCACTCCTCCAAATTTTGATTTCAGAATTTATGCCCGCCTGCGCCATGCGTGCTTCCCGCGAATCATGGGGCATCGGAAACCGAACGCCCCGCAGCTCAAAACAAGAAAGCCCTGCGCCGATCCCCGCCAATGGCAGGAACCGAACGCAGGGCTCGTTTTTCTTACGATGACCTGCTTAAGCTATTTAGTTTTGTTGGCCTCTATGAAAATGTGCGCATCTCTCAGTATTTCTAACTTCGCGCCATCCCCCTCCACTTCTAAAGTTTTTGTGCGCTCTCGTCGTCTCCGCCTCCACCATGCCGTTGATGGAAGTAGCCTTCCTCGTAGCCCGACTTGAGCACGCGTCCGTTTTGCATCACCACGCTCACTCGTCCCGTGAAGTGCAGCGACATCAGCAGATGCTCCATGGATGCCGATAACACCTCGGCCGACTTTACCTTTCTGCGAAATTCGCCGAAGTTCTTCTCCTCGTTTGAGTTATCCGGGTGACTCGTCATTGCTTTCTACCATAGAGCATATGGGCCTCTAGGATGCGGCGATCCTATAACTGTGAATTTTCTCAGTCAAGGTTGGATATACCTATGCAGCCTGTGCAAATCTTTCGGACTTAGCGCCAGGCTATAAGCCAGTGCTATACTCCGGGCCATGAAGTTCAAAATCCTGCAAGATAATCTTCGCAAGATCCTGTGGGAGCGCATCGAAGCGGGCGAACTGACCGGCCTCCGGCTCGCCCAGCAGACCGAATTCAAGCAGGCCCACATCTCCAACTTCCTGAACCGAAAACGCGGCCTGAGCCTCGAAGGCATGGACAAGGTGCTGGCCGTGCAGCATCTTTCCGTGCTCGATCTGCTCGATCCGTCCGAAGTCAACAAACGGGCCTCCATTCTGCCTCCCAGCGGCGACGAATTTGAAAATGTTCTGCTCACCGATGCCTCCACCGCTGCCACCCAGCCGCTTATTACCAGCATGCATGTCAAAGAAATTCTCAAATTCAAAAAAACTTTCCTGCGCAAGCTGAAGGCCGAAACCGAAGGCGATCGCTCCAACTGGCAGCGTTTCGTGCTCATCAAGGTCGATGCCAGGGACGCCATGAGTATGTATCCACGGCTCATGCCCGGGGCAACGCTTTTGATTGACCGTCATTACAACTCACTTAAGCCGTATCGCAAAGGCGAATTCAATATGTACGCTGTTCTGAAAAACGATACTTGCGCGGTGAGATACGTCGAAGTCGCGGGAAATCATTTGATTCTGCGACCCCACAATCAGGCCGCTCCCATCGAAGTCATAGTCATGGAAGCAGGCAAGACCGCCGCCGACTACCTTGTCGGCCGCGTCTGTTACGTGGGATTAGAAGCCTAGCGAGTTCCTGATCTGTAGAAGGTTTACTTTTGCGCCGCACTCGAGTCGTAAGAGTAGATAACCTGCTCGCCGCGGAGCACTTCCGTCGACCACCATCCCAGAACCGCAGCGATGGTGAGAATCGTGGAAAGCACGACCAGTCGTGCCCCGTGCTCTTTCTGCCAGTAGCATTTCGTTCCTGTTTCTTTTGCGGAGCCTGTTTCCTTCGCCCGAGTTTCTTCCGGCTTCGGCGGCGACTCGCGCCTCCAGATCAACCATGCCCCGACCAGTCCCAGGAGGGTCAACCTGAACTCCATGTACGGCGGATCGGAGGGCACGCGTTCTTAAAATGGTGAACCGTGGCGACGAATGCCACGACAAAGTAAAGCACGGGCACGGGTACGAGTGCCAGGCGCAGCCATGAGCCATGTTTCTCGTGCCTAAGTGTAGCGCCCCATGCGAACACGGACAGCGAGAATCCGATCAGCCCGTTAAACGCCGCGCCGCGCAGCATCATGATCTGGTCGTGTAACTGGCGGAGTCGCAGGGTGCGGCCCGCCTTGAGCCTTACTTCAAGTCCGCCAGATCTGCCTGCAACTGCTGCAGGCTGAAGCCCTCCGGCGTGGTCTTTTTTCCCGTCAGATAGTCATTGCTCAGAATCCCATAGGCTTCGTCGCAGTACGCTTCCCAGAAAGACCAAGTCATCACTTGCAACGCTCCCCAAGTCACGACCGTGACACCGCGCGCGTCGTAGGCAACCACCGGGACGGCGTGTCCTCCCCATGAACCTGGCTTGCCGTCCCCCGTCGGACCTCCGGGAGGCACCGACCAGGGCTGATGGTTCTGCACTTGGGCTTGCGCGCTGATCGGCAACTGCAGCCCGATGTAGCAGCCTTCAAAGAGGTAAACCGAATCCATAATGTGATTGTGGTTGGCGGGTTCGAGTGCGACATACGCGCCGATCTTGTGCCCGGCGATGCCACTTTGCCGCCAGTAATTCAGCACGTCGATCTCATTCGCGCCATTGTCATTCGCCCCAGTCACGGGATTGTAGCCAGTGATGGCCGAATACGCGGCCACGATCTGCTTGTCAGTGGGCGTAACCATTTTCTTCGCCGCATTCGCCGTCCATTCCATGATCAGGTGCCCCGCAGCCGCGCAGGTGCAGTCGCCAATCTGATCGTTGTCCATCATGCCCCACGAGGACCCCACTTTCGACGTGAGATCGAAACTCGCCGGCGGCGTAGGCAGTGACGGTGTGACATAAGAAGCGAGCAGCAGGGTGCGCGGATCGTGTCGGGCCACAGCCTTGCCCAGCTTGAGTTTGCGGGGGTCGATCCGCGTCGGGTCTGATTTCATGGTGACGCCCGCTCGCGCGTCAACCACTGCACGGTCCAGTTTTCTTACAGCCATAGCACTCTCCTTCGGTGAGATTTCAGAATTCGCTCAGAATTTGCATCAATGCGAAAAGGTCACGCCGTTCGCATCCATGGCGTCGCGAACGGGATTCACTGAGGGGAAGAAGTTGGGCGAATGTTAGACCCGAACGTAGGCCCAATCACGCGCGGCAGGAAAATTGTTACGAAAAACGAACAAGGGAATCGCGAGTTATCGCGCGCTCCAACCTAGCATGACCCTGACGAACCAGACCTCCGCGAACAGGTTGAGTCAAATACGGTCCGGATCGGTTTGAAATCCTTAATCGATAGGTATTCCCTCAGAAAGGCTTGATCCATGTGCGGCCGGGCATGACCGACACATCCACTGGCAGAGAGCTCAGTCCAACCGAGAGGGCGAACCCTACTCCAATGATCTCTGGCGTCCAAGGCCCCGTAAGGGCGGGCGGCCAGAGAGTGCCCGGGGGCGCATTGATGACCAGCAGTCCGCTGACCGTTGCAACATCGATGCCGACATCCACCGACACCACAATGGCATCTCCCGCCAGCACCGTCGGGGCTGGGCCGAACAAATAGGTCACTGCATCGCCCACCGAAAATCCCAGGTTCGACACAACCCCGATCGACATGGTTCCGAATAGTCCAACTTCTCCGTCCGGCTTCTTGTTCCAGAAATAAATCCCGCCGCTTGCCCCGAGCGCTGTTCCGGCTCCGGCGGACGCCGAAGGGCCGAACGTAACAGTAAAGTCCAGCGGCCGTCGGATCATCGTGCCCGGTATCGACCCCGCCAGGCTCATTGATGCGGTGGGCGGAGTCGCGACATTCAACAGGTCATCGAATGTGCTCGTTCCCCTGCGCCGCGGCGAGATCGTGGTAATCCCCTTCAGCGTCTCTCGCAGCAAGGTTTCCTCGCCGAGCACATTCTGCTTCTGCCGCGGAATGACGACCTTCTGACCCTGTGACGGGTCGGGTGGAGAAGTAAAATTCTTGAATGTGATGCGTATCTGGCCGGGCATGAGGGATTCCTCCTGGGACGCAAGGCGGCATTCTACACCCATCTGTTTCCATGCCCGTAAAGCCGCCGCACTCGCCTCTGAATCGCGCCGCGGAGAGTAACTCAAAGGTCCTCCGGGGAAGGGCGTGCCTTGATCTACTGCCTGCGAGCTTTGAGAGAGAGCCTGATCTCGAAGACGTTTGGCCACAGTTTTCCAGTGACAAACAGGCGCTTTCCAATTGGATCGTATGCGATCCCGTTGAGCACGGCTTCCGGTTCGAGACGATAGACTGGGCTCAGAAGTCCTGTGAGGTCGATCCACCCGACTACCTCGCCGGTCTGCGGAGAAATCCGGGCAACGCGATTACTGTGCCACACGTTGGCGAAAATTTGTCCTTCCACGAACTCGAGTTCGTTCAGTTGATCGATCGGAGTCGATCCATCGTGGACCCTCATGCGGCGCTTTTCCTGAAAAGTTTCGGCGTCTAGCACACGAATCTCCGATGTTCCGTCACTCATAAAGAGTTCGCGGCCATTGGTCGCGAGTCCCCACCCTTCTCCTGAGTAGGAAAAACGCCGCAACAAGTGGAAGTCGTTCAGTTCGTACACAAAGCCGATTCCAGATTTCCATGTAAGCTGGAGCACTTTGTCCTTGACCAGGGTGATTCCTTCGCCAAAGAACTCATCCCCCAGGTCGACGCGCTGAATCACCTCGCCAGTTTCCAGGCGCACCTTGCGAAGCGATGATCGGCCCGTAAGACCTGTACCTTCATACAGGAAGCCGTCGCGATACGCGAGACCTTGGGTATACGCGGTGGTGTCATGGGGAAAGACTCGAACGATCGCAAAGGTGTATTCCTGCGGAGGGTTCGCTGAAGGCTGATGGGAAGTCTGTCCCGTCAAAAACGGACGGCCGGCAGTCAAAACAAACAGGAAGACCAGCCACGAAAACATTCTCTTCATTTTACGTTAAACCCCGCCGCCCATTATCATCGCAGAGAAGTCAGGAAGGTCCTCTTGAGATCAAGACCTGGCACTCACGACCTCTTCAGTAAGTGCAATCGCAATATTTCGACGGTTATCTGATGGAATCCGGCTTGTATGTCAGGATCCTCATTGCGAGCTGTCCTCTACGACCCTAGATATGACACAGTTCGATCGGGCATTCCGGGAAAGGATTCACCGTTGGCCACCGACTACGCACAGCTCAGCAAGAACCTTCTCCAGTTCTACGACTTCACGAATAAGGTCGTGCTCTTCGTCGGGGCGGGAGGGAGGCAACTGCTCGACCCCTCCGCTGGAACGAAGAAGCTGATCGCCATTGATCAGGATGTCGTGGCCCTCGGGGAATTAGCGGCGAACATTGCCGCAAAGGGCATACAGGATTCCGTGGAGGTGGTTGGCAGCAAGTTCGAGGATGTCGCACGGTCAGGCGATGTGGTCTATTTCGAGTTTTGTCTGCACGAGATGGCCGATCCCCAAAAGGCGCTGACCCATGCCAAGAATCTGGCACGCGACATCGTCGTCCTCGACCATTCGCCCGACTCAGAGTGGATCTTCTACGGTGCGGAAGAGGACCAGGTCCGCAGCAGCACGCAAGCCATGGAGCGTTTCGGCTTACGCGGCCGCGAGAGGTTTCACACGGAACAGCGGTTCGAGGACTACGTCGAACTCCTCGCCAAGGTGAGCGCGCAAGGGCCTACGGCAATCCAGCGCACACAGCGGTTTGCAGGTGCCACGAACATCGTCATTCCTATGGGCTACGAACTCAACCTCTTGTAGCAGAACAAAGAGTTCCGCCATTTATCGCTATTTCGTTCACGTGTGTTTTTTCCTTTTGCATCACGCGGAAGGTGAGACCGCGGCAGCTGTCGCAACCAGCTGACAGCACGGGCTGAGGCGAGAACACCCAGGGAAGCCGAGAAATTTTGCCAACGCTGTTCGTGTGTCCCACCGGTAGCTCGAGAACCCCAAATCAGCGTTACCGCCGTAACCTTTAGATGTGGTTACCTTTTCCCTATCATTAGAGTGTCATGAATTTAACGTCATTGTTAATCTGCTCGGACGACCGCGCTCTGCGCGTGCTTCGCAGTGTCTTGGGCGAATTAGAAATTGACGTTGAGCACTGCGCGGACCACAGGATTGCTGCAAAAGAATTAGCCCAGCGCTCCTTCGGGGCCGTCATCATTGACTGCAAAGACGAGGGCAGCTTCGAGCTGCTGAAAAGCGTGCGTTCCGGGAAACATAACAGTAAGTCGATGGCCATCGCGATTATCGAAGCTCGCACCAACCTGCAGGCTGCCTTTAAGTTGGGGGCGAACTTCGTTGTCTTCAAGCCGATCTCGACCGAAAAGGCGAAGTCGAGTTTTCGAGCGGCCCGGGCTCTCATGAAACGAGAGCGCCGGCGGTGTGTGCGGCTGCAAGTGAAGATTGCCGCTTATTTCCGATTCCATAACGGAGACGGCGAGCAGGTCTTGATCTCCAGCTTGAGTGAAGGCGGAATGGCGGTCCGATTTGCGGGAGCGCCTGGCAAGAGAAGCGGCCCCATCGCATTCAGCTTTGCGCTGCCGGACACCACGACCGTCATCGAAGCCACGGGAACGATTGCCTGGCAAGATTCGCGCCATCATGCCGGCATCCAGTTTGCCGCGCTTGCTGAGGCCTCGCTTCAAAGCCTGAAAGAATGGTTGCGTTTGCAATCCGGCGAGAAGCATGATCCGCCCATCCGCTGCACTCTGATGGGGCTCAGTTCTGGTGGATGCTTCTTGCGCACCCAGTCGCCCTTTCCTCCCCAGACCCGCGTCGAACTGCTACTCCGAGCCGCCGATTGCTCCGTCAAGACGCAGGGAAGAGTGCAGCTCATGGATCCCGAACTCGGTATGGGAATCGAGTTCCTGACCTCGAAGCCTGAGCACCGGCAGCGACTGCAAGACCTAATCCAGCAAATGACGGCAAGTCCGGACACTGTTTCCGAAGTGCTGGTTGAGCCGGAAGGAATCGATTGGGACCACGATGCCACCCAGTCGTCGGAAGCTACCACACCATCGCTGCAGAACGACGCAGAACCCGATCCGCTCCTGGAATTGTTCCGTACCGGAGCCGCGCTCAACAAAGCGCAGTTTCTTGTTGAACTCGAAAAGCACCAGTTGGCAGTCACTCCCGGCGAGGCGTCGGAACTGAATCTGACCGAACCTATCGCTTATCAGCGTCGCGAACCAAGGTTAGCCGTGTCGGCGCCGGTTCAAGTGCGGGCCCATGATGATCAGGCCCACGATGATCAGACCAACGACCACCCGGAGTCCTCGCCCCAGTCAACTCACTTAATCGATGTCAGTCATCGCGGCGCACGGATCGGTGGCGTCGCAATCCAACTCAAGCCCGGCGAAGTTGTGAATTTACAGTCAGACGGCTGCGATGCACAATTCCTGATCATTTGGGTGGGAGAGCCAGGGACACCACGAGAAGGGCAGATCGGCTTGCAGAGCTTAGCGACGGACTGAGCGCCCCACGGTGTGTGTGCGCGCCCACACCTTCCATCCAGCAAAGTTCACCCAGATTCAAGAGACGCAATTGTCGGGCCGCCGCGAACGGTCGCAATCACGCTGAGCTGGAAGAATTTTCTACCTGCCAGATTCGCAAAAATGAAATCGCATCAGCAATAAAGAGGACCACCGACAGGACAGAAGTCTGCCCAAACAGTCCTGTCGGCGGTTACTGTTGCGCGGTCAACGACTTCAAATAGGCAACGACCGCTTCGGCATCCTCGCGATCCATGCGGAACTGAGGCATTGGAGGGCGAAGATGATTGCCGTTGGTCCAGATGCCGGTCGTCAGCAGCTTCATCATGTCCGCATCGCTGGCGGGCAGGGGAGTGCCGCCAATTCGCGGCGCGTTGATCGGCCAGTTTGAATCGGGCTTCGCCGGTACCCAGGGAACGGGCGCGCCTTGCAACCAATGCGCCCGGTCCGGATTTCCATCACTGTCGCGCGGCGAGTGACACTGTCCGCACCTGGCCACGCCTTCGACGATATATTTTCCCCGAGCCACGGCTCCCCCGCCAGTGGCCTTATTGTGAGGCTGGGAGTTTTGGCTCTGGGCAAAAGCGAGATTGCCCAATAGCAGGACGAGAGCAATTGCGGCGCAGACCCACACGAAAGCAAGATGAAACACCCAGCGGTGGAGAAGGCCCCGCTCCGAGGGACGTTGCGGGAGCATTGATTTTCGAGGCGTGGATTTCGGAAGCATCGATTTCACCTCCTAACTAATCTACGCTTCGCAATGCCAGCGTGGTATCGGGCGGAGCCCTAGTGCAGAGCTTTGTAAGGAAACGATAGAGCACCGGGAGAAGGGAGCCGGCTTATCTCGGGTTCTGGTGGCGGGAGATACGCTCTGCGATTCGGGCCGCGAATTCCGGCATGTGGTTCGCCACTTTTTGCCGAATGCCAGGTCCAAACTCATGTAAGAGGTTCATTCCCGCGTCGTTCCCGACTGTGGAACCGAAATCGCTCAGTGGCGCTGCACCAGAGCGCGCCCGATAGCGGCGAGAGGCACTGTCGGCGGCGACCGAAGTCAGCACTCGCAGGAAATACGGAGTGTTCAGGCGTCGCTTTCCAGACTCGTCCCGCGTCACAAAAATTCTCGATGCGGCGTCCGTGGCCCGCCCCATTACCTTGTCGCTGGACGAGAGCTGATAGCGCGAATTCTGCTTGTGCGATGCATCCAAGTACTTACTAAAAAACGCGTCGGCCCGTTTTTTCTCCGGAACCGCTTGGTAGAGCATGGTTGCGCTCGGCGCCTCGGGAAGGGCAATTCCCGCGTGTGTTTCGTGCACCACGCCCGCGTTCATCCCTACCATGCCAACGGTCGAACGCAGGCGCGCTTCCTCGCCGACCCTTTGAAACCTATCTGTTTGGGTTAGAACCACTTGCGACGGAGCATCGGGTAGTGCTCTCGGCGGGCGCAGCTTAGTGTCCTCAAATTGCACCCCCTGAAGCCGAACAGCCGTAGGACGTCCGCTCTGACATAGCGCTCCACCAGCCACTAACAAGCAGAAACCAACTAGCCGGACAGGTGCAATTCGTTTCACCATAACTGCACTTTCCCCGGCGGCAAGCCACTTTCCGGCCTCCGCAGTTGCCAATTCCGCCGCAACTAACCTCGACGGTAGCACTTCACATGCCATCCGTCTGAGCTACACAGCACACTTATCCGCCTAAAGTTCGTTGACGAAACAGAGAGTTAAGGTTGCCCGCCCAACGTGGTTTGGGGCCCCTGTGCTCAGTAACAGTCCGATAGCCAAAGGCTGGTACCCCGTTTTTTCCCGGGTCCGAACAAAAGTAGCCTGTACAATCGGCCGTTGGTTCCTGATTGACGGAAGCAACCTCGACTCATTCGTTGCTGCTCGGCTTCGTGCACGTGCGTCGTGAAGCGAAGGTGTTGGTTGATTGACGCATGATTGCGATGCGATGTGGCTCGTTGTACCCCCGAGGCCGTATGAAAACGCTCATCGTTCTGTTGCTTTTGACGCCTGTAGCGTTATTTGGCCAGAGTCCTTTCGACGGCACTTGGGTGCTCAACCAAGACACCGCTCAGCTTCCGAATAAGCCAGCAGAGTATTCACTTAACAAAGGCATGTTTCGCTGCTCCGGTTGCATAGTGAACATGGAAATCGAGGCCGACGGGTACGACCACAAGGTTGCGGCGGCGGATTATTGGGACACAGTGAACGTGCAAATGGTGGATGCACATACAGTTGAAATCATCGCCAAAAAAGCTGGGAAAACAATGCTCACTGAAGTAGATGCGATTTCCCCTGACGGAAGTACGCTGACGCAAATGGTGAAGGATACGACGGAGGCGGACACTGTCACGATTGAGACTGTCAATCGACGCATCGATAACGGGCCTGCTGGCTCTCACGCAATTTCCGGTTCATGGCGAGCCTGCAAAAGCAATCGTTCCAATAATGGCTCGTTAATTAAATACAAATGCACGGCGGATGAGTTTAGTGGAGATACGCCTCTTGGTGAAAGGTTCGATGCAAAATTCGACGGTAACTATTATCCCGTCGAAGATGACCCCGGCCATACGATGGTCTCGGCCAAGCTGCTGAACCCGAACACTGTGGAACTGACCCATAAACGCAATGGGAAAATTGTGAGCATTTCGCATATGTCAGTCGCCCCCGGCGGACAGTCGATTCACGTTGTTTTCGAGAACAAAGATGCTAACAGCACAACGACCTTCGACTTCCAGAAACAGCCGTAGCACCATCTCGCCTATAGTGCAAAGAGCTGGGCGCTCCTGAACGCCGACGAACAGCCTGCGGTTCAGGAAACCACGCGTCCGGCGACGCACACCAGGACGGCCTGCACGAAGTCGAGCGCGACCAGGGAGTCGAGCTTTCCGGCTTCGGTGTCCGGGTCGAGAAAAATTGCCATCGCCAACGGAGCGAACCAGAAGCAGAACAGGAAGTTTTCGATCCCGCTCACCATCACTAACGTTAAATTAGAGCCAGGTCTCAAGCAACCTTCTGAGGATCTCCACCGCTTCGCCGAGCTTGGCCAGATCTTCCGGGGGCAGCGCATCCAGGTGGGAGGCCAGGTATGCGATGCGCAACTGGCGTCCTTTCTGAAGCAGGCGGATGCCTTTGTTGGTTGCCCGAATGCGCATCCGCCGGGCGTCCTGCGGATCGGTAGTAGTTTCGATCAGGCGGCTACGGGCCAGGCCGGTCACTATGCGGCTCATCGTGGGCGGCTTCACTTGCTCGGCGGCGGCGAGTTCGCCCAGAGTTCTGGGCCCGCCGAAAACCAGCACGGAGAGCGCCGAGAGACGAGCCGGCCCTTCGCCGGTGGCCGCATCCTGCTTGCGCACGCGACGCAGCAGGTGGATGGCAGCGGAGTGCAGTCGGTCGGCGACCGCGAGCACATCGGGTTGTGGAGAGGATTCTGGCTCGGGCACTCGATCTCCCGCTCGCCTGCATTTTTCGCTTGACGAGGTCAATAAAATATAGTTAGCTATGCTAACTAATCTGATCGTGGAGGTCAAGATATGAATGTCGCTGCGACGGGCATCGGAATTTCGCGCGTCGGACAGATCCAGGTCCGGGCCCACGACGTGGAGCGGGCCGCCGCCTTTTATGAAAACGTTCTTGGACTGAAGCTTCTCTTCAAAGCGCCCCCAGGCCTCGCCTTTTTCGACTGCGGTGGCGTGCGGTTGATGCTCGACCGTCCGGAGAAACCGGAGTTCGACCACGCCAGTTCGATTCTGTATTTTGCCGTGCCCGACATTCAGGCTGCGCACTCGAGGATGAAAGACAACGGAGTGAAGTTTGAAGACGAGCCGCATCTGATCGCGAGAATGCCCGATCATGATTTGTGGATGACGTTTTTCCATGACACGGAAGGGAATTTGATGGGATTGATGAGCGAGGTAGCGAAGCAGAAGACCTGAGACCTCGGACCTCAGACCTCGGACATGGGACGCCCAACGCCGGGGCGTCATGGTTCTTGATTGCCGTTTTGGCTCTGGCGGTTGACAATTGGCGCTGGAGGCGTGCGCCATGGAGTTCGAACGATCCCACGCGGCGACGAGTTTTGGCCGCGCCTGGTTTGCTTTGACCGTCGCCTTCGCGCTGCACGTCTTCGACGAGGCCACCACCGGATTTCTTACTGTTTACAATCCCACCGTGACCGCCATGCGTGCGCGCTGGGAATGGTTTCCCATGCCGACGTTTGAGTTTCGCGAATGGCTGGTGGGCCTGATTCTCGCAGTCGCACTATGCTTTGCCCACTCCGCTCCCATCCCGCGGCGTGCGTTGGATGCGGCCGCTGGCCTGGCTTTATGCTGCGATTCAGTTTTTCAACGCGACGGGACACACCATCGGAACGATTCTGGGCCACACGGTGGCATCGGTGACGTTTCCGCGTCCGGCGCCGGGATTCTATTCTTCGCCGTTTCTCTTCCTCGGGTCGGTGTGGCTGATGGTTCGTCTGCGCCAGACGCGCGGCGCAACTAGCTAAAAGTCCTGGTGTTAGGTCTGAGGTCTTAGGACAATTAGCCCATCACGATTTCGCATCTGAGATTTCAGGACCGAAGACCTAACATCTAACACCTAACACCAGCCGGACACCGCGCGACCGACCCTGCTATCATCGCTGGCGGAGTTATTTCGCGTCATGCAGGATTTCGAAGACGAAGACGAAGGAATACCCATTCTTTCTGGAACAGGAGAAGGACTCATGGAAGAAGCTCCGGCCACAGGCTCGGGCCACGCGCGCCGCAACGAAGACATTGCTCTCGATCTGATGAAGTTCATCGCCATGACCACGGGGTATGGCCGAACTACCTCGTCGGGCGTAGGGTTTCAAGGCACCGGCTCCGCCGCCAAGCCGGAAGATTACGCCGCTCACCTGCTCGAGTTGTACGGAAAATGCTTGGGCGCGGTGGGCGCGAAGAAGTAACACAGGTACGGTTTAGCAGATCTTTGTTGGATGTATCGGATCCATAAGTTTCCGTGTCACTTCCCCGCGCCCGTGTATTCAATCCCCAACTGGTCGAACAAAAAGCTGAAGACGTCGGCGTCCTCTTCGATCCGCTCGTCGAGAGCGGTGCCGATCCCGTGGCCGGCGCTCGATGACGTACGCAGCAGAATGGGATGGCCGGAACTGTCCGCCGCCTGCAGGCGTGCGATCATCTTGCGCGATTCCATCGGATTGACGCGATGGTCGTTTTCTCCCGTGGGCATCAGAATCGCGGGATAGGCCATGCCATCTTTCACGTGATGATAGGGCGAGTAATCATAGAGCGCCTTGAACTGGTCGGGATCTTTCACTGTGCCGAATTCGGTGACGTTGAAGGCGCCGTTGGGATCGAGTTCGACGCGCAGCATGTCGTAGATCCCCACGAACGAAACCACGGCGCGAAACAAGTCGGGACGCTGCGTGAAGGCGGCGCCCATCAGCAAGCCACCGTTGCTGCCGCCGATGATCGCGAGGTGAGCGGGGGAGGTGTATTTCTGATCGATCAGGTATTGCGCGCAGGCGATGAAGTCGTCGAAGACATTCTGCTTGTGAGTGAGGTTTCCGGCGGTATGCCATTCTTCACCGTATTCAGCCCCGCCGCGCAGATTGGTTTCCACCAAGACGCCGCCCTGGTCGAGCCAAAGCCGCGCGAACAGTCCCTCAAAGAACGGTTTTGTACTGATGCCGTAGCCGCCGTAGCCGGTAAGAAGCGCGGGATGCGTACCGTCAAGTTTGGTTCCTTTGAGCCGGAGGATATTGAGGGGAACGCGCGTACCGTCTTTTGAGGTGGCGAAGTCGCGGACCACTTCCGCGTCCTCGAACTTGATCGGTGAAGTTTCGAACAAGGCAGTGCGGACTGCTTGTCCAGTGCTGGCGTCAATGCGGTACCAGGCAGGCGGATCGAGATACGTCGACGTGTAGAAGAGTACATCGCCGCCACCGATGGAAACGCCACCGTAGACCGCCGAAACCGGCGGCAGAGGCGGCGCGGGCAGCGCTTTGCCCTGATTGTCGAAGACGCGCACGCGCGACGGGCCGCCTATGATGTCGACCACGTAGAGATGTCCCCAGGTGGGGACGAAGTTTTCGATGGAGGCGCGGCCGCTTTCGTCGGGGCCCGAACCTGAGCTTTGTGGAACCACAACCTTGGCTTGCGCCAGATCGAGCTGTGCCAGCGATAGCCGGAGAATCTTTCCGCGCGGCGCGTCCTTGCGGGAAAGCAGGTACAGAGCCTGATCCATTCCGAACTTCACGGAAACGATGGCATCCTCGAAGTGAGTGATCTGAGTCCAGCGCCCGTCCAAATCCATGAGGTAGTAGGCGAACTGGCCGCCATCTCCATTGGCGACAGAGGCGAGCAGCCAGCGTCCGTCGTCGCTAGTGTGAAGTTGAATTTCGGCGATGCGAGGGAAGTCCTTCCCGATGGCGTAAGTGTCCTGTTTGGGATCGGTACGGAGCTTGTGAAAGTAGACTTGCTGGTAGAAGTTGGCATCCTCGGGCGGGCGCTCGTTGCCTTGCGGGTAGCGGGTGTAGTAGAAGCCGGAACTGTCGGCCTTCCATGCGATGCTTCCACCCGCGGTGGCGAAGTTCACGCGGGGAACGATGTCGGAAAGTTCTTTGCCCGTGGCGACTTCGAAGATGTGCGCCGAAGCGTCTTCCGAGCCGTTTTCGGAGAGCGCGGCAGCAACGTACTTGCCGCCGAAAGAGGGCACGTAGAAATCCATCGCAAGGGATCCCTTCGCGCTGGCAGCGTTGGGATCGAAGATAACCTTGGCGCTGGCGGGATCGTCGGAGGAGCGCATGACCACGAGCATGGGTTGTTGCTTCGGAGGCTCGAATTTGATTGCGAACAGCATCCCGGCGCGAAACTGCAGATCGTAGTAGCTGGCCGAACTGGCAGCGATCAGTTGTGCGACGCGGGCCCGGATGGCAGGGCGAGCGGGCAGATGATCGAGATATTCGCGGGTGCGCGCATTCTCGGCGGCGCTCCACTGCTTGACCGCAGGATCATCCCAATTCTCGAGCCAGCGGTAGTCGTCCGCG
Organism: uncultured Acidobacteriaceae bacterium; assembly: GCA_963707205.1. Taxonomy (GTDB): domain Bacteria; phylum Acidobacteriota; class Terriglobia; order Terriglobales; family Acidobacteriaceae; genus Sulfotelmatobacter. Next base: position 56,259 of record CAVPQE010000012.1, read on the forward strand.
ACTTTGACGCCCTGATATTCGTCCGTGACGAGATGCTTGGGCGCGTCGGGAGGTTTGGGAAGTGACGGATTCTGCGCGAGGGCCCAGACAGCAAATAGGCAGACTGAGAGGGAAATCTGCAGGAAGCGTGTCGTTTTCATGACTGCCTTTCCCGGGGGGCGCGGGAATTATACACGGGGTGCGGTACTGCCTTGAAAAATGAATTTGCGGCAAGAAAAAACCGCGCCCGCTGAAGGGCGCGGTTCCGTCTCGACATAGAGCGGGAGGCGCGCGGGGCCAGCCGCCGACTTAACGGCGCTTCTTGCCTTTTTTGGCGGGTTTCTTCTTCGCAGCTTTCTTGGCCGGTTTTTTCGCCGCTTTTCTCTTTGCGGGCTTCTTCGCGGCCTTCTTGGCCGCTTTTTTCTTTGCGGGCTTCTTGGCCGATTTCTTTTTCGCTGCGGGTTTGCTGCCGCCTCCACCACCGCTCGGGGCAGACGGGGCGGGCTTGGGCTTAGGAGGTGGAGGTGGGGGAACGGCTATGGATTCCGGCTCGTTGGTTTCGGGAGCCGGCGTGCCGGATTCTTCTTCCTCCTCCTCTTCTTCGAAATCTTCTTCCAGCGACTCGCTGTAAGCGCCGCTGTCGCCGAATTCTTCTTCTTCATCACGTCCGTAGAGCGTGGGATCGTAGAACGTCATTGCTCCTCCTGATTTCAGTGGCGGCCGAGGGGGATAGTTCCCCGGCTGCGGGCACGAAGAATTTAAAAGACCACCGGAAACCTCTGCTGGAACGGCGCGCGATTATAGCACGACATTCCGTGTAGCCTGCAAGGACTGCCGATACGGCAACTTCGTTTTATCTGTTATCACAGAGCGCGCGCAAAGGAAAGAGGAATTCGAGTGGCTGAGTTTGTCTGGTTGGAAATTCTTGCTGAGCCGCAATCCTAAAGCTCGGCGCAGTTCAGGCTGGAGGAGGGTCGCGGCGCGGAGCTCGACAGATGACTCATTGCACGCGAGATCCCTTCGACTGCGCTCAGGGCAGGCGATGATGCGTACGGTAGGATTTGGCTAGGTCGCCACCAAAGAAAAGGCGAACGCCAGACCAAAAGCGGAGCTGGCGGTACGAGCCAGTCCCAGATGCGCTCCATGAGCAGTGGCACGGAGGAGATCCGCTGCTGCTGTTGCAAGACAAGCTTGGGGATGCCCTTTTTCAGGTGGGCGGAGGGCTGTGTGTTTGCCGCGGGATTTTGATTGAAAAGTTCCTAGGCCAACAAACAGTGGACGCTCCCGAAGGAGCGTCCACTGTCACGTGCCCCGTCTTTGCGGATGGATTATTGGAGTTGGACCGCCGGAAGGACGCTCGTTCCCTCCACACGAACGGCTTTAAGGGCCGAGGGATCGATGCCCAACGCTTTGAGAATGGTAGGCGCCACCTGGGCAGTTCCCACTTCGGCTTTTACCGTTCTGGATTCGAAGCTCGGATGGGACAGCAGCAGAATGACGTTTGTATCGTCGTGCGCAAAACCGCCATGTTCGGCTAGTTTGGCGCGGCTGCCGGAGTAAGTGACTCCGACGTTCGGAGTCACGATAATGTCCGGCGAGCGCGGATCTACGGTTGGGTCATTGTAGTTGAGTGTAAGCGAAGGACCGTAGTAGATCTGCCCAAGCGCAATTCCGGAGGCAGAAGCATTGTCTTCGAGGATTTTGACGCTGGCGTCTGTATCGGAGGAGTTGCTCAGCCAGAGCAGCGATACGTCATCTTCCGTCGGTCCAATGCCGTTGGCGTTGCTGGTGGATTCCGAGTCTGGAAGAAAGCCCGCATTGGAGAGCAGGGTGGCGGGTGAAGTGCCGTTGCGAGTCTGAGCGACGTAGCGGCTGGGATCGATGGGCGACTGGCCGTGTTTGGCAGTGATCACGATCAGGGTCGAATCAAAGAGACCTCGGGCCTTCAGCTCCCTGACGAATGCTCCAATCGACGCGTCGACGAACTTGAATTCGTCCAGCAGCGCGGCACTGGGCGTGCCGGCGGCATCCAGATACCCGCCCGTCACATTGTTGCTCTGCTCAATGAACTTCTGGCCTACGCTCAAGGCCTGGAAGTTCATGCCGAAGACGGTAGGAACCTGGGTCTTCCTGGTGCCGAGGTGGTTCTTCCCGTCGATCTCGTTGAGGATCGCGTCGACCTTCAGAGTGTCGTAGCACTGGATATTTTGAAAGCTGTTGGTCCAGGCCGTCAGGTCCGAACCTGGATCGCGCACTGTGGCGCAGGATATGCCTGTAGGCGTGGTGACGCCGGGAAGGCCGATCACGTTGGAGTTGATTTCGGGGGCGTAGAAATCATCGAGAGCAGCGGGGCCTATGCCAGCGGCGACCGAGGAATACGCGGGGTGCTTGTCGGACCATGCCGCGTATCCTCCAGCCTGGTGAATGACGCTGAAGATGCTGTTGGTGCGGACGAACTCCCACGGATAAACGGGGCTGCAGCCTTTGCTTGGGTCGCGGGGCAGTCTCTGGGGATCGATCGAGGCGATACCGCCGTCGGTCAGGGACGCACCGGGGGCGCCGCCGTTCACCATGGTCTGGTCGATGTCGATGCCTTCTTCATACTCGGCTCTACTGCCCGTGGGCGGCGTGTTGGGGGTGCAAGGGCCGGCCACAACGCCATTGCCGGTGGTTTTCGCGGGGGCGTCGTAGTTTCTTGCGTACCCAACGTCGTAGTAGACCCCGGTCAGGGCCGGACTTCCGCCCGTGACAATGGCGGTCAGTCCAGGAAACGAATCCGACGGCTTTGCGGTGCTGGCGGCAACGTAGTTGACGCCGGTTTTAGCGAGGGCGGCGATCGCCGGGCAATAAGGCGCGCCGTCGTTCACCGTGCTGATGCCGTTGGCGCAGTTTAAGAAATCAACCGCGTGCATTCCATCGACGCTGATCAACAGAACGCGCTTGATGTGGCCTTCATGGTGGAAGTCGTTGTCCTGCGCGGTTGCGATGCCAACCGAACAAGCAGCTGCGAGGGAGAGTACAGCAAGAGTTTTTTTCATTGTGACCTCGATCAGCCATGGTATGGAAGGCCGTGTGAAAGGGACGTTACGGAGAGTTAAATTGTTCGTGAAAACGACTGAGGGCAGGAGGTGGAAAACGCAGCAGCTTAGCATCGACCATTCATTGGGAGTCGATAAGAGGAACTGCGCACGTTTGCTTGAGATGTGGGATCTCTGCAAAGACCCCCGGTTAGACCTCAGACCTGGAGACGAAAATGCCCCACGGGTTGCATACCAGGCAAACCGTGAGGCGCGAATGCAATCCGCACCGGCTGCGGTTATTTCAGAGTCTTTACGTAGGCAGCCACGGCTTTAGCGTCGTCGGCGGAAAGGCTGGAGAGCGCTTTCTTGTGCGGCGCTTTCTTGGCGTCGTTGCCCTTGGTGAGCAGATCGGTGATTTGCCCCTCGGTCAGGCTGCTGCCCTTGAGGGCCGGACCGACCTTGCCTTGGCCTTCGGGGCCATGGCAGACGGCGCATTTGGCCTTGTACGTGGCGGCTCCGTCTTGTGCGAACGCGGGCAGCGCCACAGATACGGCCATCACGATGACCAGAAGTACGATCAGCATTTTGGTCATTCTCATGAGGTCTCCTTCAGAAGTTGGGATATTAAGGGGCCGAAAAGTCGAGACGAATTGTAGCCCTTCGAGCAGCCAGTGTCGACGCGTCAAAATCGGTTGCCGTCATTTCACCTCACCCCTCGTGTTTTTTATCCCCTGGGTTTCTTCTGACGACTTACCGGGACGATTGCACGATCAGGATCATGCCGGGGCGGAGGACCGCGACGTTGCGGTTGTCGCGTTTGAGGGCGGCGACGCTGGTTCGGTAGGCGTTGGCAATGGAGTAGAGAGTTTCGCCGCTCTTCACTCTGTGGTGCACCACCGCGGCCTGTACGGTTTCTCGTTCAATTTGCGCGGACTTGGTGGCTGGTGGCTTGGTGATGGCGGTTTCCGTGGGCTTCGATGCGGAGTGCTTAGACCTAGACCGCGAAGACGCCACTTCTGCGTCGTGCGCGCTCGGTGAAACCGGCAGGTGCAGCGCCAGCACTCTACGTCCGCGGAGACTGTCGCCGTGAATGCCGTTCCACCGGCGCAGCATCTGCGGCGAAATGCCGAAGTTATCGGCGACAGTTTCGACCGTATCTCCGGAATGAACTTTGTAACGGGTGATACGGCGAGCGTAAGTTGCGGTGTCGCTCATCGGATGCTTCCCCGGAGCGACGGGGATGACTAACTTGGCATCGGCTTCCAGTTCGGTGTCTTCCAGATGGTTGGCGGCGGCTATGGACTTGACTGTGGTGTGATAATTCCGCGCCAGGGACGCGAGTGTGTCGCCGGGATGAACCGTGTGATAGCGCCACCACAGCCGCATGTCGGACGGAATCGAGGCGATCGCGGTTTCGTATTCGTCTTTGGTGCCCACCGGCAAGTGCAGCTCAAACTTACCCACGCGCGGCGTGGTGAGGCGCAACAGGCTGGGATTCAAATCTTGCAGTTCAGCCGAACTGGAACTGACGCACTCGGCCACCAGGCGCAAATCCACCGGATAGTTGACGGTGACAGTGTCGTAATCCGTCGGGTGCTCCATCACGACGTCGTCCAGTCCATACTGCGACGGATTTTTGGTCATGATGGTCACAGCCAGAATGATAGGCACGTAGTTGCGCGTCTCCTTCGGGAGAACGTTGCGGCGGTAAAGTTCCCAGAAGTCGGCGTAGCCGGTGCGCTTGACGGCAGCCTGCACGGTACCGGGGCCGGAGTTGTAAGCGGCCATGGCGAGATACCAGTCGCCGAACTGGTTGTAGAGATCTTTCAGATGGCGGGCGGCGGCGCGGGTGGATTTTTCGGGATCCTGGCGATCGTCGACCCACATGTTGTGCGAGAGGCCGTATCCGCGGGCGCGGCTAGCCATGAACTGCCAGATGCCGCGTGCGCCCACGCGCGAGACGGCATGGGGATGGAATCCGGACTCAGCCTGCGCGAGATAGATCAAATCCTGCGGGACGCCTTCCTCTTTTAACGTGGCGACGATCATGTCGTGGTAGCGTCCCGAGCGGGAGAAGGCGCGCTCGAAAGTGCCGCGTCCGCGACTGGAGAAGTAAGTGATGTAGCCGGCGACTTGATCGGTCATCATCAGCGGCAGGTCAGAACGCGTGTTCTTGATCTCGGCTTGCGCTTTGGCTTTGACGCTAGCATCGGGTGCAGGCGTGAGGCCGTTAGTCTCGTCGATCGGCGCGGGCTCAGACTTCTGCTGCGCCTCGGCATCGGCGGTCGTGCCGCCCGGATACAGTTCGTTGACCCCTTGGACGATACGGTCGAATTCCTCTTGCAGGCGATCGTCGGAGCGGATGTCAAGATTGCTGCTCAGCAGGGCGTTAAGCGCGTTGTCGAAATTCTGTTTGGCCTCATCGGTTTTGCCGGCCTGATGGTTGGCCAAACCTGCCTGGTATTCCTTTTCAGCCCGGGCGATCAAATCAGCGACCGGGTCCGGAGCCGGGGCAGCCGCTGAATCGGTCGCCGTAGTGGATTCTATTTGGGCTGCCTTTTGAGGCTGAGCATCATCTGCTGCCTGAGCTGGAGCGGGGGTTGATGCGGTTGCCGGAACTTGGGCGGAAGGCGTAGCTGGCTTAAGCGCAGGTGCTTTACCGGGCGGCAGAAGAGAGACTGGCTTCTGCGCCGTCTGGCAGGCGCAAGCTGCCAACGCCAGGGAAGCCAGTACAGCGGTCCGGACATAGAGTTTTGCTAATCGCATGTTTCTCTATGAGATACGTGCTTCTCCCTAGATTTAAGGTCCGGTAGATTCTACCAGATCGTACTCGGCAGCCTCGTCCGGGTCAACGCCGAAAAGGCACTGGCGCGGTTACTTTCGGCATCAGTCCCGGCGGTTACTGCTGGAAAGCCGGCATCGGACGTCCGACCTCCGAAGTTGGATGACCGGTCTCTTGTCTCGGTTGTCGCGGCCTCAGTCTAATCTGACTCTGTAACTGAGGTCCGACGTCTGTTTTTTCACACGCGCCAATAATCGGGGCGCCAGGTCTGGATCGACTTCTTAATGTCTGCCCGAGACAACTTCTCGTTCAAAGCGCGCTCGACCAGTTTCGGGATCTCGGCGTCGGAAGCGAAACGCAGTCCGCAGAGCTGATCTTCGGTCAACTCAGGAATGCGGGAACGCAAAGGCTCCGGAAGAAGCCGCATGAGGCGCAACTGCTCTTCCAGGCGGATGACGCGGTCCTGCACCCTGAGCGCGTAGAGGCGCACTTTGAACACGAGGATCAGAAAGGCGGTCGCCAGCAGAATCAGCAGCACGGCGTGAACGTGATCGCGAAGGTCGCCGCTGGTAATGTGCGCGAAAAAATGGACCAGGGTCAGGATCAGCGCCAGCGAGAAGACTGGGACAACAAAGAAATGAAACAGCGGGTCCCAGCGCGTGTGATTCGCCAGGGTCTGAGGTTTTGTTTCGGCCACGAAGGCCTCCTTACGGGAAGACGTGCCAGTGTAGCAGAGTCGAAGCCATCTGGCCGGTCGCGTCGGAGCGATCGCATGTAGAATCACCTGTCGCATCTTCTTATAAGATCGCGAATCCAAAATTGCCATGAAAGCCATTCAAGTCAGACAGCCGGGTGGGCCGGAGGCGATGGAACTGGTGGATTTGCCGGTTCCGCAGCCCAAGGCGAATGAGGCGGTCGTGAAGTTGTCCGCTTCGGGCGTGAACTTTATTGATGTGTACATTCGCGAGGGGCGCTACAAGACTGTCACCCCCTTCGTGCTGGGGCAGGAGGGCGCGGGCGTCGTCAACGCCGTGGGCGCCGACGTCACCTTGGTGAAGAACGGTGATCGCGTGGCCTGGACCGGGCTGATGGGATCGTACGCGGAGTACGCTGCCGTCCCTGCGGACCGGCTGGTGCCGATTCCCGACGCCGTGACGGACCAGCAGGCCGCGGCGGCGATGTTGCAGGGCATGACGGCGCATTATCTCTCGCATGACACCTATCCGTTGAAACGCGGCGAAACGGCACTGGTGCACGCGGCGGCAGGTGGCGTAGGACTGCTGCTGGTGCAAATGGCGCACAACATTGGCGCGCGCGTGATTGCTACGGTCTCGACCGACGAGAAAGCCAAGCTGGCGCGCGAAGCCGGGGCCGACGACGTCATTCTCTACACGCATTCCGATTTTGAAGCCGAGACGAGACGGCTGACCGGCGGCAGAGGAGTCGACGTGGTCTACGATTCGGTAGGGAAGACGACTTTCGAGAAGGGCCTGAACGTTCTGCGGCCGCGCGGGGTGATGGTGCTGTTCGGCGGGTCGAGTGGCGCGGTGCCTCCGTTTGATCTGATTGCCCTGTCACAGAAAGGGTCGCTCTATGTGACTCGGCCAACTTTGGTTCACTACATCGCCACGCGGGAGGAGTTGATGGCGCGGTCGGGCGCGGTGTTTGGCATGATGGCGGCCGGCAAACTCAAGTTGCGGATCGAACACACCTATCCGCTGGCCGAGGCACAGCAGGCCCATCGCGATCTGGAAGGAAGAAAAACTACAGGGAAGCTGTTGCTGATTCCGTAGGACGAGTGTTGGGTCTTAGGTTTGTGATCAAGGCGTAATAATCAAGACCTAAGACCTAAGACCGGAAAACCATGAAAGCCATTCGCGTGCAGAACACTGGCGGCCCGGAAGTCATGGAACTCGTCGAAATTCCCGTCTCGCAGCCGAAGCCGGCTGAGGCCGTGGTGAAGGTTTCCGTTGCCGGCGTGAACTCAATTGATGGCCACTTCCGCGATGGAAGTTTACGAACGCCGCTGCCGTTTATTCCCGGGCAGGAAGGCGCCGGAATTGTAGCGTCAGTGGGAGCGCAGGCAAAAACGGTCAAAGTCGGCGACCGCGTGGCGTGGAGCGGGACGTTGGGCTCGTATGCCGAGTACGTGGCTGCGTCGACGGACAGTCTCGTGCCGGTCCCTGACACGGTGACCGATCAGCAAGCCGCAGCGGCCATGATGCACGGGCTGACCGCGCACTATCTGGTGAACGATGCACACAAACTGAAAGCGGGCGAGACGGCGCTGGTGCACGCGGCTGCGGGCGGCGTAGGACTGCTCCTGGTGCAGATGGCGCGGGCGATCGGGGCGCGCGTGATTGGCACGGCTTCGAGCGAGGAGAAAGCCAGGCTGGCACGCGAGGCAGGCGCGGATGAAGTGATCGTCTTCACACAGCAGGATTTTGAAGCCGAAGTGAAGCGTCTCACGGGCGGAAAGGGCGTCGACGTGGTGTACGACGGCGTGGGCAAGGCCACATTTGAGAAAAATCTGAACGTGATGCGGCTGCGCGGCATGCTCGTACTCTACGGCATGTCGAGCGGGCCGGTGCCGCCGGTGGATCCGGCCAAGCTGTCGGAGAAAGGGTCGCTGTACATGGCGCGCACCACGCTGGCGCACTTTACCGCTACCCGCGAGGAACTGCTGGCGCGCACGGGTGCTCTGTTCGGAATGATCGCGGAAGGCAAGCTCAAACTGCGGATTGCGAAGACATATCCGCTGGCGGAAGCGCCGCAGGCGCACCGCGACATGGAAGCGCGGCAGGTCGCTGGAAAATTGCTGCTGATTCCGTAAGAGCGGCTGTCCCCACATGTGCCGCTACACTTCCAGGTTTTCGGCGCTTAGCGCTTGCGGGTGTAATTGTGCGCGTATTCCGGGACCCTCTGCCCAGGCAACAGTCTCGCGTCGCCAACCGGCTTGCCCGCGGCCATCTCCAGCGGTACCACCCCGGCCCAGGTGGGGAACGAGTAGTCCTCCTCGTCGTCGATAGGCGGGCCGACGCGGACTTTGGCGGAAAATTCTTCAATCGGCACGCGCAGCACCGACGTTGCTTTGAGTTCGCGCTCGTTCGGCTGGCGCGCGTCATCCCAGCGGCCGGGCAGAATGTGTTCCGATAAAACGCGCAGGGCCGCAAGCTTTTCTTGCGGATCATCCACCAGAGTGGCTTTTCCCAGAACCACCACCGAGCGGTAATTCATCGAGTGATTGAAAACGGAGCGGGCCAGCACGAGTCCGTCGAGCAACGTAACGGTGATGCAGACCGGCGCGCCGTCGTTCATCTGCATCTGGCGCAGCATGCGGCTGGCGGCGGAGCCGTGAATGTAGAGGCTGGCGTTCTTGCGGCCGTACGAGGTCGGGATCACAAACGGCTGGCCGTCGACGACAAATCCAACGTGGCAGAGAAAGCCCTCATCGAGGATGCGGTACACGGTGTCGCGATCGTAGACAGCGCGATCGGCTTCGCGGACGACACGGGTCCGCGCGGTGGGCATTTGAGGTTCAGACATTGGGGGACGAACTCCGGGCAAGCGCCAAGGATGGGTAAACGGAAAGTGTAACACCGGCGGCAGACCTCAGACGTCAGACCTCGGACCTGAGACATCGGAACTCGCAGATGCGGACAAAGAAATCTGGATTCCGAGAGGCACGGAATCCAGGGGAGACGATCTAAGGCGATGCTTACCAGTACAGCTTCATCGCGAATTGGAACTGACGCGGATCGTAGGCGGCGGTGGGCAACCCGGCATTGGTGTACAGCGGGCTGACCGCGGCTACGTTCATTTTGTTGGCGATGTTAAACATATCGACGATCAGGTCCGTGCTGAAGCGTTCGCCGAAGTAAATGCGCTTGGAAACACGCATATCGTCGAAGACGGTCCAGGGCTGGATCCCCGCGTTGCGGCCGAGATTGCCGTCGAGCTGCAGCAGAGTCGGTGTCGTCAGGGTTGCGACGAAACCGTTGATACATGGCTCCTGCAGCACGCCCGTGGGAGAGTACTTGGATTGATAAACGGTACCGCATGCCGGGTTGACGACGGTATTGGGACGGCCGGTCAGAGACGAAAGTTGGAGATTGTCCCCGTTGCCGGTAATGATATTGAAAGGACGCCCCGAAGCAAGATCGAGCAGCGGGGCCCATGTCCAATCGCTGAAGACTTTGCTGACAAAGCCGCTGCCGCCGAGCTTTCCACTCTGGAAGACGCCGCTGAAGACGAAGCGATGACGCTGGTCGAAAAGCGACGTGGAGCGATCCACGCCCGGGTAGTAGCTGTCCTGTGGCGTCAGTGTGGATTGCAGATCGGTGGAGTCATCAATGGCATGCGACCAGGTGTAGGAAGCGAGGAATTCGAAGTGTCGGTTGTAGCGCTTGCGCAGGTTGGCGCTGAAGCCGTGGTAGATGGAGCTGCCGTTGGAATAATTGGCATCCATGTCGCCGAAGGGAACGCAACCGGTGAATCCCCCGGTGACTGTAGGAGCGCAGCTCGCATTGAATCCCTGGCTGGCGAGACCGCTCTCGATGGATTCCGCGAGTTGTACGCAAGGGATCGCGGCTGGCCCCGCGGCGATGAGGGCTCCGGCAATAGAAGGATTCAAGCCACCCGGACGGAAGAAATTCATCAGTGCCGAATTAACCCAGGGACCAAGCGCGCCGGACCCGCAAGGGAGGGCTCCGCTGCCCACGGTGAACGGGCTTGCCGGGGTTTGTCCCGCGGCCAATGCTGCGTTGAAGTTGGCCACCATCAAGTCGCCGCGAATCGTGTTGGCGTTGATGGGGCGATTCAGGTGACGCCCGCCATTGAAGTTGTACGCCAAACTCAGGGCGAATCCGTCACCAAGATCCCGTTCGACGCTGACATTCGCTTGCTGCGAATACGCGTAGACGAAGTTCTTGGATTGCGGATAGCCGAAGGGCTGGAAGCCCAGCGGCAGGAATGTGGACGGGTTCAGATAATTCTGGTTCAGAAAGACGGATTGAGGAAAGTTCAGAGCCTGAAACTGCTGCTGGTTGGGCAGGTATCCCAGTGCGCTGGCCGTACCCGGGAGAAGAGTAGCCGCACACGGGTTGAGTGGACTTGGGGCATTGACGGGCAGACCCTGGAAGATGGTAATTGCATTCAGATTGCTCGGACTGCCGGCGCCAGAGCAAACAGACGTGCCGGCAAACGCCAACTGGCCGCTGGACGAACCGTCGGAGGCATCGCCGAGAAAGTAGAGGCCGAGCAGCGGATGGTCATAAAAAATCCCGTACGACGCGCGGACGACCGTCTTGCCGTTCCCGCTGGGATCCCAGGCTAAGCCAATACGGGGCTGAATGTTGTTGGTGTCGGCCTGAATTCCTTTCTGCAATCTCAGTAGGTTGTAGGCAGGAAGCGCCAGCCCCTGAGGCGGCTTGAATTTCGGGGGGATTTCCACGTCGTAGCGAATGCCATAATTCAGCGTGACGTTTGGATTGATGCGCCACGAGTCCTGCCAGAACGCGCCAATGGGAATGTTCTTGAACGAGTCGCTGGGACTGCCGATGCCCTGAATGAAATCTCCGGGCAGGCCTGCCCCGTAGGATTGCACGGGCGAGAGGTCGGGGAATGGAGTGCCCGGAATCGGAGAGGTAAAGCCCAGAGCAGAAGAACCGAAGCTGCCGAAGTCGTACACGCCTCCGTAGTTCACAGTGAAAATTGCTTTGAGTGGAAGGTAGTTGAGGTCTCCGCCAAACTTCATATTGTGGCGGCCGACGGTCCAGGAAAAGTTGTCGGTAAACTGGTAGCGCTGCTCGGTCCGCTGAATGTAAGAGTAAGGTTCGCGGCCGAAATAGGCGAAGCCCGGAATGTTTACAGCCGGGTCGGAGCCTCCGGGAATCTGCGTATTGTAGAAATAGGAGAGTCCGCGGCGGGCATACTGAAAGCGAAATTCGTTGACCTTGTTGTTGCCGATGGTCCACGTGTCCTGAAAGACGCCAGAGACGTCGCGATAAGTCTGTTGCGAAGTGCGCGAGTAAGCGTTTTGCCCGAACGGTTGGTCCTGGCCGCTGACTTCGATGCCGGTGACGGTGCTGGGGCTGACGTTGACGCGAAACGTCAAGCGATGGTTGGTTCCCACGTTCTGGTCGAGACGAAGGGCGTAGAGACTTGTTCCCTCAAAGACGGGGAAATTGCCAATCTGCGATGCCAAGGTCTGGTAGGAACCTGGCACGAAGCACGGCGGCGCAGTGCAACTCGTGGGAAATCCCGCGATCCCCGGGAAGCCCCCGGTCATTCCTGTTGGCCACGCCCCATTCACGGCCATGCCCGACGAGGCTCCGATCAGGCCGGCATACTGACCAACGCCTTGCGCGAACGCTGGACTCGCCGCCTCCAGCGCGAGCACGCTGGGATTGGTGAGAAACCCGACTTGGGCCGCAGTCATCTGCAGCGTGCCGAAAGGAAGTCCGACTTGCGTGGTGTCGAAGGGGACTAGTCCGAAATTCCCTTGTCCGATACTGGAAAATCCAGTTTCGTGCCGTCGCGTGACTTCGTACGAAAAGAAGAAAAAGGACTTGTCCTTCTTGATCGCTCCCCCAAAGGCGGTGCCCGCCTGCACGCGCGTGTAAGCGGGATTCGGGACCGTGCTGAAGGGGTTTACAGCCTGGAAGTTCCGATCACGGAGGAAGCCGAAGACATCGCCATGGAAGGCGTTCGATCCGGAGCGGGTGATGATGTTAACCACGCCGCCTGCGGCGCGGCCGTATTCCGCCGCGTAGTTATTGGTAATGATCTGAAATTCCTGCACGTCTTCTTGCGAGACGGTGGAGCGCACACCGTTGACGGAGTTGTCGGTAGCGTCGGCTCCGTCGACATTGACCAGGTTCGAGCGCGCGCGCTGGCCACTCATGTTGAGGCCGGAGGTCGGTGCGGCGCCCAGGTTGGGCGCGTTGTCGCGCACCACTTGCGAATCGGTCAGCGTGAAGTTGATGTAGTTGCGCCCGTTGATGGGAAGATTATCGATGCGGCGCTCGCCAATGGTGTCCGTCGTCGAAGTGCGCGAGGTTTCCACCAGTTCTGCTTGCGAACTGACTTCCACAACTTCCTTGCCTCCCGCGACCTCGAGCGTGACCGGAAGTTCCACCAGTCCGCCGACCGTGATAATGACACCCGTATTTTCGACCTTCGTGAACCCCTTAGTCTCGACCGTGACCGAATAGGAGCCCGGCGGCAGCTGGCGAGCGCTGTATCCCCCCTGTCCGTCGCCAGTGGCGCTGCGCTCCAGGCCCTTCGCGACATCCCGCGCGGTCACGGTCGCATTCGTGACCACGTTCCCGCTGGGATCTTTGACGGTGACGTGCAGATCGCCGGTGGCAACGCCGCCCTGACCATAAGCAATGGCCGAAAGCAGCAGAAAAAAGAAACTCAAGGCGACAGCTTTGGCAGTGCGGATCATGAGGTTCTCCCTTGAACTCGCGGAGGCGAGCGGACGGCGGGAACGATTCTCCCGGCAGATTGCCGATGTATTCACGAAGTGATCTGGGACGAATGAATCTCGGTGGTTTTATAACAGAACGGCAACCGAAAACAAGTAAGGAATCGGGAACGCTTACTTCCAAAGTCACTAGGCTGAAGTTTCTTGAGCGGGTCGAGTTGCGTCTGCGTGCACAACGAAACGGCGGCCGGATGTCAGGGCTGCGATCGGAATTAAACAGTTGTGATCAGAATCAGAACGTTGCGGAAATACGCACTGGAACTGCGGGATTTTGCAGCCTGCCCAACAGCATCGCGGCCCCATTCAATTGCTCGTAGCCGTTAAGGACGGGCGCGGCCACCAAGCCTGAGTTCGGCCAAGCCAGGGCAATGTAAATTCTGAGAAGCGCGAAAGCGGCGTTGCGGCGCAGCAAGAGCGCGTTGTCCACCAGTCGCCGCGCCGCCTCGGCGGTCTGGGCATCGCCGGTCAGTGCGGCTTGTCCAATGCGTACCAGAACCGCGGCATTTCTTCCTGCCGTTTGAACGTAGGCGGCCATGGCCCGCAAGCGTTCCCGCCGCACAACGCGAAACTCTGCAGCGGGCAGGCGTCGGCGCAGATAATCGTCTTCCGCAGGATCGCAAAGATTGCGGAAGGCCTCGACGTCAATGGGCCGAATTTGTGTTGCGAGGCCCTTCGCGGCGGAAATCTGCAAGCTTCGGGACAGGGTGATGCTCAGGATGGAGACCAGCGCTAACGCGGCGGCGACAACGAGAATGATCGCAATACTCATGGGTGCACCAGACGCTCCAGTTCCCGGTTCCACACGTCGAGATTGTTTTCGGGCAGAGAAACCGCGGACTTTGCAGTAACTTTCCCGGGAACGAGCAGGTAATAGAACCAAACGAAAATGCAGAAATGAAAGGTTGCCATGTTGACGAAAACGAGCATGATGCGCGTGGGGTGCGGCAATCCGCCATTGTCGATCAAGCCCCAGGTCGCCAGGTGTACGCAGGCGGAGATGCTAAGGCCCAAGGCAATCCCGAACACTTGCCTGGGCCAGGAGAGATGGAAATAGGCTGAGAAAAGAAAGATTGCTACCAGGATGCCGCATTCGATGAGATACGTGGTTTGTTCCAGGAGGTTGGCCCCGGAGATGATGCCAAAGAATTCGTTCTTGGGGGCATAGGCAGCTGCCAAAACGGCTGCGAAGACTAGAACGATCCCGGTCCCGCGAATGAGAGTTTTTCCCAGCCGTGCCAAGGAAGCATACGAGCCGAAGACCAGGGCAAAAATCTCTCCGATCAGCACAAACTTCAGTACTCCCTCGAGTACTAAATCTGCCCAATCCACGCGCCAGTAGGTCGTCGGAGCGAACGGACGTCAGAATATCGGCCGCATAGACAGCCAGCTGACCAACGGAGCCGAGTATTGCGAATGCGAAAAAGGCGGGGAAGTGGCGGGCAACTCCGCGCCTCCAGAGAAAGACGGCTAGAACCAGCAGAAGGAGGTTAGGCGCGACCCAAAGATAGTGCCAAAGGAATGAGTGCGCCTGCAGCATAGCCGTAATGGCGAACTATACAGCGGCTGGCTGCAGGCGGCAACGTCATAGTAGTTCTTGTTCGGTTTTTGTAAGATCTGCGAGTCGGGCGTTCAACTCACGGATCTTTCGTGCATACTGCAAAACTTACGGCTTGCAGATCGTTTGCCCGCAGCCGCCGCCGTTGCCGCCACCGTCAGCTTTGACTATGGTTGGAATCACTAAAGTGTTGAGGAACAGGACAGCGGCTCCGAGGATCAGCAGGGCACGTTTCACGGTTGTTTTCTCCTTGTGACTGCGAATTGGACCGTGATAATTTCATGGGCGACGCGCGTCCGCAAAGACTTCGTAAAGCTACAGATTGTTCGGAATTCGTAACACGATGACTCTGAAATCAGCTCTGCAGGACGTGAAAGAAACCACCCTGGCCGCTGTCTCTGGGATGCTCGGCAAGTTGGCCTATCTCGCTTCCTTGCGCCGCGTCCAGGGCCGGTACGAACACTGGGGGATGGAACTCATCCACGGACCGGAATCCTCCGAGCGCGCTTTGAAGACTGCCCATGCCGAGGTTGTGGCCGGGGTTTTACGGGCGCCGCTGCAGTCGCTGGTCGAGGATCTGGACGAATCGAGCCGCGGCAGCGGGGTTGCGGCCCAGTCCTATATCGAGGCGATGCGCGAGCACTTCGATGATATGCTGCCGGGCGAGCGCCAGGACTCAGCGGCCGCCAGTCACCTTAATTCAGTGCTGCTTGCCCTTTCGAGCTTGGCGAAGAATCGAGGGCGTTCCACTCGGTCAATTTCATAGCCACTCCCACTACCTGACCGAGCACCTCTGCTTCCTGCGGGTGGCGCAGGATGCGAACCGGAACCGGAGACAGCGGATGCGGTTGCAGAATGATCTCTTCGCGGCGCATGCTGCACCAGCAGCAGGTATGGCCTTCGCGGGTTTCCACAAAGTAGATCGGACGTTCATATTCGGAGCGCCAGGAACCTTCCAACACCTTATTTCTGGTTTCGTCGACTTGGATGAAACTGCCGGGCGGCAGGATGGGATACATGGTGAAATCCTGGGTGCCGACGTAGCCATAAGTGAAATCGGTGTTGGCAAATTGCGCGAGGTAGGCAACCGGCACCAGTCCCCACTGCTCGACCATGCGGCCCAGATTGGTGGTGCGGCGCTCGTCAAAGCCAGGATCCATGCGCACCGGAACCTGCACCGACGACAGACCGGCAAGCGCGTCGGAAACATGCGATTTCGGCGGAGAAACCAATCCCAGATCAGCCGCCATGTTGTTCAGGTCGACGCCGTACCACGACATCAACTCGCGAAGATCGCGGCGGTAAATTACCGACAGCGTGTAGAGGCGGTAAATGCTGGGTAAAATGCCTTTGGTCTCGATATCGGAGAGACGGCTCGGAGGAATGGAAAACTCCTCGTTACGGTACTTGTCGGCAACGCGCGCGCTTGAGTTTTCGACGTCACGCATGGTGAGGCCGAGTTTCTCGCGCAGCGTGCGAAGACTTTTTCCCGCCGGTAGCATCCTTTCCCTCCAAACAAAAGCTGGCAAATCATACCAAAGGCGGGGCGCATTGTGACGGCGATTTGCACAAAAATTTGATTCGCGCCGTTCTGTTACGAATTCCGAACATGCGTAGGCCCTTGTCAGTCGTGCAAAATCGAGGTTCCGCTTCATCATACGACGCAGACCTCGCGCCCGCTCTAGTGATATGGATTTTCTGTGTCTGTTCGGAATTCGTAACAAACCCGAAGAGCAGCTAGGGGTTTCCCCGTGACTTGTTGAGCTGCCCGGTCCGCGTTGCTTCATGAAATCCGCAAAATTAGAGATGACATTTGTCACGCCCGCCCTGTGATGGATGGCACTGGTGCGTCCGTTCGTCTTCCGCGATGATGCAATCACTGGACGGGAACAAGAAAGCAATTTCCGCCGGAAGACGGCAAACGTGCTGGGAGGACAGATGATCGCAACCTTAGAGCAACCTCGGCAGGCAGACACATCGAATTCGGACGTGATCGTCGCTAGTCTCGAAAGTGTGAACAAGAATTATGGAAACGTCCGTGCGCTGCGCGGCGTCGATTTCCGAGTGCGCGCAGGAGAAGTTGTAGCCCTGCTGGGTCCGAACGGAGCGGGCAAAACGACAGCCGTCAAGTTGCTCTTGGGATTGATGCAGCCGAATTCGGGAAGGGCGCGCGTTTTCGGCGGCGACCCCACGAATCCCGAAAACCGGATGCGCACCGGCGCCATGTTGCAAGTGGGACGAGTTCCGGAAACCTTGCGCGTGGGCGAGCACATCGATCTGTTCTCCACCTACTACGAGAAGCCCATGGCGTCGGCGGAAGTCTTGGCGGCCGTTGGGCTCGAGAAATTGCGTGATCGCAAGTTCGGCGAGCTCTCGGGAGGCCAGCGGCAACGCGTGCTCTTTGCTCTGGCTATTTGCGGCGACCCGGACTTGCTTTTTCTCGACGAGCCGACAGTCGGGCTCGACGTGGAAGCGCGGCGCATGTTGTGGGATGAAATTCGCAAGATGGTCGCGCGTGGCAAGACCGTGCTGCTCACGACCCATTACTTGCAGGAAGCCGACGCTCTCGCCGACCGCGTTGCCGTCATCAATCAGGGCGAAATCATCGCCGAGGGAACTCCGTCGGAGATCAAGGCGAAAACCGCAGGCAAGCGGATTCGCTGCATCACGAGCCTGAGCGTGAACATTCTGCGCCAGCTTCCGGGGGTCACCGAAGTAAAAGAAGATCGCGAAGCCGTCGAACTGCACGTCGCCGAGGCAGAACCCATCCTCCGCGAACTGCTGGCGCGCGATGCGCAGTTGTCTGGCCTTGAGGTCACCAGCGCGGGCCTGGAAGAAGCATTCCTGGCGCTGACCAGCGACACCGCACGCCACGGAAATCATTCCAACTAACTCGAAACGTATACGCCCGGAGGAGATGCAATGAGTACCGCAACCATGGTATTGAGCAACACGCAAATTCAGCGTTCACCGAGTCATACGGCAACCATTTATCTGAAGGAAGCCAAGTACGAGTTTCTGAAGAACCTGCGTCTCCGCATGTATACCGCGTCGGTGCTCAGCTTCCCCATCATGTTCTACGTTTTGTTCGGCCTGGTGCTGAATTCGAAACAGGCAATTAGTGGTACCGGAGTGCCGACATATCTGATCGCAACCTACGGGACGTTCGGCGTGATGGGCGCGTCGTTGTTCGGAACCGCGGCGGGCTTGGCCTCCGACCGCGGGCTGGGATGGCTGCAAGTGAAGCGCGCGAGCCCCATGCCACCGTTTGCGTATTTCGCAGCCAAGGTGGTCACCAGCATGATTTTCAGCACGATCATCGTGCTCGCGCTCTTCGCGCTCGGATTCAGTCATGGCGGCGTGCGAATGCCTCTGGCCGATTTCGCCCGGCTGTTAGGAACATTGGCAGCCGGCTCGCTGCCGTTCTCCGCCATGGGATTGGCTCTTGGATATTTCACCGGACCGAATTCCGCGCCGGCGACGATCAATCTTATTTATCTGCCCATGTCATTCTGCAGCGGTTTGTGGGTGCCATTTATGTTCCTGCCGAAAGTGGTGCGCCAGATCGCACTCGCGCTGCCTCCCTATCACCTGTCGCAGCTGGCGCTGGGAATCGTGGGCGCGGGACGCCATGAATCGGCCGCGACGCATTGGGAAGTGCTGTTGGCGTTCACCATGATCTGCCTGGGCGTAGCGCGCATTGGCTTTCAGCGCGATCAGGGAAAAATGTACGGATAAGCAGCCCCAGGAAGAATAGGGCTTCAGCCCCTGAGGAAGAGCAGGAGTGGATCATGAGTATGGATGCGAAAAAATCGATAGGCTGGACAGTCGTCCTGGTCCTCATGGGAGTGGCGGCAATTTATGGTGGATCGAGGTGGCTGTCGCTGCTGATTCCCGCCGCCCTGCTGGTGTGGTATACGGCCAAGCCCAAACTTAGAACTGGCCGGGATTGACGAGAGGGTTGAAAATAAGCACATGCCGTTCCTAGGTTCTCGTGAGTTCGATGAGCATTCTGCGCCGTCGGGGTGGTCGCTGAAACTGCGCCCCATTCGGTCCGTCTTCCAGGACAGGGATCACGGATGGGGTCCTCTGCTCTGGTGGCTCTACCTCGGTTTCTTCTTTGTTCAGCCAGCCGTAGAACACGTCAGCCGTAGCAAGTGGCTCTTGGACATCCTTGGAGCTGCGATCTTTCTGGTCCTGTACTGGGGAATCTTCCTGCTGGAGAGGCCGCGCCCACTCTTGCATGTCGGCGGCATGCTGTTGCTGGGAATCGTGTACCTTCCTTACAACGCAGGCGGATGCACGTTCTTTATCTTCGCCGCTGCCATGGTTCCCTTCATGGTCAGTACCCAGGCCCGCGCCATAGCGGGACTTGGGGTGGTCGCATCCGTTGCTGCCATTGAGGGGCTGCTCCTGCGCCTGAGTGTATGGGAACTGTTTTGGGCGGCCGTCTTTCCCGTGTTCATCGGCACCGGGAACATCTTTTTCGCCGAGCGCAACCGAATGAATTGCCAGCTTCGCAAGGCGAACGAAGAGATCGAAAATCTGGCCAAGGTGGCCGAGCGCGAACGCATTGCGCGCGATCTCCACGACGTTCTGGGGCACACTCTGTCGGTGATCACACTTAAGTCAGAACTCGCCGGCAAACTGATCGATCGCGATCCGCAGCGAGCCGGAAAAGAAATCCGCGAAGTGGAGCAAATTTCGCGGCAGGCATTATCCGATGTGCGCGACGCCATTCGCGGATATCGTTCGCAAGGCTTGGTAGCCGAGTTGGCACAGGCCAAGACCACGCTGGAGACGGCCGGCCTGAGCGTGCAGTGCGATGCCGCGACCACGGTGAAACTTCCCGCTGTGCAGGAAAGTGTGCTTTCACTGGCCGTGCGCGAGGCGGTCACCAACGTGGTGCGTCACGCGCAGGCCCGCACTTGCCGCATGCGCCTCGAGCAACAGAACGGCTCTTGCCGCCTGGAGATTCACGACGACGGCTGCGGCAGTTCCAACGGCGAAGGCAACGGATTACGCGGCATGCGCGAACGCGTCGAAATGCTGGGAGGCACACTCAACCGCAGCACGGAAGCGGGCACAACGCTCACCATCACGCTGCCACTTAAGGAAGTGATGCCGAAACACGAAGGCTGCCAGAATTGAATCCCCTAAAGGAAAGCGCAAGAGAAGCCGCGAAAGAAGGCCGCAAGACCATCCGCGTGGTTCTGGCCGAAGATCAGGGGATGGTACTGGGCGCGCTCGCTGCCTTGCTCGATATCGAGGGCGACATTTCCGTTGTGGCGCAGGCGCGCAACGGCAAAGAAGCGCTCGAAGCGGTCCTCGCGCACAAGCCCGACGTGTTCATCACCGACATTGAAATGCCGCACATGAGCGGCCTCGACGTGGCTGCGGAATTAAAGCGGCGGCGGACAGGGACGCGCGTCGTCATCGTCACGACGTTTGCGCGCTCGGGATATTTGCGCCGCGCGCTCGACGCGGGAGCGTCCGGCTATTTGCTGAAAGACATGCGCGCCGAAGAACTCGCGGATGCGGTGCGTCGCGTTCATCAGGGACTGCGAGTCATTCATCCGGAACTCGCGACCGAAGCCTGGGGCGAGATGGATCCGCTCACCGACCGCGAACGGCAGGTGCTCCGACTAGCCGGCGAAGGCATGGCCAGCGGCGATATTGCCGGCGAATTGGGCCTGTCAGACGGCACGGTGCGAAATTATCTTTCCGAGGCCATCAGCAAGTTAGGCGCAAGCAATCGTGTGGAAGCCGCACGGATTGCGCGGAACAAAGGATGGCTCTAGAAGTGGCTAGTGGTCAGTGGCCAGTTAACACCGCTAGACGTTTTCTTAGACTGAACACTAACCACTAGCCACTCGCCACGGACCACAGATCACTAGCTCGTGCTGCGCTCAATACCAGCCTCTTCTTTGTGGACCGTCTTATACGCCCAGGCCATGCGTGGCGTGTTGTGCGCGATGCCGATGTGGCCTTGCGGGTTTAGGACGATGATGCCACCGTGTCCGTTCAATCGCTGCTTGAGATAGTTCATCGCTTCCTGCGCGGACCACTCCGGCAGGTTACCGGCGGAGATGCGGTCGGCGGTCCACTTGGCCAGCACTAACTTCATAATCGGTTCGCCCCAGCCGGTGGTGGAAACGGCCGCGCTCTCGTTGTTCGCATAACAGCCGCAACCGATCAGTGAGGAGTCGCCGAGGCGTCCAGGAGCCTTGTTCAGCGTGCCTCCCGTTGATGTCGCGGCGGCGATATTACCGTCGCGATCGAGCGCGATGGCGCCTACCGTGTCGTGAGAAATCGTCACATCGTCAGAGCTTGGCGCAAAGAGTTCCTTCCCGTGGCTGTTGGCTTCGGCCTGATATTTGCGGAGCCGATCGACTTCCCGCGGGATGATCAGGTCTTTGTTGTCGCACAGTGGGATGCCGTGTTCGGCGGCGAAACTTTCCGCGCCTTCTCCCACAAAATAAACGTGCGGGCTCTCGCTGAGAATCTTGCGGGCAGCGCGCACGGGATTGCGCAGGCGCTCGACGCAGCCCACGCCGCCGGCGCGGAGCGTGGCGCCGTCCATGATGAGGGCGTCGAGTTGGACTTTGCCTTCGCGGTTGAGGAAGCTGCCGCGTCCGGCGTCGAAGGTCTCGTCATCTTCCATGATGACGACGGCTTCCTCGACGGCGTCGAGCGCCGAGCAGCCGCGCTCGAGCACGCGCCATCCCGCGGCCAGCGCGTTGGTGACGCCGTGGATGTGGGCGTCGACCATGTCGTCGGGCATGGCCCACGCGCCACCATGAATGACCAGAACTGGATCAGTCGGCAAGAGTTGTCCCCAGAATCAGCAGTGCGACCGGATAGGATAGCACCGCTGTCGGCTGCGAATTGAGGTCCCTACCCCCCTCCCCTCGGTCTACTGGAATCATCGGGTTAGCGGAAAACCGCGAAAAAATCTATGTGGCTCAATACTTTGCGGGCAAAATCTTGAGAACAGAGGAGTTAAGCCGATATCCATATCTCGATTATTTTTGGGCCAGTTCGCTAAAACATTTGTTTTTATGGATTTGCGAGAAGTAGATATGGTCACTCCTTGCAAAATCTTGAGCCGCTGGGACTTGCACGTAAAGTATTGCCGAATAATGACTTACGTTCTGCCAGGAATCAGGGCCTCCGCCTTTCGGCTGTTGTCATGATCGGACGGTTCGCCTGTGGAAGGCAAGGTCGGATGTCACAAGATGGCTGTGGAAATCTCAGAAATTCCTAGTTCGGGCAGCGCCTTAATGATGCTGACGGTTTCGAGGCTCACGGTGATGACCTGGCCGATAAGGCGAAGAATATATTCGGGGTCGTCGTCCCGATTTGGGTCGTTGGTGATGCCGCTGCGTTTGTCGGTTGAGACCTGGTATTGATCAATGATCCATTCGAGCGCGGAGCGGTTACCGAGGCGGTATTCGTAGGTTTCGGGCGGGATGCCGCTCAGCGTGAGGAATTGGTTGTAGATGAGTGAGGTCTTGTCTTTGCTCGGCTTCATTTTGGTAACGCGGTAGTCGAGTTTTTCTCCGGCCTTTTCTACTTTGGTGAGCGGGTATTCGGGTTGCTGTTCGTAGTGGACGTGGATTTCGGCGAGGCGCTGGCCAGCTTTCACGAAGGCGCGGAAGATTTCGAGGTCGGCGTTCTTTATAGTTGCCTGCGAGCTTCGCTCTCCGGCAACGGCCTTCGGCAGAGTGGAGTTGTTTTTCTTTTTGTCGCTTGACGCGGCGCTGAAGCGCCGCTCTTCCACGGTGCTGCCGGCCGTCGTGAGGCCGGTGGAAGAGCCGGGCTTCAGCCCGGCGTCGGGCGTTCCATCCTTATGGGCTTCAGCCCCCGTGGTCCTTGCGAAAGGGACGCGGGGGAGTTCGCGGCGGAGATTGGCGGCATAGCGCTGGCGGTAGTCGGGGTGGTGCAGGACGGCGTAGATGTAGTGGAAGATGTCCCACTTGGTGATGGACGGGTCGGCGTAGTGGGAGCGGAATTGTTCGAGCGCCCAGTCGGTGATGTTCTCGCGGCGGTGGGTGCCGTCTTCGGCGTAGGTGTAAAACGGGAAACATTGCGAGCCGCCCTGTGGCAGGTAGTCCGGAGTGACGTCCGTACACAGCATAAAGCTGGGCCATTCGCTTCCGACTTTCAGCCAGAGAATTCGATTTGCGGCTTTATCGCTCGGGATGAGTGAATTCAGTTGGCCCGGCTCGTCGACCAGAATGTCCTGCAGATACAAAAATGATTTTACGAACGGACGATAGACGGCAACTCTCACGCGCAGTGCTTCGAATTTGCAGAACTGAAGATTAGTCAAATCCCTCTTAGTATTTCGTGTCCATTTAAGGCTCTGATAATCGACGAAGTTGTCGACGTCCTTCGGTCTCCCCGCTCGCACCCACCGATCAACCTCGCTGTTATAGGTTGCAATGAATTCTTGAACATTGTCCTCAAGAACCGCTCGGTTGAAGTTGTACACGACTGAATCCCGACCCGTGTATACGCCGTGGCTGAACTGACCAAAGAGGGCGGATGGCTTCCCTGTCTTTGATCGTTCGGTCTTATCTGCAAGGGGAACAAAGTCAGCGAATTCGTCTTTCGACTCTACCGGCAGCCAAAAGCCACTTTTGTCGACCTTCTCCTCCGTCCAATCTATCGAAGATCGATCGGCGTTCTGCTCCAAGAAGCGGTATTTTTGTTCTCTTCTCCACGAAGGGTCCACGGACGCGTAGTAGAGATTGGCTGGGGCCTTCCTCTGTCATCTTGAGCGAGTTTGCCGTTCGCGAAGGGAACGGCAACGCAGTCGAAAGATCCCTTCGTGCTCGATCTCAGCACAGATGCGTCAGGGAGTTCTTACTGCACGTTCGGCAGCAGAAAGCGAACTCCCTCTCGGGTCTATCTTGGCGCATGCGGGTAAGGGGTCCTTCGACTCGTGGCTGCTTCGCTTCGCGAAGCAGCCACGGCGCTCAGGATGACAGAGGTTTTGGGGATTTCATCCCAACCGCCAACGTTTTTGTAGTGTCCATTTCCCACAGTAGGAAGGGGGAATTCGGAATGACAAACAAGGGCGGGTTTAGGCGGCTTGGCCTGGGGTTAGGGAGACTGGAGGGTCTTGGGTGCGGGTCCAGGTGTAGCGCATGCGGTGGATGACCGTGATGGTGCTGAGGACGGCGATTACCCAGAGGACGGGGGCCATGCGGTTGAAGAGGGCTCCGAGGATGACCAGGACGAGGCGTTCGGGGCGCTCCATGAAGCCGACGCGGCAGGAGCCGATCAGGGATTCGGCGCGGGCGCGGGTGTAGCTGACCATGATGGCGCTGATCATGACGAAGGCGGTGAGGACGACGTAGAAGAAGCGTCCGCCACGGGCGTAGAAGACGAGCAGGCCGAGGAATTGGCTGGCGTCGCTGTAGCGGTCGACGACCGAGTCGAAGAAGGCTCCGAAGCGGGTGACGCGGTTGGTGGCGCGGGCGACTTGGCCGTCGACGAGATCGAAGAAGCCGGAGAAGATGATGACCAGGCCGGCGTAGATGAACATGCGTTTCTGGTTGGAGGCGTTGGCCGAGCCGAACAAGATGGCGGCCCAGGTGTTGACCACCAGTCCCATGAAGGTGAGGACGTTGGGATTGATGCGGGAGAGAGCAAGCCAGCGGACGATGGTATCGAGCAGGACTCCGCAGGCGCGGCCGAAGGCGCTGGTCCAGGATACGGACATTACGCGCCCGCCTCTTCTGGTTCGACCTCGTCGTGGATCGTGCTCAGGCTGAGGATTTCGAGTTCGCGCTTGCCGTTGGGGCTGACGACAATTACGGTGTCGCCGACCTTCTTGTTGAGCAAACAGCGGCCGATGGGCGAGGTGGTAGAAATTTTTCCGGTCGCTACGTCGGATTCTTCGCTGGTCACCAGCTTGTATTGCATTTCTTCATTCTTGGTGCTGTCGAAAACTTTGACCGTGGAACCGAGGCCCACTTTGTCGTGGGGAATGTTGTTCATGTTGATCATGGACAGTTCGGCGAGGCGCTTGCCGAGCTGGCGGACGCGCGCCTTGACGAACTCCTGTCGCTGCTTGGCCATGTGGTACTCGGCGTTCTCGCTGAGGTCGCCGAGGGCGGCGGCCTTCTTAATCTCTTTGGGAAGTTCGTGAATCAACTCGTGTTCGAGCGCGTTGATCTCTTCCTGCAGTTTTCGTTTGATTTGATCGGTCATGGATTAACCTACAGCCAGGCCATCGGTAGCCGTCAGCGATCAGCCTTCAGCTAAATCGATACAAGCTCAGCTCCGCTACGGGTCCAAGCGATAGATTGGATTATAACCCCGGCGTCCGGGTAAGGGCTTTCGGACTGTGAAGTCTGTGATGGAGCCCGTAGGACTGCGGCGGCATTCGTCATGCCGAAAGAACAAGTTCAAGATCAAGACCAAAAAACGGCGGACAGGACTGTCCCTGCCACAGCTTCCGTCCCCACGGCTTACGCCTGGAGTTCCGACGCTTCCGGGAAGCGCAGCTTGCACTTGGCCAGCGCGGTAGTGAGGATCTCCTCGACCTTGGATTCTTCGCAGTTGCGGGCCATGGCCAATTCGCTGACCAAGAGATAGCGGGCACGCTCCAGCATCTTCTTCTCGCGGAACGAAAGAGGCTTGGCTTGGTGCAGAGTTATCAGGCTCTTGAGGACGCTGGCAACCTCGAGCAAGGAACCGGTGCGCATGCGGTCGGAGTTCTCTTTGAAGCGGTCTTTCCAGTCGCCATTGCTTCCGTTTTCGCTGACCGAAAGAGCGTCCAGAACCTTTTGGATTTCGCCGTTGCGAACTACGCGCCGCAGGCCAACGCTGCCTGCGTTTTGGCAAGGCACCATTACTTTGAGGCTGCTGGCTTTGATGTGGAGAAGGTAGAACTTCTCGATGGTCACGCCGACTGAGCGGCTGCTGATCTGTTCAATAATGCCGACGCCGTGATTGGGATAGACAACCTTATCGCCGATATGGAAATTCAAGTCTGTAGCGCTCATGTTAGGCATCCAAAAAGGGCGATAAATCCGAGGGAGAGAAAGCGTCAAACGGCCTAAGTAGATGCTACTCTCCGGACGGGGCGAAAGCAAGGACGCAGGCAGAGTCTCACTGGCGATGTCACTCAAAGTTATTGAAAATAAGACCTTAAACGTTTAAGCGGCGCCACCAGATGGCTTGGGAAGACAGGCGTCTGCGGCAAGGAAGACGGCTACCGGAGGCCCGGCGCATATAATTGGGCCGTGGATTCCGACCAGAAAGACTCGCTTTCAGACCAGAGGGACGGGGCTGCGCGGCCACTTCCTAGTGGACGAATTCTGGGCCTCGATGTTGGTTCTCGAAGGATTGGCGTCGCTGTGTCGGACCCGCTCGGGATTACCGCTCAGGGGCTGGAAACTTTGGAGCGAAGAAACAAGCGGCACGACTTTGAATATCTTCAGCGCGTGATTCAAGAGTACGACATTAGGGAGATTGTGGTTGGTTTGCCGCTGCGCATGAGCGGCGCTGAAGGGATACAGTCCGATAAGATGCACGCGTTTGCAGAAGAATTGCGCAAGCGATTTCGGCTGCCGGTCCATCTTTGGGATGAACGGCTCACCTCGGCGGAGGCTAATCGCCTGCTGCGCGAAACGGATTTGTCGATTGAGAAACGGGGCAAGGCGGTGGATCGCATGGCGGCAATACTGATTCTGCAGGGATGGATGGAACAGCGCGCCGCGGCGGTTTCCGGCTTTCGGCTTCCAGCTTCTGGTTCGGAATAAACCGCTAGTGTCCCCGCATAGCCTGGCGGTACGCCACTACATTCTTGTTGTGCTCTTCGATGGTGCGGGCGAAACGGTGATGTCCCTGGGCGTCGGCCACGAAATAGTAATAGTCGCTTTGGGCGGGGTGCATGGCGGCTTCGAGGGCGCTGCGTCCGGGATTGCCGATGGGGCCCGGGGGGAGTCCGGCATGTCGGTAGGTGTTGTAGGGCGAACTGAAATGCATATCGTCGTGATGTAGGGCGCCCTGGTACGTTCCGGCCAGAAGCTCTCCATAGATGACGCTGGGGTCGGCGTCGAGGGCGATGTTCTTGGCCAGGCGGTTGTAGTAGACGCTGGCTACTATGGGGCGCTCCTCGGCCACGGCTGTTTCTTTCTCGACGATGGAGGCCATGATGACCGTGCGTTCGAGGTCGGTTGGCCCTTCCTCAGGGGTGACGCTCGGGTTGTAGCTCGAGTCACGGATTTGGAGGGTCGTCGCACCGCACAGATGTCCGGAGTGGTTCGAGGCGCTCGACGGAGAGTCGGCTGGTTGTACTGCAATTAATCCGATCTGTCGCGCGACGACGCGAAACTGACAGACCATGGCTGCGGCCATTTCTTGCACGGTCATCATGCGGGAGAGTTCGTAGGTATCGGGGAAGAGATATCCCTCAAGTGATTGCGCTCCGGGAGCGATATCAGCAATCAGGGCAGTGTCCGACTGGGCTACTTTCAGGAAATCCTGGGCGGGGCCGAGTCCCGCGGCTTCGATGGCGCGGGCGATGTCGAACATGGTGAAGCCCTCGGGTACGACTACAGTATGGAAGTAGACGTCGCCGCGTCGGAGGCGCTTCTGGATGTCAAGAATGTTTGCCGGCTTTTCGAAAAGGTATTCGCCAGCTTTTAGGGAGCGCTTGTGGTGAACGTAGTGCCACAGCACAAAAGCTCTTTCACTGCGAATGATGCCGGCGGCCTTGAGTTCGGCGGCGATGCGGTGGGTGGAGTATCCCGGGTGCAGCATCACGAAGGTTTGTCCGGAAGGCTCGACGGGCGTCAGCACCGCCCAGGCGAACCATCCTGCAGTTCCAAGAATTAAGACCAGAAATAGGCAGACAATCTTGCGCACGATACCGACAGTTTAGACGATTAGGGAATCGGCTGTAGCAGACGATCTTCGACCGAACCGTACTTTAGTAAGTGGTTGATTTGTCTTAGGATGTTTACCAGGAAGTGGATGCTTGGTCCCATTCTTATTGCAACCTTCCAGGCGCGCTATACTCAAATGGCAGGGATCTTCTTATATCTTCATGAGACGTCGCTCGTTCTTATTAGCCGTACCGTTGTTTCTGGCAGTGCTGTCCACCACGGGCTGTATGTTCCGCACGCGTCCGGTGGAGGATCAGTATTCAAAAGCTCCTCTGAAGGAGTCGACGCAGCAGGGACTGATCGACAGCATTAATCAGCAGGCCGAGTCCATTCACTCGCTGAAGGCGACCGTTGACATCGACAGCTCGGTCGGTGGCCTGAAGAAGGGGCACTACACCGATTACAAAGAAATCCGCGGCTATGTCTTGGCTCGCAAGCCGGATGCTTTGCACATGGTGGGATTGATGCCGATTGTGCGCACCACGGCTTTTGACATGGTGAGCGACGGCCAGGATTTCAAGCTGTGGATTCCGCCGAAGAACCGCTTCGTGATCGGCAAGAACGAGGTGCAGACTCCTAACGCCGACCAGCCGATGGAGAATATTCGTCCGCAGAATATCTACGAAGCGCTGCTGATCCGCCATATTGATCCGAACTCGGAGATTGCGGTGCTGGAGAACGATTACGAAACCCTTCATGACGCCAAGGGACATCGCATCCTGCAAGAAGACTACGAGTTGACCATCATCCAGAAGTATGAGAAGGGCTGGAGGCTGGGGCGCAAGATCATATTTGGGCGCACCGATCTGAAGCCGCATCGGCAATTCATTTACAGCGACGACGGCAAAGTGGCCACGGATGCTAAATACGCCCAATACAAAGATTACGATGGGTTCAGCTTTCCGTCGCGCATCGAGATCTACCGGCCGCAGGAAGAATACGACATCACGCTGAACATGCTGAAGGTGGACATTAACCAGCCGCTGAAGGACGACCAGTTCGTGCTGGAACAGCCGTCGGGAGCGGTAGTGGTCAATCTGGACCATCCGCAATCCAGCCTGGCTATGCCGCTCGGGCAGCGAGAGTAGAGCGTTTTTCTGGCATGTGGCATTAGAGTCAAAATCCCCATCCTAGCCGCAAAGAACGCGGCTAGGATGGGGCACCCGCGAAACCTGTAATGGCTAGTGCTGACAGCTGATGCTTCCCTATGATGAATAAAATGGTTGTCGCCAACCTGGTGCACCGGCCGACGCGGTCGTTGATCGCGACGAGCGCGATTGCGCTGGAAATCACCATGATTCTGCTGGTGGTGGCGCTTTTCTATGGGCTGTTGAACGGATCGAAAAAGAGCCAACTCGGCGTCGGAGCTGACTTGATGGTCATGCCCCCGGGATCGGCGGGGTTGATTGGAATGTCGGGTGCGCCGATCTCCGTCAAGGTGGGAAACGTTCTGAGTCGCGTGCCGCACATTGTTGCGGCTGTTCCGGTCATCTGGTGGTTCACCCAAAAACCCGTGGAAATCATTTATGGCATCGATTTGGCGAGCTACGACATGCTGCCTCCCAAATTTCACTATCTTTCCGGCGGCCCGTTCCAGGGGCCTTATGACGTGATCGTGGACGATTACTTTGCCGAGATGAACAATAAGAAAGTCGGAGATACGATCGAGATCCTGGCTCATGATTTCCGTATCTGCGGCATCGTTCCACACGGAAAGGGAGGACGCAAGTTTCTGCCGCTGGCGACAATGCAGGACCTGGTGGGCGCAGATGACCGGGCTTCTGTCTTCTACGTCAAGCTTGACGACCCTGCGAATGCCAATCAGGTAGAAAAAGCGATTGAGCAGACCAAAGGCATGGAGAAGTATTCCGTGCGCTCGATGCAGGAGTATCTGTCCATGATGACGCCCGACAATCTTCCGGGGTTTGATCTGGCGATCAAGATTGTGATTGGCGTGGCGGTGGTGGTGGGCTTCCTGGTGATCTTTCAGTCGATGTACACGGCGGTGATGGAGCGAACTCGGGAGATCGGAATTCTGAAATCGTTGGGCGCTTCGAAGTGGTACATCGTGAATGTGGTGCTGCGGGAAACGGTGCTGTTGGCGGCAGCTGGGATCGTCGCAGGGATCATCATCAGCATAGTGACGCGCCGCGTGATCATGTTCGAAAGGCCCGTGCTGGGTCTTTTCTGGAGCAACGCATGGGTGCTGCGAGCGTCGCTGATTGCGGTGGTTGGAGCACTGGCGGGAGCGTTGTATCCGGCGCTGAAGGCTGCGCAAAGGGATCCGATTGACGCGCTGGCGTACGAATAGGATGTTTCACGCCTACAGTCGAATCATCAGCTTCGAAGGGGTTCGATAATGCTGAACTGCCGCCGGGCTGCGCCCTGGCGGGACAGCCGAGGCGGTTGTGGCCACATGTGCGTGGTGGTTCGCGGAGGATTGGGCGTTGGCGGGTGCGCGAGAGACAACACAGGCGCCGGAGTCTTTCTCCGGCGCCTGTAAAAATTCCTACCCGAACTTACTGCCCGCCCATATATTGCACGTGGACGTAGGTGCCTAGTCTCACGTTGTAGGCGAGATACCAGCCCTCGTGGTCGGGGTCGTCGTAGATCACAACGTCATCGTCGTCCCAATTCCAGTCATTGCAATCAGCCAAATCAAACGGGGCGACGGCAAAATAGAAGCCACCAAACCAAAAGCGGTTTGGACCGCCTCCTCCCAGGCGCCACACATGGCTGCGGCCGATGCCGCCGCTGAAGCGGCCATGCTCGAAGGGATGATCGAGATGGTAGTGAGCATCATTTGGCCCGGTGTCGTGGCCGACCCATTGGCCGTTTTGGTGGACGTGCGGCGCTTCGGGATGGCCGGGTTCATCGCGATAGGAAGCGTGCGGCGTGGCCTCCTGGCGTGACTGGGCTTCCGGATGCGGGGCTTCCTGCCGGGAGGGGGCTTGTTGGCGGGGTGCGGCTTCCCGTGGCGGCGCTTTGGCCGGGGTGCCACGAGCAGGGGCCGGACCGCGAGCAGGAATGTATCCGCCACCGACGGCATGACTGTTTCCGGCGGCATGGCTGCTTGGTTGATGTTCATTGTGTTGCGCCACGGCGGGCAAGGAAAGGATCAGAGATACGGCAAAAGCTGTGGGGAGTAGCCTCATGAACAACCTCCGACGGCTACCTTACCACTGGCAGCGTTTGCGGGAACAGATCGTTGACAATTCTTTGTAGATTACGCTATCGTAAAGACTTTGGTAGTCGTGTGGTTGCCCGCCTGATGGCCTGGCGTTCCTCGCCGGGGAATCAACGAGCGGTCTTCTTTCGCAACTTTTTCAATCTGGGAGATTTCCGATGTCAACCTATTTCCCCAAAGAGGGGGAAATTGTGCGCAAGTGGTACGTCGTGGATGCGGACGGGCAGACGCTCGGGCGCTTGGCGTCGCAAGTGGCGCGCATCCTCATGGGCAAAGAAAACCCGCAATATACGCCGTTTCTTGATACCGGCGATCACGTGATCGTGATCAACGCCGAGAAGATCCGAACGACCGGCATGAAGGCCGAGCAGAAGCAGTATCACCACTACACCGGGTATCCCGGGGGTCTGCGCACGGAAGATTACAAGAAGCGGCTGGTGCGCAAACCTGAGATGGTGATTGAGTCGGCGGTGAAGCGCATGCTGCCGAAGAACAAACTGGCGGCGCACATGCTTTCGAAGCTGAACGTGTACAAGGGCGACAAGCATCCGCACCAGGCGCAGAAGCCCCAGGATTTGAAGCTGGAAGTGCGGGCATAAGAATCCGTAGAGACGTTGCTGGCGACGTCTCTACGAAACGAGATTAGGAGCGTAGGAACTGCATGGCAGAATTAGTTCAATACTATGGAACGGGACGCCGCAAGCGGGCGATTGCCCGTGTGTATTTGCGTCCGGGAAGTGGCGATTTCAAGGTGAACGGACGTGCCTTCGAAGAATATTTCGTGACCCCGGCGCAGCGATCGGCGGCGAAGTCGCCGCTGGCATCTTCGGAGACGGCCGCGACGTTCAACATCATTGCCAGCGTGCTGGGCGGCGGCGTGCGCGGCCAGGCGGACGCGGTGAAGTTGGGCATTGCCCGCGCGCTGATGCAGTTTAATGCTGAACTGCGGAAGAAGCTGAAGGCCGAGGGCATGGTCAGCCGGGATTCGCGCGGCAAAGAACGGAAGAAGTACGGACAGAAGGGCGCTCGCAAGCGCTTCCAGTTCAGCAAGCGCTAGTACTGAGTACTTGGGTACCCGAGCAGACCGAGATTCCTCGCTTCGCTCGGAATGACAAGGTTTTTTGGGGTGAGAGCTGACGGCTGAAAGCTGACAGCTGGTTCTTAGGTGTTCAATTCTTCCCGCGCCTCGGTGCGGGGCGGGAATGGCAATCCGGAGCGGCACGTTGACGCAAAGGATGCAGACTAAAGAGGAGGTTCATTGGCTACCATTACCATGAAGGAGTTGCTCGAAGCGGGCGTCCACTTCGGGCATCAGACCAAGCGCTGGAATCCGAAGATGAAGGAATACATCTTCGGAGAGCGCAATGGGATCTACATTATCGACCTGCAGAAGACGCTGAAGATGTTCAAAGAGGCGTCGAAGTTCGTGCAGGACCTGGCGAACGACGGCCGCATCGTGCTGTTCGTAGGCACCAAGCGCCAGGCACAGGACGCGATCGCCGAAGAAGCACAGCGTTGCGGGATGTTCTACATCAACCAGCGCTGGCTGGGTGGACTGCTCACCAACTGGGTCACGGTGCAGAAGTCGGTGAAGCGGCTGAAGGAACTCGACGAGATGGCCACGGATGGCCGCTACGAGCTGCTCCCCAAGAAAGAAGTCATCAAGCTCGAACGCGAGCGCAAGCATTTGCAGGCCAACCTGGCCGGCATCAAGAATATGAGCCGCCTGCCCGACGCGATCTTCGTGATCGATTCGAACAAAGAGCAGATTGCGGTGCGCGAGGCGCGCAAGCTGGGCATTCCGGTGGTCGCGGTAGTCGACACGAATTGCGATCCCAGCGAAGTGGATTATGTGATTCCCGGCAACGACGATGCGTTGCGGGCGATCCGGCTGTTTACCTCAAAGATTTCGGAATCGATTGCCGAGGGCGCGCAGCTGATGACCGACAAGCAGGTCGCCGACATGCAAGCTGCTGCCGACGCGGCGCAGGCTGCTACCGGCGAGGCTCACGTGGAGGAAGCTGCGGTCGACGCGACCGAGGACATCAGCATGGAAGAAGTGCTGGGTCCGGGAACGCACAAGAAGCCGGTGGCGAACGAAGAGGCCGAGTTGCCGAAGGTGGAGAGTCAGACGGTTTAGAGCAGTGGATAGTGGCTAGTGAAAAACCGGGCAATTATTCCTTTAGGGAAAGTAGACCCGCGCGGGTCGTCCGGCGCGGGTCAAAGTTTATAGAGCAGCATCTAATCTGTAGAGACGTTGCAAACAACGTCTCTACGAAGGATCTTAATATGGGTACTACGACAGTGAATATTTCGGCGGCACAAGTGAAAGACCTCCGGGAGAAGACCGGAGCTCCGATGATGGATTGCAAGCAGGCCCTGACCGAAGCTAAAGGCGACATGGAGCAGGCGGTCGTGATTCTGCGCAAGAAAGGCGTTTCGGTTGCGGCCAAGAAGGCGACACGCGTGACCAGTGAAGGATCGGTGGCGAGCTACATTCACGCCGGCGGCAAGATTGGTGTGCTGGTTGAAGTGAACTGCGAGAGCGATTTCGTTGCACGCACCGACGACTTCAAGGAACTGGTGCACGATATCGCGATGCACATCGCGGCGAGCGATCCCAGGTTCGTGCGCAAGGAGGATGTGACCAAGGCTGACTTCGATCGCGAGAAAGATATTTTTCTTGCGCAGGCCGTGGCCTCCGGCAAGCCTCCTCACATTGCAGAAAAGATGGTCGCCGGCAAGATGGAAAAATTCTACGAAGAGGTTTGCCTGCTGGAGCAGCCCTTCATCAAGGACCAGACCATCTCGATCTCGCAATTGATCGCCGCCAAGATCGGCAAGCTGGGCGAGAACATTGCGGTGCGAAGATTTGCCCGGTTCAAGGTGGGCGACGCCGGTGAGACCATCGCCAGCACGAAGCCTACGGAGCCGAAAGGCGAATAATTCGGGGCGCCCAATGGGCGCCCTTTTTTCTTGGCTGTTTCTAACGCTGAACTGCGAGGGGGAGACGCCCTCGCGATAGCCGGCGGGATGCCGGCGCTACGAGACTCTCTCATGACAGCTACCCCTGCCTTCAAACGAGTTCTGCTCAAGCTTTCCGGTGAAGCGCTGGCGGCAAACCAGGGCTTTGGCGTGGAGTCGGCGCGCATCCACGAGATTGCTGCCGAATTGGCCGATGTTCACAAACTGGGCGTGCAGTTAGCCATCGTCGTGGGCGGAGGAAACTTCTTCCGCGGTGTGGCCCAACAGGCTAAAGACATGGACCGGGTTTCCGCCGATCACATGGGGATGCTCGCCACGGTCATCAATGCACTGGCGTTGCAGGATGCTCTGGAGAAGCAGGGCGTGTATACGCGCGTGCAATCCGCGATCGAGATGAACCAGGTGGCGGAGCCTTTCATTCGCCGCCGGGCGATTCGTCATCTGGAAAAAGGCCGGGTGGTGATTTTTGCCGGGGGCACGGGCAATCCCTATTTCTCGACGGATACTGCGGCTTCGCTGCGCGCCATGGAGATCAAGGCCGAGGCGATTCTCAAGGCGACGCGGGTGGACGGCATCTACGACGCCGATCCGCTGAAAGTGGACGGCGCGAAGAAATTCAACCACATCTCCTATATGGACGTGCTTAAGTTGGGACTGAAAGTGATGGACTCCACGGCCATCAGCCTGTGCAAGGACAATAACCTTCCGATTATCGTCTTCAACCTGAACCATCATGGCAACATCCGTCGCGTGGTGTTGGGGGAGAAGATTGGGTCCAGGGTCAGCGCGCAAGCAGCAAGCGTGTAAGATCGGCCACGGATTTTCACCGATGCACACGGATTTGGAAGGGCTGATCCGTGACCCTCGGTGCAAATCCGTGGCCAACTTTCTTCTTCGGTTTATAATGCAACGTTTTGATGTTGGAATGATACGGGGCTAAAAAATATGGCTCAAGCGACAATGGCGGCGATAGCCGGCCTGAAAGAAACGTACGTACAGCTGAAGACGCGCATGGACAAGGCGGTGGAAGATTTCCGCCAGGCGATGGCGGGGGTGCGGACTGGGCGCGCGAACGTGCACATGCTCGATAACGTGAGCGTGGATTACTACGGCTCGCAGATGCCACTGAATCAGATTGCGCAGGTGCACGCGCCCGAGGCGCAGTTGATCACCGTGCAGCCGTTCGACCCGTCGCAACTAGGGGCAATTGAGAAGGCGATCCGCTCCGGAGACATGGGCTTGAATCCAATGAATGATGGCAAGCTCATCCGCGTGCCGGTTCCGCCGCTCACGCAGGAGCGCCGGCAGGACATGGTGAAGCACTTGCACCGGGTGTTGGAAGAACACCGGACGGCCGTGCGAAACATTCGCCGCGACGGCAACGACGCGATCAAGAAGGCGCTGAAGGACAAGAAAATTACCGAAGACGAAGAGAAGCGCTCGCTCGACGAGATTCAGAAGTTGACCGACGGCGAAATCAAGAAGATGGAAGAGATGAGCAAGGCTAAAGAAAAAGAGGTTCTGGAACTCAAGTAAGCCGCTTTAATCGACAGGTTCGGGATTGTCGTAGACTCAGCCGGAAATCGCTGCTTCGGCTAAGTCCTGGCACACCAAGGTACATGTTCAAGCGGTAATCTCTGTTCGGATATTCTCTAAATCCTTTAAACGCAATGCAATCTCCCGCGAGGCGGGAAAATTATCCCCGGTAATATTCCCCATGGTTACGCGACATTGCCGAAGTGTGCGTGTTTCCATATCCGAACGACAAGTTTGCTCCGCCAAGAATCCAGTATTTGGAGCTTCCCATGAAGAAAATCTTTGCGTTGACCGCCGCAGCCCTGCTCGCAACACTCGTGCTGGTTGGTTGCGGTTCCAATTCCTCAACCACTCTTTCGCAGGGAGCGCAGCCCGCCAATGTATTTGTCACTGGCGAAGATGCTCCTTTGTCCTCGGTAGTGGGCTTCGATCTCACCATCAACTCCATTACTTTGAATGGCAAGAATAATTCGCCACAGGTGATTTCGACTCCGACCACGGTGGACTTCGCGCGCCTCTTGGGGTTGCGTTCGCCATTGGCGTTCAACGCCGTTCCGGCCGACACGTACAGCAGCGCGACGTTCGTGTTAGCGAACCCGGTGATCTCTTACGTCGACATGACGCAGACTCCGCCGGCGCTGAACAAAATCAATGGCACGCTGCCGCAGTCGCCTTATACGCTGACGGTGAACTTCCCGAAGCCGATGGTCGTAGGCAGCAACGGTCTTGCCGGCCTGAAGGCGGAGTTGGACATCCGGCAGTCAGTTGCGGTTGACGGGACTGGACAAGTCACGGGTGTTGTGAATCCGGTCATATACGTCAAAGCGACGAAAGCCAGCGATCCTGACGGACAGGTGACCGATCTGATGGGCGGCCTGGCTTCGGTGAACACGGCCAGCAATTCGTTTGTGATGCAGGGGCCTTACGGGCGCCAACTGACGATTTACGTGAATAGCTCTACGCAGTTCAATAGTGGATGGAGCATCAATGACCTGGCGACGCCGGCATTCGTCGCCGTGCAAGGCGCATTCCAGGCGGATGGCAGCTTGATGGCCAGCGGCGTGGAAGTCATCACCACGGCACAGTCGTTCCTCTCGGGACGGGTGCTGGCGACGACAAACAATGCCTCGAATCAGGCGCAACAAATCACGATGTGGGTGGGCGAGACGGGCGCCGACATGGTCGCCGACGTGGATACGATTCAAACGATTGACGTCAGCCAGGTGAACACGTACGACATCTGTTTCCTCAACGGCCCGGTTACGAACGCCGTGTTCAATGACAGCACAGTTGTCGTTGGCCAGCGCATCTTCATCGGTGGCAGCTACGTTGGCAGCGTGTTCACGCCGACCATGATCTCGCTGCGCTTGCAGGGTGTTTACGGAACATTCGTGCCGTCGAGCGTAACCGTCACGAATGGCAACGCCGGCAGCTTCCAATTGACGAATAACGGACTGGTTGGCTATTCGGCCGGCGGACCGGTGACGGTGAACACCTTCAACTTTACCTACTTCTATCAACTGACTGGCCTCAATCAGCTCCAGTCCACGACCACTGCGATTCCTCTGGTCACACGCGGTCTGTTGCTCAAGGACCCCGTGAGCGGGAATCCGGAAGTCTACGCGGGGCTGGTGGCAGATCCTCCGCAGAGCAACTAAGCGGCTCGAATTGTTCCCAGGCGGGCGGCCCTACGGCCGTCCGCTTTTTTTCGTTTAAATTTAGTTATCGACGAGCGCGATCTCTACGCCCGCGCGGGAAAGCACCGTATAATCGAAGCTCATGAAGCACGTCGTCCATGCCGCTTGTCCACACGACTGTCCGGATGCTTGCGGTGTGCTGATTACTGTCGAGGACGGGCGGGCTACGAAGATTCAGGGCGATCCGGAGCATCCGGTTACGCGCGGGTTTTTGTGTGCCAAGGTAGCGAAATATCTGGATCGGGTGTATTCGCCGGATCGAGTGTTGTATCCGATGCGGAGGATTGCGGCCAAGGGGCCGGTGGCGGGGCAGCGTCGCTTCGCTCCGCATGGACAGCCGGGGGCGGCGGTCCCCACACAAACTGCCTCCACACAAATCTGGCGGCGCATTTCATGGGATGACGCGCTGGATGAGATTGCTTCGCGCTTTCGCGCGATTACGGCGGAGTTTGGCAGCGAGGCTATTCTGCCTTATTCCTACGGCGGAACTTTGGGGGCGCTCAACAGTGCGTCCATGGACCGCAGATTTTTCCACCGACTGGGAGCTTCGCAGCTCGATCGCACTATCTGTTCGGCGGCCGGAGAAGCGGGGCTGAAGTCGGTTCTGGGCGTGAAGCTGGGAACCGAACCCGAGCAATTTCGGCATTCTAAGTACATCATCGCGTGGGCGTCGAATATTCACGGCAACAACGTGCACTTGTGGCCGTTCATCGCCGAGGCCCGACGCAAGGGTGCGAAGCTGGTGGTGATTGATCCCTACCGCACGCGGACTGCAGAATGCGCCGACTGGTACCTGCCGATCAATCCGGGAACCGATGCGGCGCTGGCGCTCGGAATGATGCACGTGATCATCGGCGAGAACTTGCACGATGCCGATTATGTTGCAAAGTACACGCTGGGCTTTGAGCAACTGCGCGAAAAGGTGAAAGAGTATTCGCCCGAGCGGGTGGCACAATGGACGGGGATCGCCGTCGACGATATTCGCAAACTGGCGCGCGAGTACGCGCAGGTTAGACCTTCGGTAATCCGCCTGAACTACGGCGTGCAACGCTCGGAACGCGGCGGAATGGCGACGCGCGCCATCGTGATGCTGCCTTGCATTACCGGATCGTGGAAAGAAATCGGTGGCGGGTTGCAGATGTCCGTCAGCGGAGCGGTGGACCTTAATACTGAGGCCTTGAAAAGGCCCGACCTGATGAAGACGGCGCTGGGACGTGAGGCCCGCACCATCAACATGGTCGAACTCGGCCGGGTGCTCAACACGCTCAATAACCCGCCCGTCAAGGCGTTGTTTGTCTACAACTGCAATCCGGCGGCGGTTTGTCCGGAGCACAATGAAGTGGTTCGCGGGTTGCTCCGGCCGGATCTGTTCACTGTGGTGCATGAGCAATTCTTTACCGATACGACGGACTATGCCGACATCGTCCTGCCGGCGACAACGTTCTTTGAGCACAAAGACCTGCAGAAAGCGTACGGGCACTATTATTTGCAGGTTTCGAATCAAGCGATTGCGCCGCTGGGGGAGTGCCGTCCGAATGTGGAAGTTTTTCGCGGTCTGGCGCAACGCATGGGGTTCGACGAGGACTGCTTCCGGGAGAGCGTGGACGAGATGATCGACGTGGCGTTGGATTCGGAAGATCCCTGGCTCGCAGGGATTAGTCGAGAGCGGCTTGAGCAGGGGCAGGTGCGGCTGAACTTTGCGGGTGTCGGCTCTCGGCTTTCGGCCTCGGCCGCGGAGCTTCGCTCCGCCCGGCCGGGTCAAAGACCCGGCCCCCCACAAGCAATTCCCACACAGGCGGAGCCGTTTTTGCCTTTTGCGGGCGGCGGCTTCCGCACGCCTTCCGGGAAGGCGGAACTTTACAGTGAGGCGGTGAAAGCGCTGGGACTCGATCCGGTCGCCGAGTTTACACCTCCCACGGAATCGCGGCACGGGAAGAAGAACAGCACACTTCCGCTGGAACTGCTGGCCCGCAAGTCCGACAACTTCCTGAACTCCACATTTTCCAACGTGCCTTCGGTTCGGGAGATGGAAGAACCAGGTCTGCTGGAGATTTCTGCCGCCGACGCGAGGGCTCGCGGCATCGCCAATGGCGACAGGGTCCGCGTCTTCAACCATAGGGGAGACATCCTGCTGAAGGCGCAAGTCGATGGTAAAGTGCAGCCTGGAGTCGTCTCTGCGAGACTCAATTGGGCGAAGATGACTGCCGGGTTCCAGAGCATCAATGCCCTCACCTCAGAAAAACTTACCGACATGGGCAACTCGGCTACGTTTTATTCCGTCTTGGTTGAGGTAGAGTTATCCAAGCCATCCCCATGAAGCAGCCGCAGGTCTTGCCGATCGGGTCGGAACTGCAGGATTAGATCCAGAAAGAGTTGCAGCTTGGACGCTTTCCAGTGCTCTACCGTATAATGACAGTTTTCTTACATCCCACAGGCTGAGGTCGTAGCGATTCCTTTTCGCTTTCATTCGGAGAACCTTGTTGTGCCCAAGGGCCCTTGCGTTCTCAGGGCCGTGTCGGTGCCATCTTCTTCATTTCAACGGCCTTGGCCACGGGTGAGGTGGCGTGTGGCTGGGTTCTGCTGGCTGGTGGCCGCGCTCTTACTGGCAACCGCGAGCCTGACTTGGGCGCAAACCGACGTTATTTCGGAGATTAGCGTCAGCGGCAACCGCCGAATTCCTGCCGACACCATCAAGGCTCGCATCTTCACCAAGGCCGGGGACATTTACGACGCCACGGCCCTGGAGCGTGATTTCAATTCCCTGTGGAACACAGGCTACTTCGAAGACATCAAGATTCTGCGCGAGCGGACCCCCAAAGGCTGGCGCCTGATCTTCCAGGTGAAGGAAAAGCCGACGATTCGCGAAATCAACTACGTGGGCCTGAGTTCGGTTTCCAACAGCGACGTGCTCGACCGTTTCAAGCAGGACAAAGTCGGGCTGGTGGTCGAAAGTCAGTACGATCCCACCCGCCTCAAGAAGGCAGAAGTTTCCATCAAGAACCTGCTTTCCGAGCACGGCCGGCAGTTCGCCACGATCCGCACCGAAGTGCGGCAGATTCCTCCTGCCGCGGTCGGACTCACGTTCGTGGTGAAGGAAGGGCCGAAGGTCAAAGTAGGCAAGATCAAGTTCGAAGGTAACAAGGCCATCAAGTCGCGAGTTCTGCGAGCGGCCATGAAGAACCTGAAGCCGATCGGCATTCCGCATTCCATCTTCCTGGAGAATATCTTCGCTAAGACCTATGACGCCACCAAGCTGGAAGAAGACACCGAGCGGGTGCGCGCCGAGTACCAGAACCGCGGCTACTTCAAAGCGCTGGTGAACGATCCCAAGACCGAAATCCACGACACCGGACACAAGGGCTTCCACATTCCTCTGCTCCAGTCGGGGCCGGGCAAAGCGGTTGATCTTACGATGCCCATCGAGGAAGGCGACCAGTACCGCCTGGGCAAGATCACCTTCAAAAACAATAAAGCGATTTCCAACACGGCCGCGCTGCGCTCCCTGTTTCCGCTCAAAGACGGAGATATTTTCAGCCGCGAGAAGATCGCCAAAGGCCTGGAAGCTCTGCGCAAGGCGTACGGGGAGTATGGTTACATCAATTACACGGGCGTTCCCTCTACAACTTTTGACGACGACAAAAAACTCGCATATCTGGAAATCGACGTCGACGAGGGCAAGCAGTTCTATGTGCGCCGCATCGAGTTCGTCGGCAACACCACGACGCGTGACAAGGTGATCCGGCGCGAGTTGGCACTGGAAGAAGGCGGCGTCTACAACTCTCGTCTATGGGAACTGAGCCTGCTCCGCCTGAATCAACTTTCCTATTTCGACCAGCTCAAGCCGGATGATCCGAACGTGACCGACAAGAAGCTGGACGAGAAAAATGGTCAGGTGGATCTGACGCTGAAGGTCAAAGAGAAGGGCAAG
This sequence comes from uncultured Acidobacteriaceae bacterium, assembly GCA_963707205.1. Classification (GTDB taxonomy): domain Bacteria; phylum Acidobacteriota; class Terriglobia; order Terriglobales; family Acidobacteriaceae; genus Sulfotelmatobacter. The sequence continues at coordinate 97,325 of CAVPQE010000012.1, forward strand.
AACAGCATCGGCCTCAACGGCGGTGTCAGCGGTCTGGAAGGAGCCTTCGTGGGATTGAACTACTCCACGAACAATTTCCTGGGACTCGGCGAGACGCTGCAAGTCCAGATCAACTTAGGAAACCTGGCGCGGAGCGTGATGTTTGGCTTCACGCAGCCTTACATGTTTGATCGCCCGTTGCAGTTCGGTTTCACCGTGTTCGGCAACAAGGTCAGCTATAACCAGGCGCGCCAGCTTTCCATCTTCAGCGGCCAGACTTTGAATCTGCCGAGCGCGGTGTTGCAGAATCTACAGAATTATTCGCAGTCCAGCGTGGGCTTTACTACTTCATTGAGTTATCCGTTGCGGCGGTCGTTCAAGCGCCTCGGCATAACCTATTCGCTGGACCAGTCGACTTTGATACCGCTCAGTACGGCGTCCAAGAGTCTTTTCGACTACATCGCGTTCCAGGGCATCACCGGACCGCAAGCCGTGAATGGAATCGTCACCAGCAAGATCTTCCCCAACTTCTCGTTCAATACCCTGAATAGCGGAATCTCTCCGCACAGCGGGCATCAGATGACGGTGGGGGTGGAGATGGCGGGGCTGGGTGGCACCGTCCGGTCGATCCGCCCGGTCATTCAGTACAAGAGGTTCATTCCCGTACAGAACCGCCGCAACGCAATCGGCTTCAACGTGCAAGGGTCCTACATCAGCGGCTACTCGGGTCTGGTAGCCCCGCCCTTCCAGCGCTTCTTCATGGGCGGAGAAAATGACATTCGTGGTTTCGATATTCGGTCGATTTCGCCGGTGGCGTTTCTTCCCAGTTCTAACGCGATCACGCTGACCAATCCGGACGGTACGCGCGTTCCCAAGAACCCGGCCAACCCGCGGCTGGGCAACTGGACCGTTCCCATCCCGGTGGATCAGATCGTGTTTCCCGGCGGTGACCTCAGTGTGTTCACGAACCTGGAATACCGCATCACCATCGCGGGACCAGTGGCGATCGCTCCCTTCGTGGACACGGGCATCGACCCGGTCATAAGGCCTTCTCAATTGGAAATCGCCCAAGTGCAATATGACCAGGTGCTGAGTACGTATTTCGGATGTCCGACGCTAGATGCTGGCTACAACTGCCTGGGCGGACACACTCTCGGTCAACTGGGCAGAGTACCTCCCCAAAATCTCCAGATCCTAGGTTCCACGAACTGGAGACCCCGCATGTCCACTGGCATCGAACTGCAAATGTTCCTGCCGGTGGTCAATGCGCCGTTCCGCATCTATTGGGCATATAACGCGATGCGGCTCGACGAGCAGGCCAACCCACCGATCCCTATTACGCGCGCCATGTTCCCGGCTGGCGCGGCGGGCGACTACACGTATCGTTTGGCGGTGAATACGTACGCCCCCAGTTTCTTGTTGAGGGAGCCGCGGAAGACTTTCCGGTTTACGGTGGCGACTACGTTCTAAGTGGGTTTGACGGGCCAAGAGTGAGGTCTCTATAATGTGTGTGATCCACGCCATATAGGGAGAAAAGAGGGTGGACGACACGCCCCGCAGACGAGGCGTGTGATGCTGGTCATCGAGTGCCGCTTTTCGACGACGGCGGCTGCCGCAGCGCAGACCTCATTCAGTGCGGCCCAGCGTTGACTGAAGAAGCGATCAGAGAGCGATATTCGAAGTTCATTCCCGGAACCAGGTTCCAAGGAGTTCAACCGATCCAATGAAAAGCACGTTCTTGCGAGTTCTTCTGGCCGTTGCGGTTACGTTCACGTTTTCCGCATTGGCCCAAACCGGCAGCGCCGCCACCCCGTCCGGGTCGGCCGCCGCGCCCGCCAATCCCGTCCCTTCGGCGCCTGCGACGACTGGCCCGAGCACCGGCACCAAAGTCGGGGCCATCAATATCCAGGAAGCCATTTTCGGCAGCAACGAAGGCCGCCGTGATCTCGAGGCGTTGCAAAAGAAGTTTGAACCCAAGCAGAATGAACTGAAGAGCCAGAACGATGAACTCGAGGGTTTGAAGAAGCAGATGACCACGCAGGAGGGCAAGCTGAACGACGATGCGCTCGCCACCCTGAAGAAGCAGATCGAAAGCAAGCAAAAGCTTTTCGACCGCTCCGTGCAGGATGCCCAGGAAGACTTCGGCAACCAGAACCAGGAGATCGCCGGCCGCATCCTGCAGAAGATGGCCCCGATGATCGTGAAGTATTCCGAGGACAATGGCTTCGGTATTATCGTTGACACCTCGAAGCCGTGGCCACAGAGCAATGTGCTGTGGTGGGGCCAGGCGATCGACATCACCAAGGCAGTGGTCGACGCTTACAACGTGCAGTCGGGCGTACCCGCTCCACCCGCGCCGGGAGCGACCACGGTGCCGAAGACGACTCCGAAGCCAGCGCCTGCAAAGCCCGCCGCTCCAAAGCCGACTGCGCCACCGCAGTAGCTCAACCGGACACCTCTGGTGTCGAGAAAGTTCCAGCAGGCCGCGTGAAGACGCGGCCTTTTTTCTTGTGTCGACATCGTCCGCGGCAACCGCCGTGGTGTCCATACCAGCAAACAGATTTCACGCTGGAGGAGACTATGTTTGCCGAGAGCATGCTGGAAACTTCATGGGGCCAACGCACTCGCCGGAGCTGGACTACGTTAACTTCGTTCGGATTGCAGGCGCTGGTGATCGGTCTGCTGCTTCTGTTCCCGCTGTGGAAGACAGTAGGGCTGCCGTCAGGCCGTGTTCTTCCCACGCCGGTATCGTGGGGATCTCCGCCGCCGGCCGCCCCGCCCCTACACCACCAGAACACCACTACCATCGTTCAAAGTAATCTTGCCGACAACGTGCTCATCGCACCTCGGGAAGTTCCGAGACAGGTCGCGATGATCGAGGAAACGTCCGCACCTCCCCAGATGAGTTTCAACACCGCGGGAGTGCAGGGCGGAACCGGTAGTGGTTCTGGAGACGGAGTCTGGAAATCTCTTGGTGATTCCTTGAATCATCCTGCTTCCCTTCCAGTCTCCGCTGCGGCCCCTACCGTCCGGCCCTTCCGCAGCTCAAGCCTGCTCGCGGGGAGCTTGGTTCGTCGAGTGCAGCCGGTCTATCCTTCGCTGGCGAGAAGCGCGCGAGTTCAGGGAACGGTTGTTCTGTCCGCCATCATCAGCAAAGCGGGCACCATCGAAAACCTGCGCGTTCTCTCCGGGCATCCGATGCTGGTGGCGGCGGCCATCGAGGCGGTCAGCCAGTGGCGCTATCGTCCGTACATCCTCAACAGCGAGCCAATCGAGGTGGAGACGCAGATCACGGTGAGCTTTTCGTTGTCGGGAAACTAATGCAGGAAAATGATGAGAGCCCTTGTTGTAGGCGGGAGTAGCCCCAGCGTAACGTGGGCGTGTGGGCTGCTCCCGCTATAATCGCGAAAGTGGCTAGCACAGCAGAAATCCTGAGCCGCGTGGCAACGCGTCCCACCTGGGCGGAAGTTTCCCTAACCACGCTGCGCCAAAACTTTCGCACGGTGCAAAAGCACGTGGGAGCGAATGTCACCGTGTGCGCCGTCGTGAAGGCTGATGCTTATGGTCACGGCGCGGTCGAATGTTCGCGTGCGTTGGAGGCCGAAGGTGCGCGCTGGCTGGGCGTGACTTCGCTGGACGAGGCAATTCCCCTGCGCGAGGCTGGCGTTCGCGCGAATATTCTTTTGATGACTGGCTTCTGGCGGGGCGAAGAGAGCGAGATTGTGCGGCTGCGACTCACTCCCACAGTCTGGGAACCTTGGCATATCGAGTCACTGGATCGGGCAGCCGGCGCGCTCGGCGTGGTGCCGCATCCGGTACACTTGAAAGTCGACACCGGGATGGGCCGCCTCGGCGTCGGTGTTGACCAACTTCCTGGCGTGCTCGCCGGATTGAAAGCAGCCAAGCATCTTGTGCTCGAGGGACTCTCGACCCATCTGGCGGCTTCCGAAATCATGGACGCGCCTTCAGTCGCTGAGCAGGAACGCAGCTTCGACTCGGCCCGTGGCATGGTGCGCGACGCGGGAATGGAGCCGGTCTTCGTGCACATGGCCAATACCGGAGCGGTGATTTCGCGGCGGGAGACGTGGAACAGCCTGGTGCGCCCGGGAGTTGCACTCTACGGTTATTACCTGCCCTTTCAGCGGGCAGGACGCGAAGTGAGCGGGGGCACGCTGCGTTTACCGGTGAAGCCGGTCCTGACTTGGAAGACGCGCATCCTCTCATTGCGCGACTTCGCAGCGAATCAGCCGCTGGGCTATGGAGCGACGTATGTGACCAGGGCTCCCGCTCACGTAGCGGTGCTGCCAGTGGGCTATGCCGACGGATACAACCGCCAGCTTTCCAATCGCGGCCGGGTGATTGTGCGCGAGCACTACGCGCCGATCGTGGGCCGCATTTCGATGGACCTTACCCTGGCGGACGTCACCGGCATTCCGGGCGTTGCCGTGGGAGATGAAGTCATCCTGCTGGGCGCCGGCGAGGGACTAAGCGTGGACGCGTTGGAGCACGCGGAATTGGCCAACAGCACTCCATACGAAATTCTCTGCAATATTTCGAAACGAGTTCCGAGAAGGTACGGCAGCTAGGTTTATGTGGGGACAGCCGCCCTCGGCTGTCCGACCTGGCGTAGCCCGGAGCGCGACCTCACACCACACGTTCCTTTCTCGCTTCCATATACCTGCGCAGAACGGCGTTGATAGCTACGTTTCAAGGAGGTTCTGCTCGTTGGGTATCTACTGGAATATCGTGTCGGCTGGCGTTTTCTCGGTGACGGATATCACAAGCTGTCGAGAATTCTGAGGATTACTCGAATCGTGTCCGTTCGGAGGCCAAATATGGAATGCCGACCGCTAATTGCCGCCGTTCAGTGATTGCTGTCTGAACGGAGCGCTGGCCCTTGTTAGACTAGAAGGTTGACCATGCCTTCGCGCTACGCACAGTGGATGTACGACTGGGAACACCGGCTCACTTCGGTGGACGACAACCGCGTGGTCCGCCCGCTGGAGTGGGGCGTGGAATGGACGCGGGACTGGCCTTGCCGCAATGGCTACCGGCCCGGGCACACACCGGACAATCCTGAAAAGTTCATCCTGGATTACAACCGCCGCGTCGTCGCGGCGAGCGATGAGTTCTATTCGTACACGCGGCCTACGGACTTCCGCCTGGAGACTCGCGAGGTTCAGGTTTTCTCCACCCGCGCCGTGCCCGACCCGAAGCTCGAGGCTAAGGTCAAAGGCACCTTCGGGGAATTTCTGCGATTCACTTCGCCGGTAACGACACCCTACCCGGAAAATAACATGGTGAATGCCCGCTGGTTCCCGGCCCGGGGACGACGAGCCATTGTTCTTTTGCCGCACTGGAATGCCGACGCGATCGCCTACGTGAGTCTCTGCCGCGTGCTGAACCTGATGGGCATCGCGGTATTGCGGCTGACCATGCCGTATCACGATATTCGCATGCCGGCCGAGACCAGCCGCGCGGACTATGCCGTTTCCGCCAACATTGGTCGCACACTCGACGCGGTGCGCCAGGGAGTGACCGACATTCGGAGTTGCTTCGACTGGCTGGAACAGCAGGGCTACAGCCAACTCGGCATTGTGGGCACGAGCCTCGGTTCCTGCTACGCCTTCATCGCCGCGGCGCACGAACCGCGCATTCGCGTGGCGGCGTTCAATCATGCGTCCACTTATGTGGCCGACGTGGTGTGGCACGGGCAGTCGACCCGGCACATCCGGCAGGGAATTGAGCAGGCGATTGACCTCGACCGGTTGCGGCAAGCCTGGCTGGCCGTCAGCCCCATGTCATACTTCAACCAATTTTCGCGCTGGCCGCGGAGGTCGCTCATCGTCTATGCGAAGTACGATCTGACTTTTCTGCCGGAGCTGTCGCACCAGGTCGTCGAGGAATTTGAGCGGCATGGGCTCGATCATAAAGTCGTGGTGCTGCCTTGCGGCCATTACACGACTGGGGAAACGCCCTACAAATACATGGACGGCTGGCACCTGGCCTCGTTCTTACGGACGGCGTTTTAAAAAGAAGCTCTCAGCCATCAGCTCTCGGCGTTTAGCCCGCTCGGCCTTTCTTCGGCCAAATGCTGAGTGCTAAGTCCAAATGCCGATGCGGCCACGGTTTAGAATCAATCGATGCAATCCGCGCAAGCTGCCAATCCCGAAACCATCTTCGAGTCTCGGCGCGGCGAGTTCCTGATCAGCACCGATCGAGCTCGCCTCGATCTGGACCTGATTCACGGGTTCCTGACGAATTGCTATTGGGCGAAAGGAATTCCGCGGGGAGTCGTGGCGCGATCAATCGAGCATTCGCTGTGCTTTGGCGTTTATGATGGTAACGGCGCGCAGGTAGGCTTGGCCCGGGTGGTTAGCGATTTCGCCACCGTCGCGTATCTTGGCGATGTATTTGTGCTTGAATCGCATCGCGGCCGCGGGTTGAGCAAGTTCTTGATGGAATGCATTGTGCGGCATCCCGCGCTGCAGAACCTGCGGCGCTGGATTCTGCTGACCAGGGACGCACATGGGCTTTACGCGCAATTTGGATTCACGCCGGTGAAGTCTCCTGCACGATATATGGAACTGCACCGGCCAACTGTTTACGAGAAAGCGTAGAGGCGTTTTGCGACGTCTCGGCCTGCAGCCCGCTGTACCCGAGACGGAGCAAGCTAGGTCTCTACGACAAGCCAGGGAAATCATATGAAGAACTCCTCCAGCGCAAAAATGTACCGCCCGCTCTATGAGAGCGATCCGCAGATTGCCGCCGCCATCGATAACGAAACCCGCCGGCAGCATGAAGGCCTCGAACTAATTGCCTCGGAAAACTTCGTCAGCGAAGCCGTGCTCGAAGCCGCGGGCTCGGTGTTCACCAACAAGTATGCCGAGGGATATCCGGGCAAGCGCTACTACGGCGGCTGCGAGTTCACCGACGTCGTCGAGAACCTGGCGCGGGACCGGGCGAAGCAACTGTTCGGCGCGGAACACGCCAACGTTCAGCCTCACGCTGGATCGCAGGCGAACATGGAAGCCTATGCGGCCGTGCTGCAGCCGGGCGATACGATTCTGGGGCTCAACCTGGCGCATGGCGGGCATCTCACGCATGGCCATCACCTGAACTTTTCCGGAAAGACGTACAAGATCGTTCCCTACGGCGTCACCAAAGAGACGGAAACCATCGATTACGACGAGTTGGAAAAGATCGCGGAAAAGGAACGCCCGAAGCTGATCATTGGCGGAGGCAGCGCCTATCCAAGGACCATTGATTTCGTACGGATGCGCCAGATTGCCGACAAAGTCGGCGCGCTTTATCTGGTTGACATGGCGCACTTTGCCGGACTCGTGGCGGGTGGCGCACATCCTTCGCCGGTGCCGCACGCGCACATCGTCACGTCCACCACCCACAAGACTCTGCGTGGACCGCGCTCAGGGATGATTCTTTCCAAGGCTGAATTCGCGCAGGCTATCGACAAGGTCGTGTTCCCGGGGATGCAAGGCGGCCCGCTGGTCCACATCATCGCGGCCAAGGCAGTTTGCTTTCAGGAAGCGATGCAGCCCGAGTTCCGCGACTACGCACGGCAAGTGGTGGCCAACGCCAAAGTGCTGGCGCAATCGCTGGCCGACGAAGGCTTCCGCATCATCTCCGGCGGCACCGATACGCATCTCATGCTGGTCGACGTTTTCTCTAAAGGCATGCTGGGCAGCGAGGCCGAAAAGGCGCTGGGCGAAGCCGGAATCACGGTCAACAAGAACGCGATCCCGTTCGATACCAACCCGCCGATGAAGCCCAGCGGTATCCGTATCGGCACGCCGGCCTTGACCACGCGCGGCATGAAAGAACCGGAGATGAGCCAGATCGGCCGCTGGATCGCCGAAGCACTTCTCCACCGGACCGATGCGGGGGTGCTGAGCAAGATCCGCAAGCAGGTGCTCGCTCTATGCGAGGCGTTCCCGCTCTACGCCGAGCGCCGGGCGAAAGCGCAGGCCGAGGTGAGGGCATAATTCCTCTGTGTTCCTCGGAGCCTACTGTGGTTAAATGCCATCGGTGAAGATCGCCATCGACATCCGGCGGATGACGGAGTTTGGCGTAGGCACCTATATCCGCAATGTGGTTCGCACGCTGGGCCGGCTCGACCGCGAGAACGAGTTTGCTCTGATCGGTTCTCCGGCCAAGGTTGAGGAAATCGGCATCCTGCCGCCTAACTTCCTCACCGTTCCGCTGCTCGCGCCCGAGCACTCCATCCAGGGATACCGCGAGTTCCGCACCGCCCTGAAGCGGCTGGATTGCGACCTGGTACATATTCCCAATCTTTTTTCCGTGCCGCGGATGCTGCCTTGTCCCTATGTTATGACGGTGCACGACATGCTGGAGCACATGTCGCGCGCTCGCGAACAGAGCGGCTTCGGGCGATCGCTTTACTTTCAGATGACGAAGCGGGTCCTCGCCGGGGCGGCGCGAATTTTTGCCGTGTCGAATTTCACGCGGAATGAAATCGAGAAGCTGTTTGAGATTCCGTCCGAGCGGGTCGAGGTAGTCTACAACGCCATTGATGAACGCTTTCTGCGCGGACATGCAAGCGCGGCCGACCGCGACCTGATCGCCCGCCGCTACCAGGTGACGTATCCCTTCTTGCTGTATGCGGGAAGAATCAGTCCGCACAAGAATGTCGTGCGCATGATCGAGGCTTTCTCCGCGCTAAAAACGGAGCTGGAGAGAGACCAGGCATATCCTGATCTCAAACTCATCATCATCGGTGATGATCTTTCGGGCAATCCTGATTTGCGGCGAACCGTGGTGCGCAGCGGAGTGCAGAACGATGTGCGCTTCCTGGGATTTATTCCCATCGAAGTGCTGCGGATTTTCTATGACGAGGCGAAGGTCTTCGTCTTCCCGTCGTTGTATGAGGGCTTTGGTCTGCCTCCGCTGGAAGCCATGGCGCACGGAACTCCGGTAGTGACTTCCAACGTGTCGTCGCTACCCGAGGTGGTGGGGAATGCGGCGGTGCTGGTCAATCCCGAAAACGTGTTCGAGATCATGCGCGCCCTGCACCGCGTTCTCATGGACCAGTCTCTGCGCAACCGCATGAAGGAACGCGGCTACCAGCAGGCTGCAAAGTTCTCCTGGGAAACATCGGTGCGCCGGATTTTAGAGGCGTACGGGCAGATCGTCCATCGCAGCCCCGCCCATACCAGCCAACAGCCCGCCGCCGACTGAAAAACTCGTTCTTAGTTTACCAACGGCTGGCCCGGCGACAGAATGGCAAGTTTGTGCAGCTTGGCGGTGATGCGCGTGCGATCGGCATCGGTTTTGGCGGCGGCCAGGCGCTTGCGCAACTGGACGATCTTTTCTTTGCGGGTACGGCGCCGGCGAATCTCTGGCCGGCGGCTGGGTGCTGACATAGGACGCTCCTAACGACGAATTTGGAAAATTTATTGGCAGCCGGACTGTAAGCCGGATTTGGCGGGCCAGGTTGCAACCACTTGCGTTATTGAATCTGAGCCTGCGGGAACTGTCAATGATGTTGACTTAGTGCAAACGGGCATTTTCAGTCGAATCGGTGCCTCCTTTTGGCTGGTACCAGCCATGACAATCGGTTATATTCATCTCTTGTTATATGCTTCGTAAGAAGTGGTTCGTGGCCGTGCGTCATCCGTTCGCGGACTCTGCGGTACAGCTGTGGCAACTCATTTCTTATGGCTGAACAGGACTGTAACACGAATGAGAAGACCGCAGTCGAGAGCCACCCCACGACAAAAAAAGTCTATCAGGAACCTGCATTCCGGCACGAGAAGGTTTTCGAGACTATGGCTCTGTCCTGCGGCAAAGTCCAAGCCACTAATTTTCAATGCAGGTTCCATCGGAATGCCTCGTAGCCTGGTGCCATCCATCCCGGAAGGTCGCCAGGATTCTAAGCTTGGTCTTGCGGCCGAGGTTCTTCGCTGCGGCGGCACCGTTCACCTGGAGCTACGGGGAACGAGCATGCTTCCCTCCTTGTGGCCGGGCGATCTGCTCACGATTCAAAGCGCAGCGTGCGACGAAGTCGTTCCCGGAGACATCGTCTTAGTTCTGCGCGACAACCGTTTCTTTGTTCACCGGTTGGTCGAAAAGCGACAAAGTCAGGATTGCCTTTCTTGGATCACGAGGGGCGACGCAATACGCCACAACGATGCGCCCGTAGCCGCATCCGATCTGCTGGGCCGAGTGGCGAGGATTCGACGTGCCAATCGCAGTTTTGTCCCGAGTCGGCGAGTCTCGCAGTTCCGTTCCGTTCTGGCGTGGACCCAGTGGCGCTTGGACAGATTCCGCAATCTCGCGTTGCGTATTCATGCGGAGCACCTGCGGGTAGGCCGGAGGCGCGCCGGACAGTTCTTTGGTGGCGTGTTTGCTACTGGGCGCGGGATTTCCAGTATTTCTCCAACCCGTCCTTCTCGTCCATGACGACTACTCTCCCCACAATCGCCCAAGCGGCCGTATCCATCGAGATCGGCGGAATGGCGATTGCCTTGCGCACGAACGACCCCTCATTTCGCCGGCTGATCGAGAATCGCTACGCGGGTTTCGTCGGGACCTCGCCGGATTCGCGCTGCGAGTTCGACATCGATCTGTACGATCCATCGCAATCCGCTCCAGCTGACGATGAACTGGAGGTGAAGATCGAAGCAGGCGAATGGTTGCTGAAGCGGGGCGATTTCCGCGCACGCTGGAATCCGGACTCCAGCCATGGTCAGATCCGTCAATCGCGTAGTCCCTACGCTATCGATGCCGTCTTGCGCATCGTTCACACTCTCATCCTGGCAAGGCAAGGCGGTTTCCTGGTTCATGCCGCCAGCGCGATTCGCGGGGGAAAGGCGTTTCTGTTTTCCGGAGTTTCCGGCGCAGGCAAGACGACGATTTCCCGCCTGGCCCCCCCCGATGCCACGCTGCTCACCGACGAAATCTCCTACGTGCGGCGCGAAGGCAATCGCTATGTGGCCTGCGGGACGCCCTTTACGGGAGAGTTGGCGCGGGTTGGCGAGAACCAATCCGCCCCGCTGAGCGCACTCTTTTTGCTCGAGAAAGGCTTGCAGAACAGGATCGAACCGTTGGGAGCCACGGAGGGCGTTCAGCGACTGTTGAGAAACATCTTGTTTTTCGCCGATGATCCTGAACTGGTGGAACTCGTTTTTCAGGCGGCGTGCGAGTTTGCGAGTTTGGTTCCCATCCGCCGCTTAATATTTCTCCCCGACCAGCGAGTGTGGGACATAATACGATAGTTGCAGAAAATCGTTATGGCGGAAAAATACATCGCACGAAGCTCGGCGATCGCCGCCCGCCTGCTGGGCGACGAAATGATGGTCATGTCGACCGCTGATTCGACTTTTTTCACTCTCAATGAAGTCGCCTCTGTGATCTGGCAGGCAGCGGACGGATGCACGCCACTGTCGGAGATCGTCGCCGGCAAAATCTGCCAGGAATTCGATGTCGATCCGGAACGAGCGCAACGCGGCGCCGAACGCTTCGTTGACGAACTCTCACAACACGGCATTCTGCTGGTATCGGATCAGCCACTGACCAATTCCTCCCTGTGTCTTTTGGAGAGCCGATGAGCCTTTTGGCCGAGATGAATCAAAAGGCGCTGAGCTTGGGCCTACCCCTCAGCGTTCACCTCGACATCACCTACCGCTGCAATGAGCGCTGCGTGCATTGCTACCTGGACCATGACGATCACGGCGAGATGACGACGGCGGAAATCGTCGATGTGCTCACTCAGCTCGCCGATGCCGGTGTATTTTTTCTCTCCCTCAGTGGCGGTGAAGTTCTCATGCGCGGGGACTTTTTTGAAATCGTGGAACGGGCGCGGCAACTGTTGTTCAACGTAAAGGTGAAGACCAACGGGGTGATGATCCGCGAGAAGGAAGCCGCGCGACTTCGCCAGCTCGGCGTCGAGCAGATACAGATCAGTGTCTACTCGCATCGGCCGGAAGTTCACGATGCCATCACAAAACTGCCGGGGTCGTTGAAGCGAACCATCCGGGCGATTCGATTTTTGAAGTCCCAGGGTCTAAAGGTCACGATTGCCAACGTTCTCATGGCGGGCAATTTTTCCGACCAGCCGGGCGTGATCGCGCTGGCCAGGGAACTGGGAGTCGCCTACACGCTTGACCCTACCATCACGCCGAAAATGGACGGAGACAGGTCCATCCTTGCCCTGCGGATTCCGGGCTCTGATCTTAAGCAGGTGTTCCACAACCCGGAACTGGTCGGAAACGTGGAAGAATTCTGCGCGCCTCCGCCTGCGCCTGGCGAAGACATCATGGACGGTTTCCCGTGCAGTGCCGGTCACACCGCCTGCTACATTTCTCCTTATGGCGACGTATTTCCCTGTGTGCAATTTCCTCTACCCAGCGGCAACGTGCGCCGGCAGAAATTCCTCGACATCTGGCGCCATTCTCCACAGTTGGAGGAGGTCCGCTCAATCCGTGCCAGGGACCTTCCGACTTGTTCGACTTGCGTCCACGTAGGAACATGCACGCGTTGCCCCGGCTTGGCTTATATGGAGGGCAATATGCGAGGGCCGTCCACAGCAGATTGCGAGAAGTCTTTCCAGAGAACAGGCATGCCCTCGGCAAACATGCTGACCCGGACGCGAGCCGGTTCCGCGGGTCCACTGATTCAAATCCAATCCCTCGCTAACTCAGTGCAAGCCCGACCTTTTTCGGCAGAAGGTGGCTTCGTTAGCGCGTGATTGGGGTGAGCGCGAAGCCTTCGTCAGCGGCTTTTGTCGGAGCTAACTGGACCGAAAAGTCGATGGGGCCCGCGCACGTTGGTCACCAGCCGGGTATCCGGCGGAGAACATTAGGTTACGAAAGTTAGGTCCCAGACTCCCGAAATGTAAGCGAAGATTAGAGTGGGATGAGAATGGCATAGCGGTGAAATTCTGAGGAGAGACTTTATGCGGCGCGCATTCCGTGGATTCTGTATGGCGGCTGGTTTGCTGGCGGGCATTCCGCTTTTGGGTCAGGCAGGGATGGAGAGGACCGCACCGGCTGACTCGGGCCACGAACAGACGCACCTGGGCTATCCGCAGGACTGGAGTTCGCGGCACTTGTTGATGCCGGGCATGCGAGCGGAAGATGTGCTCGCCGCGGGAGACCGCGAGCCGCGTCATGTTTACAACTGGGTGATGCGGCAAGTGGCAGTGGAAAACTTGCGCCGACGTGCGCCCCGCCCTCGGCCCAGAATAAAGATCGACTGGGCGGTTTCGCTGGAGAACGGGTACGTGCCGCAGAACCAATTTCCGGCGAAATACCGGTTTGACGTGGCTACCGAAGATTGCAATACGGATTACGTTGTGTTTGGGCTGACCGTGACTTCGACGCAGGCTAACCTGGTCGGGATCAACAACCTGTACACGGGAGCGACCCCGCAGTGCAATAGCGGATCGCCGTGGGTGGCATTCGCGTACAACACGGCGACGCAGTCGGGGGGGCAGATCAAGACGTCGCCGGCGCTTTCGACCGACGGAACGAAGGTAGCCTTCGTGGAAAGCACGAGCGGGGCTTCATATTTCCACGTTCTGGTGCTCCCGAATCCGATTCCCACGCCGCCGTCACAGGTAGGAACGGTCTTGGCCCCGCAGACTCCCACGTCGTGCACGACGCCGACGACGGTGGGTTGCATGACCACTCTCACCATCGAAAGCGCTGCGACCAATTCGAATTCCTCACCCTGGGTGGACTACAACACGGATACGGCGTACGTCGGCGCCGACAATGGCTTGTTATATAAGATCACGCCGGTGTTCGGCGGCGGCCAGCCAGCGCTGGTCAATGATCCGACCAACTGGCCGGTCACGGTCTCGACCAATACGCTCAACAAGGTGTTAACCGCTCCGGTCGTCGATGACACTGCTGGCCTGATTTTTCTCGGAGACGGCGAGGGATACCTGTATTCCGTCAAACTGACCAGCCCGGGCAAGAAGTTCGCAGCGCAGCAGACGATCGGGTGGGCCTTCGTTAGCGGGCAAACAGGGAGTGGAGGAGCAGGAACGGGGATTGTCGATCCTCCGATTGCGGTCACGGATCCCGCCAATACCACAACCGACCAAGTGTTCGCCTTTACCGGATGCAGCTACGTAGTGGGCATCGGCGGGGCGATCAGCCAGCTTCCGGCGAACTTCGCGACCGGTGTGCCCACAACCACCAACACTGTCGATTTGGGATCGGCGAGCGGGAGCGGGGACTGCACTGGGAAGAACGTACACTCCGGAACGTTTGATAACGCGTTCTGGGTGAATGGGTCGACGTCAGGACACATGATCACATGCGGATTTGTGAACAACGGAGGGGTGCCAGCGAATCCGCAAATGTATTTCTTCCCCTTTGCCACTCACGTTATCACCAGCACAGGCAAGTCCACCTTTCTGATAAACACCACGAAAGGGGACGAGTGTTCGCCGCTGACCGAGTTTTACAACGGAGCGACGGACCGACTGTTCTTTGGCGTGGGATCGACTGGCTCCGGATCCGATGGATTCCTGGAGAGCTCGACGATCACAACTTCGCTGACCACACCAACCTGCACCGGCGCACCGACATCCAGTTGCGTTACGTCCCCGCACGCTCTTGGAGGAACCAGTGGCATCGTGATCGACAACCAGGTGTCGAACGGTGGGACCAACATCTACTTCTCGACCCTCGCGGCGGGGTCTGTGAACGGCCAGACGTGCCACGTCTCAGGCGGAACTGCAAATCCGTATTGTGCGGTGAAACTAACCCAGTCAGCGTTGCAGTAGGAGCATGAATAAGCGTAGCAAGAGGCCCTAACTGCCTTGGTTTCCCGGGTTGAGCCACGGTAGCGCTGGCCGCGCACCGTGAAGTCGTACCAATAAAACTTGGCTTCGGTCTTCTAAACAGTTTCACGCGTTTTCCTCCATTGCAGCCCGCACGGAGCAACCTGCGTGTTCCTCTGGATGTAATCCAAAAGAGCACCGACAACATAGCTGACTTGCCTTCAAAGTTCGATCCAATTGGGGCCAATGCCCTGAGGTCGCCAGCGTTTGAGTGGATGGCCGAGAGTCTCCCTGCCCTCCGGACGGGAGCAGTTAGAAACCATCCAACTGGAAGTCTGCTCACGATTTCTCTCTCTTGGTTGTCGTTTTTTCCCTTCGGTTTCCGATATTCCAAGTAGACCCGGATTGTGCGACTTCTTCGATGACGGCCAATTGTCAGGGATAGGCGCTGCGTCAATGGCCGTTCGTTGCAAGCCGTGCAAGACTCTTCCGATTTATGGGGGTCGAAGTCAATCCGCCACGGAGGTGATTAATGAATGCATCAAGAGGTATGAGGCCATGCAAGGTGATGGCACTGATTGCGCTGCTGTTTGGCGCGATGATTACGCTATTGCTCCCGGCCTATGGCCAACAGGAAGTCAATCCAACCTGGTATGACCCGTGGGCCGCACCCAACACAAGGGTCGTTCATTCGTCTCAACTACGCGAGGCCACTCACCGGCATCAACCGAGGGTAAAGTCTGTATCGTCATCTCGACGCGCTGCGAGATCTAGTGAGAAGCGACAACTCGACCACCCCCGCCGTCTTGAGGCCTTTGAAAAAGGTGAATCTGCCGCCAGACGCCCCTGAAATCCATCTTCCGGGAGGCAGCGGTCAACAGACGGCCGCGAGTGAAACACCGTTCCCCCGATTCTCAGCTCCGGGGGGCGCTTTCGCAGAATTGATCTGGAGCGGGTACAACGGTCGTCGTACCTCCATTAGGTCGAACAGCAACTTTTCCACGGAGCAAACAACCGAGCTGGCTGGAACCTCATTCGCCAAAGGCTTCACCGCGAGCAGCCCTATGTACGGCAACCAGCTCGCAGTGCAGTTGCCGACTCGCTGGTTCAACCTGGTAGCCAGTGCCTATCGGGGCGGCGATATGCGCTTCATGTTCGGGGGCCAACTCTCCACCTACTTC
The DNA here is from genome assembly GCA_963707205.1 of uncultured Acidobacteriaceae bacterium. Lineage (GTDB taxonomy): Bacteria > Acidobacteriota > Terriglobia > Terriglobales > Acidobacteriaceae > Sulfotelmatobacter. The sequence continues at coordinate 113,258 of CAVPQE010000012.1, forward strand.
ACGGACACGACCGGCTTATACCAAATACAACAGTTTGGTACGGTGGATGGTGTTGCGGGGACCGCTTCCCGACCTTCACTGCTTGGCCAAACCGTAAACGCTGCGGTCGGCACCGCGTGCGCGGCGGCGGGTGGAGCGATCCAGGTCGCCCGAGAGCGCCCAATTGGCGCATTCGGAGGCTTCATCAATCTGGGTCTGCCAAGACATGACCCTTAGCCCAGGGCCAGCCTACCGGCTCGCCTGTTGGAGGATGATGACCACGTGTCCTTTCTTGTGTCCGGCTTCGACGTACCTGTGAGCCTCGGCGATCTCGGCTAGGGAATATCGTCTATCGATCACCGTCCTGAGTTTTCCGGCTTCGATGAGCCCCTTGAGTCCGCTGCGGACACCGTCGTCGCATGAATGCGGATGAGGACCTGGTTGTCCTTGGGAACCGGCTGTTCGACCTCCTGGATTTGTATGACCTCCGGCGGTCCGTATCGGCGATATACGGCGACCTTCATACGGCGCTGGCCTACCTCTTCCATCGTCACTCGTTAGCACTCCTGTCGAAATTCGCGTCTGAACGGCAGCGGCGAGACTCTGCTACGTTTGCGTTGAGAAGACGTGAACCATAGAGAGGACCACCACCGCCGTGACACGAGTATCCAGCATTTTCGGCCAGATGCTGCAGTTGTTGTCTCGCACCGAGTTTGAACGGGCCGTCGCCGAGCACCGTGCCGAACGACACGCTCGCGGGTTCTCTTGTTGGGGCCAGTTTGTAGCCATGCTGTTCTGCCATTTGGGCCGCGCGCAGTCGCTGCGCGAAATCTGCGGTGGGCTGACCGCCAGCGAAGGCAAGCTGCGCGATCTGGGTCTGCCGGACGCGCCCAAACGCTCCACCCTGTCCGACGCCAACGAGCACCGGCCCTGGCAACTGTATCGCACCGTGTTCTGTCAACTGCTTTCCCGCTGCCGCGAAGTGGCCGGTTTAGCTACCTGCGCATCCCACCAATCTTTTCCAAGAACGTGAGGAACATAATCGAGCAGGGAATCGGGTATGAACTTCCAAGTCTCTGAATACTCAAGTCGGTTGCCAATGGCTACAAACTTCTTACCCCAGTTATCCGTTGCGATGACCGGTCTTACATGAACGTATTGCGCAATCCATCGTTCCTGCGCCTGCTGCTTTTGCCTCATTTGCAAGGCGACCTTTATAAAGACTTCCGGTGATGGTCCTGCGGGCTTCATTCGGAATTTCTCAAGACAACATTTCTTAGACTTCTTGCCACTACCACAGGGCACCGTTCGTTTCTTCCGGTCAGACTTGAGCGATTCCTTAAGAATCGTAACCGGGGCCTCCAGGCGACCCGCACTCTTTCCACAGCTTTTCCCAATTCCAGATCCCGGACGTCACCTTGATCGGCAACGGGAATCCGAGTTGATGCGCGAGCATACACACCTGTCCGCGATGGTGGGCTTCGTGAGAAAGCATGTAGCAAAGCATTTCCGGGCCAACCGGCCAAGGCCGAGCCCAGCCGTCTCTGTGAAACTTCTCGACGCGGCCCCCGCTACCGCCGAGCGCTTCAGCGAGCATCTCCGCGCAGCGAGCGGCGCTCTCGGCCAATCCCGCACGGGCCTGCTGCGGCGTGCAGTGCGCGCGGTTGAGCTGTGGTGGAACCTTCAGGTGCGGAGCTGTAAGCCTGACCCACTTGCAGCGGACATTGTGCATGTGCGTGAAGATCGCCGCAATGGTGCGGGCTTTGCCGGGCGGTTTGGCTCGCCAGGCGGTAGGGTCAAGATGTTCGATAAGAATCTGGTTCATGCGATCATTGGCGGCAAAGATCTGGACTGCGGCTCGGCCGAGTTGAGTGTGAACCTGGGGTTGACGAACCTTGTGTTGAAGCATGGTCACGGCTCCCTACTCCTTGACCAATGATACTTCCGGGCCGTCGGCAACTCTTCCCTAATCTGATTGTGGAAGAGTAACCCGTATCTCGGGAGTGGCAGCGGAATCGTGCGGGCGGGCGATTGATAATTGCAGATTTTGTCATTTTTCCTAGCGCGTAACTTCGCCGCTCTGGCCCGCCGACAATCCATTCGCCATGATTCGGCACTGCTCGTGGTCAGCGGAATTGTGGAAGCGATTCATGCATTCCGGGTGTGGAGGTGGGGTGGATTCTTCCTACACTTGGTCGGTGGCATCCTTGGGGTGCTTGTCGGCTTGCTCATCGTGACTAATCCCGTCGCTGGAGCCCTCGCATAGGCGCTCCTCGTCGCATCGTTTTTCACCGTCATTGGCATCTTCCCGCTGGTCGCAGCGATCAGCGGGAAGTTTCCGAATTGGGGCTGGGCGGCATCCGACGCAATTGTTACCTCCGTCTTGGGGGTCTTCCTGTGGGCAGAGCGGCCATGGTCGGGACTGTGATTTCTGGGTTTGGCCGTGGGAGTTTCGCTGATCTTACGAGCCTGGTCTTAGGGATGCCTGCGTTGGCGATTCGCCACTCCGTCGTGCCGATTGAGAGGCCCATGTCGGCTTAGGTAACCCATACGAATTCCTGTAGGCTGCTTCTCGTAAATTACAGTGGTATCCGTACCTCGAACCTGGCAGACTGGGCGATAAACCGACGCTAAGTCAATAAGTTATGTGTAAACAACAAGTTGTGGCAGCCGGACCTGTAAGCCGAATTCTGTCCGCAGGATTGCTCCTGCGGGACGGCCATTCCTCTGGGCCGCGCATCGCTGCGCGGCTCTAGCGACCTACCCGAAGGTTTGACGCACCGAGCCGGCACGTGTCCGCGACCGAAGTCGCCGACTTCCTCCCTATTTGGTCTTGCTCCGTGTGGGGTTTGCCCTGCCCGCGACATTACTGCCGCGGCGGTGCGCTCTTACCGCACCTTTTCACCCTTACCCCAGCGTTGCCGCCGAGGCGGTATGTTTTCTGTGGCACTTTCCGTCAACCGGGCTTGAACCCGGCCTCCCGGACGTTATCCGGCACACTGCTCTGCGGAGTTCGGACTTTCCTCTCCCCGCGCCCGAAGACGCAGAGAGCGACCGTCCGGTCCGGCTGCCTACAGTAATGATTATATCCCGGCTTCCGGCTCTCGGCTTCCGGAACTCTACCAGCGCATTTGCCGTATCTTCATGAGTTAGGCGTAGACTTGATTCTGACCGGAGCACCCGCACTTCTGCGACAGCCGGACGCCGAGAGCCGGAAGCCAATCCCATGCACATCGCCGAAGCCATTCGCGTGGCACTGCAGTCCCTCTGGGCGAATAAGCTGCGCTCGGTGCTGACTCTGCTGGGCGTGGTCATCGGCGTGGGCGCGGTGATTGCGGTGCTCACCTTCGTCAGCGGCATCAACCGCTATATCGCGGAGAAGGTTTTCAACCTCGGCGCGGATGTTTTCATCATCAACAAACAACCCTCGGTCATCACCAACATTGACCAGCTGCTGGAAGCTGAAAAGCGCAAAGACATCACTCTAGAGGACTATTACGCAGTCGCCGAAGGGTGCAACCGATGCACTGACTTGGGGGCTGTGGTTACCAACCTTGCCGGGAAGGTGAAATACGCCCAGCAATCCATCACCAATACCTTCATCCGTGGACTCACACCCTCGATGCCGGCCATCCTGAATATCGATCTAAGCAGCGGGCGTCCCATCAACGACATTGACGTCAGCAATCACGCCATGGTCGCGGTGATCGGCACGGATCTTGTGGACAGCCTTTTCCCGGGAGAAGACCCGTTAAACAAGGAAGTCCGTGTTGGCGGCCAGTCTTATCGGGTGATCGGCATCGGCAAGAAGCAGGGCACGACACTGGGAATGAGTCGTGACAATTATGTGATGGTGCCCATCACCGCCTATCTCAAGCAATACGGCACTCACAACAGCATCGTCATTTGCGGCAAGGCCGCCGGGGTGGGCAGCCAATTGGATGCGGCGATGGACGAGGCCCGGGTAATCCTGCGCGCCCGCCGCCACGATGCCGTGGGCGCGGCCGACAGTTTTGCCGTCGAGACCAACGAAAACTTTCTTTCCCTCTGGGCAAGCCTGACCCAGACGTTCTTCATCGCCATGATCGCCATCGCTGCCACCGCCCTGGTGGTCGGGGGCATCGTCATCATGAACATTATGCTGGTGTCCGTGACTGAGCGAACGCGCGAAATCGGTATCCGCAAGGCGATGGGCGCGCGCCGCCGGGATGTCCTGCTCCAGTTCTTGATTGAATCAAGCACAGTGGCCCTGGTCGGGGGCTTTCTGGGGGTGGTCGGCGGAATTGTCCTGGCTAAGAGCGTCACCCTGCTCATCGGGATGCCCTCATCTGTCCCGCTGTGGGCGGTTATGGCGGCGCTGATCGTATCCAGCAGCGTGGGTCTGTTTTTCGGAGTGTATCCGGCAAAACGAGCGGCTCGTCTTGATCCGATTGTGGCCCTCAGGTTCGAACTGTAGGAATGGGCTCCTGAACCAAGAACGAAGACCTATATGCAACGGCGTGACTACGGCGAAATATTGAGCATGGCGATCGGCACGTTGCGAAGCAACAAGCTCCGGTCCGCGCTTACGGTTTTAGGCATCGTCATTGGCGTTGTCGTCGTCATCGGGATTTCCTCGTTCGTCAGCGGCCTGAACACCAGTGTGATGGAGTCCATTGGAAGCATGGGCTCAGATCTGATCTTCGTGTTTCATATTCAGCCCTTCAGTTTCAGCCGGCCCACGGAGGAAATGCGCACTCGCAAAGTGCTGACCTTCGACGATTACCAGGCCATCAGCCAACTACCCCATATCAAGGCCGCGACCTGTGGGTTGCGCTATCAGCGGCCGGAATTCGGCACTGGAACCTACACGGTGAAATACGAGGGCCGCAAGACCAAGAACACAATCTTGGAAGGCGACGTTTACACCTGGAAAGACGTCTTCGATTTGCAGCCCACCCAGGGGCGCTGGTTCACTCAAAGTGACGAAGAACATCGCGCCGCGGTGATTGTTTTGGGGTCCGATGTGGCCGAAGAACTATTTCCCAACGGGAACGGACTGGGCAAGGAAATCAACATTGATGGGCAGTTGTTTACGGTCGTGGGTATTGCGGAAAAGCGCAAGAGTGCGTTTGGCGGGGGAAAAAATCCAGAAGACAACCTGGTCTTTTTCCCCTTGAGCACTTTCATTAAACTGCACCCGGAAGTCGTGCGTACCGGTTATTGGATCAGCCTTAAGGCAACATCCCACCAGGACATGGCCAAGGCGGAGGACGAAATTCGCGAAGTCATGCGCCGCCGCCGCAAAGTGCCACCACAGGACCCCGACAATTTCGCCATCTTCACCCAGGACGCGATGTCGGATCTCTGGAACCAGCTGACGGGCATGCTTTTTGTGTTCATGTTTGCCGTCTCCAGCGTGGCGTTGATGGTGGGTGGCGTGGGCGTGATGAACATCATGCTCGTTTCGGTGACCGAGCGGACGCGGGAGATTGGAGTACGCAAAGCCATCGGCGCCCGCAAAGCCGATGTCCTTCTCCAGTTTACGATCGAGGCGGTTATCCTGACTGCCATCGGCGGCATCATCGGCGTCCTGCTGGGCACCTTCATTGTCTGGCTCCTGCCGATGATATGGTCGTCCTTGCCGGCGCGCCTGTCGGCCTTTTGGATCGTTTTGGCTTTCGGCGCCTCTGCTGGTGTCGGGCTCGTATTCGGGATCTATCCCGCGTGGAAGGCGGCGAACTTGGACCCGATTGAGTCGTTGCGGTACGAATAAACTGGCCTGCCTCCGGGCATGATTCACTTCACTAGCAGGATCTTCTAGGGCATCGCCATTCTCGGTTGCGTCTCCAGTTCCATCTATTCCCTATCTGCTTTGGGCGCGGCTAGCTTTCTGCGTGGACGGCGGGCTGCTGCCGCTTTTGCAGACTATCTCGAGATTGAGCTGGTAAACTTGGCTCACGTAGGAGTAGCTGCGCTTTCCGGGAGCCGGACGCCGAAAGGCAGAAGCCGACCTCATGAACATCGCCGAAGCCATCCGAATTGCGCTGCGCTCGCTGTGGGCCAACAAGCTGCGCTCCGTCCTCACGCTTCTTGGCGTGGTGATTGGCATTGCCGCGGTGATCGCGGTGGTGACGTTCGTTTCCGGGATTCAGGATTACGTGGCGAAGAAGATTTTCAACCTTGGTGCCGACGTCTTCATCATTGGCAAGATGTCGCCGGTTGAGACCAATGTCGACCACTTCCTGGCGGCCGAGAAACGCAAGAACCTGGTGCTCGAGGATTACCAGTCCGTGCTCGAGGCCTGCCGTCACTGCGAATATGTGGGCGCGCTGATGCGCGGCAGTGGGCGCGTGAAGCACAACGAGCAATCGATCAGCGACACCACCATTCAGGGCATCACGCCTTCGGTGGCGTCGATCCTCGACACCGATTTGACCTACGGACGCATGCTAAACGATACCGATCTGAACAACCACTCGCAGGTCGCCGTCGTGGGCACCGACATCGTCGAGCATCTGCTGGGCGGCGCCGACCCGCTGGGGCAGGAAATTCGTGTGGATGGCTGGACCTACACGGTGATCGGCGTCGGCAAGAAGAAGGGCAAGACGCTGGGCCAGAGCGCGGACAACTATGTGCTCATCCCGGTCACGGTGTATTTGAAACAGTACGGATCGCACAACAGTAGTATTGGGATTTGGGGAAAGGCCACGGCGACTGGGGCTCCCCTGAGCCAGGCGATCGATGAAGCGCGAGTCGCGCTGCGGGCCCACCGCCACGACCGTCCCGGCGAAGAGGACAGCTTCGAAATTGAGACCAATGCCAGCCTGCTCTCGATCTGGTCTGGGCTGAGCAGCACTTTTTTCATGGCGACCATCGGGATTGCAGCCGTGTCTCTGGTGGTAGGCGGCATCGTGATCATGAATATTATGCTGGTCTCGGTGACGGAACGTACCCGCGAAATCGGCATTCGCAAGGCACTCGGTGCCCGGCGGGACGATGTGCTGCTCCAGTTTCTGATCGAGGCGGTGATTCTCGCATTGATCGGCGGAGTGCTGGGAGTGCTCTCCGGTGTGATGGTTGCTGAATTCGTGACCCTCATTATCGGCATGCCCTCGTCCATCAAGTTGTGGGCCGTAGCCGCGGGACTGCTGGTTGCGGCCAGCGTGGGAGTGTTTTTTGGAGTTTATCCCGCGCGCAAAGCGGCAAGGCTCGATCCCATCGTGGCGCTGCGGTTTGAAATGTAGAAGTGGAGGTTCTGAAATGTCATCCCGAGCGATAGCGAGGGATCTGGGTTCTTGCCTGCGTGCGCACAACCCCAGATTCCTCGCTGCGCTCGGAATGACCAACGAAGAGCTTTTCTGAATTCATGATGCGCAAAGACGAATTCGGGGAGATCCTCCGCATGGCGGCGGAGACGATCCGCATCAACAAGCTGCGCTCGGCGCTGACCGTGTTGGGCATCGTGATTGGAGTAGCCGTTGTTATTGGCGTTTCCTCGATTGGGCGGGGGCTAGACGAGAATGTGCGCCAGATCGTCAGTAGCATCGGTTCCGACGTGATTTTCGCCTTCCACCTGGAACCTTTTACCTTCGGCCGGCCAACCGAAGAAATGCGCACCCGCAAGGAACTTACCTACGACGATGCAGTGGCCATGCGGGACCTGCCTCACGTTAAGGCCGTGACTGCGGGCGTGCGGTATTTCCGTCCGGAGTTGGGTGTGGGATCGTTCGCGGTGAAATATGGAGACCGAAAAGCGAAGAATACGATTCTCGAAGGCGATCAGGCTTCGGCCAAAGAAGTGTTCGATCTGCTGATTGCGTCAGGGCGGTGGTTCAGCGAGGTGGACGAAGAGCACCGGTCTCCTGTAGTTCTGTTGGGCGCCGATACCACCGAGGAACTATTCGGAGCGCAGGATCCTATCGGTAAGGAAGTGAACATCGAAGGTCAGCTTTTCACCGTGATTGGAACGGTGCAGCGGGTCAAATCCGTGTTCGGCGGCGGTAAGAATCCGGAGGACAATAAGGCGGTTTTCCCGCTGAGCACGCTGCGCAAGCTTCATCCCGAACTCAAGCAGCACTGGATCAGCGTCAAGGCCACGTCCCACGACGATGTGCCCAAGGCGATCGACGAAATTCGCGAATTGCTGCGTCGCCGGCGCAAAGTCCCTCCCGATAAGCCCGACAACTTCGCGGTCTTTACCTCGGATTCCATCTCCGATGCGTGGAACCAGATTACCGGAGCCCTGTTCATCGGTATGTTCGCGATTTCCAGCGTGGCTCTGATTGTTGGAGGCGTGGGAGTGATGAACATCATGCTGGTGAGCGTGACCGAGCGTACACGCGAGATCGGTGTGCGCAAAGCGATTGGGGCGCGCAAGCGCGATATTCTTTTGCAGTTCACGCTGGAAGCCATCATGCTGACTGCGGTCGGCGGGATCATTGGTGTAACCGCGGGCGCGCTCGTGGTTTGGGTGATTCCAGTAATGTGGCCTTCGTTGCCCGCCCGCATGTCTCTGTTCTGGACCACTTTCGGTTTCAGCGCCGCCGCTGCCGTCGGGCTGGTCTTCGGGATCTATCCCGCCTGGAAGGCGGCGAACCTCGATCCGATCGAGTCGTTACGGTACGAATAAGTGGGTTGCCGTTTCGGTGCTCTTGAATCCGGGCGAGCTGTCCTGTGATGCGAAAAAGCGAGTTCGGCGAAATCGTCCACATGGCGACGGAAACGATTCGCACCAACAAGCTGCGTTCGGCGCTGACCGTGTTGGGCATTGTGATTGGAGTGGCCATGGTCATCAGCGTGTCGTCCATCGGCCGCGGACTCGACGACAACATTCGCGATCGCCTCGCTACCGTTGGATCCAACGTCATTTTCGTCTTCCACCTGGAGCCCTTCACTTTCGGGCGAATGTCGGAAGAGATGCGGGCTCGCAAAGAGCTGACGTTAGACGATGCGGAAGCGCTTCGAGAGTTGCCTCATGTCCGGGCGGGATCTGCAATTCTTCGTATCCTTCGTCCCGAGATCGGAAGCGGCACGTACGCCGTCAAATATCAGGCGCGGAAGGCGAAAAATACTATCCTCGAGGGAGACACCGCTTCGATGATGGATGTGGAGGATCTGCCGATCGCCAGCGGCCGGTGGTTCAGTGAGTTCGACGACGAGCATCGCTCTCCGGTCGTTGTTCTTTGCCACGACACGGCCGAAGAACTGTTTGGAAACGAAGACCCGTTGGGCAAAGAGGTCAGCATCGAAGGGCGGCTGTTTCAGGTCATCGGCACCGTGGGCAAGATTCAGTCGGTGTTCAACCAGGGAAGGGATCCGATCGACAATCGCGTCATATTTCCGCTCAGTACGTTCAGAATGCTGCATCCGGAGATGAAGCAGCTATGGGTCGTTGTCAAAGCCACCTCTCACGAAGATGTGCCCAAGGCCATAGACGAAATCCGGGAATTGCTGCGGCGCCGGCGAAAGGTCCCCTTCGATAAGCCAGACAACTTTGCCATCTTCACTTCCGAGTCGATCACCGAGGTTTGGAACCAGATTACCGGCGGCTTGTTTGTGGGTATGTTCGCGGTGTCCAGCGTGGGATTGGTGGTTGGCGGCGTCGGCGTGATGAATATCATGCTGGTCAGCGTGACCGAGCGTACTCGCGAGATCGGAGTACGCAAGGCTGTCGGTGCTCGCAAGCGCGACATCCTACTGCAATTCACGCTCGAGGCGATCATGCTGACCGCGGTCGGCGGCGTGATCGGCATCCTCACGGGCGCCATCATCGTCTGGGTCATTCCCTCCGTGTGGCCTTCTTTGCCGGCGCATTTGTCTATGTTCTGGGTTTCATTTGGTTTCACCTCTGCCGCCGCGGTCGGGCTGGTCTTCGGTATCTATCCCGCGTGGAAGGCGGCGAACCTCGATCCGATCGAGTCGTTACGGTACGAATAAATTGGCCTGCGCCCGCGTATGATTCATACCACCGCCAGAATCTTTCAGTTCGTAGGGATTCTCGGCTGCGTCTCCAGTTCCATCTACTACATGATCTGCCTGTGGAGCGCGGTGGCATTCATGCGCCGACGGCAGGCGGACATGAGTGTCCGCCCCACACAATCTTGGCCGCCTGTCTCCATCCTCAAGCCGCTAAAGGGCACGGACCCTGACATCTACGAAAGCTTCCGCAGCCACTGCCTGCAGGACTATCCCGAGTACGAAATTATTTTTGGCGTGAGCGATCCCGACGATCCCGCCGTCGCCAGCGTGCAGCAACTGCAGCGGGAATTTCCCGACCACGCCATCCGCCTCGTGGTTTCGCCAGATAAACTCGGCGCCAACGTGAAGGTCAGTAACCTCGAGCAGATGTTGCATGCGGCCCGCAATCAGCACTTGGTGGTCAACGACAGCGACATTCGCGTCGAGCCCAATTATCTTCGCCGAGTCATCGCGCCGCTGGCGGATGAGCGTGTGGGAATGGTGACGTGTCTGTATCGCGGAGTTGCTGCACCCACCTTGGGCTCGCAATTAGAGTCCCTCGGCATCAGCACAGATTTCTGTGCTGGTGTATTAGTGGCGCGTCAACTGGAAGGCGGACTGCGCTTCGGACTCGGTTCGACGCTGGCGTTCCGGCGAACTGATCTGGAGAGAATTGGTGGATTTCGCTCCATTGTCGACTTTCTCGCAGACGACTATGAACTAGGTCGGCGGATCGCTGATCTCGGACTGCAGGTCGTGCTTTCCGATGTGGTCGTTGAGACCCATCTTCCGGCGTACGACGTCCGGGGATTCCTCGCCCACCAGTTACGCTGGGCCCGCAGCGTGCGCGACTCACGAACTCGAGGTTATATTGGGTTGGCTTCCACTTACGGCCTGATGTGGGCGCTGCTCGCCCTGATCGCCAGCCATGCGGCGCCCTGGTCCTGGGCGGTGCTTGGGGCAACAGCCCTGTTGCGTTTGGCTGTAGCGCTTACAGTTGGCAAGTTCGTGCTGAAAGACTGGCGCTTGTTACAACACTTGTGGCTGCTGCCGGTTCGGGATCTCGTCGCAGTCGCAGTGTGGATTGCGAGTTTCGCAGGGCACACGGTGAGTTGGCGCGGCGATCGATTTGTCCTCAAGAATGGCCGACTGATTCGCATTTCTCCATAGGCGCGAGGCTTTCGGAGCGCTACTTGTCCGACGAAGGAATTGATTCGAAGCGTCCATCCGAAAAGAGCCGGTACCGCCGTCCTCGCCAGGAAATCGTATTTCCAAAGAATCCTGCGAGCCAGAAGCAAAATCCCAACAAGTCTTCGATCGGCAATAGCAACCAGTTAATCTTTGCCCGCAAGACGCGCTCTGAAACCGTGTAGGCTGCTGCAGCACGCACGACCAATGTAACTGGCAGAACCGGCCACCACGCCGGCGAGGCTGCGCAAACCAGCAAGGCGAGTGGCAGCGGCATGGTGAACAACTGTCCGACATATCCCGCCGGACGCGAACGCCGCGTGCTGCGGGTCCAGCGCAGCCGATGCTCCACATTGTGCTGCAGTGTCGCGCTGCCGATATGGTGCTCGACTACAAACGACGAAAGAATTACGCCATGGCCAGCTTCAGCCGCGAACTTGCCCAGCACAAAATCTTCCGCTAGATAATCCTTCAACCGGGGGAAGCCTCCAATCGATTGCAGCACTCTGCGTCGGGCAGCGATGGTTGGGCCGACGGCAAAGTGCATGCCCTCGAGCATCCTCGCGACCAAGGCGCTTCCCCAAAAATCGGTGTTCATGCCGGTGGCTTCCAGACGAGACCAGAAACTTGCTCCGGGAACCGCTCGGTACGGGCAGGTGGCCACTCCGAGATGAGTGTTTTGAAACTCGGCCGCGACCGTGCGCAGAAGATCTGGAGTCGCGCGAATATCGCTGTCGCTCATCACAACCAGATCGTTGTTGGCCACAGCCAGCATGCGATCGAGGCTGAACACTTTGGCGTTAGGATATGGCGGTTCGCCGGTAATCACCAACCGCGACGGAACTTTCGGATACTCCCCCTGCAGGCGAGCCACGACTTCCGCCGCGGGATCGTCTTCGCCTCGAATTGCAAACAAGATCTCAAACGCCGGGTAGTGCTGCTCAAAGAAGGTCCGTAAATTTGATTCGAGATCGAGGTCCAGGCCGGCAAGAGGTTTAAGGATGCTGACCGGCTCAGAAGAGAGCAGGACAGGCGGCCGCACAGCCAAGTAGCGCAATGCCGCCACGATCTGCAGCAGCGAATAAATGATGGCCCCGCAGAGGACGAGGAACAAAATTCCTGCCAGGATTTTGCCTGGGCGAACGTCGAAAAAAAGCAGGAACAGCGCACCGGTTGTCCCTGGGAACATGGAGCCAGTCAAGACCAAGGCAATGATTATACCTAGACGTGGTGTTGGGGCTCGGAGGGATTCGCCGCCTGCTTCAAAGCGGAACGAATTTTGAGAGACAGTTGTTTCAGGGTGTAGGGCTTCTGCACGAAATTCGTTTCAAGATCGAGCACTTTATGGTCGAGCACGGTCTTGCCGGCATAACCGGAAACGAACAGAAGCTTCGTATCCGGTCGCAGTTGCGCGAGTTCCTTGGCCAACTGTCCGCCACTCATATTCGGCATGACTACATCTGTGACCAGCAAGTGAATGGTCGAACGAGTGTTCCTTGCCACCGACAGGGCATCGATACCATCTTTGGCCTCGAGCACTGTGTAACCTTGCAGCCTCAAGAATTCCGCGGTTGCCCGCCGGACCGACTGCTCGTCTTCCACCAGGAGGATCGTTTCCGAACCGCGAGTCACGCGCCCGCTTTTGACATCGTCGCTCTCGCCCTCGCTGTCGCACCCGCCAACGCATGGCAGATAGATCTTGAAAACAGTGCCCATCCCGGGTTCGCTATAGGCCCAGATGAAGCCTTTATTCTGCTTCACAATTCCGTATACGGTCGCCAGGCCTAAACCAGTGCCCTTGCCCGAGGGCTTCGTGGTGTAGAAGGGTTCGAAGATGTGCGGCAGGTGTTCGGGAAGAATTCCCACTCCGTCATCGCTTACGGCGATCAGAGCATAGCGTCCCGTGGGAATAACCGCTTGTTTGCATTGAACGTAGTCGTCATCCAGACGCACGTCGGAGGTTTCGATCCGCAAGTGACCGCCTTGCGGCATCGCGTCCCGCGCATTGGCAGCCAGGTTCATCAGAATCTGCTCGATCTGCAGCGGATCCACTCGCACCCGCCCCAATCCCTCGCCACGCACGAAAGTGAACTCGATATCTTCCCCGATTAGCCGGGGCAGGGTATTCGCAATGCGCGCGATCACTTGATTCAGGTCCGCCACCCGCAGTGCTTGCGGCTGTTTGCGGCTGAAGGCGAGCAGTTGCCGGGTCAACTCCGCTGCCCTCCGCGCCGCCAGCAGGATCTCCTGAATCTTGGATTCGAGCGGACTATTGTGAAGCACCGCGTCCAACGCCAGTTCCGCATAGCTGGTAATAATGGTCAGGATGTTGTTGAAGTCGTGAGCGACGCCGCCGGCGAGGTTTCCGATGGCGTCCATCTTTTGAGACTGCAGAAGCTGCGCTTCCATCCGCAACCGCTCGGTGAGGTCACGGCCGTTGGAGATGAAATGCGTGATTTGAGCTGCGGAATCCCGGACCGGGCAGATGGTTTCCTCCACGTAATATAGCTCGCCGCTCTTCTTCCGGTTCACCAGAATGCCGCGATAGACATTGCCGACGAGAATCGTCTTCCAGATTTCCTGGTAGACCTCCGGTCCCTGTTCGCCCGATTTCAGAATTCGCGGGGTTCTCCCGCATACTTCGTCGTGGTGGTAGCCGGTTAGAGCCTCGAATGCCGGATTCACGTACTCAATGATCCCATGGAGGTCGGTTACCATGATCGTGTCGGCCGATTGCTCGACCGCCCGCGAGAGTTTTCGCAGAGACTGCTCCGCCGTTTGCTGCTCCTGTTGCAGGGAATGCATTGCCAGCGTGTTCCGGATGGTGCGGACCAGAGTCGCGTCGTCCAGTTGCGACTTGGCCACGCAATTCCATGTCCCGCCCTCGATGATCTCTGCAACCGTTTTTTCGTCCGCTTCCTCGGTCAGCAGGATGAAAGGCACCGACACCCCGGCATGCAGGAACTCAGCCACAAAGTGGACCGCCTCGGCGTCTCCGGTTTCGTGCTCAAACAAAACCAGGCCGTAGCTTTTCTGCTGCAACATCGCCTTGGCTTCCTCCAGCGAGTGTGCCTGGTCGAGGTCAGCCGCGAGCATGCGGCGCGTCCGCCCCAGCATCTCGCGAATTAAGTAGAAGTCTTCCTCTTTGTTGCCCACCAGCAGGACATGCAGCGGCTCTGGTGCCAGGGCGGGTTTTGCGGCCGTCAACACTGAAGTGTCTCCGTCACTAGTTACCATCGGTATGTGGGAGTACTCGCGTGGCCGGCGGACGGGAGTTTCTAGCGGTGCGATGGGTTAGGATTCCTAAATCGGAGACCGGGTTCAAAACGGGATGAGGAATTGTACTAGGATGAAACGCAACTTGCCGTCCCGTTCCAGGGCCCTAGGTTCTTGCCTTCCTTTGTTAACCAATCTGCAATTGCTTCGTCTAATCCTTCGGGCTCCGCTGGACCTCAATGGAGCCAGCTAGCTCTAGGAACAAGTCGAGTCCCTGGCCCTGAGTGGGGATACGTCGTGATCAACGCGTGGTCAAAACATCATTGGGGGACGTATGGAAAACGTACAGAGGGCAAACGGTTCGATCAGGCCAGTGGAAAGATATGACATCGGCCACGTGCAGGAAGTGATTCGGCAGGCGCACGGGGAACTGCGTCTGTTGCTGCAACAGCGCGCTGAAATTATGAAGCGCATCGGGACGGTCAAGCAGACGATCTCCGGCCTGGCGAATCTCTTTGGCGACGGGCTCTTGAACGAAGAACTGATGGAACTGGTGGACCGCAAAAGCAGCGGCCGCCAGCCGGGCTTCACCAAGGCTTGCCGGATGATCCTGATGGAAGCCGGCCACCCCATGAATGCGCGCGACATCTGTGATTATTTCCAGCAGAAAATGCCTGCGCTGCTTGCCCGCCATAAGGATCCGATGGCTTCGGTCACGACCGTGCTGAACCGTCTGGTGGAATATGGCGAGGCGCAGGCGGTGCTTTCGAATGGCAGACGGGCTTGGCTGTGGATTGCAGACGTAGCCGCGGAGCCGCCGACGACCCACGGCGAACCACGCCTGGTTGCCAGTTAATCCGCCGGACCGTTACAACCGAGATGCATCTTCAATACGCGCAGTTCTTTTGTGTGCCCAGCCGTTTCTATCCCGGGGGCAGCAGCATCCCTTTTTCCAGGTGCCGCGTTACGTGCGCGTAGGACGCTGCGTGCGGATCGTGCGTCACCATCACGATCGTCTTGTGGAAGTCCTCATTCAGCCGCTTCAGAATCTCTAACACCTCCGTGGCGGAATGACTGTCCAGATCGCCCGTGGGCTCGTCTGCCAACAGCAGAGTCGGATCGCTCACGATGGCCCGCGCAATCGCCACGCGCTGCTCCTGCCCACCCGAAAGTTGCTTGGGGAGGTGATTGACTCGATCCTCCAGCCCGACCAGCTTGAGCGCGGTCAGAACGTGGTCGCGGCGCTGCTGCGCGGTCAACTTGGTCAGCAGTAGAGGAAGTTCTACGTTCTCGAAGGCGGTGAGCACCGGAATCAGGTTGAACGTCTGAAAGACGTAGCCGATGTGCTCATTGCGCCAGTGGGCAATCTGCGAGTCGTTGAAGCGGAAAATATCCTGCCCTTGCACCAGAAGTTCGCCACTGGTGGGCCGGTCGATCGCCGCAATCATGTTCAGCAGCGTGGTCTTGCCCGAGCCCGACGGCCCCATCAAGGCGAGGAATTCGCCCTTAGCGATGTCGATCGAGACGTCGTCGAGTGCCGTCACCTGAAAGGCATCGCGCTTGAAGACCTTGCTGACGCTGCGAACCTGTACAACTTTAGTGCCCGTGGCAACGTTTGGTTGTGCGACTGTGCTCATGATTGCCCCTTGATTTTGATTTTGTCTCCATCTTTCAGCGTGGCCGGCGCGGTAGTAATCACGCTCTCGCCCCCAACCAGCCCATCGACGAGCGCTCCATCGCTGCGCTGGCCCACTACATGAATTTCGCGTGCGACCGCTCTTCCGTTATAAGCAATCAACACGATCTTCTTGCCGTCGCGATCGTGGATGGCGGTGGACGGCACGTACACACCTGAAGGTCCCTTCGCATTTTTCGGCGTGTCATTGGCCAGAAATTTCACGGTTGCGTTCATTTCCGGCCGCAGTTGAACGTCGGGATACTTGTCCGGATTTAACACCTGCACCTTCACCTGCACCGTAGCCTTCTGCCGGTTGGCTTCGGGCGAGATTTGGGCGATCACGCCATCGTATTCCTTATCGGGATATGCGTCGGTTGTGACCTTTGCCCGCTGCGTCGGACCAAGGCGGGCGAAGTCCGCCTGCGCGATATCGAGTTCGACCTGAAGATCGTTCAAGTCCGCGAGGGACACGACCGAACCCTGCGGTCCGCCCGCGGCTGCGCTGGCAAACTGCGCGGTAATGAGTTCGCCTTTTTCCGCCGTTCGGTCAAGGATTGTGCCCGTTACTGGCGCGCGGATCACCGTGGCATCCAGTTGCGACTTGGCATAATCAAGCGCGCCCTGCGCCTGCATCACCGCGCCCTGGGCGCGGGCAATTTCCTCGGGCCGGGGCCCGATCTTCATCAGTTGAAATGCTTTCTCCAGAGAATTTACGCGCTGCTGGTCGGAATCGAACTTGGCCGTCGCGTCGTCGAGCGCTTGGCGAGAGACCACGCCCCCGCTCGCCAGTTCCTTTGTACGATCCAGCGTCAATTTATCATTCACCAGCGTGGCGCGGGCTTCATCCAGATTGTGCTGCGCTTGTTGAATTTCTTCTGGCCGCGATCCGTGCTGCAACTCGTCGAGGTAAGCGCGGGCATTCTCCAGCGCGCCCCGAGCCTGTTCATACGAAGCGCGGAACTCCTGGTCCTCCAGGCGCACCAGCACCTGGCCTTCCTTGACCTTGTCGCCCTTTTCCACGCCGATCCATGCCAGGCGGCCTGTGACTTTGGAGTTCACATTGATGGTGTGATGAGCCACGATGTAGCCCGTGGCTGAGAGCACGATGCCGCCCGCATCATCACCTCTGGTTTCCGCGGCGGCCCGGACGACCTCAACTTCCGGGACGTCCGACGAGAACGCGCGGTAGGCCAAAGTGATCAAGCCCAGCAGCACCACCACCGCGACGCCGCCCAGGATGTAACGGCGGGCCCAAGCCGGCGGCTCACCCCCAGAGTCACTGCGCTGCGAGCGGTCGATGCGCAGGCTCCGCAGGTCTTCATGTTTTGTGTCAATCGCCATAAGAACGTTTACGCTCTAAATCCCGAAATTGTTTTCCACCTAGCCGGTTAACTGCGCAAGGCGTTAAGAATATTCTGCCGCGCCGCATGCCACGCCGGAGCTAGCCCGCCCACGAATCCCATAATCAAAGCGAACACGATGGCGTAGATGGCCACCTGCGGCGTGATGCGCAAGGCAAACACCACCTCGCTGAATGTCACGGCATTGGACGTGCCGGTCTGCATTCCGTTGAACGGGAGCATCAGCAAAATTCCTGCGGCCGCCCCCAGCAGCGCCAGCAGCAAAGACTCCAGCACAAACGAGGTCAGAATCGAAGGTCGCGAGAAGCCGATCACCCGCAGCGTCGCAATCTCGCGCCCGCGATAGGCCACCGCCGCATACATCGTATTCATGGCCGCGAAAATCGAGCCAATCGCCATGATGATCGCCACCACGATCCCGATCACCTTGATGGGCGTGCCAGAACTCGTCTGCTTCGCGTAGTAGTCGGTCTCCAGCATTCCTTCGAGTTTCAGCCGCTGGTCGTCGCTGACCCGGTTCTTGAGTGCGTCGGCGGCAATGGGATCCGTTGCTCGCAAGTAAGCCGAGGCAAATCCCCCCTGCCGATCGAAGTCCGACGCCATCTGGTTCACGTCGCCCCAGACCTCGGATTCGTACGCCGAGCCCCCGGCGTCAAATACTCCCACGACCTTCCACGATCCTTTCCCAAATTCCATGGTGTCGCCGATGTTGGCGTGGGTGAAGCGGTCGCGAATGGACTTGCTCACGACGACTTCCCGTTGTCCCGTCTGAAACCAGCGTCCCGCAACCAGTTTCACGCTTGGACGATTGTCAGGGCCGGGCAACTGGCGCATTTCCAGCCCGTCCGGCATCATGCCCCGCACCGTCACGTTGACTTCACCTGTGCCGTCCTTGCGCGGCAAGATAATCACTACCACCCACTCGCCCGACGTCATCGGCTCGCCGTGGCTATCTTTCGCGATGCCGGGAAGTGTCCTCAGAGTGGGATAAAGTGAGGCATCGAACCCGCCGGACAATTCGGCCTCCGATCCTTTGCGCAGCACCAGCACGTTCAACGGACTGCCGCTGCTGACAAAGGCGCGCTGCAATCCCGCCAGCAAGGCCATCAGAAAGATTGCCGTCGTGACGGTGAGCGCGATCCCCAGCGCGGTCATAACTGTGAGACCCTTGCGGAGCCTGAGATTGCGGACGTTGTAACTGATCGGTATTGCCATAAGTAATCTCTATCCTCTAGCGCCGGCGGCGCTACTCAGCCGATGTGGCGCAGCCCTTCCACAATATTCATGCGCGACGCATTGAACGCTGGCAAGTAGCCGCTCACCAATCCCATGGCCAGGGCCACGAGCAACGACAACCCCGCAGTGGGCGCGTTGACTTTCATGGCGAGCGGAACTCCCAGCGCGATGAAACCGCGCGTCAGAAACCAAATCACCGGAATCGCTGCCAGAATCCCCAGCACTCCGCCGGCGACGGCCAGCGCCACGGACTCGCTCACGAATATTGACAGCACCCGCTGGCGGGTGAAGCCGAGGGTTTTCAGCACGGCCACCTCGCGTGTCCGGCTGCGCACCGACATCGCCATGGTATTGGCCGAAACCAGCATGATCGTGAACACGACCGCGCCACAAATGCCTAGGATGAATGCTTTGATGTTCCCCAGCGAGGCGACGAAGCCCAGTTGAAAAGCTTTCTCGCTCTCGGTTTTCGTCTGCAGTGGCGAGTTGCGGAACATGTCATCCACTTCCCGGGACACGCGTGCCACACTGTCGGCCGAGTCGATCTGGGCTCCATACCAGCCTGCCTGCCCCTTAAACCACGGCACCGCCTCTTCCAGGTATTTGGCATTGAAATAGAGTGCGTTCTGCGGCGGATCGCGGTGGTAGATGGCGCGAATCGTCAGATCGAGATTCGTCGGGAAAATGTTTGCCTGCAGCGTGACGTGGTCGCCAATCTTCCAGCCGTATTTCTTGGCCAGCGTGATGTCTACCATCGCCCCAGCTCGATCTTGCTGCCAAGCCTTCAGTTGATCCGGCGGGACGATCTTGTCCGATGCTACTTTCAGATATTCATCCGGATCAGTCGCCATCTGCGCAAAGAAGTGTTCCGGCCGGTCATCGATGTAGCGGCCTCCGAACCAGGTGATCGGGACCACCGCCGTGACGCCGGGTACGGCGCGAATCTTGTCGCGGTAGTACGCGGGCAGAAAAAATGCCAGCGAGACGCGATCGCGAGTAATCACACGCCGTGATGCTTCCGGCGCAACCTGGTCCACATAAAACGAGCGCCAGATGCAAATCATCAGCGTGAGCAGCAGCAGCGAGAAGCTGATGCTGATCATGGTCAGCAGGCTGCGCCGCTTATTCCGAAACGTGTTGCGCACCACAAAACTGCCCAGCGTCATAACTTCATCCGATGTGCCGTAATCCGTCGACTATGTTGATTTGGGAAGCGTGGTAGGAAGGCAACGCCGCGCTCAACAATCCAACCAGGCCCGATGTCAACATGGCAGCCACCCATATTCCCAGCGTCACCTTCATGGGGAAGAAACTGAAAAATTGAGGAGAATGGGTAAGCCCATAAACCATCAACCAGCCCAACCCAACTCCGAGCAGTCCTCCGCCCAGAGAGAGCGCCACCGCTTCGCTCACGAACAGCCCCAGCACGCCGCGCTTGGTGAAGCCCAGGGTCTTCAACACAGCCACTTCGCGTGTCCGTTCGCGAATCGACATCGCCATGGTGTTGGCCGACACCAGCAACGTTGCGAATACCACTGCGGAGCAGATACTCAGAATGAACGCCTTCACATTGCCCATCATGGCCACGAATTCCAGCCCAAATGCCTTCTCACTTTCCGTTTTGGTAGGCTGAGGTGAGTTGCGGAACATGTCATCTACGGCGCTGGCAACTCGGCTCACATCTCCGGGAGACGCCGCCAGGATGCTGAATGTGCCGGCCTGTCCCTTGAAAAATGACACGGCTTCTTCCACGTATTTCGTGTTGAAGTAAACCGACTTGTTGTCGGGATTCGAGTGGAAAATGCCGCGGATGTTCAGCTCAAGATTGACGGGGTAAATGGTCCCCTGCAGAACAATGCGGTCGCCCAGTTTCCATCCATATTTCTGCGCCAGGGAATCATCCACAATGACGCCCTGTCGGTCGCGCTGCCATGCCATGCCTTGTTCTTCGGGCATTTGCAGGTCGCGGTAAACCTTGAAGAATTCATCCGGATCGGTACCGAATTGGGCGAAAAAGTTCTCCGGCTTCTGATCTTTATAGATCCCGCCAAACCACGACACCGGCACCACTGACACGACTCCGGGAATGGCGCGAATCTTTTCCCGGTAGTAGCCAGGCAGCGAGAATGTCAGAGAGACGCGATGCCGCACCACCAGCCTTTCCGCGGACTCGGCGCTGCCCTGGTCGAGATAAAAAGCGCGCCAGATCGTCATCATCAGGGTGAGCAAGAGCAAAGAGAAGGCGATGCTCAGTACCGTCAAAGTGCTGCGGCGCTTGTTGCGGAACGCGTTCTTCGTGACAAACCGGGTCAACGTCATCGGCGTACTCCAGAGGGGACCGGGAGCAGGGCGCAGGAGGCAGGCACGTCCCAGCCCATCAAGGATAGACGAAGTACCTTCCTATCGACAACCGGGTCGGATTCGACTGCTACCACGCTCAACTCCATGGACCCACCTCTTCACGATATATATCGTTTCGACGGACGGACCCACAAGTGGAGATCGTCATCGGGCTGAGATGACAATTGTCACACAGTGGACACACATAACAATTACAACCGTCGCCGCGACCATAAAGTTACTCCGCCAATCGGGATTTTCAGAACCTCCGGAACTCATCGACTATATACGACGGTTGGCGGACCGTTTAGGGCAAGCAATTGGCTAAAACGCGGCGAGCGCCCAAGGCGGACCTTGCCTCTCCCACCTTACCTTGGTAACTCGAAGGTTGGCGCAAGCGGAGATATCCTAACTCTACCTATTCCCCCGGTTTCCGCCGGTCAACTGTCGCGGCCGACGTGAAGGGCTCGCGATGGTGTGGAGCGGGAAAAAAATAATGCCTACGAAAATCGGCCATTTCGAAATCCTAAGTGAGCTGGCGAAATCACCCACGAGCGTGGTCTACAAAGCCAACGACCCTGAGAGCGGGCAGACGATTGCTCTGAAGGCGATCCAGTTGAGCGCCTTCGGGGAGCATGCGTCAGCGCTCGAACAGGCGCTGCTGGCCGAGGCGGAGAGCACGAAAGTCTTGAGTAGCCCGAACATCACCAATGTATTTGGAGCGGGTGAAATTGAAGGCCAGTTTTGTGCCGCCATGGATTACGTACAGGGCAACAGCATTGCCACGATGCTGGCTCGCAAAGAAGGGTTCTCCATCTGGGATCTTCTCGATATTGGAAGGCAGTTGTGCAGCGGCTTCGAGCACGCGAAGTCGCACAGCACTGTTCACTATAGTCTGGAACCATCCAAAATCATGTGCGGATGGGACGGCACGGTCAAGATCTTGGGGTTCGGGATCTCGAGTGTCGGCAACTTCGTGCAGCACGTTTCAGAAGGACTTCCCTCAATTCTGTACTACATGTCCCCCGAACAAGTTCTGGGTGAGTCTACCGACGCGCGCTCGAATTTGTTCAGCCTGGGCGCCATATTTTATGAAATGGTAACCGAACGCAAGGCCTTTGATGGCGAAGACGTACAATCCGTGCGGCAAAGCATTCTCGAAAGCACGCCGGTTGCGCCCCTCCACGTCAATCCCAAGGTACATCCTCTGTTGAGCGACCTCATCATGAAGGCGCTGATGAAAGATCCGGCACAGCGCTACCAAAGCGGCAAGCAACTGCTCGACGATCTGGAGAACTGCAAAGAGGCAAAGCCGGTGGCGTCCAAGAAGCCAGAGCCGGCAAAGGGCCCTGCGGCTCCGGTCAAAACGAATATGGCGGCCGAATCCAAGTTTGTCACCGCTGCTGCTCCCGCCAAGCCGGTCGAAAAGAGAGTCGTTGCGCCACAGGCGCCGACCGCGCCAGCGCGGCCAGTGACTTCGAAGCTTGCCACCCCGAAAGCTGCCGCGGCTGCCGCCGGGGCCGGCGACGGGACACTGTCTTCTGCGGGAGCTCCGCACCTCGAACAATCGAGTTCCTACGGGAAGCCGGCCATCGATGCGTCGGAGACACAAGCGGCGCACATGTCTTCAGCCGTCAGCGATGAGCCCCTGATCGAGACCTTCGATACGCAGGCGGCCGCAAACGCTCCGAAGATCGCAGTCGATCCGCTCATGGCCGAGGGTCGTTCCAACGCCAGTGGTGGCACGAGTTTCTCGGAAATCTCCGAACTGCCTCCGCTTAAAGAAGTCTATGTCCCGCCGCCTCCTCCGCCGCCTCCTCCGTCTTCGGTTGAGCCCGTGCAGTTTGCACGCCCAGCGGCAACGGCCTTTAAGGGAAGCCGCAAGATCGATGAGAAGCCCAAAGTACAGCCCCGCGAAGTTGCCCAGAAAGCCATTAAAGAGATCAAGAACGTTCCGCCTAAGTTAATGCTCTATTCACTTGGCGGGGCGGCCATCCTGATCCTGGTTATCGGCATTGCAGTCACCATCTACATTCACAGTCAGAACAGCGACGACGATTCTGGCGCGGGACGCTCCACCGCCGTGGCGCAAACTCCCGCTCAGCCGGAAGCGATTCCGCAGGCGCCGCAGAATACGCCAGCACAAGTCCCCGCAGCAACGCAGCCTGCTCAGACCCAAGTCCCCTCAGATCAGCCCGTCCAGACCTCGGAGCCCGAAGCTCCGGAGGCCCAGCCCGCTGCGCATTCGAAAGCGCGAAACGCACGGAAGAAGGCAGCTGCTCCGGTAATCATTCCAGGACAGTTGGCCATTGACTCTACTCCTCAGGGAGCCCAAGTTCAGGTCGATGGCAGGAGTGATGCCGGCTGGGTCACGCCATTAGCTTTGGCAAGTCTTCAGCCCGGGCAGCATTCCATTACCGTCAGCAAGGCGGGCTACTCCACCGACTCGCGCACCATCAATGTGACCTCAGGAAATCGGGCTACCACGGTCGTCCACCTGGCGAAGTTGACGGCCACCCTGGTGGTGAAGAGCGATCCCTCCGGGGCCAACGTCTACGTGGACGGCCGCGACATGGGCACGAAAACGCCGGCCCAGGTCAGCGTGGATAAAGGCCAGCACGTGGTGCTGGTTCGGATGTCGGGATACATTGACGAAACCATGAACGCCCAGTTTGCGCTTGGGCAAACCTTCAACTTCTCTCCCACGTTGCGGCCTCTCGGCAACGCAGACAACCTCAAGACCGTTGGGAAGATGTCGAAGCTGTTCGGGGGAAAAGGTCAGCCGGGACAGGGGACCCTGAGTATACGCACGCAGCCCAAAGGCGCCCAGATCGCCATCAACCAGCGCTTACTGGAAAAGAGCTCGCCGGTGGAGGTGTTGCTCGATCCCGGCAACTACGTGATCGACATTACAATGACCGGCTATGCGCCCGTGCACAAGGTCATCACTGCCGACAAGGGCGGCAAAGTGGTGGTCGACGAAGTGATGCAGCCGCAGTAAGGACGCCAGTTTTCCTCAGCGGGCTAGCGTCGTCTCCCGTAAGTTTACGGCTTAGATCCCCCGTCATCCTGCGCAGAGCGAACGACGTATGCATCTGACCACCCAAGTGCCAGTTTCTCGTCTTGCGCAAGATGATAGTCCCTAGTTTTGTCGCGAATGTAAATGACGCACACTAGGGATTTGCGACGCGCGTCACACTTGGCGCCCGCACTCCTCGCGCTGACACTCGTTCCTCAGCGAAATTTTTTATTCAGCAAGAACATGGCACGCGGGGGCCTTCGCATGCCCTGACACCTTCGTGGGGAATTTATTTTTTCCGTGCTCCGCCTTGGTGGTATGTTTCCCCTTGTACGCGGATCCTGGCAGCCTGCCGGTGTCGCACCTCGGAGGGCCTCATGCCGACCCGAACGCTTCACGCTCCCGTAACCTTCATCATTCTGACTTTCCTGTTCGCACTCGCCGCATGCGGCAGCGGCAAACAATCGACAATTTGCCCGCTCACAACCAGTTGCGGTTGCGGACCGGGCGTCGCCTGCGTCGCGCCCGCCTATGTTTACGCGACCTTCAACGGCCAGATCACCGAGTTTCCCGTCGATCCCAGCACCGGCGGGCTTGGCTCGGCAACCACGACCAACGGCCCCAGCGCGAGTCTAGGCTTGGCCGCGCTCGATAGCCAATTCCTGTATGTTTCCAATTTTCAGCAGACGGTGACGGGAGCATCATTGATCGACGCCTGGTCGATCAACCTCAGCACAGGCACGCTTGCGTCCGTGCCAGGATCGCCCTTTTCCCTGGCGCCGCTGAGTCTCGCCGGCGGCCTTGCCGTGGACAATGCCGTGCAGGTGCTGTACGTCGGCGACGTCGACAAGATTGATGCGTTGAAGGCCGACGCCACGGGGGCGCTCACTGCCATCCCTGGATCTCCCTTCCCCGCTGGAGAAAATGTCTATCTCACCGTTGATCCACAGGATCGTTTTCTTTTTGCCGCTGACGATACGCCTCCCGGAAATGTTCTAGCGTTCACCATTTGACTCCTCTACCGGAGCTCTTACAACGGTTCCTGGTTCGCCCTTTGCTGCAGGTTCCGGCAGTGTTACTTCCCCGTGGCTAGCCGGGATCGTGGTTGATTCGAGCGGTAAGTTCGTTTATACGGTGCTGGAAAGAACCAACCAGGTCGCAGCCTTTTCGATCATGGCGCCTGGCGGCGGGCTGAATCCCGTGCCCGGCTCTCCCTTCGCCACCGGGAACGACCCGGACGCGCTGGCCACGGTTAACAACTTTCTGTACGTCGCCAATGCGGCGGATGGCACCCTTTCCGGTTACAGTATCAATCCCACGAGCGGAGTGTTGATGCCACTGGCAGGTTCGCCGTTTGCAATCCGCTCTGCTGCGCTGACTACCGACCCTGGAGGGAACTTCCTCTACGTCTCGGGTTCAAGCAGCATGAGGACCTACAAAATCGATGCCACCAGTGGGGCCCTCACCCAGATCGGCTTGGACCTACCATATGAAGGCGCCGGGGCGATGGCGTATGTGCAGTGAAGGAAGTGTAGAGATGGATCCGTGTGCCATCGCTTAAAGCTGTGAGCTACAGCGGGGTTTCTTGCGCATAAGGATTGTGCCTTCTTTTACGCGAGAATAAGAACGCCAAGGTCCAGAAGATAGAGATGTACGACTCGAGAGTTCCCCGTTTATTTGGGTAACTTGAAGTTGATGGTGACTTGTGTCTGAATCTCGACCGGCTCGCCGTTGAGCAGGTAGGGCTTGTACTTCCACTGTTTGACCGCATCCGTGGCGGCCCTGCTCAGCTGCGAATTGCCGCTCAGCACTTTCACGTGAGTGATGTCGCCTGTTTTTGAGATCGTTGCCATTAACTCGACGGAACCCTCAACCCGCATTTCGAGAGCATTCCTGGGGTAGATGGGCTGCACTTTCTTAAACAACAGCCCACGCGACACGCCCTGCGAGACATTCATGGTCTGCAGGAGCGGCTTGGGTATGACTTCTCCGCCGCTGCCCAGGTCGGGCGGAGGTGCGCCGGCACCAGCGTCTGCGATCCCAATCATGCTGGGAGCCGCGTCAGCCGCTCCAGGTTTTGCATGTACCGTTGGAGCCTTGCCTCCTTTGACCACAAGCGGCGCCGCAGTGTCCTCGGCCGCATCGCCAGTCTTGCTCATAGCCGATGAAGCGGAGCTTGAGGGTTTCGTGGAACTCGGCGCAGAGGAAAGGTCAGCATCGTGAGAAGCAGAATCGGTGCTATCCGATGCATGCCCCTTTGCACTCAGCGGCGTGGTCTGCGAGCTCGGCAAAGATGTCGATGTCGTTGGCACTGCCGGTACGGGCGAGGGCTTCGCACCGCTCGGCTTCGGGTTCTGGGGGGGCGTGACCGGCGCTGAGATGGTTCCCGTCTGCGTGCTTTCGGGCTCGCTCGCGCGTCCGTGAAAGTGCGTCCACCCTGCGTAGGCCGCTACGGCGATGATCGCGGCGGTGGCGATTCCCAGAAAAACCTTCTTGCCTGCACCGCTCGATACCGCTGGAACATTGGCTCCGCCAAACGTGAATGTTGGTGCGGACCCAACCAAACTGGAGGAATCACTTGGAACAACTTCCGCCTTCTTCTGTCGAGCATCAGCCTCGGCGGAGCGCTCGGGCGATGCCTCTGCGGCGCGCGTGTCCTGTCGTTCGCGGGCCGGAGCGGGCGCGCTGGCGGCTCCTCTGCCGAGTGTTGCCGGCAATCCAGGGTTCGAGGGAGCCTTCACATCAGGTCCAGGAGAAGCCACAGCTCCCGCGAGAAACTTATCGGCCTGAGGCGCCGGTGTAATGAACTTGTTCGCGGGTGTAACCGGAGCAGCCGCCGAAGGCGCGGCAACGGAGACTTCCCCGCTGATTTCGAGCAAATCTTCGTCTTGCGCGGCGGCATGTGAACTCGCCGCCGCCGCAGGTGCCGGCCACGCCGATCTTGCGTCGGAGTCTGTCCAGGCAGAGGTTGTTGAGATCGCTGCCGGTGCGGCTTTCGCTTCCGGTTTTGCGGGCGGAGCAGGCTTGGCGGCGACCGGTGTCGCAGGCGATGCTGTCGTCGCCGGAGCGCCCGGTTTGGCTGGTTCGCTCTTGCGCAGCAGTCCACGCGCCACGCGCAGCGTTCCCTTGGCTTGTTCGATGTTGATGGGTTTGGTCAGGACGAGGTTGGCGCCGATGCGAAACGCCTTTGCTACCCCGGCCTGACCTTCCACTACGGCTACGGCAAGTGACGCCTGGTTGGACGTCGAATTGCGCGCGCTCTTGAATAACAATGTGGCATTCTGCTCGTTATCGCAGTCGACCACGACAGCGTCGAAGTGTTGGCTCATCAGCTTCTTGACTGCAGCGAAAGGTTCCGTGCAGGACTCGACGTTGAACTCGAGCTCGCTTAAAACCTGCGTCACCGTGCGAGCGGTTTTTTCATCGGGACAGAAGAGAAGAGCTTGGTAACCCATACCAAAACCATCCTAGGTACACCCGTAAGTCCCATCAAGTTACGCTGGTAATTCGCGTTGCTTAAATTCTTGTGGTGTTTCGGCGAGGTGAAGGAAATGTTGAGCGGACGGCCCCGCTCTTACGCTCGAACAGGGACGGGCATAACAACGCGGGCTCGTCGCATACAATAGCGGGCCATGCGGCTGCCTCTGTGGCTCAAGGTCGGATGGACCATCTGGCTGCTCTTCTGGGCGCCGCTGTACTGGCGGCAATTCGGGTTGCAGAATTTTCTTTTCTTCTGCGATCTGGGAAATGTGTTGATCGGAATTGGCCTATGGCTGGAGAGTCCGCTGATTTTCTCGTGGGCGGCGTCGGGATTGCTCTTGTTCCAGACGATCTACACCATCGATCTTGCCGGCGCCTTGCTGACCAGCCGACACCTCGTCGGCGGCACGGAATACATGTTCGATCCCGGCTTGCCGCTCACCATTCGCCTGCTCAGCTTGTTTCACGTGGTGACGCCGCCGCTGCTTTTGTGGGCAATTTGGCGTCTAGGTTATGACCGGCGGGGATGGAAGTTCCAGACGCTGATGGCGTGGATTGTGGTACCACTCAATTTTTTCTGGCGGCCGGAGCAGGATGTGAACTGGGCTCGTGGGCTCTTCTTTCACGAGCAGCACGCCATGCCGGGATGGGCTTATCTACTCCTCTACCTCGTCGCGGTGCCGCTGTTGGTTTATTTTCCCACCCATCTTTTTCTAGATTGGATGACACAGCACTGGAAGCCGCGCAGCTAGCCAGTCTTGCCGGACTCGCCCGGCTGCTTCCGTACCGCGGATTCGGGTTGCGGGTACTCGATCGATCCTTTAAACGAAGAAATGTCTTCGTCGTGGAAGTCAGGGAAAGGCAAATGCTTCCCGTCTCGCAATTCCGCGATCTTCTTGACGGCCCTATCAGCCTTCTCCTGTTCGACGCCTGTATCGCGGCTCAGATAAAGGGTCTGAGAGGGAAGCGCCAGGCCACCGCCGGAGTCCTCCATCACATCCATCATGCGCAGCAACAGATCTTCGCGGACGGCGGCGAATTCGTTGAAGTCCCGCGTCAGGATGTAAGCGACCACCTCCACGCTGAGAGAAGTGCCGGCAATGTCCGTAAGGCGTACCCGGACGG
Source organism: uncultured Acidobacteriaceae bacterium (assembly GCA_963707205.1). Taxonomy (GTDB): domain Bacteria; phylum Acidobacteriota; class Terriglobia; order Terriglobales; family Acidobacteriaceae; genus Sulfotelmatobacter. The sequence goes on from CAVPQE010000012.1 coordinate 141,819, forward strand.
TCTTGGTTTCTACTTTAGGGTGGCTGTAAAGCAGGCGCCGGATTTCGGCCAGCACGAAGCGCACATGGTCTGCTTTGCTCTCAAGGCGCAGGCCGAGAGTCGTCTTGAAAAGAATCTTGTCGCGGCGGCTGAGATTCTCGAGGTTGATGGTCGCGACGGTCCCGTTGGGAATCGCGAGCAGCGTGCGCTCCTCCGTGCGAATGCGAGTGGAGCGCAAGCCGATGTCCTCGACGACGCCAGTACGATCGCCGAAGCGACAGGCATCGCCGACCCGAAACACTTCATCGCCGAGGACGGAAACGCCACCAAAAAGATTCTCGATAGTTTTCTGCGCACCGAAGCCGATGGCCAAACCGCCAATGCCAAGCCCGGCGAGAGCGGTGCTCATGTTGAATCCCAGGTTGCTGAGCACAGCCAGAACGCCCACGACGAAAATCACTGCCTTGACGATGCGCTCGCCCAACAGCATGAGCGATCCCGTACCGGCATGTCCGCGAGCCAGGGCGCGATTGCGCACGCGATGCAGGGACCATCGAACGGCGCGCCAGAGAATCCAGGTCGCGCTGATGATCAGTGCGATGGATGTGATTTGAAAATAGTAGTGCCGCGGCAGCAGCGGAATGTGAAGGTAGCTGGCGAAGAATTGATGGATGAGGGTGCCTGTGAGCAACCAGGCCGGACCCGAAACCGAGCGCCAGTTCGCCACCTCCAACTGGCCGCGCCGACGTGCCCACCAACGTAATGGAATTTCCAGCAGCGCCAGGATGAACCAGCCGAGGGCCGCGGCCACGGGCACGGCGACAAGCAGAGCCAGAAACTGCCATAAGGGCATTCCCGCGAACTCATGTTTAACCAGCACCTTCGGAAGTCGGCTCTCAACCTGCCGCGCCTGGACTTGATCGTAGAGTTCAGGAATTTTGACCAGAGTGTCGGAGGAGATCAGCCAAATCTTGCCTGCGCTCGGATCCGACACGCGCACCAGGTCCAGGTCGGCCTCGACATCGCCGGACGACATCGTCCCAAGTTTCTGTCGGCCAAGCGCCACACCTTCTTGTGGGATTCCGTCGGCTTGGGTGAAGTTTTTGAACCTGCCGGTGAACGCACTGTCGAGCACGACCTTCAGCTTAGTGGCCAGTTGCTCACCTTCCGACTGGCGGCGGGCGGCGCTCATCTGCAAGTATTGCGCAGCAATTCCGTAGTCGCCGGACTGCGCCGCCTGCAAAAAACCAAGCATCGTGCCCGACGGTGTCGTGCGTCCCAGGGGATCGACCGGAGCAGTAGCCGCTGTCGTCGCCGGGGTCGACGATGGCAGAGCTTGGCTGAGTGCCGTCCGCGCAGAAGTCAAGCAAGCGCCAAGGCACAACACCCAGACTAATGTGGCTTTAGGAAGAGAGGACATAATCTTCTGCCGCCCGGCTTCGTGCGGGCGTACGCATATCGAAGCATGAGAGCCCTCATTGTATCGAAACGCGGTAGAGACGGTAGGAACGCCGAACGCGGCGCGGCAGCGGCCACTATCCCCGCTTCGGCCGGTAGATGTGCGTGCTGGTGCCGAAAAAAACTTCGGCGGATTCCATCACCGTTTCCGAAAGCGTGGGATGAGGATGAATCGTCAAAGCTACGTCCCTAGCGACCGCCGCCATTTCGATGGCGAGCACACCTTCCGCGATCATCTCGCCGGCGCCTGCGCCCACGATCCCCACCCCGAGCACACGCTCGGTCTGCGGATCGATGAGGAGCTTGGTCATGCCTTCGGGCCGGTCCAGAGTAATGGCGCGGCCGGACGCGGCCCAGGGAAACTTGACCACCTTGACCTCCCGATTTTCTTTTTGCGCCTGCGTCTCCGTCAGGCCACACCAAGCGACTTCTGGATCTGTAAAAACAACCGCGGGAATCGCGTTCGGTTCGAAGGCTACTTTGTGTCCGGCAATGGCTTCGACCGCGACGCGACCTTCATGCGATGCCTTGTGTGCGAGCATCGGCTCGCCGACCACATCGCCGATGGCGTAGATGGACGGATCATCGGTTTGCAATTGCTTGTTCACCCGAATGAAACCGCGCGGGCCTACCTGCGCGCGCGTCTTGTCGAGACCGGGGATTTCCGAGTTGGGCTTGCGCCCGACGGACACCAGCACGCGATCAAAGACCTTCTCGCGCTCTTTGATTTCAGGTCCTTCGAACGTGGCGCGAATGCCGCTGCCCTCATCTTCGACCGAAGCGACAGTCGTGTTGAGCAGAATTCCCTCGAACATCTTTGTTAGTCGCTTGTGCAGCGGAAGCACTAGATCTCGATCCGCGCCCGGGAGAAGGCCAGGAAGCATTTCCACCACGGTGACACGTGTGCCGAGCGCGGCATAGACTGAGCCGAGTTCGAGACCGATGTATCCTCCGCCGACGACCAACAAACTGCCTGGGATATCTTCGAGATTCAGAGCGCCGCTGGAATCCATCATGCGCGGCGTATCGAGCTTGAGAGTCGGAACAATCGCTGGACGTGAGCCGGTCGCAATAATGACGCGTCCGAAGCTAAGTAATTCTTCCGCGCCATCGGATTTGGTCACGCGGAGCGTTGTGGAATTTTCAAAGGCCGCGCGTCCCTGCACGTAATGTACTTTGCGCTGTTTCGAGAGCTGGCCGAGGCCTCCGGTCAGCTTCTTGACCACGCCTTCTTTCCACGAACGCAGGCGAGCCAGATCGATTTTCGGCGCGGCGAACTCAATGCCCCAATCCTTGGCCTGATGCGATTCTTCCAGCAACTTGGCCACATGGAGCAGCGCTTTCGACGGAATGCATCCGCGATAGAGACAGACTCCGCCCGGGTTCAACTCAGGGTCGATCAGAGTGACCGTCATGCCGAGATCGGCGGCAAGGAATGCAGCGGCGTATCCACCGGGCCCGCCGCCCACCACTGCAACATTTGTAGTTTCAGACATGAGGCTTTCAACCACGAAGGGCACGAAGGTACACGAAGGAAAGGCAATGTGAAACCTGGAGTGTTCGCGGTTTCCTTCGTGAAACTTCGTGTCCCTCGTGGTTCATGGTTTTTTTCATCCCTGCACCGACAGCAGGAACGGCTGTTCGAAGGCCTCAGCGATCCATCGCAGGAAGCGCGCCGCATCGGCGCCGTCAATCAGGCGGTGATCGTAGGAGAGCGAGAGCGGCAGGATCAGCCGCGGCTCGAATTTGCCGTTAATCCACTCCGGCTCCATGCGCGACCGCGAAATGCCCAGGATCGACACTTCCGGGTAATTCACGATGGGCGTGAAGCCGACGCCGCCAATGCCGCCTAAATTAGTGATGGTGAATGTACCGCCCTCCATATCCGCAGGCGTCAGCTTTTTATCGCGCGCTTTCTTGGAAAGTTGTGACAACTCGACCGCCAGTTCGACAATGTTCTTCTTGTCGACCTCCCGGATCACCGGAACCAGAAGTCCGCGATCCGTATCCGCGGCCACGCCAATGCTGATGTATTGCTTGTAGACGATTTCTTCTTTCTCGATGTCGATGCTGGCATTGAACTGCGGAAATACTTTGAGAGCCGCGGCGCAGACTTTCAGAGCGATCGCCGTCACCGTCATCTTGCCGCCAGCTTCTTCGGCTTTCGGAGCAAACCGGGCCCGCAGTTGTTCGAGTTCGGTGATGTCGGCGCGGTCATGCTGCGTGACGTGGGGAATCGTGTTCCAGGATTCGGCCAGGTGCTCGGCGGTCTTACGGCGAATTCCGCGCATGGAGACGCGTTCGACCTTGCCCCACTTGGAGAAGTCCGGAAGCTGAGGCTGAGCGAAGTGTCCGGCGCGCGGCGGTGCTTGAGCTGCAGTAGCCGCCGCTGACAGCAGTCCCTTCGCGTAAACCTTGACGTCGTCTTCGCTGATGCGGCCCCCGGGTCCCGTGCCCTTCACTTCGTAGATGTCAACCCCGAGCTCGCGCGCAAATCGCCGCACGTGCGGCGCCGCCGGAATGGCTGGGCGATTTTCAGTGCCGGCAACCTTGCCCAGTTGCGCGGGCATGCTGAACACCGCTGCGTCAGTTTGCTGCGGCTGGTCGGGCGGCAAGGCCTGTTCTTCCGTCTTGCCCTCGGCGCGAATCGCCGCCTGAAACGCCAGTCGCGCGCCGTGCTGTCCGGAAACATGTTCGACAGGAGCGTTCCGCTCACGGGTGGTTTCGGCCTGGGCGGCTGCTCCGCCTTCCAGCGTGAAGATCACCTGCCCCACCTTGATCTTCTCGCCTTCTTTTACTTTGACCTCTTTGACCACGCCACTGACCGACGATGGCACTTCGACCACGGCCTTGTCAGTCTCCAACTCCATCACCGGCTGGCCTTCCGAAACTTTGGCGCCGGGCGCGATCATCAAACGAACCAGATCCCCTTGGGAAATGTTTTCTCCGAGTTCGGGGAGTTTGAATTCGCTGGCTCCGGACGCGCTCGAAACAGCCGGGGCAGGAGCGGAGGCTGGCGCGGACGCCGCAGACGCCGCGGAGGACGACACGGACGGCGTCGACACGGGCGGCGTCGAGATAGCGGCTGGCTTTTGCTGAACCGGTGCGGGTGCTGCTGCGGCGCGGGCGGGAGGCTCTTTGACCTCAGCACCGTCCACCGTAAAGATCACCTGCCCGACTTTGATCTTGTCACCCTCTTTGACTCGAATTTCCTGCACCGTTCCGCTTACCGACGAAGGCACTTCGACGACCGCCTTGTCAGTTTCCAGTTCCATGACCGACTGACCGGTGCTGACACTGGCTCCCGGCGCAACCATAAGGCGCACCAGATCGCCCTGTTCGATGTTTTCTCCCAGCTCGGGAAGTTTGAATTCAATCACCGCGTCTATTCCTTTTCTAAAATCTTGATGTGCCGAGTCGTATTCAGGAATCCAGATGGCGATTCCTATTGCAGCAATCCGCCAACCTTAACTGACCGCTGGATTCGCCTTGTCGGGATTGATCCCCAGTTCCTGGATCGCTCGCTTCACCACGTCTGTGTCAATTTTGTTCTCCCGTGCCAGCGCTCCCAGCGTGGCCAGCACAATGTGCTTGGCATCCACTTCAAAGAAGTCGCGCAACGCCGTACGGTTCTCGCTCCGCCCGAATCCGTCGGTCCCCAGAGAGACAAGTTGTCCCGGCACCCACTTGCCCAAACTCTCAGGCAGCACCTTCATATAGTCCGAAGCTGCGATGAATGGCCCCGCAGCATCCTTCAAAGTCTGCGTCACATAAGGGACTTTCGCCGCCTCGCCAGGATGCAACATATTCCACCGCTCGCAATCGTTACCGTCACGATAGAGCTGCTTGTAGCTCGTGACGCTCCACACGTCGGCCCCGACGCCGTACTTTTCTTCCAGAATCCGCTGCGCCTTCAGAACTTCGTACATGATCGTGCCGCTGCCCAGCAGTTGCGCCCGCAGCTTGGCGTCACTCTTGGCGGAAGCCTTGAACCGATAAAGCCCTTTCAGCACGCCTTCCCGAACGTTGCCTTCCGCGGGCATTCCGGGCATGGGCAGCGGCTCATTGGTGACGGTCAAGTAATAGAAGATCGACTCCTCATCCACATACATCCGCTTGATGCCATCCTGAATAATGATGGCGATCTCGTAAGCGAAGGCCGGATCGTAGGCCAGCAGGTTCGGCACCGGCAGCGCCAGCACGTGACTGTGGCCGTCCTGGTGCTGGAGTCCTTCGCCCGCCAAAGTGGTGCGGCCAGCCGTTCCGCCGACGAGAAATCCGCGGCAGCGCATGTCGGCAGCAGCCCAAATCAAATCGCCGATCCGCTGGAAGCCGAACATCGAGTAATAAATGAAGAAGGGAATTGTGTTAATCCCGTGATTCGCATACGCCGTGCCCGCCGCGATGAACGAGCACATCGATCCTGACTCGGTGATGCCTTCCTCCAGAATCTGCCCATTCTTCGCTTCTTTGTAGTAGAGCAAGGTGTCCATGTCGACGGGCTCATAGTTCTGGCCCACGCTGGAATAAATTCCCACCTGGCGGAACAGTCCTTCCATGCCGAACGTGCGAGCTTCATCCGGCACAATGGGCACGATCAGCTTGCCGAGTTCAGGATCGCGCAGCAACTTCGCCAGTAGTCGAACGAAGACCATGGTTGTGGAAACCTCGCGTCCCTCGGTGCCTTTGTGAAATTCCTCGAAGTGTGAATCGGAGACGGATTTCAGCGCTGCGGCCCGTACTTTACGTGTCGGCATGTATCCGCCAAGCTGCTGGCGGCGCGCCTGCATGTACTTGATTTCGGCGCTGTCGTCGCTCGGCCGGTAAAACGGCGCCTCATGCAGTTCGTCGTCGGGAATTGGAATTCCGAAGCGCGAGCGGAACATTTGCAACTCGTCTTCGTTCAACTTTTTCTGTTGGTGAGTGATGTTTCTGCCCTCGCCCGCTTCGCCCAGGCCGTAGCCCTTGATCGTCTTGGCCAGGATGATGGTTGGTGCTCCGGTGTGATCGACCGCTGCGCGGTAGGCGGCGTGGACTTTGATTGGATCGTGCCCGCCCAGGCGCATGCGCGCCAGTTGATCATCGGAGAGATGCTCAACCATTTTCAGCAAACGGGGATCGGTGCCGAACAAGTTCTGCCGGAAGTAGGCCCCGCTCTCGACAAAATACTTCTGATATTGCCCATCGCTGATTTCTCCCAGGCGCCGGACCAGCAGGCCATCGCGGTCGTTCTGAATGAGGCTGTCCCAATCGGTGCCCCAAATAACTTTGATGACATTCCAACCTGCCCCGCGGAAAATGGCTTCCAGTTCCTGAATGATTTTTCCATTACCGCGGACTGGGCCGTCGAGCCGCTGCAAGTTGCAGTTCACCACGAAGATGAGGTTGTCGAGCTTTTCGCGCGAGGCTAGCGTGATCGAGCCCAGTGACTCGGGTTCGTCCATTTCTCCGTCGCCCAGAAATGCCCAGACCTTGCCACCGGTGGCCTGCTTGAGTCCGCGATTCTCCAGATACCTGATGAAGCGCGCGTGGTAGATCGCCTGGATCGGTCCCAGCCCCATGGAAACTGTGGGGAACTCCCAGAACTCGGGCATGAGCCAGGGGTGAGGATAGGAACTCAGTCCTCCGCCAGGCTTCAGTTCACGTCGGAAGTTCTGCAGCTTCTCTTTCGAGATCCTGCCTTCGAGATAGGCGCGGGAATAAATTCCCGGGGCGGCGTGTCCCTGGAAGTAGACGACATCGCGGTCCCCACTTTCCGTTTGCGCGCGAAAGAAGTGATTGAAGGCGACTTCATACAGCGTGGCAGCGGAGGCGAAGGTCGAGATATGTCCGCCGATACCTTCCTGAATCTTATTGGCGCGAACGACCATGGCCAGCGCGTTCCAACGAACCAGGCTCTTGATACGCCGTTCCATCTCCTGGCTGCCGGGAAACGGAGCCTGCTGCCGCGATGCCGGAATCGTGTTCTGGTAGGGCGTGGTCGCCGAGAAAGGCAGGTTGATGCCGGCTTCGCGCCGCGCATGCAGCGCCAACTGCTGCAGCAAGCGGCCCGCCCGGTTGGGGCCGCCTTTGGAAAGAACATAATCCAGAGAATCGACCCACTCCCTGGTTTCCAAAACTTCTAAGCCGTCGGTTTCCGTCTGAGCCACGTCTGGTTTCTCCGTCGTAGAATGCGCAATACTTCATCATAATTCAAACGCGAGGATTCTTGTTGGCAAGGTAGGAAGAACAGAACGGGATTCGAGGGGCCGAGATCCAGAGTGTTATCGAGCGCAAGTTAGGTGGCTGAGAGCGGAGTTCTCGCGACTGATCGACGCATTCGGACGATTACTCCGCCAACCACGATCGCGACCGGACCAGAGCATTGAAAGAGCGTCCATGAAAGAGCGTCTTCCATCGCCCAATGCTCGGCTACCAATGCGAAGTAGGCAGGGGCAACCAACCCGAAAAGGACGAGACTTAGCGTTATCGTGGCAACCATCTCTCTTCCCTTGGCCGCCAACGCGACCATGCATCCAACCAACATCGACAGGCTGAGGTGTGCGATCAACATTCCTTTCAGTACCCACATATAAGCCTGAAAATGGGTCGACCAGTAGGCGAGGTATGTGTCGGTAACCGCTGACAGCACCTTGTCGGGCAGCCCGTGGAGAAAGGCGCCCAATAAATACCCTCCCACTACGGCGGCACTGGTCGACCACGGCGCGACACGGAATCCGCTGCCGAAGAGATGCGCGATGGTTTTCAAACATTGTCGCCAATACCAGCGTCGGGCGAAAGCAACTCCCGACTGCGACGCGAGTGGGGAGAATTCCTCCAGCAAGTCACCCACAATCGATTCTTCTTCGGGAAGGGTGAACAGATTCAGGAGCCAAGTGGCGAAGCGCGGCGGCCGAACGTAATCTGCTTGCGGGGTCATGAGTAGCTCCGAATGAGGTCGAGGCCTTCGGTCATGCTTTGGAGTGCACGTTGCGTGAGGTTCACCGCCGTCACTCCCTTGGCTGTGACACGAAAGAAGCGTTTCGAACGCCCGCCCCGTTCTGGCGTAGGGTCGCCGCGGCGGGACTTGACGTAGCCTTTTTTCTCTAGGCGATCGAGGGTGGCATAAACCGCGCCGATGGAAACTTCACGTTTTGTGCGGAATTCGATCTCCTGCCGCACCGTGACTCCATAGGCTCGATCTTCCAGGCGCAGAAGTGCCAGGACAATGATGTGCTCAAATTCGCCGAGGTAATCTCGACCAGTCATTATCTATACAATATAGATGAAATCTCCGCTGGTCAAACGATCCCGCCCTGCAAGCGATTGGGTTTAGAATCGCTTGCTGCGGCGGTTCGGCTCAGGAGGAATCCATGTTGCGGATCGTGCTGCTGTTGGTTGTGGTAGTAGTGCTGATTGTGCTCGTCCCGCGCCTGTTGTCGCATTCAGCCACGCTCACCGAGGGAAGCAACGCATCCGACTTCACGCTACCTTCGCAGGAAGGCTCGTCCGTTAGCCTGAAGGATTATCGGGGAGAGTGGGTCGTCCTTTATTTCTATCCCAAGGATCAGACGCCGGGCTGCTCGCGAGAAGCCCGCAACTTCCAGGTGGATCAACCGAAGTATGTCGAGCGCAATGCGGTTGTACTGGGCGTGAGCCTCGACAGCGTGGATTCGCACAAGAAGTTTTGCGCCAAAGAGGGCCTGAACTTCAAATTGCTGGCCGATACCGACCACAAAGTGACCGAGTCCTACGGGTCGCTGACCAATCTCGGCCTGGTGAAGTTTGCCGCGCGGCATACCTTTCTGATTGATCCCAACGGGAAGATCGCGAAGGTATATACCAGCGTCGATCCGGTCAAGCACAGCGGCGAAGTTCTGGCGGAGTTGGATATGCTGCAGAAATCCGAGGCAGTGAAGCGCTAGCTACGCGAACATTTGGGAACAGCCGCCCCCGGCTGTCTGGCGGGAGCGAAGCGCCGCGGGCTATCTCCTTTCGCGCCGTATCGGGCTTAGAATTCCGGCTGATTTTGTATTCGCGGGAAACTTGGGCCGACTTGGGTCTCCTCCTCCCACAATCCGGCGTACGAAGTACACTGAAAGAATGGCAACTGCAGCCAGGAATGAAGTTCCTAGGAATGACGTACCCGGGGCTGCCGAGTACTGCTTTCCGCCTGGCTTCCAAAGAAACCTCCTCTGGTTTGCGTTCCGCAGATTTCGCCCGGCGAACCCCATCCTGCTATTCCAGCACCTGGCTCAGAAATATGGCGACATTGCGCACTACAAGATCGGGTGGAATCACATCCTCTTCCTGAATCATCCCGATTACATCCGCGAAGTCCTGGTCGTGCAGAACGATAACTTCATCAAGGAGCGCACAGTTCAGCGGACAAAAATGCTGCTGGGCGAGGGCATGATCACCAGCGAAGGCGCGCAACACCGCTACCAGCGGCAGGTGGCGCAGCCTGCGTTTCACCGCCAACGCATCCCAGAATACGCGGCCACCATCGTTCAGGAGGCAGCCCGCGTGCGCGACCGGTGGACAGAAGGCGAGCAGCGCGACATTGCCATCGACATGATGCATCTCACGCTCAATGTGATCGCGCAAACAATGTTTGCCACCGATCTCCGCCAGGAAGTGGACGAACTGGCCGACGCCATCAACCGCATTATGAGCCTCTACAATTTTCTTGTGATGTTGCCCGCCGCAGAGTGGCTGGTGCACGTGCGGCCTCCGGGGCTGGCTGCATTCGTGCGAGCGCGCAAGCGCATTGACGCGGTCGTTTACCGCATGATTGCCGCGCATCGCGAGCGAAGTTCCCACGGCAGCAGTCTGCTCGACCTGATGCTGGTCGCTTCGCCTGAGCAGAGCGCTGACTCGGAGCAGTCGCTGCGCGATCAGGTCATCACGATTTTTCTGGCTGGCTATGAAACTGTGGCCAACGCTCTCTCTTGGACGTGGTACCTACTCTCGCAGAATCCGGATTGCGAACACCGCTTTCACAATGAAATTGACCGCGAACTGCAAGGCCGCCTGCCTACCTACGACGATGTCTCGCGTCTGCGTTATGCGGAAATGGTGCTGGCGGAATCCATGCGGCTCTACCCGCCAGCGTGGGCGATGGGCCGCTCCGCGCGCAATGATTTTCGGTTAGGCGACTTTCTCCTTCCCGCGAAAACAACTGTACTGATGAGCCAGTTCATTACCCATCGCGACGCCCGCTATTTCCCCGATCCTCTGCGCTTCGATCCAGAACGGTTCACTCCGGAAGCCAGGTCGCGGCGAACGAAGCTTACCTATTTCCCCTTTGGCGCCGGTGTCCGGCAGTGTATTGGCGAATCGTTTGCGTGGATGGAAGGCGTGCTGTTGCTGGCTACGTTGGCGCAGAAGTGGAGGTTGCGCCTCATTCCCGGCCACCGCGTCGAGCCCGAGCCGCTCATTACGTTGCGTCCAAAATACGGGATGCGGATGCAATTGGAATCGCGCGCTGAGACCAGCACGAGTTAACGTTGCATCGACTCGTTCTGCCGGGACGGGTGTCGCCTAGGCCACAGACGAGATCGCCACACGGCTGTTTTCATTTGGCCGCGGTCTCGTCCAGCCGGTGCACTCCCGAGCGGCGCAGCGCGAATAGAATCGCCCAGCCGATCAATCCCGCCGCATAGAACAACGCGAGCCCGATCACGACGCCCGGCAACAACGTAGAGTGCACCGGATGGATTGGCCCTACGGGGGGATTCGCATAGGGGAGCGATCCCTGAATCGCTTCTCCCCTCTCGATTGCTAGGATCACTCCCGCCAGAATGATCGTCATCAGCACGGCCGTCGTCTTCGGAAAACGGAATTCGGTGCGCATCGTAAACCTCCTATTTGAAAACAGTAGCCAGACATGCCCGCCGCCCAGGACCCGCCAATGTTCGCGCAGGGCTCCGGCCACAACCCCTGCGGTCTCGCGGACACAAAAGCGACTCTGCGCGAACATTCCCCTCGTAGCCGTTTCAGCCTGCAACTCGCAAAATACGGCAATCATTTCGTCCCCGAAACGTTCGCGGTGGAAGGCCGGGTAGAGACGCAGCGCATGCCGATAGAGGCTGAGGCTCAACATCGATCAGGCCTCCTTCACCGCGATCCGCAAATTCGCCAGACGCGTCAGATGTTTCATCCGGCCTACTTCGAGCTGCAGGTTCCTGCGTCCCCGCGCCGTCAGACGATATGCCTGGCGGCCTCGCGAACTGTCCTGCTCTTTGAATCGCTCAATCCATTCTTCATCCAGCAACCGGCGCAGCGCCCCGTAGAGCGTGCCGGTGCTGAGCATTACGCGTCCGTCGCTCATCTGCTCGACGTCCTTGAGAATGGAATATCCATGCCGAGGCTGCCCCGCCAGGCTAAGAAGGATGAGCAGGACAGGCTCGGTGAGGGGCAAGAACTCCATTGTGGCCTCTGACGACATGTCGTACAACGTCATATTGACCCAATCGGCTTCCCAAAGTCAAACACTCAATTGTCGCCCCTACGCTCGACCCCGGAACCGTATGATGTGGCGCCGGTCTCGTTTCGATGGCCGGCCTTCCGGCAAGACTTCGAACTGGCGCATCGCTTTCCGTTCGGCTGCCACCTTCTCGCGCAGCTCCCGGCTTTCCGCCGTTTCGCGATAGAGCGTCTGCGCCACCGAGGCAGGACCGCGCACCTCGCTCAGAAGCAGAACCTCCACTTGAAAGTCTCCGCCGTCATTGGTCACATGCAACTGGTCTCCGACCCGGACTTCGCGCGCTGCCTTAGCAGGTTGCCCGTTCGATTGAATCCTGCCGAGTTCGCAGGCCCGTTTCGCCAACGGACGCGTCTTGAAGAATCTCGCGGCCCACAGCCAAGTATCCATTCGCACGCCGGTCATAGATCCATTTTGCTACAAGGCCGACCGGAAAGCCTCTGGGTCAAAAGTGGAAGATCAGATCACTCGCTACGGTAAGCTGATTCTGCCGTCGGCCGTAGTCGTACGCCTTCCTATCCCAGGCGCGCTCGAATCGCAATTCCGGACGGATCTGGATCGTTGTTCCAATCCAGTGACACCACGCGATCGTGTTCTCGGAGTATCGGGTCGCGTACCCCGTACGCTGGCCTTTCTTGTCGTCCAGAAAGTCAGTGCGAAACGAGAGGAAGTTACGCACTGAAAGTTCCTTCTCCAGGAAATTGACCACGGCATATTCGGGAGCAGTGCAACGTTGTTCCCCGGACAAGCAGTACGCCCCATTCGCGCCGGTTTCCGGCTGAATCTTACCTCCCAGCGCAGGCACGTCGCGCTCATACATGTACCAGGTTTCGGTTGCCATGTGCACCGTCTTCGAGAACTTGTGATACCAGGTGGCGTCATACTGCTGCAGATTGTTGTAGGCGTACGTTCCGTCGTTAATCCCGTTGGCGCAAATGTAAAAATTGTCATTGACCGACTTAGTCGTATAACTCACGCACGTCGTACTGGAAGGCTTCGCATCCGGTGTCCACAGAGCAACATCGTGGCCGCCGGTAATCCCAAGTTGTACCAGCCACTGATCGTTCACTTTTACCGTCGCAATCAAGCCAGTGTCGGTGAATGGATCAATCGCATACAGCAGCGAGTGGCTAAAAATATAATTGTTCGGCGCCAATTGGGCCTCAATCCCGGGCACGGAGATGAAGCGGCCCACCCTGACGTTCATACCCTGTGCAACCTGCGGAAAGTAAACTTCGACATATTCAAGAGTAGGATCAAGCCCATATTGCCGATGATTATTCACCCACCGGCCACTCCCGTAACCCTTCGCCGTCGTATAGCGGTAGTCCGTGCCGAACAGGGCCGTGAGATGGTAGCCCCAGTCGACATGATCGCGTTGCACTGAATCCGGCAGCCGCTCGGCGTAGAGAACAAGTTGGTTCATCTCGAAGCGATTCGAGTAGACATCGTTCGCCTCGGGATCATTGCGTTGCGCTGAAGTGCTGAAGTTCAGCGTCGGATCGATCCATCCATAGACTTTGGTCCGGCTTCTAGCCTGGTGGATGGCGGTCATCAGTGGATAGCTGTTCGTGTCCGGCTCTCCAATCACCGGCGAACCACCATACGACCAATCTGAGTTCGGAAATGGCGGAGAATCCAGCGGCGACGGTGCCCCGCGCCGCGCCGGGGCCGGCGAGGAGGTACTCGTCCCTGACCAATCCTGGCGGTAAAACTCCGCCCAGCGCGCAAAGAAACTCTTCTCCTTGCTAATAGCTGGGTTGGGAGCGTCGGGGGGCAAATCGGTGCCTTTACCGGCCTGTCCTCGAGAAAGATCACAGCATAAGAACAGGACGCACGCGAGAAAGAAGTACGGACCGCGGCGTAACGGATTCTTTGGACGCATGAGAACGGCGTAATCCGTCGAGGCTATTCGAGAAGGCAAGTTGGATTTGGAGGTGAATACACCAGAGTCAGAGAACTAAAAGAGAAGATTGGAGGCGCGGGTCGGAATCGAACCGACGCATAAAGGTTTTGCAGACCGTGCAAGGCACTTTGTGCCAGGTTGGCGCTCTTGGCACGGGTTAGTGGATTCAGTGCTTTGGGTGCTCGGCCTGCCAACCCGTACCAAGCGATCTAAGCAGGTAGTCGCTACAAAATCTGCTACAGTCCGCTGGAGGCCGACGATTCGCATAAACGACTTGAGGCAGGGTCGGCCGCAAACTATTTGGAAACGAATCGTGCGCCCCTGAGAGGATTCGAACTCCCCACGTTCTGGTTCGTAGCCAGTTCGGGCCACTATGTCAGGGAAGGTCAGGGTCGGTAAGTGCCTGTAATATGAACGAATCACTTTTTCGGCGGCTCATCCCGACACGCTTTTACAGGCGCTGACCTTCTACAGTTTCCACTACAGTGGCACGTCGCACGGCCTGCTGAGGTAGAGGTGATCGAGAATGGTCGGAAAGCAAAAGATTAACCTTGAGAACGTTCGGGCCTGCCTCGACACGGTATGCCCGAAGTGCGGGCGGCGCATTACGCTCGCCGAGGTTCAGCGAATCGACTCCACGCGAGTCAAGTGCCCCGCGTGCGGCGAGAAGTTCGTCCCGAGCAAGAGCTAGGCCACTGCCATTGCGCACGAGTTCCAGAGAAGCACATCAGGGTCGCCGCCCCTCTCGCGCTCGAACAGTTCCTCCCGCCCGACCCACTGGGAATAGTCCCGGTTGCGTATCTTCAGCCATCTTGCGTGACCGTCCAGATAGGGGTCGGACTTCCGCTTCGCGACAATTCCTTCCAGGTCCTGCTCGCAGGCGAGTCGGAACAATCCTTCGCCGTCGCGCTCAACGTGATCACAGTACAGCAGTCGGTCACCCGCGCCTGGGATTACGGAACGCAGTCGATACTTGCGGTCGGCCAATGGTGAGTAGCGCAGGTCCTCGCCGTCGCACCACAGCAGGTCGAAGGCGACAAATCGAGGCTCCCCGCGCCGGAAAAGCATTTCGCGGAACTGCGGCCTTCCGTCATCATCCAGGCAAACGATCTCGCCATCCAGGACGGCGGACATGGCTTTCAGTTCGGTTGCGATGACTGCGTTCAGGACGGAAAAAGACTTGAACTCGTTGCCGTTACGCGAAACCAGTTTGCACCGGCCACTCTCGACGTGGACGATGGACCGGAAGCCGTCCCACTTGATCTCGAAGAGCCAGTCGGGATCGCTGAAAGGCCGCGGTCTGCGGCCGAGCGTCATGGTTTGGAATTGCGGGACAGGCACTATCAGTAAGTATAAAACCATCGGTGTTACGGATAAACTGGGCCAGGTAGAAGTACCGCGGTGGAGCGCGTTACCGGTGCGTCGTCCAGAGCTTCGCCGTAACCCGGCGCGGCCTGATATGCATTCTGAGTGCTATTGATTCCATAACAATGTCGGCTCCCAGCCCCGGATAGACTTTGGTGGTGCAACCAACCAAGGCTCGGGGAGAAAGGAGCACCGGCCACCCCACTGGGGTGGTTGTATGACTCAGAAACTCTGTCCCAGAAGTGTGGTGAGTATCAGCGCGCTGGGTGGCAAATTAAAATCTCAGGCACAACGAGGCTTGGCAGCTAAGGCCGCATATTCGTTTGGTGCGTTCCTGCCCGATAAAGGAGCATGGCTCCGGTATTGGCGATTGTGTAGATGGTGGCGGCGTCGTTCTGAAAAGAACAACGGCCCGACCCCGATGGAGAGACTGTGTAAGGGTCGCCGACCGGGCCGAGCCGAGTTGAATTCACCGTAGGAAGATTAGCATGAAACCCCAGCAACTGAAGAAAAACCAAAAAGCAAGCTGCTGCCTAACACCAGGCAACTGGCACGCGATGAACCGCAAGCAACGGCGGGAGATGACGCGGAAAATCCAGAGCGAAGATCTCAGTTTAGAAGTCGTGCATCCCGACGCCGCCGGCATTGATATCGGCAACGAATCCCACTATGTGGCCGTGCCACCGACACGGGACAGCCAACCCGTACGCCGCTTCGGATGTACTACGTGGGAACTGAAGGAGATGGCGGTCTGGCTGAAGCAGTGTGCGATTCGGACCATAGCCCTGCAATCGACTGGGGTGTACTGGATCGCCGTCTACGACATTCTCGAGCAAGCCGGTTTCGAAGTGTATCTCGTGAATGCCAACCAGACGAAGAACTTACCCGGGCGCAAAAGCGATGTGCAGGAAAGTCAATGGCTGATGAAGCTGCACACCTATGGTCTGTTGCGGAACTCGTTTCGACCCTCTCAAGAAATCCGCCGGATGCGGACCTATTGGCGGCAGCGCAATGATCTGGTGCGCGCAGCAGGGCGGCATATTCAGCGGATGCAGAAGGCGCTCACGCAAATGAATATCCAGCTAGCCAATGTGTTAAGTGACGTGAGCGGAATGACGGGACAAGCGATCGTCAAAGCCATTCTGGCCGGCGAACGCGATCCCTATCAGCTGGCGGTGCTCCGGAATTGGCGGGTGAAGGCGAGCGAGGAAGAAATCGCACGCAGTCTGGAAGGCAACTGGCAAGAAGATCTGCTGTTTGTCCTGCAGCAGGAGCAGGATGGCTACGAGTTTTGCCAGAAGCAGATGGCCGAATGCGATCAGCGGCTACAGCAGTATCTCCAGCTGCAAGAAGACCGAAGCCATGGAGCCAGCCTGCCCGAAGAAAAGCGGAAGGAGCGGCTCAGGAAGAAAAAGAAGGGGAATGCACCACAGTTCGACCTGCGCGCAGAACTATTCCGCATGACCGGGACCGACCTGACCCAAATCGACGGGATTGACGTCACCACGACCATGACGATCCTCAGTGAAGCGGGATGGGATATGAGCAAGTGGAAGACGGAACACCATTTTGTTTCCTGGCTGCGACTGTGTCCAGACAATCGGGTCAGCGGGGACAAAATCATTGGCAAAGGGCGATTGCCCACCAACAATCGAGTCACGAATGCCTTGCGGATGGCAGCTAGCACTTTACGTCTAAGCAACACCTATTTGGGAGCACAGTTTCGCCGACTGAGAACTAAGCTCGGGGCTCCTGTTGCCATTAAGGCTATGGCGGCCAAGCTGGCTCGATTGGTCTATCGCATGCTGCGCTACGGAATGCAATTCGTCGATCGAGGAGCCGATTTTTACGACGCTCAGCATCGCAAACTGCAAATTAACTACCTCAAGCGCAAAGCCGCCAATCTCGGCTTCCAAATCATCGAAGCTCCGGCAGCGTAGTTTCTGGAGAGCCAACATGATTATTGTAGGTTGTGATTATCATCCGGGCTTCCAACAGATTGCTTTTGTGGATACCGAAACTGGGGAACTGCGAGAGCGCCGACTGGAGCATCGTGAGGCAGCCGAGAAGTTCTATCGTGACCTCGCGGCCCAGGGAATGAAGGTGCGCGTGGGCATGGAAGCGAGTGGGCATGCGCGCTGGTTCGAGCGACTCCTGGCGGAACTGAACTTCGAGTTGTGGATCGGGGACGCCACCGAGATCGCCAGGAAGCGCGAACGCAAGCAGAAGACCGATCGCCAGGATGCACAGCATATTTTGAAGCTCCTACTGAAGGATGACTTTCCCAAGATCTGGGTAGCGAGCTGGGAGAATCGCGATCTGCGGCAACTGTTGTGGCATCGGCACCGCATGGTGCAGGCCCGCACGCGCATCATGAATCAACTGCAAGCCGTGGCGCTGAACGAAGGGCTACGTTGCAAAAAGAGGTTATGGCGGGAACACGGACGGGAACAACTGGAATCGATCCGGTTAGCTCCTTGGGCGAGCCGACGCCGGCGCGATCTGCTGGAGTTGCTGGATCGGCTGAACCCGACGATCGCGGAACTGAGTCAGGCGATTGAGCAAGAGGCCGAGAAGTTTCCCGAAGCACGATGGTTGATGACCCATCCCGGAGTGGGCCCGTTAACTGCGCTGGCCTTCGTGTTGATCATCGGGAGAGCGGAGCGATTTCAGTGTGGCAAGCAGATCGCCGCTTACTTGGGGTTAGTGCCCTTAGAGGACTCGAGCGGGAATCGGCGGCGACTGGGGCATATCACCAAACAGGGGAGTTCGATGTTGCGCTTCTTGCTGGTGGAAGCGGCCCAAGTTACAGCACGCAGCCTTCCGGAATGGCGCAGTAAGTATTTTCATCTGATGATGCGTCGGGGACGGAAGATCGCCAAGGTGGCGATGGCGCGGAGACTGGCTATCGCTTTCTATTGGATGTGGCGCAAGGGATGGGATTACGAGCAAGTGAAAAAGTTCGGTTCGCACGCGGGCCAGCTCGGAACAGGCGATGGTGTGCAGTAGAACATCGAGAAATTGATTGGGCAGCCCGCTCCTCTTCGCAGAGGAGTTCGAAGTAGTAATCATGATCGAGGTTGTGACCGAAGAGATGCATGGGTCGGATTGTGTCAAGAAGCACGGAAAGTGCATGCTGTACAGAAGATGAAGGTGGGCCCTTCGGAGTCGTCTTGCAGGAGAGGGCTCCAAACAGCCATGAGCTGCTTCAGTCAAAAGCTGCGGTGGTGAACGTCATGGTTAAAAGGCGTGACTTAAGATTACGTCATGTGGGGATTGGGGAGACGAACGCAAGTGAACCACTGGAGACTTATCGAAAATGCAAAGACGACATCGAAACCAGAGCGTCCGACTGATCTGGGAGGAGCATGGAAGTAACCTGCTTACTGACCATGCGATGTCCGGTATAGAGGTGGCGTGAACCCAATCTGGGCTTCTGTACGGAACTTGAGAACCTGGCTGGCGATGATAAGGGAAAAGGTACAAGCGGAAGCCCCGCGAGACCGAAAGTACCGATGCGCCCGCCAGGGGCGGACTGCTCCGTAGTAGCGTTGAAACAGGGTAATGCCTGTGGAGCGAAGGGGGCAGGTCACCCGACCTGAACCGGGTCAACGGGCAACCGGAGGAACTCGATTGCGGTGGAAGACGGCAGTCTTCCAGAGGGTGGCACGAGCCGGATAAGCTGAGAGGTTTAAGTCCGGTTCTGTGAGAGGCTCGGGGTGAAAGTCCCCGGGCCTACTCGGCCCGAGTTCCAGACCTGAATACTGATTGCGAGCGAGCCTTGGTTGGGTTGGCACATTTTTCGACGAGAGCGAAATGGCGCTCTTCTCCGAGTGCATGCTGTAGTGTGTGCGAAAGTGCTTGACACCGCCGACATTGTTAGAGAGGCCTGTTCTCGCCAGTTAAGGCGTGGGAGGTAAATCAAGACCTGTGAATCGGCGTGCTACGATGAGCGGGAAGACCAGTTAAGGGGACGAAGATGTTGGAGCGATCAGGAACCCTCGCTGACGACCCGTTCAGTGGTCGGCACCCGACCAGTCACGAACGCCGGTCGGGACTGCCTTGGGATGCGTCATACCACGACGGCCCTGCGCCTTGGGATATTGGCCAGCCGCAGCCAGCAGTTGTGCGTTTGGCATCCGAAGGCGGATTT
The DNA here is from genome assembly GCA_963707205.1 of uncultured Acidobacteriaceae bacterium. Lineage (GTDB taxonomy): Bacteria > Acidobacteriota > Terriglobia > Terriglobales > Acidobacteriaceae > Sulfotelmatobacter. The sequence continues at coordinate 161,145 of CAVPQE010000012.1, forward strand.
GCCGGAGCGGTGCTCGATGCGGGCTGCGGGACCGGCGAGAACGCTCTTCACGTCGCCTCGCTGGGACTGTCGGTTTTGGGCGTTGACGTGGCTGAAACGGCACTGGCGATTGCCCGACAGAAAGCCGCCGACCGTGGGATCGAGGTTGAGTTCGCTGCGGCTGACGCCTTCCAGCTGGAGCGTTTGGGTCGCAAGTTTGAGACGGTTCTGGACTGCGGACTGTTCCATACCTTCGACGGCGACGAGCGAACACAATACGTGGCGAGTCTAGCGTCGGTGACCGAGCACGATGGAACTCTGTATGTGTTGTGTTTCAGTGACGATGGTCCCGATACTGGCCCGCACCCCGTCAATCAGGAAGAGCTGAGAGCGGCGTTCAACCCCAGCAATGGATGGGATGTCACCGCCATCGAACCGGACCGGATTCAGACGAGATACCACGATGACCACGGCGCACCGGCCTGGTTCGCGACAATCAAACGGCTCTAGTTCTGCGGGACTGATCGGGGACCCCACAAAGCAAGGTAGTCTCTCGAATCTGCCAAGCCTCTGGCGTAATATCGCCATAGCGCTCGTCGACCCCCAAATTCGGCGATTGCCTCTTTCCTCCCCTTGTTATGCTGTGGCATTCCTGCAATGCAGCCGATCCCTGGTGTTAGCCGCAAGTCGTTGTAGATGCACGCTTTATCCTTGACAGGAAGGCTAGTAAGGCGTATATTTAGTAGAGACATCAGGAGTGATGGCTCCCCAAAGAGCCATCCGGCAACCTAGGCGGGAGAAGCCCAAGGTGCCTTGAGCCAGAAGCAACGGCTCGATGTGGCGGGAAGGCAAAAGTCCCGCAACAGAAGTTCTCCAGCGACCGCCTGATTTATCGGGCGGCTTTTTTTTGGCTCCTTCCTGGTGCCGGGAGACGGGCAGTGCACCGAGATCACTTAGAGCTAATTCAGTGCGTCGTGTGCAAGCGCTGGTTCGCCGTGCGCGTGGCGAGCGCCGATCTGCACCGCCATTACTTCGAGCGCGTTTTCGCGCAGGAAGCGTTCCCTTATCTCTTCCCTGAGTATCGAGAACTCTTCATCACGGCGTGCTGCGGAGCTTGTTGGAACCACTTGTGCCCAGCTTCGCCGACCGCCTACAGCTAAGCGCCAAGAACCGCGCCGCTCGGTCGGCGCAGAAAAGAGAGGAACGCAATGCACAGCTTCATCAACCGCAACCAGACTCCGCTGACGATGGACGAGATCGCGCGACGCGCGCCGTCCGCATTGGCGACCAGGCCATACGACGCGGTAAGCGCGAGGTACACCTATGTTCCGACGCTCGCTGTGATCGAGGCGATGATCGCGGCCGGCTTCCAGCCGTTCAGTGCGGTGCAGAGCCGCACGCGCATTCCGGGCAAGGGCGACTTCACAAAGCATCTCATTCGCTTTCGGCATCAGGACGTCGCACAGTCTCTCGTCGTCGGCGACGTGATCCCCGAGGTGGTGCTCATCAATTCGCATGATGGCTCCAGCGCGTACAAGCTGATCGCCGGATTGTATCGGCTGGTCTGCTCCAACGGAATGATGGTGAGCGACGCCGAGATTGACGCCATCAACATCACGCACAAGGGCAACATCGTCGGCGACGTGATCGAGGGAAGCTACAAGCTGATCGCCGACACCCAGAAGTCGCTCGGCACCGTGCGGAACTGGACGCAACTGCAACTCACTGACGGCGAGCAGAACGCGTTCGCGGAGAGTGCACACACGCTGCGGTTCGCCGATGCGGACGGCAAGGTCACGACGCCGATCACTCCGGCCCAACTGCTCGCGCCCCGCCGTCGCGACGATGTCGGCAGCGATCTCTGGCGCACCTTCAATCGAGTGCAGGAGAACGTGATCGCGGGCGGACTCTCGGGGGTGCAGCGGGACGCGGACGGTCGTCGCGTTCGCCGCGTCTCGACGCGCCGGATCAACGGCATTGATGCGGACGTGCGGCTCAACCGGGCGCTGTGGGCACTGGCCGGAAGGATGGCGGAACTCAAGGCCCCCAAGAAATCCGAGGTTCCGTTCGCGGAAGCGGAGGTCGTCGCGGCGTAGGTCGCGAGGAAGGCGGCGGGAGAATCTGCCCGCCGTTTTAAGCGGCAGTTCTGGTTCCAAGTCCAGAACAAGGAACATTGCAATGGAAACCGAGACCAACGCGTTCATTCGATACTGGAGGGGCCGCAACATCTTCGCGTTCCGCTGCCCGGTGTGCGGGACGAGGGGCGAACTGGCAGTGCCGGACGGCAACCGCAATGGCCTGGTGCCATGCCCGAGCAAGTGCGGCGCGCAGTTTATGGTCCGCCGCGGTCGCGGGTTTTTCGCGAAGCCGACTTTGGAGTTTGCGTTCGGACCAGGCGCGGCCTGGGCAGAAAAGCAGGGCGGGGAGATGACGAAGTGCGACGAGTGGGATCCGATCACCGCGACGTTGGACGGCCGCGTGGTCTGGCGGCGGTACGGCGACCACAAGATCGTCGTCGCGGGCCGCGACGAGACACCCCAGGCACGGTCAGAGCCGGAACAAAGGAGCAGAAAAACCATGAGCCGAACCGATCACAACGAACTGCTAAAACGCGCCGCCACTTTCCTGGGAGAACTGCTGATCGACAACCGGATCGACGCCGACCAGATCGCCGCTGCGAAGGCATTGCACGACGATCTAATGGCCGCCGTTCAGCGCCAGCCCGCGAAGCCGACCTGTAACAAAACTTGGTTTGTGGCTGGCGGACGCGACGAGCGCACCTGCGGCGAGTTTGCCGAACCGGATCAAGTCTGCGCCGAATGCGGCGCGGCGCGATGCGCCGAACACAATGACATCAGCTTCGAGGAAGTCGAAGGCCGCATCCTCTGCGAGGGCTGCGAAGCCGATATGGAGGTTAGGAAACCGTGACGCACGCAGAAAGGAACGCACGCGCCGGATGTTCTCATCGCCAACGCGGGAACCGTCTTCGTTTTCTGTCCGCTCACGTCCCGAGCGAAGGAGTGGATCGACGAGAACGCGGAGGACGCCACGTGGTACGGCGACGCCCTGATCGTCGACCACCGCTTCGCTTGGGGTCTGGCGCGGGGCATGAAGGACGCAGGGTTGGAATTGAAGTGAGCGCGAAGCGAAAAGTTTTGGAAGGGGGAACCACAACCACAATGTCAGCTCACGCACTCAAGGAACGCAAGGGCTCGGGCAAGGCCGCATAAGCGCAAACTCAAAAACAACGGCGCGATGGACTGTTTTCCCGCAGCCCACCGCGCCTAAACACCTGAACGGCGCCACTGGAGGGCGCAATCCAAATGTCTGAGAAAACTCTACCACCACCACTAACATTCACTGGCCGCCTGATCGCCTCTCTGTTCTCGGCGGTCGAGACGGCGGAGCCCACAGCGAAAGACGACAGCCGCATGCCGCTCACCGTCGACGAAGTGCTCTCTGGGAGGCGGCCATGAGAAAGCTGCCACGCAACATTCACAGATTGAACGACGGGCGCTTCTGGGTCTACACGACTCGCCGAGGCCGTCCGGTGCGAAACATCGTCTCATGGGAATTGCTGACGAAGCTGCGGATCCCGGTCGCGGCCGGCACGAAGTCGCTGCAGCCGGGACTAGCACTCGCGAAGGCCGCATTGACCAAGCTGCAGGGCGTGAGGTTGGAGGAGCGGCGCAGTGGCGCGATCGACGCGAGCGCCAAGGTCAAGATCAGCGGCCTGCTTCCGCTGATGGAGGCTGACTACTTGCATCGGGGCTATCGGAGTTGGGACGACGCCGAGGCTCGCTGGAAAAACCACCTGCGTGCGCCATTCGGCGAGATGCTGGCCTCAGAACTCACGAGCGACGCCTTGAACAAGTACGTCGCAAAGCGGCTGAGCGAGGGCGCTGAGAAGGGCAGCATTAACCGCGAGCTCTCAGTGGTGCGCAGGATGCTGAAGCTCGGCCACGCCGCAGGGAAGCTCCAGAACCTAGTCGCCTTCCCGCATTTGAAGGAGGAGAACGTCCGGCAGGGATTTCTGACTGAGCGCGAGTACCGCTTACTGCTTCCGCACGCGCAGCCGCTCGGCATCCGCGGGCTGCTAACGGTTGGATACACGTACGGCTTCCGCCGCGGAGAGTTGCTGGACCTGCGGTGTCGGCAGTGCGACCTCGTCAACGGCACGATCGAGTTAGAGAGAAAGCAATGCAAGAACGGCGAGATCAAGATCGTTGTAATGACGAGCGAGGTTCGAAACGTGCTCGCTCTTTGCGTGGCTGGGAAATCGGCAGACGACCGAGTCCTGACCTGGGCCGATGGTCGGCCCATTCGGGATTTCCGCGAGACGTGGAAGGAACTGTTCGCGACCGCTGGCGTGCCGCTGAAGTTGGTGCACGACCTTCGCAGATCGGCAGTTAAAAACATGGTAGAACGCGGGGTCCCGACGGCAACGGCAATGCAGATCAGCGGGCACCGAACGATGGCAGTGTTCCAGAGGTACAACATCCAGAGTCTCGACAACCTGCGAGACGCCGCCCTGAAGATCGCCAAGGGGGCAGAGGCCGCGCCAACTACCGACGATCTCGCGGACGGCCAGCCGAAGGCCGAGGGCACGATCCAGTGAGAGAAGCCGCGAAAACAGGGATGTTTGGACGCGGGCCTTGACGGCCGGGAGGGGAAGGCCTCGGTGAAGGGAACCGCCGTTGCATAGGCGAGCGCATTTGTGCACTCGCCTTGGTCGCTGGATGTAGTCCGGCTTCAAAAGGAGGAGTTGACATGGTTCTACTAGCTTGTTTCCTGATCATCGTCGTGCTGCTGGTGAAAATCCTGGTGGTGATCGTAAATGCTCCAATCGGGGCGATGTCGGCCATCTCACGCGGCTTTGCCCAATAACCCCCGAAAACTGATGAGTTTTTAGGCAGGATAAGCGGTTTTTGGGCAGGAGAAAAACAAAACCGGGGCGAGATTTGGTATCCCCCGCCCCCGCTTGTCGTTCTCCCTATGCCGGAACCGCAGCGTGAGCCACTATCAGTTGCCACACAATCGAACCTTGTGCGACAGTGTGCTGGTGGTGATTTTGAGGGGGCAATGGGTAGCCCGCAACCGACGTGGCCTCACGACCACATTTTGTGCAACGGTAAACACCTGAATAGGGCGTATCGGCTCCGGGATGATGACCCAGATCGTAAGCGCCCTTGTTAGCCTGATGCAAGAACTGTGAGTATTTGTATTCGGCCAATGCTGGCCTCCTTTGGTGGTTGTTCGTAGCGATGGGACGTTGACAACCGCAAGAGGCATTCATAAGATCAAGATCGTTTGATCTCACTGGCTCCTGCGGTCAGTGACTACGGATTGGCGGGTCTCCTTGGTCGGGATAACTAAAGACGACCCGCCTAATCCCAGCGAAACATCCCCTTTAGTCCAGCACAAAAATTCCGCGAAATAAATATAGTCTCCGCTTTTATCTGTGGAGAAGCTGTGGGAAAACGTGCCTAACTGTTGATTCCGTAGGAAATCAGCATAGAAAGGATTAGCCCAAGTTACGGTGCACCATAGGCTGCCAAACGGCCTTGCCCGCGCGTCGCCGGCGTCGTTGTTCCCGTCCCGCTGCTCCTGTTCTTCACGGTCGCGGCGTGCCCCGCGGAGGTCGTCATCATTCCCATCACCCTGCGCTTGTTCGACGCGGGCTTGCGCCTGTAATGCAGGCGGCCCTGGTCAACGATTAGCGGCACGCAGATCCGGCCCTCATCCAGGCTGTCAAGTCCTATCCTTAGTATGTATGCGTTACTAGCGATCTAGCCGGGCTGATGTAGACTTGTGCATCGACGCTCCTCCAGGCATGTCTCTTGCTCTTAAGCCGGCGCACACTGCGGTAAAGAACTACTACGCCGCTCTCCATCAAGTGGGACAGCTTCACTTTGACAACGAAGCTCAGGTCAGCGACGCCTTCGCTAAACTTCTCGCCGATTGCGGGAAAAAGGTCCACCTCACCTTTATTCCCCAGTTTCCGATCCAGCGCGCCAAGAACCGCGTCGTCGTTGACGGGGTACTCCTTGACTCATATCACCTCGCTCACGGCTACTGGGAGGCGAAGGACGAGAAGGACGATCTTGATCGTGAAATCAAGGCCAAGCTCGGAAGAGGCTACCCCGCCGACAACATCATCTTCCAAGCGCCCGAGCGCGCTGTGCTCTACCAGGCCGGGACCCGCGTTGCCGACGAAGATATTTCCAAAGCCGACTATCTCGTCCAACTTGTCAATCACTTCTTCGACTACAAGGCCCCTCACATCGAGGAGTGGGAACAGGCCGTCAGCGAGTTCTCTGAACGCATTCCCGAACTCGCCGCGGCCGTCAAGAAGATCATCGACGCAGAGCGGAAACACAGCCCCGCGTTCGTCCACAGCTTTGAAGACTTCTACGCACTCTGCCGTCAGGCGATCAATCCCAACCTCTCCGAAGAAGCCGTGGAGCGCATGCTCATTCAGCACCTGCTAACGGAACGTATCTTCGAGAGAATCTTCGATAACCCCGATTTCACCCGCCGCAACGTCGTCGCGGCCGAAATTGAAAAAGTCATCGCTCGAACTTACGAAGCGCGCCTTCAACCGAAACGAGTTCCTGCGTCCGCTGGACCGCTTCTACAAAGCCATCGAAGTCAGCGCCGAAAACACCACTGGCTTCTCAGAGAAGCAGGCTTTTCTCAACACAGTCTACGAGCGGTTCTTCCAAGGCTATTCGCCCAAAGAAGCCGATACCCACGGCATCGTCTACACGCCGCAGCCTATCGTCAATTTCATGGTGCGCAGCGTCGAAGAGATTCTGCAAAAAGAGTTTGGCCGCTCGCTCGGAGACAAAGGCGTCCACATCCTCGATCCCTTCGTCGGCACCGGCAACTTCATCGTCCGCATCATGCACGAGATCAAAGCCACCGACCTGCAATACAAATACGAAAACGAGTTGCACTGTAACGAAGTCATGCTGCTCCCCTATTACATCGCCAGCATGAACATCGAGCATGCCTACTTCGAGCGAACGGGCGAGTATCAGGCGTTTCCGGGAATCTGTATGGTAGATACGTTCGAGCTCTCAGAGTCGAAACAAGCCCCGTTGTTCACTGAGGAAAACACAAAGAGGGTCGAGAAACAAAAGCAAGCCAACATCTTTGTGGTGATTGCCAACCCGCCGTACAACATGGGACAGTTAAATGAGAATGACGAAAACAAGAATCGCGAATATCCAGCGCTAGGAGAGCGTGTTGCGGAAACGTATTCAGTCCAATCCAAAGCCACTCTACGGAACAAACTTTCGGATCCTTACGTTAAGGCGTTCAGATGGGCCTCGGACCGAATCGGCAATGAGGGCGTCATTTGCTTCGTAAGCAACAACAGCTTTCTAGATAACATCGCGTTCGACGGCATGAGGAGTTGCCTTGAGTCAGAGTTTTCCAAGGTCTACCATGCCGACCTGAAGGGGAACGCCCACACATCGGGCGAACGGCGGCAGCGCGAAGCAGGAAACATCTTTGACGACCAAATTCGGGTCGGCATCGGTATAACACTACTGGTTAAGAAGCGTACGCCACCTGCCCGTGCGGAGATTTTCCTTTATGAAGTCGCAGATTCTCTACCGTCGGACGCGAAGCGCGCGGTTCTCGACAACGCTGGCCAATTCCTTAATCTGCCACTCACCAAGATAACGCCCGACGAGCGACACACGTGGCTAACGCAAGGCGAGCGCCCTGAGTTTCGGTCTTTCCTACCCGTTGCAAGCAAAACGGGGAAGGACGCTGCGCCTGGGGCTGCGGTTGCGATATTCAAACTTTTTTCTCTCGGAGTCGTCACCAGCCGTGACTCGTCGGTCTACAACTATTCGCGATCGGAAGTAGCACGCAGTGTAAGGAGCTTGATTGCAAGCTACAACGATGAGGTAGCGAGGCTTTCCCATGGACGGAGCAAATTGACTGAAGGAGACCACTACTCCCAAGCCCTGAAGTGGACGGACCGGCTCAAGGAAGCGCTGCAAGCGGGCAAATACCTAGAGTTCGACGCGTCCAAGATTAGGAACTCCCTTTACAGACCGTTCGCCAGACAGTATCTCTATTTCGACCAACTCCTCAATCAGAGACAATATCTCCAGCCCATTGTCTTTCCGACGGCACAATCAGAGTCCGAGAATCTCGCGATCGTTTCAAGCACGATCGGCTTCAGATCCTCGTATACCGCAATCGTCACGTCGTTTATCCCCGAGCTCCACTTCGGCTGCAGCACGGATGGCTTTCAGTGCTTCCCCTTCTACACATACGCAAAAGACGGCACCCACCGCCGGGAGAACATCACCGACTGGGCCCTCGAACAATTCCGCGCCCCTACCGCGACTCCTCCATCACCAAGTGGGACATCTTCCACTACATCTACGCCGTCCTGCATCATCCTGAGTACCGCGAGCGCTTCGCCGCCAACCTCCGCCGCGAACTCCCCCGCATCCCGTTCGCCTCAGTGAACTCTGCGGTTAAAGCGTTTGAAGGGTTTAGATCGCTGTCAAAGGCAGGCACGCGCCTCGCCGAAGTTCACGTCCACTACGAACAGCAGCCTGAATACGCGCTCACCAAAACCGAGAAAGCTGGAGAAAAGCTCGACTACCGCGTCACCAAAATGAAGCTGACTAAGGACAAGACCTCGCTCATCTACAACCAGTTTCTCACCCTTGGCGGTATCCCGAAGGAAGCCTACGAATACCGCCTCGGCAATCGTTCGGCACTGGAATGGATCATTGACCAATATCAGGTCTCGACTGACAACCGCAGCGGCATCACCAACGACCCCAACCGCGCCGACGATCCCACTTACATCCTTAGGCTCATCGGACAGGTTGTTACCGTCAGTGTGGAAACGGTGGCGATTGTGCGCAGCCTACCAACGCTCGGGTGGCAGCCGGACTGACAACTGAACCGACAGATGCCTGAGTCGGACGGGCGCGGTCGCTTTCGAATCACCGCCTTAGCGGGCAGACGCAACGGACGCGCACTCCAATGCGGCACCACAGCTACCGCAGGCGCGCGTCTTTTGAGCCTCACAAACAGAACGGCGAACTTGGTCTACAGCGGAGCACCGAGAGGAACTCCAGTGGCACAACGTGGCCAGATAGTTCAGAAGCACATCGAAGCCGCACTCGAGCAGCAGCACGAAGCCAACTAGGCGACGTCGTAACCTGTTTTGGTACGTTTCGCCGGCGTTCCTTCGTGCTAACCTTAGCTGCACTGGAGGCCCTATGGACGAAGAAATTTGGACGACTGGTCCGAGCGCAAGAAGATTCATTGAGCGTGAGATCGCCGAGGCGCTGACGAGGAATGGTGTGTATGCCCCGAGCGCGTTGTCGGACGACGTGAGGTCGCGCGCCACGATCGTTTGGCCTCCCCGCTCTGAACCGGCGGTCCGAGCAACCGACGACACGAACAGGACTCTTAGGCTGGACGTTTATATCGACGAGAAAAAGAGCGACCCGAAGTACGCCAGCAGTTTCATCCCGAGCCTATCGAAGCCGCGAATCCGGGTGACCGACCAGCAAGCGTTGTTCGGCGCCGACTTAGGAATGATCTCGCGGGGAGAAATTGAAATCGTCGACGACCGGGAGCGTCCGCGCCGCTGAACCGATATTCGCTGAACAAGCCGAAGAGAGCGCCGTCGGTGGGACGCTACATCCAAGAGATGGCCACGAACTTCGACGAGATCGCGAGCGGCAAGATTGGCGTCGGCGATTGAACCTGCCTTTAGGACCGCCGCCAAAGTTTCAATTCGCTCCAGGTCCACGGCGAACGTTCGTGCTGCTAACCTACGGAGCGGGCGCCGGACACCCCCGCAAACGACCTTTTTCATCTTGGAACGATTGTCCTGCAGTGTTGACCAAGGGTTTTGAGTTACTCATGGGCCTGGGGCCCACCCATAGGGATGAAAATGAGGCCAGTGTGTGTGTACGCTCATGTAGCGTGGACGGCGAAGGTCGTTTGCACTCTGGATGAAGTGAGGCCGTTTTTGAGTTTGATCGGGAACGCGCGTTTTGAACCAATCTGTGTCGCGCCGGCCCTCCGAGAAGGCGGGCTGGTAGCACGTGACGGTGTGTAATTCTTTTCGCGTGCGTTCTGCCGCTTCCACGCCAGGAGGAAGCGATGAAGGTCGCGGGGATTGACGTACACAAGAAAGTTTTGATGGTCGTTGTGGTGGATGCAAGTACGCCGGAAGAGAAACCAGCGCGGCGGCGGTTTGTCACGATGCCGAGCGAGTTGCACCGCCTGTTGCTCTGGTTGCAGGAGCGGGGAGTAGAAGAGGCGGTGATGGAATCGACTGCGCAGTACTGGCGGTCGGTGTGGCTAGAGCTGGAGCCCCACATGCATTTGCACTTGGCGCAGGCGTTTTCCAACCGTGCTCCACGTGGGCGTAAGCATGATTTCAAGGATGCCGAGCGGTTGGTGCGCCGACTGATCGCCAACGAACTGATCTTAAGTTTTGTGCCCAACGGGGAACAGCGTATCTGGCGGAGCATGACCCGCATGAAGCTGCAACTCACGCGCGATCGCGTACGACTGCAGAACCAGATCGAGTGTTTGCTGGAAGAAATGCGGATCAAGCTGTCGATTGTCGTCAGCAATCTACTGGGCGCCAGCGGGTTGCGCATTCTGCATGCTTTGGCAAACGGAGAGACCGACCCGAAGAAGTTGGCGCAACTGGGTGGCGAGCGGCTGCAGTGCACCGAGGAGCAACTGGTCGATGCTTTGACGGGAAGAGTGCAGCCCGTGCATGGGGAGATGTTGGCTTTGCAGCTACAGCGGCTGCAGTTGATCGATCAGCAAATGGCTCGGCTCAATAGCATGAGCGCGGCAGCCATGAAGGCACATCAAGACGCCGTGATTCGATTGGCGGAAGTGCCCGGTTTGGGTGTGGATTCTGCTCAGCAGATCATTGCTGAAGTAGGGGCCCAGGCCGGTACGTTCGCATCGGCGGCGGAGTTGACGTCGTGGGTGGGAACCTGTCCCGGCAAGGAGGAAAGCGCGGAGCAGAACCACAGCAGTCGCTCCGCGAAAGGCAATAAATATCTGCGCCGCGTGTTGAACCAAGCAGCACACGCGGCTGTGGCGAAGAAAGGCAGTCATTTTCAAGCCGTGTTCCGGCGTCTGCTGCCCCGCCTAGGCTATCAGTCCGCCATCTGGGCGGTTGCTCATCGGCTCTGTCGTCTAGTTTGGAAGATCTTGCATGAGGGAGTCCGATTTATCGAGCAAGGCCACGACGTCGGTCCCCGAGAAAAGAAAAAACGTGCTCAGATGCTGGCGCGAGCCCTCCGCAAGCTCGGCTATGAGGTAACCATCACCCCTATAAACCAACTTGCGGCCAACCCTGCTGTCTAGGTCCTGGGACAGGATTTTCGACGGAGTTAGACATGGGCCTTCGGCCCACCCATTGGGATGAAAATTGGATCGAGTTCGTGCGCGTAGGATCAAGGGAGCGTGGACGGCAAAGGTCGCTTACGCTCTGGATAAATCGAGGCCGTGACGGAGTTTGATCTGGAACGCGCGTTTTGAACCAATCGTTGTCGCGCCACTCCTCCTGCCGGGAAGGGTGGTAGCACGTAAGGGAGCGTAAGTTTTGTTTCGCGCGTTCTGCCGCTTCCACGCCCGGAGGAAGCGATGAAGATGGCGGGGATTGACGTACACAAGAAAGTATTAATGGTAGTGGTGATCGAAACGACTAGTCCGGAAGAGAAGCCGGAGCGGCGGCGATTTTCCACCTTGCCGGGCGACCTGAGTCGATTGTCCAGTTGGTTGCGAGCGCAAGATGTGCAAGAAGCGGTCATGGAATCCACTGCGCAATATTGGCGGACGGTGTGGTTGGAATTGGAGCCGCATATGCTCTTGCATTTGGCCCATGCCTTCTCCAACCGTGCTCCACGGGGACGCAAACATGACTTCAAAGATGCGGAGCGGCTCGTGCGACGGCTGTTCGCTGACGAGTTGATCTTGAGCTTTGTTCCGAATGGGGAGCAGCGGATTTGGCGGAACCTGACGCGGATGAAGATGCAACTCACACGCGACCGGATACGACTGCAGAGTCAGATGGAGTGTCTGCTGGAAGAGATGCGTATCAAGCTGTCCAGTGTAGTAACTGATCTGCTAGGTGCCAGCGGGCTTCGCATTCTGCGGGCCTTGGCCGCGGGCGAGACCGAGGCCAAGAGATTGGCGGCCTTGGGAGACAATCGATTGAAATGCACCGAGGAGCAATTGCTGGACGCGTTGACGGGAAGCTCGCAGCCCATGCACCGGGAAATGCTGGCGCTGCAGTTGGAGCGGCTGCAGTTAATCGATACGCAAATCGCCAAGCTCAACAACCTGATCGCACAAGGCATGAAGCCGCATCAAGAGGCAGTGATGCGCCTGGCAGAAGTGCCCGGTTTGGGAGTGGATTCGGCACAGCAGATCATTGCGGAGGTAGGAGTACAGGCCGGTACGTTCTCTTCGGCCGCGGAATTGACCTCTTGGGTGGGAACCTGTCCCGGAAAAGATGAAAGTGCCGAGCAGAACCACAGTAGTCGCTCCGCCAAGGGGAACAAGTATCTGCGACGGGTCCTGAACCAGGCGGCCCACGCGGCCGTCAAGAAGAGAGGCAGTTATTTTCAGGTGGTGTTCCGGCGTCTGTTGCCTCGGTTGGGGTATCAGTCCGCGATCTGGGCGATCGCCCATCGCCTCTGCCGTGTGGTTTGGAAGATCTTACATGAGGGGGCACGATTTATTGAGAAAGGCAGCGAACCTGATGCTCAAACCAAGAAGAAACGTGCGCGAATGCTGCTGCAGGCACTCCGCAGGCTCGGCTACGACGTCGCAATCACCGCAACACATTTAGCTACCCAAAACGCAATGCAAGTGTAACGGGTAATTTTCAAGGGAGTGCTATGGCCTCATTACACCATTTGACGATTGAGGTCGAGTTTAGTCCCTGTTGCCCTTATGGTTGGAAGGCGTGGATCGCCGAGGTCTGATTCCGTAATGTCCATGTGAGAATTTGTTGGCAGAACGGCTCTAAGCACTTCCGTGATCTTCGCTTGAGGGCTCGGACTGTTCGCCTCAACAACGACGACTAGGACTTGAGCCGGGGGATCGACATGTCCCTTGATGTAGACCATGGGCAGATGGGCTTCCATAATCTCGGGAATCTCGCCCAGCGCTTTGCCGATTGCGTCAGATACCTGTTTCGGAATCGGTCTGGCGGGAGGCCCGATATAAGCGGTTGTACCAGCGGGGATTTTCATCGTCTCTGTAAGCGTCGTCGGATGCGCGTGGAGCGTTCTACATTGTAATCGATAGACTCATTGACCTTGGCGGCCGCGCGGTTCTGAGTGTAAAGGTCCTGATTTCAACAACGACCCGATTAGGGTTTGTTTGGGGGCTGGCCCACCTTTGCACCTTCTAACGTAACGAGAAACCGGCTGCCCCAGCCTTCGTGATTCTCGAAGGCTGGGTATTCGTGCTGATAGCCCAGGAGATTTGGGCGGAAAGACGCACGACCTGGTGTAACCTCCAGGTAAGACCGTTGGCTTCGGCAGCATCGTGCCCACCCTGCGAAAACCGCGCAGGGCGGGGCAGCCTAAGTTGGGTGGGCCAGCCCCCCCGAGGATGGCAGCAGCGCGCATGTGAATCTCATACGAGAATCTGCGGCAGCATGTGTTGTGTTCGCGACGGCTGGCGCTGTCAATCGTGCGGCGCGATGTCAAATCTGGAGGTTCACCACAAGCAGTTTCGCAGCCATGCAGGCGAAGATTCGGAGCGGAACCTGATTACCCTCTGCTGCGCTCGTGCCGCGCCAGCACTTGCCATGCTCATTCCATCGCTTGCAGTGTGCTTATTAACGATGTATTCACTATGTGCGCAATAATGCATAGTACTTGTGCGTACGAAAGACGTTTACCAATGCCGGCCATGGGAACAAAGACCGGAAACCGCGACGAAAACATCAACCTGCGCGCCAGTCAGAGCCAGAAGGCACTGATTGA
>CAVPQE010000013.1:0-172723 GCA_963707205.1 uncultured Acidobacteriaceae bacterium
TCCCGGCGGGAGCGTTCAAGTTCCTCGGCGATGAGCTTTTCGTCTGGAAGGACAGTCTGATACTCAGCGGCGAGCACCTTGTTGGGGAGATTGTCGAGTGCGTAGTGGGCCTCTGCTGCTCCCTTTTCGGCGCACAGAATGAGTCCGACTGGCGGGTTCTCGCCGGGCTTCATCCAGTGCTCGCTGGCGTAGTTCAGATAGAGGTGCATCTGCCCAGCGTCCGCGTAACTGAATTTACCGACCTTGAGGTCCACGATTACAAGCGCTCGCAAACGGCGATGAAAGAAAATGAGGTCGATCCGAAACCATGTGTCGTCGATACGAAGCCTGCGCTGGCGGCCGAGGAAGGCAAAATCATCGCCCAACTCCAAGAGGAAGTCCGTGAGGTGATGGATGAGCGCTTCCTCCAAGTCTGACTCGGAGTATTCGTCCTTGAGGTCGAGGAATTCGAGAACGAACGGGTCCTTGATGGCTTCTTCGGGTGTCACCAAATCGCTGGGTTCGGAGTTCTCTGCTTTCTCCAGCATGGCGGCTTTGTTCTGCGAGAGCGCGATGCGCTCGTAGAATTGACTGCCGATCTGGCGGTCCAATTGCCGGACGGACCACCCGGACCGCAGAGCCTCGGTCTCATAAAAAGTCCGAGCCTCTGGGCTCTTGACTGATAGCAGTCGCACGTAGGCGGACCAGGGTAAGGGAAACTGGTTGGCAAGGTCTTGAACAGGTTGAGGTTGTCCTTGTATCTCATTGAACGGTATAGGTGTTGAAGATTTTGCAGACAGTGTCTGCAAAATCTTACCGTGCGACCAAGCCAGGTAGAAGCTCCTCATCTGGGCGAGATTGCGCGGTCCAAAGCCTCTGCCGAATGAGGCCGATAGGTCTTTGGCCAATCGCTTGATGAGCAATTCGCCATACTCAGCCCTCTTCTCTCCAGCTTGCTCGGACTGGACGATCCTTCGTCCGATCTCCCAGTAGGTGGCCGTCATCAGGGTATTCACGTTCCGGGCGGCAGACGAGCGGGCTGTTTTGAGCAGTTCGACGATTCCGGCACGGATTTTGTTGTAATTCTCGGGAATGGTGGCCATCTTCGTCATCGCGATTTCTCCATCTTAATGGTTGGCAGTGTCAGATCCTTAGCCCAATTCCCTGGGCGATGGATGAAGCTTGATTGATTTCCAGAGCGGATGTCTTCGAGACCTCGGCTCCCAATTGGGGCCCGAGTTTTGCCAAGTCGTCAGTGAAGAGCGTGGCCTCGTGGCTGGCGCGAGAGATGGAGACGTAGGCGAAGCGGGAGTTGAGCAGGTCCGGGTGGACACTGGTATCGGCGTGAACGAGGACGCGTTCGGCGGTAAGGCCCTGGGAGCTGTGACTGGTAACGGCGTAGCCGTGGTCGAGATGACGATGCTCGTTGGGGCTGAATTCGATCTGGCGGTTGTTGTCGAGGCGGACGGACAGGCGACCATCGGGGTGGATCGCCTCGATCGCAGCCATGTCGCGATTTGCAACGCCGAGTGATTTGTCGGGGGCAGTAAACTGGATGCGGTCGCCTACGGAAAGCTCGCGTTCGATCTCTTGGTAGACGCTGACGCCGGTGAGGCGGCGGGGATCGTAGGTCGCAAGTTCGTGGTTCGCTTTCTCGACCGTGAGCAGGTTTGCGGCTGGGTTGATCGCGACGACCGATGCATAGGCGGCAGCCTCGATTCCGATGGTTTTGCTGCCCCGAGTGTAGCGAACCACGTCGTTGATCTCGTAGTGGCTTGCCCATGATCGTTCGGCTCCGGTCATGTCCTGACGCTGAACCAGGACACGAAAAGTATGATCTTCCGGCGCAAGGCTTCCATTGGCCTTCAACTCCTGGCGAACAGCGACGTTCAGCTCGCGGCGGGAAGCATTGTCCGGTGAGACGATGAGAGTGTTCTCGGGCGATTCGACGTAACTCTTTGCGATGGTGCGGACGCGCTCTTCTGCATTGGGAATTTCCTTCACACGGCCCTGCTGCTGGAGTGCGTCGAGCGCAGCGGAGACTTGGCCCGTCGCCAGCAGTTCGACGGCAGATTTCAGAGCGGGGTCCTTTTGGCGCACGATCTCATCGAGTCTGGCCGTACGCATTCCGGCTTCCTGCAGTTGCTCGAAGGGGCGGCCCGCTTCGACGCCCTGATGCTGGCGGGTATCGCCGATCAGAAGCACGCGGTCATTGGGACCAAGCCGCGAAAGAAACTCGCGCATCTGATTGGTGCTGGCAAGGCTCGATTCATCGACAAGGTAGAAGTGCTTTTGCTCTCGTAGGTCGGGATTCGCGGTGCGGACGAGGAAGCCTTGCAGGGTTCCGGCTTCGATGCCTGCCTCATTAAGTTGGCGCGCGGCGCGGGAGGTCGGCGCAAAACCCTCGACCTGATAACCCTGCCCTTCAGCAGCGCCACGAATGGCCGCGAGCGTCGTTGTTTTGCCCGAGCCGGCGAACCCTTGGATTCCTTGGATGTGGTCGGACGAACTGAGGACATCCTCGACCACGCTTCTTTGTGTCCGGTTGAGATGTTGGTGATGATCGGCAACGGCGATGGCCTGCGAACGCGAAAGAACCGGCTCGACGTGGTTTTGTCCCTCACGCATCCGGCGGAGAATTTCATGTTCAGATTCGATGGTTTTCGCGGTGGTGAACTGGCGGCCCGGAATGCCCTGAGACCGCTCGACTATTTGAAATTCTCCGGAAGCCACGCGGGCGTCAAGATTAGCGCGCACTTGGGCATGAGTGATCTCGCCCATGCCGCGGCGAAGGCCATCGCGGATGAGCGCACGTTCGTCCACAACCGCCTCGCGCTCGAAGTTCTTGTCGCGGGAAAAGGTGACAGATTCTCGAACACGCTCAAACGAGTTAACGGGTTTCTCCTGGTGTTGACACCGTTCATGTGCGGCCCGAACAACGGCCTCGGCTTGGTGCCCAAAGTCTGCCGCCAGCTTCCGGTGGGCGGCCATGACTTCTCGGGGCGAATGAATCTCTTTGCGGTCGCGCGTCGCGTGCGCGGCGATCTCGGCAGCCTCCTTTCCCGAGCGGCGCGTGCGTTCGAGGTACTCGCGAATCTGTTGGCTGCGGGGACTGGATGCGTCGAGGTATTCCTGCGTGTAGCCCTTAATCTCGGGGGCGCCGCTCCGCCCTGTCGTGATTTCATAACCGAGTTGGCGTACCCGATAAGTTAGCTCGGATTGATAGATCGCCGTGGCAAATTGCTGCGACTGAAAGAGCCCTCGTTCCTGTAGGGCACGGGTTTCTCCATCGGCCCGCTCGGTCATGTTGAAGATAACAACGTGTGTATGAAGCTGTGGCGCGACATAGCCATCGACCGGGCGGGCTGTATCGTGCTCAAACTTGGCGGCGATAAATTTCCCAGTGGTCTCGGCCGGATGATTGCCGCCGATGCGGGCTTGCGTATAGTGTTCCAGCTGGTCGAGGGCAACGCGAACGCTCTCTCGGTGCGCTTCGCGGACACGCTCATCCCCGCCGACAAGGGCAGTGAGCGAGACAGACTTGGGGGCGGAAAAGGTCGCATCCCACCCGGCTCGATGCTCCATCGTCTTGATCCTCTTGCCGTCGGCATCCTGATATTCATAGGACGCTCGTTGCCGCACAAGTTGCTCCCCGGTTTGTGGATGCTGGCCCTGGCTGAGTTTCGCGAAGTCTTCGGCAGAGACCGTTTCGGCAAGGCCGAATTGCTCGGCGAGGCGGCCTTGCCACTCCCCTGCTGTGACTCCGCGCTGAGACCAATAGTTCTGCTCCTTCGCGGTGAATTCCATCTGGTGGTAGGTCTGCGCCTGGCCCGCGGAGAGTGGCTTTGAAATGGTCAGCATGGCAGTTACTACCCCCGAAGATTGAGGCTTTGTTGGGCGTTCACGTTCATCTCAAGGTCCGTCTCCTGCTGCGGGATCTCCGTCGCTGTTCGTGGAGATTTTCGCTGCGGCGGTGTGGAGACATTGGGCTCCTGTTTTAGTTCAGCTGGGCGCACTTGGGGCTTAGCTGCTCCTATGTTCTTGGGATCGTAGGGGAGCTTGTCCTCGGGTATATCGCGGAGATCGAAGCCACTGGCGACAATCGGCATATCGAACCGAGGGAATGAGAAGCGTGTCACATAGTTCTCGAACTTCAGATAGGCGTGGAGGTCCGCCAGCCCGGAGATTTCGGACTCCATCACCAGCGGTTCAATCTGCCGGTCCAGCGTGAAGTTTCGCCCAGCGCGGGAGCCATCGAAGTGGGTCTCGCGTAGCCTTTCGATCTCGACCTTTCCAATGAACTTGCTGACCCACTCGCTAGCGGCCGGCTCCTTTGTCTTCAGCCAAATGCTGGTTGCCGGTTGGGACAGCATGACCTCCGCCAGGTGGCCGTAGAGGACTTCCAGTTGGGCCTTACCCTGGAAACCCAGGATCACCGGATTATTGCTCTTCCGATTTTCTGTAATGGCGGTATGCAACTGGGGGAGCTTCTGCAAACTTGCCAACTCGTCGATCACGAACCATACCCGCTTCTGTCCCTCCTTCGGCTCATTTAGCAAACGCAACACGAGCAGGTCGATCCATAGACTATGAAGCGGCTTAAGGGCCTCACGTTCTGTTGGGAGTGAAGTGATGAATATCCAACCTTGCCGCGTTTCGGCCCACTCCCTGGCCGACCACTCGCCATTCCCCTCGCCCTTCTTCGGGAGCAGACGAAGGCTGTCGGCGACCAGCCCAAGCGAGCCAAGAACACCTGAACGCTGGTCGTGCGCCGTTGGGTTGATCAGATGAGCATGCTCCGTCCCTTTCAGCCTTCGGTCGATTTCCTGCGGGTCTGACATCCACTTCACCAACTCCTCCGGTGTGGGGCCATAGGCCATCAGGAAGGCGAAGATCTTCTGCGGGGACTCGATGAAGAACTCACCCTTCCTGTCCTGCGGCGGCTGGAACAGGGAGACCGCCAGAGCCTTCGCCTCGGAGCGGCGGCGCAGTTCTTCCGACGGTCCCCAATACGGGCAACGCTTATCGAGCGGATTCAGGATCACATCGCCTCTCTTCGGATCGTAGAAGCGCCGGACGAAGTCCCGTGCTGGGTCGTAGACGATCGCGGAATCGCCACGATGTTTTATCTGGCGAAGGATCTGGAGCAGGATCACGGTCTTGCCCCCGCCAGTATCGGCGATGATCTGCATGTGCTGAGCCTCGGCTCGTTTCGGTATGCGGATCATCGCTTTCATCCTGTCGGTCTTGATCCCTATGCCATCTCCTTCGACCCTGAGGTTGAATTCCTTCGGCGTTAGCATCTCGGGGCCTCTCAGTCGTCGTCCGTACCTCAGTTGTTTCCGTCGTCGTACGTCCTTGGCGATAGAAAACGGGAGTTGGATGACCAGTGATGCGAGACCAAAAAGCAGGGGAAGCTCGTAGAGGTCGAAAAGGGTATCGCCGCCGTAAACCGCAGTTTTGAGGTACGCACTCAAGCGCGCATCGATATAGCTCTGCTCCGGTCCGAGGTAAAGGAGAACGTAGCCGTGCTGCAAGGCGGATTGCGAGAGCGCAAGCGGGATGGGTTTGCCGCCCGGTTCCGGCGTCTTGCCGTCCATCACGTCGGCGTTCATCGCCAGACGCGGTGCCATTCCGCGAGCGCCCACCATGAGCATCCGGTAGCTGTCTTGGCGGCCCGCTCCGATTGCTCCGGCGATGCTCGACCGTATATAGATCGGCGTATAGAAACGCTGTAGCGAGTTGTTGCCGAAGCTGAACCGGCAGTAGAGAAATAGTCCCGGTCAAGAACGACACGCCATGAATACCGCGCCATACGTGTAAATCGGGCTGTGCGGTGGCCAGATCATTGTTTCCTTGCGTCCCCACTTTGTCGTTGCCATTGCCTATTTCCTTTCGCCGGGAGTAGCCAACTTGGCGGCTAGCTGGTGCTTCGCATCGCTGATTTCATCGAGCAGTTTGTCGAACGCCTCCGGCGTGAGTCTCTGGCCTGCGGCCAGGGGCCGCAGTACGTTTACGAGGAGCAAGCGAACCCCGAGAATCTCGGCCAGCGATGGATCGCTGGCCGACCCTTTGCGCAGCTCCCGCAGGATCACATCGCGAATCCATTCGCCTAGCGCGCAATCCGTCTGCTGCAGCCGCAGCCTCAACTGCTCCAAATTCGGTCGGTCGTTAACTTGGGTCATTGGGAGACCGATTGCGAGCCTTCGCGGCCTCAGAACCGCACCTTTTTTCCTGGGTGTTTCGGAGTGATTAGGTAGCATCAGGACTCTCATTTCTCTGTAAGAGACGGGAACCCAATGGGTTCCCGCATCTCAGTAAGTTCTTTGTTGTCATCGGAAACGCATCGGTGTTCCGTGGTGAACCTGCACAGCTCCCTTCCAGGGATGGAGTGTCAAAATTCTTCCGGTGCGAAGCACCGTTCTTGCTCCGGCACGAAATTGAATGCAGGATCACGCCTTCATTACCCGCACAGAAGCCGTGGACTCCACCCCGGCTGCAAGCTTCTTCGCTGGCTGCTCCGTCGCGCCTTCCGCATCCTTGTTCGGACCTCTACGGACACGCAGCGTGGAAGCAACCTGCTTGGCCTGTGGCGTCTTCAGAAAGTCCTGGAAGTCGCGGTCCTTCGAGAAGACATAGTTGAGCGCCTTGTCCACAACATCGTCTGCGGATGCGTGGACGAAAGCGGCATATTGATCGACCTGTTCGGCGGTGGACTCGTCCAGCCGAACAGAAGCACTGACGTAGCGGCTCAGGTTGATTTCAAGTAGTGGCATAGTGTTCTCCTTATAGGTGTTGAATCAAGCAATCTTTCTCCGGGCAATCATCCGCTGCGCCGTCAGCGCAATCTCCCGCGCACGAGCGGAGCAAAGTGCGGCGGGAATCTCGAAGCGGCGGCGGACTTCGAGCATCGTGACAACGTCATCTATCGGAACGCCTTCGATGAGCCAAAGCCTGGCCGATGCAACATCAACCGTCCGCTGAGCGTAATAAAGAGGATTGGGCTTATCGGCGCGGCGCGAAGCGAGCTTTCGCGTGAGCTTCGCGGCGTCCTTTCCACGGGCAAGTTGATGCAGAACCCAGGCCCAATCGTGTTCGGAATTGCTGTGCTTATCGGGATGCTTTCGCGGTGTGATTGAACGGGACGAAAGGATGGCATCCGCCGCTAGAATATCCAGCCGGAAGTCATCGGAATTCCAAGTGGAATCGCCGGGGTATTCGACGGTGACGGGATACGCCGGATCGTACTTGCAATTCAGGAATCCCGGCAGGCGGAGAACCCGGTTGCAGTCCGTGCAGGCGGGATCGCCGCCAAAGGTAATGGCAAGCAGTTTCAGGGCGCTTTCCTGCTGTTCGAGAGTGAAGCCGTCAACTCGCCAGAGGATCTGGTACTTACCGAGCGATGTCGAGAGGACCGCATTCGGCGGGGGAACCGCATCCGAGGCGCGGAGCGAAGTGAGGCGGGCCTCGCCGTCGGTGTCCAAATCAAGGTACAGATGCCGGACCGCGGCGATGCACTCTTTGGTGCGTTTGCGGCTGCCAGAGCGAAGCGGATTGGCAGCCACATAGATATTCGCTCCGGTAGAGTTCTCGTGCGCGAGCCAGCCGAGGTAACGAGGCGCAAGCGCATGTTCCAAGGGAGCAATTCGCTGAAGCGTCTTGTTAGGAGATTCCCTCCGGACGAGCAGGGCAATCGTTTCGTCCGGAGCGAAGCAACGGGTGAGGAAGTCAGCAGCGGTGCTGGTTCCATTTCCAGTGCTATGGTGTGGCATGTTTCACCTCGAATACCGGCTCGATCAGGAAGCGTTTGGCATCGCGGTCGTATCCGCGAAGCGCCAGGACTTCGCGGATGATGCGGCGGCCTGGTTGACGCTCGACATGGACGACAAAATCAACGGCTTCTCCGATCTCCGCTTCGGTATCGGAGAAGGTGGTCTGCGCGTGGTTGCGCATGACCAGATTGGCGAAGCGCGTGAGGGCTTTCGCTGCCGAGTTGGCGTGGATCGTCGCGAGCGATCCCGCGTGGCCAGTATTGAAGGAATCGAGCAGCGTTCGCGCCTCGATTCCGCGCACTTCGCCCAGGATGATCCGGTCCGGTCGCCAGCGGAGAGCGGACTTTAGAAGCTCGTCGAAAGAGATGTTGGCCTTGAACGTATCGGTCTGGCATTCGGCGGCCACAATGTTCGGCTTCCGGATCTGAAGTTCGGAGGTGTCCTCGATGACGACGAGGCGTTCCTGGTCTGGAATGAAGTCGGCCAGTATCCGCAAAAGCGTCGTCTTTCCGGTCCCCGTTCCACCACTGATAAGCAGCGTCTTTCCGCTGCGAATCTGCTCGGCTAAGAAATCTGCAAGAGGCCGCGTCAGCGTGCCGCGAGCAATGAGGTCATCGACCGTGTAATGGCGGCTGGTGAACTTTCTGATCGTCAGCGACGGAGCGGGGCATACGACCGGCGGAATCACCGCCGCAAGGCGGCTTCCATCCGGGAGATGCGCGTCCAGTAAGGGGTTGTCTTCGTCGAGCTTCTTGCCGAGCTGATTGGCGATGACTTCAAGGCCGGTGCGGAGCTTGCC
Organism: uncultured Acidobacteriaceae bacterium; assembly: GCA_963707205.1. GTDB lineage: Bacteria > Acidobacteriota > Terriglobia > Terriglobales > Acidobacteriaceae > Sulfotelmatobacter. Next base: position 8,551 of record CAVPQE010000013.1, read on the forward strand.
GGCGTCGAAGGAAATGTTCGGTTCCTGGCACAATTTTCCATCGCGCTCGCAGAACCACGAGGCATCCGGATTGCCCATGATCTCGCTGACGTCTTCGTCGAGCAGCAGCGGCTCGATGGGCCGAAGGAATGGAAGGATCAATTCGAAGCTCATAGCGGGAACCTCACAGCGATGGAAGCCCAGCGGTTAGCCGGGCTTCCGAGAGTGAAGAGCAAGGGCCTATGCGGCCGTTTCCTCCTGGGGACGATTCATCGTGCTCCTGATCTTCCGGGGCGGCCTTTTCAGCGCGGTCCAGCTTCAGGATCGAAGCGACCCGAATTTCCCAGACGCGCTGCTTCGAGTCCGTCTTCTTGCTGGTGTATTCCCGGCTGCGCAGTTCGCCTTCCACCTGGATATGTGCGCCCTTGGTGAGCGTCTTGGCGAACTCCGAGAGCTTGCCGAAGACTACGCAACGGTGCCATTCGGTGTGCGAGATGTACTTGTCGTCCTTCTTGTAGGAGGACTTGGTTGCCAGCGAGAGAGTCGTAAAGCTGCGATTGTCGTTGGTGCGAACTTCTGGGTTGCTGCCGAGGAATCCGATGAGGGTTACTTTGTTCTGGTACATGAGAGTGTCTCCGTTTGTTGAATTTTCCCGTTGTTGATCGGGTCACACTGGGCGGAGCCAAGCGAGTGGGCCCGGCTCCCAAGTGCCGAAGGTCTGCTTTCTGGGAGGGGCCCGAAAGAAGTTTGCGCGGCGTTTTTTGCCGTGGTTTGCAAACTTGTTTTGGGAGGAACCGAGACCCCGAAGGGGCGCGGAATGCGAAGCAGAAGACCGAGTGCCGCCGGGCGCCGGAAAGGCCCCGAAGCTGTGACCGAGCAAAAGACGGGATACATAACGGCAGACACGCTCCAGAGCAAAGTTCTCATCTGCACATTGGCTGCGGAAGTTCACCGCAATTGCAGTGCGATTCGAGCCGGCATGTCCGCCGTAAGAAGGGCGCAATTCGCCACCGCCGTTGCACGTCGGAAGGCTCTTGTTCGCCCGCTCCACCAGGCACGGGGACAGGTGGGGAAAGCCAGCCGGATTAGCAGCAAGAAACGACATGAATAAGCCTCTGTGAAGGTCGATGAATCCTTCATCCTTAGCTGAACGCCTGGTCGGCCCGGAAGCGCACGATGGTCAGACCGAGAGGGTTCACGGCCAGCTCATTGTTCTTCACGTTCTCGCGGAAGACATAGGTGACGCTGGCTGTCCATCGCTCCCGCTTGAGTTCGGTATGATCCGCCGGATTGCTGTACACCTTCTCGAACTCGATGCGCGCCGAATACGGCGACTGCCGCAGGTCGTCAAGGATGACGTTCTTGATCTCGACATCGACATACGGCAAGGTGCTGTCTTTGACGTAGTTCTGAATGCTGTTGTCCTTGCGTTCCTGGTCGATCACGGCGCGTTGCACGTCGCTATTGAGGAAGTAAAGCGACTGCGTTTGATCGCGTTCGATCGTGAAACGATTGCGGCTGAAATACAGTTCCGCCCAGCGGGTGAGGTAATACTTGTTCTCCGCTTCCTGCGGGCGATACTGAAAGTTCCGATAGTCGATCGCTTCCGCGTGGCCCACGTCGTTGATCCGCACAATCATCGGGTGCATGTTGGCAAGCGCTGTTTGGCTCTTGAAGGTCAGCGCCGCCAGCGCGAAACAGACGGCGGCGAGCACAAGAATCGTCACCTTAAGATAGGTGTTCATCACCAGCGGATCGCCGTATTGTTCCAAGTAGCGTTCTGCGGCACGGGTAATGTTCGGGGTGGCTTTCGTTTCGGCGGTCATGGTTTCTTTTTCCGCGTTCATCTGTGGACCTCGTTTCTCCTGGCGGTTTACATCAGGGCCCGTATCGCCAACATCGCCGCGCCGAAGCCTCCGCCGTGTCCGCCACCGCCGCCGCTGAATAAGCTGTGGGTCATGGTCGGAATCTTGAAGAGAATGTAGACGTTGACCAGGACGAGAAGGACGAGAAGCGGCAACGTCTGGACAATCGTTGAAGGGTCCGACACGCTCTGGCCAAGCTGGATGTAGTAGTTCGTCAGAACATGGGCCAGAACATTCATCGTGGCTGCGGCGACGACCTTATAAAAGCTGAATCCGAGATACGCCTTGAGCCATCCCCAGAACAGCCAATCGAGCTTGTCGAAGACAAGAAACGGGATAAAGATCGGCCCGAGCAATCCGATGATCGTTGCCGCAATTGCGCCATAGGCCAGGATGGCGGAGACGATTGCGGCCAGCAGGGCTAATAGGAACTGCACGGCAAAGTACACAATGGCGTAGTAGGGAGACATCATGCTGGTCAGCAGCGACGGCCCAGTTTTCGAGGATGCCGCGTGGATCTCGTTCAGCATGGTGGTGGAACCATCCGACCCAATGAGGTTCACAAGATTGGTGGTGCCGCCGTCGATGAAGCTCTTGATGGAAAAGCCAAGTCCGGGGATGGAGCTGTCGTAGTAGTTCACCATCGCGTAGGCGAAGGTGAGCAGCATGAAGAGGTTGAGGAACCTCCCCATGCTGAATCCGCCCTCGCCGTGCGCCGATGCGAGTGCTTCCTGCACACCGAACCAAACCATCATGATGGTGGCAAGGGCTATGACGATGTGAATCCCCATCGCGGTAATGGAGGGTGCCGCCGTGGCTGCAAGCGACTGGCACGCCTGAGCGATGTACTCGAAGAGACCACCCATATTTCATACCCTCTTGTCGTTTGCTCCTACTCAGTACGCTTGGGTGAGGAGATTGGCCGCTCCGCCGCTGGTTGTGGCGATGTTGGCGTTGTAGTAGCTTTCGTATCCCGATGAGTCACGGAATGCCGATTTCATCGCGTCCTGCTGCTGCTTTTGGGCAACGATCTGCTGCAGGGCAAGATTGGCGTTGATCTGGTTTGCGTCCTGCTGGGTACGCAGTTGCAAGAGCAGGGCCTGATTGATGCGCTGGAGTGTAGCCATGATGGTCTGCTGCGAGGCGTCCTGGCTTTGTGTCGTGGCCTCCAGGTTGGCGAGGTCGGTTTGCCTTGCGGTCTGATTGGCGCGGATGGTCCCGAGCATTTGCAGGTTGTTGGTCATGACGGAATCGCCGATGTCAACGGTGGCTCCCTGCGCGGCAATCTGCAGCTGCCCGGCAACACTGGCGCTGCCGTAGCCGGGAATCATGTTGGTGGTATTGGGGACGCTGACCTGCTGGTAGGAGGCTGCGGCCCCGTTTCCGGTATTCGCCGAATTGAGCCACCCCATCGAATTGCCATAGGTGTTCGAGATTTGTTGCAGCATCCGCAGGTCGGTCGTGGGAGACAGAAACCGCTGATAGAGCATCGTCGGCGCGAGGATCATCTGGTGCACGAGTTGGTATTGCTGTTTGGCGACGTTGTAGGCTTGTAGCGCCGTCGTCGCAATCTTGACGGTGTTGGTGAAGATTTGTTGGCCCTGCTCGATCTGCTGGGCTTGGTTGGCGATGGATTGTTCTTCGTGTTCGATCTGCGTGACGGCGTGGACCGACTGCGTAGGATCGTAGACGATGCCGGAACCGAATTGCGCGTGCGCTGCGGGTTGCAATGCCGTCGCAAGTCCGATGGCGAGTGCGGTGAGGAGTAGCTTCTTCATTGCCTTATCCTTTCGTTTGCGGTTGGTGTGGCAAAGCCTCACAGCAATACCGCGTTACTGCTGTGCGGCAAGAATTTCTCTCTGGATCTCTGCAAGACGGTCGGCCTCTGGCTTGCACCGTGCGTCTCGTTCTTTTTTCTTCGCTTCGAGGGTCGCCATCTGCTCCGCGGTCAGCTTTTCTCCGGTCAGCATTCTTGCGGAGCCGGAGGTCTCATCGAGGCAGTCCTTGGCATAGGCCGGGTATTCGGCGTTGTATTGGTCCTGCAACTTCTTCACTTTTTCAGCTTTGCTCTGACAGCCCGCAAGGGCGAGAGTCGATAGGAGCAAGAGGGAGAGGGCAACTGTTCGCATCGGAATCCTCCTTAAAACGTTTGCGGAATGGTGTGGTTGGAGTACGCAGGAAGAAGCAAGTCCTGCGTGAAATACACTTTCACGCGGTGGCCCTCCCGAATCGTGATGGTGGGCGGTATCTGCATGAAGCGGTCAAGGATCGTGGTTGCAGACTGCGAAACGCTGGCCGCAGCCCCGTTGGTGAATGCCTGGGAACCGCTGGTGGTAATCGTGCCGCCGCCCTGCGTGAGTTCGCCCGCTCCGGCGATCACGCCCAAAGCTATCGAGGTGCCGAAAATCTGAAGGTAGTGATTGTTGACTTTGTCCTTCAGCCCTTCCTCGCCGATCTGGTCGAGGCCGTGGAACTGGTCGAGATCGACGGAGTAACCGTCGGGCATGATGAGGCGGTGAAAAACGACGGCCATGCGCCGCTGTTGTCCGAATCCCGCCGCTCCAATCTTCTTGGCCTCACCGAGAACAACCGTCCCGTCGGGAATGATGACGTGTTGACGATCGTGCGAATACAACGGATTTGAGACAAGGACTTTGACCGGTCCCACGGCGTCGCCATCCAAACGATTCATGAGAACGGTGTCGAGAACCGAGCCTTCGTAGATGAGATAGGGCTGGCCCGTGGCCGAATCGACATTGGCTTCCAGCGGGCGCTTATAGCCTGCGGACGTTTCTTCCTGTTTTCCTTCGACTTCTGGGGCGACGGGACTGTGGTTTGCCTGCCGTTCGGTATGGTCATACTGGGCAGGCATCGATCTGACCTTGCTGCGGCGGTTGTTGCGGCTGTTCGGCGGAACGGGAGTAAACGAGGTTGGAAGCGAAACGGGCGTCGTCCGCCCGTTCGCGTTCTTTCGCGGCGATCAGTTCCGCCTGCTGCTGTACGGGAGTAAGTTGCATCTGCATGTTGCCCTGCTGCAGTTGCGGGCAGGGCCGGCCCGGAACACAGGGCACGGCAACGCCGGTCGGGCCGTAGGCCGCGGCGGCGGCCTGCTGCGGGGGCGTCGCAGACGCAAGCGCCGGATCTGCCATTGCAGCAGCGGCCATTGTTGCCTGCTGTTCTTTCTGGCGTTCGGCTTGAAGCTGGTTCTTCAACTCCTGCACGTTGCTGTCGGTGTTGTCCTGCAAGGCTGGTTGCGGTGGTTGCCCTTTGGCGCGCGCCCTGTTGCGCAGGCGTTTTCTTGCCGGACGAACTGAAGAGTGCCGCCACAATCACCAGCAATGCCGCACCCAGATAAACGAAGGTCTTGAGGTTTTTCTGCAAGACGCCTTTTGGCAGCTCCAGGTTGCGACGCAACGTTGGCTCTGCTTGCGGGTCGGTGCGGGCCTCTGTGTGAGAAGTAAAGTCGTTGTCGGTCATGACAGTTATCCCTTCCGCGTGAAGCTCATCCGTTTCTTACCGAGTTCCACGTATCCGTCGTCCATGACTTTCGGGATGATGTAGGTCCCTTCCCGGAGGTCATAGGTCACGAGGTTGGGTTTGCCGTCTTTCATCTCATAGACGCTGAACTTTTCTGGCGCATTGGTCTTGATGTAGGTGAACTTGTCGTCGTGATAGATCGACTGGATATCGAAGGGAGATTCGTTCGCCTTGTAGACGTAGTCGAACTTGAGCTGTGTCGGATAGGCGCTCTTGTACTCATCCACCGCCTGCTCGACGTGCGATTGAAGAGCGGCAAGCTGCTGCCGCGACTGTTCGAGTTGCGCGACGGGCACGAACTGCGGAGGGCCGCTCGCGGCCACAATCGCGGAGCGATCGGCGGGTTCGACGATCACCTTCAGATCAGGGCTGGCGGAAGATCCGGAGATGTCCTGGAGGGTGAAACTGTAGATGTTTCCCTTGTCCGTAATGAGATTCAAGTTGGAGCTGATGCCTTGTTTCGCCGGATGCACAAAGCAAAAGTTGCCAACCACGTCCACGATCCAGAAGTCCTTATCGCCCGTGGCGGCTTCCATGATCTTCTCGGTCGTGGGCAGCTCGATTAGGGTTGTGTATTTCACCTTGGCGCGGATCGGAACGATGTCCTGCGAGTGATACTGCACCGTGCGCGCGGAATCCTGCGCCACGGCGCCGATGGAAGCAACGACCAATACGCAATTGATGAGGAATTTCGGATGTCGCATAGCATGTCTCCTATTTGGTGTTAGAGGTTGATACGGCCAGCGCGCGCGGCTGGAATGGCCACTCTTCCGCCAGACGGCGAAGGCCATCCGCAAAACCGTGGCGGTCGAAATATTCCCGTTTCTTGAGGTTGTCGCGGGCGTTGTTGGTCGCCATCCAGTGCGAGACTGAATCGACGTTCAAATGCACTTTCTTTGAGGTCTGCGCCTTGCGAATGAGCATCTGACCGGGCGGAACCAGGCCCCCGATAAGATCCAGCTCTGTGTCGTTCAGATGAAACGCTTCCCGGTAAACTTCGCGGTTCATGTCCGGGTTGGCGAGGAAGATTTTTGTGGGGCAGCTCTCGGCCACAATCGCCAGCATCCCCGACTCCTCAAGTTCCTTGATGGATTGCGTCGCCAGGATCATCGCGGCGTAGTGCTTGCGCCAGGTCTTCTGCGCCTGCACCACATAATTGCGAATCGTCTCGTTCTTGATGAAGAGCCACGCCTCATCGAGCAGGAAGATCTTGAAGGTGGCGAGCTTCTCCGGGTCGGTAATCTCATTCGACGCGCGGTGCAAAACGTAAAACAGCAGCGGTTCCAAAACCTCGGGCGCATCGTTCCAGCCGTGGAAGTTGAAGGTCTGAAAGCGGGAGAACGAGAGCGTATCGTCAGCGTTGTCGAAGAGAAAACCGTACTGTCCGCCACGCGTCCAGCGGTGTAGACGTTCTTTCAACTCGCCAATGATGTTGCGTAAAGTTCGAGATGGTGCGCTGGTCCGGTTCCAGCACGTACATGCGCTCGATCGCATCCCACAAGCCGGCGTTCTTCTTTGAAGTCGAGCCGGTAACGCTGCTCGTTGCCTTCAATGAGCACGCGGAAGAAGCTGAAGAGAAATTGCAGGTTCTCCTTGGTTTGAGGCAGTGAGAATGGATTGATGGTGAAGTCCCGCGCCTCCTGGCCGACATTCAGGTAGGAGCCGCCGAAGATCGTCGTAAGCGACTGGAAGCTGCCGCCGATATCGAAGATGAAGGTCAGGGGCGCGTACTTCTGCGCGTTTTGCAGCAGAAAATTGCACAGATACGATTTGCCACTCCCGCTCATCCCGAGAATCAGGGTGTGGGCAACGTCGCCGGTATGCAGGTTGAGATAGTAGGGCGTGCTGTTGTCGGTTTCGAGCACAGCCAGGTACTCCGTGCCGAGATGCGCGTTCGTCTTCTCGCCGGGAAGGATCGTAAACAGAAAAGACAAGTCGGCGTAATTCGTGTTCAGCAGATACAGCTTGCGGAGGTTGAGCGCATAGTTGCCGGGCACGGTGGCGAAATAGGCGTTCAGCTGGTTGTAGGTTTCCGCAAAAAGATTGCCGTCCGCGTTGGTGAAGAGGCCAGTGAACTCGGCCCCGAGCTGCTCCAGTTCGGCTTTTGAGCGGCCGTACAGCACAATCGTCAGCGAGAAATCGCCAAGCGATTGACCGTCACCCAGGGCCCGCAGGCAATCGCCAAGGTTTTCAATGTCGGCCTGCTTGGACTCGTCCACCAGCACATCGCGTGGGTTCGTCTTCGTGGCATCGTTGCCCATCTGGGAGACAAACCCGGTCTTCGACATATTGAAGTGGCGTCGTCGCTTGTTGACTTCCTTGCGCGCCTTGTCTGCCGCGAGCGGCGTCCATTCCGTGACGACGTAGAAGTTGGCCGGAATCTTCAGCAGGGTGTCGAGCACCAAGGGCCGTGTCTCAGTGATGGCCTCTTTCATCGTCAGCACCCGGACGATGTGATCGCCGACGCGCAGGTGGTCGCGTTCCGCTTCGATGTCGGAGTTGACCACCTGATAGTCGAGAAACTGCGTGGACTGCGGCCTGCCGGCAACACGCCAATCGTCGTAATTCAGCAATCGGCGGAAAAACATGAACTGTCCCTGTTGATTCAAGATCTCGATTTGCATGAAATCCGCAAGCTGCCGAGCGAATGCCTGCACGCTCTGGTCGAGCCGTCGAAGATCGTGCTCGATATGCGTACGCAATAGCGTCTTCATGCTGTCGTTGGTGAACTGCACTTTTAGTTCGCCAACCGCGCCCGCGGGATCGCGCAAGATTCGAGCGATTGCCGCGCCCACGCCGGTCTTCGACCGCGCGCCTTCGAGCAGAATGCAGTAGAAGATTTCAATCTGATAAAGATGGTCGCGTTTTGCTTCAAAGAACTTTCGCCGCTGCTCGATGGCCGCTTCCACAATCGGGTCGTCATATTTTGCGAATGGTATGTCGGGGCGGTTCGATTTGAAGAGGTATTGGTAAACATGGAAGCCTGGGCCAAACGCTTTCAGCGCTGCCTCCAGCCGCTTCACCGCATACTCCTGCTCCGAGCGGTCAAGACTTTCGTAGTCCACGCCGGGAACACTGAGAACCATGCCTAGATCGCCACTCTTGGTAAGGAAGGCCGTCTCGTTCCAGAAGCCGTACAGGTTGATGTGGTCGTTGAGAGACGCACTCTCTTTCCACGGCTTGATGACCTTATCGAGACGCAGCATCAGACGACCTCCACACGTGGGACTTGCTGCTTGGCCGCGTCGTAGCGCAGCTTGTAGCGTTCGGACTTTGCCAGGATGCGGAGGAACGCCGGATCGCTGTTCGTTACCCAATGCCCGAAGGCGAACCCGCCAATGAAGACCGCGATACCCGCCAGGATGGAATTGAAGAGATTGAAGGCCCCCACCGCACCGACGCAGACGAAGTAGAACAGTGTGCGTTCCACGCCCAAGTAGGTGAGAGGCTTATGCAGACTCTTGAACACTCGATTTGTGCGGTGCTTCTGCCGTGGTTTCTCTGGCATACGTCCTCGTCTAAAGATGGGTGGAAGGTGGCCGGGAAGGGCTCTATACGCCCCAGAGCCAACTCAGGACATTCACGGCGAGAACGGCAATGCCCGTTCCGGCGGCAACGCCGGCGAGCGCCTTCTTCGCGCCTGGTTCGCCATGCGCGAAGCCGTAGCCGCCGATCACGATGGCGACCAGACTGGCAACCTTCGCAATGGTTCCGGTGAAGAGGGCTTGTATGGCGTTAAAGCCGGTGTCGAACGGCGAACCCTGTGCCATCGCGGCTACAGGTAGGAAAAGAAGTAGGGCAAGAATGGCGGCGGTTGGACGTGCCCACTTCCAGCGAAGAACGGGTTGGATTGGGCGAACGAGGTGGATTTGGAACCAACGTGATGACATTTGCGCCTCCGGGAAGCAGCTAGAATTTGCTGCGTGTGGGGCAAACCTAACCTCACTCAATTTGGCTGTCCAATGAAAGTTCGGGAGTCTGTTAGTCCCTGCGGGACTAATAGCGTTTTGTGTTTATGGTTTAGCGGACAAGCTCAGAGTCGAGGTGGAAAGAAGAAGTTTCCATCTGTCTAGTGACGAGATACATACGCAATGTAGTTTCGTTAGCTCTTCGCTCACTCACACACCCTCTGAATGGCGCGCTGGAATGCTCTGAACGGCATTGGAAGTCGCGGAAAAAAGCCGGGACAAAGGCCAGGGGCCAGCGCCGTATCAAGATGCTTTGACGCTTTCCTGCATTTTGGTCGCTTCCGCAAGTTCCGGTGTTTCATCAAGCTACATCTCTATAAAGCCGACCGGTCAACCGAAAATCTGACGGAATGCACCCGTTTCCTAAAGCTATTAGTCGTTCCAGGACTAATAGACTCCCGAGAATTCATTAGACAAGACGGCAGAATTGAAGCAAGTTTGGTCAAAATCGCTGATCCCGCGTTTTACACAAGAGGTCTGCATGCAGAATAAGAGCCAGCCATCGACGAATTCAGCCGGGAGTGTCCCTTCCCAGTCATCATTCCCCGAGACTCTTAACCAAAGTGGTCAGACCCAACCCGAGGCCAGTTCACCGCGAATCGTAACGTACGAATTTATCGACAGCGGAGAACTCGCGCGGCGCTGGGGTGTGCCCGTTTCTTGGGTTCGTGACCAAGTGCGTGGGCGCGCTGAAGATCCTTTGCCTCATGTGAATTTCGGCAAATATGTGCGTTTTCTTTGGGGCAGCGACGGGCTTGAACTGTGGATTCGGCGGCGTATAGTGATGGGGAACAACAGGCGCCTGGGACGGACTCGATGAAAGGAGTGGAGATGAAAAGAGCCCGTCAGCAACAGGCAGGTTACATATTTCTAAGATGTGGGTTTTGGTATGTCCGGTATCGCGAAGATGTGGTACTTGAGAATGGCACTGTCAAGCGCCTTCAAAAGTGCCGCCGCCTCGCGCAAGCTATCGGACCATATCGTACGAAACGCTCCGTCGCACAATTGGCTGAGAAAACACTGCGGCCATTCAACGATGGCGTGGTGGTCGCGGAGAGCACGATGAGCCTGAACCGATTTATCGAATCCGTGTATTTTCCTTACGCGGAGCAACAGAAACGTCGGTCGACGTATCGCGGTTACCGCAACCTCTGGAAGCGTTACATCAAACCGAATGGAGAGAAAGCGTTGCGCGAGTATAGAACCTTCGACTGCGAGCAAATGTTGCTATCCATTGCCCGTCAGGAAGATCTGTGCCGCACCTCGCTTGGCCACATCAAACACTTTCTTAGCGGCGTGTTCCGGTATGCACGACGACAGGGAGTGCTCGACACGGCCAACCCCATGCACGAGGTCGAACTCCCCAGGGCTCGTCCCGGCGGTGAGACCCATGCATACTCGCTTGAAGAGGAAGTGCAAATGCTCGGCATCCTTCCCGAACCAGCCGCTACCGCAGTCGCAGTAGCGGCATTCACGGGCACTCGCAAGGGTGAAATCCGCGGTCTTCTCTGGGAAGACTACGATGGCTTTTCCATCAGGGTAAAGCAGGCAGTATGGCGAAGCCATGTGGATGAACCGAAGCGGGAGAAGAGCAAGGGGGCCATTCCGGTCATTGCGCAGTTAAGGCTTTTTCTCGAAAGACACCGAGCGCGTTCAGGCAATCCGCGTCAGGGGTACATCCTGCAGAGCCCGCAACGGAAACCCCTGAACTTGGATGCCCTGGCGAAGGACGTGATCCGGCCCGCATTCGAAGCCGCAAAGCTACCGTGGTATGGGTGGCACGCTTTTCGACGCGGGTTGGCCACGAACCTCAACCGGCTGGGAGTCCCCGACAAGGTCATCCAGCAAATCCTCCGGCACGCGAATGTGACGACCACGATGAACATTTACGTGAAGATGGTTTCCGAGGACGCCACAGTGGCAATGAAAACGCTCGAAACTAACTGTGCAGCAACTGTGCAGCAAAAAAGGCTCGTTGGGGCAGCAGAAGGAAGCGAAACCCCGATGAACCGTGAGCAGGAAATCTCTTTGTCAGAACGATATACGGGAATTCTGGCGGAGAGGGAGGGATTCGAACCCTCGGTACAGGTGTTAGCCCGTACAACGGTTTAGCAAACCGCCGCATTCGGCCACTCTGCCACCTCTCCGGCGGATTTCCAGTTTACCACGGCGGCAGGAGATCAGTTACGGCTTCGTGGGAATCGGCACCCTCGTCTGATGGCCTCGCTCTTCTACGGGGAACGCTGAATTCTTGTTCGTGATTCGTAACGCAAAACAATCTGCGGCGAATTCCGCGCTCGCGTCGTGGACAATGCCCTCAATCCTGAGGGGGGAGAGGAGTGGCTCCGGACGACTGCGCGAGTTGCGGCGGTACTGGATATGTTGCGAAGCCCGTGGACTTAAACGGTAAGTCCGAAGGCGTCGCGTTTATCCGGTTGAAATGTCCTGCCTGCGGGGGCACCGGCCGGAAACGCTCAATCCCACCTTCGACCGCTGGCTGACCGCACGGCCTGTGGTGCTTGCGAAAGCGTTCGGAACCGGGCCGTCATTCTTCCCGTCCCTACGGTTGACGGTCCGGGCCGCACGTTTTCGCAACAACTCTCCACTTTGACCCGTCTATCTTGGATTCTTATTGGCTTCCGCGATGTCGAACCTTCAGGCAATTCCAGCAGCTTTGATGCGAGTTCGCCGATGGGCGGAGGATGCCGTCTCTACCCGATTCCGTCCGTTGGCCTTGGCGCGGTACAGCGCTTTGTCGGCCGCTTGCAGAACATGCTCGGGGTCAGATCCTTCTTTCACAGAGGTCGCGACCCCGATGCTGATGGTCACCGAAAGCGGCGGCGAAATTGATTCCTGCGCGAGCTGTCGAATGGCGTCGCCCTTTCGCGCGCGGCTGCGAGTCCGCTCGCTGCGGCGGTCTGGCCCGCGAGCGACTTGGCGCCGATCGCCGCTTCGCATGCGGAACTCCGAGGATTCGATTGTCGCACGTAAGTGCTCCAGATGATCCACAACCTCGGAAGTGGTTTTTCCTGCAAAGAGAATGTTGAACTCTTCCCCGCCGCAACGGTAGGCCTGTCCCCCGCCAGTCACGCGCGCCAAGCTCGCCGCGACCAACCGTAAGACTTGGTCGCCAGTGTCGTGGCCGTAGGTATCGTTGAAGCGCTTGAAGTGATCGATATCCACGACCGCGATCGAATAGGGAGCCTGCAGCCGGAGGAGCGCATCGTTAAAGGCGCGACGCGACGGGAGCGTCGTGAGTTCGTCGTGATAAGCAAGAAGGTAAGAGTTCTCAATGATCGAGGCGGCGAGAATACATGCCGCAGTGACCGAGTACAGGGTTGAAATGCGGGTTGTCCCGGTAAAGCGCAAGGACAGAAAAAAGGCAGAGAGCGACCACAGCAAGGCGCTGTCGACGGGCTTTCGCGTGAAGAAGAACCACGCCAGCAAGAAGATGCCTGCCGCAGCGAACATAAGCAACGCATAGCCCGGCAAAGAGACTGTGGTCGCCGCGTGATGCGTATGGGAAGCAGACGTTGGCAATCCCTCCGCCGCGCGGCAGAGCACAGCCACGATCACGAATTGCACGAACAGCATTAGGCCTACGGAGGCTGTGGAAGAGACCGTGAATCCACGCTCATGCATAAGCGCGATGAGAATGAAGTCCAGCGGCACCAGCACGGCGGCCGCCTGCACGGCCACAAATCCCGCGGTTCCAGGCGAGACATGCCCTCCACCAAAGAGAGCAATTGCCTCTTGGGCCAGAAAGAGCACCAGCAACGCGAAGAAGGTGCGACTGGAATGGAATCGCCAAGCCAGCAGCATTCCTCCGAACAGTGCGCAATAGTACAGAAAGCTGAGTGCGGGTAGAGCCAGCGTCAGCCAACCGGAATACGCGAGCAATGCAACCCCCAAAAGCAGAATTCCGCCGGGCACTGCCAGAGACTTTAGTGTCGTTTTGCTCCACGTCCGCAAGGCATGACTCCAGTCGGAAAACTCCCTTCGGAATTATCTCTGGTGAGCAGGCACGAAGGAATTGGCCTGGGAGGTTCGCACCAGAATGAACTCAATCAGCGCGGATGCATTCTAACCATCCCTATTTGAAACCGAACGCCATTCTTGCACCTACAGACCTTTGGATAGCCTTAGTTTTGGCTGCAGTTGAGCAATTTCTAACTAGACTGGTCTGTTGGATTAAGGACGGTTCACGTTATGCGGATTCTTATTGCAGAAGATGATGAGGCGTTGGCCCGATTCGTTCGCCAGGGGCTCGAAGGCGAGCATTACTCTGTAGACGTTTTGCCGGATGGCGAACAGGCTCGGGCTGCGGCAACTCAGTTCGAGTACGACCTCGTCATCCTCGACCTGAACCTGCCGAAGCTGGACGGGGTCAGCGTTCTGCGCCACTTGCGTTCGAAAAAGCCGAGCTTGCCGGTGCTGGTGCTGACCCAGCGTACGCGGGTGGAAGACCGTGTACAGTGCCTGGATACAGGCGCGGACGATTATTTGGCCAAGCCATTTTCGTTCAGCGAACTTTCCGCCCGCATTCGGGCTTTGGTGCGGCGCAGCCACTTGCCTTCGGAGTCCGTGCTGATCGCGGCCGACCTCAAACTCGACCGGGTGCAACGACTCGTCGAACGCAGCGGTCGCAGGATCGATCTGACTGGGAAAGAGTTTTCCCTCTTGGAATACCTGCTGCTCAATGCCGGACGCAGAGTCACTCGCGCCATGATTATTGAGCACGTCTGGAACCTAACTTTCGATACAACCACGAACGTAGTGGATGTCTACATCAATTACGCGTCGTCGCAAGTCGACCAGCGCAAGGTGGGCAAGCTGGCCATGGCCATCCAGGTAGCCTTCCAGGAGCTTGGAGTCTTTCCCGTCTCCTCTACCCAGATTCCTGTCGACATCAACGAACCTATGCCATTCAGCACCGTACAAGCCATTGAGAATGCGAAGCACAATACCGAACTCGGCCGCGTCTCTTCCCCTCCGGAAGACTCCCTGAGCACGGTATCTGAAGAGGCCAACCTAACCACGCTGCAGGCCGAGCTGCAGCAAGCTCTGCAGCACGAGATCATTCTGCGCACGGTTGCTTTGCATCGCGAGACTGAAGGCCTCGTGATCAGCTTGCGCGAGTTCGGTTTCTTCGATAGCGGATCCGCCGTGTTGAAGCCTTCGGCCCTCCCCGCCCTGGATCGCATCGCTTCCATCCTCGCAGTCCGCACCTGCCGTCTGCGGATTGAAGGTCACACCGACAACGTCCCCATCCACACCGGCCAAATGGTATCCAACTGGGAGCTTTCGACCGCCCGTTCCACCGAGTTGGTCCGTCTCTTGATCCTGCGTTACGGTTTCCCTCCCGAGCGTTTGTCTGCCGCTGGATACGCCGAATATCACCCCATCGCCAGCAACGACACTTCTCAGGGCCGAGCCCAGAACCGCCGTGTCGACGTCGTGATCCTCAGCGGGCACATTGTAGGCAGCAGCACACTTGCCGACGCCAAACCGTCAAAGCCATCTGCCGGTGTCCCCTGACATCTACCTTTCTATGCATCTCCCATCTGACGTGCTCCGCTTCCTCGGAACCTAAAGTCCCTCTTTCATCCGCCGATGAACTCGTTAGTCACATGACGAAAACTGCGCGAAGATTTTTTCCGCTGAGAGCACACGATGCGAGTAAAGGAACCGTGCAAGGGGACCTGATCATGGGTTTCGGTCCATCGTGCGAGATCGCAATCCGAAAGGCCTCGGCATGACAACAGCTGCGGGGCACTCTACCTTCGGTCTGGAGGGGCCACCCGACCCTGAACTCGTGCGCATTCGTGACCTGGTCTATCAGGTGGCTGGCATCTTCCACCCGGATAACAAGCTTCGCCTGCTTCTCGACCGCTGTGGCCGGCGCATGAAAGAGCTGAAAACGCAAACCCTGCGCGAGTATTTCGAGTGCCTCACGATCAAGCCCTTACGCCAGACCGAGTTGATAGCACTTTTGAACGAAATCACGATTGGCGAAACCTGTTTCTTTCGCAGCCAGCCCCAACTCGACGCCCTGCGCACGATCGTCCTTCCCAAGATCTTGGAGGCAAAAGCCAAATTCCCCCTGCGCCAGCTGCGCATCTGGAGTGCCGGCTGTTCGACCGGCGAAGAGCCTTACACGCTTAGCATGCTGCTGCTGGAAGAAGCTCAGGGCCGTCTCAAGGATTGGAGCGTCGAGATTCTAGCCACCGACCTCAATGAGCGCTCTCTGGCGCATGCCGAAAACGCGATCTATGGCAGCTACAGCACTCGCAATCTGACTCCATATTACCGCCAGAAATATCTCACCACGGCCGGGGAAAAGTTGCAGGTCCAGCCGGTGGTTCGCAACAGTATCACCTTCAGCCGCTTGAATCTTTCCGACGACGCTCGCATGACCTTCATGAAGGGGATCGACGTGGTCTTCTGCTGCAACGTGCTCATTTATTTCGATCTGGTTTCCAAGCGGCGGGTAATTCAGCACTTCTACAATAACCTTCTGCCCCACGGATATCTCTTTTTGGGCCATTCCGAGTCGCTCTACGGGGTAAATGACGACTTTCGGCTAGTCCACTTGCCGGGCGCCACAGCATACATCAAAGGTGAACGCATTCAGGCGGGAAAGTAGGTGCATGTGAACACGTCTGCGACCAAAGCAACCTTGCTCAATCGGATCGACGGACTACACCAGATTCCGACCATTCCGGCTGTCCTGGCGCCGCTGCTGCGCTATCTGCAACAGCCGGTCGAGGAGCTCGACGTGCAGAAAATCACCACCATGATTTCGCAAGACAAGTCCCTGGCCGCCCAGTGTCTGCAAATGGCAAACAACCCTCTGTTCGGGCGCTGGCAAAAGGTTGACTCACTGCGCGGCGCGGTCATGGGACTCGGATTTCACCGGGTTAGCGACATCGCCATGTCGTGCGGCGTGCTCAACCTGATGCCCAAGGACCTTGGCGGCATCGATCCTGTCGCCTTCTGGGAACATTCGCTGGGGTGCGCCCTCGTCTGCCGCCACTTTGCCCGCAAGATTTCCTATCCTGATCCCAGCAAGGCTTATCTCGCCGGACTGCTTCACGATCTCGGCATCATCGTCAACCTGTGGGTCTTGCCCAAAGAATTCGGCGCCGCCTTCGAGGTTGCACGTTCCGAGGGTATCCCCCTCCACGATGCAGAACAAAAGGTTCTGGGATTTACTCACTGCGAAAGCGGCCGTTTACTGGCTGAGAAATGGGAACTCTCTCCCGACCTCCGCGAGGTCGTGTCGCTGCACCACACTCCCCAACAGTCGCGGGATCACGCCGGCCTGGTCGCTCTGGTGGAGCTCAGTGATCTGCTCTGCCGCATGAGTGGGCTGAACTACGGCTACATCGAAAATCGTCAGGTCAACCTGCTGGAACAAACTGGCTTCGCCGTCCTGTCGCAGCAGTGTGCAGGCCTGAAGGATTTTGACTGGGCCCGCCTCACTTTTGAACTGGATTCCTACCTGGACGAGGTGCATTCCCTCGTCCGCGCGATTTACCGCACATGAGCCAGGACATCGCAACCCGGCGGCAGGTTCACGTGCTGGTGGTCGACGACAGCGCTTTCATGCGAACCGCGCTCTCTCGCATGATTGCCTCCGAATCCGGCTTCGAGGTCATTGCAACCGCTTGCAGCGGATCTGACGCGCTTGAAAAAATCGCTTCCCTGGATCCTGACATCGTCACCCTCGACATCGAAATGCCCGGACTCAATGGATTGCAAACTCTCCGCTGCATCATGAATCAGTTTCCGCGTCCCGTCATCATGGTCAGCGCAGTAACCGAGGAAGGTGCGGAACAAACCTTCGACGCGCTTGCCGCCGGCGCCTTCGATTATGTACCCAAAAAACTCTCGTCCACCTCGCTCGACATCCAGCATATTCGGCAGGATCTCGTAGCCAAGATTCGAACTGCTGCGCAATCCCGGAAATCACGTCCATGCGATGTTTTTTCCAGAAAGCCTCCCCAGTCTTCCTTGTTAGAAACTTGGGACACGGTTTCCACCATCGCTCCTGCAATCGTCGCCCTGGGAACTTCAACCGGAGGCCCGAAAGCTCTTCAGGAAATTTTGCCTCTTTTCCCTCGTGATTTTTCTGTGCCGATCCTCATCGTGCAGCACATGCCACCTGGTTTTGCTGGACCCTTCGCCCAACGGATGAATGCTCTCTGCTCCGTCACCGTGCGCGAGGCAACTCACGGCGAACCCATTCAGCCGGGCGTAGTCTACATCGCCCCGGCTGGGATGCACATGACTGTGGGACGGCCGTCCGATTCACGAGCCATCATCTGCCTTGACACTCATCCCCTCCATCCTCATTCAGAAGATCGTCTGCACGTCCCCTCAGTCGATGTCCTGATGAAGTCGGTAGCCGAGGCCTTCAGGAGCCTAGCCTTGGGAGTAATTCTGACCGGAATGGGCTCCGACGGCGCAGAAGGAATGAAGGCCATCCACCGCCTGGGCGGCCTCACCATCGGTCAGGATGAAGCGAGCTGCACGGTCTACAGCATGCCGCGGGCCTGCGCCGAGTTGGGCGTCCTCTCTCGTGTGGTCTCGCTCTCAGACATACCGGGCCAAATCCTGCAGGCTACGCAATATCGCAGGCGTGCCTGACCACCTCTTCTGTTCTGCTCCGGAGTCCGCTGCGATCCAGCAGTTGCCTCACTCTCCGCAGCAGCGTCTCGGTGGAAAACGGCTTCGCCAACAATTCCTCGGCCTTCGCCTCCCGCAGTCCCATCTGCTCCGCATATCCGGTGACCAATAAGATCTTGAGGAGCGGGGTCTCGCGCTGCAGCCTGCAAGCCAACGCCCGTCCAGTCTCTCCCGGCAGAACCACGTCCGTTAGCAAGAGATCCACTTCGCCGCCACGCTGCTCATAGACGCACTTTGCTTCCGCTGCATTCTTTGCGGTCAAGACCCGGTATCCGGTCGATTGCAACACTTCACAGGTCACTTCCCGCACAAACGCTTCGTCTTCCACGAGGAGAATTGTCTCCGCGCCCCCCAACGTATCCTCTTGCACGACGCGCCTCCACCCGCTTGCCTCTTCCAACCTCTCCGTCGTTTGTACGTACATGGCAGTTTCCTCGACTATCGCTTACTTGCCCTCGAACCGTCGCTCCCATCCCTGCGCCGCTCCACATCGTTCCTCTAAGCAGATCGGCTGCCACAAGCGACTGTGAACGACTCGCAGCAAAAGCTGAATGGAATGCAGTACTTAAGTGGGGAGCATCTTTCGAGAGATCGCGTGCGAACTTCCCCTGTCGTTCATTTCGGGAATCGTATACGGAACGAGAGACCGATTCGGCACATCCAATAGGTCGCGGTTTTGTCCAACAACAGTCTACTTCGGACTCGTCAGAATCGTTTCATTCGCGTCGAGCACAATCTTGTGTGCCCCGGCCGGAGCCGACAGACGAAACGAGGACTCCTCGCCGTCGGCAAACACTCGTCCCAGCAGCACCAGTTGCTTCCCGGCAACTAACGCGTATACCGGAACCGAAGTCACCAGGTCTTGCGGTGCATCTTTCTGCAGGATCGTCCCGCTCACGACCGCGCCGGCACCCTTCGGCGTGAACTTCACTCCCCTGAGTTCCAGTTTTGGCAACGACGTGCCGTTGATCCACCCATTCAGGAACCAGTCCAGTGAACTCTTGCCTTCGTAACGCAGCGAGGGTGGAATATCTTCTGCGAAAACGTCCAGCAGTTCGCCCGTGCTGATGGATCTGCCTTCGTAGCGCTCCCGTACTTTTCGCAGCGCCCGCACGAAGGGCTCCTCCGCACTGCCGCCGCTTTGGCCCTTTCGTCCTCCCTCTTGGGCGGCATCTTTCAACATCGTCCGCAGCATGTGAAACAGCCACGTTCCCCGGCCATAGAGAATATCTTCATACCCTTCGGGAAACCGCGACGATAGCAACCGCACACCCAGCGTCACCGGACCTGCTTCCATCGGAGTCATTCCATCTTTATTCTTTGCGACTAAATCCCGGCGGTACTTCTCCATCACCTGCCGGAAGCCAGCAGGATCCTTTTCTTGCAGCATCATCATGGCGCAATAATTCGCCAGCCCCTCAGAAAACCATTGGTCGCGGTAGCTGTTCCAGGTAACCAGATCTCCCCACCATTGATGCGCGGTCTCGTGCGCGGGAATCGATTGCTGGAGTAGGGCCCGGTATGGCTCAAAATGCAGTTGTTCGCGCTGCTCTGTATCGAGAAATGCATAGGACGAAAGAAACACTAGTCCAGGCCAACCTTGGCTGTCGCGCCCTGGCATCTGTGTCAAAGCGAGGTGACTGTATGGATACGGACCAAAGCGAGCGGCGTAATACTGAATGGCGCGCGCCGCGGCCTCGCCGACCGTCACTTCGGTCTGCGCCGGTGAAGGATGGCTCGGTACAATCAGCTGCCGTCTTCGGTTCATTCGATCGGACGGACTCGGCTCAATCACCTCAATTCTGGGACTCGGGAAGTTTCGCTCCACCCCTGTCGTAGCATAGGTCTCCACGGGGACATCCCCCGCCTGTATGGTGGCTACTTTGTACTTGCCCAGGTTGAATCCCGCAAAAGGAATCGGCCGCTCCGACACCCAACGTGACCTCTGCAGACCATCAGCCTTCGCAGCCACCTCCGTGGGCGAATTCGGTGTCGGTTTGCCAGTCGCTACCAGCGTCCAGCCTTGCGGATAATCGAACTCCAGGTCGAAATCCGCCATTGCCATCCCACGATTCGGATACCAGGTACCGCGCGCCCCCACATAAAGCAACCCGCTGCCCGCCTCCGCCAGAACTTCGCCACCATACACAAATTCCAGATCGATTTTTTGCCCGGACTGCGTTGGTTCCGGCAGTACCACCGCCACAAGGTCATTCCCTCGCCGTGAAAGCTGCGTCCCTTCCACCGCCGGATTGTGAATGAATTCCACCGGTTGGCCGTCGAGTTTGACGCTTTCCACCTGCAGGAATCGCGACAACTCAAACAGCAGCGTGCGCGACCCACCTTCTTTCACGTCAGACTGCACGCGGGCTCGCGCATGAATCCGTTTGGGAGGCTGAACCTCGGTCGTGATCGTATAGCGGCGAACTTCGATCCGGCCCTGGCGCGCTCTCTCTTTTTCAGGTGTCGGCGTTCGGTCGCCGCTCGTCTTCGAAGTTCCGGCATCACTAGTGGAAAACGATGTCCACACGTCGTAATAAAGATCACCATTCTCGGCCGCTTTCGCCTGCCCCGCCTGAATCTGCTCCGACGCGCCGGAATCGAAGTAGACGTCGAAAACGCCGAGATTGGTTCCTTGCAACCGCGCGTGCAGGAAACGATCTTCCGCGTTTCCTGGTGGTTCCAGATCCGCCCGCTCGGAAGAAGTTGAGTCGCCTTTCACCGGAAGCATCCGGCTGAAGGTCATGAGCAACCTCATGGCATCCGCGCTTGCCAGATTCTTCGCGGTCTCTCCCCAGTGTTCGACAAACTCCTGCTGGTTGTCGGTTGCCCGCAAATCGGGGCGTAATTCGTTCGCCGCATCATCGTTGAAGCGAAAATAAGCAGTAGCAAAGTGTTCTTCCAGAATTGCCATTCCGGCGAACAGGCTCATCGATCTCCGTTCAACTTCATTCGGAGGCGTGAGCAGCACTTCGCCGTAGCCCTCGAAAAACGCTCCCGTGATTCGGCCCATCACGTCTTGTGTGAAGCTGATGGTGCCGTCTTCCAAAGTGATGTGGATCGCCGCTCGATCCAGCGACGCTCCCCTCACCTGATACACCCGCCCCGGATCGAGGCCGACTTGACCGAGTTGCAGATAGAGCGCCTCGGCCGGCTTTTCCGGAGGGTTCTCGGCCGCCGCGCGCGCCGCCGGCAACACGCAAACCGCAAGCCAGATCGCCGCCGCGACACGCAAGCCTCGCATCTTTAGTAGTACCTTCGTCACGTGGGTAGGGCTGTCCCCGTTGCTAGAATGCGCCTGAATGCGTCTACGTGTCATCATCCTCTTTATAGGGCAGCTCGCCTTTGTATGGTTGCTTGCCCGCGCCGGCGCATCGGCTGACACCATCCATCTGAAAAATGGCCGCACCATCGTGGCCGATCACGTCCGCGAAACCGGCACTCATTACGAATACGACGTCGGCGACGACTCCTACGCCATCCCCAAATCTTCGGTAGATCACGTGGACGCTGGAGGAATGCCCACTCTTGCGACATCGGGAGCTGCCAAGGTCGGCGACCTTCCGTCCTTTACTCCCGCGGACAGCCTTGCAAATGAGGGTGATCTCGTCACCCGGCTCATCAAAGACGGCAAGGTCAACGCCGAAGCACTCGCCAGCCTGGAGGGCAAAGGCAACGCCGAGCTGAGCGCGACCGCCGATTTCATCGCTGGGAAATTTGAATTCGAACACGGCAACATCGCTCAGTCCCGGCAGTATTTCGAGAACGCTCTCCGCTTCCAGCCGGACAATTCCACCATCTTGATCTATTACGCCGCATTGCTGGTCCGCACTGGCAACGCATCCCAGGCTCTGTCCTACGCCCAGCGCGCTGTGCGGGCTGCGCCCGATTCGGCCGACGCCTATACCATGCTCGGCTATGCCCAGTTCGCCTCCGACCACACCAAGGACGCCGTCACCTCCTGGAAGCGCTCCCTCGAGTTGCGCCCCGATGCCAAAGTCGAGCAGTTCCTGGCCAAAGCCCAGCGCGAGCAGACCGTAGAGTCCGACTTCACCCAGGGCGAAAGCAGTCACTTCGTTCTCCACTACGAGGGCAAGCAGACGTCCGAGGCCTTTCGCGCACAAATCCTGGCCGCACTCGAATCCGACTATGACGATCTGGTTCGCGATCTCGGCAATCCGCCCCGAGACAATATCCTTGTCACCCTCTACACCGAGCAGGCCTTCTTCGATGTGACGCACGCTCCCACCTGGTCCGGGGCAATCAATGACGGCAAGCTGCGCATCCCGATCAGCGGCTTGAGTTCCATGACACCAGAGCTGGCGCACGTTCTGAAGCATGAACTGGCCCACTCCTTTATTACGCAGCTTTCCGGGGGCCGCTGTCCGCCCTGGCTGCACGAAGGGATTGCCCAATTCCTCGAGCCAAAGAGTCTCGGCGGCGATGGACACCAGCTCTCTCTGCTTTTCAAGGCGCAACGCAATATACCGCTGAATGCCTTGGAAGGCAGCTTCCAGCGTTTTTCCGGCGCAGAAGCTTATGTGGCGTACGCCGAATCGCTGGCTGCCGTATCCTACATCAACGATTCCTATGGCATGAGCGACGTCCAGCGCATCCTGCAACGCCTCAGTCAGGGCAGTTCCACCGAGGCCGCCCTGCGAGCCACGATTCATTCCGATTACGGTCAGTTCGAGTCTGACTTGGCCAGATATCTTGCCGACAAGTACGGCGAGTAGCACGCCTCGAAAACATCCGGGTTTGCCCCGAACCCCTGCCTGTGCTAGCTTCGGCTTTACACTAATGCGCTTTCTCTTTCACTCCAGCGTTCCCAACGGTGCACTTACGGTCGAGCCCGTCTCGGCCCCATTTCCCAACATTGAGGGAGCAGCGATCGCTGCCGACTTCCTGGGCAAACGTGTTGCCGGGGATTTCTATGACGCCCTCCGCGTCAGCCCTGAGCGCGTTCTATTTGGTCTGCTCGATGTTGCCGGACGCCGCGAGGATAACCGCGGCATCCTCGCTGCCGCACAAGAAATCTTTCGCAACGTTGGAACGGAGCTCTTCTCGCGCCCCGACATCAACGAATCCGACGCCATGACGGAACTCAGTCTTCGCATCAATCGCGGCCTGATCGAAACCTCTCATGGCGTCCATTCTTGCCCGGCGTTCATCGGCTGCTATCACGAGAAGTTCGGCACGCTTTGTTACACCAATGCCGGACACACGCCCGGACTTCTTTGCGACCGTAGCGGGATCGCTGAGCTCGGTTCGACCGGCCTGCCTCTTGGACTCTTTTCCCACGTCACTTCCGATGCTCCCACCATTGGATTGGAGCAAGGTGCCGCGCTGCTGCTGGTTTCCCGCGGAGTGATCGAGTGCGAGGGCCGCCCCGAGCAGTCCAATGAAGAGTTCGGCCTGGAACGCGTCAAACAGCTTTTCCAAGCCGCCCCGACCGGCGGCGCTCAGGCGCTCTGCGCTTCCATCCTGAGTTCCGTCGCTGACTTCGGTGTGGAATCCCTTCAATGCGATGATCGAACGGCCCTCGCCCTGGTGCGGACCGCCTGACCTGATCTGCGACAATTTTTGCGGCTGCCGGGCCCTCAAAGTTAAGAGGTTGAACCCACGGGCTTTGCTACGAAGGAGTAAAATATTTGGAATCGGCCTGAACCCACCCTTGTCCGCAAGCCCAGGAAGCGTGGCGGCCCAATCAAACTATGAAGAAACTTAGCCTGGTTCTTATTGCTTTGGCATGTCTCCCCGCACTGGCGACCGGACAGGCCGCACAAGGCGGACAAGTCGTCGAAGAAATCATTACCCGCGTCAACAACCAGATCATCACGCGTTCGGAGTTTGAACGAAGCAAGGATCAGCTCAAGGACGAAGTCAAGCAGCAGGATCCGAAGGATCCCGACAAAGCCTACGCCGATCGTGAAAAAGACATTCTCCGCGATCTCATCGACCAGCAGCTTCTTCTCGACAAAGGAAAAGATCTCGGCATCACCGGCGATACCGATCTCATCAAGCGCCTGGATCAGATGCGCAAAGACATGAAGCTTGAGTCCATGGAAGATCTGGAGAAGGAAGCCACTAAGCAGGGCGTCTCCTGGGAAGACTTCAAGCAGAACATGCGCAATCAGATCATCACCCAGAAGGTGATTGGCGAGGAAGTCGGCGGAAAACTTGCTATCAGCAAAGAGGAAGAACAGAAGTTCTACGACGACCACAAAAGCGAGATGGAACAGCCGGAGTACATTCGTCTGAGCGAAATTCTCGTTGCACCCAAAAGTGCCACGCCCTCCATCACCCCCGCACCTAACGCGAGCGCAGCCGCGTCAGCCCCTGCTGCTCAACCTCCAGTCGATGAGGCCGCCAAACAGGCTGCTGACGCCGCGGCCCTCAGCGCCGCCGAAGCCAAGGCCAATGATCTCCTCAAACAGATCCACGATGGCGCCAATTTCGAGGACATCGCAAAGAAATATTCTGACGGCCCGTCGGCCGCCGACGGCGGCGCGCTTGGCATCTTCAAGCGCGGTCAGCTGGCAAAGGAGCTCGAAGACAAGACGTTCGCCATGAAGACCGGTGAGGTCACCGACGTGATCCGTACTAAGCAGGGCTATGTGATCCTGAAGGTCGTCGATCACCAGATGGCCGGCATTCCTCCCATGAAGGACATACTTCCCAAAATTCAGGATGCCCTCTACTACGAAAAATTGCAGCCCGCTCTCCGCGTCTACCTCACCAAATTGCGCGAAGAAGCCTACATCTTTTACATGCCTGGTTACATCGACACCGGTATGAGTCCGAACCAGACTCAGCCCGTCGAAACCGCTGCTGCCAAGGAGTCCGACGCCAAGAAACTCGGCAAGAAGAGACATAAGAAGTTGGGCATCCTCTAATCTCCGCGGGCGGCGCGTACTTTATACTCAGCACACATGAAAGACTTCTACATCTGCGACTGCTCGCGACAAGAGAACAAAGTCGTCACCTCGACTTTCGTGGTCGTCGGCAAGCAGATCAAGCCCAAGAAGACCGGAGAGCCTTACCTGGCGCTCACGCTCGGCGATCGCACCGGCCAACTCGAAGCCAAAATGTGGGACAACGTCGAAGAAGTCCTCGAAGCCTTCGAGCAGGATGACTTCCTCAAGATCAAAGGCCTCATCAACAAGTACAAGAATCGCTTTCAGCTCACCGTCCACAAGTTGCGCAAGCTGGGTGAATCCGAAATCGACTTCGCCGATTACCTTCCCAAGACCACCAAGGACATTGACGAACTCTGGCAAACCCTCACAACCTTCGTTTCCTCGTTTCAGAATCCACATCTCAAATCGCTCGTCCAGGCCTTCATGGACGATCCTGAAATCGCTGCCGCCTATCGCAACGCTCCTGCGGCCAAAACGCTGCATCATGCCTACATCGGAGGCCTGCTCGATCACGTTGTCTCATTGTTCCGTTCTTGTGACCTGATGTGCAGCAACTATCCCCACATCAATCGCGATCTCCTTCTCACCGGCGCCTTTTTTCATGACATCGGCAAGATTCACGAACTCACCTATAACCGCTCGTTCTCCTACACCACCAAGGGTCAGCTTCTTGGCCACATGATCATCGAACTGGAAATGTTGCAGGCCAAGCTCGCCCTTCAGCCCGACTTCCCCGAGGAGCTCAAGACGATGATCGAGCACCTCATCATCAGCCATCACGGTCAGTACGACTTCGGCTCGCCGAAACTGCCGATGTTCCCAGAAGCTCTCATGCTGCATTATCTCGACGACCTCGACTCCAAGATGGAAGCCATGCGCGCCCATTTCGAGCGCGAAGTCGGCTTCGACAGCCCCTGGACCAGCTACAACGCCTCGCTCGGCCGCCCACTGCTGAACACGGAGAAGTTTCTGGCGCCTAAGAAAGTTTCGCCGCCGGAAGATTCCTCTGCGATCCACGCCACCGAACTCGACGAATCCCCCGATCCCATTCCCACCTTGCCCGGCATCGAGCCCCGGCGGTAAAGTAGTCAACCAATCCCACCTCTAGCGCAGGTGTGTAACTATGCCCAAACTCAAAGCTCCGAAGAAATCCGCCCCAAGAAAGAAATCCGCCGATCCCGCCGGCTACCGCGTAGGTTTGCCCATCGTTCCGCCCATGTATGGCCTGAAACCTCGCAAACAATACCTGCCGTTCAGCCACGCCGAAGATCGCCTTACCAACTCGCGCAATTACTGGATCTGCACCTCCCGCCCCGATGGCCGTCCGCACTCCGTCCCCGTCTGGGGTTTTTGGGTCGACGGAGCTTTTTACTTCGGCACGGCCCGCGCTTCGCGCAAAGCTCGCAACTTGGCTCGCAACGCCGCCGTGTCTATCCATCTCGAATCCGGCAACGATGTGGTCATCCTCGAAGGCACCGCCGCCGAGCTGGACCTCACCGACAAGTCGAAGGTCCAACCGCTTGACGCCGCTTCCCGTGCCAAGTACAAGATGCCACTGATGGCCACGCCCGAGGTCGTGCTCTATTCCGTGCGGCCTCGCGTCGTGCTGGCCTGGACCGAAAAGGACTTCCCCAACAACGCCACCCGCTGGGAGTTCGAGACCGCCAAGTCTTGAAAGAAGGCAGAGACTCGCGCCAACGTCCATGCACCTTCGATTCACATCTCTCCGCCGCTAACAGTTGCCGCCCGCCGACCAGTTTCGGTACATTGGCAACATCAATCCCAAAACCTATCAGCATTGCGGGAGGTCGTCATGCGATCACGTGTTCTCTTAACCATCCTCGGTCTCTATCTGGCATTTGCGGTGTGCGGATGCAGCCGCAAGCCTTCTACCGACACCAGCGCTGGCACCGCCAATGACGCCAGCAACCCGAATTCTCAGACTGCGGCGGA
Source organism: uncultured Acidobacteriaceae bacterium (assembly GCA_963707205.1). GTDB lineage: Bacteria > Acidobacteriota > Terriglobia > Terriglobales > Acidobacteriaceae > Sulfotelmatobacter. The sequence continues at coordinate 35,464 of CAVPQE010000013.1, forward strand.
CAACAATGCAGCGCCCGCAGCACCCCAGGAAGCACCGAGAGAGAGAGAACCGCTTATTGTGCCCGCCAGAAAAGAGATCACAGTGCGCCTGGGATCCGCCATTGGCTCTAAGTTGAGCCAATCCGGCGACACTTTCACCGGCTCTGTCGCCAAGGACGTGCTAGTGGGAGACGGGGTCGCGATCCCTCGGGGTGCGCAAGTGAGTGGCACAGTCGTCGACGCCAAGGCCCTCGGCAGGTTCAAAGGCGGCGCCGTACTTGAGGTGCGACTCGACTCCATCCACGTGAACGGCGCCGATCTTCCCGTGCAGGCCGCGGCACGAACTTTCTCAGAGAAGGGAAAAGGCAAGCGTACCGCCGTCATGGCCGGCGGAGGTGCCGTACTCGGCGGACTCATCGGCGGCTTGGCTGGCGGAGGAAAAGGTGCTGCGATCGGGCTGGCGGCTGGCGGAGGCGCCGGTGCTGGGGGCGCAGCCTTCACCGGAAACAAAGAAATCGTGCTGCCCGCCGAGTCCACCATTAGCTTCCAGTTGACGCGCTCGCTGGAAATAAGACAGTAGACTTCAACCGGTAAGACCTTGAGTCACTTCCGGCACAGCTCTAGAGGTGACTCAACTCAAATCTCAATCGCAGAACGGGATCGCGCGCCATGCTCGACTTCACCCGCTTCGAAATTCTCACCTTTGATTGCTACGGCACGCTGATCGATTGGGAAGCCGGAATTCTCTCGGCGCTTCATCGAGTTCTCTCCACCCATGGAAAAAAGATCGACGACGCCACTGTCCTCAAGCTCTACGGGGATTTTGAGCAGCGTTCCGAACAAGGCGCATTTCGTCCCTATCGTGAAGTCCTGCAGTCGGTCGTACGTCAGTTGGCCGCGGAGTTTCACTTCACTCCCAGCGTCGAAGAAATGCGCTCACTGCCCGACTCTCTTCCTACCTGGAAGCCCTGGCCTGACACCGTCGCCTCTCTTCGCGAGCTCAAGACCCACTTTCGCCTGGCGATTCTCTCCAATGTGGACGACGATCTCTTCGCCGGCACGCGCCCTCAACTTGGAGTTGAGCTCGATGAGGTCATCACCGCGCAGCAAGCCCAAGCCTACAAACCTTCGCTGAAACTCTTCGAACTGGCCCTAAGTCGCATCAACGCTCCCGCACATCGCGTGCTGCACGTAGCCCAAAGCATTTACCACGATATCGTTCCCGCTCAATCGCTCGGCCTCGCCACCGTATGGGTGAACCGTCCCTCGGCCCGCCCCGGAGTCGGCGCCGTCAAAGCGGCCGAGGCCAATCCCGATCTGACAGTCTCAAGCCTCGCCGAACTCGGCGCCGCTGCTCTTCAGGACTAGAGGTGTGGGTTTGTCTTCAAGGATTGAAATCGAGGTTAAAAAGAATATCTGCCAAACTGCATCCGCGAAGGGGCGCAAGAATACATCCCCGGCGCAAGCGTGGCTGTCAAATGAAAATGATGAGCAAGCCCCGGAGGGGACGAAAGAAAAATCCGCGAGGATAAACGCCATTAGAAACGGCGTCGCTGCTTCACAATGCGGCACCCTTAGAAACTCGCCGGCATCTTCACCACTTTCTTCTGAATAGCCCACATCACTAACTCCGCCTTGTTATGAATCCCCAGCTTTCGCATCAGATTGAACTTGTGTGCATCCACCGTCTTGATGCTCAGTCCCAAAACCACGGCGGCAGAGCGCACCGTCCTGCCTTCGGCTAACAGCTTCAACACCTCTCGTTCTCGTGCCGTCAAAACGCGCTTTCTCGGAAGCAGTTCCTGGGGTAGCCATTCTCCTGTGCGTCTTTCCGGTATTTCCCGGAGCGAGGTTTGCTGACCGGCGTGCGTCCTCCTCACCATCTCCACTAACTCTTCCGCGGACGTCTGCCGCACCGCGCAGCTCGTACCGTCCGCGTGCGATTCCCGCAGAGTGTCGCCTTCGTGGGTTGTCAGGAACAATACCTTGCTGTGGGAAGACTCTTGCAGGATCAATCGCTCGGTTTGATTGGGCGCGCACTCGAATATATGCGCATCGGTGATCACCACCTCGGGGCGATGCTCGAACACCCGCCGTAGCGCCTCGGCAGCATTTCCTGCCTCGGCTACCACTTCAATGTCCGGTTCATCTTCCAGCAAGCGCCGCAATCCCTGCCGTAGCAGGACATGGTCGTGCACCAGAAGGCACCGAATTTCTTTAGTGCCGATAACTTCTTCGCGTTGGATCTGTGTCGGGGGGTACACAGTCAACTCCTTAATTGCGGCCAGAGAAGATCGCGATGTGGCGCGGGTTGGATTCGATTCGAACCCAGGCGGATAATCGTTGGTTCATTGTAACCGTTCGCGCCGCCGTTTGGCTTGTAAAAATACAGTCTCCCGTCTTTCTTTAGCGCACCGAGGCACGTCCTTAATCCCCGAATCCAACCGGGCATCAGGTACAATCGAAAATTTATGCTGCGCTACTTCACTGCGGGAGAGTCCCACGGCGAAGCTCTGGTCGCCTTCCTTTCCGGCATGCCCGCCGGATTGAAAATCGAGCAGACCTTCCTCGATCGCGAACTCTGGCGTCGCCAACAGGGCTACGGCCGCGGCGGACGCATGAAGATCGAGCGCGACACTGCCCACATTCTTTCCGGCGTGCGGCAAGGCATGACCATCGGCTCGCCGATCTCCGTCCAACTTGAAAATAGAGATTGGAAGAACTGGCAGGAATCTTTGCCCGTCGGTGAGGGTGATCCCGCGAAACACAAACGCGTTACCTCTCCCCGGCCTGGGCATGCCGATCTTGCGGGAGCGTTGAAGTACAACTTCCCGGAAGCCCGCTATGTGCTCGAGCGCGCCTCAGCCCGCGAATCGGCCGCCCGAGTTGCCATCGGCGCGATCGCTAAACTTTTCTTGCACGAACTGGGCATCGAAGTTCTCAGTCACGTCGTCACCACCGGCGGCGTCACACTTCCTGACGAAGTCCCGTGGGAAAGGATTCGCGCCCTCCACGATCGCGACGATGTTCTCCTCAACTGTGCCGACCCTGAAGTCGAGCAGCGCATGAAAGACGAAGTCGACAAAGTTCTCAAGACTGGAGATTCGCTCGGCGGAGTCTTCGAGGTTGTCGCCCACCATGTTCCGCCTGGCCTCGGCACCTACGCCCAGTGGGACGAGCGTCTCGACGCCATGCTCGCGGCCGCAGTCATGTCGCTGCAAGCCGTAAAGGCCGTGGAAATCGGCGCGGGTGTCGCAGCCGCTTTTGCTCCCGGCTCGGCTGTGCACGACGAAATTGGCTACACCGCGAGTTCCGGTTACACCGCTTTCTCCCGCACGCGAAACAACGCGGGGGGCATTGAAGGCGGCGTTTCCAACGGGGAAGAAATCCGCGTGCGCGGCTACTTGAAACCTATTTCCACGCTTCGTCGCCCGCTGCAGTCGGTGGACTTTTCCACGCGCCAGCCCGTCAAGGCTGCCTACGAACGTTCCGACGTCTGCGTGGTACCGGCCGCCGGCGTTGCGGCTGAGGCCATGGTGGCCCTGACGCTCGCGCGCTCTGCTCTGGAAAAATTTGGCGGCGATTCCATGACGGAAACCTTAAGAAATTTCCAGGGCTACTGCCAGCAATTGAAAACTTACTGATGATTTATTCCATTGTAAAATTCGGTAATCCGGTTCTCGAGAAGCCGTCAGAACCCGTGACCGTCTTCGACGAAGAACTGCAGAAGCTCGTCGCGGACATGTTCGAGTCGATGTACGCCGCCCACGGAGTCGGACTGGCTGCTCCGCAAATCGGCATTGGCCGCCGCATTGCCGTCGTTGACGTCACCTTCCAGGAAGATCCCAACGCCAAGCTCGTCCTCATCAATCCTGAAATCATTCACACCGAGGGCCGCCATACTCAAAGTGAAGGATGCCTCAGCATTCCCGATTTCCGCGAGAACGTCGCTCGCCCCAACAAAGTCACCGTCCGCGCCCAGGATGTTCACGGCAAGTTCTTCGAAAAAACCGGAGAGGAATTGCTCGCCCGCGCATTCCTTCACGAGACCGATCACTTAAACGGCAAACTCTACATCAGCCACATCAGCGCCCTCAAGCGTGACCTCATGAAGCGCAAAATTCGCAAGCTGGTGAAAGCGGGAGAATGGTAGAAGATTGAGAAATTGGGCAATCGGGTAATTGAGTAATTTAGAATCGGTTCGCGATTACTCAATTACTCATTGCACAATTTACCCAATGTCCCTCAATCTTGTTTTCTGCGGCACGCCACCCTTCGCCGTTCCCACGCTCGAAAAACTGGTCGACGCCGGATTCCGCGTCCATCTCGTGGTCACTCAGCCCGATCGCCCCAAGGGACGCGGCCTTGAACTCGTCTCCTCGCCGGTCAAAGAATCAGCTCTACGCCTGAGCCTTCCCATCACCCAGCCCGACCGCATCAAAACCAACGACGAATTCCGCGCTCAACTCACGGCCCTCAAGCCTGAAGCCATCATCATCGTCGGCTACGGCCGCATTATTCCGCCGTGGATGCTCGATCTTCCTCCACTCGGCAACATCAACCTGCACGCCTCGCTGCTTCCGAAATATCGCGGCGCCGCGCCCATCCAATGGGCCATCGCGAACGGCGAAACCGTCACCGGCGTCACCACCATGCGCCTTGACGCCGGCCTCGACACCGGCGACATCCTCCTCCAGCAGGAACTCCCCATCCAGCCCGACGACACAGCCGAGACGCTCGCTCCGCGCCTTGCCTCCATCGGCGCCGATCTCATGGTTGAGACCTTGCGCCGCCTACAAGCGGGCCGCGTTCAACCTCGCCCCCAGGACAACTCGCAAGCCAGCCTCGCTCCGATTCTGAAAAAAGAAGATGGACTCGTCGATTTCTCCCGCACCGCCGCCGAAATCTTTAACCGCATCCGCGGCTTCCAACCCTGGCCCGGAGCGCACACAAAATTCCGTGGCAAGAATCTGCAGATCGCCAAAGCAAGACCAGCAGCCGACGCACTGCCTGTCGCCGAACTCGATGCCCGCGCCGATCGCCTGCTGGTTGGGTGCAGCCGTAACACGTCACTCGAACTGCTGGAAATTCAGCTAGAAGGTAGGAAGCGCACCTCCGCTCAAGATTTCGTCCGCGGCTATCGTCCCCACCCAGGTGAAAAGCTGGGTTAACTCTGTGGTCCTCTGTGCCCTCTGTGGTTAAGCATTTTCTTTCTCGCGAAAGCCTACAATCAGGAATAAATGTCCGTCTCTCCTGCCCGCGCCGCCGCCTTCGACATCCTCCTCCGCGTCGAGCGCGAATCGTCCTACGCCTCAGATCTTCTGCACTCTCAAGCCCATGAACATCTCTCCACTCTCGACCACGCCCTAACGACCGAAATGGTCATGGGCGTACTCCGCTGGCGCTCACGCCTCGACGCCGAGATAGCCACCGCCTCCTCGCAGCCGCTGTCCAAACTCGATATTGAAATTCTCATAGCTCTGCGCCTGGCTCTCTATCAGTTCCGATGGCTCGATCGTGTCCCGCAGCGCGCCGCTCTTCACGAAAGTGTCGAACTAGTGAAACGTGCTCGGAAACGCTCCGCTGCCCCATTTGTAAATGCTGTCCTGCGAAAGCTCTCAGTGGCGCCAAGAAAGCCTGATACTTCCGCGGAAGACGAAAACGCTTCGCCTGAAATCCTGGCCCGTGTTCTAGCGCATCCCTTGTGGCTGGTCGAGCGCTGGGACCATGAATACGGGCTCTCTGCTGCCTGCCAGATCTGCCAACACAATCAGGCAATCCCCACCACTGCCATCCGCCTCCGCTCGCCCGCTGCGGAACAACTGCTCCATCAGGAAGGAATCACTCTCACCCCCGGAGGTCTTCTAGCATCTGCCCGCCGTGTTGCGGCCGGAGACATCACAAAAACTCAAGCATTCCGTACCGGCCAAATCGTGATCCAGGACGAAGCCTCGCAACTTGTCGCCGCCCTCGTGGGCCACGGATCAAACATTCTCGACTGCTGCGCCGCTCCCGGTGGCAAGACACTCGCCATCGCCGACCATAACCCCGCAGCGGCAATCACCGCCATCGAACTTCATTCTCACCGCGCGCGCCTGCTCCAAACGCTGCTGCACCCGCAAGCATCGCGAATCCAAATCGTGACTGCCGACGCGCAGCATCTCCCCACATCTCTGCCATTCGATCGTGTCCTCGCCGACGTCCCTTGCTCCGGCACCGGCACGCTCGCCCGCAATCCCGAAATCAAATGGCGACTCACCGTCGACGATCTCGCGGAATTACGCCAGCGCCAGATCGCAATCCTGCGCTCCGCCCTCGCACAGGTCGCTCCCGCAGGACGCCTCGTCTACTCCACTTGTTCGCTGGAAAAAGAAGAGAACGAAAATGTCGTCGGGCAAGCCTTGTCTGAGAATCATTCCTTTCGCCTGCTCGATTGCCGCCACGAACTCGATCGCCTGAAAACAACCGGCGAGCTAACTTGCCCCGGCCCGGCGACGCTCACGCGCGGCCCCTACCTTCGCACGATACCGGGCGTCCACCCCTGCCACGGCTTCTTCGCGGCAGTTCTGGAAAGAGTCTAAAAGAGACATTGGGCTTACCGGACGTCAAAGTTAACCGCGGTTCCCGCAAACACCTTCTGTCCAGCTGCTGGCACCTGAGACAGGATGATGCTCGCCGGCGTCGCCTGCACTGGCGGCGATGTCGACGCTGGAGGAACTGCAGGCGTCGCAGGCGCCGATGACGCAGCCTGAGCACTCGGGTTCGCAGCGTCGCCCGCAGGAGCGCTCGGCGGCACTATCACATTCACATTCCCCAGCCTGAATCCCGCATCCTGCAAACTCCGGTTCACGCTCCCGAGCGCCTGGCCCACAAAGCTCGGCATCACAAACGCCTGCGGCTCCGCCGACGCCGACACCAGCAAACTGATCTTCGGTGCCGCCACCTGCGTCGCATTCGCCGTGGGACTTTGCGCCAGCACCTGATCTGCCGGGATGTCTACGGCCTGCACTTGTGCCATCGAAGCCACGTCCAGCCCCCGCCGCCGAATGTTCAACTCCGCCGCGTGTTCGCTCTCCCCGGTCACATCCGGAATCGTCACCCGCGTCGGCCCCAGACTCTGCGCCACTCGCACCTGCCAGCCGCGCCGCACCTTCGTTCCCGGCAACGGTAGTTGCGACATGATTCTGCCTTCAGGAATCTGTGGACTGTAATACTGTCGCTCGACTGAAACTTGCAGTCCGAGTCCCGTGACCGCCCGCTCCGCTTCCGCCGGCGCAAGCCCCACCAGCAGAGGCACCGCGACCTCCTGCCCGTGAATGGCAAAGCGCATCGCCGTCAGCGCCGACACCATCGCCACAATCACTAGCACCAGCGCCAGCAACGCAAATCGGATTGCGGATTTCATACGTAGAACGTCCGTCCGTCCCTGTCCAGTCAGCACAATTTGCGCTCAGCAGAATTATAGTCCGCACCTTTCAGCAATCGCGAACGTCGCCCTTTCAACAACTTACAGCCTGGCGCATCGCCTCGTCACTCGTTCACGGGCATCCGCCCACCCCCGCTTGCAATCTAACCAAGTACGACCGTTCTACTGTCGAGGTGCGCCATGGCTTCCTGGTTGGAGTATCATATTCCCGTGCGGCATTCGATTCCGGCTTCGGTCGCATTGTTTGGCCTGCTTATGTTGTCGGTATTCTTCGTCTCAAGCGGCCACGCGCAGATCAACGGTGCGCCCGCCTCGGTGACTTCTCCCGGATTCGGTGGACGCGCCATCAACGGCCCGCCGGCAAGTGTAACTTCACTCGGTCCCAACGGCTACGCTCCCGGCGGCTATGCTCCATACGCCCGCGGCTCGTTCATCCCGCCAAACGCGCGGCGCGACGGCAACGGTCGTCATCACCATCACTACGTTCCCTACGCCCCTCCTTACGCGTACGCCGTGCCCGTTCCCTACGCCGTCGACATTGGTGCCACGGATGACGATGCTGACAACGCCGCGGATGATCCCGATGACAACTACCAGGGCGGTCCCACCGTCTTTGATCGCCGCGGCTCCGGCGCCCGCTCCTACGTCCCGCCGGTAAGAGATGTTCCCGCGCCTCACTCGGCTCAGGCTACCGATGCTTCCGTTGCGGATCCCGATCCTCCACAGAAACCAACTCTTCTCGTCTTCAAGGACGGTCGCAAACTTGAGGTTGGAAACTACGCAATCGTCGGCCAGACTCTCTTCGATCTGACGCCCGGACACGCCCGCAAAGTCGCGCTTGCCAACCTCGATCTCGAGGCCACGCGGCAGCAAAATGACGATCGTGGCGTCACGTTTCAGCTCCCGCCCCTCCCACAGGCGAACTGACCATGCGTCGGCTGCTTCTCATCACGCTGCTCACCGCCGTAACGCCGTATGTGAGCGCGCAGCGAATGGTTTCTTCGTCACCCCGCTTCGCTCGAAGTTATCACCGAGGCGGCCACGAGCACTCTTTCTTTGATCCGCTCGCCTTCTATGATCCGTTCTACTCCGATTATCTCGCCAGCACGGAATATCCCGTGGCCTCGCAGCCGCCGATGGTTATTGTGCAAACTCCTCCAGCGCCAGCCCCTGCTCCCGAGCGCTCTTCCCCACCAGCCCAACCGCTGACGATCGAGCTACAAGGTGACCGCTACGTTCGCCTGAGCGGCGACGAAACATCGGGGACACGGATGATCGATCCCACGCCGGATTCCTCACGGGAACGATCGTCGGGCGCTCCCCTTCGCACAGTTGCTGCCAAGCCGCTGGCCCCCGCGGTTCTCATATTTCGCGACGGCCACCGCGAAGACGTTTCCAATTACACGATCGCAGACGGAGTCCTCTACACGTCCGGCAATTACTACGCGAGCGGATCCTGGAACAGGAAGATTGAACTCTCCTCGCTGAATCTGCCCGAGACCATCAAGTCCAACCAGTGCCGCGGCGTAAGATTCCAACTCCCCGCGGCCCCAAATGAAGTGGTAGTCGGCCCGTAGAGACGTTGCTCGCAACCTCTTTCTCACAGCACATTTCTCACAGCACACGATCGTCGCTTAAACACCTAACCTCGCTATGAAGGCCACATCCCAGCGCCCGCATTCGGCGCCTCAATCTGGTCAATAGCCGCGCCCGAGCTAAGCGATTTGCATGGTATAATAAATACAGCTCCCAGGGCACATAACGTCCTGCAAATACAAGCAGTTACACGGTTTCGCGATACCGAATTTCTGATTTTAAGCTGACAGCTGAGAGCCCAACGAATGCCAGACGATCAAAACCCTGAACTCCCTCTCACTCCTCCTCCCGGCGGCGAGGGCCCCGGTGCGTTGAACATTCAACCCGTCAACATTGAAGAGGAGATGAAGCGGTCGTATCTCGACTACTCCATGTCGGTGATCATCGGCCGCGCCCTGCCCGACGTCCGCGACGGACTGAAGCCCGTCCACCGCAGAATTTTATTCACCATGCAACAAATGGGGCTGCAGCCTAATCGCGCGACGCGTAAGTGCGCCCGCATCGTCGGCGAGGTGATGGGCAAGTACCATCCGCACGGCAACCTCGCTGTGTACGACGCTCTCGTCCGCCTCGCACAAACCTGGAGCATGCGCTACCCGCTGATCTTCGGTCAGGGCAACTTCGGCTCCGTCGACGGAGATCCGCCCGCCGCGGATCGTTACACTGAGGCCAAGCTCGCCCAGGTCTCCACTGCGCTCCTCGAAGATCTCGACAAAGAGACCGTCGACTTCCACGACAACTACGACGGCAGCGAAGTCGAGCCCGACGTTCTTCCCGCGCGCATTCCGAATCTTCTGATCAACGGCTCCGACGGAATTGCCGTCGGCATGGCCACAAAAATTCCGCCCCACAATCTCACCGAGATCGTCGACGCCACCATCACGCTGGTCAACAATCCGAACGCGCAGCTCGCCGAGATTCTCAAGTTCGTCCAGGGCCCTGATTTTCCGACAGCCGGCATCATTCACGGCCGCGCCGGAATTTTCGAGGCCTACCGCACCGGCCGCGGCCGCTTCATGATGCGAGCCAGCGCCGCCATCGAAAATCTCACGAAGGATCGCCAGGCCATCATCGTCACCGAAATTCCGTATCAGGTGAACAAGGCCGTACTGATCAAGCGTATTGCTCAGCTGGTCAACGACAAAGACATCGAAGACATCTCAGACGTTCGCGATGAAAGCGATCGCGACGGCATGCGCATCGTCGTCGAACTCAAGCGCGGCGCCGAGCCTCAGATCGTCCTCAACCAGCTGTTCAAGCACACCCAGATGCAGGAGAGCTTTTCCATGATCCTGCTGGCGGTGGTCAACGGACAGCCCCGCGAAATGGGCCTGATCCAGACCATCAAGTACTTCATCGAACACCGCGTCGACGTCGTCCGCCGCCGCACCGCCTACCTGCTGCAGAAGGCGAAAGACCGCGAGCACATCCTCGAAGGCTATCTCACCGCCCTCGATCACCTCGACAACGTCATCGCCATTATTCGCGGCAGCGCCAACCGCGCCGACGCCCGCGAAAATTTGGTGCTCTACTTCGGCGGCAAGAAGATCGACATCAACACCACCGGCCGCGCGCCGAAACTCGATCCCGAGAAGCCCTTCACCGCCAAGCAGGCCGATGCCATCCTCGAACTACAGTTGCACCGCCTGACCAAGCTCTCCATCGATGAAATCGCCAACGAGTTGAACCAGGTCCGCGACAACATCACCGAATACGAATCCATCCTCGGTTCCGAAAAGAAGCTGCGCAACGTCATCATCAAAGAGCTGGAAGAGGTCAAGAAGCTCTACGGCGACGAACGCCGCACCCGCCTCGAAGACGAGGCCGCAGAAATCGTTCTCGAAGATCTCATCGCCGACGAGCAGGTGGCCGTCACCGTCAGCCACTCCGGCTACATGAAGCGCACGCCCATCTCCACCTACCGCATGCAGCGCCGCGGAGGCACGGGCCGCACCGGCATGAAGACACGCGACGAAGATTTCGTCGAGCACCTCTTCATCGCCTCGACGCACGCCTACATTCTCATCTTCACCAACAAGGGCCGCGTCTACTGGCTCAAGGTCTACGAGATTCCCGACGTCAGCGCCGCCGGCAAAGGCAAGCACATCGGCAACCTGGTTGGCCTGCAACCCGGTGAAACGGTCAAGACGATGCTAGCCGTGCGCAACCTCGAACAAGAAAATAAATATATTTTCTTCGCCACCCGCAATGGCCTGGTCAAGAAATCCGAGTTGCGCGAGTTCATGCACGTGCGCTCCAACGGCATCAACGCCATCGCCATTGAACAAGGGGACGAGTTGGTCGCCGCCCGCATCACCGACGGCAATCAGATCGTATTCCTCGCCTCGCACGAAGGCATGGCCGTTCGCTTCGACGAAAGTCACGTTCGCCCCATGGGCCGCGCTGCCTATGGCGTCTGGGGCATCGACCTCGACCAGAACGACTACGTGGTAGGCATGGCTACCACGACAAAACCTGGAGCAGAAAGTGTGGGGACAGCCGCCTCGCCTGCCCTGAGCGAAGTCGAAGGGGCTGTCCCGGGCGCGCCAGCGCCCGCTGTCGGCGAGCCGGAAGTCGTTGACGTGACCGTGAAAGGCACCCTGATCCTCTCCGTCACCGAGAACGGCTACGGCAAGCGCACTCCCGCCGACGAATACCGCCTCACCAACCGCGGCGGCAAAGGTGTGATCAATGTGAAGACCACCGAGCGTGTCGGCAAAGTCGTCGCCATCGCGCAGGTCGACGAAACCTCCGAGGTCATGCTGATCAGTCACTACGGCAAAATCATCCGCATGGATTCCACGACGATCCGCGAATCCGGCCGCAACGCACAAGGCGTGAGACTCCTGAACATGGAGCCCGGCGACCGCGTAGCCGCAGCAGTAGTGATCGCGCCAGACGCCGAACCCAACGGAGGCACTCTGATTCAGTAGTGAGAATAGACAAATGTGGCGCGGGCACCCCGCCCGCGCCTCGCCTAAGCAACAAAACGTCGTAAGCCCCATGGAAGAGCGGCGGTCTGCGGATGCTGATAACCGCTGAAGCGCAGGCTCACATCCTGATCCATCAGCCACACCGTAAATTGACTCCAGCCCATTCGCCCCTGGGTGTTGAACCAGGGCGTGCCGTGATCCATCAGCATTTCCTCCGGCACTCCGCTTTCGCGGAAGACCCGCTCCAGCACCGCCTGTACGCCCCGCGCCTGCGTGCTCCCCGTGTTTTCCAGAGCCAGCGCATAGCGGCTGTGATCGTCCAGCACCGACAAAGGACCCACCGGCTGATCCCATCCCTTGGGTCCTTTGAAATCCATCTGCCAGAGCTGATTCGGTTGCGCCCGCTCGAAGCGCCGCAACGCCATCGGCTGCCGATCCCAGTCCCGCACCAACTGGTGCCGCAGAAAAATGCGATGAATCGTGCTCGCCGGCAACTCCATCCCTTCCCGCCGCAATACATGCCGCAGCTTGCGCGCTCCCCAGTCCGGCCTCTGCCGCCGCAACTCCACCACTCGTTGTTCCAGTTCCGCCCCCGTCCTCGACGGACTGTGATGCGGACGCCGGCTCGCCTCCACCATGCCGGCCATCCCACCCTCCTGATACCGTTTCAGCCAGCAATAAGCCGTCGGTCGCGAGATCTCGAACTCGGCACACAGCTCGGTCAAACTCTTTTCCCGCCGACTCGCTGCCACCACAAATCGCATGCGCTGCTCTTCCACGTCTTGCGTTCTCCAAGCCATCCCTCGCCCTCTGGCGCAGGCTGTTTTTTTCCACTCGGACCGCGCTGCCTGCGGGCCGGAGTGTAAAGGATGTCCCGGAACGTTTTGTAAAGGATGTCATGGAACTGGACACCTTCAGGGCCGCGTCCAAGCATCGACAACCCGGAGGGCCTTACTCGCCGAGAAGTGTCGATGACTCAGCCTCCTGAGCCACGCCCGCAAGTAGGTCATTGAGTGTACCGGCCTGTTTACAACATCAGTTACTTGCTATTCGACGGTTCGAGGATTGTCGTTCCCTGCTCAAATCGTACCAACCATTCGCCTTCGTGAAGGGTCCACACAGTAGTCACGCGGAGACGGCTTGGAAATGGCTCTCCCTTGTAAGTCGCATCCAGTTCCATCTTGCAACTCAAGTAGGCAGAATCGCGGGTCATCAGCTTGAACGCGCAGTCCGAGAGTTTGTAGTCGTGTAAAGCCACGTTGGACCATTCCGCTTCGATGTCGGCACGGTGATACACGCCCCCGTTACCCGCAACTTCGGCAAAATCGCCGGCGAGGTGAGATAAGACAAGTTTGAGATCCCTCCTCTTCTCCGCCTCGTACATTTGGTGCAAAGTGTCCGTGATTCGCCTCTCGGCTGCCGCTTCCCCTGTCATGGCCTGTCCCGCCAACGCGCTGCATAACGAGATACAGAGCACCGCAACGGAGACTATCCTTGCCATGGTCATGGGAGACTCCTACGCACGATCTATCGGGTGAACACCTTTCACCTCTCACGGGCGATGCGGCTGGGGGTCCGCTCTTCAGGGAGGCTGAGAATACTAGATGCGCACGAATGAGCGCACAATGTCAGTGACACGGGTCACATCTTCTGATGTGCGTTAACCGCAAGAGCCACAAAGCCAGCCCATCAGCTGGTGAAATATCCCGATAGCGCTCATTGACCCCGCAGCGCCTGATTAGAGCAGTTAGGATCTTCCGCTCGATCCTTCTTCGCTACAATCGAAAGCAATATGCATTTCCCCGCGAGCGTCGCCCTTCTCCTGTTGGCATCGTCAGCATTCGCTCAAACGGTTAGCCAACCCACTTCGCACACCGCAAGGGCGATCTGGGAACCTCCAGAGTGGAATTTCCCTCAGGATGTGAAGGGGGGCTGGCCCACCTTTGCACCTTCTAACGTAACGAGAAACCGGCTGCTCCAGCCTTCGTGATTCTCGAAGGCTGGGTATTCGTGCTGATAGCCCAGGAGATTTGGGCGGAAAGACGCACGACCTGGTGTAACCTCCGGGTAAGACCGTTGGCTTCGGCAGCATCGTGCCCACCCTGCGAAAACCGCGCAGGGCGGGGCAGCCTAAGTTGGGTGGGCCAGCCCCCCCGAGGATGGCAGCAGCGCGCATGTGCGCGGTTGAGAGTAGCAGAATCCAAGCGCTTGGTGTGATCGATGCCGGGAGGACATGTCCGCCGGTCACTACTTGTCAACCTCTTCCCAAAATGGGAAGCCATTTGCTACAGTAAATTACTTTTTGAGTGCATCCGGCTGTAGGGGGCGAATGAGCACAGGGGATACAATTTGCAAGCGCTACGCAGCGGATGGTGTTTTCTTATATTTAGTTCAGTTCTGACGGCGTGCGGAGGAACACGTCCAAAAATTGCGACCCAACCCTCGAACCAGAGCGTCGTGGCAGGTCAGACGGCTACGTTCTCGGTAACGGCGACGGGCTCCGGTCCTTTGAATTACCAGTGGCAGAAGGGAACTACGCCGATCGCCGGCGCGACCTTTGCGAGCTACACGATACCGCCAGCCTCCACTTTCGATAACGGCTCGAGGTACAGCGTTGTAGTCAGCAACTCCGGAGGAGGCGTAACCAGCAACGCAGCCACTCTGTCTGTGAATGCGCCCGCCGCTACCGATGTACTGACCTATCACAACGACGTTGCGCGTACCGGACAGAACCTCACAGAAACCACGTTGACCCCCAGCAACGTGAATTCCGCGAAGTTCGGCAAACTCGCCTTTTACCCCGTAGACGGCCTGGTTGACGCCGAACCGCTCTATGCCTCGAATGTTACAGTTCCGGGCAATGGCAAGCACAATCTGCTGATCGTCGCCACGGAGAACGATTCAGTCTATGCCTTCGACGCGGACTCGGGCGCGACAATCTGGCAGGTTTTGGTGTTGAAGACCGGCGAGACCGCCTCACCCGATCCGCCCTACCCAACAAATCCTGGGATCGGAGTGAACGCCACGCCGGTGATTGATCGCACCGGTGGTCCGGATGGTGCGGTTTATGTGGTGGCTTCGTCGGCCCTAACGCAAAACGGTGCGACGACTTACTACCAGCGCGTGCACGCACTCGATCTCGCGCTGGGAACAGAACTGTTCGGCGGACCTGTCGATATTCAGGCGACCTATCCGGGAACCGGCGACAACAGCAACGGCACAAGTGTGGTCTTCGATCCTTCGCAGTACCGCGAGCGCGTTGCGCTGCTGTTGCTGAATGGAGTCATCTATATGGGCTGGGCGTCGCATTACGACGTCCGCCCTTACACTGGATGGATCATGGGTTACAGCGAATCCACCCTGGCCCAGGCGAGCGTGCTGAATGTGACGCCGAATGGTAACGAAGGAGCCATCTGGATGTCTGGAGCAGGGCTATCCGCCGACGCTTCGGGCAACATCTACTTTCTCGATGCCAACGGCACCTTCGACTCCACATTGAATCCCAGCGGGTTTCCCAGCGAGGGTGACTACGGCAACGCATTCTTGGAGCTTTCCACTTCGTCGAAGGGCCTGTCCGTGGCGGACTACTTCGAGATGGACAATGAGGAAGCGGAAAACGCCACCGACTACGACCTCGGTTCCGGCGGCGCGGTCGTGCTGCCAGATCTGCTCAATAGCTCGGGTCAGACTGTCCATCTGGCCATCGGTGCTGGAAAAGACGCGACCATTTACCTCGTGAATCGCGACTCCATGGGCAAGTCCAGCGAGAACAACAGCGACATTTATCAGCAAGTTGCGGGAGTATTGCCGGGCCTCATTTTCTCCACGCCCGCCTATTTCAACAACACCGTCTACTACGGACCATCGGGAGGCCCCATCGAGGCCTTCACCTTCAGCAACGCGAAGCTGACGGCCAACCCTACCGCAAAATCTGCCACCATCTTCGTTTATCCCGGAGCTACCCCGAGCATCTCGGCCAATGGCACGAGCAATGCCATCGTGTGGGCCGTCGAGAACACAACCCCGGCAGTCTTGCATGCCTACGATGCCACGAATCTGAACGAGCTCTACAACAGCAACCAGGCCAGCGGTGGCCGCGATCAGTTTGGCGCCGGCAACAAATTCATAACGCCAATGATCGTGAACGGCAAAGTCTTCGTAGGCACGCCGAACGGCGTAGCCGTCTTCGGCCTATTGCCGTAGCGGTGGTCCCTCTCAACCCACTGTCATCCTCAGGAAGTGGAGTCCCGCGCGATGTCTCCGGTGCCGCGTCCGAAAGACTTCGATGTTGTGCTCACCGAGAACATGTTTGGCGACATTCTTTCGGATCAGGCGGGTGGCCTTATCGGTTCTCTCGGCTGCTGGCTTCGGCGAGCTTCGCGGGTCCGGTTGGCTTGTACGAGGCGGTCCACGGGTCAGCGCCGGACATTGCGGTGAAAGGTATCGCGAATCAGCTGGGTGCGATCTTTCCGCCGAGCCCCGGTTGGTTGACGGGAAGCCGTCCGTTTCGACCACTTAAGCCAGCTATCACTTCGGGCCTCGGCATTGAGGCAGGGCCCAGCTCAATCATTGGTGAAAAATCCTCATTAGACTCATCGACTCCTCAGCTGCTTCCGCTGGAAACATTTCGTCCATCCGCCGCAAATCTTCTTGCGCGTGAGCTTCACCGCGTCTCGGCGTTCTCTGCGAGATACTTCCGCCGCTTCGCCCTCCGGCTGGGCACAATGCCCGAAAGCTGCGCCAGTTCGGTTCGGCTCCTGTTGAGCATGTTCCACGCTTCCCGGTAGCCTTCGTAGCAATAGCTGGCCTTCTTTGCCGGTGGGCGCATGGGGCATAGCATGGCCATGGTGCGTCTTCGCCTGCCCAGCAGTAAGACCGCTGGGATCAGGTACCAGGCATCTTCCGGAATCACGTACGCGGCGAACAGGTCGATTTCCTCAAGAGAGTAGTCGCGCTTCTTTTTGTGGTTGGGCTTGAACTGGCAGAGATATCCCGCGCCCATGCGGTAAGTTGTCGATTTAACCTGCACCCGGAGAAAGTTCGGGGCGTACTCAATGCCGACGTCGTAGGCTTGGGTTTCTCCCCAGGGCTTGCTGATGGCGAAACGGCGGCGCGCCGCCTGCGCCATGAACTGCAGCTCGACCCATTCGCCACGCTGTTTGAAGTTGCTGAATCGCTCCCAGTCGTTCTGTCTACTGCTTTTCCCGGTACTCATCCCTGTGCTCCATCCCCTGGCCCATCTCCACTGCTGCTTCGCTCTGGCTCGCCTGCCTTCGTCTTCGCTCTGGCGGGCGGACCCTTCGGCGTTGCTCAGGGCAAGCTGCATCCGCCGCTACGCGAGCAGGTTTGGCCACAGTTCGCCCAATAAGAAAGGCGCGACCTGTAGATCGCGCCTCTTGACCATAAATTGTCTCTATAGTTTCAGAATATCAAATTGGAGGGGGTAAACCGGAAGCGCTTGGCCGGTTTATATTGTGATTGCTTTCACGGAGTTAAGCCCAATCGTGTAGTTTCTGCCTATTGACAAGATTTCGGCGGATTGATGCCTCCGAGCGATTTTGCAGCGTGGGGTTCTCGAGGGCGGCCTCCCGCCTTATCCATTCACCAACGCCAGCATGTGCTCCGGATACCGTTCCCCCGCCGCTGCCTCCGGCGGAAACACTTCATCGATTCTCCGCAAATCTTCTTTCGTCAGCTTCACCGCAACCGCACCAACATTCTCCTCCAGATACTTCCGCCGCTTGGTCCCCGGTATCGGCACAATGTCATCCCCCTGCGTCAGCACCCATGCCAAGGCCAGCTGTGACGGCCTGCACCCCTTCTCTTTCGCAATCTCTTCCACGCGCCGTACCAGATCAAGATTCTTCTGAAAGTTTTCTCCCTGAAAGCGCGGCGTGTTCCGGCGATAGTCATCCGCAGGCAAGTCTTCAAAGCGTCGAAACTGCCCGGTCAGAAACCCGCGCCCCAGAGGGCTGTAAGCCACAAATCCAATCCCTAATTCGCGACACGTATCAAGAATCGCGTTCTCCGGATCCCGCGTCCACAAAGAATATTCTGTCTGCAGCGCCGCGATCGGATGCACCTTCACCGCGCGTCGTAGCGTCTGTGCCGAGGCCTCGGAAAGGCCGAGATACCGCACTTTCCCCTCCTTCACGAGCTGCGCCATCGCGCCAACCGTCTCTTCAATCGGCGTGTTGGGATCGACGCGGTGCTGGTAATAGAGATCGATAGTCTCCACCCCAAGCCGGCGCAAACTCGACTCGCACGATCGGCGAACATAATCCGCATTGCCGCTGACTCCGCGCACATTCGGATTGCTCGGGTCGCGAACAATCCCAAACTTCGTGGCCAGCACAATCTTCCCGCGCTTGCCTTTGATGGCTCGTCCCACCAGTTCCTCATTCTTGTACGGCCCGTACACATCTGCCGTATCAAGAAACGTGATTCCGAGTTCCAGCGCCCGGTGAATAGTGGCAATCGATTCCTCATCATCGCGCCCGCCATAAAACTCCGACATCCCCATGCACCCCAACCCAAGTGCCGAGACTTTAAGCCCACTGTGACCAAGCTCGCGAATTTGCATTATGACACCTGCCTTGCAATGAGTACGAAGCGGAAACCTACTAGATGCTGGGGAAACATCGCAGGGTGCGTCGAATTGATTGATTATGTGGCGCGGGCGCCCCCGCCCGCGTGGGCTACCGGGACACGTGGATTCCAGGTTTTGCGTTGGGCAAAACTTCCCCGATCCGCACCGCCGCGATTCCCGCATCGCGAAGAGCCAGTAATAGCGATGACCGGTCAGGCGTAGAAATCAGCAGCCCTCCCGCAGTTTGCGGATCGAACAGCAGCGCCCTCACATCCTCAGGAACTCCGTCGTCGTACTCCACCAGGCACTCCGCAAAATCCCGGTTGTTTTTGAGTCCAGCAGGGATGTAACCGGCGCGAACGCACTCCAGCGCCCCCTCGAGCAGCGAAATGCTTCCGGCAGAAATTCGGATCGACACTTCCGACGCCAGCACCAGCTCGCGCGCATGTCCAATCAAACCGAATCCAGTCACATCGGTCATGGCATGCACTTGGAAATCGCCACTCGTGATCACCTCAGCAGCCCGCTTGTTCAGCGTAGTCATCGACCGCACTGCAGCGTCAATCCATGGTGCCTCGGCTTTGCCTTTCTTGATCGCGGTGGAAATCACGCCGGTCCCGATTCCCTTAGTGAGCAGCAGCGAATCCCCCGGCTTGGCCCCGCCATTGGCCAAGACTTTTTTCGGATGCACGACTCCCGTGACGGAATATCCGAACTTGGTCTCTTCGTCGCGAATACTGTGCCCGCCAATCACGGTGCATCCCGCCTCGATCATCTTCGACAATCCGCCCGCCAGAATGCGTTCCAGAATCTCCAGATCGGCCTTCTCCGGAAAGCACACCAGAGCCAGCGAGGTGAGCGGCTTCCCGCCCATGGCGTATACATCGCTCAGCGCATTGGTGGCCGCGATCTGCCCGAACGTATAAGGATCGTCGACAATCGGCGTGAAGAAATCCACGGTCTGCACCAGGGCCTGATCCGGTGCGATTTGATACACTCCGGCGTCGTCGGCATGATCGAAGCCGACCAGAACGTTCGGATCCTGTTGCCGGGCTAATTTCCCAAGCACCGTGTCCAGCGCCGCCGGACTCAGCTTGGACGCTCAACCCGCAGCTTTCACCGACTCCGTCAGCCGAAACGGTTTCACTTCAGGCATGGGTTCATTGTAGCGGGAACGAACGGAAAGAGAGGCAAGCAACTACTTTACCGTGACATCCGTGACTCGTATCTCCGGATACTGCCGGTTCCACTGCGCCGAGATGCTGTCGAAGGTCAGGCGAAAGTGGTCTGTCTGCCCCGGCGGGAGTGGAGAAACACTAAGGTCCACAGCGTCGGGGTACGCTCCGCTCGTCTTGAGCACGCGCAGCGGCAATTCCTCGCGCTGGGCAATCTGCCCCATATCGTCTTTAAACGTGACTTCCACCACGGCATGAGTCACCGTCTTGTCGCCGCTATTGGTGATGGTGCCGTCGACATAGCTGACCGTGGCCCCAATAAAATTCTCCGCCGCGCTCATCTTGAAATCCGAAAGCTTCAGGTTGGCAATGTAAGGCGACGCCGTCTTCACGGTCTTCGGCGGCTGCCGCAACAGAAACGCGGCTGCGAGAGCGCCCCCAATCACCACAGCCACGGCGATCCCGATAATCAAACGGCTGGAGTCGCGTTCCTCAGCGACCGGCGTTGGCTGTCCCAGGCTGCCCATGAAAGGAATTGTAGGCCGATGTTTTTTGATTGTCGATTTTAACCGGACCGTTGGCTTGCAGCGGATTCAGACTAAGTCGCGGTCCGGAAGAATGCCGCCAGAAACAACACTCCGAATAGCACATCAACTCCGCCAAACACTAAGTCCGACGCATGCAGTCGGTGCTGCAAGTAGAGCACGAGCAAGGAAACGCCGTATCCGAACTTCTCAAGCACGGAAGGAATCATCACGGGCCGCAAGCGCACCGGATCCCGGGCGATCACTATAAATGCAACCTGAAATGCGAGACCCACGCTGATGAACCCGTAATAGAAGCCGGGATGCGTGATCGCCGGAGGATCCTGCCGCCCGATCACATCAAACATGAAATAAAGAGGCGCGAGGACCAAAACGCCCCAGATCCCGGCAATCCAGAAAACGATTTTGGCGAATTTCATCTTTTACGCCGCGAGTTCTGTCATTCCGACCGAAGGGAGGAAGCTTGTCGCCCTAGCCGCCGCTCTGCCTCTTACCATGTTTGCGACAGTCAGACGATGTCCGGGCTACTCGCCGCCCACGGTCAATCCGTCCACACGAATCGTCGGGGCCGCCACCGACCCGCGAAACTCCAGATCATTGGCGATTTCGGAAATATTGAAAAACAATTCTTTCAGATTCCCCGCCACCGTGATCTCTTCCACCGGATACGCAAATTCTCCACCCGAAATCCACATCCCCGAAGCTCCTCGAGAATAATCGCCGGTCACCAGGTTCACGCCCTGCCCAAGGAATTCCGTAACGTAGAGCCCTTCTTTGATTCCCGAAATCAATTCCTTCGCGGTCTTGGAGCCAGGCTGCAGAAAATAATTCCCCGGCCCGATTCCCGGCGTCCCGGCTAGGCCGCGCGAAGCGTTCCCCGTGGTCTGCAAGCCAAGTTTCTTGGCGGTATAGGTATTGAGCAAATAGGACTTCAGCACGCCATTCTCAATCACCACCGTGCGCCGCGTAGGCACGCCTTCCCCATCGAACGGACTCGTGCCGAAGCCTCCGGTGATGGTCCCATCATCAATGATGTTGACGTTGTCGCCCGCAATTTTCTGTCCGAGTTTGCCGGCAAGAAACGACGCTCCACGGTAAACCGAGTCCCCATTCACTCCTTCGAAAATGTGCTCCAGGATCGAAGTGGAAACCATGGGATCGAAAACAATCGGCACCTGCGCGGTCTTCGCCTTGCGCGCACCCAGTCGGCGCAGCGTGCGCTCCGCCGCAATCTTGCCAACCTTCTCTGGCGCATCGAGCTTCTTCAGCGTTCGCGCCACTGAATACCAATAATCGCGCTGCATGGCGCCGGTTTCGTTCTGTGCGATCGGCACGGCAGCCACCGAGCAATACGACCGCCGATATTCCCCCACAAACCCATGCGAATTCGCCAAAACCTTGTGCCCGGTAGCGGCGTCAAACGATCCACCTTCTGAGTTCTTAATTCGCGGATCAAAATCGAGAGCCGCCTTTTCCGCACGCCGAGCGTAGTCGATGCGATCCGGCCCAGCCAGTGAATAAACGTCCTCATGATAAAGATCGAGATCGCCGGACAGCGCCCCCAGTTGCGAGGCCTCGGGAATGCCTCCGAACGGATCTTCCGACGTAATCTTGGCCAGTTCCAATGCGGACTTCACCATGCGGTCGAGTCCCGCGCGGGAAAAATCGCTCGAGTACGTGCTGGCCGCGCGCTGGCCAAAGAACACGCGCACGCCGATCGACTTCGACCCCGACTCTTTCAGAGTCTCGACTTGCCCCAGTCGAACCAGCGTAGAGAATTCGTCGCCTTCGCGCACCACGCATTCGGCAGCGGTGGCGCCACCGGACATAGCGCGCCGCACAATGTCCTGCGCGATTTCGCGCAAATCGGTTTCCAATTTCGGATTTCGAGTTTCAACTTGAGTAGAAGACATAGATTTTTTACCACGGAGGCACAGAGACGCCGAGAAAAACAAGCGCGGAAAAAGCCCCTAGCTCTGAAGGTTCAAGGATTATTTTGCTTCTCTCCGTGACTCCGTGTCTCCGAGGTGAAAAGCCTTACTGCATGAACCCGCCCGGATCTTTCCTGGCGGTCCCGCCCACCGTGAGCCGATCGATTTTCAGCGTCGGAATTCCCACGCCCACCGGCACGGCCTGTCCGTCCTTGCCGCAGGTGCCCACGCCTTCATCGAGTTTGAGATCGTTGCCCACCATCGACACTCGCGTCAATACATCGGGCCCGTTCCCAATCAGCGTCGCGCCCTTGATCGGCGCGGTGATCTGTCCGTCCTCAATCATGTAAGCCTCAGAGGCCGAGAACACGAATTTTCCATTGGTGATGTCCACCTGGCCGCCGCCAAAATTCACCGCATAAATTCCGCGTTTCACCGAGCGAATAATATCTCCTGGATCATCCTGCCCCGCCAGCATGTAAGTGTTGGTCATGCGCGGCATCGGAATGTGCTCGTAGCTTTCCCGCCGCCCGTTGCCGGTATCGGAGATGCCCATCAGCCGCGAGGAAAGCTTGTCGCTAAGATATCCCTTCAGAATTCCATTTTCGATGAGCACGGTTTCCTGCGTAGGCTCGCCCTCGTCGTCCACGTTCAGCGACCCGCGCCGCCACGGCATCGTCCCGTTGTCGACCACCGTACACTTCTCGCTCGCCACTCGCTTGCCTACTAGCCCGGCGAAGGCCGACGTCTTCTTGCGGTTGAAGTCCGCTTCCAGCCCGTGACCCACGGCCTCATGCAGCAGAACTCCCGGCCATCCCGGCCCCAGCACCACTTCCATCTCTCCGGCCGGAGCCTCGCGAGCATCCAGTTGCAAAATCGCCTGCCGCGCTGATTCCTTCGCAAAAAATTCCGGAGTTTTCTCGCCGAAAAAGAAATCCAGCGCCACGCGTCCCCCACCACCCGACGAACCGCGCGCCGAGTTCCCCTCGGTCTTCGCGATGCACGACACGTTCATGCGCGCCAGCGGCTGCGAATCTTCGGCAAGAGTTCCGTCCGACCCAACCACCAGAATGTTCCGCAGTTCGTCCGCATAGCTCGCCCGAACTTCCTGAATTCGCGGATCGTAAGCGCGCGCCGATTTGTCCGCGCGCATCACCAACTCGACCTTGGCGCTGATTTCCGCGTCCACCGAAGGCAGCGTCACTGGATATAAACTCCGCGCCGCAGCTTTCTGAAACCCAGCAACCGTCGCCTTCGCCGGAGCGCTGGCAATCAACGCCGCCGTGCGCGCCGCATGCAGGATGCGCTCCGCCGAAAGATCGTCCGTGTACGCGTAGCCCGTCCGCTCCCCGGAAACCACCCGCACTCCACATCCCGCGGATATGCCCTGCGATGCCGACTTGACCATGGACTCGTCCACCATCAGCGAGGTGGACGAAAGATATTCGAAGTAGAGGTCGGCGTAATCGCCGCCCGCTGAAAGAGCGGCCGACAGATAGCGTTCCAGATCATTCTCGGTCAGGCCGTAGTGTTCGAAGAAAAATCGTTGTTTATCCAAGCTCTGTTTATCCACGTGAATTAGATGCCGGCGAGTTCAGCGAAGACTCGGAGACTGGCAACCCCTTTGATCTATTATCCCATACGCAATCCGATACGGCCCCCTCGGCCCAACTCTTCCACATACCCGCCGATGACGATGGTCACTCGTCACAGACTCCGCCACGCCCGATGTGGACAATTCACTCGTGACCCCAGATGCCCTTACCCGCACGGTGCAGGACTTTCTCAGCGAAGCCTCGGGCGCGGTCGTCCTTGAGGAAGGTGCCGTAGCCTTCGACCTGGGCCAAGCCAAATACTCGATCTCCGGCGATCACAACAAATGCCTATTGCACCTGTGGTCGACGGAGCGCAACACCGTGCGCCGCGTGCTGGACGCCGAAGTGAAGAACGGCATTTTGAAGCTGGCCGTGCAGCGCCTCGGGCAGTCGCGTCCCACCCGTTTGGAAATTTGCCGAGAGCGCGACCGCCGCTCGCCATCCGCAAAAAAGGCCGCCCGGACTAGTTACGAGCAGAAGCTGCGCCGCGCCCTCGATTGCCACTTTCCCAGCTTTGCCATCACCCGTCTCACGACCGCCATCGATCTGGAAAAATCTTTTGGCCCGATCTATGCCCGCGGACTGCTGCGCCATGGCCAGTCCGCCTTCGCCGTTCTGGGAGTCAACGCCTCGGAAACTCAGGCGTCGGTCGATGCCTCCCTCACCTTCGCCATCCTCTGGCTCGAAGCATGCCGTCATTCCTCAGCGGGCAAGTTCCTGGTCGAAGGCCTCCATTTGTTTGTCCCGCACGGCTGTTCCGCGCTCGTCCGCGAGCGCATGGCCAATCTAAACCGCGCCGCCGCCAAGTGGAGTTTGTTTGAACTGGACGAGCGCCACGACGCCTTAGTGGAAATGGACTGCACCGACCGCGGCAACGTGGCCACGCGCCTGGTACACGCGACCAACGAAACCGCCGCACTCGAACGGTTCGCGGAGTCGATTGCCAGAATTAATAGCATCCTGCCCAACTGCGAGGTTGCTGTGCTTTCCGCCGCCGAGCTTGCCTTTCGCTGGCGCGGCCTGGAGTTCGCTCGCGCCCGCATGGGCGCCGAAGCAATGACGTTCCGTAGCAAGCAGGAAATCGTCTTCGGCGTTGGCGCCGAAGAGCGCGTTCTCGAGGAGCGCAACTGGTCGTTCTTCCTGCAACTCCTTTCCGCCATTCGCGACACTCGCCACCCCTACGGCCCGCGTCAGCATCCCCTGTTCCGCCTGCGCCCCGAACGCTGGTTGGAGTCCCTTGTGGTCGCCGATGTCAGCGTAATCGACGAGCGCCTGGACCCCCACTCGCTCTATTCGCAGGTTCCCGCCTTCTCCGCCTCGGACCGCGCCATGCTCGACGTGTTGACTACCACCCGCGACGGCCGCCTAGCGGTCGTGGAACTCAAGGCCGACGAAGATATCCACTTGCCGCTGCAGGGCCTGGATTACTGGTCCAGAGTCGAGTGGCATCACACTCGCGGAGAATTTCCCCGCTTCGGATATTTTCCAGGACGCGAATTGTCGTCTGACAAGCCGCTGCTGTACCTGGTAGCTCCCGCTTTGCACGTCCATCCCGCAACCGACATCTTGCTCCGCTACATCTCACCTGAGATCGATTGGGAGTTTGTTGGCATTGACGAACGCTGGCGAGAGGGAGTAAAAGTCGTGTTCCGAAAACGCCCCGAGCTTCGTTCTCGCCACGGAGAGACGGAGTCACAAAAAACCGCAGAGTCCCGGCTACGAATCGCGATCTAACTGCTCTGTAAGCCGCGAAGCGGCGAAAGAATGCAGTTCACAGCGAAGCTGTGGGTGGGCAAGTGAAAAATGGAGCGAGCCCCGGAAGGGGCGAAAGAAAACAACGACGCAGACTTCGGAGACGGCGCACCCACAGACTATCCCTTCCACGCTCCTAACATCCGCCGCACATCCACCAACTGAGCCACGTGATACGCGTTGTGATCCGCCACCTGCAATGCCTCCCGCAAGATCGTCTGCCCGTCGCCCCACGGAATGCGCGCGAACAAATCGGTCTTTGGATCCGCAACCAGGTTTTGCATCGCCTCCAAGTTCCGTCGAAACTGTTGGATGCTCTTGTTCCACGCTGCCGCATTTGGCGGAGTTTCCGTCTTCGGCCAATATCCGCTCGGCCAGTCCGGCGAAACATGCTTGGCATCGCGGCTGAACTCGAGCATGTCCCACTGCGCCAGCCGCAGATGTTCGAGTAGCATCCACGGAGAGTGCGGGAATTTCCCAGGTCTTGCCCCGCGCAGCTTCGGCGGCAAACCCTTGATCACATCTTCAAATTTAGAATGGGCTCCCCCACCTCCGAGAAGGTCGAGAAGATGTTTGCGCAAGGACTGGTCTTGGTTCTTGGTCAGCTGTTTGGTTGCATCTGCGGTCATCGAATCCCTCCGTGTGGCGCAACAGGACTAGTGTAGCGCTGGGTGGGCGAGAGTTGCGATCACAGTCGAGCGACGCGATCGGGCCGTTGGCAAGAGACTCTCCACAGTACAATTAGTTTTGTCGGGGTCCAATGAAATCCGCGCTGCTGATAATCGATGTGCAGATCGGTCTGGTGAGACTCATGCCGCCCGAACTGCAGGACCGTGTTCTATCAAACATCAGCGTTCTGCTGAGCAAGGCGCGCTCTTCTGGAATGCCCGTCTTGTTCATCCAGCACGATGGTCCGAAGGGTCATCCCCTGGAAGCAGAAACCTCTGCATGGAAGATACATCCTTCGATTTTTCCGCTCAGAGGAGAGCCGGTCATCAGGAAAAAGGCATCAGACTCTTTCTTCGAAACAAATCTTGTAGAAGAACTTCAGCGTCGCGAGATTCGTCACCTCATTATTGTGGGTGGTATGACCGAATACTGTGTCGATACGACCTGCCGCCGTGCCGTCACGCTTGGCTACGATGTGACGCTGGCGGCCGACGCGCACCTCACACGCGATACTCCGGATCTTACGGCTTCGCAGATCATCGCGCACCACAACCTACTCCTCCACGGCTTTGCCGCCGGAAGTAGTTCCATCAAGGTCACGCCGACAGGTGAGATTTCGGTCTGAACCGCGGCTCACGAAAAGATACGCGCAAGAACCGTCTACTGACGCTGTGCCGAGGACGCGGTCTGGTTGGGACTTGCCTCGTCGATCGTGTTCCCGATCGCATCGCCGGAGAGCACTAACTCCACGCGCCGGTTCTGCTGACGCCCTTCAGCCGTCTCATTCGACGCGATCGGCTCGCTCTTGCCGAAGCCGCGGGCTTCGATCGCGCTAGCCGGGATCCCCTGTTGCACAAAGTAATCGCGAACCGACTCGGCGCGGTGCTCGGACAAATCCTGATTGTATTCGTCGCTCCCCACGCTGTCCGTGTGTCCTTCCACCGCAACATGCAGGCTGGGATACGCGAGCACGATGCCGGAAACCTTGGCCAGACGCTCGCGCGCTCCGGGAAGCAGTTCGAAGCTTCCACTGCGGAACAGCACGTCAGACATATTCGCGATCAGCCCGCGAGCAGAATCGCGCGTCGCCAGGATGGAATTCAGTTGTTGCAGAAGCCGGGCGCGCAATTCCTGCTTTTCTTTTTCCGCCTGCTGCCGCAGATTGTCCGATTGCGCGGCCGCAGCACGAGCCTTGTCCGTTTCCGCCGACAAAACCTGCTGCTGCGCCACCGCTTCGGCCTTGGCCTTCTCCGCTTCTTCCTTTTGGCGCGCGGCTTCCTGCGCCGCGGCCACCGCTTCCTGCTTCATGCGCTCCGCTTCCGCCTTAGCCTGTTCGGCTTGGGCTCGAGCTTGTTCCGCCTGAGCCCGAGCCTGTTCCGCCTGGGCGCGAGCCGCCTCCGCATCCGCGCGGCGCTTGGCTTCCGCATCCGCATCCGCCCGCGCTTTCGCTTCACGCGCAGCAGCGGCGGCCTGCGCTTCATCTTCCGCCTTCTGCTTCACTGCCATCAGCCGCGCTTCTTCCGCCGTCTCTGTCGCTTCCTTGGCGGCAGCACCCACTGCTTCTTTCTTTTGCTTCTGCCGGTAGAGCTCTTCCGCATGCATCAATTGCTGGTTGGCCTTCGGCAGAATGGAACTCGCGTACTTGTCGCCCGCGGCAATATGCGCGATGCGCACTGCGTTGCGTGCCTCAAACAGCTCCAACGGCGTCTTGGGATCGATCCCGAAAATCGCATCCTGAATGTGCGTGTTGGTCGAGGAGTACGTGCCCCGCGTAACCAGTTCATACTTGGCGTCGATGTTCTCGCCGCCGCCGCTTACCGAGGCGCTCTCCATCACCACCATGTTCCCTGGTTGCGTCACTGCGAAATACGGCTCCGCCGTCACGATCATTCCAAACGTCTGCAAGTCGGTATACGCCTTCAGGTGGGCGTTGCCGTTGTGATCAAGCGTGAGTTCGCCCAGATTGACCGGACGTCCTTGCGGCGAGACCGCCCAGGCAACGTAGGTCAGAAATTCCAGCCCAAACTTCGTGGCGTCTTCCAGCCCCTGGAATTTCGCATCGATCTCGAAGTTCGTCTTCTTGCCTTCGACTCTTGCCTCGCCCGAGGCGCGCTGCAGCAGATCGGTTCCCTGAAAATCCACCTTGGTCGTCCCGCCCTGCAGCCGATAATGCACCGCCTTGGTGGTGCGCGAGACCGTGTTCGCAGACGTCGCAACCCCAGTAGTCCCGGAAACAGGGCTCTGCGTCTGCGCAGACGCAAGAGTCGCAACCGCAAAAACAAGAATTGCCAGAGACAGGTTTTTCACGGTGTTCTCGATCTGGGGGAGATAAGAGCTATTTAATCTTCCTAATAATCTTCGTTGATATGCTCCCGAATGAAAAGAACAGGAAGGGATAGGCCTTTAGTAACGCGGTTGAAGGCCGGTCGAGCATGCTTCTGTGGCTGGGCATGTGTGGGTCCGGGTCTCTGACCCGGACTGGCCGAGCAAAACTCGGCGGGCTTCCCCCGCCCTTTCACGACCCTCTTCACCTCATCTGGGTCAAGGCTCACGGCACAAACGCCATGGCCCCCTTGGGCCCCACCACCAGCGCCCCGCCTTCCGGATAAGCGCTCACCGCATTGAACCGAATCCCCAACTTCTTCTTCCCCCCGATGCGCCGTGGATTGTTCGGTGGTCGCAAGTCGAAGACGAAATCCTCTCCGACGATAAAGAGTCGTTCCGCAGGAATCGGTTCCACGCGTATTTTCTTCTCGCTCCCCGCGACCAAACCTTCCCGAATCGCTTCTTCGTTCACTCTCCGGTCATAAGCCACGGCGGAAAAATAAGCGAGCGGGTGCAGTGGCGGGAGCGCCCAGCTTTTGCCGCCATCCTCGGTGAATGCCAGGTTTGGCCCGTCGTCCTTGGCACGCTTGTAGTCTCCACCGGCGATAACCCCATGCGTCGCGTCGCGGAAGGCAATCGAAAAGATCCCCGCCGAGTCCGGTCCGTGCACCATAGGAGTTTCGTAAACCTGCCAACTCCGCCCGAGATCGGCAGAGTGAAACACGCGCGCAATCTTACCCCCGGTTGCGAACCAAATATTTCGATCCGAGCCCCCGCGCATAATCGCAAGGCACGTATTCGATGCTGCGAAGGCGCCCTCGCCTTCCGTCGCAGCTGGCAGTTGCGCAGGCGGAATGGCCCGCCAGTTCTGCCCATCGTCCGTCAGCAGAACTTCGAACTTCGGTTTTCCGAATTCGTCCGGGATGGGATCACCCAGAACCACTCCATGCTTCGAGTCCCAGAACACCATCGCATCGAAGAAGCCTTTGGGATTTGTATTGGTGAACTGAAGCTGCCAGTGCCGCCCCGCGTCGCTGGTATGGTAAATCCGGGACTGCTCCCCCGGCCCCGCAGACATAAGAAACGCTGCATCGGCGGAGAACGCCACCACCGCCCGAAAATCCAGCGCTCCGGCATCCGGCACCAGCGCCGGAGTCCACGTGCGCCCGCCGTCAATCGTGCGCAGATAAGTCCCGTGTGTGCCGCTAGCCCACGCGACTTGTCGTGACACCGCGCTGACCCCGCGTAAGTTTTCAGTAGTATGCGAGAACTGAACTCGCGGCCCGGATTGCCCCCAAGCGGGAGCGGCGATGAGAAACACCAGCGGCAGATAGCGCATGAGGAATTGTCGCAGAAATCGCCCCTAAGGGAAAAAACAAGAAGAATTCGGTGACGTATTCCGTATTTACAGAAGCGGCTTGACGTTACCAGCGATTGCAGGTTTGGCGGTAATGCGAAGGGTGATTTATACTTGTGGTTTGCCCTAACACTGTCGAAGGAATCAGGAGCGAGCTACTTTGCCCAAGCGTACATTCCAACCCAACCGGCGCAAGCGATCGAAGACACACGGATTTCGCGTGCGCATGAAGACCCAGGGCGGCAAGAAAGTAATTTCCCGCCGGCGCGCCAAGGGGCGCAAGCGGGTCTCGGTGAAACCCGGTTTCCGCGAATAGGCCAGTGGCGCGGAGAGTAACGCCGCGCCCACCCGCTGTGGTGCCAGTCATGTTGCGATAGTGACCTGGAAATAGCGATCTGGAAATTTAGAGTCACTGTGACCGCCAGTGTGCCTGGAGAATCGAAGCGAGATGTCGAGCCGCGACCCGGCCAGGGCACCTTTCCCCGCAACGCGCGGCTGTTGCGTCACGCGGATTTCGAGCGTGTGTACAAGCTGGGGCGGCGGCACTTTTCGGCATCCATGACCGTGTTCTACTGGCAGCGGCAGGTGCCCGGCGCCGTCGGCGCTGAGTCTCCAGCAGCTAAGGTTCCTGCACCTTCGGGGCTTCGCATCGGGTTCACCGTAGGACGCGCCCTGGGCGGGGCGGTGCAGCGGAACCGGATGAAGCGGCGTTTGCGGGAAGCGGTACGGCTTACGCGTCCGTCCGCGGGGGCGAGTGCGGACGTGGTCATCAACCCGAAGAAGTCGCTGCTGACGGTTGATTTCGCTACGGTGGTGAACGAAGTCAGCCGGGCTTTCGTAGTTATAGAACAGAAGCTGGCGGGCAAGATGGGGGACCAGTCCGTCGCTGCAGAACGAGGTTCCGGAAGCCGGAAGCCGAGAGGCTGAAGCCGAATATGCGCCAGTTGGCCAAACTCGTTACGCTGCAACTGCTGCGAGCTTATAAGTGGGCTGTCTCGCCGATTTTTCCGCCCGCGTGCCGCTACGTTCCTACTTGCTCGGAATATGCGATGGAGGCTGTAGAGCGCTACGGCACCGTGCGCGGAGGGCTGATGACTTTGTGGCGGCTGCTGCGCTGTCATCCTTTGGCGAGGGGAGGCTACGACCCGGTGGTGAAGCAGCCGGAAAGATCCCACGTCTCGCAAAAGACGCACCCGGCGATATGCCAAGGTATCCCCCAGGACTATACGGCTCACGAACAACGATCAACTTCCCCGTCCCCAGTACGCGGGGCGATCTGAGGAAACGGTAACTTTGCCAGACATTCAAAATCCACAACACGAACCGGGCAGCGAGAAACGACTGATGCTGGTTTTCCTGCTGACGTTTATCGTGATGCTGGCATTCCAGCCGTTGCTCAAGAAATACTTTCCGCAGCCGGCTGCGCCACCGCAGCAGAGCCAGCCGGCGCAGCCGCTGCGTGCGGCCACGGCACCTGCTACAACAGCCGCGCCAAGCGTTCCGCCAGCGACTGCTTCCGCTAAAGGAATTACCAAACAGGCGACGAGCGAAACCGAGACCGTCATTGAGAACGATCTCTACCGGATCACGTTCACCAATCGCGGGGCGCAGGTGAAATCGTGGATTCTGAAAAAGTTCGACAATGATGCGCAGAACGGGCCGCTCGATATGGTCAATCCCGCCGCGGCTGCGCAGTACGGCTACCCACTCTCTTTGTGGACTTACGATGAAGAGCTGCGCGGCAAACTCAGTTCGGCGCTGTACGTCGCTTCACGCGAAGGCAAGCAGACGTCTCCCACCACGATCACGTTCGAATACGCGGACCAGGATCTGGCGGTCCGCAAGACTTTCAGTTTCGATAACACCTACATCGTCAAGGTGGAAAGCAGTGTGACGTACAAAGGCAGCACCGCTCCGGCGCTTCCCGCGTGGCCGTCGGGATTTGGCGATCAGGTTACGCCGGCGTTCTGGGCCGCGGGGGCGATCGATTACCAGTTCAATAAAAACATTGAGCGCGTACCGATAAAAAAGGTCAGCGGCGGTGGGACGAACCCGGGACCGTTCCACTGGGCCGGGCCGACCGACCAGTATTTCGCGGCTGTATTCATACCAGACGATCCGGCTTCCGCCCAGATGGTCACGCTGCGCAACTCGTTGTCGGTAGCGCGCGATCCGCAGAAGGCTGACTCGAAAGAGATGGTGAACGTGGACGTGGTGGGCGCTGCCGTGGGCAACCTGCACGGTCCCACGTCAGAGCGAATCTTTGTTGGTCCCAAGGAACTGGAGGTTCTGGAGAAGGTTCCTGTGCCGGGCGTATCGGGCGCCGACAACGACCTCAATGGCCTGGTTGATTTCGGTTTCTTTGGGATCATCGCCAAGCCGTTGTTTGTGTGGCTCAAATGGACATACCGCCATGTAATTGCAAACTGGGGCTGGGCTATCGTGCTGCAGACCCTGATCATCAGTGTGGCGTTGCTGCCGCTGCGCATCACGCAGATGAAGTCGATGCTGAAAATGCAGCGCGTGGCGCCGCAGATCAAAGCGATTCAGGAGAAGTATAAGAAGTACAGCCTGCGGGATCCGCGCAAGGCTCCGATGAATGAGGAGATCAGTGCGCTCTATAAGAAAGAAGGCGTGAATCCGGCCGGCGGCTGTCTGCCGATGCTGATCCAGATTCCGTTTCTGTGGGCTTATTACAAAATGCTGGCGGTTGCGCTCGACCTACGCCACGCCCACTGGCTTTGGATTCATGACCTGTCCGCGGCCGATCCTATTTTCTTGTTGCCCATCTTCATGGTTGTCAGCATGCTCGTCACCCAGAAGATGACGCCGCAACCCGGCATGGATCCGGCGCAGCAGAAAATGATGACGGTGATGATGCCGCTGATGATGGGGTTCATCTTCTTCCGCCTGCCTGCGGGACTGAATCTGTATTACGCGGAATCCAACTTGATTTCGATCGCGCAGCAAGCGGTGATGAACCGAACCTCGCTAGGGCGGGAGATGCGCGAGATGATGGCGAAGCGGGCGCGGAAGAAGGAGAAATAGCTGTCAGCTAAGGCCTCCATCATTCGCGCGAGCGGTTCGAAGTTTTGCAGAAGGCTTGCGCTACGATCTTG
Source organism: uncultured Acidobacteriaceae bacterium (assembly GCA_963707205.1). Taxonomy (GTDB): domain Bacteria; phylum Acidobacteriota; class Terriglobia; order Terriglobales; family Acidobacteriaceae; genus Sulfotelmatobacter. The sequence continues at coordinate 68,455 of CAVPQE010000013.1, forward strand.
CAACGAACGTGAAACCCTATACCAGCCCAGCTGAAAGCTGACGGCTGAGAGCTGAGAGCTGAATTCCATGTCCATTCCCGACAAACTCGCTGCCGCCAAAAAGATCAATGAGTTTCTGCAGGCCGTGGTCACGCACGGCGGACTTCGATTGAAGTACCGCATCATCGTGGATCCGCCGCTGCCGGAGAACCGCGACTGGGAGAAGCCGGAAATTCTGGTGGATTTTGCCGGTCCTGACTCGGCGCTGCTGCTCGACCGTGGCGGAGAACTACTGCGCGCGCTGGAACTGCTTGCCCTGGAAATGTTGCGGTTGCCTTCCGGCGAGCATGAGAAGATTTCGTTCGACTGCCAGAATCAACGGTCGCTGAGAATCCAGGAATTGCGGACGGCGGCTACGGTTGCCGCCGAGAAGGTGCGAAAGACAGGGACCCCGTACCAGTTCAGTCCAATGTCGTCGCGCGAAAGGCGGATCGTTCATCTTGCGCTGCGCGACGAAGCCGACCTGCGGACCGAGAGCGAAGGGGAAGGAATGCGGCGATGCCTGGTCGTGTATCCCAAGGACTACAAGGTGGCGGGGAAGCCGGCGCCGCACACGTTGCCGTGATTTCCACTTGTGGAGGGTTTGGGCCTCGGAAGCGGTTGCAAAGGGCTTGAGCGCGATGCAAATGGTCCACTATTACTGATTAGGTTCGTGTGCCTGCTTGCGTATCTTTCTTTCGCCCCTTCACGGCTTCCGCTTTTCAATTCCGCCCACCCACGACTTGCCTCGTGGGCTGCATTCTTTCGCCGCTCCGCGGCTGGGGTGACGTCGCCCTGATATCACTCGCTAAGCTTGGAATTGCACTCCCTACAGCGAGGATCCCACTCCGAAATACCGGGAATCCCACTTCATTCAGCCCCACTGGCTGGTGCCCGCAAAAAATTCGGGAATAACGGTTACCCGTTCCACCTGTTGATTAACGGGATTCGTGCCGGGGATGGTTCGAGACACAATGACCTGGCGACTGCGCAAACGGAAAATGGCGGCTGATGAGGCCGCCCCTTCCAAACCGGCAACTGGCACTTCACTGCTAACGACCCTAGCGTCCCGCGGCTGCTGCGGCTGCTGCTCGCATGGTGCCGGAAAGATTCATGGTTTCGATGCGATTGAGCACGTTCTCCAGACTGGCGCCGGTGTCGGTGCAGGCGTCCACATAGGGATGGCGGCTTCCGTCGGCGTGCATGACAAGCACCTTGGTCTCGGTGCTTACCTTCTTGACCATGTAAGGCAGGTGGTGACGATCATTGCGGGTCAAGGTTGCACCCAGCACGACCAGGTCAAACGAACTCTTCCTGATCGCTTCGTCGACAGCCTTGCGGCCCACGGCCTGCTGCACCGTGTGGCCGGCTTTTTCCATGGTTGCGGCCTGCGCCTTCAATACGTCCTCATCCCCTTCGCCGTAAAGAATCTTTAATTTTGATTTCGCCATTGATCACCCTCGATTGGATCGTCCTCGCTGGTACCTGACGCACCCGTACCTGCAAGTCACGGTAGCAACCGACGGGGATCGGGGAAACGTCACCGAAGACCCACGACGAACGGGCCATCCGAGCGAGAATCAAGGCTTCGCGCCTAAATTGCTTCCCCAAAAGCGTACTGTGGGGCTACACTTTTGCGCGGAGGTTTTCCCCAACCATGTCGGCGACACTCGTCTGCAGAGCGGTACTCATATCGTTATTGTCGACACCTTGGCTGGCCGCGCAATCGGGCGGCGCTCCCACTTCCACGACCACCTGCAATCTGGATGACGGGCGACAAGTCTATGTGCGCTACAACGCAGTTGCCGCAAACAAAGAGAAACCCATTAACGGCCGGCCTTGGGCTCCGGGCGGGACGCCCATGACTCTGTTCACCGAGGCGCAACTTTCTTTGGCGAGCTCCATGATTCCCATTGGGGCTTACGCGGTTTACACCATCCCAGCGAAAGATCACTGGACACTGGTGGTGAATAAGAACGTCACGCCGGGTGCGATTTACGATCAGAAGCAAGACATTGCGCGCGCGCCCATGGAGACGGCCCAGGTGGATGAGCCCTCGCAGGTACTCGAAGTTGCGTTTGCCCATGTCGGAATGCGCTGCACCTTGCGGATTTACATGGGCAAGACTGCTGCGTTCGCGGACTTCACGGCGAAGTGAGCCGCTGAAGTTCTGTACGGAAACCTTCTCGCATTATTGTCCGGTGGGTGTGTCTCTTACAGCGGCTGCATCGATTGAATGTTCAGGGACGGTTGCGGTATTCGGCTTCGATTCGCGTGCGCCCAGTCCAATTACCATCGCCATATCCTTCGGGTAGACCACATCGCGGCCGCGCGCGAGGAAGTGGTAATAGATGGAACTCGCTGCTCCGTAAGCGCCAAATCCAGTGGCAACCACTCGGGAGCGCGCGACTACGCCCACGATCATGCCGACGAAGCGAAAGCCAGAGGCGCCATTGGCTGCGCCTCCGCCAACGTCGCCTCCTCCGCCTCCGCCTCCGCCTCGGTCTTCATCGGGATGCGCGGATGCTGCTGCCATCATGATTTGAATGCCCGTGGTCAGGTAGCGCGTACGCGGGGTCGTGACCTGTGCTCCGCCTTCGGCGTCGAGCTTGAGGTGTTCACCTTTCGCTACCGCGACGCCTTCCAGGCTGGTCACGACTTTCTGTTCGAGGCCGTTGGGCGGGGCTACTTCGTGAAACAGGATTCGCAACTGTCCATTGCGGGCCAGGCGGCGAGCGGGCTGCACTTGCATCACGGAACCTCGGATGACGCTGCCCTCGGGCAAAATCAGATGATCGGAGGCGACGAGAGGCTCGGTAATTAAGGCCTCGACGGCGTCTCCTTTGTGTGAAGTCGAGGAATTGAGCGGCGTCAGCAGACGAGCATGCACCGAGCTTCCCGCTGGGGGCGGAGCGCCAACGTTGATCAGGGCCTCGGGCTGCACGGATTCGGTGCCAAAATCCAGGGGCCGCTGCAGGTTGGCGTTGAAGCTCGTGCCCACGTCGATGTACTGGGGATGCACTGGTAGTTGCGCGATTGCCAGGCGTTTCAGCTTGTGAATTTTTCCCGGCTCGTGAATCTGCTTCTGCAGGTCAGCCCAGCTCTGCCGGATTTGCTGGCGCGTGGCGCCAACTTTTTTTGCAGCCGCATCCTGTACCTTGTTGGTTTTAGTCGCCTTCTCATTGGCGGGGACAAAGCGTAAGACCCCGTCTGGCGCTGGAGACGCGACCGTCTGCATCGAAACGCGGCGCCCGTCGGGCATTACGAGTTCATCAAACTGTACGTGGACCGCGCGCACCGGCGAAAAATTCGCGTCCATCGCTTGCAGAGTTCGAATCTTCTTGGGCACGGCATCGATTGCCGACACTCTTCCGTTGACTGGAGTGCCGACAGGGATGAGCAGTTTGTCGAAGGCATAAACCGGCTCTGTGGTCTTGCCATGGATAGACTGCCCGACTTCGCGGACGCGAACTTCTGAATCGAGCGCTACTTTAATCGGAGTACCTGAGGGGACGCTCATCGGCACGGTAACCGGCAGGGCCTCGGCGGTTTGAGCGGCGGCGTCCTTCTTTACTTGCTCGGCGTCTTGTCCTGCAGGTGGACGAACCTTGAGGGTCTGTCCCCAACTCCAACTGGTGGCCACAAGCAGCAATCCCGCTGCGCAGCCAGCTCGCCTAAAAAAACTTCGACGCATAGCATGCTCCTCAATGAATAACGGATTTGCGCTCGTGACCTCGGAGCTGTCTAAATGAAATTAAAGAAGCCTGCGATACGGGCCGCTTGGCAAAAAATGATAGAGACCGAGAAACTTGACGTGCGAAAGAACCCCTAACTTACAGGTATGAGGTCACAGAACAAATAATGGTTGTAACCACTGGGCAGATTCCACAGACCCACGAGAACGCGCCCCACAATTGTAGTTCCGTCTGCGGTCGCGGGCAAGGCAAACGGAGTTTTTTGTCTTAGCTCCATAATTCTGTCACCCCCTAACGGCAACGTGAAAATGTCACTCCATGAGAGGAAGGACGTTCGCGTTGAGTCAAAAGGAACTGCAACGAGTGAGTGTGATTTCCAGTTGTCTTAAAGGAGACCTGGCGTGTGCCAGAGCCGCCGCACTGCTCTCGCTTAGCATTCGTCAAGTCCGTCGTCTGAAAAGACGTCTGCGGGAACAAGGGGAGGCGGCTCTGGCGCACGCCAGCCGCGGGCGCCCCAGTCCCCGCCGTCTGCCCGACCGGGTGCGCCGCTCCATCCTGCGTCTGGCCCGCACCACCTATGCCGGCTTCAACGATCATCACCTCTGCGAAAAACTCTGCGAGGTCGAGGGCTTCTGCCTCAGCCGCGAGACTCTGCGCCGCTTATTGCGGCAGGCCGGCCTAGGATCGCCCCGCCAACGCCGGGCTCCCGCCCATCGCCAGCGCCGTCTGCGCTCCCCCCGCGAAGGCGAACTGGTCCAGCTCGACGGCTCTCCCCATGATTGGCTCCAAGGCCGGGGCCCCGGGCTTACCGCTCTGGGCCTGCAAGATGACGCCACCGGAAAGATCCTGGCGGCTCAGTTCTTTCCCACCGAATCCGCCTTCGGCTATCTCTCCCTGCTCCGCCAACTGCTGCGCCGCTACGGTGTCCCCCTGGCTTTCTACGGCGATCGCAGCAGCATCTTCGTCCGCAACGACGACGCCTGGTCCATCGCCGAGCAACTCGCCGGCAAGCGCGATCCCACTCAGTTCGGTCGCGCCCTGGAACAACTCGGCATCACCTTCATCGCCGCCCGCTCGCCGCAAGCCAAAGGCCGCGTCGAACGCCTCTGGGGCGTACTGCAAGATCGCCTCTGCAGCGAACTCCGTCTGGCGCAGGCTTGCGATCTGGACTCGGCCAATGCCGTCCTGACCCGCTTTATCGCCGACTACAATCGCCGCTTCGCCCGTCGTCCGCGGGAAACCGCAACTGCCTGGCGTCCCGCCCCTGAAAATCTGGACCGCATCTGCTGTTTCGTTCATCCCCGCGTGGTCAGCAACGACAACGTCGTGCAGTGGGAGGGCCGTCGCCTCCAGATTCCTCCCCAAGGCCGCCGCTTCAGCTTCGCCGGCGCCAAGGTCCACCTCTACCACGCTCTCGATGGACGCATCGCGCTCTACTACGGAGAAACCAAACTCCAACACACCCTGGCTCCGCCAGGGTGACATTTTCATGTTGCTGTTAGGGTGACAAAATCACGTTGCTACAACAGGCACACGGAGTTTTTGGTGACGTCAAGCTGCTCGTGTAGGTAGGAAGAGGGACCAGATTAAACCGCTGAAAAAATGGAGCAGATGATGCCAGTCGCGTCAGGGACGGCACCCTTCCCCTTCCTTTTCAACTTGCGCGATCTCCATCACGCGCGCTCGCGCTGCACCTTCTTCGCGGCAGTTACCATCGCGCTACTTGACAGCACCCTGCCATCGGGTTCTGAATAATCTTTCGCGGAAAAATTCCCGCCGAACTTTTCCACACAACCAAAAAATTTGTGCTACTATGCCGGACTGATCCTGCTTCTAAAATTCTTTTTGCTTTTAGCAGCCGCGCTCCGTAATTCGGGCGCTTTCCGCAGTAAAATTGATGGTTCCAGCTACTTCGTAAAACGGCAGTTTTGAACAGGCGCTCTCTAACCAGCCGCCGGGGCGCCTTGGTGAATATTTCATATATGTCAGTCCCGAGCACAACTCTCTCCCCGAATCCGTGGGCGCGCATCCTCGATGCGCTGGAAAAGAAAATCAACCGGCACTCCTACGACACCTGGCTCAAGCCCACCCGCTACAGCCACTCCAGCGGAGGCATTCTTTTCGTTCGCGTTCCTACGGTCGAGTTCCGCCACGCCGGCGACAAATACGCCGACCTCATCCAGGAAGCCATCGACAACCTGGGCCTCGGCTTCAACGACGTAAAGTTTGTCACTCCCGAGGATGACCCCGCGGCAACCCCGGTCCGTCACGACGGCGGCCTGACTCCAACGGCCGCAACCTCCTCTCCATCGCAGTCGCGATTTGACTGGGATGGCGCCGCGCAACTGAATCCGCGCTACACCTTCGACGCCTTCGTCATCGGCAGCGGCAACCAGTTCGCCCACGCTGCCTGCCAGGCCGTCGCCGAACGTCCTTCCAAGGCCTACAACCCGCTCTTCCTCTACGGCGGCGTCGGCATGGGCAAAACTCATCTCATGCAAGCCATCGGACACGAGATCAAGCGCCGCCTGCCGCAGGCTGCCATCTGCTACGTCTCCAGCGAGAAGTTCACCAACGACATGATCAACTCGCTGCGCTACGACAAGATGACCAGCTTCCGCGATAAGTTCCGCAACATGGATGTGCTCCTCATCGACGACATCCAATTCCTCACCGGCAAAGAGCGCACCCAGGAGGAATTTTTCCACACCTTCAACGCGCTGCACGAGTCCATGAAGCAGATCGTCATCGCCAGCGACCGCTCCCCCAAGGAACTGGCTGAAATCGAGGACCGCCTGCGCAGCCGCTTCGAATGGGGATTGATTGCCGACATCCAACCCCCCGATCTTGAAACCAAAGTCGCCATCCTGCAGAAAAAAGCCGAGCAGGAAAAAGTAACTCTGCCCACCGACGTCGCTCTCTACGTGGCGTCGAACATTCGCTCCAACGTTCGCGAGTTGGAGGGCGCACTGATCCGCCTGGTCGCTCACTCATCCCTTATTGGCGCCGAGATCACGCTGCCCTACGCGCAACAAGTCTTGAAGAATTTCATCGACTCCCAGGCTCGCAAGGTGACCATCGAGTCCATCCAGAAAATGGTCGCCGAGCAATTCGGTCTGCGCCTGGTCGAGATCAAAGCCAAGAACAACTCGCGCGCCATCGTCTATCCGCGCCAGGTTGCGATGTACCTGGCCAAACATATGACCGAAGCTTCGCTGCCGGAAATCGGCCGCCAGTTTGGTGGCAAGCATCACACCACGGTCCTGCACTCCGTCGAGAAGATCGAGGAGCTTCGCAAGAACGACAAAGATTTGAACAGGCTAATCAACAAACTGACCGAGCAATTAGGCGGATGAATCGCGTGCGTGATTGAATTTTCCACTGACCAGTCCAGTCTTCCTTCGAGATGCCTGTGAATGCGATGTGGAAGTTGTGTAACACAGGGAAGAAATCGGGCGCACGGCCAAGTTACACTGCCGCCTCCGCAACCTTCGGGACCGATTTCTAACATCAAGGGTCCGGCGGGAACCCGGTGACAACAGGCCAGTTGTCCCAGTTTTCCACTTTCCCGCAGGCCCTACTGTTACTGCTGGTTTTATAGGTTTTGTATTTGATATAAGGTAGTAATAAAAGTAGCAGCGCAAGTAGCCAGTATCGGGGAGACGAACTTTATGCCGGTGGAGGCCGCCGTTGCCGCGGGAACCATGGAGATCACGGTCAGCAAGTTCGAGTTGCTGCGGGAATTGACCGCCACGCAAGGTGTGGTCGAGCGCAAGACGACAATTCCAATCCTTTCTAACTATTTATTCGAGGCCAACGGCGACCGCCTGTCGCTCACCGCCACCGACCTCGATCTCAGCCTGCGCACTTCGTGCAATGCCAAAGTTAAAAAAGAAGGCTCCTGCACCATCCCCGCCCGCAAACTTCACGACTACGTGAAGCTCTTGCCCGATGCCGACATCACCATCAAGCTACTCGAAAATCATTGGGTCAGCATTCGCTGCGGCCGTTCTAATACGAAGATGGTCGGCATGGCTAAGTCGAACTTCCCCAGCCTGCCCGCGTTTCCCACCGCAGGCGCAGTCACCATTCCAGCCCAAGTCTTGCGCGGCCTGATCGCTCGCACCGGTTTTGCGATTTCGAATGAAGAATCGCGTTACACGCTGAACGGCGCCCTGATGCTCCTGAAGCCCGAGTCCATCACCATGGTCGCGACCGACGGCCATCGCCTCGCCCACTGTGAACGCGCCGGCGAAAAATTCGACGGCGTCTCCGGCGAAATGAAAACCCTGGTCCCGAAAAAAGCGATGGACGAACTGAAGTCCCTCCTCGACTCCACCGACGCCGAGACCATTGAATTCGCCAAAGACGACTCCACTTTATTCTTCCGCATCGGCAGCCGTCTGTTGACCTCGCGCCAACTCACCGGACAATTCCCCAACTTCGAAGCCGTCCTTCCTAAGGACAACAGCAAGATCGTCCCTTTGAACTCCGACGAACTAAATTCCGCCATCCTCCGTGTCGCCCAGTTCGCCGACGAACGTTCGCGCGCTGTCCGCCTGCGCCTGGAAAAAGGCGAATTGAAAATCTCCGCCTCCTCTACCGAGGCAGGCGAATCCGAAGATTCCATCGAAGCTCCCTACACCGGTGATCCCTTGACCATCGGCTTCAACGCCCAATACTTGGTCGACTTCCTCAAAGCCGCTGGCACCAGCGAAGTGCGCCTCGAACTGAAAGATCCCCAGTCCGCCGGCCAATTCCGTCCCGCCGAAGGCGACGACTACAAGTACCGCTACATCGTCATGCCTATGCGCATCTGACGAATGCAAGAAACATTCTCGGATAAATCGCTGGAGTCTAAGCAATCGGACTCCAGCCGCGAAGCGGTGAAAGAATGCAGCCCACGGCGTAAGCCGTGGGTAACAAGTAAGAAAGTACCAAGCCCCTAAAGGGGCGAAAGAAATGGCACGCACCTCCCCTCGCCATCTCAGCCAAAAACCACTACGCCTCCTGTGGTTCCGGTTTCCCGGCGGTCCGTGCCTCTTGACCTCCCGTCCCCTCTGCCTTACATTGGCCAGCACTTCAATTTCGGAGGGCCACCGTCATGCTAAGCGGATTCAAGAAATTCATCCTGCGTGGAAATGTTGTGGATATGGCGGTAGGCGTGGTGATTGGCGCAGCCTTCGGCGGCGTGGTCACGGCGCTGACGAAAGACCTGCTGACCCCGTTCATCGCCGCGGTGGTGGGTAAGCCGGACTTTTCGTATCTCGGATTCACCATTCACGGCACGCCATTTCCCGTAGGCGATTTCATCAATGCAGTCGTGTCGTTTCTCCTGATCGCCGCTGCGATTTACTTCTTCGTGGTCACGCCGGTCAATGCGCTGGTGGCACGCATGCACCGGGGCGAGACCCCTCCTGATCCCACGACCAAGAAGTGTCCCGAATGCCTAAGCGAGATTCCGATCGACGCGCGCCGCTGCGCCCACTGCACCCAACCCGTGATGGGCAGAGCAGCCTAAAGCGTTGGTGCTCTCTTCGTGCGCTCCCGCGAGGCTGAGCCTCATCCGTTAATATGGCAGTATGGAATTGCGGTGGAGGTCTTTTCGTCCGATCGTTGTGGCCCTGGCAGCGTTGTCGCTCTCTCTTACCGCGCCGGCGCAAACTTCGTCGCCATCCTCTTCTTCGAATTCCGCGAAACACATCAAGAAGCCTGCCGCTCCTCTTGACTCTGGCCTCGACGCCGGCACCGTAACCAATGGCGTCTATCGCAACAAGACCCTCGCACTCTCCTGCAAGATTCCCGAAGGCTGGGTCCTGCGAACCGACGAAATGAACGCGCGCGAGGAAGATAAAGACACTCCAGCCGCCGCCCAACCGCCCGGCCCCGCCGCCTCAAGCGCCGGCGCCAAAGTACTGCTGGCAGCCTTCTCGCGTCCTCCCGAAGCGCGTGCCGAAGATGTGAATTCCTCCATCCTCATCGCCGCCGAGAGCGCTGCTGCCTACCCGGGACTAAAAGATGCCGCCCAATATTTCGGCCCGCTCACCGAAGTCGCTAGGGCCCAGGGTTTCGCCATGGACGAAGACCCCTATGAGATTGCCGTCGGCACGAAAACGCTAGTCCGCGGAGACTTTCACAAAGATGTAGGTACACGCGTCATGCACCAGTCCACCCTGGCCATGCTGTCCCATGGCTACGCCGTCTCCGATCACGATAATCGCCGGCACGGAAGATGAAGTAGAAGAACTGATCGACGGCCTGACCTTCGCCACAACCCCCAAATAGCGCCGGAGGCGCGCCCGAAAATAGCCCGCCAGTTTCACTGGCGGGTAAGTCGCAGCAAGAAAATGAATGGCACCCCGTAGGGACGCCTGAACTCTCACCACGGACCGAGAAGCCCGCAGCCGAAACTGTGCCCGTCAAATTCCAGGAAACCCTCCGGCCTTCACCCCCTGGACGCGACCGCCGCCTGCTTCACCTCAATCCTCATCTGCGGCGGATGCAGCAGCGTATTGTGAATCAGGCAATGATGCACCGCCTTCTCCACTCCCGCACGATGCTGCTCGCTCAGTTCGACCGGCGTTTCGATTTCGATCCGAAAATTGTCCACCCGCGCCGGATCCTTCACCTTCTCCGCCGTTACACGCACCCGCGTGCCCTCCGTGGCAAGCTTGTACTTGCGGAGATACTGCGCGGCGTAAAAGCCGGCACACGATCCGAGCGACGCCAGCAGCAATTCCGGGGGCGTCATGCCTTCGTCGTATCCGCCATTCTCCGCTGGCTGATCGCACGGAATCGTGTGCTGTCGCGCCTTAATTTCAAACTGTACCGCTCCCAGATGTTCGACTGTGACTTCCATGAGTGCCTCCAACGAAAATTTCCAGCGAGCCGTCCCATGTGAGGAACGCGTCCACCAGCATTCTGCCACGGTCAATTCCTTGACGCTGTGCCTACACTCACTGTCTGCCTATTGAAGGTTCCACTCTGGGACTGGGTCCTTCTTCAATGATCCCGAACATTACACGGAGCCTGGCGATTTGGGAGAGGATTCAGAGCAGAAAGGATTTTGCACGGGCAGGTAGTATCAGAACTCAGTTAAGCAGAATCAGTCCAGCGGTTCCGGATGCAGGCTCAAATCCTTCTCGCCCGCCGCCTTCTTCTCCGCGTACTTCTTCATCCAAGCTTCCCAGCTCCGGCCCGCCGCGGTATCGCGCCCCGTGAACGCAAGCGCCCCGATCTCCGCATACGAGACCGCGATTTTCTCGTTCGAATTCCTCGGATAAAGCCGGACATACGACTCTCTCAGCGAAGCGCCCGTCCGCCGGTCGAACAAATATCCTTCGATCTTCGACCCATCCTTACGCGTGATGGTCACATCCCCGCGGTAATCAAACGCCTTTTCCAGCGCGCCCCGCAGCTCCTCCTCGCCGGCCAGTTCCGGGATCCACCCCTCGAGCTGCTCATGCGCCGTGCCCGGCGCCACCTCCAGCGCATCCGGATTCATCGCATTGGCATGCGGTGGCGTAGCTTCCGCCGACGCGTGGTCGATGTGCCCGCCTTCTTTCCCTGTCATGATTCAACCTTAGAAATGAATTCCTACGCGCGGGTTTCCTGCATGGACTCATCTGGCGTCGCAATCTGCACCAGCGGATGCACCGCCGCCTGCGGCTCGTCCAAAAGACGGAGAGCCTCTTCATCGCGATACCGCGTGAACAGCGTCCCTTTCACCGTAGCCAAAAATCCGCCCAGCGAACTGAACGTCGCATTCACCGCCGAGGCCTCATATCCGCTGTGCACCATGCAATTCGCGCACGCCGGATTGCCCGACTCCGTCCCGTAGTTGCTCCACTCGGTAGTGGCCAGCAGCTCCGCAAAAGTCTCCGCATACCCATCCTGCAGCAGATAGCACGGCTTCTGCCAGCCAAAGATATTGTAAGTCGGCATCCCCCACGGTGTGCACGGATACGTCCGCTTCCCCATTAGAAATTCCAAAAACAGCGGTGACAAATTAAATTGCCAGTTCTTTTTCCGGTTCGACAAAATCGCCCGAAACATCCGCCGGGTCCGCGCGCGTCCCAGGAAGTGTTTCTGGTCCGGCGCCTTGTCGTACGAATAGCCGGGCGAGAGCATCATGCCCTCCACTCCCAGCTCCATCATCTCGTCAAAGAACGCCCGCACCGACTTCGGATTCGCCCCGTCGAACAGCGTCGTATTCGTCGTCACCCGGAACCCGCGCCGCAACGCCTCTTTCACCGCATCGACCGCGATGTCGTATCCCCCTTCGCGGCACACAGCCAGGTCATGCTCCTCGCGCTGGCCGTCCAGATGCACGCTGAAAGTCAGATACTTGCTGGGTTTAAACAGGTCGATCTTCTCCTTGAGCAGCAGCGCGTTGGTGCACAGATAAATATATTTCTTGCGCGCCACCAGCCCCTCAATGATCTCCCCGATTTGCGGATGCATCAGCGGTTCTCCGCCCGGGATCGACACCATCGGCGCCCCGCACTCCTCCACCGCCCGGAAACACTCCTCCGGCGTCAAATCTTTTTTCAGAATGTGCGCCGGATACTGGATCTTCCCGCATCCCGCGCATGCCAGATTGCACCGGAACAGCGGCTCCAGCATCAGCACCAGCGGATATTGCTTCCGCCCCGCGAGCTTTTGCCGCAACACATAGCTCGTCACCGTCCACATCTGTGAGACAGGAACTGGCATGAATATTCAGGAACCCCTTTGTTCTTGTATTTTATCAGGCTTCCGCCCCCAACGCCCCAAGTAGGACCAAGCCAGCCACGGTCCAGGTTGCGTAGGGACAGCCGCCTCGGCTCCCGGCCTCTTAATTTTCTGCAACCCCCACTCCTTGACCCTCCTCTAAAGGCCATGCTCTGCCGCTCCCACCCCCGCCCTAGAGGACTCTTGTTCCCGCCCCCGAAACCCGATACCCTTATCTTCGGTCATTCGTATGTTTAACCCCCACCCCAACCTCGCCGACGAAGTGAACCGCAGCATCATTCAGTCGGAAATAGAAGGTGGTGTCTATCTGGGCGATCTTCCTCCCTCCACGGTCCTTCAAATCCAGACCATGAACCACTGCTACACTGCCGTGCTTCTAGGCGGCAGCGAAGCCCTGCTCTCCGGCCATCCCGAATTCTGTCCCCAACCCGTCCAGGTCGCGATCGCGGGTTCCACCTGGGGAGGCTCCATGCTCAAGCTCCAATACGTCGGCCGCGGCATGCACCTCGAATTCCGCCATCCCCAATACCCCACTCCCATCATCACCTCCGCCATCCAGGAAATCCGCGACGGCCAATCGGATTCTTATCCAGCCCCCATCGAGACCGACCGCACCCTGTCATAGAAATACAGATCCGGGTTAATGTGGGTCGGTTTAGTGTGGGTCCGGGTCTCTGACCCGGACAGGCCGAGCGAAACTCGTCTGCCACTCTGTCGCACGTTGCGCTAGGTAGATCCTTACGCTGATCTCGATCCGCCGGGGACTTTCCATTGACTTGCCTCTCGGCACCCACTACCATTCACGCCATAAGCCCCCGGGGCGAGTACGAACCATGTCCCTGAAGATTGACACCCGCGAAGTCTCCCACGTCACCATCCTCGACATTCATGGCCGCATCATCCTCGGCCCCGAGATTGGCACTCTCCGCGCCGCCGTCCGCAACCTGGTCGCCGAGGGCAAAAAGAAAATCATTCTCAACCTCGCCGATGTCGATTACCTCGACAGCTCCGGCGTCGGAGAACTCGTTGGCGCCTTCACCACCGTTCGCAACGCCGGAGGCGAACTCAAACTCCTCAACCTCACCCAAAAAGTCCACGACGTCCTCCACGTCACCAAGCTCTACACCGTCTTTGACATCAAAGACGATGAATTCACCGCCGTAAAATCCTTCGACTACTTCTTCGCCAAATAATTTGCCTATGTTGTGCTGTCATTCCGAGCAAAGCGAGGAATCTGCTTTCTGCTTATGTGGGTCCGGGTCTCAGAGCCGGACAGGCCGAGCGCAAGTTCGGCTGCTCATGCCCCAGAACCGTTCTTGACACGCCCCCCAACTTCCCATTTCTAGAGTACTATTCCGAGAGGATTTCCCCATGGGCCTTGCAAGTGCAGGGGACGGGAACCAGCTCATGGATCGCACTACAGAAAGTCGCACCCTACAACGAAAAACCGGCAGAGAACTCATCTGGACGTCTAACCATTCTTTCCATGGATGGACCTGCTCCCAGTGCGAATGGAATTCCCCGCTCCCCACGCTTCTTAACGATCCCGAAGCCAAGACCGCCTTCGACCGCCTGGCAGCGGCCAAATTCCGCGATCACAAATGCGCCGACCATCTCTTGCGTTTAGGTTCCGCCGACGACGCCGACAGCTTCACCCCGCGCATCCGTAAGCTGGTCACGCAAGGCTTCAAGCCCAAAGATGCCGTCGAACTTTTCCTGCAGGAAATAGCCCTCGAGTACCGCAACCAACCAAAAATTCTAGCCCAGGCCAAAGCCGACGGCGAAGACTTCCTCCGCCGCGTCCGCGCCGGCCTCATCTAAAGACAGGTTATGTGGGGACAACCGTCCTCGGCTGCCCGGTCGAGCGAAGCTCGACTGCAGGCTGCCCCATTTCTCGTAGCGCGTAGGGAATGCTCTGACGAGAAGCAGAAAAAACTAATTCTCAATCCCCATCTCCCTCAAAATATAAGCATAATCAAATGCCGCCTCGTGCAACCGGTCATATCTCCCCGACGCCCCTCCATGTCCCGCCGGACTCAAATTCGTCTTCAAGATCAAAGTATTGTGATCCGTCCGCATCGCCCGCATCTTCGCCACATACTTCGCCGGCTCCCAATACATAACCTGACTGTCGTTAAACGATGCCTTCACCAGCATATCCGGATAGTTCTTCGCCTCCACATTGTCGTACGGCGAATAAGTAATCATGTAATCAAACGCCGCCTTCTCCTTCGGATTCCCCCACTCTTCAAACTCCCCCACCGTCAGCGGTAACGTTTCATCCAGCATGGTATTCATCACATCCACAAACGGAACTCCCACCAGCGCCGCCTTAAACAAATCCGGACGCATATTCAGTACCGCCCCCATCAGCAGCCCGCCCGCGCTTCGCCCCTCAATCACCAGACGATCCTTCGATCCATACCCATGTCCCACCAGATACTCCGCGCACGCAATGAAGTCGGTGAACGTAGTCTTCTTGTTCATCATGCGCCCCGCATCGTGCCAGCTCTTGCCCATCTCGCCCCCGCCGCGGATGTGCGCTACCGCCACCGTCACTCCCCGATCCACCATGCTGAAGTAGTTCGAATTGAACCCCGCGTCAATCGAGACCCCATACGACCCGTACCCATACAAATACAGCGCCTCTTTTCCGTCGAGCTTCGCATCCTTGCGATGCACCACCGAAATCGGAACCTTCACTCCGTCCGCCGCCGGCGCGTAAATCTGCTCCACTTCATATTTCGTGCGGTCATATCCTCCCGGCACTTCTTTCTGCTTCAGTAAAGTTGATGTCCCTTTCTCCATGTCATACGCGAACACCGATGGCGGCGTGATCGGCGACTGATACGCATACCGGAACTCCGTCGTGTCATACACGCGATTCACGTAGCCATTACTCATATAAGCCGGCTCCGGAAACTCGATCCCTCGCGACTTCCCGCTGCGCAAATCCGTCACCCGAATTTGCGGCAGCCCATGTTCCCGCTCCAGCACCACGTAAAAGTTCTTAAACATTTCCAAACGATTCAGCATGACGTCAGGATTCTGCGCCACCACCTCCACCCAGTTCTTGCTCCCCGGATCCCCCACCGGAGCCTTTACCAGCCGAAAGTTTCGCCCCGTGTCATTCACTCGAATGTAGAAAAAATCCCCATTGTGATCGGGATAGTACTGCACATCTTGCTTACGCGGCTCAATCACCTTGAACTCCGCCATCGGCTGGTCCGCCGGAATATACCGCGCCTCGCTCGTCGTATGACTGCCGCAAATCAAAAAGATATAGGCCTCGCTCCGCGTCTTGTTGGCATACACATCGAAGCGCTCGTCCTTCTCCTCATACACCAGCGGGTCAGCTCCCGCCGTCCCCGCCGTGTGCCGATACAGCCTGTACTGCCGCTTCGACACCGCATCTTCCTGGGTATAAAAAATCGTCTTGTTATCGTTGGCCCACACCACCGATCCCACTCGCTCCGCATGGTCGATCAGCGTCTTCCCCGTCCGTAAATCCTTCACCGCCAGCGTGTATTGCCGGAACCCGGTGTTGTCATACGAATAAGCCAGCAGGTTCCCGTCCGGACTCACTGCATATTCATTCACCGTCATGAATACCTGGCCCTTGGCCATCTCATTCACATCGAGCACTACTTCTTCGGCCGCGTCCATGCTGCCTTTTCGCCGGCAGCGAATCGCATACTGCTTTCCCGCCTCCGTCCGCGTGTAATAGAAGTAGTCTCCTTCCTTGTACGGAACCTCGACGTCCGTCTCCTTGATCCGTCCCAGCATCTCGTCATACAGTTTCTTCTGAAACGCCTCGGTCGGCTTCATCACCGCGTCCGTATAAGCATTCTCCGCCTCTAGATATGCCCGCACCTCCGGATTCGGCTTGTCCCGCAGCCAGAAATAGTTGTCCTCCATCCTGTGCCCGTTCACCTCGGTGACATGCGGAACCTTCTTCGCCTCCGGCGGCGGCAACGTGCCTGTATCCGCCCCCGTCAGCCCGATCACCGACCCCACCACCAACCCGCCCACCTGTACATGTCGCATGATCCTCAGATTCATAATTCCCCCCATAAGTGCGATTAAAATTTCTACCTAGGAAAATTCCGCTGAATAATGGACGTTGGGTGCCCCATTTCTCGCGTCCTTTGCGAGAAGTGGGATTTGCGAAAAGGTTGTTGTGCCTCCGCAGCCCAGCTTTGTTTGGACAACCGCACGATACGCCGCGCCCAGCACGAATTGCAACGTCGACGCCCGACCCAGATCAGCTAGACTCAGCCGGGACAATCCGACCCAGCAACATGGGGACCGTGAAACCCTATAGTAGCTAGTTCTACACAATCTCCCGTATTGCAATCGGCTCCTCTGTTTGGCATCCTACACGACGCCGATGTCCTCAGCGGAGCTCATCAAAACCCTGTGCGCCCGCGCTATCACAGCGGAGGGTACTGACTTTGTTACCGCCACCGCCGAACTTCACGCTGCCCTAAAAGCCCACATCGAAAGCCTTCGAGCCTTGGCGGTCGCCGCGCTAGTGAACCCTCCCACACCACCCACCGATGTCCCCCCAGCCTAGCGCCCGCTCCTGCACGCGTGGAGTGCCCCTCCTGCTCTAACCTAAATCTCGCATTCCGGTACGCCTCACCATTTTCCAAAACCGAGAAATCACTCCGACCGCCAACCGCTCCCGGAAAGTTTTCATCCCACCTTTGATATTCGATATATTGCAACTGTCATGTCCCCCCTCAACCCCCATCGCCGCGCCTTCCTGAAAGCAGCCAGTGCAACCGCGGCTACTCTGCTTTCACCTCCGTTCTTCTCGGCCCAATCGCAGGCGGCTGTCCAGAACAAATCCCAGAGCGACACTCCCGCCGACTACACGCTCACCATCGCCACCAGGCCCCTCGAAATCGCGCCCAAGCGCATCATCTCCGTCACTACCTACAACGGCCAATTTCCCGGCCCTCTGCTTCGCCTAAAGGAAGGAGAGCAGGTCACCATCGATCTTCGCAACGACACCGACACTCCCGAGCAATTGCACTGGCACGGCCAGCTGGTTTCCCCTGAAGTCGATGGAGCCGCCGAAGAGGGCACCCCTTTCGTCCCGCCCCACGATAGTCGCAGAATCTCCTTCATACCCAAGCCCTCGGGCTTCCGCTTCTATCACACCCACGTTCGCGCCGGAGCCAATCTATCGCTCGGCCAATACAGCGGCCTGGTCGGACCCGTTTTCATCGAGCCCAAACAGCACCCCGGCAATTACGATCGCGAAGTCTTCCTCACGCTCAAAGAGTTTCAGCCCACGCTAAGCCGTGGCGGCGACATGCCACAGCACTTCATCTCGCCCGCGCAAGCCGTCCCCGAACTCAAAGAGTCCGGCGAGAGCAAGATGAAAGCTTCCCTCGCCAAAGGCATGCCTCACGGATTCGAAGTAGGTTATGACTCTTTCACTATCAACGGCCGCATGTTGGGACATGGCGACCCCGTGCACGTAAAGCCAGGCGAGCGCGTGCTATTTCACGTTCTCAACGGCAGCGCCACCGAGACTCGCAGCCTGGCCCTCCCCGGCCACACCTTCAGCGTCCTTGCAATGGATGGCAATCCTCTCCCCAAACCAGTTCGCGTTCCAGTTCTCTGGCTAGGAACCGCCGAGCGAATTTCCGCGATTGTTGAAATGAACCACCCCGGCGTCTGGATCATGGGAGACCTCGACGACGACGACCGTCACCACGGCATGGGTATCGTGGTCGAATACACCGGCAGCCAAGGCAAACCGCAGTGGCTTCCCCCCACTCCCTTCAAGTGGAACTACGCCCACTTCGGCAATCCCGCCGCAACCTCCGCCCCGCCCGACGAGACATTCACCATGCTCTTTGAAAAACAAAACGCCGCCGTCGACGGATTCAATCAATGGACCATCAATGGCGCAGCCTATCCCCTAAATCAAATGATGGCCGAGCCCGCCTTCCACGTGCGAGAAGGCAAGCGCTATCGCATCCGCATGCGCAACGCGAGTGACGACATCCACCCCATCCATCTGCATCGCCACACCTTCGAACTGACAAAGGTTGCAGGCCATCCCACGAGCGGAGTCGTCAAAGATGTAGTCATGGTAGGCGGCTATCAAGAAGTCGAAATCGATTTCCAGGCAAACAATCCCGGCCTGACCCTCTTCCACTGTCACCAGCAACTCCACATGGACTTCGGCTTCATGACCCTGTTCGCCTACGTCTAGTTCAGAGACGTACTAAAAGTGAGTCGTGGAAGAATGGTTTTGGCGATGGGAGTTCAGCCGCAAAGCGGCGCAAGAATGCAGCCCACGGCGCAAGCCGTGGGTGACCGAAGAAGATGAGCGAGCCCCAGCGGGGCGGAAAGAGTCGTCCCGGCGCTTCCAACGCCGGGTGACGCCAATAAAGAAATAAGACCGCCCCGTAGGGACGGCCCAATCGCATCTCACCGCGGGAACCACCGAAGTAAACGCTCTCTGTCACACCGCCCGAGGATGTCCCACTTACGAGCCAAATCGATACGATTGCGAAGAAGGCAGCATCGCGGAAACGCGCTTTCACTCCACCTGATAACGATCCTGATTCCCATGGTCGCAATGACAAAGGCGGCCGCCAGGCCGCCTCTAAGAGCAAATAGAGCCAAAAGCTATTTCCGTCCCCGCAACATCTCCACCACCCGCTCATAATCATCCACGGTGTGATACTCAATCACAATCTTCCCCTTCCCCTTCCGGTCGCGGATCCTCACCCGCACGCCCAACATCCTCTCCAAATCCAATTGCGCCGCCCGCACATTCGGATCCACCCACCGCGCTCCGCTCTTCTTCCGATCGCCCACCTGTCCCGGCATCCCCGGCACCGGATCGAGCAACCCCGTCATCCGCATCACCAGCGTCTCCACCTGGTCCAGCGTCATGTGCTTCTTCACAATGTAGTCGGCCGTCTTCTGGATCAGATCGGGATCCTCCAGCTTCAGCAACTCCTTCGCTTCCGAGAATCCGATCTGCTTGTGCGCCAGCTGCTCCATCACCAGCACCGGCAGCTTCAGCAGCCGCATGTAATTCGACACCGACTCCCGCGACAGCCCCACCCGTTCCCCGATCTGCGCCTGCGTGAGCGAAAATTCCTTGCTCAATACCCGGAACGCCTCCGCCTGTTCCAGCGCACTCAAGTCTTCCCGCTGCAGGTTTTCGATGATCGTCATCTCCGCCGCCTGCTGCAACGAAACCCGCCGCACCAGCGCCGGAATGTGCGTCTTCCCCGCCTTCTTCGAAGCATGCAGCCGCCGCTCGCCCAACACTAAAATGTAGCGCCCTTCTTCCTCCCCTGGGCGCACCATGATCGGCTGCACCACCCCATTCGCCTTGATGGAATCCGACAACTCCTCCAGCTTCTCGTCATCCTCCACATACCGCGTCTGAAACGGATTCTTGTCAATGTCCGCAATCGCCAGATTTACGACAAGATTCCCCGGCATCCGCGACTCCGCCTGCGCATAAATCGTGATGGTCTCGTCCGCGGCCGTCGGCGCACCGGAATCCGATGTGGGGACGGATGTTGCGTTGGGTCCGGGCGCAGCCGCGCCCGGCAAGCCCCACGTGGGGACAGCCGCCCCCGGCTGTCCAGCCGAGCCCAGCTCGGCAGTGCCGTGTGGCGCGGGCGCCCCCGCCCGCGCAGTTTCGATCACCCCGTCCTCAGCCACAGCTTGAATCGTCCCCGGCACAGCCTCACCTCGAGGCTTGTCCTCCGGAGGGCCGTCTTTCAAAACAGCCATGTCATTCAAATTAGGTTTGTCGCTGAAATTCGCTTTTTCGCTTAGATTGCCTTTGTCATTCCGAACGAAGTGAGGAATCTGCTGTTTGCCGACGCCACCAGTCAGCCCGGAAGCAGCTCCCCCCGCCACCACTCGCGGCCGTGGCAATAACGACTCCAGCCCCCGCCCCAAAGCCCGCCGCTTCTCCAATTTCTCTTTCTGTCCCGCCGTATTCTCCGTCGCCGCGCCAGTAGTCATTCCTGTTCTCCGTGGAAATCTCTCCCTCGCCCCACCAGCTTAGTCATCGAAGCCCTGAAGCCTCAAACCATCCCAGGCATTTCCCTTCGTAAATGTATATAGACGACCATAAATATTATACATCGATGCTTATCAATATACACCGGACGCTGAAAGCTGACGGCGGATAGCTGACAGCTGGTTAAGCCGTCTTGTCCATCGCGCCCGCCGCCGCAGAAATCTCCTCCACCTTCTCTCCGCTGTGTTCCTCGGTGTCCTCTGGGGTTAAGGTTTGCACTGATGGCTGAGAGCTGACAGCTGAAGGCTGCCTCTCAATAATCTCCTTCGCCAGCCGTATATAACTCTCCGCTCCCTTCGACCGCGGATCGTACACCAGCGCCGCCTTCCCATGGCTCGGCGCCTCCGCCAGCCGTATGTTCCGCGGTATAGTCGTGCGACAAAGCTTCTCCCCAAAAAAATTCTTGAGCTCAGCCATCACCTGCTGCGCCAGGTTGGTGCGGTCATCAAACATGGTAAGCACCACGCCCTCGATCCCCAACTCAGGGTTCAGCCCCGCGCGGATACGCTCAATGGTATCCAGCAGCTCGCTGACCCCCTCAAGAGCAAAGTACTCGCCCTGCATCGGAATCAGCACCGCATCCGCAGCGACGAGCGCGTTCAACGTCAGCAGATCGAGCGCTGGAGGACAGTCCAACACAACGAACTGAAATCGATCCCGCAAAGGAGCCAGCGCCTCGCGCATGCGAAACTCGCGCCCTTCTGCGTCCACCAGTTCCAGGTTGGCCCCGATGAGGTTCTTGTGCCCGGGAATCAGCCAAAGCTGTTCCAGTTCTGTCGTGAGCAGCGCCTCCTCAGCCGAGGCCGCGCCCATCAGCAAATGGTAGGAGCTGATGCGATCCGGATTCTTCGCGAACCCCAGGCCGCTCGTGGCATTCGATTGCGGATCGCAATCGACCAGCAGTGTGTTCACTTCCGCAGCGGAAAAAGATGCAGCTAGATTGATGGCAGTCGTGGTCTTGCCCACGCCGCCCTTCTGATTGGCAACAGCGATAACGCGTCCCATTTAGATTGTGAGGAGAACCAGAGCTACCCGGCAGCATAATCCGCTTTGCGTTCCAAATGCAATGAGATTAACTGTGCACGCAGACGAATTTGTGTGCAAAACCTGTCCAATGTTCCTGCAGGAACGTTTTCACACCGCATATCGCCACCTCGCCTTCGAATAAACCACAGAAGTGTTCCTGCAGGAACATCAAGCCTCTCTTTGCGCATGCATCAACCCATAATCGCCATTCCATTTGGAATACGGTAGGAACCTGAGAGGAAAAATCAGGGCCTTTGAAACGTAAGACGCCGAATGTTATTAGAAGTGTTCCGGTAGGAACACTTTGGCCAAACGTGCACTTGTTTCAATTCTGTTGGCGTTGTGAACATGGCCAACAATCCGAAAAGATCGAAGTGTTCCTGCAGGAACACTGTGGAAAACTCGCTTGGTTCGGTTGTAGCATCTGCGATCTTCGCGAAGATTTTTGGGAACATTTACCACTTTCTGCTTCGGATCTGGCTCGGATTGCGTTTGTATCAAGCGTATCGATGGAATTATTGTATTTTCATTCCACTTGTTACATGCTTGGCTCCCTGTGTAGCGTCGGCCAATGGCGTGGATCTAGTCGCGATGGCAGGTCTTGCCTCTCTAATAGGTCCGTTCCGCTTGCACGCAGCACCTAGCCTCTCCATCTTGTTCCACTTGGATGGGCTGAGCGACTAGTCGGCGACTCTGATGTCTGCCGGTTGGGGGTTATGACCGCGAGTTCGGACCACTGTTACCTTCTTGGTTCTCCCCATCCGTTGAGGATCCTAAGTGGCGATGGCCCATCAGAAGGATTCGGGCGCGGGAGTTCGGGACTGGGAGTGCTTCGGACCAGGTGAAATAGGGCAGTGTTGAGTGGAGTTGATCTTGTTGGGAGGCGCCGATCAGCAAGGCCAAGCGTCCAGCGGGCGCGACCAAGGCGGCCGCGATCGCAAGGATGGATTCGAAGCGCTCGACGGCGCGGAGTGTGACTACGTCGAAAGTGTTCCCGGTGAGGGTTTCGGCGCGCTTGTTTTGTATATTGACGTCCGTCAATGTAAGGGCGCGAGTGACTTCGCGGAGGAAGGCGGCCTTCTTGTGATTGGACTCGATCAGGGTGAGGGAGATGTGCGGAGACCAGAGCTTTATGGGGAGGCCTGGGAATCCGGCGCCGGAGCCTATGTCGGCCACAGTTAGAGCCGCCGAGCTGCGCTCGGCCGGACAGCCGAGGGCGGCTGTCCCCACATCAGCATCGCGAGGGAACAGATGGCGGGCGGCGAATAGGCTTTCGCCGAAATGGCGGGTGACAACGTCTTCGGGGTCGCGGACGGCGGTCAGGTTGATGCGGGAATTCCAGCGAATGAGTATATCGATGTACGTCGATATATTGTGCAGTTGAGCAGGAGACAGGACAGCCGATTCCTCTCCGGCTTTCGCCGGCTCGGAATGACAACCCTCGGGCGCTTCGGAATCACTACTGTTTGAGAGCCCAGAATTTCCAGGGACCGCGATCGGCGCGCGGAGAAAGGGTTTCAGCAACTCGGCGATGCGTTCACTATTCATAGAAGCAAACTCCCGATTGTAGATGGGCAGTTGGAGATTTGGAAAAGGGATCGGCGTCGCCCCGGCAAGGGATTAGAACCGCGGGCGACGCCGAACAGAAAAGCAGGAATCGGCGTCTCAGGATTTGGCATCCAATCCAGCTATGAAGGCCCCGAAGGGTGCAATTTTCGAAGAGAAGTATCGGGTGGTGGCCGTGGAGAGCCAGCGGTTGACCATTCGGGGAGTTCGCAGCGGCAAGGTGCTGACCATCGTGAATCCCGACCCGAACACCCCCCTCACCCCCGCGGAATATCCGCCGGGAAAGCTCATTGCCTTGAGCGACCCTTCAGCCTCGCCCGGCAACTAGGGGCTAGTTCCTGGCTAGTGTTGTTTCCATCTGTTTCGATAGCTGTGAATTCCGTATTGCATAAGCGAACAACACCGCTGGTTTTGACTCAACGAATCTTCATTTGTAATCCGCAACTGCCGCGAAACCTCATTTTCCGCCGACGATCCTTGACACGAGGCGGATCATTCTGTATATTCAGTTTGTACTGAAATAAACGATATGGCGGAACTGACTGGAGTGCAGAAGCAGTACATTCTCCACTGGGGAGAGATGGGGACGCGGTGGGGGATCAACCGGACGGTGGCGCAGATTCATGCGCTGCTGTACCTGTCGCCCAAGGCGCTGCCGGCGGAGGAGATTGCGGAGACGCTGAGCGTGGCGCGGTCGAATGTGAGTACGTCGATTCGGGAGCTGGAAACCTGGGGGATCGTGCGCGCGGTTCATGTTTTAGGAGACCGGCGGGAACACTATGAATCGATGAAAGACGTGTGGGAGATGTTCCGGCTGGTGATCGAACAGAGGAAGCGACGGGAGATCGATCCGACGCGGGAGATGTTGCGGCGCTGCCTGGCCGATCTGGATCCGAAAGAAGCGGGAGCAGATTATACGCGGGAGCGGCTGGGGGCGATGGCCGGCTTCTTCGAAGCGGTGACGGAACTGCACGATCAGATGAAGCAGCTGCCCACGGGCACGGTGCGGAAACTGTTGCGCATGGGAACGAAGATGCGAAAGAAGGCAGGGTAGGGCCCTTTTTTTTGCTCGGATGATTCTGTTCGTACAGAATGATCTGTTATGGGAGGACGGCGATGAGTGCGACGGTTGTCATTACCGGTGCGTTCAGCTACACGGGCAAATACACAACGCGCCTTCTCCTCGGCGGCGGATACGAAGTTCGCACCCTGACCAACCATCCGCCAACGCAGAATCCGGAGCGGCCGAACCCTTTTGGTGACCGCGTGAAGGTCTTTCCATACAATTTCGACCGGCCTGACGAACTGCGCCGCAGCCTCGAGCGCGCGTCCACACTGATCAATACCTATTGGGTGCGTTTCCCGCGCGGAGAATCGAACTTCCAGACTGCGGTTCGAAACACGCGGACTCTGGTCGAAGCGGCAAAGGATGCCGGAGTCAAGCGGATCGTGCATGTCAGCATCGCCAATCCATCTCTCGAGTCTCCGCTGGGTTACTACAAGGGAAAGGCGCTGGTGGAACAAACCATCATCGGATCAGGACTTTCCTACGCCCTCCTGCGGCCCACCGTCATCTTCGGCGCGGAGGACATCCTCATCAACAATATTGCGTGGTTCGTGCGGCATCTTCCCGTGTTCGGAATTCCGGGGGACGGGCGCTACGCCATCCGTCCGATCTATGTCGAGGACATGGCACAGTTGCTGGCGGACGCGGTTGATCAGCGGGGGAATTCGGTGATCGATGCGATTGGGCCTGAAACGTTCAGTTTCGAGGAGTTGGTCGGACTGATAGCAGCGCGGGTGGGCCGGTCGGTTCGGCTGATTCATTTGCCGACGGCGCTGGCCTATGTTTCGACGCTTGTGGCTGGATGGGTTGTGGGAGATGTCGTGCTTACCTGGGAGGAATACAAGGGACTCATGAGCAACCTGCTTGCGCCGGAGGGGCCCTCAGCAGGCCAAACCCGGTTGAGCCGATGGCTCGAGGATAACAGCGACCGGGTGGGCAGGAATTACGCGTCGGAGGTGGCACGCCACTTTCCACGATCGGGAGTGGAAAGTGCAAGAGCTTAACCACAGGGGACACAGAGCTGCGCGGAGGGCTGTATGACCGGCGCGTTGATGAAGGAGTTGATCTGGGGAGCGGGGGCGGTGCACGTGGGGATCATGGCGGCAAATCTCCCGCTGCCGAGGCGGCTGCGGGTGCGGGAGAGACTAGCCGGGGTTCCGCGATTTGTGCGCCAGATTTTCTACGTGCATTGGGTCTACATCGTCATCGTGTTGGGCCTGTTTGCAGCGCTGTGTTTCGGTTTCGCGCCACAGCTGGCTGGAGCGAGCGCGCTGGGACGGTTCCTAAGTGGATTCATGGCAGGGTTCTGGCTGCTGCGAATCGGGCTGCAGATCCTTTATTACGATCGCGAAGTGCGACGCGAGAACCAGGGGTTCGACTTGATGTATCTGGGGTCGTTGGTTGTGCTGGTGGTCATCTTTGGGATGGCGGCGTTACGCCCGTCGAGGTGAGGCACGCGATGAAGACAACCTTGGAGCGAGGCAGAGAAAAGCGGATTCCTCCTGTTGGTCGAAATGACAACGATGACTGCACATTCGGTGACACGGGACATTTCCGGCAGGACGATAGCGCCCATCGATGGGCGTCTGCGTGGGCTACGGCGGGCGCGGCGGTGTGGGCGGGGCTTGCGGTGCTGGCACGAATGGGGATGGCGCGGCTGGGTGCGATCGAGCTGCTCTTCTTATTTGCGCCCTTGGTAATTGTTCCGCTGGGGATGGAGTTGGGACGCGTGTTCGGCGGCCGTGGTCGGCTCCAGGAACTAGCGCGCCGGCTGCAACCTGCGGGTGGCGCGCTCGCGGTCGTGGCGATGTGGCTTCCTCCAGGAAGGCGCGCCGGCTTGGTCGCACTGGGTTGGCTGTTGATTTGTGCGCTCGCCGCCGGGGCTGGATTCGTGGACTTGTTGCGGGCTTTGTGGGCAGTCGCGGGCGGGGGCGCCCGCGCCACGCGGATTGCGATAGGTATCGCCCAGGTAGACTTAGCGGTGGGCGGGACCTGGCTGCTGGCTTCGCGGTTGGGGATGCGGCCGATGGGAATTCAGGAACCGATTGGACTGCTGACAGCGGTGCATTTTCACTTCGCAGGATTTGCTACGGCTATGATCGGCGCGGCGACACTTCGCTTTGCAGAGAGGCGCGGGAAACATTCGTGGCTGACGGCCCTGGTGCTGATGGTGGCCGGGTTGCCATTTGTAGTGGCTGCTGGGTTTGTGATTTCTCCGGCTGTGAAGATGGCGGCGGCGCTTCTGTTTTCCGTAAGCGTCGCGGGGCTGGCGATCTCCTTACGTGCTTTCGGAAGGAGAGCGGAAAATGCCACAGCGCGAATCCTGTTGCAGGTCGCGGCTGGCGCTATTTTTGCGGGGATGGTGCTTTCGGGAACCTACGCGGTCGCCGATTATTTGGGGAGCAATGCGTTGACGATCCCGCAAATGGCGAGAACACACGGCATCCTGAACGCGGTGGGATTCTGTCTTCCGGGATTGTTGGGATGGCTGGTGGAGAGCAGCAGGCCGTTGCCAGGAGCCAGTACTCAGTTCGTGGCCTGAGCAGAAAACGAATCCGAGTATGCAGAAGTTGTGGAATCAGAACAGAACGTAGTTTTCAGACGGAGGTGTAGCGGGAACCTGTACACTACTGCCATCCACAGCGAAAGTGCCGAAGCGCAGCCCTCAGGTTCTCATGATGCAGGAAAAGTCTCAGCTCAACGGGTCCGCGGGCGCCGGCCCAGCCGAGACGCCATATCCATCTTCTCTTTCTTCATCTTCTTCGTCCCCGTCTGAGATCCCTGCATCCGGCCAATCCTCTTCGGAGATTGCTTCCGAGGCAACCAGCGAGAGTGCCATCAACAAAGAGTTGCGGCGGCTGAACCGTGCGTTGCGGGCGCTGAGTGCATGTAATCAAGCGCTGGCGCGGGCGGGAAGCGAACAGGAATTGCTGCAGCAGATCTGCGACATCATTGTGCGCGTGGGCGGATACCGGATGGCGTTCATCGCCTACGCGGAACAGGATGAAGAGAAAAGCGTGCGGCCGATGGCGCACGCAGGATATGGCGAGGGATATCTGAGAGCGATTGCACTGAAATGGTCGGATACTCCGGTGGGTCGCGGGCCGGTGGGAACGGCCATTCGGGAGAATCGGATTTGCGTGGTCGCGGATACGGCGAACGATGCGGTTTTTGCCCCGTGGCGCGACGCTGCATTGCAGCGCGGATATGGGGCTGTGATTACCTTGCCGCTGCGGCTTGCGGGCGCAGCTTTTGGGGTGCTGGCCATCTATTCGGAGCAGGCGGGTTCCTTTGAAAGCTCGGAGGAGGAACTGCTCACCGAGATGGCGAACAATCTGGCCTATGGCATCACGGCGCTTCGGTCGCGGGAGGAAGGAAAACGGGCGACGGTTGCGCTGCAGGAGGCCGAGGCAAAATACCGGCAACTGGTGGAGCAGGTTCCAGCGATTTCCTATGTGGCCGAGGCGGGAGCGCACGGGCGTTTCCTCTATGTAAGCCCGCAGGTAAGCATGATTCTCGGCTACCGTCCCGAAGATTGCTTAACCGACCCCGGCTTCTGGTGGAATCACCTGAACCCGGAGGATCACCCCATCGCGCTGCTGGAGGACAGTTGGGAGGAAGGCCATCCTTTCCGGGTGGAATACCGAATGCGGTCGCAGGATGGGCGGGAAGTGTGGCTTCGCGACGAGGCGGTGATCGTCCGCGACCCGCAAACGGGAAGACGGCTGACGCGCGGCCTGCTGGTTGAGATCACCGAGCGCAAACGCGCCGACGAAGCGCTGCGACGCAGTGAAGAAAATTACCGGATGTTCGTGGCGCAAAGTTCGGAAGGCATCTTCCGGCAGGACTTGGACGTCCCCGTATCGATTGACCTTCCAGAAGAGGAACTGGCCCAGCATATTCTTCGCCATTCATACATGGCGGAGTGCAACGAAGCGATGGCGCATATGTACGGGCTGAGCTCGCCCGCGGAACTTCTGGGAAAGCGTCTGACGGAATTGCTGGCGAATGATGCTCGCAATGTGGAACTGACGCGCGAGTACATTCGAAATGGATTCCGGCTGCTGGAGCGGGAATCGCACGAAGTGGACGTCCACGGGAACCCGAAGGTGTTTCTGAACAGCATGTTTGGCGTGGTGGAGCGTGGGCTGTTGTTGCGCACCTGGGGGATTCAGAGAGACATTTCGGAACGACTGAAGGCGGAAGAAGCACGGCGCAAAGCAGAAGAAGCCCTGCGCGAAAGTGAGGAGCGTTACCGGGCCTTTGTGGAGCAGAGCTCGGAGGGAATTTTTCGCATGGAGTACTGCCCGCCGGTTCCGTGCGATCTGCCGATTGCGGAGCAACTGGTGTTGGGGCGGAAGAACGGATATTTGGCGGAATGCAACGACGCGCTGGCGAGAATGTACGGCCGGGCGTCGGCGGAGGAATTACTCGGCAAGCCGCTCTCGGATTTTCTGATTTTGAATGATCCGGGCACGCGGCAGTTTATGGAAAACTTCATTCGGGATGGGTATCGAACCACGGACCAGGAGTCCTATGAAATGGACTCTCACGGACAGAAGAAGATTTTCCGCAACACCATGAGCGGGATGGTGGTCGACGGACATTGGGTGCGGACGTGGGGCATCACGCGCGACGTGACCGAGCGGGTGCATCTGGAAGAGCAGCTCAGGAACGCACAGCAACTGGAAGCGATCGGGCGGCTGGCAGGAGGCGTGGCTCACGACTTCAACAACATTTTGAGTGTCATCATGGGGCACGGCGAGTTGCTGCTCGCAGCATCCGCAGGGGATGAGCGCGCGCGCAACGGGTTGCAGCAGATCCGCCGGGCTGCGGACCGGGCCGCGTCGCTGACGCAGCAACTGCTGGCCTTCGGCCGCAAGCAGGTGCTGCAACCGAAAGTTCTCGTTCTGAATGATGTAGTCGCCGACGTGCAAAAAATGCTATCGCGCGTGATTGGCGAGGATATTGAGCTGGTCGCGAGCCTGCATCCCGCGCTGCTGTCGGTGAAGGCGGACCCAGGGCAGGTGGAACAGGTGCTCATGAATCTCGCCATCAACGCGAGAGACGCCATGCCGCACGGCGGCAAGCTGATGATGGAGACTTCAAATGTCGACGTCAGCATGGATCAGGCGCGCGATCTGGATCTGGCTCCTGGACGTTATGTCATGCTGAGAGTGGCGGACTCCGGACATGGTATGGATGCGGGAACGCTCTCCCACATCTTCGAACCATTTTTCACCACCAAACCGATGGGCAAGGGCACCGGGCTCGGTTTGGCGACGGTGTACGGGATTGTGAAGCAGAGCGGAGGAAGTATCCAGGTGAAGAGTGAAGTGGGACACGGTACGACCTTCCGCATTTATTTTCCGGCAGCGGAAGGGAGCACGAGCCAGCGGGAGGAAGCGGTTGGGAGTGGAAAGGTGGGTGGGGGAACGGAGACGATTTTGATTGCGGAAGATGAACCGGATCTGCGCGAGTTGACGCGCATTTTTCTGGAGGCCTACGGCTACAAGGTATTGGAAGCGTCGAGCGCCGAGCAGGCGATTCAGACCGCAGACGGTTTCCACGAGCGCATCGATCTGTTACTGACCGACGTCATCATGCCGGGAATGAGTGGCAGCCAGCTGGCGGAGAAAATTTTGAGCAAGCGTCCGCAGACCAGGATCGTGTACATGACCGGCTATACCGACGATATGGTCGTGCAGTACAAGGTGCTGGAGCCCGGCGTGCAGCTGCTGCAGAAACCTTTTACCAAAGTCGATCTGGCGCTGAAAGTGCGGTCGACGCTGGATGGGAAGCGGTAAAATTTGAGATTGTAGATTTGGGAGTGCGATTGATCTTGCAGCGCACAGACTTCCGGAGGGAGCTTAACCACAGAGGACACAGAGGTCCATAGAGGAATCGCGGGAATGGGAACAGGCATATGAGCAAGATGCAGGATAGCGGCGGCGTGCAGGACGAAGCGGGCGCGGCTGCCGGCGAAAAGATCTGGGTGACGTTGAAAGGATTGCCGCTCACGATCCGGCTGGAGTGGCCGTTTCACCAGTCGACGTCAGGAGCGGATTTCTGGGTGCTGCATGGGGATATCCGCCTGGAAGGTTCGGGAGGACTGCACGCGCCGGTGGCGGTGAATCTTTCGCAAACCGTGCGCGAGGTGACGCCGTCGCTGGAGCCGAAGGACGCGGAGGCCCCGGTCATCAACGCCTTACGCAAGGAAGTGGACCGGCGGCAGATTGAGTTTCTGAAGTCGGGGAAATTGTTGCCGGTGCCGTTTTCCAGCCGCCACTATGATTTCAAGCGTCAGCAGTGGATTTTTGGCAAGGCCACGGACGACGTGATGGCGGAATTCATCGAGCGCAAAGTGTACTGGCAGACGAAATTGAGCGGCGAGAAGCGAGTGTGGATCGCCGATCCGGCGGAGGCGCAATATCTGCAAACGACCCCGGCTCACATGGTGGAGATTGCGGGGCGGCTGGTCGCGGCGCAAGGCCTGCTGCGGATTGAGGGCGAGTGGGCGGAGGCGACGCAAGGGCTTCTCGGACACGCCGAGCGATTTGAGAGCGCGCGGCGAGAGGCAGTAGAAGAGTTGGAGAAGAAGCACGCGTTCGAAAGAGGGTAGTGTTGGACTTTCCCCAGGGGCTAAAGCCCTGGGCATCAGGTACGGGTTACGCGGCCCTGAAGGGCTGCTCTTCGGGACGTATCTACATCCACGCATTCCCCACGCACATATTCACCATCTTTTAATGTGCACGGTTTGCCTTTCGCGAGAAAAGTCCCCAGCAGAATCTTGGAGCGATGGCGTAGTTCACCTGCACCAGAACGATGGCGGCGATGCTGTAGTAAGTATTGAAAAAGCAGAGCGCGGCGCCCCCAGCGTAGAGCGACTGCGCAATCACGATGCGGCGGACGACTGCGGGATGAATTTCAGCAGGGACGTCCTCGGCAACAAGGCGCGCGCGAGTCGCGTAACTCCAGCTCCAGTAAAGGGCGAGGCCGAGCAGCAGGATATTGAACCAGTAGACCAGAAGCGCGGTGCGATAGTGGATGAACTCGGCGAGCAGCGCGGTCGAAAATGGGGTCAGCGAGACGGCGCAGAGAAAAGCGATGTGAATCCAGGCGAGATTGCGATCGGCGCGGGCGAACTGGTTGAGTTGCGTCTGCTGGCCGACCCAGAAAATGCCCAGAGTCATTGCGCTCATCAGAAAGATAAGAAGCCGGGGCGAAAGCCCCAGCAGAATGTGCCAGAGGTCGCGCTCGCTGTGAACCGCGTCATTGGCGGGAACGCGCAGGTCGAGCACGAGCAACGTCATGGCCACGGCGAAGATGCCGTCGCTGAGCGCGGCCAGTCGTTCGACACTTTGTCCGGCAACGCGGTTGTAGAGAGAGTGCATCCAAACACAGTTTAGAGGGTTGCCGTGGAAGCGGGCAAAGCTGGGCCGCGATGCTCGCAGAAAAGGCCGCGAAGAACGCGGAAGGGGGACGGGCTTGGGGACGGCACGTTACGGGTGGAGCGGACCCTGCCGAATTGTTCTGTTGCTCGGTTCTCTGACGATCGTTTCCCGAGACGCGCTGGCGCAAGACGCCCCCGGTCAGCAATCTCCGCCTGCGCAAGGAAACTCCCAGCCAGAGCAATCCCCGAAGCCGGAGCAATCCTCCCCGGAGCAATCCAAAGACGAGAAGAAGGACGAGGTTTCGAATCCCGGGCAGTTCGCCGCGGAAAAGACGAAAGAAGTGAGCGTGGAGGCGGCCCACGCTACAAAGAAGATGGGACAGGCAGCTCTCGACAGGGCACGCGAATGGGAGCGTGGCTGGCTGACCGGAGTGTACGTGGGAGAGCGCCGAACCCTGGTTCCGTTAACCCTAAAACAGCGGCGAGAGGTCTATCTACAACAGACGCTCAC
Source organism: uncultured Acidobacteriaceae bacterium (assembly GCA_963707205.1). Classification (GTDB taxonomy): domain Bacteria; phylum Acidobacteriota; class Terriglobia; order Terriglobales; family Acidobacteriaceae; genus Sulfotelmatobacter. The sequence goes on from CAVPQE010000013.1 coordinate 100,540, forward strand.
AACTCCGGGGGCGTATATGAAACGCATGTTCGCGGCGGGCATTGATCAGACGCGCGGGGTGCCGGCGCAGTGGGACGATGGCTGGGACGGATATGTGGAGCGGTTCGCATCGCGCGAAGGGCAATTCATCACGGCCAACACTCTGGCGTACCTGGGAAATGCGGCGCTGAAATATGAGCCGCGCTACGATCAATGCCATTGCAACGGCTTCTGGCCCAGGACGCGGCATGCGATTATGCGCAACTTTCTTACCTATAACGAAAGCGAGCAGCATCTGCGTCCACAGTGGGCGTTGTATGGCGGTTCGTTTGGTGGCGGATTGCTTTCGACCGCATGGAAACCGCAACCGCGCAACGCGTTCGCCGAAGGTGGTCGCGCCATGCTGGGTCAGGCCGGGTACGGCACATTGCTGAATCTCTTCATCGAGTTTTCGCGCGACATCAATCGCAAGATCGGCGCGCCGAGACGGGCGCGGCGCTAAGCGGGCGACGGTTTACGGACGAACTGCGCGACCACGGCTCCGAGGGCGAGCAGAGACATCAGAGAGATGATCCCCAGCGATGCGACGCAGTAAACGCACCACACGCCGAGCACGTGGGCTTCGATGTTGGCCAGGTGCAGCGAGAAGGCGAGTCCCGCGAAAGTCGGAACCAGCAGCAGGCGGTACGAGCGGAGGAATGCCAAGGCGCCCATGAGAAAGTATCCGGTGATGCCGACCGCAGCCACGGGAATTCCGGCGAGCATGGCGTACGGGCTGTGATTGACGACGCCGCAGTCCCAACGCTCATTGATGCTGCACGGAGCATCGCCATACGTTCGGTAATGTTCGCGCAGGGCGAGCGAAGAAACGATCACCCCCAGCATGGCAAGAATTAGCAGCAGATATTTCATGATGTTCATTCTCAGGGGCTGAAGCCCAATTCCATTGGAAACTTCACGCGGCGCTAAAGCGCCGCTCTTCCACTAGCTCTTCTGAGCGCTCGCGCCGGCTGCGTCCTTTATTAAATCAGAAGGCTGCCAATCGCTGCCGTGATACCACTTCACGATCTTGCCGTCGGGACCAATGACGGCGGTGCTGAGATTGTGCGTGATCATTCCGCCCTCAGGTTTGATGGTTAGCGCGAAAAAATCGGCGATCCGGGGCAGGTCCGAGGCGCGGGGAGCGGCGAATTCCCAGCGGCTGAAAAGCGCGGACTCGTGGGTGTGCGCCACGGAAAAGCCGTAGTCGCGGAGAACCTGGGGCGTGTCATGATCTGGATCGAAGCTGACGCTCAAAAGATGAGTGCCGGCAAGAGCTGGATCCGTGCCCATCTCCCGGTAGATTTGCGCGAAGTTGCTGCTCATGCGGGGGCAGAAGTCGGGAAAAGGGCAGCGCGTGTAAATAAAAGTGACGAGCAGGACTTTCCCACGATAGTGCTTGAGCGAAATATTCTTACCGCTCTGATTGGTGAATGAAAAATCGGGAACGTCTTCCCCGGGAGCGGGCATGTGCAACGAGTTTGCGCCGGCAGCGTGGGCAGGGTCGATGTGCGCGATGACTTTGACATTCTCCAGCCAGTAATCCGGAGGAGTATCGTCATTCTTCCCGGGCTGAACGACTACCACTTCGGCGGAAATGGAATCACCGGGAATCAGGTGGTTCAGCGTTGCGCTGGGCTTGACCTTGTACGGCATTGCCATGGCGTCCATGAAGCCGGGAATGGCGTCGCCGTCAATGATGGCCGACTGGGCCTGGCTGTCGACGGAAGTGACGCGGCCGGTAAAGGGATAACGTTTGGCCGCCGGCGTTTTGGAGCACGAAGAACAAAAGAATGTTCCGGCAAGGATGAGAGCGATCAGTGAAACACGGCGAGTATGGTTGTTCACGTTGTAAACACTTTAACTCGGACCGAGATTGTGTGGCCATAGCAGCCGTATTGTTTGAGGTCCACCTTTTGTGAAATCCTCAGGGCGATCGGACGCGATCCAGATTCCACACGGCGAGGAATTCGATGGCATGCAATCCTGAAGTGTTGAAACATGTTCCGCTTTTTGCGTTGCTCGATGAAGAAGAAACAGCGGTGCTGGCGGGGCAGGTGCGGCTGAAGACATTCGCCCCGCGGCAGCGGATTTACAAGATGGGCGATTCCACCGGGCAAGCCTACGTGGTGGTATCGGGGCGAGTTCGAGTTTCGACCGTCGACCAGGACCAGCAAGAAGTTGTGGTCGACGAACCCTCGCACGGAGAGTTCTTTGGCTTCGCGTCGATGCTGGAGCAGACTCCGCATCAGACCGAGGCGGTCGCGATTGACGAGGCGGTGTGTCTGGAAGTGGACTTGAAAGATATTGCCGTATTATTGCAGCGCAAGCCGCTCGCTGGCATGGACATGCTCCGCGTCTTGGGACGGCAATTTCATGCATCGCAGCAACTGGTGCGGCTGCGTGCGAACCGTCACCCGAATGACGTGATTGAAAAAGACGCGACGTTTGGCGAGCGCATCGCTGACGTGGTCGCGGGCTTCGGAGGGTCGTGGACGTTCATTATTGCGTTCAGCGTCGCGCTTGCGATCTATATGACCATCGACGCCGCGCTGGGGAAGAAAGCGTGGGATCCGTATCCTTATATTTTGCTCAATCTGTTTCTCTCGATGCTGGCGGCGGTGCAGGCGCCCATCATCATGATGAGCCAGAACCGTCAGGACACCAAGGACCGTCTGCGCGGCGAGCTGGATTACGACGTCAACCGGCGGGCCGAAGGCGAAATTCAGGGACTGGCGCGCAAGCTGAATCTGCTGGGAGAAAAAATTGGCGATGTGGAAGAAATGCTGCGCGAGAAGTTGGCGCGGGGATGAAGATCCGCCGTAACGATAGGCTGTGCCTGGTTCGGGGAGACTCAAATCACCAGGTGATGGAACGTCGGAGACGAACTACACCGCCGCGTGCTTTAACGCGACTAACCGGGGTCTTCGCTTTGGTTGCGCGCAATGTGCTTGTGCCAGACGATGGGCAATGATGGTATATACCGATGGATTAAAAGCCAGGCCGATGTGAGTGCCCGAAACCTGGAAGTCGACTTCTGCGTTATCTGTCTTGCAATACTGCCAGTCCACCACTCCGTCATCGCGTGTATAAATTGCGGTCTCGAGCACTGAAGGGGGCACGCTGCGCTGCAGGGAATCCACGAAATCGCAGGTGCAGTGCCCAGTGTAGCAGGCGGGTAGCACCCCATCCCCGTGTTCCTTCAGGATGCGTGCTCGAACGGTCTCGGCCGCGCGCAGAATGCTGGGATGTACCGCTGTGCCGCGGAATGGCGCACCCAGCGAGATGACGGAAGCGATGTCCTGTGGCCGTTGTCCTGCGATCGAACGGGCGATCACCCCGCCTAAACTGTGTCCGATCAGATGGATTCTCCGGCCGGTTTTGGCGAGCGCTTTTTCTATCGTTTCCTTCAGGCAGCGTTCAATCAAGAGATTCGGACACTCCGCGTTGATCTTCATCCCAGAAAAAAAAGGTTCGTATCCGATGCGCTTCAGCCACGTATGCAACGGAAACAGGTAATGATCCGGGCACAGGAAGCCCGGGATCAGAACCACTGCCGAACCGTCGCCGGGAGGAGTCCCTAGTCCGTAATAGACGGGCGCGGCATGGAGTAGAACCAACTCCAGCGCGAACAGGACTTCGCCCCAGATAGAAATGTCCGCATCCTGATAATCCCGGGTGAGTATTTGCGGTCCTCGATCCTCAGAGCGACTGTTGCTTCTTTTCATGGAACGCACGTCACCCAGTACATCACACGGCGGATCGCCACGCCATACAGACAAATCTTGATCAGAACATGAAAGGATAGTGGACGTCCTCCGTCCACGCTAGGCCGCCCCAAATCCAATATATGCCTTTCCGAGACGGATTACAGGAAATACCGGCGAGGGCCAAGCGAGTGCGGGCGGAACCATGTCGGCCGCCCGCGGTTCTTTCGAGGACGCCTTCGGCGCTCCGCACCGTGCCTTCTTTTGAGCACGCGATCATATTCAGGACCGAAGCGTGCGCGAAGCTGTTGGCTACGTCGCTTGCGCGCCAAAAGAAAACTGATCACGGCAATCACTACAAGCGCCGCGATCACCGCAATCACGATTGGGAGCTGGCGTTGGTCCATGCGGCCTCCGCGTTGGAATTTTCAGCTTACGTATTTAAGTTACGTATTGGATTCCCCGTTGCTGAGAGGGGTTGGTGACAAGTTCCGGAGGTTGGAACGCGGAGCATGAATCGAGAACTGCGACAGGGATTAAGCCCGGAGCTACGTGCCCGGACGGCATGAATCCCGGACGACTTGATTGGAATACGCGAGGTGAATTCGGCCGCGGTGATCTCCATTCCTAGGCACCTCGACAGATCTCAAAACAGCTTCAGAAATGCCTAGTTTCGATGGACGAGTGGATGAGGAGTTTCCGGCCATAAGCGCGGGCCATCTGGCAAATCTACACTTTGGGGGTAACGGACATAGGCCGACTTTGCAGGAAGCCGATGAGCAGTGCGCTATTTACTTGCAAGCCGCCATTGTAGCTGACGAAGCCCTTCTCCCTGAACCGATTCATAAATTTACTTACCCTTGCGCGGGTGGTACCGACCATCTCCGCCAGGGTTGATTGGCTCACCTTCAGGGGATACTCCGGCTTTGATTCCTTGCTTATTTGCCCAACGAGCAACAGAACCCGCGCCAGTCGCCTTTCGCTGAAATTGAAGAACTGATCTACCAGATCTTCCTCGATGCGAACAATCCGGGAAAGCAGATATTCAACAAACAGCGATGCAAACTGCGGGTCTCGCTTGAGCGTGCGGACCGTGCTTCCCTTTCGCAGCCGAATGATATTGGACGGCCCAATTGAGCTGGCCGTGCAAATCCGCAGAGATTGCCCTGCCAGACAACCCTCGCCAAAGAAGCTCCCTCGCTGCAGGAAGGCGATGATAGCTTTCTTGCGACGTGTGGAGACTGCCGTGAGCTTCACCGTGCCGCTCTGTATATAGAAGACAGCGTCCGCAGTATCTCCCTGGGAAAAGATGACATCCCTGTCTCGGTAGTTCCGAACAGTCATCGCCGTATGGAACTTCTTGCCGAGAACTGTGGAACTGAAACCGCGAGTACTCGCCATCCTATCTAACCCCCAATCAAATGAAGAAATTGGCTTGCGGTGGCAATCGTACCCACCAAGAGCCGACATCGTCTAGATGTTCAAAATTGACCACACCGCGACGATTCTGGTCGAGCGTCGGGCCCGCAGAAAATATTGCTACGTGTTATTTCAATAATGAAAGCGATAGCGGAGTTCGACGTAGACTTCGCGAGGATTGTTCCAGTGGAAGCCGCCGAAGGTGACGCTGTTGTCGAGTTCGACGCGGCGGTTGGCAACGTTCATAGCGTTTACGGAGGCGGAGAAGCGCTCGCCGAAATCTTTTCCTAGCGTCAGATCGAACGTGGTGTGCTGGGGCAGATAGTTTCCCGGATACGGCTGGCCCGGAAACGCATTGGTGAAACCGGAACCGTAATAGACGTTGGTGGAGGCATATGCTCGCCAGGGCAAAGTCACATCGCCGCCGACATTGAGCGTGTTGCGCTGGTCGTGATCGAGCGGACCCCACGGAAGATAGGAAAAATCAGTCAGACCGCCGTTAATGAATCCGCCCGCCCACGCCACCTGATTGGAATATGCCAGGTGAATCTGCGCGCGGTGCGCAATGCGGGGCGAGCGCAAAGTGAGCTCCCAGCCACGAACCATGGCGCCTTGAACGGTCAAAGGGAAAAAAAGGTTGGATTCGCCGATGTTGTTGTGATCGAAAAAGTTCGACGCATTGGTGCGAAACATGTCCGCGTCCAAAACCCAGCGGCGCCACGGAATGTTTACGCCGAATTCTTCTTCTTCGTCGCGCTCGCCGTGGAGCGGGATGAATCCCAGATTATTGCTGTTGGCGAACTGCAGCAGCGGGCCCGAAGCGGTGAGGAGCGGAGGCGCCTGATAGTAGTGGCCGTAGGAGGCGCGGAAGGTCCAGTTGAGACGCGGCACATTAAGCGCAACACCGAACCGCGGGCTGATAGAGGTCTCCGTGACGCCGCCGGAAAAGTAGGTGGGGCGAAGCCCAGCCGAAAGCGTCAACCACGAGACCGGCTTAAATTTGTCATCGAGGAAAAATGCCGCCAGGCTGCCGGAAGGATGCTCGGCTTCCGTGAAGGGCAGGCTGCTGCCATCATTGAAGATCGCTCCCAGGAGTTCATTGTTTCGCTGGTAGAAGCTGTACACACCGACCTGCAAATCGTTGTTGTTTGCAGTAGCGCTAAAACTCACCTGACCGCCGGCGTAGGTTGATCCGAGATGCTGGGTGGCAGCGATGGGATCGGTGAGCGCGCTGTCATAGTTCGCGCGATTGTAGTGATAGAACGGCGAAACCGTCAGCAGCATTCGCGAGTTGAAGGTGTGCACCCAGGAGAAACTTGCCAGCGCGTCGGACTCGTGATCCCCGTCGCGCAGGGTGAGGCTGGGATACTGCGCCACAAAGTTATTCGCGGCAATCGGCGCGTTCTCGATGTCGTTCGGAAACGGATCGTAGGGAATCTGGTAGGAGTCGTGACGCGCGGAAGTCACGAGGCGCAGCTGATTGGAGGGATCGACGTTGAAAATGAGAGAGCCGAAGCCGCCATAGCCGTTGGCGTTATCGTGCACAACTTGCGGGACGGGCGTCTCAATGCCGAGATTGCTGCGGTTGCCGTTCACGCTGGCGTAGTAGGCGAAGCGCTCGGTGTGGCTGCCCAGACTGAACTGGTCGTTGGTCTGGTAGAAATTGCCGGCGCTCAAAACCAGTTCGGCCTGACGGTTACGCTCGAATCCCGTGCGGGGCACCACGTTGAAGACGCCATATGTCCGGTCGCCAAATTCAGCGCCATAGCCACCGCGGCTCACTTCCAGATAGTCGATGTCTTTGGGATCGAACTGCGGTCCGAGGTTGGAGGCGATATTCGTGTTGGGCACGGGGACGCCGTCGACTAGCCAGCTGGTTTGGTGTCCTCCGCGCATGTGAAGCTGATCGTGCGTAATGTAGGCCCCGGGCACGAAGTCGGTGATCATTGCCAGACTGTTAGAGCGATCCGCGCCCGGAGTACGAGCGATCTCGAGGCGATCCACAACCGTTGTTGGCGTTGAGGAATCCGTGGGGGCAGTCTCAGGTGTGCTGGAGACATTGACCATCTCTTTGGTCCCCGCGACACTGAGAGCGAAATGCAGCACGGGCTCCGATCCGGAGATGACAACAACGTCTTGTTGCGCCTGCTCAAACCCCACTCCCGCCACCGTGACCACGTATTCGCCGAGCGGCATCGCATTGAAAGTGAACTCACCGTTGGCATTGGAATTTGCCGTGGCCGACCAGTCCGAGGTCTTCGCCTTGATCATGACCATGGCGTTCTGCACGGGGCGATGTTGCGGATCGTGGATGACACCGCGCACCGAGGCGACGGTTGCGGCGAATGCCGAGAGCGCCAAGATAAAGCATGCCGCGAACCGTGGGATGCAAAGCAAACGCATAAAGTCTCCAATGACCTTTGTGGAAGCGCTGGTTCTTAGGAATCAAGTGGGGACAGCCGCCCTCGGTTGTCCGGTCGAGCCAAAGCTCGGCGAACAGCGGTCAAGTGAGAGCCGAGTTGCCCTTAATCAAGTCGGAAGATAGGTCAGATGGAGAAGTGCGGAGGAGCGCGGGTGGATTGCGACGCGAAGGATTCCGTGGCCGGAGTTCTTACATGCGATTCGACGATGCAAGCATCTATATTCCGCGAGAAGATCGATAGCAGCGACGGCTGCGGATGCGCCGATTGGGATGTGCTCACGGCGCGGCAGCAGTCATGGTTGCAGCATCCACTGCTGCGGATAGCGCGCTGGTCAGGGTCCGAGCCGTGGCACTGGTGTGCTGCCTTGCGAATACAACAGGCATGCGGGGGCGTAGAAGTGGCCGCGAGCGCGAGCGGAACGAAAGTTCCAACCAACGCGAATAACAGCAGAAATCTGGCGGTTAGCCGCTGCATGCCCTTGCCGTAATCGGAACCCCCAAGTGGGGCCAGCATAGAACAGCATTCGGAATACTGCAAGCAGTGGTGGGCGAGGGCGCCCGCCTCACATACATCTTCAGGCCTTGCCGTTGATCTTGGCCCACCACCAGCGGACGCCGACGAACAGGAATCTCCAGTCGCTGAAGAATTCCGGCGGCTTGCCTTCGAAGGCGTGACCGACGAACTGGAGGATCCATCCGATCACGAACAGTCCCAGAGCATAGAGCCACAACCGATGGAAGAAGAAGCCCGCGACGAATACTGCAACCGAGAGAAGAATCGTGGGAATGCCGAAGCTGTGGCAGAGACGATTCACCCGGTGTTGGTGGCTGCTCGAGTATTGCGCGATCCACTGCTCGCTGGTGCGGTTGCCTAGCATGCGTCGAGATCATAACACCCGCCGCACCACGATAGGACGATCATCGGCAGGTCCGGCTCGACGACGACAATTACACGGTCATCGCTGTGATGCCGCGCGGGCTCGACAACGTCCTCGCCCCTCAGCGGAAGTCTGGTCACCGTTGCAGTACAACGCGGGAAATATCGGCTCAATCCAGGCGAGGGAATGGGGTCATCACCCCCTGCGGTTTCGTCTTTTGCGAGTTGTTATCCAGTGCCTTGGGGTGTCGGCAGCGGCTGCTGCTCCCATTGCCACTGGCTAAACTGCTGCCGGAGTCTGCTTTTCAATAATTTTCCTGTCGAAGTGTGAGGCAGTTCATCGACAAAGACAAAGGCATCGGGTAACTGCCAGCGGGCAAAGCGTCGCGCCAGTAAATCCCGCAATTCGGACTCAGCTACACTACGTCCATCCTGCAGCACCACTACCGCCAGCGGACGCTCTTGCCACTTGGGATGTGGTACGGCAATGACCGCGGCTTCCTTCACGGATTCATGCGCAATCAAGGCATTTTCCAGGTCCACGGAGCTGATCCACTCCCCGCCAGACTTGATCAGATCCTTCACGCGGTCGGTGATTTTTATATAACCCTCGGAATCGATGGTGACCACGTCCCCGGTACGGAACCAGCCATCGGCCGTCCACCGGTCGCCTTGGTCGAGACGATAATAGCTGTTCGCGACCCACGGGCCGCGTACCTGTAATTCACCCGCAGTCGCGCCATCCCAAGGAGTCTCGTCCGGTTCGCCGATAGCGCGTACTTCAATAAAGGGCGACGGCACGCCTTGCTTGGCACGCACGGCGTATCGTTCATCCTCGGTCCAATCTTCCATGCGGGGCTTGAGAGTGCAGACTGTGGCCAAAGGTGTGGTTTCGGTCATACCCCACGGTTGAATGACGCGCACGCCCAACTTGTCGAAGCGGCGAAACATGGACTCGGGCGCGGCCGACCCAGCCACTATGACTCGCAAGCCACGGACCAGCTTCCATCGGCCGGGATGGCAATCCAGAGCGTTCAGCACCGCCTGCCAAATTGTAGGAACTCCCCCGGTGAGGGTTACCTGCTCGGCTTCTAGCAAGTCCAGCAGGGCTTCGGGCAGCAAATTTCGTCCAGGAAAAACCAGCTTACTTCCGGTCATGGTGGCGGCATAGGGAAATCCCCAGGCATTGGCATGAAACATGGACATGGCGGGAAGCACGGTATCGTAGCGACTGAAATGTAGTTGATCGGGCAACGCCATGGCCAGCGAATGCAATGCAATCGCACGGTGTGAGTAGAGAACGCCCTTGGGCTTGCCCGTGGTGCCCGAGGTGTAGCACATCGCCGCCGCATCGTCCTCGGCGAGGTCAGGATAATTCGGCTCGTCGCCTGCCCCCGCCAGGAAGGCTTCGTAGGACTCGCTGCCTTCCGGCAGTTTCCCGCGGCCGTGATCCACCACGAACACGCGCTCGAACTGGACGTGCGGACGGATTTGCTCGAAGACATCAAGCAACACGTCATCCACAATCAAAAAACGATCCTCGGCATGATTGACGATATAGGCGAGTTCTTCCGGGTGCAGCCGAAGGTTCAAGGTATGCAGAACGGCTCCGATCGCAGGCACACCGAAATAAGCTTCCAGATGCTCATGCTCGTTCCACATCAAGGTTGCCACCCGATCTCCTATGGCAACACCCGCACGCTCCAGAGCCGCCGACAATTGCCGGGAGCGCCGGTGCAGATCGCGGTAGGCGTAACGATGGCGGGAAGCATCGCACCGCGCCGAAACGATTTCAACATCAGGGAAGAGCTTAGCGGCCCGCTGGAGCATTCCGGTGAGGATCAACGGAGACGACATCATGGTCGACTTCACGAAACACCTCCAGCGAGAAGGTTAGGGCAATCCGGTCGCCTCCTGCACGTGGATGGCGCCCAGGCAGGGAGGCGCGCAATTGGTCGGGAATTATAGCTTGGAATACTTCGGAGCGGGCCACAATCTTCCCACCCCTTGTTGAGGCCGCCGCTTCCCGCGTGGTAGCATCCATAGTTTTGGCAGGCAGGGTTAACGGAACGGTCGGGCTGGCCCGAGGTTCCTGTCCTTATCCTCGTCATTCTTAGTGGCCGTTTCCTTCCCACGCCTGCCGAAGGAGCCCAACTTGAAAGTCTATTCGGGAGCAAACATTCGGAATGTCGCGATGGTGGGGCACGGGCACGCGGGCAAAACCTCGCTGGTGTCGGCCATGTTGTACACGGCGGGCGCGACTCCGCGCCTGGGCCGCGTCGATGACGGCTCTGCCACCACCGACCACGACGAAGAAGAAATCGCGCGCAAGATGTCGATTGCGACCGGCGCCGCGGTGGTCGAGTGGGGCACGACCAAGATCAATATTCTCGACACGCCGGGATTCAGCATGTTCGTGCACGAGGCCAAGATGGCGCTACCCGTGGTGGACGCGGCGATCGTGGTGGTCGATGGCGTGGCCGGAGTGGAAGTCGTAACCCAGCGCGTGTGGAATTACTGTGAAGAGTACAAGACCCCGCGCCTGATCGTGGTCAACCGCATGGACCGCGACCGCGCCAACGCCGAGCGCGTGCTGGAATCGCTGACCAACGCTTTTGGCCGGGACGTGATTCCGATTGAGCTGCCCATCGGCAGCGAGAAGAGTTTGAGTGGCGTGGTCGATCTGGTCCGTATGAAGGCTTACACGTACGAGTTGGGCGGCAACGGCAAGGGCAAAGAGACGGAGATTCCCGCCAACATGCGGGCGCAAGTGCAGGAAGCCCACGAGATGCTGGTGGAATTAGTCGCCGAGGGCGACGACAAATTAATGGAAAAGTTCTTCGAGGCCGGAACGCTGGGCGAAGAAGACCTGATTCCGGCGCTGCACAACGCGATCCGCGAAGACAAGATTTTTCCTGTCATCTTCAGCTCCGGGCTGGGCAACATCGGCGCGGATCGAGTGATGGATTTCATTGTCGATTACACACCAGCGCCCTCCGAGCATGAATGGGTGCAGGGCGAGCCTGGCGGAAACGGCGACGCTCCGAAGCGGCATGAGTCCGATGAAGAGCCGGCATCGGTGTACGTGTTCCGCACGGTTTCCGACGCGTTTGCGGGACGGATTTCGTACTTCAAAGTTTTCTCCGGCGTGCTGAAGAACGACGCTACGCTGCAGAACTTCAGTCGGGGCGTGCAGGAAAAATTCGCGCACATCTCCAGGTCATGCAGGGGAAGACGGCGATTCCGGTGCCCGAATTGCATGCGGGCGATATTGGCGCCGTCGCCAAACTGAAAGACACGTTGACTGGCGACACACTGGGCGACAAGTCGGCGCCCATTCAGTATCCGCGCGTGAAATTGCCGGAGCCGGCGATCACCTTTGCCATCGAGCCCAAGAGCCGCGCCGATGAAGACAAACTCGGGCCGGGCATCCACAAATTGATGGAAGAAGACGGTATGCTGCGCTTCTTCCGCGATCCGCAGACGAAAGAGTTTCTCATCGCGGGCACAGGCCAGCAGCACATCGAAGTGATCGTTTCGAAGCTAAAAAAGCGCTATCACACGGAAGTGATTCTGAAAGCGCCCAAGGTGCCCTATCGGGAGACGATTCGGGGCAAGGCCGACGTGCAGGGACGCCACAAGAAACAAACCGGCGGCCACGGCCAGTATGGCGATTGCAAGATCCGGATGGAACCGCTGCCGCGCGGCGGCGAGTTCGAATTTGTAAATGACATTTTCGGCGGCGCGATTCCGAAGAACTATATTCCGCCGGTGGAGAAAGGAATTCGCGATGCGGCCGCGCGCGGCTATCTCGCCGGATTCCCCGTCGTCGATTTTCGAGTCGTGCTCTACGACGGTTCGTATCACGACGTCGACTCGAACGATCTGTCGTTCCAGATGGCGGGCCGCATTGCATTCAAGAAGGCGATGGAGGTTGCCAAACCCACGCTGCTCGAACCCATCATGGCGGTCGAAATCACGGTGCCCGACGACTTCGCGGGCTCGATCATGGGCGACCTCAACAGCCGCCGTGGCCGCATCCAGGGTATGGACAACAAGGGCGGCAACACCGTGGTGAAAGCCGAAGTGCCTATGGCAGAGATGCTGACCTATGGCGTGGAGCTGACGTCAATGACGCAAGGCCGTGGCAGCTTCAATATGGAAATGCATCACTACGACGTGGTGCCAGGGCAGTTGCAGGAGAAGATCATCGAGAAGGCGAAGGCGGAGCGGGGCGAGGTGAAAGAAGAGGAAGAGTAGGCTCCGGCTTCATTTCCAGACCGCAATATCTGTACTGGCGAAATCCGTTCCTTTGGCGAGTAGCGGTTCGCCGACGGATTTAGCTAAAGCGTACGAGAAACAGTCGCCGAAATTGAGGGCGGCGGGATGGCGGCCTTTTCCGTATTTGCGCCAGGCGGAGCGGGCGAGATCGGCCTGTTCGGCGTCTACAGGCGCGATCTGGAGATTGGCGCGGACGACGAAGAGGTCGAACTCGCGGCCCGCTGCTTCGCCTTGCCGGGCTTCGAGGACGATTCCAGTTTCGAGCACGCTCGCGGCGGATACCAAGCGGGTTCCCGCAGCGGTGATGGCAGCGAGGAATTTCTGGCGCTCCGGCTCGCCGAAAAAGATGGCCGCGAAAGCGGACGTGTCGATGACCATATTCGTAGATCAACGGGGAAGCCCGTGCTCGTCGTAGCCCAAGATTTCGTCTGCGGTGCGAGAATCGAGAACGGGCAATTGGTCGACGCGGCGAAGGATTTCCTCCAGTTGGTTCGCAAGAATCTGACTTCTGCGCTCGTTCCGAAGCCGCGCAAGACGCTCTTCCAAGGCTCTTTGGATAGCGCCAGTCAAGGATTCTCCAGTCTTGGCAGCGATCTCCCTCGCCAAACGTTCTGTTTCCATACTCTTGATACTAAGCGCCATAGCAACTGTATTATACCATAATAGAGAAAACTATATAACTATTGAAACAGCGCGGAGATTGACGAGGCGCGTATATTTCTGAATGCAAGCAGCTTGCGAGGTTTCCATGAAAGCAATCCCCTATCTTGTGTTCGCTGTTTTCGTTTTTCTCTTTGCGCTGGCGCCGCTTGGACACGCAGCCGCTGAGGCGCAGGTGTTCCCAACTTCTGCCGGGCCGGTCAAGATCACTCCGCTGCATCACGCCAGCACGCTGATCGAGGCGGGCGGGAAGACGATCTATCTTGATCCTGCCAAGCCTGCGAAGCTAACGGGCCTGCCCAAGGCCGACCTCATTCTGATCACCGACATTCACGGGGACCACATGGACCCCGACTCGATCAAGGAAGTCAGCAAGGCGGACACAGAGATTCTGGCGGCGCCCGCAGTCGTGCAGACCGTCATCAGCGCCAAGCCCATTGCCAACGGAGAAACGAAAAACTGGCAGGGCTGGACCATTGAGGCGATCCCCGCCTACAACCTGAAGCGCGGGCCCGCCCCCGGAAAACTTTTTCACGATAAGGGACGCGGCAACGGCTACGTCCTCACCTACGGCGGCAAGCGTTTCTACTTTTCCGGCGACACTGAAGGCATCCCGGAGATGCGCGCGCTCAAGAACATCGATGTGGCGTTCGTGTGCATGAATCTGCCTTACACCATGCCGCCGGAAGAGGCTGCCGACGCGGTAAAAGCCTTCCACCCAAAGATTGTGATCCCCTACCATTACCGCGGCTCCGATCTCGCGGTGTTTCAAAAAGCGTTGGAAGGCACGGGCATTGAGGTGCGGCTGCTGGACTGGTATCCGAAATAAAGGGCGTCGAGCTTCGGCGCCTCTTTATTTGTGGACCTCGATATCCGTGAGGCTGAAATCTGTTCCCTTCGCCAGCAGCGGCTCACAGGAGGAAGTATAGATTTATTGCTCAATGCAAAAAGAACTCGGGACCTGATCCGAGAAGAATCGGCCCCGAGGTCCTGCAATGCAATGCTAGGCGATCCGCAAAGCTTATTTTTCGTCGAATAGGTCGACCATGGCCTTCGTGCTCGGGTCGCAAGCATGGTTCAGACAGGGCAAGCCGAGGCCTCCCTCGATCGACCGCAACAGAGAGAAGTGAGTATAAAACTCTCCGCTCTGCAGTTCGTGGAAGCCATAATTAGTATCCACGATCGTTACGACACGGTTGATGATCGGCTGAACGGCATAATCGTTCTCGTCCCAAACCACGACAATTGCGGCGTGGCCCCGACGCCACACCGGAGATTCGTGGATGGCGGTGACGATTTTCTCGACCGCCTGGTCTCCCAGCAGGATTAATGCCGGGTTGAGGCCTGCCTGCGTGCCGTTGTCGTTGGGATCAGAGCCGCAGAAGGCGGTTCCGTTGCTGCGCCCGTGCTGGTCATTGCACTGGTTGGGCACAATGTAGGAAAAATTCGGCACTTTCCCGGAAGCGAGATCGCTCCACAGGCCGTGCCCGCCGTCGAAACCTGCCATCTGGGCATCGCTCAGCAACGGGTTCGTGCCCTCCTGCACGCTCTGAAAATAAATGAACGGGTTGTGCTTGGAGGCGTAGAGCTGCACGATGTCGCCGGTCGTCAGGGGCGGGGTCAGTTGCGGGTTGATCTTGCTGAAATCGGTATTGTTGGTGAAGTTCCCGTCGCTGTAGTTCACCAGGTCCGGGCCCGTCATCGGGAGACTTTCCTGATAAGTCTTCCAGGTCTTGCCCGCAGCGACCAGTTGATCCGCAATGGTAATTCCGAGCGTGTCCGTCGCCGCCTTGTACGATGCTTTGCCGTCGAGGTTGATCTCACAGGGAGGCCCCGTGACCTCGTTGGTGCAATCGAGCACCGGCGTCGCAGCGTCGGTTCCGCTGCCCGAGATCGGGCAAATGGCTGGGCTCGCCGGGTTGTCGGTGTTCGGGATGCCCGTGGACAGATTCGTCGCGCAGTTGTGGTTGTGCCAGTCCGGAGAGTTGTCGCTCTGAATGCCGAAATTCGATCCCCCCACAGTCTCAAGGTAATTCGTCAGGCTGGGATGGCCGACGGCGAAATAGTTTGCAGCGACATTAGCTTTCCTGGCGTACTTATTGAGGAACGGTGCGTTGGGGTTATGGAGGATCTCGCTGTAACCATGATTTTCCATCATGATGACGAAAACGTGCTCCAGATGAGGAATGCCCTTGGGCACGGCGCCTTCTTGAGCGACCATGGTACCGGTCAGTGCGGCCAGCAGGCCCAGAGCTAAGGTGGCTTTCTTCATAGTGATCTCCTGAACTTTCTCGATGAGGATGGTGTTGAGCCGGAAAATCGGGCTCCCGGCGTTTTCAAATCCTGCCAGGACGCGGAAATTCCAGCCGGGTCAACCAGAGACCTTAGTGGGGCTTTGTTACAGCGCTGTGACGGCGGAATTAAGATTCCGTGAATTCAACCAGCCCCGGCAATTGCGCGGCTTCGCATTTCGTTCTACCATCCGAACCAGTGGCTACCGCAAAAAACAATCCCAATCTCAACCCCAACCGTGAGCGCCTGGTTTCCGCTGCGCCCGTTGAGGACGATTCCTCGTTTGAGCTGAAGCTGCGGCCACAGCGGCTGATCGAATTCATCGGTCAAAAAAAAGTGAAAGAGAATCTGGCGGTGGCCATCGAAGCCGCACGTTCACGCGGCGAGGCCATGGACCACGTGCTCCTCTACGGTCCTCCGGGACTGGGCAAGACCACGCTCGCCAACATCATCGCCAATGAACTGGGCGTGCACTTTCAGCCGACGGCCGCGCCGCTCATGCAGATCAAAGGTGACCTGACCGCGATCATCACCAACATGCAGGACAAGCAGGTGCTGTTCATCGATGAAATCCACCGCCTGCAGCCGGTGCTGGAAGAGTTGCTCTATTCGGCGCTTGAAGATTACAAGCTCGACATCATTATTGGGCAGGGACCGTCGGCGCGTACGCACACGCTGGAAGTGAAGCCTTTCACCTTTGTGGGCGCCACCACGCGGGCCGGACTCATTTCGGCGCCACTGCGCTCGCGCTTCGGCATCGTGCTGCGGCTTGAGTTTTATGCTCCGGAAGATTTGCAGGTGATCGTGGAGCGGTCGGCGGAGATCCTCGGGGTTGAGGTCGACGACGCGGGCGCGAAAGAAATCGCCGGCCGTTCCCGTGGTACACCCAGAATCGCGAATCGACTTTTACGCCGCGTGCGGGACTACGCCCAGGTCCGCAGTGCCGGAAAGATTGACCAGCCCACAGCAAAAGCCGCGCTCGAGATGCTCGAAGTCGATCACTACGGATTCGACGAAGTGGACCGGCGACTGCTCCTGACGATCATCGAGAAATACGAAGGCGGTCCGGTGGGCGTGAATACGCTGGCCGCCGTGCTCGCGGAAGAACCGGACGCCATCGAAGAGATCTACGAGCCGTTTCTGATGCAGATTGGATTCCTGAACCGCACCCCCCGCGGCCGCGTCGCCACGCAGTTGGCTTACGAGTATTTCAAGATTGCGCCGACTCGCAGGCAAAGTTCGTTGTTCTAGGGTTTTAGTAACCGCCGCACTCTGAACCCGCGCCCCTGAAAATTCCACACGGTACCTTGTTCGGCAAACCACAAAACATCATTTTGCTGTTTTGTTTGCGGGCTCATGGTGTATCTTGCTCAATTCCCCCGTAGGGGGCGGGGAGGAGTGGGGAGTTTTGCGTCTGTCTCGAGTTCCGGATCAAACGAATCATTGTCTCGCGAAACTAGCGCTCGGTGCCCTGATCGTTTTGTGTGCGACAGATCTTCCTGCCTCACCTTCTTGGCTGCAATCTGCACTCCTTCAGAATTCGGAAAAAGATCCACAAAGCGCCGGTTCATCACCATTGATATCCAGCCCGCAGGATGCGCAGACCGCGCCGCAGAATCCCGTGCCCCCTACGGTCGTAAATCCCGCAGTTCCCGGACAAGAACCAAAGCCTGCGCAGCAGAACCCTCCGCCGTCGGCGCAGTTGCCGGAACTGCCGATCAAGAACCCCGAAGTGCAACCAGCGCCGAAGCCCGCGGTGACCCCGCCCTCACTCACCATCCCGCGCCTGCCGGGTCCTCCCGCATTGGAAGACTTCCTCAGCATGAAGCCGCAAGGAGAAATCGCCCTGCAGATGGCCAAGGTCGCTGGTTTTACTCAGCGCACTCCGCACGATGGAGAGAGTGTCTCCGAGCCGACCGAAGCCTATCTGGGCTACGACCAGAAAAACCTCTACGTAGTTTTTGTGTGCTTCGACGATCCCCGGCAGGTGCGCGCCCGCATGTCGCCGCGCGAGGACATCTACGACGACGACCAGGTGGAGATTATCCTCGACACCTTTCACGACCGGCGCCGCGCCTATGTGTTCCAAACCACGCCGCTTGGCGTGCAGTGGGACGCCATCTGGACCGAGGCTTCACGCGATGAGATCAACGGAAACTTCGATACCTCATTTGACACAGTCTGGAACTCGCACGGCAAGGTCACCAGCCGGGGCTACGTGGTCTGGCTTGCCATTCCCTTTAAAAGCCTGCGTTTTCCATCGACGAAGCAGCAGGTGTGGGGAGTCATTCTGTATCGCGGCATCCAACGCAAGAATGAAGACTCCTTCTGGCCGCACATTTCCCGCAGGGTGCAGGGCCGGCTCGGCCAGGCCGCAACCCTGAATGGCCTGGAAGGAATTTCTCCCAGCCGCAACATCGAGCTGATTCCCTATGGCTTGATGCGCGGCTACCGCGCGCTGGACACCCGCGATCCGGCAACCCCGTATTTTCAGCATGCCGACGTACAGGGCCAACCGGGCATGGACGCGAAGCTCGTCATCCACGACCACTTCGTCGTGGATGCGACCGCGAATCCGGACTTCAGCCAGGTTGAGTCCGAAGAGCCGCAGATCACCGTCAACCAGCGCTATGCCGTTTATTTTCCGGAAATGCGTCCTTTCTTTTTGGAGAACGAGGACTTCTTCCGCACCCCCATGGACTTGATGTTTACCCGCAGCATTGCCGATCCTTCGGCCGGAATCCGTTTGACGGGAAAAGATGGACCATACTCCGTCGGCCTGCTGGCCGCAGACGATCGCAGTCCCGGCCTGGCCGTGCCCGACTATAGCCAGTTCTCCGGCATGCGGTCCTACTTCACCATCGCGCGCGTGAGCCGCGACATCTTCCGCCAGTCGAGCGTGGGCGTTATCTACACCGACTGGGAGTGCCCCACCACAGGCGAATTCAATCGCATCGGCGGCATCGACACTACCCTGAAATTCAATCCCAACTGGACCCTCGAGGGCCAGGCCGTCGCCACTTCCAGCCATCTGAACCTGAACTGCGAAGCCAATCTCTACCCGTTCAGTTCGGGGAACGTGGGCCACGGCGACTACTACGCCGGCCCCGCCGAGAAACTGGCGTTGCACCGCGAAGGGCTGCATTTCTACTACGACGGAATCTACAACGATGTCACTCCGGGGTTCGTGACGATTCCTGGATTCATCAACCGCGTGGATATTCGCGAAACCACGCAGCAGGCGCGCTACCGCTTTCGTCCGCAGAAGGGCTGGATTGTGAGCTGGGGGCCATCGCTCAACCTGCGCTACGATTTTGACCATACCGGCTTGCGCCTCGACACCGACTACGCTCCCTACCTCGCGATTCAAGGACGAGGGCAGACGTTTATCTATCTGCGGCCTTACCAAGAGACGCGCGAGCGCCTGCGTCCGCAAGATACTTGTTTTCTGGGGTTCTCCTTATTTTGTTCGCCGCCCAACCCGGGCAATCAGGACTATCACCAGCACACCAGCGGAGCTACCGTCCAGACCGGCTACTTCAAGAAGGCAACGCTCGGCGCGCAATATTACTGGGGCGACGGGGTGAATTTCGTAGCTTCGCCCGCCGCGCCACCCGCCGCTCCCACGCCCTACAACCAGCCCTTTCTCGCGCACGAAGACACCGCCAAGGCCAGCCTGACGCTCCGGCCCATGACGCCTCTCAAGATCGAGAACACTTATTTGTTCGAACGCCTGCGGCCCACGAACAGCGCCTATCTTTTCGAGCAGTCCCAATTTCCCGGCGCGGGTCGCGGCATCTTCAACGATCACATCCTGCGCAGCAAGTGGAACTGGCAGTTTACTCCCCAACTTTCAGTGCGCGTGATCCTGCAATACAACGGGCTGCTGGCCGGAACGCCGGGCGTCGGATCTCCCTACACTTACCTTCCGACCCAGAAGGAGTTCAACGCCGACTTTCTCATCACCTACCTCGTGCATCCCGGCACCGCGATCTACCTCGGCTACAACAGCGATCTGCAGAACCTGAACGTGGAACCGAACGCGGGCGTGTTCCCCACCGCGAAGGGCTACCTCAACGATAGCCGCCAATTTTTCGTGAAGGTGAGTTATTTGTACCGATTCTAAAGAAGCTCTCAGCTGTCAGTTCTCAGCTTTCAGTTTGGAAACACTCTGATTCCATGCTCTTTGCTGACAGCTGGGTAGTGTCTTAAACGTTTGGAGCGTT
Source organism: uncultured Acidobacteriaceae bacterium (assembly GCA_963707205.1). Taxonomy (GTDB): domain Bacteria; phylum Acidobacteriota; class Terriglobia; order Terriglobales; family Acidobacteriaceae; genus Sulfotelmatobacter. Next base: position 120,442 of record CAVPQE010000013.1, read on the forward strand.
GCCGAGCTACTTTTCCAGCAACACGCTATTTTAAGCCACTACCGAGAGCTGTTCCCGATTGCTGAATCCCGGCCATATCCGGTAGAATCTAATATTCGAATCGAGGTCAGGACAGTTATGAAACCAGCCATTCATCCCGCATACAACGAAGTGCGCGTGCACTGCGCGTGCGGCAACGCATTTGTGACCCGGTCGACCCATAAGGGCGACATCAGCGTAGAAATTTGCTCTGCGTGCCATCCCTTCTTCACCGGCAAGCAGAAGTTGATGGACACCGCCGGCCGCGTGGAGCGCTTCCGCCGCAAGTATGCCAAAAAGGACGCAGCTGCGCCCGCGACTTCGGCGAAGAGCTAACGCTTTTCGCCGCGGATTTTCACGGACAGGTCCCAAAATTCAGCCCTCGCCCCCGGCGGGGGCTTTTGCTTGGCCTGTAGAATAGAATCGAATAACTTTTAAGGGCGACCAGCGCACTAGAGGTAAGGGCACGAGAGGGAAGGGCACGACTTCAGTCGTGCCGTAAGCGCAACAAACTCCTCGCGGCTTCAGCCGCTGAGGGACGCTCTTCAACTGTCATGAAGAAGTTCTGGGACAACTCGGCCACATGTGGGGCGGACACTCTTTTCCGCCCGGCAGCGCCCGTACGGCCAGTCCCGGCCAGCCTCGCCATCGGTACCGTTACCATCTCCCCCGCGACCGTCCTCGCGCCCATGGCCGGCGTCACCGACACTGTCTTCCGCCGCTTCATCCGCAACCTTGGCGGATGCGGCCTCATCATGACCGAGTTCACTTCGGCTGACGGCGTGCTCCGCAAAAAAGACCAGAAGGCCAAGCGCTATCTGCACTTCTATGAAGACGAGCACCCTATCTCGGCGCAACTTTTCGGCAGCGATCCGCGCGTGATGGCCGAGGCCGCCCGCATGGTCGAGGGCCTGGGCTTCGACCTGGTCGACCTCAACCTGGGATGCCCCGCGAAAAAAGTCGTCAAGTGCAACGGAGGCTCCGGCCTGCTCCGCGATCTCCCGGCAATCGGCGAAATTTTCGAAGCCGTACGCGCCGCCGTGAATATTCCCTTCACCGTAAAATTTCGTACCGGATGGAACGACGAAGAAATCGTCTGCGTAGAACTGGCCCGCATGGCGGAGAGTTGCGGCCTGGCGGCAGTAGCGCTCCACGCCCGCACCCGCGAGATGGGCTACAGCGGCCAGGCCCGCTGGGAGTGGATCGCCGCCATAAAAGATGCCGTGAAGATTCCGGTCATCGGCAACGGCGACATAAGAACGCCCGAAGACGCCTGCGCCATGGTCACGCAAACCGGCTGCGACGCAGTTATGATCGGCCGCACCGCCCCCTCCAACCCGTGGATCTTCCGCCAGATCGAACAGTATTGCGGTTATGTTTGTGTGGGGCCGGATTTCAGACCCGGCCCGGCCGAGCAAAGCTTGGCTGCTTTCGCTGGCCAGAGTGTGGAAGCCACAGGCGGCGGCGACCACCCAGCCCGACCGGGTCAAAGACCCGGTCCCACATACTCCCAGCCCACAAAGTCCTACGAGGAGCCCTCCGAAGCCGACCGCTACCAGATGATCCGCACCTACTTCCAGATGCTGATCGAAGAAGAACTCCCCGACGCCGTCGGCAAGATGAAGCAGTTCGCCAGCTGGTTCACTCACGGCGTCCCCGGCGGGGCAGGTCTGCGCAAGGCCATCTACGAATCAAAAAGCGCACCCGAGATTCTGGCGCGCGTGGAAGAATTCTTCGAGGCAAGGCTCTCCCGACTGCCTACTGCCTCTCTTGTCGAATAAGACAACGCGCAACGTGGGTTACCTGCTCGGACCAGCACTCGTCTAACCCCGTGCGAGTTCACAGCTTCAATTTAGATCGGGAGGAGAAGCCATGAAACAGTTTCTGCTCGGAGTGGTCACCACGGTCGCGATTCTCACGCTGGGCACGCTGCTTTATCTGAGGATGGGGTTGGCGGAGGTTCGCGCCGACGTTGCTCCGCCGCAGTGGGAGACCTCTTTGCTGTCGACTGCGGTGCACGCCTCGGTACGGCGCGAGGCACCGGAGATGCGAAATCCGGTTGAGCCGACGGATCAGAATCTGACCGCCGGTGGCAAGATGTATCTCAACGAGTGTGCCGGATGCCACGGGACTCCGGGGAAGCCGGAGGAATCGGGCGACAGCCTGTACCCGCCCATCCCTCAGTTGCCGACCGTGGGAACGGAGTACACCGAGGCGCAAGTCTTCTGGGTTGCGAAACACGGCATCCGCCGAGCCGGGATGTTCGCCAACGGCAAGTGGGACTCCGATCAGAAATTGTGGACGATTGCCGCCTACATCAAGCGGATGCAGGTGCTGCCGCCCGCGGTCCAAGAAGCGCTGCAACCGCCGAAGCAAGAATCCAAGGATTCAACTAAGCAGCAGTAGGCGATTGCCACCAAAAGTAGAGGATTTCTTTGTGATCTAACGTTGGCTTTGTAAGTGCTGATGTTTCTGGAACAGTCGCCTCTTTGTGCGCGCATCCTACACAGGAGTTGACGCGGTGAACATCGGCCAAGATCTGCGTTATGCGGTGCGACAGCTGCGCGGAATCGTGAGCGGCAAGGTTCTATTCAATAACCGCCGATGCCTTCGGGCTAGTGCGGAATGTTCTTCGGTGCAAATGGGGCATAGCTCGCATACGTGCGCAGGTGCCGCGCATTTTTCTAGTCACATTTTTTCTTACCCTGTATGTTTGTCAACAACCACGAAGTTACAGTCAGCAAAAGCATCTTCGTCGGTTTCCTTCCTAAACGTTTTTTGGCTTTTTCCCAGAGATCGAGATCAAACCCGCCAGGTGGCCAGCATAAAGGCCGGTCACAATTCCCGTAAAGACGTCCATGGTGTAATGCGCTCGCAAGATCAGCACGGTCGCGATTTCAAAAAGCACAATCAGCACGCCAAGTGCGGTCAGCCAACGCCTGCCCACGCGAGCGAGTTCTGTTACCGCCAAAACGGCAATGGCCGTGTGGCCTGAAAAGAAATAGTCATTACTCACACCGTAGGTCACCAGCAATGAGGGAAAGCCCGGATAGTGCCAGATTGCATTCGGTGGAGCAGGCAGAGCCACCAACCACTGCATGATTTGTCGCAGGCCAAGTACGATGATCAAAGCCAAGAACGGCCTGATCGACGCGCCGAAAATCCATCTTGAGAGAAGAAAAACACCCAGGAGATCGATGATTCCAGAACTCACGATCAGCAGCAGATTTGCCGCCGATGGATGACCGTGCAGGTAAGAATTCGCGGAAGTCGTGACAGTGTGCAATCGGTCTCCGATTCCAGCGTTCGGGACACTGCGTGCGCCGATCATTGACTGGGTCCAGAACCAGATAATGAGGGCGACAGCCGTCACAGCCAGGCGGAGGGCGAAAGATCGTTCACTCCGACTCGTCCGGGTATCGCGGGACACTTCGTTTTGAATTGCGGTCCCTGTCATACAGCGACTCCCACTGCGATCTCTTTTAAGCGACGCAGATCGAGCTTGCCAGTGCCCAGGTAGGGCAACGAGTCCACATGCACGAACTGGTCGGGCCGCGGCTTCCAGAGTGCCGGCAATTCTGATTTGGCCAGCTGAGCAAGACACTCTTGTAATCGCTCGTTTGGAAGGGTGTGAAGCACAATGAGGCGTTCACCCTTTCTCTCGTCAGGTATCGCGGTTACGGCGAAGATCTGTTCCATTGAGCCGCTGATCTCGTGAAGCTTGTCTTCGATCTTGATATGGGGAACCATTTCTCCGCCGATCTTGCTGAACCGCGTCAAGCGATCGGTGATCCGAACAAACCCATCCTCGTCCATCATGGCGATGTCGCCCGTGTTATACCAGCCATCGCGGAGAACCTCTGCAGTCTTTTCGGGCCGATTCAGATATTCCTTCATGACATTTGGACCACGCACCAACAGTAGTCCAGTTTCGCCTTGGGGCAACCGACCCAGCGTTTCGGGACTCACGATTCTTACGCTGATTCCCGGCAAGGGATGGCCGATGCTGGCACGCTTTGCGCCAACCTGTCGGAACTGTGGTGCTCGGAAGTCGCGAGTATTTACCGTGACAGCAGGAGAGCACTCGGTACAGCCGTAACCTTCAAGTGGTCGGACTCCGAAGCGGTCTTCAAAGGCGATGGAAACTCGCTCGGGAAGCTTTTCTGCTCCTGCCATTACGTACTGCAGGCTGCCAAAATCTTCGGGAGAGCAGCGCCTCGTGTACGACTGTAGAAATGTCGGCGTGGCCAAGAGGAAAGTGACGGCATATTGGCTGACGAGAGCACCTATTGCGCGAGCTTCCAAGGGGTTCGGGTGGAAGACCACACCCATGCCGATAGTGGTTGGCAAGCAGAGCGTTCCCGTAAAACCGAAAGAATGAAAGAAGGGCAGAATGCCAAGGATTCTGTCGTTGCGTCCCAGCATGAAAACCTGGTTAAGTTGTTCGACATTGGACGCCACATTGTAGTGAGTCAGCACGACTCCCTTGGGATCACCCGTGCTACCGCTGGAGAAGATGATGGTCGCGATATCATCGAGTGCTACCTTCTTGCCGGCGCCTACGCACTTTTCAACAAGCCGTACTGGCAAGAGCCATGAGATTAGGGCTGCTCTTACACGCTCGAAGAACCCCGGCTTTTCGGCCAGATCCTCAAGCATGATCGCTTGCGCGGGTGGTTCAATGTGGACTCGCTCTAGAAATGCTCTCGAGGTAATTACGGTTTCCAGTTCGCATTGCTTGGCACACGAAGCTAGAACCTCGTTAGAAGCTGTGTAATTCAAGTTGACTGGAACCTTGCCCATCAAGAGTGCGGCGAGGTTGACTAACGCACCGGGAACGGACGGCGGGAGCAAGATACCAACCATCTTCTGATTGCCCCAGACTGGGCGGAGTCGTCGCGCCAGAAAAATGGTACGAGTCAAGGCACCACCGAAGATAAGTTTTGGCGTTCGGCCATCTGCCATGGCAAAGCGAAACGGATGACGACGTGCGGTTTGCACAAACGAGCGATGCAGCGTCCGCATATAGCGCTTGCGGAGTCGATACGCTTCGGCGCCAAGCTCTTGCACCGCCTGCCGCACATCTTGGGCGGAGGTGGTAGAGGGCATTGGCTTACCGAAGGTGATGGTTACGGGATAGGGCAGTTTGCGCGGAAGCTTCCATAGAAATCTTCCACGCTCGAAGCTGAAGACCGATCCCCAAACTCCTCCCAGATTCGCCGGAATGATGGGGACATCTACGCCCTTGATGATTCTTTCCATGCCGCGACGGAACGGGAGCATCTGACCGATGCGAGTCATCTGGCCCTCGGGAAAGATGCATACAATCTCACCATCTTTCAACGCTTGAGTCGCCGTCCTGAGAGACTGAATCATTTCGCGGGGACGAAGCTGAGAGGAGATTGGGATCACCCCCATGATTTTGGCGAACGGCTTGACCAGTGGATGGTCATAGGAGCCCTTGAACATAAGGAAGCGAATCGGGCGATCGATCGAGGCAATCAGAAGAACCGCATCGACCATGGAGACATGATTCGGTACCAGCAACGCTCCGCCCTTTGCCGGAATATTTTCGCGTCCTTCCAAATGAATTCGATACAGAGTATGGGTGGCGATCCAAAGCAAAAGCCGAAGCAGGGCATCGGGCAGCAGATACAAGACATAGAACGTCGCAGCGACCGTTACTAATGAGACGGAAAGGAAAATCGAAGGCGGGCTGAAGTGGGCGTAGTGCTGGAAAAAATAGTAAACGCCCGCAGCTCCACCAATGCCAACAAAGGAGAGCAGGTTCGCGGCTGCGATCACTCCCCCTTTTTCTTTTTCGTCAGGGCGGTGCTGAATCAGAGCATTGACGGGGACAGCAAAGAATCCGGCTGAAAAGCCGAGAGCGGTGAGGAGCATCAGCACATGAGCGAATGAGAGGTTTGGGGAGGAGAGCAGCACTCCGAATACGGTCATGCCGACCGAACCGAGCGGAATGAGTCCGTACTCGACCTTGCCGCTCGAAAGATATCCCGCCGCGAGGCTGCCCAGCCCTATGCCGATTGCTACGGCAGCCTGCAGGATCCCCGTACGCGTTGAGCTGCTGTGCAAAACATCTTCGCCGTAGAAAACGATGTTGGCTGTTAGCAGCGCAGCAAGAAACCAGAAATAGGTGTTACCGAGAACAGCCAACCACAGGACACGATCCCGGCGAATTAACCCTAACTGTTTCCACAGATCGGTGAGGGGATTGGCTTGAAACTTCTTGGAGGGATCAGCAGCGCGGACTTTTGTGATCCCGAGACTGAGGATCAAACCCGCAACAGACAGAGCGAGGAAGACCAGACCCGACCAACCTTGGCGCCCGTGAAAAGCGTCTGCGAGGAAAGCACCGGAAACAAGCCCAGCGATCGATGCGAGGAAGGTTCCCAGTTCGATGACACCGTTGCCCCAGGAAAGTCTTGGCTCAGGAAGCAACTCGGGCAGCAATCCGTATTTGGAAGGTCCGAAGAACGCGGCCTGTGTGCTGGCTAGGAAGATTGCAGCCATTTCGAGATGCAGATTCTGCCAGGCTAGCCCGGCGATCGCGAAGGCCATTACGCCAATCTCGAACAATTTCGTCCCAATTGTGACGGTACGTTTACTGTACCGATCCGCGAGAAACCCTCCGGTCATGGAGAACAGAATGAAAGGAACGGAGAAGAGGGCACCTGCCACTAGAACGAGCCGGTCGCGATCGGCCTTCTCGATCGCAGTGCCGAGGATGATGAAGACGATGAGATTCTTGTATGCGTTATCGTTGAATGCACCCTGGAACTGGGTTGCCACAAGAGACCAAAACCCTCGTCGCCACGATCGTGACACCAAGAGTTCCCGAGGATTCTCTGCGATGCCATTTGGCGAATTCTCCAGCGCGGCACCGGAAGCATTTTCTGTCATAGGAAATCTTGATAAGCGCCTGTAAATCTTGGAGTTCTGCACATCTTGTCATGACGCCGGTTTACGTTCCAGTCACAATCCAAAACGCCAGTTACTTCCGAGTTTGCAGGGAAGAATAATGTGCAAGAACGGCCCTCCCTCCGTTCTAGTATTTAGGCTTGCAGAACTATGTGTATACGGGGTAGCCATTGGAGCTTCTGGCCGTATTGTTAGCGCTGTTAGTCTTAGCCACGCCGGCGTTAGCCATTTATGCAGTCTGGCGACAGCGACAGCTTCGCCGACAACTCGAAGAGCTTGCTCACCTGAGCTCTCAACAGAACGATGCTTTGCATCGCGAACTTTTGGAACTCCGACGTCAGGTCGCTGCATTTCCGCAGCTTTCCGGCTCCGCTGCAGTGCATCGCGAAGACGCAGCCCAGCCCACCAGCTCCATCGTTGCATCGAAGCCGCCGCAACCCGCGGCTCCGCCCACACCCGCTGAACCGTCAGTCCGGCCAGTACCGAGTCCGGCTCCGGCGGCCATGAAACCGGATCTGCCCGCCGACAGGACCCGGCCTGCATTCTGTGCTTGGTGCGGTACCGTCCATGCGGGAGGTGTGGACAACTGTCCCAAACCGGTCGCCGCACCTGTGGGTGCTTCCGGGGCCGATTCGACGCCAGCTTCCGTAAAGCAAGAACAAGGGAAAGAGGGTGCGGTTCGTGAGGGGATCGTCACAAAGCCTGCTACCCCGGCCGCAGGTAGCCCTGTCGACGCCGCCCGTGGGGAAACTAAGCCTGAACCTGCAGAAGTCGTCACGAGTTTGCCGCTTCCTGCTGCATCAGTGGCTTCAGAGATCTCGGCGCAATCTCCAGCTACAACGAAGGCACCTATTCCCCCGCGATGTACTGGTGGGGATAGAGGAGAAGGAAGGAAGATAAAGAAGGAGAGGGATGGAAATGATATAGGTAAGAGAAGGAAAGATAAAGGAGAGGGAAGAATGGGGAATAGAGAATAGAGATAGATAAAAAAAGTATATAAAAATAGGAGAGGAAATATAAATGGAGTAGTTTAAGTAAAGAAAGTATAGAGATGCCAAAGGAAGATAATATGAAGAGATTGGAGATATAAGATGTTGTGCTAGAAGTAGGAGACAATGCGATATACTACAGCGAACGACGACGAGACTACACTAGGGTCTCGGCGAACGCGGTCGACGAAGTTGCTGCGGACGCTCAGCGCGACTAGAGTCGGGTGCGCATGCGGTTGACTCGTCTTCTGATGACGAAGAGATGCATCGGCAATCACTGGCCGGCCAATACAGGCGCACCGCCCAGCGAGCCCGAGGAACGGGGCAGAGAGTTACGTCCGCCGCGTCGGCAAGAAGTATGCTGCGGAATCCGGGGCAGCAAGAGGAAGATCAGGGCAACGACGGCTGTAAGAATAAGCAGCAGAGTCACACTCGTTCTTTGCGACATCGATTTGACCGCCTCCCAGCAATGCGGAAGCGAGTATTCTATCTGGCTCTGAACGACGTTCGCCGCGGGATGTTTGTAAGCGCGTATCCTGCGCTCCGCGGATGCTCAAGAAACTCAGTCCAAGTAGGTTCGTCGAAACCAGACACAATTTCACCCGGAGGGGGACAGTCACAATGCCAAGCGTTTTACTACGAAGTGGCTAATCTCTTTCGCCGACGGGCGTAGAAGATGCCAATAATCAGACCAAGTGCTGTACCCGCCACCGCACCACCAATCCCTGCTCGCCAAAATACGGCTTGAGCAACCATCGTGATGATGGGGTTCTCGAAGGCATCGGCAGAGGAATGAAAGCTACGGATCATCCAACCATCTGTATCTTTGGGTCCGTCCGGCGACTTGAAAACCGTCACCGTAAACCGGCTATTCAATGCAAAACTCCTGCCATCATTTAGAACGTATCGATCGTTCATATAGCCATAGGAAAGACCGACATCGTTGTGCACGGTTCGGGATTCGACTTGGGGATCTGCAGAATAGCTGACTACACGGTGATTGGGAGCAGTCATCATCCGTTGATAGTAGTCGCGAAAAGCCTGCGGACCTTTCAAGATGCTGCCATCCGGAAACACAATCACCACGTCGGGGTGGAGGTAACGCATCATTGCGTCAATGTCGCCTTTCGCGTACGCGTCTTTTAGCGCAGCGCGCAAATGATCCAACCCCGCGGTAGACGCATCCGCGGACAGGGGAGTTGAGGGGTTATCTGCCGCAGCAGCAGGGACGACAGCAAGCGCCAGAGCGAATAGCACAATAACAACCACAGCAGATCTCGAAATCATGTCGGCTCCTTCGAAATAGACCGCTTGTGGGAAACAGCTGCTAGCCAGCAAAGATAGTCGATCATCTGTCGGTCAGCATCGATCAAGTGATCTGGGTTGTACTGGGCCCGGGTCAGCAGGAGTGTATCAGGCTTCAAAAAGGAATAGATGAAGTATCGCTTGATTCGCAGGTCCAGCCAGTTAAGGATAGTTAAACGTGGCCGCCTTTTACGGAAGATCGTTACTCGCACGTGCGATTTCTGCGCCCCGGCGGATGAGACCGCGCGGATCTCGGTCATGCCATAGCTGGTGGTTCGCGTGGAGCGGTGGTCCCTGGTCGCCGAATTGTGAAAATGCGCCATGACAAACGCCAGGGTCCCTGACCAGACAGTCACGTCCATAGTCACTCGGTATCCGGCAAACAGTCGTGTGAGTCGATCTTGCCAATTGCTTCCGCAAATCTCAAAGGTCGTAACGATTCTCCGCGCTGCCGGATGGGGTGATTCGATCGTTGGCGGGCCCACCAGGCGGCGATGGTGCAAGCCAGTGAAATGCTGAAGATCGAAGCCGTTCGCCCCCACCAACCACCAGGGACACTCGATGACAAATTCAAACGGCGGAGCGGCGAGCAACTCGGCCCGATCGGTGCCCGCGAAAAAAGGCGGTGGATAGTCGCACGCACCACGGGGAAAGACAAACACGTATCCGGCATGCTCCTCGGTGTGATACGTCCTCTGCCGCGCGCCCGCGGGGATTTCGGCCTGACTGGGTATGAACTCGCAATTGCCCGATTCTCCATATCGCCAACCATGGAATGGGCAAACAATCTGATCGCCGGTCATAGCGCCTTGGGAAAGGTCAGCGCCTATGTGCCAGCATCGGGCATCCATCACCACTGGCTTTCCGGACGACACTCGGAAGCAGACGAGCCGCTGGCCGAACAACTCTACACCTTTCGGTCGGCTCGTTATTTCGTGCGATTGGCCGAGCACGTACCAGCCCAATGCCGAGTCCGGGAAGGCTTCCGCCCGTGGAGGGGTAATATTGACGCACTGGGCTGCGTGAATCATGCAGCCTCTCCGTCGACCAAACCTGGCACATCCGAGGTGCGCGAGTTCCGACTGACAAAAAGCCATTGCGCAAGCCAGCCCAGGAACATGCCGGCGGGTAAGTCGATCGCGAAATGCTGCCGGGTGGCTATGGTCGAATACAAGATCAGGCCAACCCACAGCCACGCCAGCGAAAGCAGAGTCCTTCTCAGATAGGGATGTGACGTATCGCTCGATGCATAGGCCGCGAAAAGGACTGCATAAACTGCGCATGCTGCATGCAGGGAGGGAAAGGAATTGTAGACGCGATCAATGTGAATTAGGCGCTGATACAGCCAGAAATTATCCGCCGCTGGCGGGCGTGGCCCCGCGACCGGAAAGATTACAAAGCACACGAACCCACAGACGAAAAAGAACAGGATGCCACGTGCATACCGGAGCAAGTCCTCGCGCGACCGCGCGAACAGAGGCCCGATGGGATTGAGCAAATACAACGAGAGATACACCCAGACCCAACGCGGCTGAAAAGGTATAACGCGGTCGAACCAAGTCAGGGGAACTCTCCCATTGGGAAAAACCACTGCGCGCTGGACGGCAAGATAGCCAGCTGTCACGGCTACAGGTAAAGTGAGCAGCATAACAACCTTCAATCCCATGTTCGACCGAAGTCGGCTGAGTAGCGCGGAATGTAAACGTTCCTTTCGGTTCAATCCGAATCCCCCTCGTTTCGGCTTTGCGCCGGCTCGTTATCTTGCCAGGTGGAGAATGGTCGAACATACTTGCCGGCAGGGAGGGAAACTCCCGGCGGAACCGTGCAGCCGGCGGTAATCAGACTGTAGCCGCCGATCAGGGCATCATCGCCCAATGTGACGGGAGCGAGCCACAGTTGAGCTTCCCGCTTCTTACCAGGGACAATCACATGAGGATTGAGTCGCACGCCTGCGCCAAACACCACGCGGTTGCCGATGCGTACGAAGGGTCGATCCAGAACCGCAACGCCGGGACTCCAATACACGAGTGAGCCGATCTTCGCGCCCCACAGACGAAGCCAGGCGGAGTAGAGTCCGGGAACGAGTCGAAGAAGTTCCTCGAGCATGGGCAGGCGGTTGAATATCACTTGCCACTGCGCAGACAACCACCAACGCAGGAATGCCGCCGATGCAACCGAATGCCGTCCTGGCTCGGGTTTGAACAAGAGAGACGCCATTCGAAGAGCCAGCGGTGGAAAAACATAGAACACAACTACGCCGTAGCCCAATCCTTTGACTAAGCCCCAGCGTCTCGCGACAACTATGGCGCAAGCTGCGACAACGACTGACAAAAGGAATGGAATATAGCCGATCAGTACCATCATCAGTCGACGATGGACCGGCCAGTCAATCGCAACCGCGTTACTGTTGTACAACGTGTCCGTCATACTTGTTCTGCACGCGCTCGGTGGTGATAATCGGACCCCGCCACATTTTCAGGTAAGCGCTGCCCAGGGATTCTGTGCGCGGCTCATTCTCACCCGCGACTCGGTGCAAATGCAACCACGACACTGTGGGATGAAGATGGTGTGTCAAGTGCCAGCCATGATTGAGCCAGAGCGCATCAAGCGGCCACCCGTACCGCAAATTTTTTGCGCCTCGCAGGACGTCCCGGCAGGTCCCGTAATGATGCACGTACTGGAGCGTTGACCAACTCATACCGAAGACAAGGTAGATCAACCCATACCTGATCGCCCGCGGGCCAAGCAGCCAGCAAACTGTCGAATGAAAAAGAAGGACCATCCACGCCTCTGCCCGGATCCGCCATTGGTTTCGGCGGTTGACGTAGCGCATCACCGCCGCCGAAGGACGGTCGATCTCCATGGCTTTCGAGAGCCATCGCATGGGTACCACAGCTAGCGCAATGTTGCCGACAACTAGGCTCAGCCAAAACCCTCCCGTGAGAATGCCAAAAAACTGCAGCTTCTTCCACCAGGCGAGGTCTTCCTCGAAGTAAAGATCAAAGACTTCGTCGTCCGAGCGATTGTGCACATGGTGTGCGAGATGGACATTGCGGATGAAAGTGTATGGGGCGGGAAGGAGAACCGAAAGAACCGTCCCCGCCAGGTCATTCGTTCGGCGGTTGGAGAGCAACAAGCCATGCTCCGCCTCATGAATTGCACAATAAACCGAGTTCAAGGTCAATACGAACACGGCTCCGATCACGATGCACCACCAGCCGTTGGCCGTTCTGCACTCCGCGATGCAGCCGCCTACGACCGAGAGCTGCACCGCAACGACAACCGTATTGGCTGCGTTGGGGATTGAGTGGACCCTACTCATGCGATGACGCTCTGGAGCTCCGGAAACGAGTCCAAAAGATGGAAAACGATGGGAGATGACCTGGCGGACAACATCATGCTTCTAAATTCCCGATGCTTGCCGACTTCGCACAACTGAGTGCGAATTCGCGGCAGCAATGGACGAAGTCGCGGCCTTTCGCGGACTAGTTCCTCCACAACCGACATCGCAGCATGTTCTGTCTTAAACAGCAGGCGTGTGATCACCAGCCGGAAGAGCTCGGTATTAACGCGCCGCCGCCATCCGCGCAGACACGGCCACAGCGAATCCAGCAAATGCCAGTCGATCTGAACATGACGGATCTCATCGCGAACGTGCGCTAGATAGGCCGCTGCGAAATGTGGTTCGATCTCGTTGGGCCGTCTTGCTGCGCATCGGCGAGCAATCTCGTTGCCATGTTCTTCCAGAACAAGCATCAGCCAAATGACGACGGGGTAATCGAGGGGACGGCTCGCCAGCCACCTCATCAGGGTGCGCCCGGCAGGGGCTATCTTCGAGATCGACGCAATGTTGCGCGCATATCGCACGGGGTCAACACAACGGTTGAGAGTCCACCAAATGTCTTGATGCCGGCACTCGTCCTCGAGAAAATCCGGCAAGAGAGATTTCAACTCCTCCGGCAACCGATCGCTTCGCATGAGCGCCAGCAATGCAGAGCTAAACCCGCTTTCAAACCATGCGATCAACTCGTTAAACGACAAGGCGGATAATTGGGTGTACCGTAGCTGATCCTCAGGGTCCAGTTGGTTCCACAACGGGGTGTAATAGAGGGCTGTCAAACTCGGACAAATGAAAGGCTTCGTGAAATCGATCGGAGTCTCAGTCTTGAAAGGATAACGGTCCGTACGGCAGCGATGGGCGTGGTCTGCAATCTGCACGATCGACAGACGTGGAGGCGCATTCGCCATAACAAATTTGCTACTCGTCGCTCCGTTCAATCTTTGTTTTCGACTGTCCGAGGCAGCATCACTTGACAAAGTAGAGGATAACTATAATATCTCCGCTGAGGATTTCAAGCAGTTTGTCGGCGGGCTGACCGGGTGGCCGAAGTAGGAGGTGAGATCGCTTGTTGCATCGTGGTGAACGACCGTTGCGACTGGCTCTCATTTCCCCGAAAGGGCCGCTGTACCGCCATCGCGGCGGAATTTTCCGCAAGTCTCTGCGTTACCAACCGTTGACGCTCACCACTCTCGCCGCCCTTATCCCTCCGGAACTCAATGCTGAGGTCGTGCTCATCGATGAGGGTATCCAGGAAGTTCCTGACCTCCTTGACGTCGACCTCGTCGGATTGACCGTGATTACGGGCACTGCGCCGCGCGCTTATCAGCTGGCAAGGAATTTCAGGTCACGCGGGATTGCGACGGTTCTTGGTGGACCTCATGTCACACTCGTTCCCGAGGACGCCCAGCCAAACGCAGATTCGATCATCGTCGGCTTTGCTGAAGATACCTGGCCACAATTGCTTCGCGATTTTGCGACTGGCCAGATGCAGCGGAGATACGACCAAGCTCCCGATCTCGACCTTGCGGGACGACCGTTTGCCCGTCGCGATCTCCTGCCCTCACGGCGATTCCTGACGAATAGTGTTTTTGAGGCTACTCGCGGTTGCGTGCACAACTGTGATTTCTGCGTTGTGCCGGTAGCCTGGGGACGCAAGCCGCTACAAAAACCGGTCGAAGACGTGACCCAGGACATCCGGCAGCACGCCGCGCGCAAAATCATTTTTGTGGACCTCAATCTGATCGCCGATCGCGGCTACGCGATCCGCTTATTCAAGGCGCTGATCCCCATGCGAGTGCAGTGGTACGGCCTGGCAACCGTTCTGCTCGCGGAAGACCCGGAATTGCTCGACATGGCCGCGAGGAGCGGCTGTCGCGGATTGCTCATGGGCCTGGAATCGATTTCAGTTGAGAACCTGCGTGCGAGCAAAAAAGCATTCAATTCTCCTGACCATTTTGTTCGCGTTGTGGAAAAGCTGCACGATCATGGGATCGCGCTGCAGGGATGCTTCGTTTTCGGCTTGGATGGCGACGACGCCGACGTCTTCATGAAAACTGCGAAGTTTGCCGTGGCCGCGAAAATCGATCTTCCTCGGTTCGCAATTGTGACGCCATTTCCCGGCACGGCTCTTTACAGCCGACTAGAAAGCGAAGGCCGAATACTGACCCGCAACTGGGAACTTTACGATGGCCAACACGTCGTCTTCCAGCCCAAGCGGATGAGCGTCCGAGAACTGGAACGAGGCACTGAAATTGCCTGGAAACACGCTTACAGCACCCGCTCGATTCTCGCTCGCTTGCCGCATTCTCCAGCCCCCTGGGGCGTGCGTTTGGCCACAAACCTCGGCTATCGCTTCTATGCGAACCATCTAAGTAAGTTCTATAACTGCGACTGGATCATCGGCCGCTCCGATCGGATGGCGAGTGCCGAGACGGCTCCTCGGCCAATTTCTTTGACCCTTCCCGAAGCGCAATGAGAATGACAATTGTCCATCCCTGCATCGGGCGCCGGAATGGCGACAGCAGCTATGTCCGGACTTGGCAGATGGAGTCGTTGCCAGCGGCGACCATTGCCGGCCTTACGCCCAAGGGTGTGGAAGTGAGGTTTTACGACGATCGTATGGAGCGCATTCCGTTTGATGAGCCGACCGACCTCGTCGCCATCAGCGTCGAAACCTATACCGCGAAGCGTGCCTATCAGATCGCCAGTGAATTTCGCCGCCGCAAGATACCAGTGGTGATGGGTGGATTCCATGCCTCGCTTGTGCCCGATGAGGTCGCGAAGTACGCGGAGTCCGTCGTTGTGGGCGAGGCGGAGAGTCTATGGGAGCAAGTGCTTGATGACGCTCGCTCGGGGCGATTGCGAGAACGATACACTGCCGAAGGTCGTCCATCATTGGCGAAAATCAAACCCGATCGCTCTATTTTTCTCGGTAAACGCTACTTGCCGATAGGGCTGGTTGAGGCCGGACGCGGTTGCCATTTCCGATGCGAGTTCTGCGCGGTCCAAACGGTGTTTGGCGCCACTCAAACTCGCCGGCCCTTGGACGATATTCTCGCGGAAGTTGAAGCTGTGAAGAAACACAGAAAGTTGTTTTTTTTCGTAGATGACAACATCACCTCAAATCTCGCGCAAGCGAAAGAGTTTTTTCGCGAGTTGATTCCGGCAAAAGTCCGCTGGGTAAGCCAGGCGAGCATCAACGCGGCCCATGACGAGGAGTTTCTGGACTTGCTCGTCCGCAGCGGATGTATGGGCGTGTTGATTGGGTTTGAAAGCCTCGATTCCGAGAATCTGAAGGACATGAATAAATCCTTCAACTTAATGCGGGGTGGTTTTACGAAAGCACTGGAAAACCTTCGAAAATATCGCGTTCGCCTCTACGGGACATTCATTTTTGGGTACGATCGCGACACGCCGGAAAGTTTTCAGCGGACGGTTACGTTTGCGCAATCGAATTCGATGTACATCGCTGCCTTTAACCACCTCACGCCTTTTCCGGGCACGCCCTTATATCAGCGCCTCGAAGCTAGCGGACGCCTGATCTACGATGCCTGGTGGCTTAACGACCGCTATCGGTACAATGACATTCCTTTTCATCCGGCGGGAATGACTCCGGTGGATCTCCAACGCTGCTGTCTAGAGGCACGACGAATGTTCTATTCGTGGCGTAGCATCTTTCGCAGAGGGCTCGATCCGGTCAACCGTTCGGACGGATTCATGTGGCGGAATTTTTTCCTCATCAATGCAATGCACCGAGGCGATGTGGGCCTCCGTGATGGATATCCATTGGGGGATGAGTCGTGGACGGGTCCGTTGCTTCAGGCCAATTGATCGTTGGCAATGATAAACGCCTTAATAATGGCCTGCATTTTGAGCTGGCCACTGCTGACCACGATGCTGCGCTGCGGCACCTACTCCGCGAGAATCCCATACCGGGCCCTATCAGCATATCCCTGGAGCGTGCGCCCGAGTTTTTCGCTGCCGGCGCTGTAGAAGGTCCGGAACATCAAACCATTGTCGCGATTGAAGACGGACGCGTTGTGGCTACCGGCAGCATCTCGGCCCGACAAAGATTTATCAACGGCGAGCCTATGCGGGTTGGTTATCTCAGCGGGCTACGATTGGATCGGTCGTGCAGGGGCCGCTCTGAAATCATTCGACACGGCTACGACGTGTTCAGGAGTATTCATGAGCGGGGAGGTCCTCTGATCTATCTGAGCAGCATTATTGCCGGCAATCAGGCCGCTCTCAGATTCTTGGAGCGAGGGCTCAAGGGTATGCCGACCTACAAGTTTCTCGGCGAATTGGTGACACTGATCATCCGTCGACTTCCTTTGTTTAAGCTCAAGGATCCCGCATCCCGCGCCCGCCGAGCACTTCAGAAAAAGGGACTTCGAGTGCTGCGCGGTTCGCACGGACGCTGTGCAGACATCCTGGAATTCCTGAACCGAGAAAATCGTGAATACCAGTTTGCGCCGGTTTGGTCGGCAAACGACATTCGTGTCGAGAACTCTGAGACCGTCTATTCAAGTATCAACACACCGGCGGCATATGCCGCCGTTTGGGACCAGCGAGCAATGAAGCAGAGCGTAGTGCGCGGCTATTCAGGCTCTCTGAAATGGGCGAGACCATTCGTCAATATTGCGGCCACATTCCTGGGCACGCCTCGGCTGCCGGAAATTGGTACCCCGCTTTCGTACGTCTATGTCTCCCACTTAGCTGCAAGTTCCGATCAGCCCGAACTCACGGAATGCCTCATCAATATGCTTCGGGCGGCTGACAGCACGCATTCCGCAGACTATCTTGCGATTGGCTTTGACGCGCGCGACCCGCGCCTGGCGCATCTGCGAAGGGCGTTTCGCGCGCGCGAATATGTAAGCCGCATTTACGCCGTGCACTGGGAGGACGGCACCGAACTCACGCGCAACCTCGACGATCGATTGCTTGCGCCCGAGGTCGCAACCCTTTGAGCTTTGCAGCTGAGATGGAATCGACCAATGCCGGCCGTCTTGTTGCCCGCGAACTCCTTCAGCAGGATGACCTAAACCAGATGTACTGGTTGCTATCCGCACACTTTGAGGGCGTGACACCGGCTCAATTCCAGCGCGATCTTGCGGGAAAAAATTGGGTCATCTTGCTGGAGAAGGGCGGCTGCCTGGTTGGGTTCTCAACCCTTCTGGTATACGAAACGTCGGTCGATGGCGAATGTTACAGCGTGGTCTACTCCGGCGACACCATCGTTGCGCCGGAGGGTTGGAACACGTCGGCGCTTCCGCGCACCTGGATCGCATCTGTAGCGGAATTGCGCACACTCTACCCCCGTGGTCCTTATCTATGGCTTTTGATCACCTCCGGCTTTCGCACGTACCGTTTCTTACCGCTGTTCTGGCGAGAATTCTTTCCGCGCTTT
The DNA here is from genome assembly GCA_963707205.1 of uncultured Acidobacteriaceae bacterium. Taxonomy (GTDB): domain Bacteria; phylum Acidobacteriota; class Terriglobia; order Terriglobales; family Acidobacteriaceae; genus Sulfotelmatobacter. Next base: position 138,443 of record CAVPQE010000013.1, read on the forward strand.
AATTCGCAAACGCCCTGGCATTGGAAGCGGTTGACCGACGTCTTAGCCGCCGAGAGATTCGGCCGTGCATACGATGCGAGCACCGGAGTCGTTCGCTTCCACAGTCCACAACGGTTGCGTGATCCCCTTGCCACAGTCCCCGCGGGGCGCCGGATAGACCCTCACGTCGGGTTCTTTCTATCATGCAATCCTGGACACACGCTAGGTGATGAGTTGGTTTGTCTCGCCGAGCTCTCGCCGGAAAACCTGACACCAGCAGGACGCCGAATGGCGGCCGGGTTACCACAATGGTGAAGGCTGCCCTCGCAAACTCGCTATGGTGGCTTGCCAGTAGGCGCTCCCATGCTGCCTTTTTCACCGCACTGCAAGATCCGGACGCCGCGCAGGAGCAAGTGCTTCGCTCATTCCTTAGAAAGAATTCTTGCACTGTTTTTTGCCGAGAGCACGGATTGTCGGAGAGAAGTAACGCGGCGGATTTTGCCTATCGCGTTCCCATTCGTGACTACGATGAGCTGCGGCCTTGGATTGACCGAATCCAACGGGGAGAGACTCGCGTGCTAACCGCTGAGCCGGTGAGGCGATTGGTGCCGACCAGCGGCTCGACGGCTCCACGCAAACTCATTCCGTATACAGCCTCGATGCATTCGCAGCTCAACCAAGCAATCAGTCCCTGGATATTCGACATATATCGCACGTATCCTCAGGCGTTACTCGGGGTAGCATATTGGTCAATTTCTCCGGTCTGTACGGATCAGCTTCAATTCGCGGAGGACTCGTCAATACCGATTGGGTTTGCTGATGATGCTGAGTATCTCGGGAGCTGGCGCAAATTTTTGATCGATGCGGGCATGGCCGTGCCATCGGAACTTAAACACATCGCTTCCGTCGAGGATTGGCGCTACATCACCTCACTGCTTTTGCTTCGACAGAGAGATCTGAGCCTGGTCTCCGTGTGGCATCCGTCCTTCTTTTCGCTGCTTATGCAAACAATCCGCGATCACTGGGTTCAACTCCTATCAGACATATACAGTGGGAACTGTGCAGTGGCGAAACGCCTTCCATCTGCAGCGAGTAGAGCGATCCGGTTTCGTCCCGACCCTCGCCGGTCTAAAGAATTAGGGAGCGGTGGCCCTCCGAATATTGACCAGTTATGGCCGAAACTGAAAGTCCTGAGCTGTTGGACGGACGGGCATGCCGCCGCCGCTGCCGCCGAACTTGCGCAGTCGTTGGGCGCCGTCGTTATCCAGCCCAAGGGCCTCATCGCAACCGAGGGATTCATTTCTATACCATTTGGAGGCCAGCATCCGCTCGCCATTAGGTCTCACTATTTGGAATTCGAAGATGCTGCTGGCTTGGTGCGGCGTCCGTCAGAGCTTCAACAAGATTACGAATACAATGTCGTTCTCACTACCGGCGGAGGGCTCTGGCGTTATCGCTTGGACGATCACGTGGTTGTTGATGGAATGCTGGGGCGAACTCCGTCCATTCGTTTTGTGGGAAAATCTGCGCACCTCTCGGATCGCGTCGGGGAAAAATTATCCGATGGATTTGTGGCGTCAGTCTTCCTGAACCTGTTTGAAAGAGGGCAGACTTGGCCATCATTTGCCATGCTCGCGCCCGACAGGGATACCACAGAATTGCGTTACACGTTGTACATCAACGCCGATGCTACCGAGGAAATGCGATCCAAGCTGGATGGTCTCCTCTCGGCGAATCCGCACTACGCCTATTGTCGGCGGCTCGGCCAATTGTGTCCGCCGCGACTGTTCCGCGTCTCGGATGACGCGTATTCGGCATATTGCCAGCGCCTCCAGGCTATGGGAAAACGGTTGGGCGAGATCAAGCCCGTGGGACTTAGTTCACTCGATGGCTGGTCAGGCAAACTGAATGGTCACTATATCGTATGAGATAGGAGACCGCATCAATTGGCATTTAGACAGCGGATGAAGAGACAGGTGCTGCCCTGCATTGATTCAATATCAGCGCAGACCCAGGGGTCCATTCGCCGTATCACGAGGTTGAATTACGACGCCCGTGCCTTGACTCCTGGTTGCTCTCGAACTTCCCAGGATGGCCCAGAGATCGTGCACGTCTCAATGGGCTTCGAACTCGTGAATTTTGGGGCACCCGCTTCGGGGCACCCATAAGTTTGAATCTCCTTTTAAGTTAAGTTCACTTCCAACCAAACCTCGCGCTTGATCACAGCCACGCCGCTCTCTCAGCCTCCCAGCGGAGGCTTCTATGACCACGATTCGAGCTGCGTTCTACGCGCGTGTCTCCGGCGAACAGCAGGCGGCCGCGCACACCATCGAAAGCCAGATCGCCGCACTCAGTGAGCGTGCTAGCAATGACGGCACACCGGCGCCAACCGAACGACAATTCATCGATGATGGGTATAGCGGCGCCACCCTTATTCGCCCAGCCTTGGATCGGCTGCGCGATCTTGTTAGCGTTGGCGCTATCGACCGGATCTACGTCCACTCACCAGATCGACTGGCACGCAACTACGCCTACCAAGTCCTGCTTCTCGACGAAGTGCACTGCGTTCAACACAAGAGATGCGTTTGGTAACCTTCAGCCGCCTTCGCCGTCCAGAAACGGGCATCGAGTCCCCGAAGCGGACTTGAACTAAGCCGCTTTGCGACGGACGCATTCGCGTGTTGCTGAGCCGACGATCGGAGGTGATCTGAGCTAGTTTGTGGCGCAGAGGAGGAACTCTCTGTGACCCATCTACGCCAGATCATGCTTGAGGAGCTACGGCGCCGCAACTACGCCGAGTCCACCATCCACGCTTACATCCACACGGTCGAGCATTTCAGTCGGCACTTCCATCGTTCGCCCGATCAGCTTGGCCCCGAGCATATTCGCCAGTATCAGGCCGCGCTGTTCACGCGCTGGAAGCTGGCCCCGAACACCGTAACGCAGCGCTTGGCCGCTTTGCGCTTCTTCTATGTACAGGTGTTGAAGCGCGGCTGGAGCGTTGCCGAAACGCCGTATCCGAAGAAGGTTTTGCACTTGCCGCAGGTGCTGAGCCCGGAAGAAGTCGCACGTCTAATCGACGCGGCAGAGTTTCCGTTTCATCGCATCCTGCTGATGACCCTCTATGCCACCGGCGCACGTCGCGCAGAAGTGGCCCATCTGAAGATCAGCGACATCGACAGCCAACGGATGGTCATTCATATCCGGGGCGGCAAGGGACGCAAGGACCGCGATGTCATGCTCAGTCCCAAGCTGCTCGATGCATTGCGCATCTACTGGCGCGGGCTTCGGCGCAAGCCCACCGACTGGCTGTTTCCCGGCAATCGATGGCATACGGCGAGGCATCCTGTCTCCACCAAGGTTCTCTGGAGCGCCTGTCAGCAGGCCGCCGATCGCGCCGGCCTTGAACACAAGCACATCCATCCCCATACCCTGCGCCACTGCTTTGCCACGCATCTGCTCGAAGCCGGTGCCGACCTGCGCACCATCCAGATGCTGCTGGGGCATCGCGACTTGGAGGAAACGACGATCTACCTGCATCTCTCCCGGCGCCATCTCAGCGCCACCGGCAGTCCGCTGGATGCACTCCCCATCCGAGGAGAAGGAGAGCCGACACAGAGCGCATGAACCGGCCTCCTCTGGAGGTGGCCGACATCGTTCGCTGTGCGGGTCAGTCGTTTGTTGAGCGCAGTCGCCGCTGGATCACTTGGCAGCATCAGAAGATTTTGCTGGCCATTGCTCGTTGCCGCACCGCCGCGCTGGGTGGACATCGCGATCAGTGCTCGGACTGCGGACATTCTGCCATCTCTTACAACTCGTGCAGAAACCGGCACTGCCCCAAGTGTCAGGGCAACGCCCGCCTGCGCTGGCTCCAGGCGCGGGAGCGGGAGTTGCTACCCACCCGCTATGTGCACGTCGTCTTCACCCTGCCACGGGAACTCGCTCCGCTGGCCTTGCAGAATAAACGGCCGATCTACAACCTGCTGTTTCGCGCCAGTGCTGCAACTCTGCTGGAGATCGCCCGCGATCCACGCCACCTGGGAGCCGAGATCGGTTTCTTCAGCGTGCTCCATACCTGGGACCAGCGACTACAGCATCATCCCCATGTCCACTGCGTGCTGGCCGCCGGCGGTCTCGCTCCGGACCATTCCCGCTGGATCTCATCGCGCCGATCCTTCTTCCTTCCCGTCAAAGTGCTCGGCCGTGTCTTCCGCGGCAAGTTTGTCGCCGGACTCAAGACCGCCTTTCATGCCGGCGCACTCCAGTTCCACGGACGTCTCTTACCGCTCGCGGAACCGCGTGCCTTCGCCTCGTGGCTGCGGGTACTGTTCCGTCACGATTGGGTCGTCTACTCCAAGCGGCCTTTCGGCGGGCCGGAACATGTGCTGCGCTATCTCGGTGCCTACACCCATCGTGTCGCCATTTCCAACAGCAGACTCGTCTCTCTGGCCGAGGGCAATGTTACCTTCCGTTGGCGCGATTCCGCTCACGGCAACAAGAAGAGGATCATGACTCTGACTGTCGATGAGTTCCTGCGCCGCTTCCTGCTGCACCTGCTGCCTCGCGGTTTTATGCGCATCCGCAACTTCGGCTTCCTCGCCAACCGGCGGCGAGCAGAACTCTTTCCGCTTTGTTTGCGGTTGCTCCAGCCATCCGATCAGCTGGCAGTATGTGCCGCTTCGCTGACCACGCTCCCCGCTCACTCAACATGGAACTGTCCGCTCTGCGGCGGAACCATGCAGGTTGTCGAGCGCCTCTCCGCCGCGCAACTTCTCCTCCGATCTCCCCCTCATCTCAGCCGGTGTGCCTCATGAATCCACATCTCCAGCCTCGAATCTCGCTCGTGCTTCGGCGCGCACACTGGTTCTGTGTCTCCCACTCCTCAGAATGCTGTATGGTGGCGCGCTCCAGACTCTCTGAGGTGTCGCCCCACGACCATTCTCTCTGCCACCAGCAACTGAAACGGAAGCGCACCGACAGCAAGCACCATCTCGCAAACAACAACGACCGGCTCATCGGGATACAAATCCCATAGTCCCCTGGGCGGCTTCCTTCAAGTCGCTGTATCTGAAGCGCCCCTACACAGCGACTCAACTCCCAGCTCTTCGCTCGGGGGCGCTCCAGATACAGCACTAGGACTTCTGGCCCGCGTCGTTGAAAGTTTGTTCGGGCATAACTTCCGCATAGCTCGTCATCCGCTCAACTAGCCGTGGGACGTGACCTATCGCTCGTTAGTGTGTTGCGAGAATCGAGTATTGACTTTAGCGCGACTTGTTGATCGGGTGGCGGTGTCGGATACTGTCCGAAGATGCCTAGGCTACCGAAACTAATTATCAACGGATGGTTTTTCTTGTGGATTGTGTCGTCGGGACTGCTCGTCGCACAGTCAGCTGCTCCGGAGCTCGTGATACAGCGGGCAGACTCGGGCTCGTGCGAGCATGCCGCTTTCAGCCACGACGGCCAACTCTTTGCAACCGACAACGGCGACGAGGTTCTTCTCTGGGAGACAAGCACCGGCAAACTGCTCAACACAATGAAGCCCTACCGCAGCCCTGAAATCAAACATATGCATACGGGTGCCACGCTGATGGCGTCAGCCCGAGCTAAGGGCACTATCGTGTTCGGTCCAGACGACAAAATCGTGGCGGTATTGCCGGTCGATTTCGCCAATCCTCTGAACTTTGGGCCGCCTGGCGCGCCTTCTTCCGTGTGGAACGTCGATACGGGCCTTCCCTTAACCACGGGACAATGGAACCTTGATGATCGTATCGCCCGCAACGGTGCCGCTCCCTCCACACCGGAAGTCGAGGCGTGGACGATCTCCGGCAATCGCGCGGGAGTTGCGGAGTTGCTCTACAAAGGGATGAAGCTGCAGGCAATCAGCGGCGATGGAAGCATCGGTGCTTCGCGCAATGAAGAGCCACGAAATGATCAGCACATCCAGCTAATCGATCTTAAAGCAGGCCAGATCCTGCGCACGCTCGACGTCAGCTTTAACGATGTTCTCGGGATGGCGCTGAGCTACGATGGGCGGTACTTTGCCGCACACTCTAGCAACCGCCGGTTCGTGACAATTTGGGATACCTCCTCTGGCACCGAACTCACCGAGATTAAGCAAGACGTCCAGTACCCCGCCGTAGGACACATCGCCTTCAGTGCCAACGGCAAATGGTTTGCCGTGCAATGGGGTGGCGAGATCGTCCTCTTCGAAACTGCCACCTGGAAGCGCACAAGTTCTTTCTCCAGAGAGTTTCACTCGATCGTGGAAGGCGAGCTCACCTTCAGTCCCGACAGCAAGGAACTGGCTATCGCGGGCGGTACCGTTAGTCTCATCGAGGTTCCGACAGGGAAGTTGATCCAGACGACATGCGCTTCGCCACTCCATGGAATGACCGCTATGCAGTGGAACGAAAAGACCGGCGCCTTGGCTCTTGCGAGCGATCGGTTTGCCAGGAGCTGGGAGCCTGACCCCGCAGCGCGGCCGGCGACATTGACCGCGGAGGGCACGATTCGTGCCCTGGCTTTGTCCAACGATGGCCGAATCGCAATCGGCACGCGCGATGAACGGGGCGATGTTAAGGGCAACGTCTACTACGAGGGGAAGACCAAGTTGTGGAAACTGAACGCCCTCGAAAACAAAACCGAGTTGGGGGTTACGAACACTTCCGTGCTCGCTGACGGCTCGTCGAATAGCCTCGACTTTGCACCGGATGGAAAAGCGGTGGCCGTCGCCATGCTCGATGAATTGGACTGCCCTGCGAAGAATCACGACGCAGCGTGCAATTCGGACAACAGGCTGGTCGGACTGCTGACTGTCTGGGACACCACGTCCGGAAATCTTCTCCGTTCGCGCCGACAGCCCGATCCAGAACTGAATGTGGTTGCATTCAGCCCGGACGGATCCCAGATCGCAAGCGGACATCAAAACAAAATCGTCAAGATCTACGACGCCGCGAGTTTGAATCGGACGCGCGCATTCAAGGACCCCGCGAACGAAACCAACTCTGGTATCAGCGACTATGGAACCTCAGCGCTGGCCTACAGTCCCGACGGTAAATTCTTGCTAGCAGGCTCACGGGACGGCATCGTTTGGTTACTGGACGCGGCCGGCGAAAATCTCCCGCGCATTCTGCGGCAGGTAAAATCGTTTTATCTCCCGAATGAGGAATTGTCCGGTGCCATCGCGGCCGTTTTGTTCTCGCATGACGGCAAGCGCGCATACGCGGTTGAATCGACTGGCATGGTATGGAAGTGGAGCACAACCGACTGGAGCGATGCCGGCCATTACCAAATTCCTGCGGGAGTCTCGGCGGCGCCACTCAGCCCCAATAGCCAAGTGATTGCGTCGGCGCTTGAGGACGGAACGGTACGATTCTATGCCGCCGAAACCGGGCAGTTGAAACTTGTTCTGGCCAGTACAACGGATGCTAACAGCGGTCTGGTGATTGGCACAGACGGCAAATATGACTTCGGAATTCCCAGTGACTCCTCGCTGGCAGTGTACCGTGTGGGACGAAAAACGGTAACAGTCGATAACCTTCCTGGCAACCGCCGAGCGCCAGGATTGTTAGCTGGATTCTTGAAAGAGAATTCTAAAATGCAGGCCGAAACTCCGTCGAGGACACATGACGAAGCGACACCAGATGCTATGCGCACAAGCCAGGAATCCAGAGCCTGGTAAGGCGTGGATGCACATCGTTGTGCTCGTCGCCTTAGGTTGTGTGGCCGCACCGGCGTCAGCACAAAATTGCACTGCCAGCAACCCGCAACTCGCAGTCGCTGTACTCCAAACAGTTTTAGCCAGTTGCTCGTCGCATGATGATTTCCAGGCAATGGAATCCAAGTATGGATACGATGTAATTCTCGTGCAGGCGTCCGTTGCTGGGAATCTCGCCGTCCCCGTCCTTCGCCAGTTCGCCAGCCTGCCCAAGAATAACGAGTGCACTTCCTCCAATTTTGGCGCCGCAGCGCGGACGGCCCTCGCGAAGCTCGGCGACGAAACCGCTTACGCGACAGTTAAGAAGCAATGGGCCCAACATCGCGCCGGGCCGTACCCAGCCAGAATTGATTTTATTGGCGATGATTGGGCGCTCCAGACTCTGGTCGAGTTTTTGATTCAGCACGTGAATGATCCCAGAATGGTCGTACAGCACGGACCGGCCGACGGGCCTGAAGATTACCGCAGCCGAATACTCGCACAAATTAGGGGAATCGCGCGGCGGCATGCCATCCCGGACCTTCCGGACGCCGACTACTCGCCCTCCGGGATTGCGCAGTGGAAGGCATGGCTTGGGAAATACAAAGGGCAGCATCTGAGCACGCCGGTCTTCGAGAGCGTGTCCGATCCCTACCTTCAGTGTCTCGCCCGAAGAGTCGAGTGGGGCCATCCCGATGCCGTTCTCGACATCGCCACGTTTGGCGGCCCTGCTGCGGAAGCAATCCTCAAGCAGTTTCCCGCGCCGCGTTCCGGCGAAGTAATGGGAGCGAGAGAGCTATACAGAGACGTGCTTCGGGATGAAAATGAAGATGAAAGTCGTCCGAATCCAGACTCGGAAATTCAGGGCAATCTGCAGGCCGCCTTATTACGCTTCGGAGACCAGAAAACCGCGGGCCAAGTCGCAACCGAGTTAAATTCGTTCGCTTTTAAGCCCGGCAACTTTCCGCTCGAGGCGATCCGGAAGCTCAGGTTCGCCGGAGGCAAGACCGCCGTTGGAGTTCTCATCGATGGCTTAGGAAGCTCGAATCGAATGAGTCAGGATGCGCAGAAGAACTTTGACGCGTGCGTGGTGACCGTCGCTGCCGCGAACCAACCATGGAGGCAGCCAAAGGCAGCCGCAGAGAAGGCCTGCGCCGGATCTTTTTCCTGGGCGGAGCGACGCACCAGTCTTATCCTAAGCGCCCTCGCAGAAATGGTGAAGGACCCGCCCCTACCTGCAAATGCGCCTCCAACCGCGGAGAACTCTCAAAAGTGGAAGGACTGGTGGGTGAAAAATCGGGACAAGGCCGTTTTCGTTATCCCGCCGCGTGCGTCCTACGATTGGCACTAACCTGGCCGGAGGACTCAAGGGACCAGCACGAAGCCCTTGACGCCGCGCAGAGAGCATGACATGGATTCAGAGTGGATAGTCGTCAAATCGTTCCCCACTAGTTTACGGAAGGTTGCCGTCGTCCAGTAGCCCGCGTAGCCATCGGCGCCGTGTTCACACACCTGTAGTCACGAAGTACTCCGAGTCGTTCTCTCTAGCAGCGGACTAGCGGACTTGGATCGCCGCCCGCCGTACTCACTAGCGTGGAGGCTTGATCATCTGGTTACCAACGTGACTTCGAAACTGGAGATCAGTGGTCAGTGTCGCGCTGGCATTTAGGACAATAGCTGTTAGCACCAGGCGAATATGACCACATTGCGGCAAGTCGCTGTCGTGTCGTTCCTTATCTGCCTAGCTGCGAGAATCGTCAGGGCAGAGGATTTCCCCAAGATCTTCTACGTTCCGGAAGACAAGATTGAATTCCAACTCTATCCGGAGCCCACGCTTGTCTTCGTAGGCGTCAATTCCTCGAACCAACCGATTGAAGGAGACTTCTCCTTCGAAATAGTGGACGTCGTAGCGAAGAATCAGCACTACGAAGAGTCTGTATTTGCGTTCTCGAAGGGCACATTCAAGGAACAACCGGGAGAAACCACTGAGAAGCTGCCATGGACAGTTAAGAGCCTGCCCTCGACCGAGTTAGCCACATTAGCGGCAATGCGCTTGCGTTACAGTTTCACCCCCAAGCCCGGTTACGACTTCGCGCCCGTTCATGGGGTTGCGCAATTCGGCAGAGTCTTTCGCAACCGGTTCAACCTGAGCATGATGAGCTCAGCGCATTCTGCGCCAGGAACTCCGTACCCGGTGCGCGTGCGGGTGGACGACCCCGCGACGGGAAGACCGCTTGCGAACATTCCGGTCGAACTCGAGTTTGAGATCTCAGAATGCGCTCATGACGCGGACGAGAAGACTGCGAAGCGCACAAGCGCACCCTCACTACCGATTCTTCCGGATATGGAGTCGTCACGTTTCACATCGACCGGGCAAGTACATGTACCGAAGGAAAAGTCAGCGCGACCGCTACGCGAGGCGGGTTCTCGGATTCTGCAAGCAGCGAGTTCAAGCTTCCCGACAGCCCCTTATTGCGGTTGAGCACGGATAAGCCGCTATACCAACCAGGCCAGACGGTTCATATGCGGTTACTGGCATTTGGACCAAACAGACACGCGCTGGTTGGCGCCAAGCTGAAGCTGACGATCGGAAGCGACCAATCCCAGGAGCAACAGTTCGAGCGCGTGCTTACCACGTCGAACTTCGGGATTGCGGCCGCCGATTGGGAGGTACCGCGCAAGTTGAAGCTAGGAGAATATCGGCTCAAAGCCGAGTTAAACGACGCTAACGGCAGCAACGAAGCCGAAGCGCTGGCGAATATTCGCATAAGCCGCTACGAGTTGCCAACCTTCACGGTCAAGGTAAAACCCGACCGAACGTACTACATAAGAGGTCAGAATGCGTCGATTGAGGTGAGTGGCGACTACTTGTTCGGCAAACCGGTCCAGCAGGCCAAGGTTCGAGTGGTGCGCCAGGACAACGGAGAGTGGGACAGCAAAACAGGCCGTTGGACCGCCGATGAGTCCAGTCCTGTGCTGGGGGAGTTTGATCGGACGGGGAAGTTCGTCGCGGCGATCGATCTCCAGCCCGATGCGAAGTTTGAAGAAAGCGACTATGCGCGTTTCAAGGACGTCGACTTTGCGGCTTATGTAACCGACCTTTCGACTGGTCGTACGGAACAACGCCGGTTCAAGCTGCGCGTAACTGTGCAGCCCATTCATCTCTACGTTGCGGCGGCCACGTACGAGCGGAGCGGTGAACCGCGAGATGTCTACATCACTAGCGCCTACGCCGACGGCATGCCCGCGCCGATCTCCGGCGGAGTGCGTCCCGCTGGCGGCGAAGTTGGCAATCCCCTCGCGCAGTTCCGGACAAACGAATATGGACTCGCGCGTGTCCGGCTGCCGCACATTCCCGAAGCGTCTGTGATGGTTCGTGGTAGAAACTGCTACTACAGCGGCAGCCAAGAGCGCGTGATTCCGTTGACCATCGACGGCGAAGACGCGAACGGTTTGCGCGGCACGTTTGACGATGAGCTTCCTCTTCAAGCCGCACAGAACGAATTCACCGAAGTAACTGCTGATCGCACTCTCTATCGTCCGGGAGAACCGATTCGACTTTCCCTGCTCTCAAGTGCCAACGATGGGGAGTTCGTCGTCGATATCGTTACCCCAAAGGGAGTACTGGCGTCTCAGGTACTGCGCATGCACGACCAGCGAGGAGAGCTGCTGATTCCCTATGATTCGCGGTTTCTGGGAGTCCTTACCGTTCAGGCGTATTCCCTCGAGACTCCCCACGCAGCGCTGCACGGCAGCACGCGGGTGATCTACGCCAGACCAGATGAGCTCAAGCTGTCGGTGCGCATGCCCCAGACAACGTTCCGGCCGGGCGAGGCCGTTATTACAGACATCGACGTGCGAACGCCGCAAGGTGACGGCATTGCAAGTGCTCTAGGTTTGGTGGTCTTTGATCAGGCGGTTGCTGAAAGACTGCGCACCGATCAGGATTTTGGGGACTACGGATTCTCCGGCGCCTACTATTTCGACTACTCGCGGTATGGATCAATCGCCGGCATGGGCCTGCGGGATCTCCTCGTGCTCGATCCGAAGCAGCCCTTCTCAAACAGCCTGCAAATGCTGGCGGAAGCGCTCCTGTTAAGCAGCCCGTACGCTCTCAGGGACGAAGAACAAGGCGAGGAGGATGGCGGTTCGTATTCGGAATACTCCTTGGGCTATGAGATTCACCAATGGATGCAGCAGCAACTTCAGCCTGCAAAGGAGTTGCTGGATAACTACGACAAAAGAAACTCAGTTTATCCGCCGGAACACGAGTTTCTGGCGACTCTGAAATCCGGGGGTGTCGATTTTGAGTCGCTAACGAGACCCCTGGGACGTTCCCTACCGCGTGGCCTACTCCACGCAGCCGCGCGACAGCGTAATTACCATCTACAGCAACGGTCCTGACAAGGTGCCGAATACCGCGGACGATATCGAAGTTACCAAATTCAGCTGGTCGTACTTCAATCCCATTGCAAACAAAATCCGTCAGGCAACGATTGATTATTTCGAGCGCACCAGCAATTACATTCGCGACTATCCGACTCTTCGCGACGAAATAGAGGGCAAGGACGTCGACCTCGATACTCTGCAGGATCCGTGGGGTCATCCGTATCAATTCAAGTTCGACATTGCCGGACCATCCTACGTCATTAACGTGGTGAGCGGCGGGCCGGATGGTGTGATCACTGGAGACAACTGCCACGACATCCTGGAATCGTCCTCGTACATACACTATTTTCAGCGCGAAAATGCTGCTCTTGTGCGGGCGCTGGCAGAACATTATGCGAAGACTGGGATCTTTCCGAAGAACGAAGAGGAATTGAAGCCTGTCTTGGCAGCCTCAGGCCTGACGAAGGAACAATTGCTCGATCCCTGGGGTCATCCATATCAGTTCAAATTCGATCAACGCTCACAGTATGGCGACCGAACGGACATCGATTCATTTGCCGTATATCCGAATCAGCCAGTAGTACGAACGCGGGTCACACCCGTGACCCAGCAGGTTGCCTACATCAGCGTGCAGGGCGCGGGTCCGCCGCAGCAACAGTATCCCTTTGAAGTAAGCAGTTTCAGCCGCGTCTTGTCGGAACAGAGCAGCAAGGATGCTGCACCCGTGCCGACTTCCGCGAATGCGCCGCTCGGTGCGGGTGAAGGAACGATTTCAGGAACGGTAACTGATCCGAGTGGCGCTGTGATTCCAAACGCGACCGTCGTTGCAACCGCAGAGGACAACAAGAAGTACAAAGCGACTACGAACGCGCAAGGTGGCTACACGCTCGCGAACTTACCAGCTGGGTTCTATGAAGTGAGCGTCACCGCGAATGCATTCATGGAAAGTTTGATTCTAAAGGTTCCGGTCCGGCCCGGTGAAGTCACGAAGCTAGACGCCGCTCTGCGAGTGGCAGCATCGACCCAGACCATAACAGTGTTTGCCGCGCCGGGGACGTTGGAAACTAGTGTCGCAGCGGAAACCGTACAAGTCGTTGAAAAGAAGCCCAGACACTCGGCGGGATCCGAAATACCGCTATTCACTCCGCGCGTCCGTAAGAATTTCACCGAAACACTGCTCTGGCGCCCGGAAGTGATGACGGACCAACATGGTCACGCCCATGTCAGTTTCCCAATGGCCGACAGTATCACAGCGTGGAACATGTCCATGGTGGCTTCGACCCAGGACGGCCAAATCGGCGTTGCGGATAGGAATTGCGAAGCCACCTTCCAACCATTTTTCATTGAGCATCGATCCGCCGAAGACGTTGACCGAGGGCGAACCGCATCAGCCTTCCCGTCGTTCTGCGGAACTATACGGACAAGATTCTGAGGCTCCAGGCGGAGATCAGCCCGGAGCCGTGGTCGTCCCTGCTATCTCAACCGAAACAGCAAGTAAGTGTGCCGCCGAACGGAAACGCGAGTGTTGTGTTCGCGTTCCGCGCTGACGCCAGCACCAGGAATGGCAAACAGCGCATCTCGGCGCGCGATCGTGCTACCGGCGATGCTGTCGAACACGAAATCTCCGTACACCCAGACGGCCAGCAGATCACATTCACCGCAGCGAAGATTCTCGCGGGAAACGACAATACCGTGAACGTAGATGTTCCTGTCACAGCGATACCCGGCTCGTCCGACATCGAATTAATGCTCTATCCGAGCCTGGTTGCGCACGTCTTGGAGGCGATGCACGGGATAGGAATGCGGCCTGCAGGCTGCGCCGAGCAGATCACGTCCACTGCGTATGTGAATTTGCTAGGCCTGCAATTGCTGAAGAAGCAAGGAACCATTGATGGCAGTGCGCAAGCAGACCTGGTGGCACAAGCTAAGCAGTCAGTCCAGAGCGGATACGAGCTACTCGTAAGTTCGCAGCGTGAAGACGGTGGATTCGGGTACTGGAAAACCGGCTCTTCCGATGTGGCGCTAACCGCCTACGTTCTGCGTTTTCTCAACGCGGCGAAAGATTACGTCGAGGTCGATCCGGCGGTAGCCCGTAAGGCGCAGCACTTCCTCCTCGCGAAACAGCAGAACAACGGATCATGGACGAAATGGGATTGGCCGAAAGAGCGCGAAGTGGAGGACGCACAAATCACCTCGGAGGTGGCGCGTTCGCTGGCTGTGACTTTACCCGATCCAAAGCACGTTGAGCGCAAGGCAATCGAAACATCGCTCAAAGCGGCAATGGACTATCTGGGCCTTCAGGCTTGGCGCGACGCCTACATGATCGGGAATTACGCGATCGCCGCTAATGCCATGAACGATATGCAACTGGTGGCACAGGCTCGAGCCAGTCTGGCGGAATTAGCGCATCCGGAGGGTAGTTCTACTTACTGGAACTTGGAGACGAACACTCACCTTTCTACGGCTGGGGAAATGCGGGCCGACTTGAGACAACTGCGCTCGCGGTTCAGGCGCTCGCCGCCTTGTCAGACCAAAATCAGGATGCCAATGAACAAGTGAGTCGAGGGGTTCAATACTTGCTCTCCCACAAGGATCCATATCGGGTCTGGTATTCAACTCATGCCACGCTAGCGGCTGTCGAAGCCTTAGCGACGGCCATTCCGGTGGGAAATGACAAGGGAGAGGGTTCAAAGGCCATACTCAGAGTGAACGGCCACGAAGCCACATCTGTGGATCTGCCGGCTGCCAAGGACGTGGTCGGCGCGATCGCGGTCGATCTGACTGAGTTTCTCCGTACGGGGACGAACGCGGTGCAAGTTCTTCGACCGGAGAACGGTGCTCCCATGAACGCGCAGGCCATCACCTCTTATTACGTTCCATGGAACAATTCTTCCGCAGTTCTCGGCGAGAATGTGCAGAGGGGCGAAACGCGTGCATTACGGTTGAACGTGCATTACGGTGAAACTGCGCCAAAGGTGGATGAGCCGGTGCGTTGCGAGGTGCAGGTTGAGAGGATCGGTTTCGTGGGCTACGGAATGATGGTTGCGGAAATCGGCCTGCCGCCCGGAAGCGAAGTTGACCGACAATCGTTGCAAGATTCAGGCCAACAATATGAGGTCCGTCCTGATCGAGTTGTTTTCTATGTCTGGCCATCGGCGGGAGGAACGAAACTGACCTTCAGTTTCAAGACGCGTTATCGAATGAAAGCCAATACATCGCCGTCAATCCTATATGACTACTACAACCCTGAAGCCAACGCGACGGTGGCGCCAGTCCGATTCGCAGTCCAATGAGGATGACGCGAATACAAATGCAAGGCCTGCTTTGCGGGGCCCTGGTGTGCCTGTTCTCTTCTGAGGCAGGACGAACCAAGTTCGTGGATGGTCGGCAAACAGGAAGTTATTCGAGCCTCTATCCGGCAGCAATCTCGTCAATTGGCGATAAATCCCCATAGCACGCAATATAAAAGGCGCCCACTTTGCGGTAGGTTGTGATTGTTAGGACCACCACTTACCGAAAAGGAGCGCCGTTATGAACCAAGAAAAGTATATTGGCATGGACGTTCACCAGGCAACGATCTCAGTTGCCGTCCTGGACAGCTCGGGCAAGCTGATCATGGAATGCCTCGTGGAGACGAAAGCGGCCACGATTCTAGAGTTCATCGCTGGGCTACGGGGAACTTTATCGGTAACCTTTGAAGAAGGAACTTCTGCCGCCTGGTTACATGACCTGCTGAAGCCTCACGTCAGCCATCTGGTGGTCTGCGATCCGCGAAGAAACGCCCTGTTGAAGGATGGCAGCAAGAGTGATCGGATCGATGCGCGGAAACTGGCCGAGTTGTTACACGCCAACAAGCTCCATGCTGTGTACCACGGAGAGCACGGGGTGCGCACCTTAAAGGAGCTGGGTCGCTGCTATCTGACGATCACGAAAGATCTCACGCGCGTCATGAGTCGGATCAAAGCGCTGTATCGCAGCTGGGCGATTCCCTGTAGTGGTACCACCGTCTATGCTGTGCGGCATGGCGCCGAATGGTTGGCCAAGATTCCAGAACCTGGGGTTCGTCTGCGGGCGGAACGGTTGTATCAGCAACTGGATCTGCTGCAGCCGGTGCGCCAGGAAGCGCGACGCGACCTGCTGGTAGAGAGCCACAAACACCATGCCGTGAAATTACTGCGCCAGATCCCTTCGATCGGTCCGATTCGTGCCGCCTTGCTGGTGGCGTTGCTGCCAACGCCACACCGTTTCCGTAGCAAGCGTCAGCTGTGGGCTTACAGTGGTTTCGCAGTCGAGATTCACGACAGCGGTGAGTACCGCTTCGTGAGAGGGAAGCTCGTACGAAATCGGGAGCGCATCACCGTGCGCGGTCTGAATCACAACCATAATCACGATCTGAAAAATCTGTTCAAAGGCGCTGCCCTCTCTGCCAGTACTCGGCCTGGACCACTCTACGATTTCTATGTTGCTCTGGTAGAGAAAGGGATGCGGCCGACGATGGCGCGGCTCACCCTGGCACGAAAGATGGCCGCCATTACGTTAACCATTTGGAAGAAAGGGGTGGAGTTCGACGCCAAACAATTGCAGCGGCAAGCAGCTTGAGGGTCGCGCGGAATGAGGCCTTTCCATCTCCGACGATTCTCTCTGGTGGTGGTCGGTCGGGTTCTCGAGACGCTCGGTTCGAGGTGAGTATCAGTCGATGAGATCGGCCCTGTGTGCTTCGGCACCGAGTCACCCATTACACGCTATGCCTCCTCGGATAACCAGAAATAGCCATAGGCCACGAGCCTCCGATAGAACTATGGTGTGCGCTGAGCAGCGCGTTGATCAGGAGGGTTGAAGTCCCTCCGGTGCTCGGATGAGGAGCACTGTATCCAAAAGCGGGGTTGAAAGCCTCGCTGGCCGGAGAAGTGGAAGGTATGGAGACGTCTAAACGGGCACGAAGACGAAAGTCGGATACAGCCAAGGCGGACCTGAAGCCACCACTTGCGGTCTCCGGAGGGCAGGGTGTCCATCGCGAGATGGAATCCGAAGGGCATGAGGAGAAGTTCCGGGCCGTAATCAAAGGGTCACCCAGCGATGAACCGGTCGGCCAAAGGTGGGTTCGGTCGAGCCCGCACCATGAGGGCGAAGGCGTTCTCATTCACCCACCGTACCAAGGTGATTGCGGACGGCACGGAACGGAAGAACAGCGCGTGACCTCAGGAGGACTGACAGAGTCTCTGGGTGGCACCAGAGTAAGCGGACCTATAAGCGCAAGCGAAGGGGCGAGCGACGCTCTGCCAGTAGACGGACGGCTGTGTAGTACCACAACCCCAGTGAAAGCTGTGGGACCGAGCAATCGGCGATCAGAAGTGGATCGGGGAAGGCAGCCGGCGAAGACGGTTGGGAAGAGAGAGGAAGCCAGATGAGTAACGGCGAGAAGGTGGATCAGTTCCATGAGTGAAATACCCGTACATTTTCGCCCGAGGAGACTGGCGAACTGGATCAACCCGACAGGAGCCAAGAAGGTCCACTCATTAGTGGATAAGGTGTACAAGCGGAAGAACCTGGAGATGGCCTGGGAAAAGGTGAAAGCGAACCGAGGCAGTGGAGGTGTGGATGGGCAGACTCTGGAGACTTTCGAAGCGCAACTGGAGCAACAGTTGGAACGGTTGCATCGAGAGCTAAGAGAGGACTCCTATCAGCCGCTGCCGGTACGACAACATCGGATTCCGAAGCAGGGGAAACCGGGTGAGTTTCGAATGCTAGGCATTCCTGCGATCTATGATCGTGTGTGTCAGCAAGCGCTGCTCAATCGGTTGGAACCTATTTTCGAGCCGCTATTCGATGATGCCAGCTTCGGATATCGGCGAGGGCGATCGACGAAGGATGCCATGCGCAAGGTGTGGAAGGAAATCGACGGTGGACGGGAGTGGATCGTGGACGGAGACTTGAAAGACTTTTTCGGGTCTGTGGACCACGAGAAGCTGCTAACACTGGTCGCCCAACGAGTAGCCGATAGCCGAGTGCTACGTCTGATTAAGGCGATGCTCAAAGCGGGAAGCTACGGGCAAGGGAAACTCTTTCCCAGCGAGCGCGGGACCCCGCAAGGCGGAGTAGCTTCTCCATTGCTCAGTAACATTCTTCTGACGCCGTTTGATCAGGAGATGCGACGCAAAGGATATCAGCTGACGCGGTTCGCCGACGATTGGGTGATTACCTGTAAGTCGGCAGCTGAAGCGCGTGCAGCGTTGGCAGCTGCGACTCGAATACTGGAACGGTTGGGTGTGCGGCTGAATCCGCAGAAGACGCGGATCGTGCACATTCAGCAGGGATTTGATTTTCTGGGATACCGAATGGTGCGAACCAGCGGGAAAAGCAAGATTCCCCGCCGCATGATTCAGCGATGGAACCCAAAAGGGCTGATCGCATATCCCACACGCAAATCAATCCGACGATTCCGGGATCGGGTGCGGATGTTGACGCGACGCAGTGCTCAGCGAAAGACAGCGGCACTGATAGAAGAGCTGAATCCGACCCTGCGAGGTTGGGCCGAGTATTACAAACGAGCCCACGTTCGAACGCTCTTCCACAAACTCGACGGCTGGATCGTGCGGCGCATTTGGTCGCACCGTTTCTGCCGGTGGCGGACCCGGGGTTGGATCCAGTTGCCCAAGGCGAAGCTGTATGCCGAGTTTGGCTTAGTGAACCTCATCTCTCTGATACCTTCGCTCGGTTCTCCCTCCCGTTCACGAGCGTCTTCGTGAAAGCTGTATGCCGGAAACCGGCACGTACAGTTTGAGCGGCGGACGGAGGCTAGCGCAACCGCGCGCCTCCTCCGACCCGACTGCCACTTAAGTATCCGTCTCGCTGGCCATGTCTCAAGACTCGCTTGGCGTGGTCACCACCGGACGATGAAAGTTACCGGAATGGAAGACAACTCAGAAGCAAAACCTCTCGCGCAAATCGAGAGGCACTCTTACAGTGAAGTGGGCTGGATCTCGAGACAAAAATCCTCTCGCCTCCGGTCGAGGGAGAACTTTTTTCTTGACATCCCTTTTTATAGAACTCATCGTGCCGCCGCAGGGGTTTTGAGTGAAATGGTTACATCAACAACGCCGCTTACGCTCTGTTCAGCTTACTCCGAGACCTCATCTATTGGGCCGTTTGCGAGTCTTGACAGAGCATTCCATTAGCATCACAATGTGGGACTAAATATGCTTGGCGAGTTTGAATACCTCATACTCGGCGCGGCCACACGCTTGCGCGAAGGCGCTTACGGGGCGGCGATCCGCCAAGAAATTGAGGAAGCAACAAGGCGCGGTTGCTCGATCGGAGCTCTCTATACGACGCTGGACCGTTTGGAAACTAAGGGGCTGATTAAAACTTGGATGGGTGATCCTACCCCGCAACGGGGTGGCCGACCGAAGCGGATGGTGCGTGTTACGGCGAATGGCGTTCGCGCAGCGAGCGATTTTTACCTCGCTGTGAGGCGAGTAAGCCGAGGTGTCTCATGGGAAGTGAACCGAATGGCTCTCCGAGCATGACGCGAATCTGCTGGCGATTGGTCGACAGCTTGTCTGCAATGCTAGACGCTGACGAACGCCAAGCAGTGCGCGGGGATCTCGCGGAATCCGGCGAGAGTATCGTCAGGGCGACAGGCAATGTTCTTGGCTTGATCGTCCGCCGGCAAATCGGCTTGTGGACGGAGTGGCAGCCCTGGCTGGCCCTGCTCGGCGTCGCTTGCCTGGCAGGACTACCGTTGAGTCGAATCCTGTTCCGCTTCAACGTCGATTTGTCACAACAGCTGATGGCATACCGGATATATGGAGTGCACTTCGGAACCCTCTTGACCCCTCAGCAAGATATGGCGTTCTTGCTATGCTTGGCGGTCGCATTGCTCGTATGGTTGTGGACGTGTGGATTCGTCCTCGGATCGCTTTCGGGTCGTGCGATCTGGGTCACGTGGTCCGTGTTTTACTTCATGGTCTTGGATTCCGCATGGGTAAGATTCGTCCTATCCGGCAGTATCATCCTGCCTAAAGCGGGGCCCCTTCGACTGTTTGTGGCCACCACAGTGCCTCTCAACATCGCAACCCTTTTATTCTTGCTGTCAGGCCTCTGTGGAGCGTTTCTCGGAGCACGGCGGCGGGTTCTACCGTTGCGCGCTGCCTACGTCCTGGCCTCGGCCATTACAATCCTCACCATACTTACAACGTGGATGAGCGGTTGGTACGAGACCGCACATGAGGCGTGGAGCGGCGGAGCATGGCCTGGAGTTTCGTGGCCCATGCGGATGTTGCCATTCGTGCTGGGAAGTTGGCCGGTAGCATACCTACTCGCTACCGCAAACCGCGCAGGCCAACAGCGATAGCGAAACTGCATGAAAGGTCATGCTCTCGCAGCAGTGACCTGGCTGTGCAATTTCCCGTAACTGGCGAAACAGTGCGCCGTGAAAGGCGCTGGACTTCAGCGGGTGAAACTCCCGCCCGGGAACTGGTTCGTTCCACCCGGTAGCAATCGAGGCGGCAGCGGAGGCAACGAAGCTGTCGGAGCTTTCGATGTAAAGGGTCGCTTGGCGACTCCGCGAGCGTGCAGGCCGTAACGTGAGTGAACGCTGAGCAGGCCCCGAAAAAGTAATTGCAGGAGCCGACCTTACTGTTTCGCGGGGAAGGCCGCTGGCAATGGAGATAGATGAGCGAACAAGCTCCATTGAACCTGCCGGGGTAATGGCGACGGCATGTACGCATAGGAGACCAGAGGCAACACGGGAAGCCCCAGCGGTGATCGCGGTAAGGATCAACTGGCAACTCGCGAGAGACAGGCCGGGCCGTATGGGGTGGCGGAAAGGCTCGTAGTGTGCGCTGAGCAGCGCGTTGTTCTGGAGGGTTGAAGTCCCTCTGGTGCTCAAATGAGGGGCGCTATATCCAAAGACGGCGGTAACACGTCGTCGGCCGGAGGAGTAATTCTCCGGAGGGCAGGGTGTCCATCGTGAGATGGAATCCGAAGGGCATGCGGAGAAGTACCGGGCCGTAATCGATGGGGGCCACCCCGAAGATGAACCGGTCGGCCAAAGGTGGGGTAAGGTCGAGCCTGCACTATGGAGGCGAAGGCGTTCTCATTCACCCACCGCACCAAGGTGTTTGCGGACGGCACGGTATGGAAGAACAGCGCGTGACCTCAGGAGGACTGGCAGAGTCTCCGAGTGGCATCGGGGTAAGCGAATCGATAAGCGTAAGCGAAACGGTGAGCAAAGCTCTGTCAGTAGTCGGACGGCTGAACAGTACCTGAAGCGTGGCGAAAGTCGCGTGACCGGGCAACCGGCGATCGGAAGTGGGTCGGGGAAGGCAGCCGGCGAAGATGGTCAGGAAGAGAAAGGAAACCAGATGAGTAAGGACGAGGGAGGCTGGAACAGTTCCTTAAGCGAAAAACCCGTACGCTCTCGTCCGAGGAGACTGGCGGACTGGATCAACCTGACAGGTGCGAAGAAGGTCCATTCATTAATCGACAAAGTGTACAAGCGGAAGAACCTGGAGGTGGCCTGGGAGAAGGTGAAGGAGAACCGGGGCAGTGGAGGGATCGATGGGCAGACTCTGGAAGCCTTCGAAGTGCAGCTACACCAGCAACTGGATCGGCTGCAGCGAGAGCTGAAAGAGGACACCTATCGACCTTTGCCGGTGCGACAACACCCGATCCCGAAGAGGGACAAACCGGGCGAGTATCGTATGTTAGGCATCCCGGCGATTTATGACCGTGTGTGTCAACAGGCGCTGCTTAATCGGTTGGAGCCCATCTTCGATCCGATATTCGATGATGCCAGCTTTGGATATCGGCGAGGGCGATCTCCGAAGGATGCCTTGCGTAAAGTGTGGCAAGAGATAGAGAGCGGGTCGGAGTGGATCGTCGATGCGGATCTGCGAGACTTTTTCGGATCCGCGGACCACGAGAAACTCGTCACGTTAGTAGCCCAACGAGTAGCTGACAGCCGCGTGCTACGCCTGATCCGGGCGATGCTCAAGGCAGGAAGCTATGGTCGAGGGCGGTTCTATCCCACGGAGCGCGGGACTCCACAGGGTTCGGTGGTTTCGCCCCTGCTCAGTAACATACTCCTGACGCCGTTTGATCGGGAGATGCGACGGAGAGGATATCAGCTAACCAGGTTTGCCGATGACTGGGTGATCACCTGCAAATCGGCAGCGGAGGCACGAGCGGCAATGGAAGCGGCCAGCCGAATCTTGAAACAACTGGGCGTGGAGCTGCATCCGCAGAAAACGCGGATCGTTCATGTCCGGTACGGTTTCGAATTTCTCGGCTACAAGATCAAGCGCGGGGAGAGGCAACTTTATCTTCCCGAAAGCAAGATTCGTAGCCACATCCGAGGGGGTGCGCTATATGCATATCCCAAGGAGAAGTCGATCCGTCGTTTCATGGACCAGGTCCGGCAACGAACCAAGCGCAAAGTACCTCTGACAACCCAGGAACTGATCGCGGAACTGAACCCACTACTGCGGGGTTGGGGCGAATATTACAAACGTGCCCACGTTCGAAGGCTGTTCCACCGACTCGACGCTTGGATCGTGCACCGGCTCTGGTCGCATCGCCACAAGCGATGGCGGACCTGTGGCTGGAAACAGTTGCCCGAGACAAAGCTGTACGGCG
Source organism: uncultured Acidobacteriaceae bacterium (assembly GCA_963707205.1). Taxonomy (GTDB): domain Bacteria; phylum Acidobacteriota; class Terriglobia; order Terriglobales; family Acidobacteriaceae; genus Sulfotelmatobacter. The sequence goes on from CAVPQE010000013.1 coordinate 161,145, forward strand.
AGTGCGGGCTTGTCAACCTGGTTGGGTTAATTTCATCTTTGGCATCGCAGCCGAACTGAATCTTCGTGAAAGCTGCATACGGGAAAACCGTACGTGCAGTTTGAGCGGCGGACGGAGGCTAGCGTCATAAGCGCGCCTCCTCCGACCCGACACCGACGAAGCCGGGTAACTCCGGCGGAGGGAAGGGACCTCAGTTAAAGACGGACGCAAGAAGCGACGAAGGACCTGGGGATTGACGATGAGTCTAGCCACCCCAAGGTTTGTGTTCAGCAGTTGCAGACGGCGTCACACGGAACATCGTGAGTCTTTTCCGAGAGCCGGATGCGGGAAATCTGCCTGTCCGGTTCGATGAGCGGGAACAGGAAACAGAGTTACGCCAAACCGGATTGAGGCGGGTCATGCGAAAGCACCCCAACAGCCACCGGGAGGCTACAGCCACTGCGCCTGTTCTCGACTCTACTCCCCATTAGCGCTCAAAACCCTCAGCGAAATGGCCTGATAGCGTCAATTTGGTTAAAGCAGTGCGGATTGTTGTTGCGCGGAATCAGCTTCGTTGCTTGTTCCTGCGAGCCAGAAGAGCCCTATCGCAAGCAGCGCTGCGTTTGGCAAGTCCCCTTGGCCCAGTTCGGCGGTTTAATTTGGCCCACCCTAAGTTATTGATTCCTTAAGCAAGGCTGTTTTGCTGTTTTTGCCTCACCTTATATATAGGCAGTCGTCGAAGCTGTGGGAATGTGGGAATCGCGAAGCGATTTCCAAGGGCGGTGGAAAGGGTGGAAAACCTGATTTTGGTTTTCCAGGCTTTCCACGGACCGTCATTTCCACAGCTTGGCCGGTGTCATTGCGGCTTGGCTCCCTTCTTTTGTTTTTCCGCGGTTCGGCGGAAGCGATAGGATTCTGTGCCCGTCTCCAGGATGTGAGCTCGATCGGTGATTCGATCCAGCAGCGCTTTGCAGAGTCGCGCGTTCGGGATGACCTGCGTCCACTCGGAAAACGGCAGGTTCGTGGTCAGAACCACTGCGGCTTTCTCGGCTCGCTCGGCCACGACCTGAAACAGAAACTCGGCACCGACCTCGGCCAAGGGCACGTATCCGACTTCGTCGATGGCAATCAGATCGTAGCGACTCCAGCGGGCCATCACGCGCCGAAGCTGTAACTGATGCTTAGCCTCCACCAGTTCGTTGACCAGACCGGCCGCGGTGGTAAATCGTACCCGGCGCTTCTGCCGACATGCTGCCACGCAGAGTCCAGTGAGCAGATGGGTCTTGCCGGTGCCGCATTCGCCGATAAACAGGACTGGTTCGGCGCGATCGATGTAGCCGCCTTCGGCCAGGTCGCGCATCTTCGCCGCCGTCACATTCGGCGACTGCGTGTAATCGAACTCCTCCAGCGTTTTCACTCGTGGCAGATGAGCTTCCCGGATGCGGCGTTCAATCGTGTTGCGTTCCCGCTCTTCGATCTCGGCCAACAGTAGTGCTTCGAGATATCCGATATGGCTCTGCTTCTCGCGAATCGCCTGCTCAGCCAGCGTTCCGAACTGCGAGGCCACCATGGGCATCCGCAGAGTTTTGCACTGCGCTTTGATCGTGGCCTCCTGCAACTGCACCATCGGGTAGCTCATTGCCTACCTCCCATGGTGAGGAGCTGATCGTACTCAAGCATGACCGGCATGGGTCGTGCGTATCGCTCCAGCGCCCCGACGTCGATGGCTTCGCACCCTGCGTGTCGCAGATCCTCGGAGCTCAACAAGTGTTGGACCGCGGCGGAATCGTAGCAACTGCTGGACAGAGCCGTTTCCACTGCCTTCTGTAACTTCTCATGCCCATGTTTCTGCGACAGCTTGAGCAGATCAATCATCTGCCTGGTCCCGCTCTGTTTGCCGTGACGCTTCATCAGTGCTTCCCAGATCCGGTCGAAGCTCGGCGGCCATAGACCGGCCTGACGCCTCTGCTCCAGCGGCTTCGATCCCGCCAGGGCACCCGGCTTTCGATACAGGACGTCCAGGTAATGCTCGAGATCGAGGATCTGTTGTTGGCGCCGGTAACAACGTTCATGCCGGGCCACGCATCGCCCCTCATGCCATAGCTCGATGCTGCTGGCATACGCCTTGGCTTGCACCTGCGCGCCCGCCGGCAACGGCACCGAGTAGGTGTTGGTCAACACCTTCACACAACCCAGACCGTTCACTGTCGGGAAGCTGGTTTGCGCCAAGTCCGCGCCTTCGCTGGCCAAAGGTAAAAGGTGCTCGCGTTCGATCACCATGCCAGATCCCACCGTCTGCTCACGTCCCGCGATCAAACGGTGTTCGTCCTGTTGGCAATTTTCCAACAGCCGCCGGTTCCGATCGGCGATATCCGCTGATTTGGGCACCGGCACCCAGTGGTTGCGCCGAAAATATCCGGCTTCTCCTTCGATGCCGCCTTTCTCGTGGGGCTCGGCTGGCGTACAAAACTCCGCTTCGAAGCGCCAATGCGAACGGAAGACCACGAACCGAGTTGTCTCTTCTCTCCGTGATCCCCGCAGGATCTTCTTCACCGCAGAGGTCAGGTTGTCGTAACGAAGCTTTCGAAACACCCCGCCAAAGTAAGCGAATGCCAGTTCATGCGCTTCCAGAAACGCTTGCTGTGTCGCATGCAGGTAGGCGCAGTGGAACGCCGCGCCGCTGGCCATGCTGCGCATCGCAAACACCTGCAGTTTGATCCGCTCACCGGCAAGATCCGCATAGGCCTCGTACCAGTCAATCTGCGCTTCCACGCCCCAGGGGTAACTCTGCGGAACGCAAGTCTCGCGCACTATAAATCCCAGTGCAATCTTCCGGTCGTGCACGTACTCGCGTACTGTCCGCTCGGCGATCTCACACTCAGCAAGCTCATGCTGCATCCGCACCCAGATGCGATGTGCGGTGTGGCGCTGCTTGCGCGGAGCTTTCCGGTCGCTTTCCAGAATCGCATCGATAAACTCGACCGCTGCTTTTAGTTTCCATCTCGGACGCTCGGTCTTCTTCCGCGGCTTGGGCAACGCGCTGCTGATCGCTTCGCGCACCATCCGACGGTGCACTCCCACTTTCTTGGCCACTCCCGCAATCGTCCCGATTCCGAACTCATACTCTCGGCGAATCTGTTCGTATAACTCCACTTTCGCTCTCCAGTCCAACGAGTTCCCTCCGTTCGGGCTTTGCCCGAATCAGAGTAACCGTTCGTCTTGGAGGGTGGGCCAAATCAAACCGCCGAACTGGGCCAGATAAGGAAGAGACTAGCAAAACACAGCCACGGATCTCGCGGATTTTCACGGATAACCTTCCTAAGAATTATCCGTGTGAATCAGCGCAAATCCGTGGCCAAGAAGTTGCCTATGCTAAATCGAAGAGCAACACTTCGGCATCTTCGGTGCCTTTGAGGCTCAGCTTCTTTTCGTCGCTAATGGCTGCGCCGTCGCCTTGTCCCAGCTTCTTTCCATTCAGTTCGACTGCGCCGCGCGCGACCTGAAGCCAGCCGTGACGTCCGGCGGCGAATTCGTGCGCGACTTCTTCACCGGGCTTCAGAAGCGAGACGTACAGCTTCGCATCCTGGTTAATCTTCACCGATCCGTCGCTGGCATCGCGCGACGCGATCAGGCGCAGCTTTCCACGCTTCTCCGCCTCGGGAAACGATTTCTGCTCATAGCTCGGCGGCAGCGCGGCCTTCTCCGGCTGAATCCAGATCTGCAACAAATGCACCGGCTCCGTCGTCGAGGGATTGAACTCGCTGTGGCGAATGCCGCTGCCTGCGGTCATGCGCTGGCCATCGCCCGGCAGAATCACCGAACCAGTTCCTAAACTGTCTTTGTGCTCGAGCTTGCCTTCGAGGACGTAGGTGATGATCTCCATGTCGCGGTGCGGATGTGTGGGGAAGCCTGTGTTGGGCGCGACCCAATCTTCGTTGATGACGCGCAGCGAGCGAAATCCCATCCACTTCGGATCCCAGTAGTCGTTGAAGCTGAAGGTGTGATGGGTTTTGAGCCAGCCGTGGTTTCCGCCACCGCGTTCCTGGCTGGGACGAATCTGAATCATGGCATTTCTCCAGTCCTGACTTCGGATAGTAATTAACTGATAAACATTGGATGCTGCAGGAATGCGGAAAGGTCCAGGCGCGGTCTGAAGGGGAATATTTCGAAGGCGGGCTCCAAAAAGGAGTAGCTGAAACGGAAAGTTTACTGGTTAGTACCCCCTCCCCCCTCCCCCTGCGCCTCCGAAAGCCGCGACTGGCGCGGGGTTTGCAAAATGTGTCTGCAAAATCTTGAGCCCAAGGGTTTAGAGGTCAAAATCTTGAAAACAAAGTAGTTGCCCTGCTCCGAGCTTAAGAACTCACGGCGCCGCCGTCGCATAGAATGCCACAGCCGCAGTGCGGCCGCAAGGTCAGATGTCACAATGTCGTTAGCACATGATATGTCCGGTTGAGATAGCAAGTGATGTGTCCGCTTTGCAGGCGGCGAGGGTAGGAGACCATGGAAGGCATGGTGTCTTACAAGCAGGCCGCAGTGGAGCGAGCGATGAAGGTACAGGAAGTGATTTTGCGGGCGATGGCGAAGAAGATCACGTGGTGGCAAGCAGCCGAGATCATAGGGATCAGCGACCGACAGATGCGGCGCTGGCATGAACGGTATGAAGAGTTCGGTTTCCGGGGGTTGTTTGACCGGCGGCGGGGGAAACCGTCGCCCAAGAAAGTACCGCTGGCGGTGGTGGAGAAAGTGTTGGGGCTGTATCGGGAGAAGTATTTCGATCTGAACGTGCGGCACTTTCACGAGAAGTTGCAGGCAGAGTATCAGGTCGAGATCAGCTACAGCTGGGTGAAAGGGCTGCTGCAAGGAGCGGGGATGGTGGCCAAGGGGCGCAAGCGCGGGGTGCATCGCAAGTTGCGTCCGCGACGTCCGTTGCCCGGGATGCTGCTGCACATCGACGGCAGCGAGCATCGCTGGTTTCAGGATGAACGCTGGCACGACTTGCTGGTCATCCTGGACGATGCCAACAGCGAGATCTACTACGCGCAGTTGGTGGAAGAAGAAGCGACAGCGACGGTGCTGGCGGGGCTGAAAGAAGTGGTCGAGCACAAGGGTGTGTTCTGCGCCTTGTACAGCGATCGCGGCAGCCATTTCTGGCTGACGCCGAAGGCGGGAGAAGCGGTGGATCGGCACCGCCTCACGCAGGTGGGGCGTGCCATGCGCGAGTTGGGAGTGCGGATGATTCCCGCCTACTCACCGCAGGCGCGGGGACGGAGCGAACGCAGCTTTGGCACCTGGCAGGGCCGGTTGCCGCAGGAACTGCGGCTGCATGGGATCGGGACGGTGGAGGCGGCGAATGCCTTTCTGCGCGAGCATTACATCGGAGAGTTCAATCGCCGCTTCCAAGTCGCCAGCGCGCAACCGGGGAGCGCCTTTATGCCCTGCCGAGCAAAGGATTTGGAGCGCATTTTTTCGTTGCAATTCGAGCGCACGGTGAACCGGGACAACACGGTCAGCTTTCAGAACCTAACGTTGCAGATCGAACCGGTGCGTTGGCGGGGCACGCTGGCGGGATGCACCGTGATCGTGCACCAACACCTGGATGGAACCTTGAGCCTCAGCTATGGGCCGCACGCCTTCGGTCGCTACGACGAGCGCGGCAGTCCGATCCTCAACCCAAAACTGGCGGCCGGCAAGGCCGTGGAAAAGACGCGGGGTGGAAAAGTCCAAAAGCCGACTTTCCCACCCCGCTTGGAAATCCCGCAAAGTGCGCGGGATTCCCACTTTCCCACCGCCTCGGCGGCGGCGGGAGATTAACCAAAACCGGACATTACACTTGCTACGAAAAGCGGACGTTTTAACTTGCTAACAACAGGTCAGATGTCACAAGGTCGGAATTCAGCTTTGTGGATTTCCGTTGACTCCCGGGTCACTCTGGCTTCATCACAAGTCTTGTCATTCCGAACGGCGTTTTTGCCGAGAGGAATCTGCTGTCGCTTGAGCAAGTGCAGGCGACAAACAGATTCCTCGCTTGGTTCGGAATGACGGTACTTTCATGGAACGACGGCTCGTTGGCACGAAGCTCGTCGGAATGACGAACGCTAAGTTCGGGCAGCATCGGTATGTGGCACACTAAACGTATGCACGGGCTGACGCTTGGCGACTTTGAACTCAGCGTTTTTTCTGACGGGACTTATCCGCTCGACGGCGGCGCGTTTTTTGGCGTTGTGCCCAAGGTGATGTGGTCGCGCAAGGTTGCGGCCGACGACAAGAATTACGTCACCGCTGGACTTAACTCGCTGCTCATCCGCACCGGCAAACAGACGGTGCTGGTCGAAACCGGGATGGGCAACAAGCTCTCCGAACGCATGGTCAGGTTTTACGGGCAGCCGGCGAAGCTGCTGGACAGTCTTGCGGCAAGTGGCGTCGCGCCCGAGGACGTCGATATCGTGATCAATTCGCACCTGCATTTCGATCATTGCGGATGGAATACGGTGCGCGACAAGAACGGCAAGATCGTTCCGACGTTTCCGCGCGCGAAGTACTACGCCCCGGAGGGCGAGTGGCAGTATGCACGCCATCCCAGCGAGCGCGATGCCATCAGCTACATCCCCGAGAACTACGACCCGCTGGTTGAGAGCGGACAGATGACGCTGCTCAAGGGCGGCGAAGAAATTGTTCCGGGAGTTTCGGTGAAGACGTTTCCCGGGCACACGGCGCACATGCAGGCGGTGATAGTGCACAGCCAGGAACGGACGGCCTGCTATATCTCCGACCTGATGCCCACGACGGCGCACATTGACCTCACCTGGGGCATGGGCTACGACCTGTATCCGCTGCAGACGATCGAGAGCAAAAAGCAGTATTACGCACGGGCGATCCCGGAGAAGTGGCTGACAGTTTTCACGCACGATCCGAAAACGGCGTGGGCGTATGTGGAGAAGGATGAGGCGGGGAAGATGGTGGCGAAGGAGGCACAATGACGGTGATTGTGCGTGTGCCTGAAAAGTGAAATTCAGGAGCGTGACGATTCAAGGAGTTGGGCCTTAGCGGCCCGAAAAACCTGAAATCCGAACGGCGCAAAAGCTGAAGTTTCTCGCGTGTCCTGCCCCATATCGTGAAATTTGGGCTAGGGCCTTCATGAACGCAGGAATTTCTTAACGTGTACCCGACGAGTGGAAATGACTTCGAGCATTTGGCCAATACCGGTGTGAACACACCTGAGACAATGTTCTCAACTGTTGGGCTTCCGGCCTGAGGTCTCAAGTTTTTCGGCGATGGAACCGATCCCTGGGGACGGGCGCCTTCACGAACCTGGTCTCGAGAAACTAAAGAAGCGATTAACCAGGAGGCCTGAAGGGACAAGCGCGAAGTGAACCGAGATTTTTCAACAGACACAGGCCTTTACACAAGTGAGCACGAGGGGAACTATTTTGACTCAAGGTTGAGGAGTGCTATAGAGATTTAACGTCAACCATCCACTGCGCCAAAGTAACAGAATAGCGAGGTAAAACCTCTTGCCGCCTGTTAGCCGCAAAGCCGCTCTGAGCCTACCCACAGTTCAGCCAGATCTCTGAGGTTGTCTTTGTATCTACGCGTTACCAAGTATTCCTTCCCGCCTTTTATCCGCAGCCTGTACTCTCCCGTCGGTAAAGGTTGGATCTCCTCCACGGCCGAAATATTCACAACGACCGAGCGGTGGATGCGAATAAAACCGTAGGGCTTGAGCTTCTCCGCCATGGACGAGAGGGACTCGCACAGCAAATAGGGATTGGGTAAATGTCGCAACGAAACGTAATTACCTTCGGCTTGCACTGCCACGATCTCGGCTAAATCCAAGAATAGGATTCTACCCTTTGCCTTGAACGCGATTCGTGGGGCGTGTCGTTTTGCTATAACCTCTAACTGCCGCAAGACTCGGACGAGGTTTGTAGCATCAACTCGGGTTACCGGAAACGAAGTATCTGCAAGTTCGTAGAATCCGTCTTCTGCCGGCGATTCAAGAGTGTAATCCCGTCTACTCTTGAAGGAGCAACTCGTATCCCCCCGCAGGGGGCTAGCCGAAACGTCCGCTTTAGCGTGAGCAGCTTGTTCACCAAACATCTCACGTGCAATGGCCTTCTGATCCTGAATCTCGCGGGTGCTCATGATGGAACCGCTCGCATTGCTCTCTCGTTTCGAACCTCTTTCTACCCGACGCGAGACTGACGAGTGCACTGCTTCTAAATGAAAAGGTCCTACATAACGGGAGCAGCGGATCCGTCTGACCACCTGCCTACGGGAACGACAAACACATCGATCGGTTGAGCGCCTTTGAATTGTGGATTCAGCATTACCGGTGATTTCGGCAGATCAGCACCCCAAGCCTTGCCGTCCAGCGGAGGCGCATAAAACATCAAGTGGGCCACGTTGTGATCATCGCCGTCGGTGAGATAAGCGTCCTTCGACATCATGTAACTCATCGCGCCGGGTTCGAGCGGTGGCAGTTCGCCTTTTTCGAACGCTGCCTTGTTGCCTTCGATGATCTCAGCCTTCGTTCGCCCTGCTAATACCATCTCTGTTCTCTTGTAAGTAGTTGGCAAAACGGATCGCGCGGCCGGCGGATTGAAACAGATTGGGCCTCGAATTTTGGGGTTCCAAAACTGCGGAGCGTCGGATGGGGACATCCACGCTCGCTCCACCACACACACAAAACCGTTCTTGCCTTTGACCGCGGTTTCGTAGCCGTTCCGCCCGAGGACCAAGACCTCGGCATCGCTTGATATCGCCGCAGGCGCCGCACTCCGTGCCAGAGCAATCTCGGCGTTGCGATCTGCCATTAGATATTGATCAAGCGAAGCCATGCTCGCATACTGTCCTTTGGGGTCCCTCGCTTGCGCTGGCCAGCACTCGCCGAGGACGATAACCAGCGCAAAAGCTCCCCATGCGATCATTTTGGCTGTCTTTTGGTTCATTGATTCCTCCCTCCCTTGGGAATTAAGGAACATCATACATACCGGTATGGATGTCATGAACCTTAAAATGGATGTCATTAGGCCTAAAAGCACTTAGCAAACACCTATTGGCCAGGCAGCCTTGACGCGCCGCCCCTTGGTCCGGCCGCCTCTCCCGCGAAGCGACTCCAAAAGACGGATCACCCTTCTTTGGCCGGATTGCATCATCCGTGCATCCTGCGCATTCTTTGTTAAAACGACGTAACCCTCGTACGCTGCGATCAGGAACGTAGCCGTTTCATTCGCGTCAATATCACTCCGCACTACCCTGCGTTTCTGTCCTTCACGCAGTGCCTCCGCGATGGCGTCGTGCCAGTCCTTAAAAAGTTTGGCCGTCCTTCTGCGGAATCCCTCATCAAGGCCTGACATCTCTTGAGACAAGTTAAGCAAGGGGCAGCCACGCTGAACATCTTCTCTTTTCAGCGATTCGGACCGAACAATGCGGACCAGAGTGTCGATGGGGTTCTTGGCGTTCCGTAGAGGCTGCACCCACTTCTGCTGAACGCTACTCGCGATGACCTCGTCCACCACCGCATGCCCGAGGGCCTCCTTGTCATCAAAGTGGTAGTACAGCGCGCCTTTGGTGACGCCCGCTGCCGCCAGAATCGCGTCCAGGTCAGCGCTCCGATAGCCAGAGCGGTACATCTCTTCGAAGGCAGCCTGCAACAAACGTACTCGTGTGCGCTCTGGATCGCGTGACCTGGCTGTCCGGTGAACCGACCTTTGTTTGACCTGTAGCATACCAACCAGTATGCATGCTCGAATAACCAGAATCAAGCTCGAATATGGAATCGTGAAGTCCGACTCGGCAGCGTCTATTGAATTGTGTAGAGAGTCGAGCGATTCGTGACAGAAATGCGCGGCGGATTCACCCCATCGCCGGGTAATTTCGTGTCTGTGGGTATCTGTTTCACCCCTCACAACAGTCAGTCGTCACAAAAAACACCGATTCCATGTTTTTCGGATGACTGCGTGCTCACACTAAGTGGCAGATCGCCGAGTAGTACCTGACGTAAATCGCCAGTCATCTCGGCACCGCGACTTGCCCGGAGGAAAAGAGGGACATGAGCACGCTAAGACGGTTGCGGAAGTTCTGGATACCGTGGGTTACGACGTTTGTTCTGGCTTGCTTCGGCAATGCATTCGCTCAAACGGGCTACAAAGTTACCGATTTGGGCACTCTGGGGAATGACAATCTGGGTTGTGCCATGTCCGTCAATAATGAAGGCTGGACGGAGATCATGGCTGGGAACTTACCACCGGGGGAGCAGAATAGCTTGTTCGGGACACTTCTAAACGGACGCGCATTGCTGGGCGTCGACGGATTCAAGATCGACCTCGGCACGCTCGGAGGACAGAACAGTTGGATGAACTGGGGCCAGATCAACGACTTCGGGCAGATAGTAGGTTATTCCGAAACGTCTGTCCCAGACCCGAACGGCGAAGACATTTGTGGCTTCGGCACACACCTTACTTGTCGCCCGTTTCTTTGGCAATTCTTCCACATGAGTGCTCTCCCAACGCTCGGCGGAAATAACGGGCAGGCGAGCGGGATCAATAACCGTGGACAAATCGCAGGATTTGCGGAAACCACTACCGTGGACTCCGGATGCCCGCCTAATCGGATTACGATGGGGGTGTTGTGGCAAAACGGCAAACCCCAAGCTCTTCCTCCGCTGGGTAGCGATCCAGACGCGATCGCATACGGCATCAACGATCAAGGCCAAGCCGTAGGCTACTCGGGAACCTGTACCGCAGCGAATCACGCCGTTGTGTGGGAAAACGGCACCCCCATCCCCCTTCAGGACCTCGGAGTTGAGGGCTTCAGTTTAGCCTGGGCCATTAACGACCAGGGCCAAATTGTTGGGGAAGTCCTTAACCCTGAAGGCACAACCCAAACTGCCGCTCTTTGGCAGAACCGCGAAATCACAAACCTCGGCACTCTGCCGGGAGATTTTGGCTCCCTGGCCAGCGGCATCAACAGCAAGGGCCAGGTGGTGGGAAGCACCTGGGACTCCAACTTCAACTGGTCCCATGCCTTCATCTGGCAGGACGGCGTGATGACCGACCTCAACACGCTGCTTCCCGCCAGCTCCAACCTCTACGCAACCATGGCTAACAAGATCAACGAGCGCGGACAAATCTCGGGCATGGCAACGGTACTCACCGGGCCGGATGCGGGCAACATCCACGCCTTTCTGGCAACCCCTGTAAACCAAAGCATAGGCAGGTCGATTGCAGACGTCGCACGTACACACCCGAAATCCAATTTGCCGGCGAATGTTGGCAATCAGCTTTTGCACAGATTCGGCCCCGGCCAATTCGTGCGATAAGGGCATTCGTTCCGCCGGGTAATGTGCCTGGTCTCGGCTCAATCTCTTGCAAGCCGTGAGCCGATTCTGCTCTGGATCGGACATTAGTTGTTGTCGAACACCGCTGAGATCGGCCTGCACTTTGTGCAAGGAAAGAGCGAGCTGCAACTCAACTGAGTATACCGGGGAGGGCGTATGCGCTCACTTCAGGGTGTCACTGACTCGCAGGGCTGTGGTGCTGGCGCCGCTAATGCGGCATTCAGAGTGACGTTTATCGTGCGATCGTTTTTCGGGGCACAGC
>CAVPQE010000014.1:0-366998 GCA_963707205.1 uncultured Acidobacteriaceae bacterium
ACTATTTCAACAACTATAGGGGAACCCCGTTTGAGCGGCACCTTTCGACGGACCCACTGTAATCAGCTTTTACGATTCCAGACAGATCGGAACAAAAAGCTGGTTGGCCCGAATGCACAGGTCGAGCAGTTATGTAGTACCCAGAATTCGGCGGTTGGGCCTCTGGCGCGTGGCATCCAGTGATCTCGAAAGCGTAGCCATTGTCGATGCTACCTTTCGCCAACAATCGCTGAATCTCGGCGGTCGAAGGTAGCTCCGACAACTTACACGTATAACCAAGCGCCGGATGCTCCTTGGCGAACTGGGTCTCTGCCGCGTTCAAGACTCTCATTCGACCAATTGCGGAATCGACATATCCGAGCATCATTAATCCCCACATCATTTTGAAACCGAAATACCCAACCACGGCGAGGACCACGGCCACGGCAAAGAGACCAATTTTTCTCGCCGTCGATGTCTTGCTTGCTTCGGTTTTCGCTGTGGGGATTGACATTCCGAGATTGATGATAGGTTGCCGTGCTGGACGCGACAAGCGAAATGGCGAAATCAGATTTCACTCAAAACCCCTGCCCAAGGCATTTTGGTTGGGATAGAGCTCCGACGCGCCGGCTGTAGGTGGAGGGTTACCAAGCCCGCTCTTTCGATTGCGAGTTGGGTTCTCATTTCCACCGTGGCTACGTTTTCGGAGGCCCCCCTATAATGCCGGACGGCCGAATTTCCCAGGTCCGGTTTGAAGTCTTGGTCTCTCGTCCGGGAGCCTTCCCATTCGCAGCGAGGTTCAAGCGCTGGTTCGCATACGCCCCGACTACGGATGGTTTGCTCTCAGCTTAGTTCCATCTCATGCGTCGGCTTATGTCGGCTCTGAGTCCGACCACCGCGCTGCCGATGGCACCACCAAGTACCCAGAGTCTCTTTGCCCGATCTTGGCGTTACCTTGATCAGGGAGACGTGTACCGCCTCCTGCGAGGACATTACTCCCCGGTCTTAGCTCTTACAGACTCATTCGCCGATCCCACTCGCTCTCCTCTCCTTCGGCCTAAGCCTCGTTCGAGGAGTCTCTGCAGGTTGCGACCAGCCCCTGCTGCGGGCGGGACCATCCCGACGTTATCTCTGAGAATCCTTCCCTGCTTGCCTGGGCCCCTGTCACGGCGGTCCCGTGGAGTGCATCTGCCTGTTTCTTCCTCCACGCCATCGGCCTACCCCCGTACACTATCGAGGTCGGCTTCCCGCGTTAACCCGTCAAAACGATTTCATGACGGATCCCCTTTTCGAGACTGCAGCCATTTCGTTATGTTCAGGCCCTCAGGTTTGCTCGCCTCCCCGATCGTTCCTACCGCTGCCGCTTATCGCCGCAGGGCAGCCGAGGCTTTTACGTCCGAGCTGAACATGCTTCGTTGCCTCCGCATGCATCGGATATGCTTACCACCCGCCCAGGCAATTGGTGGTGTGGGGACTTACACCCCACTAGATTCTCAGCCTTGTCGGCTGCTCCAGCGTTATGGGGATTTTTCGCCAACTGCTCGCCCAGAAGCAATCGTGTAAGGTATTTGCTGAATGCAAGAAGCAAAGCGTCTCATTACTCGATTCGTGTTTTCTTCCGTTCCTGCGGATTGGGAGTTGTGTACGGTTTCAGTTGACTGGAACGGCGAGCCTCTGCTGCTCTTTCAAGAGGGCAGACCTCCACGTCCCACTCGCGAGGCTGGAATCGATGCCTTCGTCCGATGGGCAAACACGCCCCCGAAGCGACATCACTTGATCTACTGGGATGGCGCGGCTAACGCACGGGTCGCGTTTGACAATCCACAGGGGCTACTAACCACGAGTCGTATACAACGCTTCGGTGACGGATGGCTGATTGTCGAAGGAAGAGGAGGACTGGCTAGAATCTTCGACAAGCACCAAAACGTGATTCGCACCATCGACCTAGGCGACGCAATTAAGCATGTCAGCACAACCGCCGACGGGCACATCTGGGTGGGATATTTCGATGAGGGTGTGTTCGGGGGCGGGATTGGACAAGAAGGGTTGGTTTGCTTTGATTCTGCCGGAACTCCGGCGTTTAGGTACGCGGAATTTGCGCGCAAGCATGAGCTGCCTTTCATTGATGATTGCTATTCGCTGAACGTTGTGGGCACATCCGTGTACGTGTCCTACTACTCGGATTTTCCTTTGGTCTGGCTTACTAATTTTCAGCTCCAGCGTGTCTGGAGAGACTTCGGAGCGAACAAGGCGATAGCCATACGATCTGACCAGTTCGTGATATTCCCCGCCTATCACAAACCGCACCTGACTGTTCGTTCGTTTGATTCCTCGGATACCACCGTTTGGAACTTGGTCACGTCGGAAGGACGGAGCCTCTCAGTGCTTGCTGGCGGTCCACCGGATACAACTCCCACTGGGTGGTACGTTCCTTTCCAGTGTGTCGCTCGCAACAATCGTCTGTACGTTTACGACCAACTCGGCCTCTACGAACTTCCCTACTAGGAGTGTGTCCGAGTATTCAACCGTGAACCGCTGATTTAGATTGAAACTCAGAGGTTCGATATGCCAAGTTTCAGAGCATGGGAAAAACCTACCGCGCCTATCTGCCAGAGCAAGATTTTCTGTTACCGCCGAGCCTGGGCGACTGGTTGCCGGAAGATCACTTGGCGTATTTCGTCTCCGACGTGGTGGAGCAACTGGATCTGAGTGCAATCGAGTCGGTATACGAGGAAGAAGAGCGCGGTCAACCACCGTACCATCCGCGGATGATGACCAAGATCTTGATTTATGGGTACTGTGTGGGAGTGTTTTCCTCGCGCCGGATACAGAAGAAGCTGAGCGAGGATATCGGGTTTCGGGTGTTGGCAGCGGGGAACCAACCGGATTTCCGAACGATCTCGGACTTTCGGAAGCTGCATCTGGCGGCGCTGCAAGGGTTATTTGATCAAGTGTTGCAGATCGCGTTGGAGGCGGGGACGATAAAGCTGGGGCGGGTGGTGTTGGATGGGAGCAAAGTGAAAGCCAACGCGAGCAAACACAAGGCGATGAGTTACGGGCGGATGAAGGAAGAAGAGAAGCGCTTGAAAGAAGAGGTGAAGCGGTTATTGGAGCAGGCCGAGGCCACGGATGCAGAAGAGGATACGCGCTACGGACGGGATAAGACAGGAGAGGAACTGCCGGCGGAGTTGGGGCGGCGGGAGACACGACTGCAGCGGATCCAGGAAGCCAAGCGGGCCCTGGAAGAGCGCGCGAAAGAGGAAGCCAAGAATAAGGGCAAGCCGGAGGAGAAGGCCAAGCCCAAAACCAAGATGCAATATAACTTCACTGATCCGGAGTCGCGCATCATGCCCGGGGCAGACGGATTTGTGCAGGCCTACAACACGCAGATCGCGGTGGACCCGGATTTCCAGTGGATCGTGGGGCAGAGGGTGACGCAGGCCACCAATGATAAGCAACAGCTGGCGCCCACCGTGAAAACGGTCGAGGAGCAAGCGGGACAGAAGCCGCAGGAAGTCATAACCGACAGCGGGTATTGCTCGGAGGCCAATCTGAAATATCTGGAGAAGAGAAAGATCGAAGGCTTCATTGCGACCGACCGGGAGTCTTATCGAGACCGCCAGCAGCCGGGCCCGCGGGGGCCGCTACCCCAGGGAGCGACGCGGGTAGACCGTATGCGCCGGAAACTGCAGACCACGGTGGGAGCGGCCATCTACTCCAGGCGCAAAACGGTGGTGGAGCCGGTGTTTGGACAGATCAAACAAGCGCGCGGCTTCCGGCAATTTCTCTTGCGTGGTCTGGAGAAGGTGCAAGGAGAGTGGGCCATGATCTGTCTCACGCACAACATTCTGAAGTTACACCGGCTCTGCTATGGATCGAGATAGAGACGAGCAAGAAAGGCCACTGACAAAGGTGAGCCCTCGGGAAGCCCTTCTACAAACATTGGCCCGAGCTTCATGGGGCGAACTCTGACTGGCTGTTTTTACAATTCGGTTCTCGGTCGCTGAGGCAGCTTTCAAAAAGCAATTCTCGGACGGACTCCTAGGAGTCCTGATCAATGCCCTGATTATCTGGTATCTGCTTCGGAGCACTTCTGCCACCCTGTTCATGAACAATCGTCAGCGGGCATAGAACGCGCCTCCTCTGCGGAGGGCCTATCGAGACGTCAACCCTTCTCGACTGTCGAAATCGACTGACGAAATCGCATTATAAGAGGGCGCCCCTTTTGGAGTAGGTTGTCATCGTTCGCATGATCACCTACGAAAGGAGCACCCTCGATGAGCGGTGAAAAGTATATTGGGCTGGACGTTCATCAAGCAACGATCTCGGTCGCAGTGATGGATTCGCAGGGCAAGTTAATCATGGAATCCATACTGGAAACCAAGGCGTCGACCATTCTCGAGTTCTTGGCGGGCCTGCGTGGAACTCTATCGCTAACCTTCGAAGAAGGGACCTGGGCGGCATGGTTATACGATTTGCTCAAGCCGCATGTGGCCCACTTGATCGTGTGCAATCCGCGCAAGAACGCAGCACTCAAACAGGGCAACAAGAGTGACAAGATCGATGCCCGCAAACTCGCCGATCGGTTACGCCTCAACGATCTCAAGCCGGTCTACCACGGTGAGACCGGGGTACGCATGCTGCGGGAATTGGCGCGCAGTTATCTGACCGTGGTCAAAGATCTTTCCCGAGTGATGAATCGTCTCAAAGCTCTGTATCGCAGCTGGGCAATCCCCTGTGCCGGGCGGGACGTCGACTACACCCGACATCGCAGTGAGTGGCTGGGGAAAATCCCGGAAGCCGGCACCCGCCGGCGAGCCGAGCAACTCTACCAGCAATTGGACATGCTGCAGCACTTGCGGCAACAAGCGCGGCGCCAACTGCTGGCGGAGAGTCGCAAACATACCATCACTGCCCAGCTAAGACAGATTCCGTCCCTGGGACCGATTCGTTCTGCGTTAGCGGTGGCGCTGATTCAGACTCCGCATCGTTTTCGCAGCAAGCGCCAGCTGTGGACCTACAGCGGACTGGGGTTGGAAACTCGCGACAGCGGGGAATATCACTTCGTAAAAGGCCAAGTGCGGCGCCGCAAAAAGCAGGTGTTCATTCGCGGCTTGAATAAGGATTACAACCATGATCTGAAAGGCCTGTTCAAAGCCGCCGCTATCCGGGCCAGCGTGCAGCCCGGACCGTTCCAGGATTTCTATCAGCGATCGCTGGCCAAAGGCATTAAGCCGACCATGGTGCGTCTGACGCTGGCGCGCAAGATAGCCGCCATTACCCTGACGCTATGGAAGAAAGGAGAAAACTTCGACGTCGAGAAACTGAAGTCGCAAGCCGCTTGAGCGTCTCGGGTGAGAACCTCTTTCCATCTCCGGCGATTCTTTCTCGGGTGGTGGTCGATCGGTTCTTGAGACGCTCGGGTTCGAGAGTGAGTATCCCTATGGCCTGTAGGCGCCAAGTGCCCACTGAGCACTGAGCCTCTGTGCAATCCCTATACCCTCTCGGACAACCCAAAAAAGCACTCGGCCACGAGCCTCAGATAGATCTATGTGTTGCCAACCAGGCAACCACTCGGCTTGCCAGCTTCGCAAACCGATCGACGTCGTCGCTACTAACTTAAAGATGCAGCTGAGATGGAACCACGCAAGACCTGCGGCAGGACCAAAGGGCAGAAAACCCAAACGCAACGGCTCGCATAACGAACAGGGGCTGGAAGTCAAGGACGCGCTCTCCCCTTCCGGTCGAGGAAGAAAAATATCCTTGACATTCCCTCTTATAGAGCAGGCCATTTCACTCAGGTGCCCAGCGCAAGGCCATGATGAGTGTAGTAGTGATTTTGCAACAGTTGACGGTTGCCTAGCCTGCTTAATTCACCAGGGTGAGATTTGCTTGCGAGAGATGTGAGCAAGGCAGGGATGACGGGCGGAGCGGTGCGAGCGGAGAGCTTTGTCGGCGAGGATCGTGGTGGGGACACGATCAAGGGTAGTTTCGGGCACGGCTCCGCACGAACGGCGGGGGGAAGATGAGTTAGGAGGCAAACGAATCGGGTCAACTGCTATTGACGGCAAGAGTAGCGGAACGGAACAAGTTCTGAAATGGCCAGCCGCTGGCCAGGTGGAAGCGGATGCAGCGGGCGGTTTGGCGTACGCGGGCGCCGATTTTGAAGAGCTGGGCACGCAGGGTTTCGATCTGGGCCGAGCGCCAAGGCTGGGGTAACTGCAGACGAAAGAAGTTGACCAGGTTGTAAGCGGCGGCGTGCAGGAGCAGGCGGAAGGCGTTGGCCAGAAAGCGGTGACAGCTCAAGCGGTCGGCGCAGAAGCCGTTCTTGAACTCCTCGATGCGGTTCTCGCACTCGCCGCGATCGTTGTAGAAAGCGAAGACTTGGGAGGCAGGTCCGGCGCAGTTGGTAACGAGGAAGCGCAAGTTGGTTCCGGCGGCGGAGTGTTCGGCCTTGTAGCAGATGCGGCGCTGGCGCGGCCAACTGCGGGCGCGGTGGCGGAAGCTGGAGAAGCTGCGCTGCGGGAGTTGGGTACGGCGATAGCGGCGTTTTAACCGCTTCTGCCGCGGCTCGGCACGACGCTTGAAAACGCAGTTGGCGGGAATGCCGAAGGTGTACTGGAGAGCGAAGAACTCGCAGAACTGGTAGAGCAAGGGCAGAGCGAAGCCGGCGTCGCCGCGCAGTTTGATTTTCACCCCGGGGAAGGCGGCCTGCAGACGCGGCACCAGACGCAACAGCATGGGCACGATGCGGGCATGACTGGAGGCGTTTCCCGGCCGCAGGCGTGCCGCCAGCAGGCAGCCGCTGTGGCGTTCGAAGATCAGCATGGGATGATACATGTGCCGGCCGTAGGCGCCGTTGAAGAAGCTGAGTTGCTGCTGGCCGTGAGTGGGATCGTCGGTGGAATCGAGATCGAGCAAGATCTCACCGCGCTGGCGAACCTGGTCGCCACAGAGACGGATGAACTGCTGGCACAGCCGGTCGTTGGCCTGCACCAGATCGCGACCGGAAGGCGCGTTCTCCCAGCGGCTGAGCGTGGGCTGGGAACCGAGCGCGTCGCCCAGTTTCTGATCGGCGACGATCTGCAACAGGGGATCGTGGCGCAAACGATCGGCGTCGTTGGCGTCTTCGTATCCGGCGACGATCTGA
This sequence comes from uncultured Acidobacteriaceae bacterium, assembly GCA_963707205.1. Taxonomy (GTDB): domain Bacteria; phylum Acidobacteriota; class Terriglobia; order Terriglobales; family Acidobacteriaceae; genus Sulfotelmatobacter. The sequence goes on from CAVPQE010000014.1 coordinate 7,130, forward strand.
TAAAGGCGTTGCCGCAACAGGGCCAGCGAATCATGGCGCAGGCGGTCGGGTTGCCGCGGATCGCTGAGTTGCGCGGCCCAGTCACGGGTCAGATGATGGCGCTGATCGAAGGCGCGCAGGGGCAGCAGACCGGCATCGCTGGTGATCTGGCCCCCGGAAAAATCGGCGCGGATGGGTTGATGACGGTAGAAGGAGAAGCTCAGCTGTGGTAAAACACTTTGTATCAAGCGATGGATGCTCCCAAAGGGAATGCTGGGTCGGCGAAACCCAGTGTTCATCATCCTTTTAGAGCATCCTTTTCTTTTTAGCTAGAGACTTCGTGAATAATCCAGGCTAGGAGTGGCGGCTCGGATAACTTCCGGGTTGACTAATCGGCATTTTACCGGCCAATCTTCGGTAGCGTGGCGGGGAGAGTTATCCTTCTGGAGCTGAGATCGAGCAGGAAGGAGAAAGGCTCTCTTCCTGAGCGCGCATCCTCACGAGATCCCGCGCAGTGAGAGAGCCCCTGAAACACCGTACGGTTTCCCTTATCCCATGTTCTGGCGATGATTGCAAGCCCGGCTTCGACTGGGCGGTTTGTGCAGGTCAGATCACCAGGCAGTGTCCGTCATGTGGGGCGGGCTCCATCGAGAGCCTCGGCTGGCGACCGAAACAAGCGCACGATAACAGTCACGACTGGATCCGCTACCGCCGCGGTGAATGCCAGATCTGTCGCGTGACGGTCAGCTTCCTTCCTGCATTCTCCCTGCCCTATACCCATTACAGTCTGGTGGCGCGCAGCGCGGCCGTGCGGTTGCGCTTCGTAGAAGGCTGTTCTTGGGAAGACGCCGCCCCGCCGCTCAAAGATCCCGATCGCGTGCCCGCCCCTTCCACCCTGCGCCGTTGGTGCCACAGCCTGGATTCTTCGCCGGCCTTCTTCTTTCTATATTCCATGCTGCAAGCTGTGGCGCAATGGATGGCCAGTGGCGAGCAGCCCGCTTTCGGTTCTCTGCACTTGTCTTGGTCTACCGTCTATTCCTGTCTGCGAGTCGTCTGGCCCTGGCCTCTGCGTCTCTGAGGATCAACCTTTTTCTTTTTTTGCTGCCCCCACCATCCTCGCCTGGGATCTGCGGCCCAAGGTTCCTACCTTGACGCTGGGAGAACTGCGGACGCCATGGGTGAGGACCTCGAACGGCTCAAACAACGGGTTCCGCTGCTGGACTTCCTGCAACGGCACCACTGGAGAGGGTATCGGGTTGGTGCTGGCCCCGAGTTCGCGGGACTCTGTCCGCTGCATGAGGATACCCATCCCTCCTTCTACGTCAACGCACCAAAAAATCTGTTCTACTGCCACGGCTGTGGGTGTGGTGGCGACTTGATTCGCTTTGTCGAACTTTCGCGCCATCTCTCTTTTCGCGCGAGCATCGCCTATCTCCAGGAAGAACTCGCCCCCACCGCCCAACTGCTGGCGCACACCGCCGCCTTCTATCAGCTGGAACTACACCGTTATCCGGAAGGCGTTCAGTATCTCGCGGAGCGCGGAGTGCACGATGCTAGGCTCATCGAGGAACTCGGCATCGGCTATGCCCGTGGCGGCAATCTGCGCCCTCACCTGCAGGCCCTCGGCTACTGCCTGGAACGGTTGCTCGAAGCGGGCTTGATGGGTCAGCAGGGCCGCGATACTTTTTGTCACCGCGTGATTTTCCCCTGCCGCCAGCAGGATCACATCGTCAACCTGTATGGCCGCAGCGTTGGTCATGCCTTTGCGCATCGTCTCCTGCCACGTTCCAAAGGCGGCTTGTTCGCCTGGGAATCGGTCCGGCAGTTCCGCGACGTAATCCTGGTCGAGGGCTTGTTCGATCTCGCCGTGTTGTGGCAAGCCGGATTCCGCAATACCACCTGTGCTATCGGTACTCGTTTGACTTCTACCCAACTGGCTCAGCTCGGCGAGAACCCGGACCGCTGTGTGTATATTGCCTTCGACCAGGACGAAAACCGGGCTGGCCAAAATGCTGCCTGCGATCTTCTTCACTACCTCGACAGGGCGGGATTAAACGTACGTCTCGTCGAGTTGCCCGCCGGCCACGATCCCAACAGCTACTTCACCTCGGGCGCCACCACCCAGGATTTTGCCCATCTCCTTGAGGAGGCAGCTTCGCTATGAGCCTTCGCCTGGTGGTGAACAACTCCTCGTCGGCCAGCGTTTCCCCTTATCGTCTGCTGGATGATCGCGGCTGCGAAGTCACCTGGGCCAATCAGTTTCTCGATGCCCAGACCGTGCGCCAACTCTCGCTGCGCTCCTTGCGTGCCTACGCCTATGACTTGCTCCACCTGGCACGCTGGTTCGACCATACGCGACACTCGCTGCATCGGCTGAACCAATCTCTTCTGCTTGACTATGTCCGTCACCAACTCGAGCACCAGCCCGCCCCCACGGCGCAAACCATCAATCACCGCTTGTGTGTGCTGCGCTGCGTGTATCGCTTCCATCACGCCCAGGAGATTCCCGGCAAACCGCTCTTTCAGCGCCGCTATAGCACGCGCTCTTCTCTCGGCTACGGCCGTCGGCAAACCAAGATCACGACCAACCTGCGACTGCGACAGCCGCGCCGCCTGATCGTGCCCCTCTCCGCCGACCAGGTCGCCCGCTTCTGGAAAGGCTTTCGCACCTTCCGCGATCTCGCCATGGTCGCCCTCATGTTGCAAAACGGCTTGCGCTCTTGCGAAGTCTTGCAACTCCAGTTGGAAGATCTCCTGCTCTCCGAAGCACGCCTCCATGTCTTAGGTAAGGGCCGTAAGCAACGTTTCTTGCCCCTCACGGCTAACACTCTTCAAGTTCTCCAAAACTATCTCCACTTAGAGAGACCTCTGACTAACTCATCCGCTCTGTTTGTCTCTCTCAAAGGCCGCCGCCGCGGTCGCCCCATGACCGCTGCAGGACTGCGCTCTCTATTTCGCCATCATCGCCTGCTGAGTAAAGTCCCCCAAGCCAATCCGCACCGCTTTCGTCACACCTTCGGAAGCGACATGGTGCGCGCCGGCATTTCCTTACCCGCCTTGATGCATTTAATGGGACACTCCGACATTCACACCACCATGCTCTATGTGCAACTCGCCCCAGAAGACGTCTGGCGCGAGTTTGCCCGCGCCGTCCAACAGCGCCTTCCTTTGTCCCCTCCGGAGCAGATGTCATGAAACGATCACGACGGAGCATGGACAAAATCCTGGAAGCCCAGATCCAGGCGCTCACCACCACCCGTCGGCCTAAAACGGTGAAGTGCTACCGCTACTGTGCCCATAATTTCCTGACGTTTCTCCACACTGCCTTTCCCCGCCTGCACCAACTTTCCCAGCTCCGCCGCGATCCCCATCTCCTGGCGTGGTTCCGCTTCCTCTGCCAGCAATATCCCTCGCCCGGCAATCGGACCCGTCACTTACACCTGCTTACCGTCCGCCGTTTATTGCGTGACTTAGCCAACCAAGGGCACCCGGTAACGCCCGACCTCATTGGTCGGGAAGATTTTCCTCCTTCCGACCACTATCTCCCCAAACCGCTTTCTCTCGAGAAGATCAACGTTTGCAGCAACAGCTTCGTCTCGTCGATACCCTGGAAGTGAACGCTCTCCGCCTCATGCGGGCCACGGGAATCCGCATCAGCGAATGCATCCATCTTCCGCTGGACTGCCTACAACAGATCAGCGAACAGCAAGTGGCGCTGCGTGTGCCCCTGGGTAAGCTCCATTCCGAACGCTTCGTGCCGGTCGATGAGGAGACGCAGCGCGTCGTGGCGCGCATGGTGGAGTTGGGCGCGCTCCCGCGGGCAGTTGGGCGGGGGCGGCGAGCTCCCACTCCTGTGCCGGGCCCCCCAGCTTTCTTACTGCCTCGCTATTGGCAACCTGAGACTTGGTACAGGGTGTTGCACAACACCTTACGCGATGTGGCCCGGGCTGCGGGCTGCACCGGTCGGATCAACCCGCACCGCTTACGGCACTCCTTCGCCACCGAGATGGTGCGCCTCGGCGTCAGTCTGCCGGCGCTGATGCAAATGATGGGACACCGAGACATCCGCATGACCCTGCGCTATGTGGAAGTGGTCCAGCTCGATCTCCAACGAGAATTTCACCGCGCACGCGAAAAAACAGCTTCCCTCTATTCGGTTCCCCAACTCCCAGTTCTCTCTACTACTGTCCCTGCGCCAGTTGATCTGGCTAGCATTCGTCAGGCGATTGGCGGTACTCACCGCGCCCTCCAACTACTCCAGCCCCAGCTGGAAGATAAAGCTCGCCGTAAACTTCGCCGACTCGCGCAGCGGCTTCTCAACATCGACCACGAACTCGATCACCTAACCCCAAAATGAATGCACATTGGCCAGTCAATCGGGGGTTAGTCGCCACTCCCTAGGCCGTTTGCCCTGTGGACCAACATTGCCGTGATCTCGCTGGGACCTGCTCTGGTAACAAATTCGGCGGCTACAATTGCATTATGAGGCGCTCAGTGCTAGATTACCGGCCGGCCCGAAATCCAAATCGAAATTCCAGTCAAACTCACGGAGAAAATATGAAGCTCATGAAGCTCGCAGCAATCTTGTGTGCCGGCGGGTCCCTTGCAGTCGGCGCACTTGCTCAGGATAAGCCCGGCAACATCGCGGGCCTTGAATTCCAAACACCGAAGAGCGGCATGGTGAAACAGTACGAAGAAGGACGAAAAGCGAAAGTCGAATGGCATAAGCAGCAAAAAGATACGCAACCTCTTTTCGTCTCTCAGATCGTCAGCGGGGAACACACTGGACAGTACATCGTCGGTCGATTCGGGATGCACTGGGCGGACATGGACAAGCCGTCCGTGCCCGACGCCGCCGACATGGAGGAATACAACAAGGTAGTCAGCCCTTACGTCGAGAAAATGGTTGCCGCCTATTACGAGTTCCTGCCGAAGTGGAGCAATCCCTCTCCCGACATGAACGCGAAGTACATCGCAGTGACAACCTTCCACATCCGGTTCGGAAAGGGTGACGATTTCCAGAGCGCCATTGCCAAGGTTCATGAAGCCAATGAAAAGCTGAAGACGCCGGTTCACAACTCGTGGTATCGCCTTGCGAACGGCGGACAAGGCGGCACCTACGTTCTCACGACTCCTCACGCGAACTGGGCCTCGTTCGAGGATGATCCGGCCGTAAAGCCCCTGCGCGACAGGGTGCGGGAAGCGTTCGGCGAACAGGAAGCTATGTCGGTGATCGAACGTCTCAACGGCTCTATCGAGAGCACTTACAGCGATCTCATCCAAACTCGACCGGATCTGAGCTACATGCCGGTCAAGTAAACGCGCGACCTTGATTTCATTGCGTCTCGTGGGCGCGGCGGATTTTTTCGCCGCGCCCGCGAAATCAGCTTTCTCACCTCAGCTATCCAGATCAGCTCCTGGTAAACGAGCAAACCGGAAGTTAATGTCAACTGACGCAAACAGGCCTTTACGCTCAAAACCCCTGAATGAGCGTTATGGGGATATTACTCCAACGGTCTCTAAGGCGTATGATGAGTCCGCCTGCGGGCAACCCGTACCGAGGAAACAAAGTAGTTCAAGTTATGAGATATTCCGGGCGCTTCGGAATTGTCGCTTGCCTGATCTGCAACACTTTGCTGTTCGCAAGAAGCAACTCGTTGTCGGTTGGACAAAACCAGCAGGAGACTCCATCGACATCAAGTTCCCAATCGCAGGTGCCTAATGGACACCAGCCTGCATCGACTTCGTCGGCCGGAGCGACGGCAGTTGGGCTTGCTAAAGGCATGCAGCGAAAAGAATCCGCCACCCTGCGCCACGCCTCCACGCCCGGTCTTCTCGCCTCCCCCCGAGTATTCTTCTAAAGCGCGTAATGCGCACTATCAGGGAGTGTGCAAAGGGTGTTAGCGTCGGCCAGATATGCAAAGTGTTCGTGAAGTACATGGATCAACAGATCAACACCCAGAGAAAGAAAATGAGCCAGCAGGCTTGGGCCTAATGGATGCACTATTTGATGCGAAATTGGCGAGGTATGCCGAGATGTCCACGAGTGGCTACACCTTGGAGCCAAAGCCGTAATGCTTTCGTGTTGGCTCAAAGACGGCTTTGTGATGGCACAAATCGCGTGCTGGAGCCGATATCCTGGCTACGAGTGGCCTCTACGGTGGTACAAAAGGCCTCCCGCGCCTCTCAAACCACCCAGCCGACCGGAACCCCTTCAGACGGGCAAAAGCCCCTAGAATCGACTTCTTGAGGGATGCCGCAACCCCGAAATGAAAAACGAAAAACTGAGCGTATCCTGTGAGCATCCTTGATTTAGGGGGTCGAATATGAACACAGCCGCCGATGCGGAAAGAGGCTTGAGCGCAGTTCCCCTCCTCAATGCCGTGTTTTGCGTTGATTGTGAAACCATCAGCAACAGCCCGCATGATGCATGCACGGTTTGCGGGAGCCACTCCCTGCTCAACCTTTTCCGGATGGTGGGAGGGACGCTGCGGAGCCAGAAGAAACAGTTCGACGAGGACGGAGCGAAAACGGCCAAGTACAATCTGGAACTCATCGCCAAGGCGCGTGAAATTCCGGCCACCGAGTTGAGCCTTATTATCGAGTCGATGACCCGATTGGCACAGGCAGGCAGGGTTGTGGAGTCCCTCCGCATCAACGTAGAAACTGTTTTCAATGCCGAAGGCGTGCTCAGAGCAGCATGAATGTGTCCCTCTCTTGTCCTCTCGACTGTGTCCAGCGCCATCGATTGCTGAGACCCCTCAATTCCTCCCAGCAGCCAAGTCGCCCTAGGATCGGCTTCCTAGTGTCACCCTGATACAAATCCCCCGCGAGGGGGAACTCATGGCTAACTTGGCTGGTATTGTCCAGCAGTTGCGAAAAGAACGAGATCAGGCGGCAAAAACGGTTCAGCAACTTGACGCCGCGCTGGCAGCACTCAATGGCCTTTCATCTGGGAAGAGAACCGAAACTCGAAGCCGCCTGTCGCTGGCAGCAAGGGCGAAGATCGCCGCTGCACAAAGAGCACGCTGGGCGAAGCTGCGCGGACAAGGTGGGCAGACTGCGCAGAAACCCAAGGTCGTCAGTATGCCCGCAAAGAAGAAGACGATGTCCCCAGCCGCTAGAAAGAAAATCGCCGCAGCCCAAAAGCTGAGATGGGCGAAGGTAAAGGCCGCTCAAAAGAAGTCGGCATAAGCGACCGAGCCCAGCCGCCCGGTTGCAGGATTGACGGGTCAGCCCTTGATGGTCTTCTTCAGGACGTAATCAAAGAAACGCTCGGTCGTCTCGCCGGAAGTCCACTCGGCACGGAGCGTCGTCCTCTTCTCCACTTTTCTCAGGGCGGACAGCAGCGTGCGGTTCAGTTCCTTGGCACTGGCTCCCTCCATCTGGGCTTCGACGATGAACTCTTCGCCTTCTTTCCTGACCGAGCCGTTGGTGGCAAGTTGGTCGAGAGCCTGCCGGATCGTCTCGGCGTCGGAGCGGTTGATGCGTGCGTGAAGCTTGAAGTTCATCTGAGCACACCTGCATCTTCGGCACAATCTGCGCTCATAACCGCGCCAGAACTATGAGGCAGAGCTATTGGCAGGAATCACTTACCATTTTCAAGCTGGTAACTTGGAAATCTGCATACGGCTTTCCCTTGGCTTCCTGCTTTTCATAGTCGGCAAATTTTGCCTCCTCGGCTGCGGAACGGTGCAGGACGTGGCCGTTCACCGTGACCTTGTGACCTACGTGAGTGGCGTCGGCTTTGCCGCTCAGTTCCCACATCGTGCCGTCTTCGCCGACAATATAGAAGCCTCCCGGTTCTATGCCTTTCTGCAAACAACCGGTGACAGATTGGGTCTTGCTCATGCTTTCCTGAGCCTGAACCGCGAGCGAGCAAAGGCTCATGACCAACAGCGGGATCAACCAGAGGGAACACTTCGCGTGCGACGAAGACATGGGTGACCTCCTTGACTACTATCATGAATCGTACATAAGGCATCGCGATGATGTCGAGCAATCCTGCGGTAGGAGGTTTTCCATGAAACATAAATTTGCGTTCCTAATGAGGTTTGTGCTGCCAGCAATCTGTTTCTCTGCCATCTCAGCCGCGCAGGCGCTCAAGCCTGTCCAGCTTCCGCCGCCGCAGACGACAGGGGGACGCCCTCTGATGGAGGTACTCAAGGATCGTAAATCGACTCGCGAGTTCGGTTCAGGTGCGCTTTCGCAGCAGACGCTTTCGAACTTGCTCTGGGCGGCTTTCGGAATCAACCGACCCGATGGGCGTCGTACTGCGCCTTCCGCCATGAACTGGCAGGAAGTAAGCATCTACGTGGCAACTCCGGCAGGCGTGTACGTCTACGATGCCAAGGCGACCGTATTAGAGCCCGTGGTGGCGGGCGACTTCCGAGCGGCTACTGGCACGCAGTCCTTCGTCAAGGATGCGGCTGTAAACCTAGTTTATGTTTCCGATCTTTCGAAGACTGACGGTGCGGCTTCTTCGGACGCTGAGATGTACACCGCCGCCGATGTGGGATTCATCGCGCAGAACGTTTACCTGTACTGTGCGTCCGAGGGGCTCGGTGCAGTGGTGCGGGCGAGCGTCGACAAGCCCGCCCTCGTCAAGACCCTTAAGTTGCAGCCGCAGCAAAGGATCATCTTGGCGCAGTCGGTGGGGTATCCGAAAAAGTAGCAAGAACCGCGACCACCTGTCTCGCGCCAACTTGTGATCCGAGGTTGCGGATACCGGGCTCGTGCGGAATGACAACTCGGCGAATCCTGTTGCCTCCGTGCGAAAATGAACCCCCACATATGAATGCCGCACTCCCTGCTTCCATTACTGTTTTGTGCTCGTGCGAGCAACCGGGAGGAGACGACGGTCGTCGGGTCGCTGCCTTCGGTGACTGCCGGGGAATGGCTGAGTGCGGAGGGCTGGTGGGTCAGGGATAAGGAGCATGGGCTGCAATTCAAGGCCACTACCATGAAGACGGTGCCGCCGCCTACCGCCGAAGCTATCTTGTGGTTAGATCGGCTGCCGATGTAACATTCAACCATGCGGGCAGAAGTGCATCTCAACCGCGTGCTTTACAAGATACCGCCGTTCGCAATGAAAGCCCTCTATCGCCAGATCGCAGTGGTCGAGCAGGAGCAGTTCCAAGTGCGTATCTTCGAGGGACGGGTAGTACAGACAAATCCCAAGTTCATCGCGGAAAGATCAAACGCGGAAGTGCGCATACACCCGACGCTCAAAGAAGCTTTAGACGACGCTGAGTCAGAGTTCAAGCAGAGCATCGCCAACGAAAAGTGGGAGCCTTACGACCCAGCGTTACCGCCGTTTTGATCGTTCATCACCCCAAGACCGCTTCATTGCCTCAAACCATAGCGCCCCAAAGCGCATGTCGGTAGGTGGGTATCAGGCCCTCCCAGATGCGAGGTATTGGGTAAACAATAGCCTGACCTTCGGCGACGAGGTTCTAGGCACAGCCAGCCAATCCCGACCCACGCTCGCCACCCAGCACTACATGCTCCTGCAGCGCAACCTAATCTACACGGGGATTACGCGAGGCAAGCGGCTGCTCGTGCTGATCGGGCAGAAGAAGGCGCTGGGCATCGCGGTCCGTAATGATCGTTCGCAGCGAAGGTATTCGGGGTTCCTTGCTAGTGTGAGGGGCGACAGACGACACTCTTCGGCTGCTCCCCCGCACGACTCCGAGTTCTGAGCGTAAAGGCCTGTGTCTGTTGAAAAATCTCGGTTCACGGCACGCTTTTTGTCCCTTCTGGCCTCATGGTTGGTCGCTCGTTTAGTTTCTTCAGGCCAGGTTCATGCAGTTGCGATCTGCGGGGTTGGTTTGCTGAGGAATCGCACCAGCCGTTTCAGGTTCTGCACCGTTGCCGCCAGGTAGAACTGCTCGCGCACGAAGCGCATCCGGCGCAGCCTCAGTCGGCGTAGTCCGATGTAGTTCTTCAGCTCGGCAAAGAGCGCTTCCACTTTCCGACGAGCCCGTTGCGAGATAGCGAACGCTGGTGTCTGGGCCAGGGCGTGGGCACGCTGCCGCGCTGGCTCACAAGTATGGATGGCGATCGTCCGATACTTGCCTCGCGTGCAGCGGCTCTTTTGCGAGCACTCGCGACAGCGCTTCACCGTCGAATAATAAACGTGCGTGCGGTTGCGCGCATTGATTCCGACGTACTTCAGGACTTTGCCTTCCGGGCAGAGATAGCTGTTCTCCTCGGGCATGTAGGTGAACTGGTCGATGCCATAGAGATCAGTCGGCCCATTGGGATTTTCTTTCACCCGGATGTACGCAGCGATACCACGTTGATCAAGCCATTGCAGTAGTTCGCCGTTGCCGTAGGTGGTGTCCGCTGTCAGCGTCTGCGGCAGGTAGCCGTAACGTTGGCGATAGCGTTTGATCATATCTCGGGCGGCGACACTCTCCTGACTGAGTCGCGCTGGGGTCGCTTGCACCCCTACGATGACGCAACTGGCGTTATCGACCAGATAGTTGTCGTAATAGCCGAGCCGCGCTGGACCGCCTTTGGTCGCGTAGGTCGAATCTGGGTCGGTGGTCGAGACCTTGTCTTGCTGTGCAACCGGAGGTTCGACCGGGTTCTCCCGCTCCAACTCGGCTAAATACTCGCGCACCGTGTGGTTCACCTTAGCGACCTCTGGTAGTTGCTCGCGGGGAACACGGCTGTGATGATCGGCATTGGCCTGGATGAAGCTGCCGTCCACCGACATGTGCTCGCCCTTCACCAATCCGGCCTCTACGCAGCGGGCGACGATCTCTTCAAAGATCTCCTGAAACAGATTTGATTCCTGGAATCGCCCATGCCGGTTCTTGGAAAACGTAGAGTGGTGCGGAATCTCCTGATCGAAGCCCAGTCCGGTGAACCAACGCCACGCCAGATGCATGCGTAGCTCTTCCACCAGTTTTCTTTCGCTCGTCACGCCGTAGAGATGGCCGACCAGCAGCATGCGCAACAGCAGTTCTGGGTCGATCGATGGCCTTCCCGCGTCGCTGTAGGCGTCCTTCAACTTGGCTCGAATAAATTCGAAGTTGACGTGGCGATCGATCAGGCGTAGCAAATGATTTTCAGGAACCTGATCTTCCAGTCGGAAGTAGTAAAACAGCGACTCCGCGCGGGAATGGCGTCCCATCATGAGCAGCAGGCCTCCAAATCTAATGGTGAACAGCAGCATTGAGAACTCTGGCCTGCTTATAACGCGAACCTTGCACCACCACAAGCATCAACTGAGGGACTTTTTCAACAGACACGCCTGTTCACGACAGTTATCTCGCAAACTCCAGAGTTTAGCCGCTCTACCTAAAAAAGACGCCGTTCTGCTCGCGTCCAAACACGGAGATTACGTTTCGAGCTGGGTTCGGCGGTTCCGATTCGAATGCGAAGCCCTCCTGCTCGGACGACCATTTGATTGTCGTTTGCGTCGCAAAGAATGTTCCCTTGAATTGCTGGGACATGTTGTTGATTTGCGTCGTATCGATGGCGCCATTCCATTCGATGTCAAACGACACCTTCGCTCGGACCGGAAAAATCGGTGGAATTGGTGGAGTGGGAATTCCCAGCCCCTGCGTCAGCGAGTTGGCAATATCGTGGTCATCGAACACGTCCAGGCCACGCACGTGCAGGCGCGCCCGTTCACCGTCAAAGTCAACCTCAAGAGCGTGGTGTTTCACCGGAATCATCCAGAACACGTCGTTGCGATCTACGTGCACGTTATAGTCATGAATCTGCTCAGTGAGCATGGTCGATCCAACTGGACCGGTGTACAAGTCAAGTCAAACAAAGGCGAACGTGCCTCGGTGCATGCGACCGTTACTGCCGATAAATTTGCCCTGACCGAATCCCATGTCGGCCTGGTAGGCCAGCGGCGTGGTAGCGCCGGTCGTCGTATCTATCCCCGTCCCGCCGCCGAGGATGTGCGTTAAACCCACAAATCCATCGAAGTCAGTAATCTGCGAGGGGTCACTGATATCCGCCAGATGGGCGACCGGCCTGATCGGATTGTGGTGAACGAAAATCCCGTAGGGGCTAAGTGCCGCAACACCGCCCGGAATCGGATTGGGCCCGCTGCATGCGGCTTCTTCGGGGTCGTCGCTGGCGTAGGCCAACGTTGAACGCAAGAAACCTGCTCCCAGCACCGTACCTACCGCTCCGCGGAAGAGACTGCGCCGGCTTAAGGATTTTGGTTGAAGCGTTTTCGGCAGTGGAAGATCTTGTTCGTGCATTGTCCTCTCCTTTCGACTCGCCGCTGCGCATAGAAAAAGTGCGCTCATTGACGAGTTGTGGCCCGGAGTCCCGATATCATGCCGAGAGGCTGTTAAGAAGGAACAATGCTAGGGAAAATACTTGGAAAAAAACCGCAGACATTCTGCGCCGGTCGGCTAGCAGCTGTCAAGGACGAAATTCTCCCCTGACGAAATTCTCCCCAGATTACTGTTGCAAAATCCCCATTACGCTCATCTTGCGACCACTTTCAAACGGTTCAGATATGAAGTGAATCGAAAGAAGTCGAAATTTGAGTGTAATCGCCTGTGGGTGTTGAAGAAGTCCTTCAAGAGAACGTCTTTTCGGCTTCGAGTGTGCTCCTGCCGAGAGTCTTCTCTTAGTTCGGCTAAGTGGTGGCTGGCAGAACCACGGTTGTCGGCTGGCTGAGGAAGCGCACCAATCGCTTGATGTTCTGGGCAACCGCCGCAAGGAAGAACTGCTCCCGCACGAACTTCAGTCTGCGCCAGGCGCAAGCGCCGCAGCCCGATCTGATTCTTCAGTTCCGCGAACAGGGCTTCCACCTTCTTTCTTTGCCGCTGTGCCTTGGCGAACTCGGGCGTGTTTGCCAACTCCCGCGCGCGTTGCCGGGCCGGCTCATCCATGTGGATGGCAAGAAAGCGAAACGCTCCGCTGGTGCATTGGGCTTTTAGCGCACACCCACCGCAACGTTTGCGAGTCCCGATGTAGGCATAGGTGCGGTTCCGCAGGTTGCGTCCGCCATAGTTGAGGGGCTGACCGGCGGGACAGATATAGCGATTGCTTTCGGGCTGATAAATGAATCGCTCTGGACCGTAGAACGGACTGTTCTTTCTGTGGATACTGTCCCGGGTTCGCATGTAAGGAGTGATGCTCCGATCCGCCAACCAGTGTAAGAACTCCCCGTTCCCGTAGGTCGTGTCGGCCGCTACCGATTCTGGCGTTCGTCCTTGCCATTGCGTGAAACGAGTGAGCATGTCCTGCGCGGCCACGGTTTCCTGACTCATTCGCGCCGCCGTTGCCTGCACTCCCACAATCACACAGCTTTGATTGTCCACCAGATAATTGTCGTAGTAACCCAACCGCGCCGGCGTCCCACCTTTGGTGGCGTAGGTGGAATCGGGGTCGGTGGTCGATACCTGGTCCTGCTCATGCACCGCTTCTTCCACCGGGTTCTGCTGTTCCACTTCCTTGAGATACTGACGCACGGTGTGATGGACTTGCGCCGCTTCCCCCAACTGCTCCCGTGGAATCCGGCTCTCCTTCGCCGCATTGGCCTCCACGAAACTGCCATCCACCGACAGGTGCTTGCCCTGCACCAGTCCCACTTCCATACACTGGCGCACGATCTGTGCAAACAACGGCTCGAACACGTTGGCCTCGTGAAACCGCCCATGACGGTTCTTGGAAAAGGTAGAGTGATGCGGAATCTCTTGATCCAAGCCCAGACCGGTGAACCAGCGCCACGCCAGATGCATGCGCAACTCCTCCACCAGCTTGCGCTCGCTGGTGATGCCGTACAAATAGCCGATCAGCAGAATGCGCAACAGAAGCTCGGGATCAATGGAAGGACGGCCGGTATCGCTGTAGCTGTTTCTCAATTGCTCGCGCACAAACTCAAAACTGATGTGCTTGTCGATCCGCCGCAGCAGATGGTTTTCCGGAACCTGATCTTCCAGACGGAAGTAGTAGAACAGCGCTTCGGAGCGGTCGTGTTGCCCCATCATGATTTGCAGGCCTCCAACGATCAGAATCAAACAGAGCATGGCGGATGCTTTCTTCTAACATGCTTCTGCTGATTCTCATCCTGCTAATCGACGTGACTTTTTCAACACCCACAGGCGATTACACTCAGAATCTCCTGTTCCGGGCATTTTGAGTGTAATCGCGATTTATCGACAGTTGAGCTCTGAATCACTCATGCTCTCTTCGGACGTCGTACACCACTTGCTGTGTCGATGTCACCACAGCGGTTGGAGCCTCGCTCATATCATGATGCGCGTCCACTACGACTTGCCGCCCACGCCTTGAAAGCTGTGCCAGGCTGGCTTGTAGCTGATGAATCCAGATTTCGTGATAGTCGGCGGCCTGCTTTTCCAAACCTGGCGGAGCCCAGTACATTCCCGCCGTCAGCACCACCAGCGGGCGATCGTCCAAGCTGCCCGCATTCCGTGCTGCATTGTCGAGTTCAGGGTTTCCGGTGCCGAGCGTGGGGACCAATCTGCCGCCCTCGGTTGCCGCGCAGGTCTGCTCTGCATCCGTTCTCAGCGCCGTCGGCTGGGCGTTGAGCTTTGCCAATATCTCGAACTCCGGGCTGGGTTGCGGGGGAGCGGGGCCGCCCATTCGGCTCGCTGCAAATCTAAGAATGCCGAAGCGCGCCATAAATGGCAGTGCAGTGCAGATCAATCGCCGCTTGGCCGGAGACATCAGGTTGAACGCCGACAGCATAAATGGTGGTTCTTGTTGGTCGGGGTGGGACGAATCCACCAGTACGAGTCCGGCAACATCGTGAGGATAGTGACTGGTATAAATGCGTGCGTATTCTCCTCCGATCGATGCGCCCACCAAGACATACGGCGGTGGCACGCCTGCTCGGCTCAACATCTCGTGGAGATCGCTGGTGACTGTCGCGCTGGTTCTCGGCGAAGGCGGCGGGTCGCTCCATCCCACGCCCGCACGATCGTACCAGCACACGCGAGTGACGTTCGCAAGCTTGCTCTGTACCGATGACCATGCATATCCAGGCTCGTTACCGCCCGCTTCGAGAACGACCGTCGGACTGCCCTCGCCTGAACAGTAGAGGTTCAAAGTGTGTCCACCCACGTCGACAGCCTTCCCAATCCGTGGAGGCAGGTGACTGGCCTCCCTTGCCCTTCCAATCTGTTCGTAGGTGAAACCTGTTAGCAAGACCAGCAGCACAAACCCGAACAATGCGGCAGCGGTTCTGGAAAAGGCCAGTCTTAGTCTTGTCATTCCCGCCTCCTCGATGAAAATAGAATCGAACCAATGTCATGCAGATGGCTCTATCGCCTGAAGTCACGTCTCGTACTCAGGCTTTAGACACACGCATATGTTATCACGCGACATGTCGTTCCGCGTCATATGCCCCCCAGTTTGCAGTAGTTGTCGCTAACACGCATAGCGCTCATTGACCCTCTCTGATCACAATCCTCGCGCGTGACGTCGAGATATACCCGCCCCTCTTCTGTGATGCCATAGACGGAAACCGCATAGAGATCCAGTGGCCGCTCCATCGCTGGCAACACACCGCTCTTCCCAAAACGGGAATCTCATCCACTTTTTCCTCCATCCCCTCTTGACTTCCCTTCTACTCCCGCCTCATTCTGCTCTGTAGCTCTTTCGCTCTTTGGCATTCGAATCGCCCCTAACTCCTTGCGGCTCAATATTTTGCCCGTAAGTTGTTCCAGCTCTAAGATTTTTTATGGTTTTTCCGCTAACTCAATGATTTCAATAGACCAGGGGGAGGGGGGGGGTAGTTACCAACCAGTAAACCCAGTCCCAAAATGGAACGCTCCCCGCAGCGCGCTCCGACGCGTTTCGTCTGCGCTACAATCGCCTCATGCGAAGACCTCTGCTAGCTGCTGCTGCGGTCATCGGTCTGGCCGTCCTCATTTCTTCAACCCCACCCGCAAACGCCCAAGCCAACCAACAAAAAGAAGCGCCTGCGCAGGAATCTGCTCCCGACGTCCCAGATGCGATCGCTGTTCCCACAGGCTTGGAACCTGTGCTCTTCGTGCGCGCCAAGGGATCGCAGATCTACCTTTGTCAGACTGCCGCGGATGGTAAGTTCAGCTGGACGCTCAAAGGTCCCGAGGCGGAGTTGAAGGATCGGAAAGATAAAGTGATTGGGCAGCATTCCGCCGATCCGACCTCGAAGCTGCCGACGTGGAAACTAAAGGATGGCAGCGAAGTCACCGGCAAAGCAGCCGCCCACATCGACTCGCTCGATGCGGACTCAGTCCCCTGGCTGCTGGTGAACGTTGTTAGCAATGCGGGAAAAGGTCAACTCACAAAGGTGACAACCATTCAACGCGTACATACGCATGGCGGCAAGCCCGGCAACGACGCTTGCGATGAGTCGCACAAAGACGCGGAAACAAAGAGCGAGTACACGGCCGATTACTACTTTTTCGCGCCGGCGAAGTGATGGTCGTGCGCTTGAAGCCGGCGCAGAACGGTAGGCATCTAACGGATAGCCTGCCGAGAACGGAGAAATATTATGCGTGAAGTCATCATTGCTTCATCAGTTCGTACACCCGTAGGACGCGCCTACAAAGGCACGCTCCGCGCCACCCGTCCCGATGAACTGGCGGCCGTCGCCATCAAAGGCGCGCTCGACCGAGTACCACAACTCGATGCCAAAGAGATTGAAGATGTGATTCTCGGCTGTGCCATGCCCGAGGCCGAGCAGGGCATGAACGTGGCTCGCATCGCCTCGCTGCGCGCGGGTTTGCCGGTCGAGGTTTCGGCCCTCACCATCAACCGCTTCTGTTCCTCTGGACTGCAGGCGATTGCCATGGCAGCCGAGCGCATCATGAGCGGAGGGGCAGAGGTCATCGTCGCCGGCGGAACGGAATCGATGTCGATGATTCCGATGGGCGGGCACAAGATTTCCCCCAACCCGTGGCTGGTCGATCACTATCCGGACGCTTACCTTTCAATGGGACTCACGGCCGAGCGCGTGGGACACAGGTTTGGCATCACGCGGCAGGCGGCGGATGAGTTCTCGCTGCGCAGCCACCAGAAGGCGCTGGTGGCCATTCAAGCGGGAAGGTTCGACGACGAAGTTGTGCCCGTGCCGGTGAGTTTCAGCACGCCCAATGGCGTCAAGCCGAAGCGTCAGGAGATTGTTTTCAAAACCGACGAAGGGCCGCGCGGCGACACCTCGCTCGAGGCGCTGCTCTCACTGAAGCCTGCGTTTCAAATGAAGGGCACGGTGACTGCCGGAAATTCGTCGCAGATGTCGGATGGCGCGGCTGCGGCCGTGGTGATATCGGCCGAGCGGGCGAAGGCACTGGGCATCAAGCCACTAGCTCGTTATGTTTCGTTCGCGACGGCGGGATACAAGCCGGAAGAAATGGGATTGGGGCCGGTGTTCGCGATTCCCAAGGCGCTGAAGATGGCTGGGCTAAAGCTCTCGGACATCGACGTAATCGAGTTGAACGAAGCTTTTGCAGCGCAGTCGCTGGCGGTGATCAAGGAAGCTGGGCTGGACCCGGAGAAGGTCAATCCCAACGGAGGCGCGATTGCGTTGGGACATCCACTGGGATGCACGGGAGCCAAGCTAACGGCGACCGTGATTCGCGAACTGAAGCGGCGCAAGGGCCGTTACGGCATGGTGACCATGTGCGTGGGTGGAGGCATGGGAGCAGCAGGAATTTTCGAAAATCTAAACTGACAACGGCGTTATAATTCGCCTCAGGAGGGTTCTTATGACTCTCGCACGCCTTCTTGCCGCCACCCTGCTGGTTTGCTCTGTGCCGGCCTTCTCTCAAGATCAAAAAACAGGGACAGCCCAGATCCCAGGGAACGGTGTGTCTGCGTCTGCAACAAACAACGCACCGGCCACGCGCTCTGAGCCATGGAGGATTATTCCGAATCGGCCTTCGGACCTGAACTCCGATTCGATGGACCGCCTTCGGGTTGATCAGTACCGTCTCGATCAGGGCCAGGTTGATCTCCGCACCGGTCACCCCAAGTCAGAATCCAAGACTCGCACGCTGGTCATGGGCTTGGACGGTCCGCTGGATGCGGATACGACCTGCTACACGATTCGCAGCTATGTGGTCGCGCGCGATTCCAAGGACTCGGATTCCACTCACATGACGGGCTATTCGACCTGCCAACCTGCGTCCCGATACCGCGTGAGGACCACACCGGAAGGACCGGTTCAGTTGGAACGCTGAGCATTCTTGCGTAACAGTTCTCTGCGAATTGACTTCCGGCACGAAAACCCCATAAACAGCGGGGATTCCTGTCTATCTTTCCCTGCCTTCCCGCATTAGAATTACAATGTGTTTTCCGCCGCGTCCTGCGTGGACTCGGCGGTTTCTTTATCGAGGGGATAGACATGGCAGCGACCACGGCGGTTCCGAAGATCAGGATTTCTGGCGGCAGCTTTTTGCTCGAGTCGCGACAGCCCGAAGAAGTTTTTACGCCTGAAGATTTCAGCGAACAGCACCAGCTTATCGGGCAGACGGCGGAAGAGTTTGCCATGAACGAGATCGTGCCCAACATTGAGAAGATTGAGCACAAGGATTTCTCGGTTTCTCGCGAGCTTCTGAAAAAAGCCGGTGAACTCGGGCTCAGCGGCGTCGAAATCCCCGAAGCCTATGGCGGCCTCGAAATGGATAAGGTGACCGCCGCGGTCATTGCCGATCACATCGCGAAGTACGCCGGCTTCGCCACAACTTGGGGCGCTCACAGCGGCATCGGCTTGTTGCCCATCGTCTATTTTGGCACCGAAGAACAGAAGAACAAGTATTTGCCGCGCCTGGCCTCCGGTGAGATTGTGGGCGCGTATGCCTTGTCGGAAGCCTCCTCTGGCTCCGACGCACTCAACTGTCGCGCTCGCGCCGAGCTTTCCGCGGACGGTAAGCACTACGTCCTCAACGGCGAAAAGATGTGGATCACCAACGCCGGATTCGCCGACCTGTTCACGGTGTTCGCCAAAGTCAACGGCGAAAGGTTTAGCGCGTTCCTGGTCGAGAGAAGCTTTCCCGGCTTCTCCGTCGGCGCCGAAGAACACAAGATGGGCATTCGCGGGTCGTCCACGTGCCCCATCATTCTGAATGACTGCAAAGTGCCAGCGGAAAACTTGCTGGGCGAAATTGGCAAGGGCCACGTGATCGCCTTCAACATTTTGAACGTGGGCCGCTTCAAGCTGGGCGCAATGTGCGTGGGCGGAGGCCGAGTGTCGCTGGAGAACGCCATTGGCTACGCCAAGCAGCGTAAGGCGTTCAACAAGGTCATTGCGGACTTCGGGCTGGTGCGGGAAAAGATCGCCAACATGGCGACGCTGCTTTATGTGGGCGAATCGCTCGTCTACCGCACCGTCGGGATGATGGACGTTGCCCTCGGCGACGTCGACAAATCGACCGCCGACGCGGGGAAGCAGACGCTGAAGGCGATCGAGGAATACGCCGTCGAGTGCTCCATCATTAAAGTTTGGGGCTCGGAGATGATTGACTACGTGGTCGATGAGACGGTGCAGATTTACGCGGGCTATGGATTTGTCGAGGAGTATCCCGCTGAGCGGGCGTATCGCGACGCCCGAATCAATCGCATCTTCGAAGGAACCAACGAGATAAATCGTTTGATCATTACGGGCTTTCTACTGAAGCGCGCGATGACAGGTCAGTTACCGCTGATGCCGGCGATCAAGAAACTGATGGACGAAGTCCTCTCGGGTCCGTCGATGGCCGAAGAACTGGAAGGCGCGCTGCCGGAAGAACGGAAATTGGTGGCGCAAGCCAAGAAGCTGGGACTGTTCGCGGCGGGCGCGGCCACGCAGAAATATATGCAGGCGATCCAGGATCAGCAGGAGATCATGGGCGCGATCGCCGACATGACCATTGAAACTTACGCCATGGAGTCAGCTGTGCTGCGGGCGCAGAAGATCGCGCAGACTAAGGGAGAAGACGGCGCGGCATTGCCGATTGCGATGACGCGGGTGTATCTGTCGCAGGCAATGGAGAAAGTAGAGTCTGCTGCGCGGAAGGTGATTGCGGCGGTTGCCGATGGCGATATGCTGCGCACGCAGCTTGCGATCCTGCGCCGCCTAGCCAAATACGAACCGTTCAACACCGTCGAACTGCGCCAGCAGATCGCACAGAAGATGATCGAGCGGGGAAAGTACACGCTGGCTTAGAATCTACAAGCTGAATAAAAATCTGAACCACCGTGGGCACAGTGAATCACAGAGGGATTGAAAACCTTCTGTGCTCACTGTGCCCTCTGTGGTTAGTTTTCGCTTCTGCCCGCCCCTCTGATACAAAGGTCACGATGAAAATCACAGTGCTGCCCCTCATCGCCGCATGCGTGCTCTCCCAGTCTCTGGCCGCGCAATCGAACGCAACTCCGCCGCAGGACTCCGCCACCTTCGATGCTGACGGCACCGCTCACATCACACGGGCCGTTCCAATGCCCTCGACCATCAGTCCGGAGGCCCAGCATTGGCTGGCATCGCTTACGCAGGAGAAGGGTGGATCGCAGACGCTGGCGGAGCGGCGCGCGCGGACCGATGAATGGCGGAAGTTCGGCACCGGAGAAGCGCGCAGGTATTATCCCGCCAACGTCGAGGAGACAACAACCGCGGGCGTTCGCACCGACATTATCACGCCGCTCACTACCCCCGAGGCCAATCGCGACCGCGTGCTGATCAACCTGCATGGTGGCGGATTCAATTCCGACTCGGGCTCTTTGATCGAAGGCATTCCAATCGCGAACCTGGCAAAGACGAAAGTTGTGTCGGTGTATTACCGTCTCGCGCCGGAGAATCCCTTCCCCGCCGCGGTGGATGATGTGGTCGCCGTCTACAAGGAACTTCTCAAGACCTACAAGCCGGGAAGCATTGGAATCTTCGGAACATCGGCGGGGGCAATCCTGACTGCGGAAGTAGCAATTCGTCTCAAACAATTAGGTCTGCCGCTTCCGGCGGCGCTGGGTATTTTCTCCGGCCTCGGCGACTTCAGCCGCGTGGGCGACTCCCGGCAACTGTTCACCCTGAATGGCTTTCCCGGCGAGATGCAGCCGATCGATCCCAATCATCTGCCCGACGATCAATATGTCGGCAAGACGGATCGTAAAGATCCTGCGCTGTCGCCGCTATTCGCCGATCTGCACGGCATGCCGCCCAGCCTCCTCGTCACCAGCACGCGCGATATTCTGTTGAGCGATACGACCACGTTGCATCGCGCGCTGCTGCGGGCGGGGGTTGATGCGCACCTGGTTGTGTTCGAAGCGCTGCCGCACGCCTTCTGGTATCACTTCCAGTTGCCGGAGACCAAAGAGGCGCTGGAATTGATGGCGAACTTCTTCAACGAGCGAGTCGGGCGGTGGCCTCGCCCACGAACCGGTAAGGGCACCTCCGCTTATTGAGGGGGTTGCGTTTTTCGATTCGTTGCGAGAACAGTTGTGTATGAGTCGCTATCCTTTGTGGACCGCATCTTCTCCGTTTCAGCGGAGCCTATCTCCGTTGATACTTCACGCAGGACAAAGTCGCAGAAACCATTGCTTTCCGGTTCTCTGCCATTTTCGCGATGTTCGTGCCATCACAGGAAATGGTTGGATGTTCCCCTTGAGCGTAATGCAACACCCCGACGCTCGCACCACGTTGCCGATAGATGACGATGGTTCCCGTGGACGTCTCTGCTGTATTCTCAGCCGGAATCAAGCAAATAGCTCACGAACGCCACTTGCTTGCTGTCGGGCGACCATGAGGGAACATTGATTGTGCCCTGTCCGCCGAATAATTTGGCCAACACTGTAATCTTCTTATCCGCGAGTGACATCAGGCGCAGCGTCACGTCTTTATTTTCAGGATGGCCGGTCACGTCCGCTCCGTAGGTGAGGAACACCATCCACTGGCCGTCTGGAGAAATGTGCGGGAACCAGTTGTTGAGGTCGTCGGAGAAGACTTGTTCCTGCTCGCTGCCATCGGGCTTCATGCGCCAGATCTGCATGTGGCCGGTGCGCTCGGAGTTGAAGTAGATGTACTTTCCGTCGGGTGAGTATTCGGGGCCGTCATCCAATCCCTTGGCAGTGGTTAACCGCGTCTCGTCGCCGCCCGCCGCCGGGATCGCGTAAATATCAAAGTCGCCGTTACGCTGGCCGACAAAGGCGAGCGTCTTGCCGTCAGGCGACCAGCCATGCCAGTACGACGGAGAGTTCTGCGTGATGCGGCGGGGCGTGCCACCTGCGATGGAGACGATATAGACGAGCGAATTGTGGTCGCGCTGGGAGTTGTCGCTGATGGCAATCTGCGTAGCATCGGGCGAAATGCCGTGATCGTTGTTGCAGCGGGTCGCGAAACCCGTATCAATCGTTGTGGGCTTGTCGCTGCCAGCCGCGAGGCGCTCGATGTGACCATCGCGATTGAAAAGAAACGCGCTGCCGTCACGCGTCCAGTTGGGAGCTTCGAAGCGTCCGGGGGCGAGATAGACGACGCGGCGGTCAGCAGAGGCGATCACGACCGTTTCGAGCGTGCTGTAGAGCGTGGGCTTGCCCGCCGCGGCGGGCGCAGGCTGCTTTAATTCGACGTTGGAGAAGGCCGCCTTTTCCACCACGTCCTTGTCATGCGAACACACGCCGAGCCCGACATAGAACTCGCCTTGCAGCGGAATGCGCAACCATCCGCCGGCCGCCTGAGGTTCGCCGTCCGCTGCCAGGGACATGTAGACGTAATCGCCGCGCTTGGCGATACGCAGGCGCTTGGGGGCCGAGATGTTCGATTGAATCTCACGGGTGATCGCGCCTTTCTCATCGCGGAATTGCAGCGAGGTCAGCCCGCTCGCATGCAGGGCCACGTCCGCATAAACCGAATCCGCGTCCAGACTTTGCCGTAGCATCAACGCCGCTTTCTTGTGCTCATTTCCGGTGGTGGTCAGGAAAGAGATATCGGCCGTCAAGGTCACATCTCCTGAAACTTTTTTCCAGACGAATTGAAAGGCATCCGCCGCAAACCACATATTTTCGCCACTGCCGCTGATCGTGTACGTCTTCTTGGAAAGGTCGTAGTCGACGGAGCCTGGGTGCAACACTATGCCCACGTCGCTGTGACCCTCGAAGATTCCGATGGGCGCTGTTGCACCCTGCGCCCAGGCCGGACTGGCCGTCACCGCAGGAATACTACTCATGAACGCGACCATCATCAGAGTGCGAGGAATGAAACTGCAAAGATTGCGCATGAAACTCCTCCGTCGGGTGCAACCTGAAGCGCGAGATGACCAACGCGGCATTGTAAATGTGCGCGGAGCGTCTCGTATGCTTAACTTTCGGTACCAATCTGCAGGCGCTTCTGGTAAAACGTCTGCATGAAAACGAGCCGCGCCGTTTCTACCATTTTCTTGTTCCTCTGCATGCTGCTTCTCGTTACCGCTTTGGTTGCGCAAGAGAAAACTTCGCCCTCGGCCAACGTCGCGCCGACGCCGCCCATGGGATGGAACTCGTGGAACAAATTCGCCTGCAATGTCAGCGAGGATCTCATCAAGGGGATGGCCGACGCCATGGTGAAATCGGGCATGAAAGATGCCGGATACGTCTACGTCAACATTGACGACTGCTGGCAGGTGAGCCGCGACGCCAGCGGCAACATCGTCGTCGACCCGCAGCGCTTTCCGCATGGCATGAAACCGGTGGGAGATTATATTCATTCGCTCGGGCTGAAATTCGGCGTCTATTCCGACGCGGGATCGAAGACCTGCGCAGGGCGACCCGGCGGCTTGGGACATGAGTATCAGGATGCCATCCAGTACGCAGCGTGGGGCGTCGACTATCTGAAGTACGACTGGTGCAATACGACCACGCAGGATGCGAAGGCATCGTACGCCAACATTCGCGCCGCTCTCGATGCTTCCGGGCGCCCCATCGTGCTCAGCATCTGCGAATGGGGCACAGCCAAGCCGTGGCTCTGGGGCAAAGAAGTCGGCGGGAATCTGTGGCGGACTACCGGCGACATCAGCGACCGCTGGGGAGGCCAGGAGAAATGGAAGGACGGCAGTTGCTGTTCCAACGGTGTGCTGGCGATTCTCGATCAGGAAGCAGGCCTGTATTCGTACGCCGGTCCCGGCCACTGGAACGATCCTGACATGCTAGAAGTCGGCAATGGCGGAATGACGGACGAGGAGTACCGCTCGCATTTCAGTTTGTGGGCAATCCTGGCGGCGCCGCTGATTGCAGGGAACGACCTGCGCAATATGCGGCCGGAAATTCACGACATCCTGACTAATAAAGAAGTGATTGCCGTGGATCAGGACGCGCTGGGACGCCAGGGCGAGCGCGTCGCTAAGAACGGCGACCTCGAAGTTTGGGCGAAGCGGTTAAAAGACGGGAGCCGGGCTGTCGTGCTGCTGAACCGAAGCGGCGCCGACCAGCAAATCTTCGTGGCCTGGGAGGATCTCGGTTATCCCAATGCCATCAGCGCTTCCGTGCGCGACTTGTGGCAGCACAAGAATCTGGGAATTTTAACGAGCAAATTCTCGGCGGCGGTCGCGTCGCATGGCGTGGTGATGGTGACGGTGAAACCTTAATCACAAAACAAATCCACCACAGAGACACAGAGACTCTTGAGTTGCGTTGCTCTGTGCCTCTGTGACTCTGTGGTGAAATGGACTACGGATTTTTTTTCAGCTCTTCCATCACGCTTTGGATCAGCTCCTTCGCGTCGGTCAGGCTCTTCATAATGATCTGAATGTCCATAACGGGTTTACCGGGCCAGCGCTGGCTCTGGCAATAGACACCGTGCTGACCGACCAACGCCATGGCGTCGGTGATCGCGTCCATGGTGACGGCAAGCCGCCCGCGAGGCACGCCCATCATGGTCTCGTAGTGTTCCAGTTCTTCCTGCTTTTCGTCGAATACCGGCATGGCAAGATTGTAACCGTGCCCGTGCGTGGAGCATAATGGGCCCGCTGACATAAATCCAACTCACACGTCAAAAGCTCTTAGTACTATCAGCTACTGAAAGGAGAGACTATGCAGAAACGAATTGCCTTTGTCATTGGCATGATTTTCACCCTCACTGTCTTCGCTGCCTGCCAGAAGAGCAAACCCAGTCCAGCCGCTTCCGCGACCTGCGATCTTGGCGGGGGCAAGACCATCAAGACGGACTATTCCAGCCCCCGCATGAAGGGACGAAAGATTTACGGCGACCTTGTGCCATTCGGCCAAGTCTGGCGCACTGGGGCGAACGAAGCGACCACGTTCGTCGCCAGCAGCGATGTAGTTGTTGGCGGCACGACCGTGCCGGCCGGCAGTTACACGATCTTCACCGTCCCCACCGCCGACAAGTGGACGCTCATCATCAACAAGAAAACCGGCGAATGGGGCATCCCGTACAAGTATGAGAGCGACGAACTGGCGCGCGTGGATATGAAAGTCTCGAAGCTGCCCGCGCCGGTGGAGAACTTCACCATAGCCTACGACAAGTCTAGAAATGGCTGCACTTTGCGCATGGACTGGGAAACTACCCGCGCATCGGTAGATATCAGCGCGAAATGACACATGGGAAAAATCGTTGATTGCTGATTTCCTGATGGTTGAAAGAAACCCATCGAGTTCAAAGTCAAGCCTCGTACCTGATGGTTTTTCAATCAGCAATCAAAAAATCAGCAATCAACGATCCCCAGCGGAGCTACAATTCTCTCAACACCTCAAAAATTCCCCACGGGAGGTCCCCCATGCCCGTTTACGATTACATTTGCCTCGATTGTCATAAGCCCTTCGAAACCGTTCTTACTTTGAACGAGCACGATAAAGAAAATCCGAAGTGCCCGCATTGTGGCAGTAAGAACGTGGAACAGGAGGCCGCCGCGTTTTTCGCGGTGACGTCGAGAAAAAGCTAGGAACCGCAGCGTGTCGGCGGCTGCGCCCCGGCAAAAGCAGAAGAGATTCCCAGCGCTTAGTGGTGGGTATCGAGCGCCTGGGATATACCGACCTTCAATCGGCAACTCACAATCACTACTTAATAATTAACTGGCGGCTGCCAGCGCAAGACGGGCTTCCTGGCCGCGGCGGTCTCATCCAGCCGCGAAACCCGGGTGGAGTGCGGGGCATTGAGCACGGTCTGCGGATCTTCTTCGACTTCTTCCGCGATTGACTTCATCGCCTCGATAAACAGGTCCATCTCTTCTTTCGATTCGCTCTCGGTGGGCTCGATCATGAGCGCGCCCGGCACGATGAGTGGAAACGCTGTCGTATACGGATGGAATCCGTAATCAATCAGCCGCTTGGCGATGTCCATGGTGCGCACGCCTTTTTTCAACTGCAACTTGTCGCTGAAGACCACCTCGTGCATCGTCGGCGTGGAATAGGGGAGATCGTAGGTGCCTTCGAGGCCTTTGCGAATGTAGTTGGCATTGAGCACCGCGTCTTCGGTGGTTTGCCGCAGGCCATCCGGGCCGTTCGCCTGAATGTAAGCCAGCGCGCGCACAAACATTCCAAAGTTGCCGTAGAAGGCGCGTACGCGCCCCACGGATTGCGGACGATTGTACTCGAAACCCAGTGTGCCATCCGAGTTCGTGATCACCACGGGCGTGGGCAAGAAAGGTTCAAGCCCTTTCTTGATAGCCACCGGGCCTGAGCCGGGACCACCACCGCCGTGTGGCGTCGAGAAGGTCTTGTGCAGATTGAGGTGCATGACGTCGACGCCGAAGTCGCCGGGACGCACCTTGCCAACCAGCGCGTTCATGTTGGCGCCGTCCATGTACAGCAGACCGCCTTTGGCATGCAGGATGTCGGCAATCTTGTGGATGTCCTGCTCGAAGACGCCCAGCGTGTTGGGATTCGTCAGCATGAGCGCGGCGACATCTTCATTCATCTGGGCTGCCAGCGCTGCGATGTCGACCATGCCTCGCGAGTCCGACTTCAGATTCTCGACCGCATAGTTCACCATCGCGGCCGTGGCTGGATTGGTTCCGTGCGCGGAATCGGGAATCAGGATCTTCTTTCGCGCATTGCCCTTGGACTGGTGATACGCGCGAACCATCAGCAGGCCCGTCATCTCGCCATGGGCGCCGGCGGCGGGCTGCAGCGTGATCGCATCCATCCCGGTAATCTCGATCAGTTGCTCGCTCAGCGTTTTTATGATGTGCAGCGCGCCTTGGGAAATCTTTTCTGGCTGATAGGGATGCCCGTTCGCGATTCCCTCCACGCGCGCCACGGCCTCGTTCACCCGGGGGTTGTATTTCATCGTGCAGGAGCCCAACGGATACATGCCAAGATCGATAGCGTAATTCCATGTGGAAAGCCGCGTGAAATGGCGGATAATCTCGATCTCGCTCACTTCGGGCATGTTGCCGAGATCTTTTCTTTCGGCCGCGCCAAGGAGCTTGGCGGTATCCACTTCTGGCACGTCAAGCGGCGGCAATTTCCAGGCGGCCTTGCCTGCCGACGACTTCTCGAAGATCAAGCCCTCGTTCTGGTTGACGTGACGCGTTGCCTTGCGGGTCATGTGCTTCATCGCGCCACCTCTTCCACTTCTTCTTTGGCAGACCGCACCGAACGCTCACTTTCGGCGACCAGTCCCACGGCGGTATCGATGGCGGTGCGCGTGGTTAGCTCGGTACAGCACCACAACGCGGCATTCCCCAATTCGGGATAGAACTTCTTCAGCGGCAAACCGCCAACCATCTTGTGTCCCAACAAGCGGCTGTTGATCGCATAGGGATCTTCGCTGGTCTGCACCACAAACTCATTGAAGCGTGGCGTGCCGCCGAACAAAACCTTGCCGTGCTTGGCGAACTGGGCGGCCGCGTAGGCCGTCTTCGCCAAATTTTGCTTGGCTAATTCTTTCAAGCCCACTTTGCCGTACACCGTCATGAAGATGTTGACCATGAGCGCGACGAGGGCTTGGTTGGTGCAGATGTTCGAGGTCGCCTTCTCGCGGCGGATGTGCTGTTCGCGCGTCGCCAGCGTCAGGACGAATCCGCGCTTCCCTTGCTTGTCGACGGTCTGTCCCACCAGCCGCCCGGGCATCTGCCGCACATATTTCTCGCGCGTGGCGATGACCCCGCAGTACGGGCCTCCGAAGCCTAGAGGCACGCCGAAGGACTGCGCTTCCATGGCGATGACATCAGCCTGGCGTGGCGCTTGCACGATTCCAAGCGAGACGGCTTCCGCTATCGACACCACCAGCATCGCTCCGTGTTTGTGCGCGATTTCGGCAACCGCCTCTACGTCTTCAATCGTGCCGAAGAAATTTGGCGACTGAACGATTACACATGCGGTCTCCGGAGTGATCGACTTCTCGAGTTCTGTCAGATTCAGCTGGCCATCGTCGGTGAAACCTGCGACCGACAGCGGCATGCCCTGATGCGTCGCGTACGTGGCCAGAACTTCGCGATACTCAGGATGTAGGCTGCGCGCCACTACCACCGACCGGCGACCAGTCAGGCGAACCGCCATCATCACCGCTTCCGCTGCGGCGGTGGAACCGTCATACATGGAGGCGTTCGCTACTTCCATGCCGGTCAGCTCGCAAACCATGGTCTGGAATTCGAAAATAGATTGCAGCGTGCCTTGGGAAATCTCCGCCTGATAAGGCGTGTAGGCAGTCAAAAACTCGCCCCGCGAAATCAGCGAATCAATAATGACGGGACGGTAATGGAAATAGGCGCCTGCTCCTAAAAAACTGGTGTAGCCGTCGCCATTCTCACGCGAACGCTGGCGGAAGAAGTCGACAATTTCCGACTCCGCCATCTGGCGCGGGATGTTCAGGTCGCGGGTCAGGCGGTATTCGGCGGGAATCGGTGCAAACAGGTCGTCGACCGAGCGCAGTCCAATTGCTTTTAGCATGGCTTCGCGGTCGGCGGGAGATTTAGGTAAATAGCGCATAGGAAATTCTTTAGATGTGCCTCGGGGTCATTTGGATTGAGGGCGCACTGGCCTTGTTAGAATCGCGTGCAAAACTCATGAGGAGGAGCGTGGAAGCGTGCAAACTCAGTCTCCTCCGCATCGCGTTTCCGACCTCGAACGTCGGACCACAGGAAGGGTCGGCTGCGCTCTGAGGTCTAATGGCTGAGGTCAGTTCTCTCAGTGTCCTGCCTCTTCCGCTACAAACTGCTCATAGTCGGCGGCCGAGAGCAGGCCATCCAGTTCTTTCGGATCTTTCAGGGCGATCTTCACCATCCACGAGCCGTGCGCATCTTTATTCACGTTCTCGGGCGATGTGGCTAGGTCCGCATTGACCTCAGTCACCTTGCCGGATGCGGGAGCGAACAGGTCCGATACGGCTTTGACGGACTCGACTGTGCCGAATGTCTTGCCGGCGGTGAGTTCGGTGCCCACCTTTGGGGTTTCTACGAATACGATGTCCCCTAGCGACTGCTGCGCGTAGTCAGTGATCCCAACCGTGCCGGAGGTTCCGTTCACCTGAATCCATTCGTGCTCTTTGGTGTATTTGCGATCTGTCGGGTAGGCCATAAAAGCTTCTAGCTCCTAGCTGCTAGCTTCTAGCGAAATCCTCTGTACTTGTGTGGTTATGCAGTTTTCTTTTGCCGCTTATAAAAAGGCGTCGGCACAATAACAGCTCCCACGCCCTGACCTCGAATCTCCACTTTCACCGCCGTGCCTACCGCGGCCAACGCCAGCGGCACATATGCCAAAGCGATGTTTTTCTTTAAGAATGGCGCGGGGGAACCGCTCGTCACGAATCCAATTTCGCGACTGCTGGCATCGAGCACTTTGTATCCATCGCGGGCGATGCCGCGTTCCGTCATCTCCAGGCCCACCAGAGTTCGCTTTACGCCTGCGGCTTTCGCCTTCTCGAGAGCGGCCCGGCCGACGAACTCCGGTTTTTCCATTTTGCAGAAGCGGTCGAGGCCCGCCTCCCAGACATTAATGGTATCGGAAATTTCGTGACCGTAGAGCGGCAGCTTGCCTTCGAGGCGCAGCGTGTTGCGCGCCCCGAGTCCGCAAGGCACGACGTTGAATTCTTTACCCGCAGCCAGAATCTCATTCCACACGCGCGCACTGGTCCCTTCATCCGCAGGGACATAAACCTCGAAGCCATCTTCGGCCGTGTACCCCGTGCGGCCCATCAGAATATTGTTAAGGCCACACAGCTTGCCGCGCGTCACCCAGTAAAACTTCACCGCGCTCAAGTCGGCATCCGTCATCTTCTGCAGAAGACTCGCGGCCTTCGGCCCCTGGATCGCAATCTGCGTAAAGTCGTCCGACAGATTTTCGACCGCACAGTCGAACTGGCGCGTGTTGTCGCGCACCCAGCTAAAATCTTTCTCCCGCGTTCCGGCATTGATGACCAGAAAGTACTCGTCCTCGCCAAGGCGGTGAACGATCACGTCGTCGACAAACGTTCCTTCGGGATAGAGCAGCGCAGAATATTGAGCCTGCCCCACGGCCAGTCGCGACGCGTCATTCATGGAAATGTGCTGCACCGCAGCCAGCGCTTGCGGTCCAGCCAGGCGAATATCGCCCATGTGGCTAACATCGAAGATGCCCACGCCGGTGCGCACGGCCATGTGCTCGGCAATGATGCCGCCGCCCAACGACGCGGGATACTCTACCGGCATGTCCCAGCCATTGAACTCCACCATCTTCGCGCCCATCTGGCGATGGACAGCGTTCAGCGCAGTTTTGCGGATGGCGGGCGTCGCCTCAACCGATGACAAAATAGACCTCAATCAGCGGGCGGTGGCTGGCCTGCTGGGATAGGTGTGACTGACTACCGTATCACGCGGTTTTTCTGCGGGTCAAACCGGAAGAGGCGTACCGGAAGATGAGAACTAGCTCTCTCTATTCGTCGCGTTTGTAGTCGATGTTGATCTGCTTGGCCGCGGGGAGGGGAAGATCCCACGTACGCACGACCTCAATGCCTGCCCTTGCGGCGTACTTCATCAGATCCTCGTCATCAGAGTATATGCGCTTGGCCCCGTTTGTCTTTGCAATTGCAACGATCTGGCGATCAAACCTAACCTTTGTCCAAGGACTGCTCGAAGGGCCCCGCTTGCTGGTTTGTTTTCGATCTTCCAGTTCAATCGCTGCAATTGCTGCCTTCTCGTCAAAGGGCTTCACCAAGAGGTTCTTCTTTTCGCCGAGTCTATTCAGATATTCCGGGGCGTCGCTGCCAGCCAGGACCAGGAACTCCGACAAGACCGGCGTCGGGACGATCATTCGTTCCGATTCGCTGTCCAGGTCTTCTGTCAGCTTCTCGATCCGATCCTCAATCCGTTCGACAGGTTTTTGAGTGGAGGGGTCTCTCGGAGGTCGGGCCTTCGGGTGAAGCATCAACGACAAAAACGTGCTGTCAATTACGACCATCTATTGCAGCTTCGCACCCCGTCTGATCTGCTCAAGCTCCGCGAGTGGGTCCTCAAGCTTCTTCCAGTCCGCCGAAATCTGACGGAGGTCGTCAAGGTTCTTCCGGAGGCTGGCGTCCTCAATAACCTTGAAGGACGTAGCCTGAAACGAAAGCATCTCCCATTCTCCGTCAGTATGCCGTATCCAGCGTCCCGTTCCCTCCACCCGCAACACCGAAGTAAACAGGTGCTGGGCCATTTCCTTCGCCAAGGATCGTTTGGCCAAAACGATGGTTTTGTCTTTGCCATCCTCCAGGTGAACGGGGACGGGATCATTCTCGCCGCCAACCTTAATGGGTATTCCTTGAAACACTCCCGGCTGGCTAATTGGTCCGAATTCCAACTTCGTAGCGTTCTCGCGTCCGCAGAATCGAAGTACTTTGCTTCCAGTCGGGTCTATCAAGACACCTTTGGCGTTGTCCTGCAAGAGACGGCGGTCCACGTCTTTCGCCGCCTGCTGAGCTTCTTCTGGGGCCTCGTGGTTTCGAATGGCTTTCAGGCGCTCTCGGACCTTCGGCTCTGCTTCCCAATCTACGAGAACGATGGGCACAGTACTTCCCGTTTCGATGCGCCCAAGATGCACAGAGCTGTTATTGCCGAATATCTTGGCAAGATCAGAGACGTACTCAGCGAGTCGCGCCATAGGGATGGTGGCCGGCGTAAAAGCGTCTATCTCGAACCTGTATTCCCGGTGTTTGCGAGACTTTGGCGACATTGCAACTCTCCTAAATATACGCTTAGCTGATCCGTTCAACCCTTGAGCACCCTGCACTCTATCGCCCGAACTGCACCGTCACACGCGCCCCAGCCGCCACGTGTGTCCCGGCGACGGGGGTCTGCTGGCGGGCAACGCCGCTGCCTACGGCTTGCAGTTCCAGGCCAATGTCCTGAGCGGATTCCACGGCACCGCGTACCGTCTTGCCTACGAACGATGGGACTTCGATTCCCCCTTGCTCCACATCCAGCACCACGGTTCCGGTGGAGGGCAACTTTGTTTGTGCTGCACTTCCAACGTCTGGGGGTTTTGCCGGATCTTCATGGATCAACGATCCTGTGGAGGTTGGCGAGACCGGCTCGTGGATTGCCGCTTGCACAACGTTGCCGCTGGATCCTGCATTCGCGGACGAGGGCGCCCGCGCCACACTGGGCGGCTGTGCCGCATCGGAAGAATCGCTGTTCACTTCCGCGGTTTCCAGCGGCTCGCCGGGATGATCGGGAGTTCCTTCTTCCAGATCTTTATCTTTCATCTTCGCGAGCAACAATTGATGCTGTGGGGCCAGAGGCAGATCGTGCGGCACATGCAGATACTCGAGCACTTGCTGCGAGATGCGGCGGAATACGGGGGCTGACACCTGACCGCCCTGGTGGAGTCCGACGGCCGAATCCAGAATCACCGCCACCACGATCTGCGGATTGTTCACCGGAGCGAATCCGGCAAACGATCCGATGTATTTGGTCTTCGAATAAACTCCCGTGGCCGGATCGACCTTTTGCGCGGTCCCGGTTTTTCCCGCGGACGTGTAGCCCTCGAGAATGGCCTTGCGGCCGGTGCCCTCGAGCACGACCTTCTGCATCATCGAACGCATCTCGGCGGCCGTGTAAGAAGAGATCACGCGGTGCGACGCGCCCGGATGAAAGGCAACCGTTTGCGGTGTGCCTCGGGGCTGCACGGTTCCCGTGACAATACGGGGAGCCACCCACACGCCGTCGTTGGCGAAGGTCGAGATCAGCCCGGCTAGCTGAATCGGCGAAATGCCGATCTCCTGGCCCATCGAGATCGCGGCAATCGAAACTTTCGACCATCGGCTGGGAGGCTTAGTCAGGCCGCGGGTTTCGCCGGGCAGTTCGATTCCCGTCTGTTGTCCAAAGCCATAGGCGCGAATGTATTTGTAGAAGCGATCTTCCCCCAGGCGCAGCGCAATCTTGATCGCGCCGACGTCGCTCGATTCGGCGAGCACGCCCCATACCGGCAGCAAGCCATGCGCCTTCGAGTCGCGAATGCGCATGCCGTTGTAGACGATCGAGCCCATCTGGCAGTCGAACACTTCGTCAGGATTCGTGACTTTTTCTTCGAGCGCTGCCGAGATGGTCACCAGTTTGAAAGTCGAGCCGGGTTCGTAGACATAACTCACCGCGCGGTTGGTCAACGCCCCGGGTGTGATCTGCTTGCGCAGATTCGGATTGAACGTGGGGCGGTTGGCCAGCGCCAGGATTTCCCCGGTGTGCGGATTCTCGACAATCACCGTGCCGGCGATGGCCTGCGTGTCGTGAATTGCCTGGTCCAGTTCTTTTTCGGCGATGTACTGGATATTTTTGTCGATGGTCAGGACCAGGTTGTCGCCCGGGTCGGGTTGAGTCTCGACGTCAGCGAACCACTGTCGGCGCGCATCGACCGAGATGAACATTTTTCCCGGACGCCCGCGGAGTTGATCGTCGAACTCGTGCTCGATGCCGCTTTGGCCGGAATCCTCCATGCCGACGGAACCCAGCACCTGCGCGGCCAGATCGCGCGCGGGATAGAAGCGCTTCGGTTCTTTCTGAAAGTGAATGCCCTGCAGCTTCAGGGAATTGATCCGCTGGATGGTCTCGTCGTTAGCCTTGCGCGCCACCCAGCAGAAAGTCCTGTGAGCTCGGCAGTCCGCC
This sequence comes from uncultured Acidobacteriaceae bacterium, assembly GCA_963707205.1. GTDB lineage: Bacteria > Acidobacteriota > Terriglobia > Terriglobales > Acidobacteriaceae > Sulfotelmatobacter. The sequence goes on from CAVPQE010000014.1 coordinate 41,056, forward strand.
AGCACAACGTTGTAGTCGTCGCCGGTGATGCGCGTAATGAGAGAAACCGCGGTCGGGAGATCTTTGACTTCCGTGGGCACGGCAAATGCAGAATCGACCAGCACCGACATGGCCAACTCATGGCCGGCGCGGTCGTAAATGATTCCGCGCTTGGCGGCCAGCGGAATCGCGCGCTGCTGCTGATGTCCAGCCTGCTTGACGAACTTGCCGTAGCTGAAAATCTGCAGGAACACCAGGCGGCCGCAAATGGCGACGCACCAGAGCACGAGCACGGCACTCAGCAGGTAGAGGCGGGAGTTCTTGCCGGGATGGGAATTGGCGGTCGCCATGATCCTGCTCTTACGCCGGAGACAAACATGGCGGCCTACTTATAGACAGGCCGCCGCCGATATTCTGCCGAACTCCGCTCGGCGTCCGGGTCAAAGACCAGGACCCACGCAAACCTTAGCCACTTACTGACCCGGAATCACCGTCACCGGAACTGCGCTCGCCATGACCGGGCCCTGAGCATCGGTCGAAGTGGCGTCCATGCGGATCACTTGTCCCGGTTCCGGCGGGACTAAGCCGATGCGCCGCGCCAGCACGTCAATACGCTCGGGGTCGCGTAACGAAGCATCTTCCAGGCGCAGAGCGTGATTCATTTCGGTCCGCTCGCTGAGTTCACGTTTGGCCGACTCGATCTGGTAGCCGTACTCGATCGCCTTGAAATGCTGCCACGCATAAGTAAAGACCAGCAGAAACAGGCAAGCCAGCGCAGTGCCGAACTGCTTCATCTCACGGTTGCGCCGCGGATCTTCCACTTTGACCAGACGGGAATTGTCGATCGCCTTGGAGAAGTAGATCTCGGGTGTACCAGTCCAAAACGAACGACGCTCTGTCACCGGAACCGCGCTGCGAAATGTTGCCGCCGCCGCTGCTGCCATTATGCCGCTCCCATGAAAATCTGGTCACTCTGTGTTCGTGGAATCTGCATCGCAAAAATCGCGTGCAGTTCCTGTTCCATGACGATCTGGCGCGCCTTCTGCTCGGCTCGCTCTACCGTTGCCATCAAATCGCTGATCAATGTGCCCGTGTACATTCCCGGTACCTCAATTTGGATTCCTACCACGGAACCCGTTGCTTACCGACCTGGCGGATCTTTGTCCGCCTTGACCTGAATCTTGAAGGCCCGGCACGCCATTACAGCGGTGCCGGGAACTCCGGCAGGTTTTCCGGAGCTAAACCTTTGAAGCCGCCTTTAAATCTTTTCCGCCGCTCGCAATTTCGCGCTGCGTGCCCGCGGATTGCGATCGCTCTCTAATTCAGTTGCCGTTACCGGCTTCTTGGTTAGCACCCGAAAGTGCTTGTCCTTAATCGCGCCCTCGCGGAAGGCATCCTTTACGATGCGATCTTCCAACGAGTGAAAGCTGATCACCACCACTCGTCCACCCGGCTTCAGAATCCGGGGCGCCGCTTTCAGCAGCGCCCGCAGATCGTCCAGTTCGCGGTTTACGAAGATTCGAAGAGCCTGAAAAGTTCTGGTCGCAGGATGAATGCGCTCCGGTTTCATTGACCGGGCCGCGGCTGATATGACATCCGCAAGATGTGCGGTAGATCGTATCGGCCGCGACCGGACAATGGCTCTGGCGATTCTCCGCGACCTCCTTTCCTCTCCGAATTCGTAAATCACATCGGCAAGCTGTCGCTCGTCGAGGTGGTTTACCACTTGTTCGGCGGTACGCTCCGACCGCGGGTCCATCCGCATGTCGAGCGGCCCATCCGCCTGAAAGCTAAATCCGCGCGCCGCATCGTCTAACTGCAGGCCGCTCACTCCGATGTCGGCCAGCAATCCGTCCGCAAACCCGGAACTGAATCGCTTCCCGACTTCGGCAAACGAACACTGCAACAGCGTGACCTGAGGAAAATCTTCTCCGGTCAACTTGGCGCGCGCGATGGCCAGCGCTGCAGGATCTTTATCGAGGCCAATCAAATGTCCCGGTGCGCCGAGGCGTTTTGCGATTTCGTAACTGTGTCCGCCCAAACCCACCGTGGCGTCGATCACGGTCCCACCCCGCCGCACGGCTAAAAAGTCGATCGCTTCTTTTAAAAGAACCGGAACATGGCTCGCTCTTCCACCACCATGCCCAACCCCCTGAGGGGTGTCTGTTGATCCCTCGCCCACTAGATGCCCAGTTCGTCGAGCGTCTTCTCATCGTCAGGCGTGAACTTTTCTTCCTCGATCTCGCGCTTGAACAGCTCCAGGTTCCTGACCACGAGATATGTCAAATTCCCCAGAACCGCTACCTCGCCCTTGATCTGCCCGGTCTCGCGCAGCAACTGCGGCAGCAACAACCGTCCCTGCCCGTCCATCTCCACCTGCTGCCCGTAGTAGTTCGTCCGGTCCAGAAATTTTTTCTTCGTAGGATTGAAATTGGAGAGCCCGGCCAGCTTCTGCTCGATCCGCTCCCATTCCTCGAAGGGATATACTTGAGCAACCTTGCCATCCAAACTTGTGATGTAGAATTGATGACCGTATTTCTCGTCGATCACCCGCTTGAACTCGGCCGGGATCTTGAGGCGTCCTTTTTCGTCGACCCGGGTTGGATGATTGCCGCGAAACATAGTTAAGGCCCCTACGGAGGCCGGCTCCCCTTACTGGGGCGTTCCTTCTAGCGACCACGACTGCCACAATGGAGGTCAAAGCGGTGCAAAGATCGGTCAAAGTCGGGCGCTTCGGGCTGTCCGTCGTGCTTTTGGGTCGGTTTCCCACCGGCTCCTCGTTTTCAGCTCTCGCGTCTCACCGCTCTAACTGCGTTTTCCACTTCGTACCACTTTGTACCACATCTTAGCTGTAAGTCGTTTATTGTCAAGCAGAAACTTGATGGTGCCTGCCCCACTTGGACACCAATTTGGGAAAGTACGAAGGCTTGTGGTTAACCAATCGAGCGACCACAAGGGGTTGGGTTGGCGGCCTTGGTTCCTTCGCTATTCTTTCGCTACAATTTTGCTTGATCTCCGCGACTGGCGTGGATTTTCTTGTGGAAATCGCGGATCGGATGGAGGGTGCATCAAAATTTTGCAGTTCGCGGAGCCGATCAACTGTCGTTGTCATGCCGAACCAGGCGAAGGATCTGTGCAACTTCGCACGGATTGCAGAGGTGAGATCGCTGCAGGGCTCAGATAGGAGTTTCCCGAAGGACTCATGTCCCATCCTGTTGAATTCGAGCAGTGGGTTCCCTTCCCCATCGCGCGCGTGTTCGCATTCTTCTCGAATCCGGAAAACCTGCTGCGGATCATGCCCGCGTCCAGCAGCACGAAGTTGATCGTGCTCAATCGGATGCCCACGCCGCTGCCGCTGCCAGGGCTCACCAGTGACAAGGCTGCGGGTGTGGGCTCTACGATCGTCACATCCTTTCGCGTCTTCCCTTTCCTACCGGTGCGCGCGAAATGGATCGCACGCATCACTGAGTTCGAATGGAATGACTACTTCGCCGACGTGCAGGACACGGGTCCGTTCAAGAGCTGGCATCACCGTCACGAATTCCGAGCGGAAACCCGCGACGGCGTTGCCGGGACGCTCATCCGCGACCTGATCGAATACGAAGTCGGCTTCGGGTTTCTGGGCGCGATCGCCAACGCGCTCTTCGTCCGCCGCCAAATGCAAAGCACCTTCAACCTGCGCCAGCAAGTCTTGCTGAAACTCCTGTCGTAGCGACGACTCCGGCAGGTGCAGCCGCCTCGGCAGTCCGCCGGGGCGCAAGCCAGGCGGTTTGGTCGAAACGACGCCTCGTCGCTGAATGGTTACGTTTTTGTTCAACATTGCTCACTGGCCAAGCATTTGGTGTACACTGCGCGCATCTCGTCCCAGGGCCCTGTTTGCAAATCCATCATCACAGGAGGCGTTGCGTGTCACTCAATAGAGGAAGAATCTGGCTGGGGGGGTTGGCAGGAGGCGTAGTTTGGACGCTGTGGAGCTATGTCGTCGGGCATTACGTCATTACCGACGGGCGTTACGTGGCGGCGCAGAATGCCGGGCACTTTCTGAAAACGCCGCGCTATCCTTTTTTCGTGGCGCAGTGGATCGTGCTGCTGTTCATTCTGGCGATTGCAGTCGCGCATCTTTATGCCTGGGCGCGGCAGGGCTTGGGGCCCGGTCCCGGCACCGCGCTGAAGGTCGGATTCCTAGCCGGTTTCTTCGCCGGCTTTCCGGGCAACTTCGCGCAGGCCACATGGTCCGCCGTCGGCCGCGCGCTTCCGTTTGGATGGATGGTTGAAATGTGGCTGGGAGCTATCCTGGCCGCGCTGGTCGCGGGCTGGCTGTACAAAGCACCAACAACAGAATCGAGTTCGCCTGCAACGCCAACAGCGAGGAAGGTCTAGTTCGAAGGCTAAGGAGATGAGAGAGGGCTCTGTGTGGGGACGGGTGGTTGACCCGTCCATGCCGCGGCGACTTCTGCCGCGGCTCGTTCTTCCCGTGCCTTCTACTTCGCCGGTTCCACGAACACGGCCGTGCCGTAGGCCAACACTTCGGTGACGCCCTGCATGACTTCGGTCGCGTCGTAGCGCGCGCCCACCACGGCGTTCCCGCCTAACTCGGCGGCGTGCTGCAGCATCAGGTCGAAAGCTTCCTGGCGTGTCTTCTCGCACAGGTTGGTGAGCAGCGTGATGTTGCCGCCGACCAGCGTCTGCAGCCCGGCACCGATGGTTCCGAAGATCGAACGCGAGCGCACCACGATGCCGCGCACCACGCCCAGCGTGCGCGTCACCCGGAAGCCATCGAGTTCAAACTGCGTGGTCACCATGTTGTGGGCCACCATCCTGCCAGCGCTGTAGCCAGTTGCCATTGCGGTCCGTCCTTTTGTGATGCCAGTAACTATAGCGCGAGCCGAGGAGGAGGGCGAGGAGGTCGACGTCGGACAAGGGCGACTGCCCGCCGCTACAATCTCGGGCTGAAGTCTGAGGTCCGAGGTCCGTTTTTGTTCATTCCAGTTCCGCACAAATAAAGAATTCCTGCGACGATGCGTCGTATTCGACGCGCAACACATTCGGCTTGCAGCAGACCTGGCAGTCTTCCACATAGTTCTGGCGGCGTCCGGCGGATTCGTCCACGGAAGTTATGTTCCATTCTCCGCAGGCGGCGCATTGAAAGCCAGATTCCATGGGTGAGTGAGAGCATACCCCAGCGGCTAGAGCCGGCATCTGGTCTTTGCTTGGAGCCGCCTGAGCACTTTGATTCCGCATGGTTTCTCCAGCTCACTTTCTTTGTAATCATTGAGCCTTCGTATAAGTGGTTGATAAGTCGCAGGAAGCCCTTTGCAAGCTCCAGAACGTGCAGTTTTGTTGCGCATGAAGATTTCCCCAGCCTCGAGATCGATCGTCGAAGCCAGGGCCGTTTCCGGCTCCGGAAAGGGCGTTCTGGATCTTACGTGAGATGTGATTTGGCGCCGCAACTCTCTGTCCTAGCTATACATCTTACTTTGTACTGTTTATTTGTACGTATTTTTATATAACTATTTGAGAGATGCGCCCTGGCCTCAACCTTCCACGGCCGGTTGTATGCCGCCGCGTTCGTTTTTCAATCTGAAATCTCAAATCCAAAATCGCAATTCCCCTATAATGGCCAGACTCTATTCTTACCTTGGAGGGTGCATGATCTCGCGGCGACGATTTCTGGAAGTGAGCAGTGTAACGGCGGGGATGGCAGCGGCGTCCCGTTCTCTGGTAAGCGCTGCCGCTGCTGAGGATGCCGACGCTTCCCTGCCGCCTTCGCTGGCGAAGCTGAAGTCGCGCAAGAGCGAGGCCACGCCGATCTCGCGCCAAGAGCGCCAGGAGCGGCAGGAACGCGCCCGCCAACTGATGAGCAAGAATGCGCTGGACGCCATCTTGCTGATGGAAGGCACGTCGATGCGATACTTCACCGGCATCCGCTGGTGGGGAGGGGAGCGCACGTTCGTGCTGGTGCTGCCCGCGAAAGGCGGGGCGTTCTATGTCTGTCCGGCGTTTGAAGAGGGACGGGCGCGCGAACAGATTGCCAACGCACCGGATGGCGAGCAGCCCGATGTGCGCGTGTGGCAGGAAGACGAGAGCCCGTACCAGCGCATCGCGCAAGGGCTGAAAGACCGCGGCATTGGCAGCGGCAAGCTGGGAATCGAGGAGACGGTACGCTTCGTTTTTGCCGATGGCATCGCCAAGGCCGCTTCGCAGGCGACGATCGCAAGCGCGACACCGGTAACTTCCGGATGCCGCATGATCAAGAGCGCTCACGAAATCGCATTGATGCGACTGGCGGCGCAGGTAACGCTCGCGGCCTACCAGGCGGCGTATCTGGCGGTAAAAGATGGGATGACGCAACCGCAACTGGAAGCTTTGGTGCAGAAAGCTCATGAGCGGCTGGGCTTCAGCGGCGGAGCCGACGTGCAGGTAGGCGAGTTTTCGGCTTTTCCTCACGGCTCGGTCACGCCGCAGGTAGTGCACGAAGGCACTATCGTTCTGATGGACGGCGGATGCGCGGTGGAGGGATACCAGTCGGACATCACGCGAACGTACGTGCTGGGCAAGGCCTCCGACAAAATGAACAGCGTCTTCGACATTGTGCTCCGGGCGCAGTCGGCGGCGCTGGCGGCGGCGCGTCCGGGAGCCGAGTGTGGATCGATCGATGCGGCGGCCCGTAAAGTTGTCACGGATGGAGGGTATGGTCCTGACTACAAATACTTCACCCACCGACTCGGGCACGGCATGGGCATGGATGGACACGAATGGCCGTACCTGGTCCGCGGCAACCCAACCAAGCTGCAGGCGAACATGACTACCAGCAATGAACCGGGAATTTATATTCGCGGTGAGTTCGGCATACGGATTGAAGACGACATGCACATCACGGAGAACGGCGCGGAACTGTTCACGCCAAAGCCGTTGTCGTTGGAACAGCCGTTCGGCAAGACATAACCTCTCGCTATTGACCGCGATGCTTTACGCGCGGCGGATCCGCGGCGACGTGTGTGAATCGGGAAATGTGAACGTGAAGATGCTGCCTTTACGCACGTTCGTGACCAGCACGGGGCGAAAACAGACGAGGCAGGTTCCGCCTGCACGACGGACGCACGGGTAGACGATTCCCGCGGAGCCAAGTTCAAGCAGCCGGGCGGCGAACGCCTGCGAGGCGGCATAACTGGTGGGCGAAAGACACTCGACATGCTCCGTCGAAGTGCGAAGATCGTGGAATTCCGCCCGGAAGTCCGCGAGGTAGTCGAGATAATCGGCGGTGTCTTCTTCTTCCCACGCGGTCTCTCTGAGCCACAACTGGCGGTGATAGGCAACTTCCGCTTGTGACGTCTCCAACTCGAACGATGCGTACCATGCACCCCGATCGGCGGAATTGAAGCGCGATCCTGTGGGCGAGGGATGGCAAAACGCAGCGTTGATAATTCGGTAAGAAGGAATTCCGAAGACGAGTTCCCTTTCATCAATGCCCGGAGAGAGTCGCGATTCAGCAAGCAGGCGGTCGTTGGTGGCGTTGTCGAGTTCGAAGATGCCTTCGAGCGTCTTGGGATCGTCGGTAAGACGCGTGAGTACTGAGGCGCCGCCGTCGGCGAATTGGGCGGGAATCAGCCGATGGGTATCGCGCTGATCGATAGGAGTGGTTCCGAGCACAGCTTGTCCCGTCAGAACTTCATCGGCCGCCGCGACGATGATCGAGCAGGCGACGCACGCCGATCATGCCTGGGACTCCGCCACGAACCAGCAACTCCAACGGCGGGGCATTGTTGAACATGGGATTCGAGTTCGGGCGCGAGGTCCACTGGTTCGCCAGGCGCTGGCTGAAGAGAATGTTCAGCGCCTTGAAGATGCCGATCAGGAGCGAGATGCGCGTGAGTTCGTCCTGCGAGAGAAGTCCCTTGCGATTCTTTTTCAGCTCGTAGTAGCGACCGTGGGAAGCACCACCGAGTAGCGCCATCGCGTCTTCGTTGCGCAACCCCCACTTCTCAACGATGGCGAAAAATGCGGAGATTGCCGGCGAGCTGAGACGCGCGCGAGTAGCGGCATCCGCCAAGTCCGGCAACTTTCGAAGGTCGAGGCCGATATCCGGAACAACCGCCAAGGCATTCATCATCTACTCCAGTTATGGAGTATTTTATATTCATTTTTGGACAAATGTCAATAGGCAATCATCCCCTTCGTTTTCTGGCACATAGAGCGACACCACACGTTTACAGAGGCCTTACCAGCGCAGTTTGTTCAGATATTCGTAGCTCTTCGTGATGCTCTCGAACGGGTTCTCGGGCTTGTCGTGCTCGACGATGTAATGCTTGATCCCCGCCTTTTCGGATTGCGCGAAGAGTTTCTTCCAGTCGATCATGCCGCTGCCGACGGCAGTCAGGTCCACAGTGTCGCCGAAGTTCTGCGATCCCCCGGTGGTGATGGTGGGAAGTTTCTTGAGATCCTTGACGTGAACCAGCGGGAAGCGTCCGGGATAGAGATTGAAATATTTCACTGGATCGCCTCCTGCCGCGGTGATCCAGCAGAGATCCATTTCCATCTTCACCAGATTGGCGTCGCATTCTTTGAGAAGCTGATCATAGGGAAGTTTGCCATTGACGGGAAGAAATTCGAACCAGTGATTGTGATAGGCGAACTGAATGCCGGCCTTCTTGGTCTGCTCTCCGCAATGATTAAATTTCGCGGCGGCCTGCTTCCAGATATCGGGAGATTTGCGCAGCTCCTCGGGGATCCAGGGGCAGACAATGTACTTCATGCCAATCGTCTTGGAAGTCTCGATGACGGAGGGAAATTGGTCGTCGAGTTCGTCGTATTGAATATGGGTGGAAACCGCCGATAGACCGTTCTTGTCGACCGCAGCGCGGACTTGCTGGGCAGTGCGACCGAAGTATCCGGCAAATTCCACTTCCTTGTAGCCGATCTGGGCGACCTTGGCGATGGTGCCGTCGAAGTCGGTTTTCATCAGATCGCGCACGGTATAGAGTTGCAAGCCGACCTTATCAATTTTGTGTTCGCTGGCGGCCCAACCCAGGCGGCTGGTCAATAGCGTGGCGGCGGTGACGGTGGTGGCGGTTTCAAGAAATGTGCGGCGGTTCATAGCATGCAAACTCATGATTGCGTTCCTCCGATTGCTCCGCGTCGGGGCGGAAGTCGAATCCGGGAGCATTATACGCGGGAAGGAGCTTGGGGCTTGAGACGGAAATGTCGCACTGAGTCTCGGGTTGCCTCGTAGCAGCTCTGCGCGCTGCCGGGAACGCTGTTGGCGCGCAGACCGACGAGATTCTTATCGGCTTCGCCGTCCACAACTCCCTCCAGGGTTACACGGCCATTCTTGACGATAATCCGGATGGGCTTCTGCACGCCGAGCTCGTATCTCTGCAGCGCGGGGTATTGGTAAATCGCGCGGAACAGCGCGATACGAAGGCGGTCGTCCATGGAGGATGGAGGAAGAACCTCAATCTGGTTATCCACCTTCTCGACGCCTTCAATACGTTTGACGGCATTTTCGGCGTCCGATTTGAGAACGGGCCGCACGACTTGCCCAAACAAAGTGACGGTGGATCCGTCCACCTTATAGGCGATGTCGTCGAAGACGCCGAGGTAAGGGAGCATCAGCAGTTCATGGCGGACCTCTCGGATAATCCGCTCCTGCGATTTGGCGGAGGGTTGAGTGTCCTGGGCCGCGCCCAGAGTGACGATTGCAAGTAAACTGGCAAACAAAATCAGCGGCCTGTGCTTCATATTGTGGTCTCTCCTTCCAACAAGATTCCAACAAAAATTCCCAGGGTGACAGGAGCAAGTTTACTCCGGGGAGGATCGATTCATATACGGGGGATGGGGTATCAGAGCCTCAATCGACCGAGGTATTCAATGATGCGCCATCCGGGAACATAAACCACGCGAGGGTAGAAGGAAATTTGAATCTCCAATCCTTCTTCTACGTTGCTCTGAGAGCCAGGTTCAAGTCTGTGCCGTAACCGAGCAAGCGAATATCGGAGCAATTGTTCAAGATCCAGTCGGCGCCCGCTTCCCGCAACAGAGATTCTTGAACTGTAGTTTTGAAGGCGATGACTTTCGCCCCGGCTGCCTTGCCCGCGCGGACGCCGGCAGGGACATCTTCGAGAACAATACATTCCGCCGCCGGAAACCCTAGAACGGAAGCGCCTTTCAGATACGGCTCGGGATGCGGCTTGCCGTGATTGATGTCGTTGGAGGTGATCAGTCTTTTTGGCAGTGGCAGGCCGGCAGCTTGGATGCGGACTTCGGCGAGGGGGCGCGTACACGACGTAACAATGGTCCAACGGTCCTCGGGAAGGCTGGCCAACAAGTCGAGCGCGCCGGGCAGCGGGACAACGCCTTCGAGGTCTTCGATTTCACGGCGCTCGACCTCGCGGTTCTCGGCTTCGTGATCGGCGTTGGGGAGATATTCACGGACCGTCGTGAGGCTGGGACGTCCGTGAGCACGGGCAACGACTTCTTCCGGGTTGAAGCCGTGCTCGATGGCCCAGCGCCGCCAGACGCGTGCGACGGCGGGAGTGGAGTTGATGAGGACTCCGTCCATGTCGAAAAGGAGAGCGGCACAGTGAATTTGGGTCATAGGGTCAGGGCAGATCTGTCGCTACCATGTCCTGCGGATGGGATGGGCTTCGGTGTTGAAGACGACTTTGCTCAGGTCGATGGTTTCCGGCGGGGCGTAGAGTAGGTACAAGTACTTGAGGGTCTCGGCGAAGAAGAAGCTTTCCATCTCGTTCTTCTTGGTTTTCTTCTCAACGTCGCTCAGGGCGGCATAGGCCACGTCGGTGCGGCAGTATTTTGTCAGGCTATCGAAGAAGGTCTTTCCCATTTCGCGGTAACGCGGATCGTTCGTGAAATGGCGGAGGTAATAAGCGGACTCGATGATCTCCGGACGCAGCGCGTAACCGTCATAAGTAATCTTCATCGTCATGTAATTCATCTCCTCCGGCTCGATGCCGAAGGTCGTCCACATTTTGTAAGCCGAGTCTTCCAGTTTCCTTGCCCGCTCGAGATCTCCGGATAAAGCGAGCGTGCCGGGAAAGAATGCGTCCAGCGCTCCGAAGTCGGTGCCCGTACGGGCGCCGGTATTCATGTTCGCCTGGCCATACCAAAAGCCGACTGGCGCCTGGTCGGCGAGATATTTGTTCACCGCCGCGATGCTCGCCTTCCACATCCGCTCACAATCTTTGTCGTCGAACAGCAGCCAAGCCTTCAGCAGATATTCGTAGTAGGAGTCGATGCCTCCGCTAATGTGGCTGACCGGATCTGTCCACTGGCCGGTCTTTACGTTGATGGTCGAGCCGACCAGCCCAATGGGCGAGCGGCGGTTGTAAAGTTCGACCACGGAGCGCTTGGCTTTCTCATAGTAGATGGGTTTCCCGGTCAGCTTGCTGAGCGTGCCAAACTCAATCAGCAGCGTACCCACCTCGGCAGGATTCGTCAGCTCGCCGCGAACGGCGCCGGTTTTCAGGTTGACATAGACGTACGGCATTCCCGTTGGAGAGTTGAATGCTGGCAACAGGCGGATTCCCAAGTCGTCCGCCAGCGCGAGCAAACGATGGTCGCCGGTGAGTTGATAGCTGCTGAGCAGGCCGCCTAGCAGGCGGATCGTGATTTCAAAATTCTTGACGTAGATGTCGCGGTCGAACGACAGGTTCTTGACGATGTATTCGCGAGTCTGCGTCGCCTCATCGTTCATGCCCATCAGAATCATCGTGTCGAGACCGTCGACGGGCGACATGAGCAGCGGCACGCCATACCAGTCGTGATAACTCTTGCTCAGCGGCTTGAGCGCATCGTGCCCCCATGCATATTGCTTGTAACCTTCCCATGCGTGGCGGAACTCCTGGCGTATGCGTTCGGCCATCTCAGCATCGCTGGGGGTTTCTGCGGCCGATGCCGTCGACTGCGCCCGTACCGCGGAGCCGTCTGCCGTGGATCCCGTCGAAAGGGTTTGTGCTACGCCGGAATGAACAAAGATGGCTATCAGAGAAGTGGCGGCGACTCTCAACCGAACTATTTTCATCGTCATCTGGGAGCGATTGTAACCCAGCGGGCGAGTGCCTCTGGCGGCGGTTGTCAGGGCCAAGCGGGTGATGAAGGTCACCTGATTTTGTATCTGCCGTCACCTCATTTGTGGCTCTGTGGGCATAGTATTTTGAGCGTACGGCTGGCAGGAGTGCGCCATGCTGTCCAAGTGCGCGAATCCCGAGTGCTCCGAGATTCTTCGATATCTCCACGAAGGGAAAATCTTCTGCTTGGCTCCCACCCCTGAAGTACAAACCGCGACGGGAACGCTGAATCCGGCGCTAGAGGAGCGATTCTGGCTGTGCGAACGATGCTCAAGAGAAATGACACTGATCTGGGGTGGAACGCAGGTGAAACTAGTGCGCCGGCCCAGCAAAGTAGCGACTCCGCTGGCGCCGCCCGCGGATAAGGACAAGCTGCGAAGAAGGCGCCCGCGAGCACGCGGGTCAGCTGCAGGCCGTGAAGATAGATGAAGTAAGGGCGGCAAGGAGGTACCTATGACCGTTGCAGAATTGAACACTCCATTGAAATCGTCGACGACCGGTGTGGCGTTCCGAAACGTTCTGGTGGCAACAGATTTTTCGGAACCTTCCCGGCGAGCCCTGTGCGAGGGGCTGGCGCTGGCTGCCGAATACAAGGCGCAGTTATCCATAATCCATGTATTGCATCCGGATCGTAAGCACGCGGCTCCGGAGAATCCGCCCGAACTTGACCTGGAACGCATTGCCGCCGAGAAGCAAATCAGAGCCTTGCTGAACGAATTGAGACCCGAACGCCAGATTGGAACCTTTATAAGACACGGACACGTGGCGATGCAGGTACTGACGGTGATCGAGGAGAAAGCAATCGACCTGCTGGTCATCGGAACGCGAGGGCGCGGAGGCTTGCAGAAGCTGGCGCTAGGCTCCGTTGCCGACGAACTGCTGCGCATTGCACCCTGCCCGGTGATGACGATCGGTCCGCAGGTGGAGATTGCAGCGTTCACTCGCGGACCCGGATTTCACACGATCCTATTCGCCACCGACTTCGGCAAAGGATCCGCGAAGGCTCTGCCCCTGGCGTTGGCGCTGGCCCGAGCACAGCAGGCGCAGCTGATCCTGTTGCACATGATTCCGCCCATTCCGTCGACTTCAGCGAGTCTGTCGGCGTATGCACCGGCCACCGCGGCCGCTGACGAGGTGGAGGAGTGGGAGGGCACCTCCCGCAAACGCGCCCTCCAGCAATTGAAGGAATGTTTGCCTGCGGAAACTGGCCTCGAGCAGGAGCCCAAGTATGTCGTGGGCACCGACTTCTTGACCGAGGGAATCCTAACGGCAAGCGCCAAGTTCAAAGTCGATTTGATCGTGATGGGAGCGAACCGGACCGCGTCCGCGAAAATGGCTGCACATCTTCCGTGGGCTGCGGTGCACGAAGTCGTACGGAACGCGCCTTGTCCAGTGTTAACGGTTGCCGGATGAAAAGGCCAGCGCGCCGCGGAGAGTGGCACTCTCGGCGACGTAGTACCGCCTCACTGCGTTCGGCCGGGCAGCCGAGAGCCTGCCCTGAAGTCGAAGGGCGGGGCTGTCCCTCCGTGTCCAGTTAGGACTGGACGATCTTTTCCAGCGCCGGCCGGTTGCGAATCACGAGGGTCGACCCTTTGAGCTGCAGCAGCTGTTTCTTCTTGAATTCAGAAAACAGGCGACTGACAGTTTCACGGGTGGTCCCGATGATCTCCGCAATCTCTTCATGGGTGAGCGTGAGCTTCACCTGCGAAGATCCGTCGTTCTGTAGCGTTTTGGTCGACCAGGACAGCAGGAGCTTGGCAAACTTTTCCGAGGGCGAGGTGCTGAGACCCAGAGTGCGGATCTCCTCGTACGCGGTGTAGTAGTTGCGGCTCAACTGTTCGGCGACACGCAAGGCCACTTCCCCATTGTCCTTCAGGAACTGAATCAGGGAATCACGGGGAATGAAGTTGGCCTGGCCCGGCTCCATCATCTCGGCCGTAACTTCATACGGACGGTTGGAAACGACCGAATTGAGGCCGAGAACATCTCCCGACTCGGAGAGTTTGGTGATGATGGTTTTGCCTTCGCGGGAAGAGGTCGAAAGTTTTGCTTTCCCGGCACAGAGCACAAAAACGCCCCGGGGTTGCTGCCCTTCAATGAAGAGCATCGCTCCCTTGGGATAGACGGCGGTGGATTTTATTTCGTTAAGGCGTTGCCCGGCTTGAACAGAAAGATTACAGAAAAGATGTTCTTCTCTCACCGGACACGTGAGGCAATTATCAAGAATATTTAGGCCATAAGGGGCGCGCACTGAGCACCTCCCTTTGCAGTCATTGTAGCACCGCATTTCTGCTTGTGATCACCATCACGAACCCTCGTGATCAGAGGTACAGTGCAATCACAGACGAGTGGAGGAAACTGTGCCATTATGGGTGAGGTGTGCGGTGAAGACGTCGCTTCTTAGCTCGCTGAAGTTATGAAAAAATGTTGCATCCGCGTTGGCCGGGAGGAAATTCAGTGAGCGAAGTGCCAAGCGCCTCCATGCCGTCGCCCGTCGGCAAGATTTACACTGCAGCGCCTCCTGCACGGCCCGGACTGGACGCGCTGTTCTTGCCTCACTCTGCGGCTGTGATCGGAGCCACAGATCGGGCTGGCACCGTCGGCCGGAGCGTAGTTTCGAATTTGCTGGAAAGCAAATTTCCCATCCAAGTCTATGCCGTGAATCCCAGCCACGGCGAAGTCCTAGGAATTAAAACCCACAAGCGAATCGGAGACATCGTAGGAGGAGTCGACCTGGCGCTGGTGGTAACGCCAGCGCAGATCGTGCCTCAAATCATAGGAGAATGTGTCGACGCGGGCGTGAAATCAGCAGTCGTGATCTCAGCGGGATTCCGCGAGCAAGGACACGAGGGCGCTCTGCTCGAAGAAGAAATCAAAAAACATCTGCATCGCGGGTCGTTGCGTTTGATTGGACCCAATTGCATGGGCTTCATGAATCCGACGATTGGACTGAACGCGACGTTTGCAAAAGCCATGCCGCAAAAAGGCAGCGTCGCATTTTTGAGCCAGAGCGGCGCGCTGCAGACTGCGATTCTCGATTGGAGCGAGCGTGAGGAAGTGGGATTCAGCGCAATCGTTTCGACCGGTTCCATGCTCGACGTCGGCTGGGGCGATCTCATCTATCACTTCGGCGACGATCCGCACACCAAGAGCATTCTGCTTTACATGGAGTCGGTGGGAGACGCGCGTTCGTTTCTTTCCGCGGCGCGTGAAATCGCGTTGAGCAAGCCCATCATTGTGATTAAAGCTGGACGATCGGAGGCGGCGTCGCGAGCGGCCGCGTCGCATACCGGAGCGTTGACCGGAAGTGACGATGTACTGGAAGCAGCATTCCGCCGCTGCGGCGTGCTGCGCGTGCAGAACATCGCAGACCTTTTCTATATGGCGGAGGTGTTGAGCAAACAGCCGCGGCCGCGCGGTCCGCGGCTCACCATCGTAACCAACGCCGGCGGTCCGGGAGTTCTGGCGACCGACTCTCTCATGGCTACCGGAGGAGAGCTCACCGTTCTTTCCTCCGCATCTCTGCAGCAGTTGGACAGCTTCCTCTCCTCGCACTGGAGCCACAGCAATCCCGTGGATGTGCTGGCGGACGCGGATGCAGAGCGCTTCGTGAAGGCGGTCGACATCGCTTCGAAAGATCCGGCCAGCGATGGATTGCTGGCCATCATCGCGCCCCAGGGGCACGCGGACCCGACGCAAGTGGCGGAGCGGATGAAACGGTTCGCGCACTCCTCCGGCAAACCGCTGCTGGCCAGTTGGATGGGCGGCAACGGCGTGGCCGAAGGGACTGCGATTCTGAACGCAGCGGGCATTCCGACATTCTCGTATCCCGACACTGCGGCCCGCGCCTTCACCTACATGTGGCGATACACCTACAACCTGCGCGGGCTCTATGAAACTCCCGCGTTGGTGAAAGGATCGGAAGTGGCCGTGGGCGCCCGTAGCAAAGTCAGTGAATTCGTTCAAGGGGTGCGCGGAAATGGCCGCACCATGCTCAATGAATTTGAAGCCAAGCAACTGCTCGCCTATTACGGAATCCCGGTGGTGGAAACGCGCGCGGCAGAAGACGAAGAGCAATCGGTCGCTTGTGCTGCGGAGATCGGCTATCCGGTAGTCCTGAAGCTTCTTTCCAACACGATTGCGCACAAAACGGATGTCGATGGGGTTCGTCTGAGGCTACAGACCGCGCAACAAGTGCGCAGCGCCTATCGCGCGATTCAGTCCTCGGTCGCCGAGAAAGCCGGAGCAGAACATTTCGCTGGAGTCACGGTCCAACCCATGGTGAAGCGCGACGGATACGAACTGATTCTGGGCAGCACCGTCGATCCGCAGTTTGGACCTGTAATCCTGTTTGGTTCCGGCGGAGTCATGGTCGAGGTTTACCGCGACCGCGCCCTGGCGCTGCCGCCGCTGAACACCACGCTGGCACAGCGCTTGATGGAGCAGACAAAAATCTACTCGGCGCTGCTCGGAGTGCGCGGACGCAAGCCCGTGAACCTTACCGCCCTCGAAGGGTTGCTGGTGCGCTTCAGCCAACTTGTGATAGAGCAGCCTTGGATTAAGGAGGTCGATATCAATCCGCTTCTGGCAACTCCCGAGCAATTGGTTGCGCTCGACGCTCGGGTGGTGGTGCACGATTCCACCGTGCAGGCCGGGCAACTGGCGCGTCCCACGATCCGGCCGTACCCCTCGCAGTATGTGTGGGAGTGGCGCTTGAAAGATGGTACTGCAGTGACGATCCGGCCGATTCGCCCGGAAGATGAGCCACTCATGGTGCAATTTCACACCACGCTTTCCGAGCGCAGCGTCTACCTGCGATATTTCTGTTCCTTGAGTTTGAGCACGCGAGTGGAGCATGAACGGCTGGTGCGCATCTGCTTTGGCAGCTACGACCGTGGATTTGCACTAGTAGCGGATCGCCACAATCTGGAGACCGGGCAACACGAAGTGTTAGGAGTCGGCCGCTTCAGCGCTATCAATCGCGCGGAAGCCGAAGCGGCCGTACTAGTTTCCGATCGATGGCATGGACTGGGCCTGGGAACAGAGCTGCTCGCCAGTGTGGCCCGGGTGGCCCGCGAAGAAAAGTTCAAGAGGCTTTCCGGGGAAATATTGCGAGACAATCTTGCCACGCAGGCCATCTTCAAGAAAGTGGGATTCCGACTCCGAACGATGGACGACCCATCTTCAGTGGCTGCATTGCTGGAACTCTAGCTGCGAAAGATCTTAGTAATTTTTCTCCGTAGACACGGGGCTCCATGATGTAGGGCCTCGGTCTCTTTAATCTTTCGACGGTTGGTCAGTTCATCTCCAGAGTTAGAGCCCGTTAAGCAGCCTGACGCGAATAAGATTCAATCTTTTCACGCAGCGCGGACAGGTGCGGCATGGCCACGCCCTGGCGCTCTCCGGTGTTGAGCACATCGAAGTAATAGCGCTTCATCTCCTCCGTGCTGTTCGCGAAGTGACTCCCCTTGAGAAGGCGTCGACCTTTTTCAGTGAACCAAATGAAATAAACACCGGCAAGGCTCGCAATCCAGCTAGGCGTGTTCAATACATTTCTCGCGTCGGGATAACGCTCCAGGTTGACGCCACGGGCCGCCACCACATCCAATGCTTCGCGGATGGCCCATACCCCCGACCTCAAAGTCTTAAAACTCCGGGCCGCTTCGGCAATCCCTCCCGCCCAAAGAGCGACTCCTATTCCTCCAGCATTGATCGCATGATGCACCCAGAGCCATTCGATGATGTTGGGTTTAATGTCCACAGTGAAACCAGCCGTTTGGAATAATTCCGTCACCGCCTTGAACCTCTCCGGATCCGAGCCTTCCAACATTCCGAGGCGCACCATAGGGTTTACGGTTGCGATGAGCACGCCATGGGCGTCGGCGCCACCACTGGCAGCGGCATAACCCCAAAGCATGGAAGACCGCGGCAGCAGGCGGTCAATCTCCTCAGTTCCGTCCCAATTGGCGGTGAATAATAGAAACGTTGCGCGCGGCGCATCGGGCAGGTATTGGTGGATAGCCTCTGCCGCCTGGTAGTGCTTGGTAGCAACAATCACGAGGTCGAAGCCGTCCGCAGGGCTGATTTGCTGAACTGTCTTGGGAGAGTAAGCCACCTGGGCGTGCCTACAGCGTCCGATCCGCAGGTCCAACAGATCTAAAGCATCAGTGGTAGGAAGCTTTTCCTTTCGCACGACATGGGTGACATCGATGCCCGCCAAGGACAAGGCACATCCATAAATTGTTCCAACCACGCCCCTGCCGACAATGAGGACTTTCACTTTAGCTTAGAACTGTTCTTACGCAACGGTCGCGGGTTTGGTAATTTCGAGCTGCGGTTCGAACTTCAAGTTCGTTCCCAGGGCCCGCGAAACCAGGCACAACTTTTCGGCGCGTTTCAGCAACTCGAGAGCCCGATCCCGTTCCTCGGCAGACGCAATTTTGAGATTTGGGCGGACGACGATCTGCGCGAAACTGTACCCGGATTCGGCCTTGCGCACCGTGCCGCTAGCTTCCACCTGCAGATCGGTGAAGTCGAATTGCGCATTGCCCGCTATGGCTCGCAACGTCGTGGTATAGCAACTAGCGACGGCGGCGAGCAAAAGTTCCTCGGGCGTCCAGCGGCCTTCCAGACCGCCAAATTCGGTGGGAGCCGTGAAGTGGATCGCGTTAGGCGCGGAATCTGATTTGGCCAAACCGGTACGGCCGGAGGTCCACCAGGCTGCTACTCGATATGAATGATCTTCGCTCATGATTTTTACGTCTCCTTGGGAGAAACTTCTGGACTTCATTTGCGCCGAAATTGATTCGGCCGACCTTATCGTCTTTGCTTTCGCAGAACTGCCGGTTTAAGCCGCTCCTTGTTTGGGCGAGAGACCACGCTCCTGCTCGATCTTCTGGATCTGTCTGCGCAGCCAGCCGGCCAGAGCCTCTTCCATATCGGCCTGAGTTCCGGTGCGATAGAAGTCCTCGACCGATTCCCCCTGTTCCGTGATTTCAATGAAGCGGCAGGGCACAGCCTCTGCACGACGGCCCTCGGGGACAAACTGCTCCAACAGGCAACTCTCGCAGGGATGCGGCCGCGCCGGGTCGCAGAAGTTGGGACAGATGGGGGAATCTTCAAAAACGGCAGGCGCCCGCCAGGGCGCATGGGGAGAGCGTCCGTAGCCTCCGTCTTGCAGGAAGCTCAGTTCGAACCGGAGGACGTCCAGAATGTCACGATTGTCTTGAGCCATAGGGCACCTCAATAGGAGGCAAGAATGCCAGAGGCGGTAAGGAAACTCCGTGTATTTGGTCACGAGGATTGGTGATTGAGGTCACACCTGGATAGCACAGTTTCGCAATCTGCCCGGTCATATGCCCCAATTCTGGAAGATTCCCGAAATGGCTCGTGTGATCCGGATCATAGTGTTGCGTGATTTGTAACAGGGGCCACTGCGGAAGCCCGCCTTAGCGGCCCCGCCGCCCTCAGCGATTTGCAGGTCGAGGCTGACTCGCTCGCCATTGCTCAGGACCGTTCCCGCATCAATCCACTGCTGCCCGGTACAGTTGCAGCTGGTAGGAGCGTGGCGCGGCCGTTGGTGAATCACACTTGAATGTGAGTTCAATCACAAATCTGGGATGAGAGGGGGTGCTCCAAAAAAGGGAACCGGCAACCTCTTTTAGTTTGAAACAGCCATGGACCAAATGCTCAGGCGGGGGAGGACGGGCAGAGTCTCACCGTCTACGGCTCGTAGGCGCAGCACGGGTCGGCGGCGAACAGGTCGCCGGTCATGGCATACGCGCGGGCGCGAGATCCTCCGCAAACATTCCGCACGGGACAGCGTCCGCACTTGCCTTTCAGTCTGGAGCTGTCGCGCAGCGACACAAACAGCGGCGAATCGCCATACACCTCAGCCAGTGGCACGGTCATCACGTTGCCCGCGGAGAGAGGCAGGAAGCGGCTCGGGTAAACCTCACCTTGGTGGTTGATGAAGACAAATCCCTTGCCTTCATTCACTCCTGTGGGCTCGCAGGTAACAACGTCCGCATCCGTGATGCGGCCGCGCGATTCCCGTGCGCGCTGTTGCAGAAGATAGCGCTGATAGTGCTGGCCCTCGGTGGTCTTGATCTGAAAATGAACCACCCTGGACGCGGCATAGAGCTTGGCGAAGATCTGTTCGTGCTCGTCGGCCGTGAGCAGTTCGCCGGCCTGTTCCCGGCTCGGCGGCACAAAGAAAAAGACATTCCACAAGGCCGCGTCCAGGCGCGTGAGCAGTTCGATCATCGGATCTACGTCATGAAAGTTCCGGCGCGCCACGAGGGTGTTGATCTGCACCGAAAGTTGCGCTTCATGGCATGACCCGATGGCATCGAGCGTGCGTCGGTGCGATCCCGGAACCGCCCGGTAAGCGTCGTCGAGCGCAGCCGTGGAACCATGCAGCCAGAACCCAACGCGCATTAAGCCACTGGCCTTCAACTCAGCGATGGCTTCCGCATCCAGCAGCGGCGTAGGAAGCAACGTAAGCGAAGTGCGAACCGATCGGCGCGAGGCAAACTCAATCACAGGAAACAAGTCCGGACGCAACAGCGGATCCCCACCCGTCAAGGCCAGCAACGGAACCTGCATCGCGGCCACATCCTCGATCAGATGAAACGCCTCCGCGGTGGAGAATCGCTCCCGCTCGCGGGCCGTATGCGCGCCGGCGCGAGCCGACGCCGACTTCCAATTACAGGCTTGCGTCATCTCCCACGTCACCTGCAGCGGGCGCAGCTGAAATTTGGGAGCATTGGGGAACTGAGTGGATTCCGGCTCGGACGGAAAGGAAGTCCAATCGGCGGTGGAACCAGTTCCTCCGCCAGTACGGACTGGGGGATTTGACGTGGGCATGTCGAAATCCTAGGTACAGGAAATCCTAACCGCAGTGCGGGGCAGCACGCGCGCCCGTGACAAGCATCACAAACCATGGCAAAAAGGGGGCGTGATCACTATCACAGAGCCGCGTGACTTCCGCCCTAGGTCCGCTTTTGGTCGGCGTGTGATCCTACACCTGCGAGTGAATTCTTAGGATGCGAGACGAAAGCACGATCCATGCGAGACGTGTTTTCGGAACTGTGGCAAGTCGGATGACCGGCCACCCTTGCTCCGTGATATCGTGCGGGAACATCTTCCTCAGGAGGAAGCAAAACATGAAACATCTCTCTTTTCGAATGGGCCTGGTAACTCTACTGGCTTGCGGAGCGATCGCGGTCTGCTCTTCATCGGCAGTGGCGCAGGACGCAGCCGCCACCTACAAAGCGAAATGCGCCATGTGTCATGGCCCCGACGGCAAGGGCTCGTCCATGGGTATGAAGATGGGCGCCCGTGACTTCACCTCGGCCGATGTGCAGAAGCAAACGGACGCGCAGTTGACCGAGGTCATCAGCAAGGGCAAAGGCAAGATGCCGGCCTACGACGGCAAATTGAAAGACACGGAGATCACAGGCCTGGTTGCTTACATCCGTGGTCTGGCCAAGAAGTAATCACTAACGAAAGGCGGCTGCAATGCCGCCGCTCCGAGATTGTTCGATTCTGAAGAATTGGTGGGTGAGAGCATGTCCACGCGAACTACGCGGAATATTTTTGCGTTTGGAGTCGCCCTCACCCTATTTTTTTCTGCTGGAATCGTCCACGCCACCGGCAAGAGACCAGCAAGCAAGCAGCCTGCAAGACCAACTGCAGACGAATGTCTAGCCTGCCACAGTGACGCCTCGCTGACCCACGACGTCAACGGCAAGTCGGTCAGCTTGCACGTCGATCCCCAAGTCTTCAAAGATTCCATCCACGGCAGCATGTTCACCTGCGTGGACTGCCACACCGACGTAAAGAGTGCCGGGCACGAAACTCCTCCCCTGAAAATCACCTGTGCGACCTGCCATGCCGACGAACAGGCTGCCTACGATCGCAGCTTCCACGGCAAGGCCATCCAGGGCGGTAACAGCAAGGCCGCCACGTGTGTCGACTGCCACGGAAGCCCGCACGAACTGTTGCCGGCCAGCGACCCCAAATCGCGCGTGCACCACACGAACATCCCCGCGACCTGCGGCGCATGCCACAGCCAAAAATTTGTGATGCAGGATGGCGGACAGAGCGCCCAGATGGTGGCGTCGTACGAGCAGAGCGTCCACGGGCATGCCGTTTCTGCCGGCTCGGAAAAAGCCGCAGTCTGCACCGATTGTCACGGCACGCATGAGATTCTCGACGCCAAGGACGCGAAGTCTCCGATCTTCAAGTTCAATGTTCCCTCGACGTGCGGACAATGCCACGACGCGATCTCCAAAGAATTCAAGCAGAGCATCCACGGCCAAGCCATTGCCAGGGGCAACTGGCAGGCGCCGGTGTGCACCGATTGCCACGGCATTCACTCCATCAGGTCGCTCAACGATCCCAATTCCCCGGTCTCGGCGCAAAACGTGGGTCAGGCCACGTGCGCTCGCTGCCATGAAGGCATGCGTCTCTCGCAGGAATTCGGCGTGGAAGGCCGCCGCGAGACCACGTATCTGGCCAGCTATCACGGACTGGCGTCGCGCGGAGGATCACAGGTGGTCGCCAACTGCGCAAGTTGCCATGGGACTCACAGCATTTTTCCCTCCAGCGATCCGCGGTCGACGATCAATCACGCCAATCTCGCGCGCACCTGCGGCCAGTGCCATCCCGGAGTCACAGAAAAATTCACCGCCGCAAAAGTCCACGTGGATGCTCCACTCTCCGCTGATGTTGGCAGCAAAGCCATCCGCTGGATTCGCCGCTTCTATCTCAGCATGATCTTCGCGGTTATCGGCGGCATGCTGCTGCACAACTTCATCATCTGGCGAGCCAAAGTCATTGCGCGCCGCAAACTGCAGCACGATTTCGTGATGCGCATGCCGCTCCGTTTCCGGCTGCAGCACGCCACCCTGCTCACCAGCTTCATCGTGTTGGTGCTGACGGGCTTTGCCTTGAAGTTCCCGGATTCCTGGTTTGCGGTGATGCTGGCCATGAGTGAGCACCTGCGCCGCTTCCTGCATCGCATCGCGGCAGTGGTTCTCATTGGAGTCAGCATTTACCACATCTTCGACATCGCTTTCAGCCGCGAAGGACGAAAACTGGTCCTCGATTTACTCCCCACGCTGGACGATGCGCGGGGTGCGTGGCAGAATGTCTGCTATTATCTGGGTCTGACTTCACGCAAGCCTGAGTTTGCCCGCTTCAATTACGCGGAAAAGGCTGAATACTGGGCTCTGGTCTGGGGCATGATCGTCATGGCCGTCACCGGAATCATGCTGTGGGCCAAGGTTCTTGTCGGCAATCACATGCCGCGCTGGTGGCTCGATGTCGCGACTGCCATTCACTTCTATGAAGCAGTACTCGCGACCTTGGCGATCATCGTCTGGCACTTCTACCAAGTATTCTTCGACCCGGATGTTTACCCCATGAACTGGGCTTGGTGGGATGGAAAAATGACCCTGCACCACTATCAGGATGAGCACGGACTCGACACCACGGTGATCGCGAAAACGTCCGCCGAGCCAGGCGACGACGGCGGCGGAGTTGAAGTCGCGGCCGAGCAAGAAGAACCCGAGGCCACTGAGACTAGACATGGACACTGAGAACACTCCACCGCCTCAGGTGGAGCCCTGGCACCGTTCGCGCATGCTGCTGCGCAACCCGATCAGCCTGGCAGGCATCGCGCTGGCCATCGTCAGCCTGGCCAACATTTTCCTGTTTGTCATAATCGACGCCATCGCCGTCAAGCCCAGTCCCTATGTCGGAATCTTGGCCTACATGGTGTCGCCCGCGTTCCTGATTCTGGGCTTGCTGCTCATGCTGGGCGGCGAACTGCTGGAACGCCGGAAGAAGGTGCCGCCGACTGCCTTCTATCCCCGCATCGATCTCAACGATCCCACGCAACGCAGCGCGGTGATCTCGTTCGCGACGTTCCTGGTGGTGTTCGTCATGGTAAGCACCGCCGGCAGTTATAAAGCCTACGAGTTCACTGAGTCTACGGCGTTTTGTGGTCAGTTGTGCCACACCGTCATGAGTCCGGAATACACCGCGTATCAACTTTCTCCGCATGCCCGTGTGGCCTGTGCAGAGTGCCACGTAGGAGCTGGCGCGACCTGGTTTGTGAAGTCCAAGCTCTCCGGCAGCCGGCAGGTTTTTGCCACTGTATTCAATACCTACCCTCGACCGATTCCCACGCCGGTGCACAATTTGCGTCCCGCCCAGGAAACTTGCGAGCAGTGTCACTGGCCGAAGAAATTCTATGGCGGCCAACTCAAAATCTTCACCCACTACGCGAATGATGAAACGAACACGGTGCGCCAGATCCGAATGATCATTAAGACCGGCGGCGGAGATCCCGCCACGGGCGCGCCCGAAGGCATTCACTGGCACATGAACATCGGCAACAAGATCGACTATGTGGCGGCGGATGAGAAGCGCCAGATCATTCCCTACATTCATGTGGAAGATCTGCAGGGACGGGTCACCGAGTATTACGCCAAGGACTCAACGCTCAGCAAAGATCAGATTGCCAAGGCTCCCCGGCACCACATGGATTGCGTCGATTGTCACAACCGCCCAACCCACATCTACGTTCCCCCGGACCAGTCGGTCGATCAATCTCTGGCCGGCAGCCGTCTAGACGTTTCTCTGCCGTTCATCAAACAAGAAGCGGTCACGGTGCTTACGGGGACCTATGCCACCACCGACGAGGCCATGCATGGCATCGCGAGCGGGATTCAGGGTTTTTACGAAAGCAAATATCCCGACCTGTCGAAGTCCAAAGCACTCGCGATCCGCAACGCGGTCACGGAGGTCCAGGAGATTTTTCGTCGTACGACGTTCCCCGAGATGAAGTTGAATTGGCAGACTCATCCCAACAACCTAGGGCACTATTACTACAACGGCTGCTTCCGTTGCCATGACGGCCAGCACCTCAGCGCCGACGGCAAGGTCATCAGCAAGGACTGCACTCAGTGCCACGCTCTCCTGTCCGAAACCGAAGGCACGACCAGCATGGCCACCACGGCGTCGCCGACTTTCAAGCATCCCGTCGATATAGGAGATCTGACCCAGGTAACCTGTGCCGACTGTCATACCGGAGGGGTCGGCCCGTAGCTTTACTTTCCCGGCAGCTTTGATTTCGGAGATCTTATTTCCTTCTCCCCATCTGACCGTATCCGGGATGCACACCCGCTGTCAGACCCTGCTGCTCTGCGATGCGCCGGCATAACTCCTTCAATTGCGCCCTCTCCTCTTTGCTAAGGGCAGCGCAGAGACTCTCTTCGTGCTCGGCAGCAATCCGGGAGAGCTCACCCAGTGCCTGACGCCCCCGCTCCGTCAGGTGGAGCGCGTAGTTGCGACGATCCTCTGTGCTCCGCCGCCGCTCGACCATTCCTTTGGCTTCCAGTCCGTCGACCAGCGCGACCATGCGGCTGGGCATTACTCCAAGATGTCCCGCCAAGGATTGCTGGCTAACCCCAGGGTCGGACGCAATCTTGCGCAGCAACCCCGCATCGGGAGCCGTTAGCCCAATCTCCGCAACTCGTTCGTTAAACCGGCGTGCCCCATGTGACCCGAGCTGCGCCAGAAGGAAGGCAGCCCCGATCGGTCGGCGATCCACAGCTTTCTTGTCCGTCACGCAAATAATAGTAGCATCATATAATGATTTATTATATAAATGATTATGTAGTAGAATCAATTTCTCGTGGGAGACACATTTATGGTTTTCGCAGGCGCAACCGCAAATCCAGCTGTCCCGGTGCAACATCGAGGCCCGCATCTCCCCGGCTTCTCGATGCCCATGGGTCTGCTGATGGCCGGGTGTCGGTCCCTGCCGCGTTCCTGAAGCTCCTGCCCAAGTGGGTTGTGTGGCTTGGCCTTGGGCTCGCGGTATGCGGCGAACTTAGTTGGCTGAACCTGATTGCGCCGCAGGCTTTGTTCCTCGTCCCGCTCACTCGTTTTCCAAGCTTCGTTTGGCTGATCGCTACGGGATTCCTACTGCCGAAGTCGATCACCCGCCGGTTGGCATCCTCCGAGGTGGCAGCATGAAAGCGCTAGCTCCCTTGCTTATGTTCGCAAACGCCAGCGTCTTCCTGTTCGGCGCCGTGCAGCACGCGGGCGTTGCCCTCGGACCGTTTCATGAACCGAGAATCCTTCCCGCCGCCATCGTAGAAACCATCTGCGGACTGCTCTTGGCGGGGGCGCAGCGGCGCTGTTGCGCACGGCAGGGGCAAAAAAAGGCCTGGCGCTGACGGCCAACTTTGTCGCCGTGGGTGGGGTGCTACTGGGTATGGTTGCCTTGGCAGTCGGTGCCGGTCCTCGCACAGCCAGCAATGACCTGTACCATCGCATCATGTTGATCCTCGCCGGAGCCAGTGTGGTGGTCCTGCTCGTCCGTCGATCACGATTGGGGGGCGGTTCATAGTGCAAACTCTAGGCTGAGTAAGCTCCGTCCTTTGTTCCTGCGGCGCCTTGCCGGGGCGGGACGGGGCCTTGCTCACCTTCCTGGAATCCAGTCCAAAAAAACACGCTGGTGGCAGTTCCTCCTTGGGAATTTGTGATTGTAATCACACCCCTCTGTGAACCCGAGTCCCGACATATACCGCCCTATTCCTGCATCCTGAAAACTAAGGTGGTGGTTACGCCCGTGACCGCGATCGATATGTCGGAATGGGGGTTGTCAATGAAGCGCAAATTCAAGACCATGGACGCCAACGAAGCGGTCGCCAATGTCGCTTACCGGGCCAGCGAGGTGATCGCCATTTACCCGATCACTCCCTCGTCGCCGATGGGTGAGTGGGCGGACCAGTGGTCGTCGGAAAATGTTCCCAATGCCTGGGGCAGCGTGCCCCATGTGATCGAGATGCAGAGCGAAGGCGGCGCTGCCGGGGCAGTGCACGGCGCCCTGCAGACCGGATCGCTGGCCACGACGTTTACCGCGTCGCAGGGATTGCTGCTCATGATCCCGAACATGAACAAGATCGCTGGAGAGCTGACGCCGGCGGTGTTTCACGTAACGGCACGCACCTTGGCCACTCACGCGCTTTCGATCTTTGGTGACCACTCTGACGTGATGTTCTGCCGCGCCACGGGATGGGCCATGCTCTGCTCGAACTCGGTGCAGGAGGCGATGGACCTCGCCCTGATCGCCCATGCCGCGTCGCTCGAAACCCGCATTCCCTTCCTGCATTTCTTCGACGGATTCCGCACCTCGCACGAAGTCAACAAGATCGAAATGCTCAATGAAGACGACATGCGGACGCTGCTCAACATGGACCGCATCATCGAGCACCGCCAGCGCGCGCTCTCGCCCGATCATCCGGTGCTGCGCGGCACGGCACAGAATCCTGACGTGTTCTTCCAGATTCGCGAGACGGCCAATTCCTACTACGATGTCTGCCCAGCCAAAGTGCAGGCGACCATGAACAAGTTCGCCGAGATCGTGGGACGCTCCTACCATCTGTTCGATTACGTCGGCGCTCCCGACGCCGAGCGCGTCATCGTCATGATGGGCTCCGGTGCCGAGGCCGCGCACGAGGCGGTCGAATACTTGAATGCCCACGGAGAGAAAGTGGGACTGCTCAAAGTGCGCTTGTACCGGCCTTTCTGCGTGAAGTCGTTCATGGAAGCCTTGCCCGCCAGCGTTCGCCAGATTTCCGTTCTCGATCGCACCAAGGAGTCCGGGGCAATCGGCGAACCTCTATACCTCGACGTGGTGAACGCCCTGCATGAGGGCTTGAAGCTGGGCTACGGAAAACTGAAAACCGCGCCCGGAGTGGTCGGCGGGCGATACGGCCTGTCGTCCAAGGAATTCACTCCGGCGATGGTCAAGGCCGTTTTCGACAACCTGAAGCAGAAGCAGCCGAAAGATCATTTCACGATTGGCATTCAGGACGACGTTAGCCACACCAGCCTCGACTACGACGCCGCGTTCTCCACCGAACCCGACAGCGTGGTCCGCGCTCTGTTTTATGGTCTGGGCGCGGACGGCACCGTGGGCGCCAACAAGAATTCCATCAAGATCATTGGCGAAAACACCGACAACTATGGCCAAGGATACTTTGTTTACGACTCCAAAAAGTCCGGCGCGATGACGGTCTCGCACCTGCGCTTCGGGCCGCAACCGATCCATTCCAGCTACCTGGTCTCCAAAGCGAACTTCATCGCCTGCCACCAGTGGATTTTCCTCGAGCGCTACGACATGCTGAGCGCGCTGGTTCCGGGCGGCGTGTTTCTGGTCAACAGCCCGTTTGATCGATATGAAGTCTGGGACCACCTGCCCCGCGAGGTACAGTCGCAACTGATCGCCAAGAAAGCGAAGCTCTACGCGATCGATGCCTACCAGGTCGCCCAGGAAGCCGGCATGGGTTCGCGGATGAACACCATCATGCAGGTATGCTTCTTCGCGATCTCGAAAGTTCTGCCTCGCGACGAAGCCATCGACGCGATTCGTGAGTCCATTCGCTACACCTACGGCCGCAAGGGCGAGGACGTAGTACAGAAGAATATGCAAGCAGTCGACGCCACGCTGGCTCACCTGTTTGAAGTGAAGATTCCAGACCGTGTCAGCAGCAAAAGCGAAATCCCAGCCGCGTTTCCCGGGGCCCCGAAGTTCGAGCACGACGTTCTGGGCACAATCTATGCTGGCCGGGGCGACGAACTTCCGGTGAGCGCATTCTCCTGTGACGGCACGTTCCCCACAGGCACAGCGAAGTGGGAGAAGCGCAACCTGGCTCTGGAGATTCCCGCCTGGGATTCCAAGATCTGCATCCAATGCGGCAAGTGCGCGATGGTTTGTCCGCACGCCGTCATACGGATCAAGGTGTACGACAGCAAACAACTGGAAGGTGCGCCGGCCACTTTCAAGGCATGCGATGCGCGCGACAAGGAATGGTCGGGCATGAAGTACACCATCCAGGTCGCTCCGGAAGATTGCACCGGGTGCGGCGTCTGCGTCGATGTTTGCCCGGTCAAGAACAAGAGTGAGGTGCGGCTGAAGGCTATCAACATGCTGCCGCAGCCTCCGTTGCGCGCCCCGGAGAGTGAGAACTGGGACTTCTTCCTGAAGATTCCGGAACTCGATCGCAGAAAGATTAAGGTGGGGACGATCCGCCAGCAGCAAGTGCAGGAACCGCTGTTCGAGTTCTCGGGCGCATGCTCGGGATGCGGCGAAACTCCTTATCTGAAGCTGGT
The DNA here is from genome assembly GCA_963707205.1 of uncultured Acidobacteriaceae bacterium. Taxonomy (GTDB): domain Bacteria; phylum Acidobacteriota; class Terriglobia; order Terriglobales; family Acidobacteriaceae; genus Sulfotelmatobacter. The sequence continues at coordinate 70,314 of CAVPQE010000014.1, forward strand.
TTCGCAACTGTTCGGCGATCGGGCCGTGGTGGCCAATGCGACCGGCTGCTCTTCGATCTATGGCGGCAACCTGCCGACCACGCCCTGGGCCAAGAACTCCGATGGCCGCGGGCCAGCCTGGTCCAATTCCCTGTTCGAAGACAATGCTGAATTCGGGCTGGGTTTCCGCGTCTCCATCGACAAGCAGACCGAATTTGCCCACGAGTTGTTGCGCCGTTTAGCTGGAACTGCGGGCGAAGAACTGGTGACGGCCATCCTCAACGCGAAGCAAAAAGACGAAGCTGACATCTACGAACAGCGCCAGCGCGTTGACCTTTTGAAAGAAAAGCTCGCCAACCTCAACTCGGCGGATGCGAAGCAACTTCGCTCCGTAGTCGACATGCTGGTCAAGAAGAGCGTGTGGATCGTCGGTGGCGACGGTTGGGCCTATGACATCGGCTACGGAGGGCTCGACCATGTGCTCGCCAGCGGGCGCAACGTGAACCTGCTTGTGCTCGACACCGAGGTTTACTCGAACACCGGCGGGCAAGCCTCGAAGTCCACCCCGCGCGGCGCGGTCGCGAAGTTTGCCGCGGGAGGAAAGCCAGGTCCAAAGAAAGACCTCGGACTCATGGCCATGACCTACGGCAACGTCTACGTCGCCAGCGTGGCCATGGGCGCGAAAGACGAGCACACCCTCAAAGCGTTTCTGGAAGCGGAAGCCTACGACGGGCCGAGCATCATCATTGCCTATTCGCACTGCATCGCCCACGGCATTGACATGACCACGGCGATGAGCGATCAGAAGGTTGCGGTCGAATCGGGCCAGTGGCTGCTCTACCGCTACAATCCCGAACGCGCCACGGCGGGCGAAAATCCACTGGTGCTGGACTCGCGCGCTCCTACGCGTAAAGTCCAGGAGTACATGCTGCAGCAGACGCGCTTCAAGATGCTCACCAAGAGCAAACCGGAAGACGCAAAGCGCTTGTGGAAGCTGGCACAGCAGGACGTGGAGAATCGCTACCGCATGTACGAATACATGGCCAGCCGCAAAACCGAACCGGCAGTTGCTGCAAAGGATGCCACAGAAAAACCGGCGCCGCCCGCCGTCAAACCAGCACCGACGGGAACTCCGCGCTAGCCGCGCGAGGAGGAAGTCATGATCGATCTCAGCACGAACTATCTCGGCATGAAGCTGCACTCGCCCCTCGTAGCCTCGGCTTCGCCGCTCTCCCGCGATGTGGATGGAATTTGCCGCTTGGAAGCAGCGGGCGCTTCGGCCGTGGTGCTCTACTCGCTCTTCGAGGAGCAGTTGCGCCAGGAGGCAATGGACCTCGAGTATCATCTCGCCGCAGGCACGGAGAGTTTTGCCGAATCGCTCACCTACTTTCCGCAGCCGAGCGAATTTCACACCGGGCCTGAGGGCTACCTCGATCACATCCGCAAGGCAAAGGCCTCGGTGAGCATTCCGATCATTGCCAGCCTCAACGGCTCAACCCTGGGCGGATGGACGAAATTCGCCGGAGAAATCGAACGAGCGGGCGCGGACGCGATCGAATGCAACGTCTACTACATCCCTACCGATCCAAAGTTGACGGCAGAGGACATTGAAAAAACCTATTTAGACATTCTGCGGGCCGTGAAGGCCACGGTCACCATTCCGGTCGCGGTAAAGTTGAGCCCATTCTTCAGCAACCTGTCGAATATGGCGAATCGCCTGGATAAAACCGGAGCGGACGCACTCGTACTCTTCAATCGCTTTTACCAGCCGGACATCGACCTCGAAGAACTCGAAATTCGTCCCAACGTTCTGTTGAGCACGCCGCAAGCGCTGCGCCTGCCCCTTACCTGGATCGGAATTCTGCATGGCCGGGTGAAGGCCGATTTGGCGGCTACCGGCGGAGTGCATGGCGCCGAAGACGTCATCAAACTGCTCATGGTTGGCGCCAACGTTACCATGATGTGCTCGTCTCTGATGCGCAACGGCATCAATCATTTGCGTCACGTGGAGCGCGAGCTGCGCGACTGGATGGAAGAGCACGAGTACGAATCGGTGGCGCAGATGCAAGGCAGCATGAGCCAGCTTCGGTGCCCCGATCCCGGCGCGTTTGAGCGGGCGCAATACATGCGCGCCGTGAAAGGCATGCAGCACATTCATATGGCCGGATGGCGCTGATGGCGGCGAACGAATGCAGCATCGAAGGCGTAGGGCGCTGCGGCGCAGATGAAGCTGCGCAGGACAAAGCGCGCCGAGAACGTTGGCGTGCGCTGATACTCCCGCGGGAACACGGCGCATGGGGGCTGTTGCTCGCACCCATGGTTACGGGCGCAGGCGTCGCATTCCACGAAAGCAACCACCTTCTTCCAGTCTTGTTGTTGCTGGTGGCTGCACTAGCTCTGTTCTGGCTGCGAACTCCGGTGGAGAGTTTGCTGGGCACGTCTGCCATGCGGGCGCAAACGACAGACGAACGGCGTGTAGTCGGGGCGTTGATCGCGGCGTTGGGCGCAGTAGCGGCGCTGGCCTTGGGTGCGTTGCTGTGGAAGTGGCAGAATCCGCTCCTGTGGCTGATCGGAGCCGCTGCGGTTGCAGCGTTCATAGGCCAGGCGCTTCTGAAACTCGCGTGGCGACAGCCGCCTCGGCTGTCCAGCCAGGGCGAGGCCCGGCGATCCTCGAGCAAACAGTTGGCGCAGCGAATACGAATGCTTTCTGAAATTGTCGGGACGATTGGCTTGACTGCGTCGGGCCCCGCTACCTACTACGTGATCACGGGGAAATTTGGCGCAACGGCGTGGATGTTATGGTTGGCCAACCTGATCTTTGCCGGCAACCAGATTCACTACGTGCAGCTCAGAATTCACACCGCTCGCATCGAGGGCAGGCGAGCAAAGTTCGCCCGTGGCTGGACCTTTGCAGTGGGACAGCTTGTCATGGCGGTTTTGCTAGCGGCAGCCTGTGCGCATGGACTGATGCCGTGGATCGCGCTGATCGCGTTTGTCCCGCTCCTGTTTCGCGGATGGTTCTACTTCCTGCAGAGCCCGAAGCCATTGCAGGTGCGTCGACTCGGTTGGAACGAACTGAGTCAGGCCGCGGCGTTTTGTATTCTCTTCATAGCCGCCTTCGCCCTGGCAAGGTAGCGCCGGCATCTTGCCGGCTGTCGCGAGAGCCTGCCCTGAGCTGTCGAAGGGGCGTCCCACCCTAGCATTGGCGGCGAGACGAAATCACCGGACTCAAATCACCTCAACCCGGAATTATCCGCAACCGATTGAGAGGTCTGTACTTCATACGGTTATGTACGTACATACCTGTAAGACAAGTGTTCCTGCAGGAACGCTGTGGAAATCTTTCACTTCCGGGGGGCAGCCGAGGCGGCTGTCCCCACTCCAGTCATCAGAACTACGGCGCGAGCACGGCCGCACCATCCACTGCATCGTTCTTCACCGCGATCAACGCTTCATTCGCCTGGTCCAGGGGAAAGACCGTGACCTTTGGCTTCAGACCGATCTTCGCTGCCAACGCGAGAAAGTCACGCGCGTCGGCGCGAGTCATGTTGGTCACGCTGCGCAGTTGGCGTTCGCCCCACAGAAGACGGTCGTAGTCGAACTGCGGAATGCGGTCCAGATGAATCGCATTGATCGCCACCACACCGCCCTTGCGCAGGCTGCCCAGCGCGGCGATCACCACGTCTCCGCTGGGGGCGAAGGTGATGGCTCGGTCGAGTTCCACGGGCGGCTTCTCGGTTTCACTTCCCACCCAGTGCGCACCGAGCGACGCCGCCAAGTCGCGGTGAGATTTTCCTCGCGTGGAAACATACACGTCGCACTTCCATGCGCGTAGAACAGCAATCGCAAGATGTGCGGACGCCCCGAAGCCAAACAAGCCGACGCGCTCACCGGGCTCGACACCGGCGACGCGAAGGCTGCGGAAGCCGATGATTCCGGCACAGAGCAGCGGGGCGGCGTGCAGATCGTCGAGTGCCGCGGGCAGCGGCGCGACAAAGTCGGCGCGGGCCAAGGCATATTCCGCGTATCCGCCGGGGACAGTGTAGCCGGTGAAGGCGGGCGAGTCGCAGAGATTTTCCAGACCTCGCTTGCAGTAGGAGCAGGTTCCATCGGTCCCGCCGAGCCAGGAAACGCCGACGCGTGAGCCCAGCGGAATTTCTCTTGTGGCGCCGCCGACAACCTCACCGACAATTTGATGGCCGGGAATCATCGCCGGCTGTTTCGGCGCCAGTTCGCCTTCCACGATGTGGAGATCGGTGCGGCAAACACCACAGGCGCGCACGCGCAGGAGAACATGTCCGGCCTTGAGTTGGGGATCTGCGATGTCAGTAATTCGCAGCGGGCGCTGCGAAATGGATTGCGGCGACGCGAGGACAGCGGCTTTCATGCGCATTCACCGCTGTCGGCATGCCAGTGGCACAGCATATTCGAACCAATCGCCGGGCTGCGCCCGGCGGACAGCCGAGGGCGGCTGTCCCCACATCACCAACTAGGAGGATGGTAACAGGTCCAGGGTCAGCACTTGAAACGGGTGCAGGTGAAACCGATGCTCCCGCTGCGCGGGAATGGTGAGCGGGGCTTGGGCGTTGTCGGTTTTCCATGGGCTGCGTGCGGCATACACAGGGGCGGAATGTTCCGGGAGTTCCAAAAGCGTCGACAGGCTTGCGGTGAAATCCTGTGGGTGATCGCTTGGATTGCGGAGGGTTACGATTGCTTTCTCGGGGGACCACGAAGCCCAGCCATAGACTTCCAGGCGCGCCGGATCGCCTCCGATCCAGTGTGAATCTTTCAGCGTCTGCGCATTGTCGCGCGACCATTTCGCCGACTCGGCCAGAACATCCCAGTCCTCGGAAGAGAGCAGTGACGGGGTGATGTACATCTCCTGCAGCTGCGTTCCGGTGCCGAAGTAGGAGTGAACTTCGTCGGGAAAATCGTGGCTTGGATCGCTCCCCAGGCGTTCCGCGTAGCGCGCAAAGATGAGGCCGTGCAGCATCAGCGAATTCATCGGGAACAGCGGGCCTTCTTCGACGACCCAGCGGTAAATCTGCGAGTCGCGATAGGTGATCCAGCGCTGGCGGCTGGTACCGACGCCGGCGAAGCTGTGGTCGTCGCCTCCGCGCCAAATCGAATCGGCGTAGAGCAGCCAGAAGGGTGAAGGATAAGTTCCAGTGGTGAGGTTGACGTAGAGGTCTGGCTTTTTCGCGCGCAGTTCTCCGATCAAGTGGATGGCCGCATCGAAGTCACTGTCGAACTCGCTGCCCTTGATGACCTCATTCGCGTTGCCCGTGCCGTCGAACTTGAACTGGTTGACGCCGTATCTCTCGATCATGTCGACGCAGGTATCGCGGAAGTAGCGATAGTATTTGGGCCCGGAGAGTGCGAGCCCGCCTTCATTCGTTTCAAATCCCTGCGCGCGCGCTGAAGCCAGACGCTGCTCCTTCGGCCCGTCGTAGCCGCCCCATGGCGAGAGCCAGATGCCGGGAGCCGCGCCGTAGCGGGCCGCGGTTTGCGCAACTTTCGTTAGGCCATCCGGGAAGCCGGGATTGAACTTCCAGAGAGTCGCGGGATCGTCCCAGCCATCATCGAAGAGGAAGCTGTCGAGCTTCACTCCGCGTTGTTTGGTGAGTTGCTCGCCGAAGCTCTGAACTACCTCGACCGCGCTCTGCTCGTTGTAGCGTCCAAAGTATCCCAAGTCATACCAGGAGTTGTAATGCAGAAAAGTTCGATACGGATGAGCGCGTTCGAGCTCCACATAGTTCAGGAAGTCGCGGCGCAACTGCGCGGCGTGGGTCACGCCGATCACCGACGAATAGGTCACGCTTTGACCGGCTTGCAGCGGAAGTTCGCGGAAGAGCCAGCAGGAAACGCGGTCGGCGCGCACGCGGCAGTCGGACAAGGGATGCTCGAATCCCAAGAACCAAGATCCGGCAGTGACGGGCGATCCTTTCACATTGCCCGAGACGACAGCCCCGGGTATAACCGCGTCGATAAGATCGATCTGCGTCAGGGCGAAGGGCTGTTGCAGCGCGTGGACCGTGACTTCCTGACGAATATAGTTGGCGCCTTCGCGGAGGATTGCCGTCCAAGTGATACGGAGCTTGGCGGAGGGATCTTCGAGTTCGATGCGCACTTGGCGGCCGGGCAAGCGATCGGCAGCTTTGGAGGAATCTTTCGAAACTGGTGCGTCCTCGATCACCGGCGCTGCAAGCATCTTGCAGTCTGATGAACCCAGTACCGGGCCTTCTCTGGGAACCAACTCCAACACACTCTCGGCAAGAGGCAGAGTTGTTCCGGTCAGATGGTTGGTCAAACTTTGCCAATGCAAAGACCCGCCACCGACGGACCACGTCGCGGAGATTACCTCATTTGCGAGCGTGATGCTGTCGCCTTCCCGCGAAGCTTGTACGGAGGATAGCGGCAAGGCCTGAACAGGCGCGAGAGAAACGGTGAGAACTATCAGCGACAAAAGGGATGGCAGAAAAAGAGTACGCGGCATTTTGAAATTTCCTCGTCCGCGCGCGCGATCCTTCCCTCCGCCTGAACAACGGCTACGGTCAGGATGACGCCCGTCGGGATGGAGACTCTTGAAACTCAACCTGTAGACTACCTAACTTCGAGCACTTTATTCACTTCGGTCCCCTCCATTTTCCCTTGCGACAATCATCAACGGTGCAGTGTTCTGGTATAAATCCTGAAGACGTTTCCCTTTCGGCCGGGCTGGCGAGGACGCCCGCCGGACAGCCGCCGGGACGGCGGCGCTACTCGTTTCTCTCGAGCGCTCCCGACTCCCAGTTTTTGGATCGCGAGACAGCTTCGTTCCAGCGGTTCCGCAATTGCCGCGCTTGAGACGCTGGCATTTGCGGTTCAAAGCGGCGATCTTTTGACGCGGCGGATGCGTCGAGGCCGCCTTTCCAAAAACCAACACTGAGGCTGGCTAGGTATGCCGCTCCCAGCGCAGTCGTTTCCGTCACGGCTGGGCGGACGACAGGCGCGCCCAGAATGTCGGACTGAAATTGCATGAGGCTGTCGTTGGCCGCAGCGCCGCCATCCACGCGAAGTTCGGGCAGTGATGCTCCGGAATCACGGCGCATCGCATCCAGCAGGTCGGCAACTTGATAGGCAATGCTCTCCAACCCTGCGCGGGCCAAGTGACCGGCGGTGGCGCCGCGGGTGAGCCCGAAGATCGAGCCGCGCGCGTATGAGTCCCAATGGGGCGCGCCCAATCCAACGAAGGCGGGAACGAAATATACGCCGCCATTGTCCGGTACGGACTTCGCCAGCGCCTCGACTTCTTCTGAGCGTCGAATCAAACCCAGTCCGTCGCGCAGCCACTGGACGACCGCACCGCCAATAAAGACGCTGCCTTCAAGGGCGTACTCGGTCGTGTCTTTTATTTTCCAGGCAACCGTCGTCACCAATCGATTGGACGACGGGACAGCGCGCTGGCCGGTGTTCTGCAGCATGAAGCATCCGGTGCCGTAAGTATTCTTCGTCATGCCGAGACTCGTGCAGCGCTGGCCAAACAATGCTGCTTGCTGATCGCCGGCAATGCCTGCGAGAGGAATCTTTTCCAATCCTTTCACCGCGCTCACTTCTCCGTAGACTTCGCTTGATGAAAGCACGGCGGGCATCATTGATATAGGGACTCGAAACAGATCGAGAAGTTCGCGGTCCCATGCGCCTGTGTGAATGTTGAAGAGCATAGTGCGCGAGGCGTTGCTGGCATCGGTCGCGTGAACCCGGCCGCCCGTCAGCTTCCAGAGCAGCCAGCTATCCACCGTACCGAAGGCGAGCTTGCCCCCTTCAGCATCGCCGCGCGCGCTGGGAATGTTGTCTAGAATCCACGAAATTTTGCTGGCTGAGAAATAAGCATCAATCAGCAGACCGGTGCGCTGCTGGATCAGAGGACTGTGACCCTCGCTCCTGAGGCGCTCGCAGAAATCGGCGGTGCGACGGTCTTGCCAAACGATCGCGTTGTAGACCGGTTCTCCGGTATCGCGATTCCACACGATCGTGGTCTCGCGCTGGTTGGCGATGCCGACCGCAGCTACGTCGTGGGGCCGCGCACCAACCTTCGCCAGAGCGTCGAGAGCAACTGCGATCTGGGAGGAAGCAATCTGCTCCGGATGGTGCTCGACCCAGCCGGGCTGCGGGAAGATCTGATCGAATTCACGTTGGGCGACCGCGCGAATGCTGCCTTCCTGATCGAACAGGAGGGCTCGCGAACTGGTGGTGCCCTGGTCGAGCGCTAGAACATATTGCACAGTTCCTCCTCGAACAGTCTGTGTGGCACGAGTCTGCTAGGAAGGGCGCAAGAAGCGCCGGATGCCGAAGTCGTAGATAGCGGCTCCCAGCAAGCCTCCAAGCAATGGTGCGACCACAGGAATCCACCACACGTGCGTTCCGTCATTGAGGCCATTGTTACGAAAGCCCGCGAACACAGTAAACAGGCGAGGGCCGAAGTCCCGCGCGGGATTGATGGCATATCCGTGCATGCCGCCGAAACTGACGCCGATGGCCACGACGACCAAACCGATCAGCAGTGGAGTGAGATTCGCGCCCGGAGGCGCATTGAATTCGTCAATGATCGCGAACACCAAAAGTACCAACAGTGCGGTGCCGATCGTCTGATCCAGAAAGCCGGACTGCGGCAAGCCAGGGAAGGCCGGGAAGGTGGTGAATATCCCCGCGGTACGTTGCAATTGCGGATCGACCTGGCGAAAGGCGGGCAAGTAATTCCAGAATACGAGCGCGGCGGCAGCAAAGGCTCCGGCAGTCTGAGCAATGGAGTAGGGCAGCACCTTGCGCCACGGAAATCCGCGGAAGACCGCGAAGGCCAGGGTCACGGCGGGATTGAGATGCGCCCCGGAAACCTTGCCGGCGACGTAGATGCCCATGGTCACCCCGAGTCCCCAGCCGAGAGTGATGTTGGTGAAGCCGCCGTGAATGGTCTCACCGGGGTTACTCGTCGGAAACAGCACGACCATGGCGACCACTCCTGTGCCAAACAGGATCAGCACAAAAGTGCCCAGGAACTCCGCAATCAACTCCGCCGTCAGTGTGGGTTTCGGGTTCATTCGTCTGGTGCTCGACTGCCCGCGCTTCTCGACCGCGAAGTAGTCTACCAAGCGGCAGCATTCCTCGCGCGTTTTTCATGGTCTGAGGTTCTCGATGGGAGCCGATCAGGCTCCGGAAGGTAAACGGCGGCAGCCTTTCCGCTTGACATTTCCATCAAGGCCCGTAAGATAGACAAATATTTATGCATTAGCATGCATATTTATTCGTAATGAAAAAAACACTACGGCAACGGGCGGTCCTGGACGTGCTTAAGCACGGGACCATCGCCAGCCAGGAGGACCTTCAGCGCCTCCTGCGCAAGCGGGGGTTTAAGGTCGGACAGGCGACCCTCTCGCGAGACATCCGCGATCTGAATCTGAGCAAGACGTCGCACGGCTATTCCCTGCCCCACAGTGACGGTCCTGGCGGCGTTGCGCTGCCTCCGGTGTCGCGCTTGGTGCGCGAGTTCGTGCTCGAAATCCGTTCCGCCCAGAACCTGCTGGTTATTAAAACCATTGTGGGCAGCGCGCAACCCGTAGCAGCGGCATTGGACGAGACAGATTGGACCGAGGTCGTGGGCACGATTGCCGGCGACGACACCATCCTGATTGTTTGCCCCGACAAGGATGAGGCCCGAAAGCTGGCGAGCCGGATTGAGGAAATGCTGAGCTAGATGAGCGCGAAGCTTAAAACCGCTGTGTTGGGCGCGACCGGCTATTCCGGCCTGGAACTGACGCGGATTCTTCTGCGTCATCCGCGGCTGGAGAAACCGGTTCTGCTGCGGCGCTCTGCCGACAATGGAAGTGCTTTGGATTTGGCGGACGTGTTTCCGGTTCTTTCCGGTAACGGTGGATATCCACTGCATTCGCTCTCGTGGCCAGCGATGAAGCAACAGGGAGTGGAGTTACTGTTTCTGGCGACGCCGCACGAGGCATCGCGTGCGCTGGTGCCGGAGGCGCTGTCTCACGGACTGCGCGTCATCGATCTCAGCGGAGCTTGGCGATTGAAGCAGGAGCAACACCGCGCGATCTACAACTTTGAGGACTCGGATGCGGTCACGGCGGCGCAATTGACGGAGAAGGCTGTTTACGGACTGCCGGAATTAAATGGCGATCGCGTGGCCAATGCCGCGCTGGTGGCGAATCCCGGATGCTACGCAACGTCGGTGATTCTGGCTCTGGCACCCCTGCTCAAGGCTGGAGTAGTCGATCGAAATCGCGGGATCGTCTCCGATTCGAAGTCCGGCGTATCTGGCGCCGGCAAGGAACCGACGGCCAAGACGCACTTTGTGTCGGTGGCCGACAACTTGTCCGCATATTCGGTGTTCAATCACCGACACGTGGGCGAGATTGTCGAACAACTGGCACTCGGCGAGCAGGAATTGATCTTTACGCCGCACCTGCTTCCGATTCCGCGAGGGATTCTGTCAACCATCTATTTGCACCTCAGCCAGGAAATGACGCCACTGGAGGTGGAATCCTGCTTTCGGAATTTTTATTCGGGCAAACACTGGGTACGGGTGTTTCCAACGCCGAAGCTACCGCAGGTGCAGTTTTCGCTGCAGACGAACTACTGCGATCTCGGATTTTGCCTGGCGGAGGATGGCCGGCGGTTGGTGCTGATTTCCTGCATCGACAACCTGCTGAAGGGCGCGGCAGGGCAGGCGGTGCAGAACATGAATCTGATGTATGGATGGTCGGAAGAAGAGGGACTGCAGTGACGATCGTGGTCAAAATCGGAGGAGCCGCACTGGAGGATGCTGCCACTTTGCGGAAGTGCGCTCGGGCGATTGCGGAACTGGCGCAGGATGGTCATCGCGTGGCCGTGGTTCACGGCGGCGGCAGCGCGCTGACGCGCGTGCTGAAACAACTGGGGAAGCAAAGCGAATTTATTGGCGGGCTGCGTGTGACCGATGCGGAAACTCGCGATGTAGCGCTGATGGTGCTGGGTGGGATGGTCAACAAGAAACTCGTGGCCGCGATACAGGCCGCGGGGATGCCCGCGGTGGGATTCTGCGGCGGCGATGGCATGTCGTTCCGGGCGCGGCGGAAACATATTCGCGGCAACGACCTGGGGTTCGTCGGGGAGATTTGTTTTGCGGAACCGTGCTGGATCGAAGCGCTGTGGCAGCAGGGCGGAATTCCCGTTCTCGCATCGCTCGCTCTGGGAGCGGACGGCGAGTATTACAACGTGAACGCGGACGAGATGGCGGCTGCTTGCGCCGCAGCCTGCCACGCGAATGCGCTCATTTTTCTCACCGATGTGCCCGGAGTGAAAGACGCGGAAGGAGCAGTGATTCCGTGGCTGAGCACCAAGCAGGCGCAGGATATGGTGGAGGGATCGATCGTCACCGGAGGCATGTTGCCGAAGTTGGAAGCCTGTAAGCAGGCGCTCAAGCAGGGCGTGGGCAGGGTGCGGATATTACCGGCTGCGGAAGCGGAGGCGCTGCCGCAGTTCTACCTCACCAAACTGACTTGTGGGACCGAGGTCACCTGCGCATGAGGGCAGGAATGAAGATTCAGGATAGGAGTCAGAGTTGAACAGTCCACTACAAAGCAGAGTTCCGGCGGCGCCGGAAACCTTTCCCGGCATCTTCTGGTGCCCAGACTTGGTTTCGACGCGCGATCTCGGACCACAAGGGGTACAGGCCGTGCTGCATCTGGCGGAACTGATGAAGTCTCGTCCGTCCGTTTTTCAACGGTCGCTGGCGGGGAAACAAATGGTGATGTTCTTTGAGAAGCCTTCGCTCAGAACTCGGCTGACGTTCGAAGCTGGGATGACGAGCCTCGGCGGCACCGCCATGTTCGTGGATCAGTCGCAGAACCGGCTGGATGCTCGCGAAACGCTGAGCGATATTGCGCACAACCTGGAGCGCTGGGTGGACGTGATCGTGCTGCGGACCTTCGCGCAGGGAACTATCGAAGGCATGGCTCGTTATGCTTCGGTCCCGGTGATCAACGCGCTTAGCGATTTGGAGCATCCGTGCCAGGCGCTGGCGGACTACTTCACGTTGCAGGAGCGGTTTGGCGATCTCAAGAAGATCTCGCTGGCCTATGTTGGCGACGGCAACAACGTGGCGCATTCGCTCTTGCTAACTTGCGCCTGCCTTGGCTCTACGATTCGAATCGCTACGCCGAAGGGATACTCGCCGAAGGCGCAGATGGTTGCCGATGCGCGAAAGATCGCAAAAGAGACTGGCGCTCGAATCGAGTTGCTGATGGATCCCCATGCCGCAGTCGCCGGAGTGGACGCGGTTTACACTGACGCGTGGGCGAGCATGGGTCAGGAACAGGAAGCCGGGCAGCGCGCTGCGATATTTCCGCCATACCAAGTGAATCGGGAACTCATCGCGGAAGCCGCGCCCCACGCGGTGTTCATGCACTGTCTGCCGGCACATCGAGGCGAGGAAGTCACCAATGAGGTGATGGACTCGGAGAACTCCGTCATCTTCGAGCAGGCGGAAAACCGGCTGCACGTTCAAAAATCTATTCTCTATTTATTGTTGGGCGGCGCGGTGCGTCTGCCCGTTAGGAGCGCTCATGCCTGAAACAGTGGTTCTCGCTTATTCCGGTGGATTGGACACGTCGATCATTATTCCTTGGCTGAAAGAGAACTACTCCTACGACGTCATCGCCATGGTGGGCGATGTTGGACAGGGAGACGACATTGAGGCTGTGGTCGAGAAAGCCTATGCGACCGGAGCCAGCAAGGTAATCGTGGAAGATCTCCGCGAAGAATTTCTGACCGGATACGTGTTCCCTGCTTTGAAAGCTGGGGCGGTGTATGAGCATAAGTATCTGCTTGGGACTTCGCTGGCCCGTCCTGTGATTGCGAAGCATCAAGTGGAAGTGGCGCTGCGCGAAGGTGCGACGGCCGTTGCGCATGGATGCACGGGCAAGGGCAACGACCAGGTTCGGTTTGAACTGACTTATCAGGCGCTGGCTCCGGAGTTGAAGATCATTGCACCTTGGCGGGAATGGTCGTTGAAGTCGCGCGAAGACTGCCTGGATTACGCCGAGCAGCATGGGATTCCGGTGGCGGCCAGCCGCGAGAAGATTCACAGCCGCGATCGCAACCTGTGGCATATCAGCCATGAAGGCGGCGAATTGGAAGATGCCGGGAACGCGCCTTTGTCGACCACGTGGCAGATTACGCGCTCGCCGCAAGAGGCGCCGGATAAGGAAGAGCAGGTGAGCATCGGCTTCGCAGAGGGAATTCCGATTTCGGTGAACGGGATGGAAATGGAGCCCGTATCACTGGTGGAGTTGCTGAACGAAATTGGCGCTCGCAATGCTATCGGACGTGTGGATCTGGTGGAGAATCGTTTTGTGGGGATCAAGTCGCGGGGATGTTACGAAACTCCTGGGGGCACGCTCCTGATCACGGCTCACCGCGAACTGGAGGCGTTGTGCCTGGAGCGCGAGGTCGCGCACTTCAAGCAGCACATCGGGCTGAAGTACGCGGAGATGGTTTATTTCGGTCTGTGGTTCACGCCGTTACGCGAGGCGCTCGATGCCTTCGTCGAGAGCACGCAGAAAGAAATGACTGGTAGTGTCACGCTGTCTTTGTACAAGGGCAATGTCTCTGTGGTCAGCCGCGAGTCGGAACACTCGCTGTACCGTACCGATCTTTCATCGTTCACGATGGGGGACAGCTACGACCAGAAGGACGCGGCTGGGTTCATTCGGATTCTTGGATTGCCGTCGCGGTCGCGGGCGCGCTCTCCCGTGGAGGTCGCGCGATGAAAATGTGGTCGGGAAGGTTCCGGCAACCGCTGGACCCTGATTTCGAGCGCTGGCAGCGGTCGTTCAGCTTCGATCGCCGACTGCTGAAGTGCGAACTCATGGCCAGCAACGCGCACGCGCGGGCGCTGAAGGCGGCCGGCATTCTATCGTCCGACGAATTGATCGGCATTCTGCAGGGGCTGAGACAGATCGGCGAGAAGGCAGCGAAGTCGCCGGCATTCCTCGATGACGATGAAGCGGAAGACGTTCATCATTTCGTCGAGAAGGAGCTTGTCGCCCTGATCGGGGAGACCGGCTACAAGCTGCACAGCGGCCGCAGCCGCAATGAACAGATTGCAACCGATCTGCGGCTGTACGTGAGAGCAACCATCGATCAACTGCGGCACGAACTGGCCGAGTTGTGCAGTGTGCTGGCGGATCGCGCGGATCAGGCCGCGGATGCTGCCATGCCAGCGTATACGCACTTGCAAAGGGCTGAACCGGTTCTGCTCGGACATTGGCTGCTGGCCTATGTGGAAATGTTCTTGCGGGACGCGGAACGACTGGCGGACTGCCGAAAGCGGCTGAACGTTTGCCCGCTGGGGTCGGGGGCAGTGGCCGGTGCGACGCTCTCGCTGGATCGGGACTTCATGGCCGACAATCTTGGGTTCGACGGCGCGACGGCGAACAGCATCGACGCTACCAGCGACCGAGACTTTGCGCTTGAGTTTGTCAACGCGCTGTCGCTGCAGGCTTTGCATCTAAGCCGCTGGGCGGAGGAGATGATTTTGTTTTCTTCGCAGGAATACAGCTTTGTGGTTCTGCCGGAGGCTTACTCGACGGGCAGCAGTGCGATGCCGCAAAAGAAGAATCCGGATCTGTTGGAGTTGGTGCGGGGCAAGAGTGGACGAGTCCTGGGAAATGCCACCGCGCTCATGGTCGCAGTCAAGGGTTTGCCTCTGGCCTACAACAAAGATTTACAGGAAACGCAGGAGCCGCTCTTCGATTCTTCGGACACACTTTTGCAAATGTTGCCGCTGGTGGCGGGATGGATGAAGGCGATGGAATTCAATCAGGAGCGCATGCAGCAGGCGGCACAGTCGGGATTTATGAATGCGTGGGCAGCGGCGACTTATTTGGTTAAGCGGGGTGTGCCTTCGAGACTTGCGCATGAGCGGATTGGCAAGGCAGTGCAGATGTGTATCGAGCGGAGCTGCGAGCTTCAGGATTTGCCGCTCGAGGAGTTGCGATCGCTCAGTCCGGCCTTCGATCAGGATTTCTATGAATCGCTGAAGCTGGCTTCTGTGCTGGCCGTTCATGATGTTCCGGGGGGCACGGCACCGAGCCGCCTACGGCCGGCAATCAACGCCACTAGAAAGAGGATCGACTCTCTTCGCGAGGAGGCCCATGCGCACGCGTAAAGCAATCTTGCCCGACGCACAGCAGATTCATGAGTTGATTGGGGCATACTCTGGCGACGGCACGCTGCTGCCGCGCACTCTTCCGGAGATCTGCGAGAACGTCAGAGACTTCGTGGTCCTCGAAGACGATGGGCGCATCATCGGTTGCGGAGCGCTGCATCTGTATGGCACGCACCTGGCCGAAATTCGGTCGATCACCGTTGCGCCTTGGGCTCAGGGTAAAGGCGGCGGCGGACGGCTGGTGAAAGCCCTGCTCGCAGAGGCGAAGCGCCATCGCGTGGATTGCATCTGCCTGTTCACGCGCAAGCCGGATTTCTTCGCGGGTCAGGGATTCTCGGTCGCTCAACGCGAGGATCTTCCCGACAAGATCTACAAAGACTGCCACGCGTGTCCGCGGTTTCATTGCTGCGATGAAGTGGCGATGGTGCGCGGGGATCTGCCCAAGTTCGCCATTCTCCCGGAACCGGCGAATTGGCTGGTGAAACTGCAAGGGTGGTCGCCAAACACTGGAGATCAATCAGGCACTAGCTGAGTTCTCCGGCTCCATCTTCCGCAGTGCAAAGGTATACTTGGGGATTGATCCCTGTATGCTGTCGATAACGTTCGGCAATCTGCTGCGCGAAGTCCTTGGCATGTTCTTCGCGCACGAGGTTGACCGTGCATCCTCCGAAGCCACCTCCAGTCATGCGTCCACCACAGAAGCCTGGCAAGCCTTCGGCCGCTTCGATCATGATGTCGAGTTCCCTGCAACTGACCTCGTAAAGATCCCGCAGGCTGTCGTGCGACTCGCGCATCAGCTTCCCTATCTGAGGTAGATCGCCTGCTGCAAGCGAACGAGCGGCGTCGAGCGTGCGCTGATTCTCGCGGACCACATGAGAACAGCGTTTCCCAATCATGGTGGGAAGTTCGTTGAGGTGCTGCTCCAACATTCGGACAGATACATCGCGCAGGGCGCGGACTGCGGGATTCCACTTCTGAAAACACCTGACTCCTTCTTCGCACTCGTCGCGGCGAGTGTTGTAGGCACCCGTCGCGTGATCGTGCTTGGTCATGGTGTTGCAGACTACAAGCGAAATGCCGGCGGGGATGGGAACAAGCTGATATTCGAGGGAGCGGCAATCGAGGAGGAGAGCGTGCCCTGCTTTTCCGAGGCAGGAGACGAACTGGTCCATGATTCCGACGCGGGCGCCGACAAAACTGTTCTCAGCTTGACGGCAGAGTTGGGCAACCTCGGTCAGCGGCAGTTGCGTCTCGCCCAGGCTCATCAGAGCAAGCGCGGAGGCGACTTCAAGAGCCGCGGAGGAGCTCAGTCCCGCGGCAACGGGAACCTCGCCGTGTACAAACAAGTTCGCGCCCTGAAGCTCATGCCCCCGTTGCCGAAGGATGCTGGCGACGCCCAGCACGTAGTCACACCACGCGCCGGTGCGCTGCTCAGGCAGGTGGTCGAGATCAAAATCGAAATTGCCGGAGAATTCTTCGGAATGAATGCCCAGCTTGCGATCCGGGCGTGCGGCGATCGCCACATAGGTGGAAAAGGCGACAGCGGCGGGCATGACGAAGCCGTCGTTGTAGTCGGTGTGTTCACCAATCAGGTTGACGCGTCCGGGCGCGCGGAAGATCCTGGGATGATCGCCGAGGATTTTCTCAAAGTGCTGAGTGAGTTCGTGTGCCTTCATAGCGTCTTCACGCACGAATCCCCATGCAAAATGGATCGAGCGGATCCAGGACCAGTTCAGCCTCGGCATTCACAAAGGCAGAACCTTTGATGCTGGGATGCACTTTGCCCTCTCGGACCGTAATGCTACCTTCAAAGAGACTCCCGACAATGCTCTCCTGCTTCCAAACCTGGCCTTCGCGGATTTTTCCGTCCGCATAGAGACAGGCCAGCTTGGCGCTAGTTCCGGTGCCGCATGGGGACCGATCATAGGCTTTGCCGGGGCAGAGCACGAAATTCTTGCTGTCGACGGCGGCCAGATGGGACGGCCCAAAAAGCTCGATGTGGTCAATCTCCTGATTTCCGGCTCCGGTAATTCCCTGTTCACGAAGGGCTTGGCGGATCGCCCACGTGAAGTCGGTAAGGTGCTCGATGTTGTTCAGCGATAGTTCCATGTTGTGGCCGCGCACCAGGAAAAACCAGTTGCCTCCCCAAGCCACGTCGCCGTGCACCTTGCCGTAGCGCGGCACATCCACTTCCACGTTCGCGGCCATGCGATAGCTCGCAACGTTGTTCACCGTGACCTCCCTGTTAGAGTGCAGGACGGCGCTCACGGTTCCTACCGGAGTCTCGATGCGGTGCTCTCCGGGCTTGATCCGCTTCATAAAGGATAGCGTCGCCACGAGACCGATAGTCCCGTGCCCGCACATGCCGAGATAACCTACATTATTAAAGAAGATGACGCCGGCGGCGCAGGCGGGATCGATGGGCTCGCACAACAAGGCTCCCACCATGACGTCGGAGCCCCGCGGCTCGTTCACAACTGCGGAGCGAAAACTGTCGTGCTGGCTGCGAAAACGTTCCAGTCGCGCGGCCAGTGGGCCAATCCCGAGATCGGGGCCTCCGCTGACAACCAACCGCGTCGGCTCGCCGCCGGTGTGGGAGTCAATTACTCGAACTCTTCGGCTGTTGCTGTCGATCATTTTCTGCGCAGAGAACCTGCATTTTAAATGATTTTGGCTAGCCAATTATCTCTTATGTGTTTTGTTGCTCAGGCCGGAGGCCCAGGGGCACGATGGAGGGAACCCCGCTCGGACGGTATCAGTCCGTAATGTTTAGGTGTGCAATGCCAGCTCTACTTCAGCTCACCGGTCGACTCGAAACGCGTTCCAGCTAGGGGCTTGCCGGAGGCTAGGAGCTCGCGGATGCTGGCCCGGTTCGGGCCGGCCTGTCTGATCGCGGCGGACAGGCAGCGCAAGGCCTGCTGCAGAGTGGTGCCCTCCGGAAGGCGGAAGATCCATGGAATATTGGTTGAGGTAAGAGCGCGGTCGGACGAGATGGCCACGACGGGGACGAATGATTTCACCGCAATCTGTTCGGCAAGATGACTGGAAGGGCGGTCCAGCGCAATCAGCGCCAGTACGTGTTCCTGGTAGACAGCCTTCACCAGATCGTCGGAGGCCCTGCCCCACGAAGTTTCGGACGGAATTGCAATCAGCGAAAGGTGCTTGCCGGTGGCGTTGAAGGCGCTCAGCATGCGAACTGTTTCGGGGGATCGGATGAGTTCGTCAGCATGAGGCCCGAAGACGCCAACTTTCAGAATGCTGGCTTGTTCGTCGGGGAGGGTCGGCCCGGCATACTGAACGCCATTCTCGCCTACTCGGGCGTATGGCTTTTCCATGGTGATGCGCCGGTAGTCGATGGCGCCGTCGTGAACATGGGCGAGGAACAGGGGCGCGATGTTTTTGCAGTTGGGATCGAAAACCATGTCTCCGGTGACGCCTTTGTAAGTTTGCGTGGCGGTGAGGGCATCGCGGATCCGGCCTTTGTTCAGGCCGGCGCGGCAGATTGCCTCGAGCAGGATTTTCATCGCATCGTAGGCCAGGGCGGCGAAATGATCCAGCTTCTCATGGTAGCGCGCTTCGTAGCGAGCAGTGAACTCCTGCCAGGCCGGGTCGGTACGGTTGGGATCATAAGGAAAAACTGCTTCGAAGCCTTCGGCGGCGGGTCCAGCGAGATTAATCAGTTCATTGCCGATGGTGCGATGGCTGCCGAACACGCGCTGCTTCATGCCCAGTTCCTGCATTTGTTGCAGGATCATCGCGGCGGGGCCGATGTCCGTCCACAGGACGATGGCATCGACGCGGGAATCTTCGATGACCTGGAGCTGGCGGCGGAAGTCGGTATCGCCCCGCATAAACTTTTGCTCGATGACCACGGGATGGCCAAGGCGGCGAGAGGCATCGCGGAATTTCAGCACTCCGAAGCGACCGTAGCGGTCGTTGAGGCGCAGGATGGCGACTCGCTTCATACCCAGGTCGGTATAGATGTGGCGCGCCAGCGTATAACCTTGCAGGCGATCGTCTTGAAGAACGGTGAAATACCACGGGATGCCGGTTTCCGGAATCGTGGGATCGGTGGACGCGCTGTTCACCAACGGAGTTTCAGCTTTCAGTGTGAGGCGCAGGGCGATGTGGGTGGATTCCGAGCTGATGGAACCGAACATTGCCCAAACCTTGTCTTCGTAAATCATCCGGACGGCATCGTTAGAGGCCGCGCCCCAAATGGCGGAGTCTTTCGAGGTGCCAACCGTCGCAGATTTGCTCAGTTGCCAGTTGTCATAGTCGTTGTGAGTGACGAGCCGAAAAGGCTTGCCGCCATAGCCGCCGGCGGCGTTCGCCTCGTCAATCGCCATGGTCGCGCCGTTCAGCATGCGATTGCCGAGCACCTGTTCGGGGTGGTCGTAGAGAGGCGCCAGAAATCCGATTCGAATCTCGTCGAGGGTCTTGAGGTCGGGGTCGGGGACATCGCGGGCGGCGCCGTTGTATTCGACCAGATCCTGATAGTACTCGTGGTAGGGAGTTGTGTACTTCGAAAACGGACGCAAGTCTTCCGGAGCGCCGATGTAAGGCTTGAGCGAACGGGGCGCGGGGGGACCAGACGGGTTGTGGCCGCACGCACAGGGAGTGGACGTCTGGGCCCACAAAGGGCTAGTCAACACCACGGCGATGACGGAAATACTCAGGAGGCGCATGGCTACTCCGTAGGCATTTCGCGCCGGAACATGGCAATCGCTTCAATTTCAATCAACAGATCCGGACGGCAGAGAATCGCCTGAATTCCAGTGGAAGCAGGCAATGGGTCGAGTTTCTGCTCTTTGTAGAAGGCCGTCCGCTCTTCGTTGAAGGCTAGGTAGTCGCGCTCGATGTCGCGCAGGTAGCAGGTGGTGCGCACGATGTCGTGCCAGGTCGCACCTTCCGCGGCCAGCAGCTTCGTGATGTTGTCGAAGGTGCGGCGGAGTTGGGCGCGGAGATCGCCCACGTGTATGGTCCGGCCGGCATCGTCGATGCTGGCGGTGCCCGAAATCAACAGAACCGTGAGCCCGTTCAAATCGATCCGCATGCCTCGGGAAAAGGCGCTACCGTACTCGTAGGCTTCGTTGAGCGCTGCATGATTGGTGATCGCCCGCTTTACAACGGGCGCTGTGGCCACTTCCGCGAATAGCTCCTGAACATTCATTTGCATGGCTCCTGGTTTATTTCTTACGTACCGTCTTGTGCGTGCTCGAAACTTGTGCGGTTTCGATGGAACTCTTTAGACGAATGCCGTGGCTCAATCCCTTGGCCGTTGCGACCCAGAGGTCATCCCCCTGAAAGTCGACGCCGAGAACGTAGTTGTGGGCAGGAGCGGTGTGTACTGGAATCTTTTTCACAACGCCGGCCGCGTCGCGCACGAACATTTCGGGCTTGTGGGTATCGAGCGCAGGACGATAGACAGCCCAGTTCGCGCCGTCGTAGTAGGCGAGGCCTTTGTCGGTGGAGAACCACGCGCGATTGGCGTCGATGCCCTTAATCTGGTTGAGAAAGTTGCTGGGGAGGCCGCTGTCTTTCTGCAAAAAGTTGTGCCAGTAGCGGCCGTCGTAGCGGCTGGCGCCGAAGTAGGTCGCGACCCACAGAATCTTGTCCACGTAGCTGACGGAGGTTGTGATCTCGTGGATCAGCCCCTGATCCTTCATCAGCACGATTTCATTCTCGCCGTCGGGATCGTTGTAATCCTTCCAGCGCTCGGTCTTGACGTCATATTCGAGCACTCCGCCGCCCCACACCGCGTAATAAACTTTGTCTTCCGCGGGGCTTACGGAGTAAGTCCAGATTTCAAACATCGGGGTGTTGCGCTCGTTGAACAGCGCCCATTCTCCGGTGCGCGTGTTCAGGCGACTGGCGCCGGCAGCAGTTGCCGTCCATACAAAATCGCCTTGCACTCCAACTCCATAAACAATGTCGTTGCTTAGGCCCGAAGTTAATTGAGTGAAGGTGTCGATGCGTCCGGCGGAGACGCGGCTCAGCCCGCCCATGGTGCCGGCCCACACATCTCCGGTGCGCTTATCGAGAGCAAGGGACAGCACGGCCTGATGCGCCAGGCCATCCGCGGGGCGAAAAACTTTCCAGGCTCCGTTCTCGTAGAGGCCTAATCCGTTTTCTGTCCCAGCCCAGATGCGGTTTCCATCGACGAGCACGCAGAAGACGTGGTTGTCGGGCAGGCCGTTTGCGATGGTGAAGTTCTCCCAGCGGAAGAGCGGCATGTCCTGGGCGGCGGCCACGGAGGCCATGATGAACAGTGCTAGCATCGCGAACCAGATTCTCGGCTTCATAGCGTTTTCAAGTACTCGATGAGATCGTTCAATTCGTCCTTGGTGAGATCGTTGCTGACCCCGTGGGTATCCTTCGGGTTGAACACGGTCCAAATTTCTTCCAGAGATCGCGCCGAACCATCGTGCAGATAGGGCGCGGAATAGGCGACGTTGGGAAGTTGGGGCACATCGATCACAGGCGAGCGGTCTGTGAGCTTGCCGGTGCCGACGTCGACTTGTTGCTGGTTGGTGTACTTGGGCCCGCTGTGGCACGTTTCACACTGATTCGAGGCGGGGATCGGTTTGCCGCTCTTGTACTTGGTGCGTTCAAAGATCGCCTTGCCGCGCTCTTGCGCAGGCGTCAGATCTCCATTGGGAAGGCGGGAGCGGTTGGGGCGATAAGGAAGCGAGAAGACAAACGTCACCAGGTCGGTCAGTTGCTGCTGGTTGAAACTCTGGGAGCGAAAGAAAAACTTTTCTGTGCGCGGGCCGCATTCCGTGGGCATGTCGGCGTTGCCGCCATTCCATTTGAAAGGCTCTGTACCGGCCAGGTTCTCGAGCGATCGGTTGTCGACGATGTCCTTGCCGAAGCCATCGGGTTCGAGGTCCCATTGCAGGCCATCGATGGTCGCGTCGAGGTGGCAATTGGAGCAGCCAAACTGGCCTTGGAAGGCGAAGTCCGCAGTGTAGAAGAGGCGCTCGCCGCGGCGAAGCGCGTCGACGTTCCTGGGGCCGCCGAGGTCGATTGTCGATACAACGTGGAGCGTGGCCGTATCGATGACCGCGAGGTTATCGTCGAGGCGGTTGGCGACAAAGAGACGCTTGCCGTCTGGCGAGAGCAGAACGCCCCGCGGATTGTGGCCCACGGGAATTCTTGCCAGCACATAGTCTGTGGAGGCCGAAAGATCGTTGACGAATGGCTGTCGTCGCGTGCGCACCGTCTTCAGCAGGCTGGCCACATCAATCACCGTCACACTCTGCGAGCCCGCGGTGGTCAGGAAGATCTTCGACTTGTCGGACGCGATGGCGACGCCCCACGGCAGGGCGTAGTAGCGATCGAGTTCGTCAATCGGGATTTGGACGGGTTCGCCAACGTCCTGGCCGAACAGAGTGAGAGAATCGCCAAAGGCCCAGCCGTGTTCGACGTGTGCCAGCGGGATTAGATTTTTGGGCCGGAGTTGAGCGGCCACTCCCAGCCTGCCATCCGCCGACAGCGCAACATGAAACACGCCAGCCACATTGTGCAGCGGCTTGCGCTCGGTTACCGTCTGCCGCGCAGTATCTATGACCGTGAT
Organism: uncultured Acidobacteriaceae bacterium; assembly: GCA_963707205.1. Lineage (GTDB taxonomy): Bacteria > Acidobacteriota > Terriglobia > Terriglobales > Acidobacteriaceae > Sulfotelmatobacter. The sequence continues at coordinate 93,074 of CAVPQE010000014.1, forward strand.
TTCCGAATTCGGCTGCGTGCGAAAGGCGCCGGCGTTTGGATAAATGTGCGTGCAATAGATCCACTTTCCATCCGGAGACAATGCCAGGTAGCTGGCGCCGCGGCCAGCCAGGAGGCGTTTGGTTTCTTGCCCGCTTTTGAGGTCGATCACAGATACGTCGCCACTCAAGCGGTTTGCCACATAGAGTGAGGTGCCGTTGTTGTCCGAAACGACTCCGCTCGGTTCCGAACCGGTGGGGAGCGTCTGCACGACTTGCAGCGCTGTTGTATCGATTACGGACACGGTGTCGGACCAGGCATTCGTGATGTACAGCCGACGACCATCGGGCGACATTGCGATTCCGCGGGGCATGCGGCCAACTGCGATGCTGCTGATGACTTTGGTGGATTGCACATCGACAACTCGCACTTCGTCGCTGTCCTGGCAGACGACGTAGAGCAGCCGGCCATCCGGGGAGGAGACCATTTCAAGCGGGGATAGATAGCGTTCCTTTGGAAGCGCCGCGGACTGTTTGCCTGCGGGCTTGGCCGCGACCGCCAGCAGAGCCACGGCGAAGATGGCAGTGATCTTTGCCATCAGTCGAAAGCTCGTGCCGGATATGGTGCGCGCTGGCATCTACGGTTCCTCCACCGTGAGCACACGATCCACGGAAAGATTCTCCAGAACCTGTTCTTGCCCGCTGGGCCAACGGATGGTGAGCTTGTCGGCCTTGGTGGCGGCGCCCAGGCCGAAATGGATGCGGCCGTCATCCTGCGAGAGATAGCCTGATCCCGCGGTGCGCTCGGCGATCTGCTTGCGTCCGGCAGTTAGAAGCTCTAGGCGCGCTCCAATGCCGTCGCGATTACTTTTCTTTCCTTTCAGCTTCACGGTGAGCCAGTGATTGCTGTTCTGGGTCACGTTGTGCAGCAGCATCCCGGGTGCGCCCAAGTTCACGACGAAGGCATCGATTTTGCCGTCATTGTCGTAATCGGCGAAGCAGGCGCCACGCGATACCGTTTTCACGTCAAGCACCGGGCCGGCCTCGCGGGACACGTCGGCGAATTTGCCGTTTCCGAGACCGCGAAACAGTGACTGCTCTTGCGGGACCAGGTGAATCAATCCGCCGTGGAAAATCAGAATGTCGAGCCAGCCATCGTTATCGAAGTCGTAGATGCCGCTGCCCCAACTGGTGTACTGCGCGGTGGCCTGCGAAATTCCGGAGCTGGGGCCAATGTCTTCGAATCCATTCGTGCCGGCATTGCGCATGAGGCGGTTGTACTTGGAGTCTGTCACCCAGAGATCGAGGCGACCGTCGCCATCGATGTCGGCAAACACCGGGCCCATGGCCGACGTGTTCTCCCCGTTCTGGCCGTAGGCCACACCCAGGTCGCCGGCGATTTCCTCGAAGGTGCCATCGCGCTTGTTGTGGAAGAGGAAATTTTCGGTCTTGTCATTGGCGACGTAGATGTCGGGAAAACCGTCGCCGTCAAAGTCCGCCGCGGTCACACCCATGGTGCGGCCCTTGTAGGCGCCGATTCCAGACTTGTCAGTCACGTCGGTGAAAGTTCCGTTGCAATTGTTGTGGTAGAGACGGTTGGTTTCGGCAGCGTAATCGAGGGGACCGGGATAGTTGTCAGCGGCGTAGAAGTTGCGATACGTCGGATCGAACTTCACGTAGCGTCCTACAAACAGGTCGACACATCCATCGCGATCGTAGTCGAGCCAGGCGGAACTGATCGACCATCCGTCGACTTTAATGCCAGCCTTTGCGGTCACGTCCTCAAATGTGCCATCGCCCTTGTTGCGGTAGAGAATCGCGCGGCCGTAACCAGTGACGAAGAGATCGACAAAGCCGTCATTGTCGAAGTCGGCCGCAATCGCTGCTGTGCCGAAAATGTTTGCTGCCACCCCCGCCTGGTCAGTGACATCGGTGAAGGTGCCGTCGCCGTTGTTGCGGTAGAGATGGTTGTGCGGCGGAGTCGCAGGCGGATGCTTGAGCGGATAAGGATGCATCCCGTCTTCGAGCGGCTTGCCGCTGACCACGTAGAGATCGGGCAGACCGTCGTTGTTGTAATCGAACCAGACGCAGCCGGAGCCGGTGCTTTCGAGCAGGGAGCCGAGTTGCTGTGCGCCGAAACTGTGGGTGAACTGAATGCCGGATTTTGTGGTGGCGTCCTCGAATCGGATCGTGCTGGGCGGAGTCGCTTGCGGCGCTTGCGCTAATAAGGAAGAGGACAGAAAAAGGAGTCCGAGAAATCGTTTGGTCACGCTAGTGTCCTCCCGAGGCGTTCTGCGCGGTCGCGCCAGTCATGTCGGCGGGAGTTGTGGACTTGAGCAGGATCATCGGAACCGCATTCTCAGGCGAGGTTTCCGGGCCGGCATGGCATCCGACACAACCGCGCTGCTCGCCGCGACGCATCCAGAAGAATCCCGCTTCCCGCTTCAAGGTTTTGCCGGCACTATCCAGCAGTTCAATCTGCAACGGTCTCTCGGTAGGCACCTGAACGAAGAATGATCCGTCGCGTTCCACGGGCGCGGTGCCGAGTAGCTTGGAAGTGCCCGCATCCTCGCGGGTATAGACCCTCACAGAATGGATGGAGCCTGCGGCGAACCGATATTTCGAAGTGTATGCATTCAGACACAGCAGGTTGGCATTCGGCCAGTCGTGCAATCCGGAGGGATGACGGTTCGGGACGGTGCGCTCGGCAATTAAGGTTGGCTGAACCGCGTCGGCGTTTTGTTCTGCTACTGTCGGGCGCAGCGCAGGAGAGCCCGGAGTCCAAAACATCAGTTGAAAAGGGCCTTTCGTGTCCAACCGCCAGGGCAAGAGCCAATCGGCCGAGGGTGTCTCCACGACGTCCCCAGCGTATTCTCCGACGGGGGCGGAGATGTGGACCTCCTGTGCCTTCGCCGAGGTGAACCGTGCCAGACCATGACTGGAAGAAAAAACAATATCTCCTGAACGGACTTGCCTGCCGGAGTGACGCGCTGTGCCGTGATCGCAACGATAGGACTCGACTCCGCTTCCGTCGGAATACACGGTATAGATTTCAGAATTAGCGTCTGTTCCAAGCGGGTATGCGGCTTCGAACAGGATACGTCCATCGCGGAGAACGTCGGTGGGGAAAAAGTTCGCCGGGCCGTAGGTCAAGCGCAGGGGCTTTCCGCCAGCGAGGTCCACGGTCTCGATCAAAAATCGACCTGCGGTCTTGCGCGCATACACCACGCGATCTTCGGGCAGATAAAACGGCCGAATACAGTCTTCAGCGCCGGGAGTGATGCGCCGTGGCTCTCCGCCAGCCAATGGAATCTCCCAGATCTGCCACGGATCTTGAAGTTTCATCTTCCCGGCGAAAAGTGCTCGTTGCCCATCGAATGAAACCGTGGAATCAGCAGACACAGCGAAACCTGGGGCCAGTGGGCGCTTGCCACTTGCGTCGCGCACGAAGATGGTTGCGCCGGAACTGAAGCGATCCGCTCCATGCATCCACGCCAGCGGCTCGTAGTGTGTTGCAAGAGTGTAAAGAAATGATGGCGGATCCGGAGCAAGGGACGCTTCCACGGAGGATCTCTTGATTGCGAAGGCAATCAACAAAAGCAGGGAGACGAGGATGGGCCGGACTAGGATGGAGCGCGGCGCCACTAGTCCGCTCCTCCGACCGCGAGGAGTTGTGGACGGAGTTGACGTTCCGCTTGCTGGAGATCGAGGTAAGGCTGAAGGTCATGCATCATGAGGCGGAACTCACTGAAGGTCAGCGATTGGTTTCCGTCACTCAGCGCTTGTTCCGGAGAAGGATGGACCTCCACGAGCAATCCGTCCGCGCCCACCACTACCGCAGCCCGTGACAGCGAGGGAACTAGAGATCGAACGCCTGCCGCGTGACTTGGGTCAACGATGACAGGCAGGTGTGACACCGCCTTCAGAACGGGCACCGCAGCGATATCCAGCGTGTTGCGAGTCGCGGTTTCAAAGGTGCGAATGCCCCGTTCACAAAGGATCACCTGCGAATTGCCCGCGACGGCGATCACTTGCGCGGAATGCAGAAGGTCCTCGAGAGTGGCGGTCATGCCGCGCTTGAGCAAAACCGGCCGTCCGCATCGCCCGAGGGCGTCCAGCAGAGCATAGTTCTCCATGCTGCGCGTGCCCACCTGCATGATGTCGGCATATTCGGCGATCAGGTCGACATCTTCCTCGCTCATCACTTCGGTGACGATGGCGAGCCCGGTCGCTTCGCGAGCCTTGCGTAGAATCTTGAGCCCTTCCACGCCCAAGCCTTGGAACGCGTATGGCGAAGAACGCGGCTTGTAGGCTCCGCCGCGCAGAATGCGCGCACCCGCGTCGGCGACCGCTTCTGCAGTTTGCATCAACTGGCTTTCGGATTCGACGGCGCACGGACCGGCCATCACAACGAAATCGTTGCCGCCGATCTCGATGTCGCGCACTTGCACAACGCTGCGCGAGCGCTCACTCGTCTTGGCAACGAGATCAAAGCAGGAGAATTGGCCGTTCCATTTCGGATTCATAAGTGCGCGGTGCCATTTTAGTAAGCGGCAAACGCCCGAACATTACTACGAATCTATTAGACCCGCGAAAATACACATCAAAACGAGCCAAGGTCCGGGAACAGCAGCGCTTAAGTCGTTTGTATCGAGAACGAAGCGAAGCGCTTGTGATGCTAATCACGGTCGAACGCGACGAGACGCACAAAACCGCTGATTCTGTTTCGATTTGTCTATCTGGTTTGCTGTTACTGGCGGTAGTGGTCGCCTTTTCAGATCGCGGCATCTTCGTGGGAGCCAATCGCTCCGAAGCGATTGGGATCATTTCAGTGTTGCTTGGCTCCGGTTGGGAAAGCCTACATGGTTGTTGGGAATTCCGGCACGCAGCGGGCCGAAATACTGGCATGTCATTGAATTCACTTGATGGTCTTCGGATTGCTGTTTCCAGGGTGGCCGCATGTTTACCGGCAAGGAGGTCACCCGATATGGCTGGAGAGAATTGGACATTCTGGCTCAACATGACGAACTTTGCGTTGGGCATCATCACACTTCTGGCGCTGGTCGTGGTGTTTGGCGCTGTGGGCTGGGACTTACTGGTCCGCAAGGTTCAGCACGCGCGCGAACTCGGCAGCACGGACCTGAACAGGTTTGACGAGGATCTGCGCGCGATGTTGCATGGCGGATCGCACAGCCTGTCCGTACCCGGCCTGGGGCTGACGATGGCAGACGGAGGCGAGCGGGTCGAGCCTTCCAAGCCGAAGGGCTCAGACGAGAAACATCGGAAGTGAATTATGGCCTGCCCGTTTCTTAAAGAAGGTCGAGCGCGATATTGCCATGCTGCACCGGTGCGCAAGTTAATTCTTGAGGGCCCCGGAGCGGCCAATGGCGGGCGTTGTGCATCGGCGCAGTACGCGCGGTGCGAATTGGTTGCCAAGAATGGTGTGCAACAAGATCGCTGTCCGCATCTGGAAGAGATCCGCGTGCAGTATTGCGGCGTCTCGCCGGTCACGAAGCTGGTACCCTTCAGCGATTCGGAGCTCTCCAGCTGCACGAGCAACACGTATCGGTATTGCGATTCGTACTTGTTGCTGGCGCGGCCGCACGCGACCACTCCGCCCGCGCATCTTCTGTACACGCCGAATCACTTCTGGTTGGACGCCGAAGAATCCGGAATGTGCCACATCGGCATTGACGGATTTCTGGCGGATATAGCCGGGAGCGTGGACGGCATTACATTCGTCTCGGTGCACGGCACGCACTGTCCAGCGTTGGCGCTCACGATTCACGGAGTCGAGTGGCCGATGAGCTTTCCGAATCCGCTGATGATTCAGAAAGTGAACAGCCGCGTGCGCAGTGATCCCACGAGACTGACTGCCGATCCCTACGGCGCAGGATGGCTGTTCGAGGGGTGGGAGTTGCCTGGCCGGACGCGTGCGGGGCTGGTCTCTGGGCCGCAAGCTGCGGCATGGCAAGCAGAGGAGCAAGAGCGACTCACGCACGAAATCCACGAGACGCACGCGCCTGGCTGTGATGGCGGCTCGCCGGTGCCGGGGGTGGCGCAGTTGCTGTCCCGGCAGCATCTGGTGTGTTTGTTCCAGCACTTCTTTTCCACAAGAGGCTGGATGGTGGAGGAACGATGAGGGCGCGAAACGCAGTCGTCTTCGGGCTTGGGCTTGCCGTCGCGCTGGTGGCGGGGTGGGTTGTATTTCCCCGCGTGCTCTATGTGCAACGGCAGCAGCCGATCGAGTTTCGTCACAGGACGCATGCGGAAAAATCTGGCGTCGCGGATTGCAATGAATGCCACGCTTTGCACGAGGACGGTACTTTCGCCGGAATTCCTGCGATGGGAAAATGCGCAGGTTGCCACTCCGAACGCATTGGAGAGAGCAAGGCCGAAGCGACGCTGGTCGACAACTTCATCAAGCCCGGACACGAGACTCCGTGGCTGGTGTACGCGCGGCAGCCGGCCAATGTCTGGTTTTCGCATGCGATCCATGTGAAGCGTGCGAGGCTCGCCTGTGTGGAATGTCATTCGACGTACGGCGAGTCGGACCAGGTGCGAGTTTATGAAGTGAACCGCATCAGCGGATACAGCCGAGACATTTGGGGACATTCGATGTCGCGGTTGCGGCGCGCGCCACACGAGGGCATGAAGATGAGCGACTGCGAAGACTGTCACCAGCGGCAGAACGTTGAAGTGGGCTGCCTCGGTTGCCATGAGTAAAGGAGAAGTATGAAGGTCACACGGCGGGATCTGCTGGTCTGGAGCGCGGGAGCGGCGGCGGGTCTGATGGTTACGCCCGTCCCCTGGAAATTGCTGGATGACAGCTCCATCTGGAGCCAGAACTGGCCATGGATTCCACAGCCTATGCGCGGTCCGGTCGAAGTCAAACAGACGTGCTGCTCGCTGTGTCCGAATGGATGCGGCATGCGCGTTAGAATGGCGGCAGGATGGCCTGTTGGTGTTGCTGGAGTGAGCAGTCATCCCATCAGTCGCGGGGCGTTGTGCCCGCTCGGGTTCGGAGCGCATCAGCTCAACTGGCATCCACAGCGGTTGCGAACGGTTCGGCACCGCGGCATTCCTTCCTCCTGGAGCCAAGCTCAGTCAGCCTTTACAAGAGCCTGCAGCGAAGGCCCAGTCGTAATCATCGATGGTTACCCTGGCCGTGCGCCTTCGTCGGTTTTTGAGACTTTCAGCCAAAAGCGGGGCGCTTATCGAGTGGTGGTTGGCTCGGAGAGTCGGGCCTTGGCGCCTTACGAAAGCTGGGGCGGAGTGCCGTCTGCCGCGCTGGGTTACGACTTGGAGAACGCGCAGACGATCGTAAGCTTTGGTGCGCCGTTGCTGGATGGTTGGGGCACACCTGGGCGGTTCACTCGATTGTGGGCGGAGCGTGCTGCGGGCATGACGGATCCGCAACTGCGACTGATTCAATTGGAAGCGTCACTTTCTCGGACCGCTGCGCGGGCATGGCAGTGGATACCCCTTCGTGCTGGTTCGGATTCCGCTTTGGCCGCGGGAGTGGCACGTGTTCTTCTTGAAGAGCGCCTCGTAGCCGCACGCGGCCCGATGCCGCCGCTCACAGTCGCCGACGCCGCTGCTCAGACTGGGCTCACACCGGATGCGATTCGTGATCTGGCGCGGACGATGGCTGCCCGCCCTCCAGCAGTGGCGATTGCGGCTGATCATAACCCAGCGATTGCAGCTTTGAATGTCGTGCTGGGCTCTGCTGGAGCGCGCGGCGGACTCGTGAGAAGGTCGAAACGTGCCCAGCCGTGCATATCCGCCGATCCCGCCATCGCCTCGGTGCGCGCGATGCTGATCGATTCCAGTGTGCCTTGGGACTTTGCGCCGCAGACAGATGCCGAAGTCTTCCGCTTTGCCGCCTGGGATGGGGGATCGAGCAAAGCAGACTGGCTGCTTCCGGCGCCCGGTTTTCTGGAAGAGTTGACGGATGTTCCCACCGCGCCCACATCCGCGATAGAGACTTTCGCGGTAGCGTCTAGTCTGGTCAAGGCACCGCCGCAAGTGCAAAATGCCGCCCAATTCCTCTGCAGCCTCGATTCCTCGCTGAGCACGACTGAAAAGATTATTCACGCCCGTTGCCAAGAACTGTTCCGCGCGCGTAAGGGAACTGTGATCGGACAAGAAGCGACCCCTCTCGCCAAGTTCACCTCCGTTCAGAAACTCGAAGAGCAACTTTGGAAAGGAGCGGTCTGGGTTGGCGAGCCATCACAACCAGAGAGCTTGCGATGCGAATTAAAGGAATGGCCCGCGGCCGTCGCTTCATCGCATCCCGAGAGTTGGTTGACTCGATGGCCCGAGGCGGTCCTGCCGCCATTGGCCTCGAAGCTGTACACGGAATCGAGCTTGCGGGAGACGCCAGAGAAGGGGAACGCATGAGCGCACGTTACGGCATGGTGATCGATCTGGACCGCTGCACCGGTTGCGGCTCCTGCATGATGGCCTGCGCGGCTGAGAACAATGTGCCGCCGCTTCCCCAGGCAAGCGCCAGGACCGGACTCACACCGATGCTGGTCCGCAAGGTTTCGAATGGGATGGAAGGAGTAGCGCGGCGCGAGGCATTTATCCCGATTATGTGCATGCATTGCGAGCACGAGACGCCATGCGTTCGCGTGTGCCCGCAGCAGGCCGTCGAAGTGGATAAGGCCACTGGAATTGTGATGCAGATGCCGCAACGTTGCCTGGGATGCCGCTATTGCATGACCGCGTGCCCGTATCATGCGCGCTATTTCAACTGGTGGGATCCAGCGTGGCCGTCGGGAATGGAGAAGAGCTTAAATCCGGGAGTCGCAGTGCGGATGCGCGGCGTAGTGGAGAAGTGCAATATGTGCCACGCGCGGTTGCACTCGGCGAAGGAGAAGGCCGCGGCTGCGGGAAGGCGGGAAATCGATCCCGCCGACTATGTACCGGCCTGCGTGGAGGCGTGCCCTACAGGAGCAATTCGGTTTGGCAACTTGGCCGACAAAAACGATCCCGCCTCGCAAGAGGCACGCTCTCCTGACGCATTCCGTTTGCTGGCGCGGATTGGCACAGAGCCGAAGGTCTATTACAAGTCGAAGGAGGCATGGGTGAGAGCGCTGGCGGAGTCTACTTCCGGTCCTAGTTCGAAAGGCGCTTCGGAGGTTCAACATGGCTAGCTCCGTTCTTACCGATAGCCGATGGATCGCCCGCGGCGAGGAACGAACCTCGCTCTCGCGATTCCTGCTGTGGCTGGCTCCCTGGGCCGTTGTGCTCGCGGTAGGGATTTATGCGGCTGGTTTGTGCCTGTACTACGGGCTGAACCAGACGAACATGGACAATCGATTCGCTTTCGGGCTCTGGATCTTTCTTGATTTGGGGATCATCGCTCTGGGCGCGGGGGCGTTCTTCACAGGATTTCTGGTCTACATTCTGAAGCGTGTTGAACTCCGACCGATCCTGAACACTGCCGTGGTTGTCGGCTTCATCTGCTATAGCGGCGCGGTTGCAATATTAATGATCGACGTGGGGCAGCCCTTGCGGGCGTGGTTCACCTTCTGGCATCCCAATACGCACTCGATGCTCACGGAAGTTACGTTCTGCATTTCATGCTATCTGCTGGTGCTCTGCCTGGAGTACGTTCCGATCCTGCTGCGGAATCGCCAGTTGCGCAAGCTGCCGTCGTTCCTGGTATTTGAACATCAATTGCACAAATTAGTGCCGGTCCTCGCGGGCGTAGGGACTTTGCTCTCGTTCTTTCATCAGGGGTCGCTGGGCGGGCTTTATGGAGTGTTGCGCGGCCGTCCGTTCGCCTTCCGTGCCGGCTTCTTCATCTGGCCTTCTACCTTCTTCTTATTCATTTTGTCGGCGATTGCTTCGGGGCCGAGCTTCCTCATGCTGGTGACGGCCACGGCAGAGAAAGTGACCGGACGACGGCTTGTTCCCCAAGAACTGTTCCGGCGCCTGGGATTTATTTCCGGCGTTTTGCTCGGCATTTATGTTGCCGCCAAGTCGATCGACACGCTGATCTGGTTAAACATCACTTCGCCGTCGGTGGGCTTTGCTCCGTGGCAGTACTACATCCACAAGCCGTTTGGCACGCCAATCCTGTTTGCGGAGATCGTGCTCTTTGGGCTGCTTCCGGCTTTTCTGCTGACGTTCCGCCGGACCGCGATGCGGCGCGGATGGCTACTGAGCGCTGCTGCACTGGCGTGTGCGGGGGTGCTGCTGAACCGCTTCGTCCTTACAGTGCAGACTCTGGCTGTGCCCACTCTGGCGTTCGATGAGTTTCTGCAATACACGCCGAGTTGGCAGGAGATCGCGAGCTTCGCCGGTGTCATGGCCTACGGAGTGATTGTTTACTCGCTGTCGTATCGCTACCTGCCGCTGTTCGCGTCGCCAAAAGGAGAAGACACTCATGTTTCCGGGGATTGATGGATTTCATTGGACTATTGGTCACATCGTTTTTCTGTCTTTGTTCTTCGCTGTCGTCGTGACGATCATCGCGACAGTTGTCTCGGCGGCGTGGCGCACGGCCCGTGACATTCGTACAAAGCAGGCGATCGAGTTGTGTTGGAAGTCCGACTTTGCGGAGTTGCCGGAATCCGATCGACGCTGCCGCCATGAACTTGCGGGCAGAGTGATTTCCAGGACCTGCGACAACGCTTTTGATTGCCGTCATTGCAGCAAATACTCTCAGTTTGCGGTGCTGCCGGCAAGAGCACCCGTGCACGCCCTGGGACTCAACTACTTGGAGGATCGCTTCTACCATCGCGGCCACACTTGGGTGAAGCCAGCCGAGGACGGGACGTTCACCATCGGACTCGATGAATTAGCCGATCATCTGATTGGCAATCCCGACTCCATCGAGATGCCCGAGGTGGGCAGTGAACTCGAGATCAACCAGACCGCATGGCGCATGAAGAAAAACGGGAACGAGATTCATGTGCGTGCGCCCCTCGAAGGAACAGTCGTCGGCGTTGGAGGCCCGAAGGAAGAGTGGTATCTCAAGATCCGGCCGCGACTGGATCCACACGACCCGGTAACGCTTCGTCATCTGCTGCGAGGGCCTGAAGTTCACGGTTGGTTATCTCGGGAACTGGAACGGCTGCAACTGCAACTGCGGGCGCCCAACACTCCTCCTACGCTGGCAGACGGAGGTGTGCTCTTGCCTGGACTGATGGACGCCGTGCCCGAGGCAGACTGGGACGCCGTGCTCGCGGACACCTTTCTCGAAGCCTGATGCTTGATTTCTGATCGATCCCTGCCGCGCGACTCAGTGCACGATTTCGTAGCGCTTGAGCTTGTCGTAAAGCGTTGAGCGGTCAATGCCCAGCGCGGTCGACGCCTCTTTGACGTTGCCGTGTTTGCGCTCGAGCGCGGCAACGATGGCCCGTCGTTCCAGTTCGCCGAGAGGAACGTCCGGGACTTCCCAATTCTGCGGCGACCCGGGGCTCCGCTGCAGCCAGGAGAAGTCCTGCTCGTCGAGCATGCCATTGCGACAGGTCACGATGGCACGCTCGATTACATTCTCAAGTTCACGGACATTACCCGGCCAGTCATTAGCGATCAGCAATTTCAACGCGGCTGCTGAGATGCTGGTAACGTCCTTGCCCAGTTCGGAAGAGATGCGCTGCACGAAATGCTCGGCCAGCAAAGGAATGTCCTCGCGCCGTTCGCGCAGGGGTGGGAGGCGGATCTCAATCACGTTGAGGCGATAGTAGAGATCTTCGCGGAACCGCCCCTGCTGCACCTCCTCGGCAAGATTCTTGTTGGTGGCGGCGATGATGCGCACATCGACCTCGACCTCCTCATTCCCTCCTACGCGATAGAAGCGACGCTCTTGCAAGACCCGCAGAAGGTCTGCCTGTAGTTTGGGAGAGATGTCGCCGATTTCATCGAGGAAGATTGTGCCGCCATGTGCCAGTTCAAACTTTCCTTTCGCTTGGGCGGCGGCGCCGGTGAACGCACCTTTTTCATAGCCGAACAACTCACTCTCCAGCAGAGTTTCAGTCAGCGCGGCGCAGCTTACTACAATGAATGGCTTATCCGCCCGATTGCCAGAGAAGTGAACGGCTCGCGCTACCAGTTCCTTGCCCGTTCCGCTTTCGCCGCGGATCAGCACGGTGCTGCGCAGGCTGGCGACATCTCGTGTTAGGGTAAGAATCTCTTCCATGCGCGGGTTCTTAGTGATGATGTCTCTGTGGCGATATTGCCGATTCAGCTTCTTGCGCAGAATCGCATTCTCACTCTGCAACTTCTTCAGCTTCAGGATGCGCGAAACCAGCATCGAGATTTCCTGCGGATTGCAGGGCTTCACGATGTACTCCTGCGCGCCTTCCTTCATGGCCTGAATGGCAGTGTCGACGGTCGCATAAGCGGTGATGATGATGATGGAAGCTTCCGGACGAATGCGGTGGATTTCCATCATGGTCTCAATGCCATCCATGCCGCCCGGCATCTTCAAATCGACAAAGCAGATGGCATAATCCATGGCTTTGGCAAGTTCGAGGGCTTTCTGGCCATTGGGCGCAGTGTCGACGTGATAGCCATCTTCCCGCAACCACGCTCCCATCGATTCGCACATGACCTCTTCGTCGTCCACCACCAGGATCGGCCAATTCTTCTTCATACGTTTTCCTCTCGCGAAGCAAATCTATGCACCAACTGCAATCCGCAGCGGGCGCAGTACTGTTCTGCCTTGGCATCGACCAGTTCGATGTGTGTGGCAAGGCTCATTGCACACGTCGGTTCAGAACAATGGACGAGTCCGAAAGTGTGTCCCAACTCATGCAGGACTTCTTTGACAGTGCGCTCCCGCAACAGGCTCTCCTGCGCGGGCAGTCCGTAAAACTCCTGATGCAGCCGGCAGAGCGAGACCACGGCGATGGGACCGTCAAACTGGGCTTGCCCAAACAGGAAACTGAGCATCGGAATCGCCAGGTCCACATCGGTGACCCCAAGAACCCGGGAAGCATCGCGCGGAGCAAGTTGAGCCAGCATCTTCATAATTTCGACCGACTGATATTGCCCGCGCTTTGCATCATAGGCGGCTTCCGGAATCGATAAAGGAGGCAACCGCCGAATGGGAAGCGGGAACCACTCGGCGGTCGCGCTTTCGATCCATTCCAATGCGTTTGCCGGTACGTCTCCGATCGCCACGAGATAGAGTCCATTCACACCGCATGTACCTGCACTTCTCTCGACTCCGGAGTAGTGTTCCGCGACTTGAGCGGGAGAGTCACCGTAAAGGTTGTGCCCTCATTGCGCTGGCTCGTTACCTCGACCTCCCCTTCATGAGCCTTCACGATCCCATACAACACGGCCAGCCCAAGCCCAACTCCCTTTCCTTCGGCTTTCGTGGTGAAGAACGGGTCGAAGATCTTGGAGAGGTTCTCCGGGGCGATGCCTTCGCCCGTATCCTGAACGCTGAGCTCTACGTCACCCTCGTCAGCGAGCACGCGTGTGCGGATGGTGAGTTTGCCGCCGCCACGCTGCTGCATGGCCTGAGCGCCGTTTAAGACAAGATTCAGAATCACCTGCTGAATCTGCGACGAGTCGCACTCGACCAGCGGCAGATTGTCCTGCAAATCCAGAACAACTTCGGCGCTGATCAATTTGAGCTTGTGGTCGGCCAAACCCAGCGTCGTGCGCACGAGTTTGTTCAAGTCGGCCGGTGCGCGCTGCGGCTTGGAACGCCGCGAAAATGCCAACAGGTCCGAGACAATCCGTCCCACGCGGGCGGTTTCTGTCGAGATTAGACCAAGATACTTGCGAAACTCGACTTCGCGTCCCGGTGGGTATTCGCCTTTGGCCATTAGGCGCTCGAGCAACATGGAAAGGTTCAGCACTCCAGAGACGGGATTGTTGATCTCGTGAGCCACGCTGGCCGCAAGCTGTCCGAGTGTAGCCAGGCGATCGGATTGGACAAGCTTACGCTGGGCAACCTGCAACTGCCGAGTGCGCTCGTCTACCTTGCTCTCCAAGGTCTGCTGCATTTCGTTCAGCTCGGCCACAGCTAATTTCAGGCGCTCGCGCATTCGGTTGAACGAGTCCACCAGTTCATCGATTTCCTGGCTGCGGCGGGTAATTGTGATAGGCCGGTCCAAATCCATGGCGCTGACTGCCTTCGTGCCTTCAATCAATTGTTGAATCGGAGTAGCGACGAAACGCCTGGTGAACAGAATGACGAACGCTGCTCCTATCGCAACTTCCAGCGCGGTCAAAACAATGGTCTGCAGAGTGATGGCTCGCGTCTGCTTCTGCACGGGGTCCAGGCGCAAAGCAACATCCACAACCCCGAGCACCTTGGTCGATGCGCGGTGGGCGTGGCAGCTGGCATTGCTGCACGAAGGCTCGTTGTAGATGGGCGCGACCATGTTGATCGTCTTCACGCCATCGGGGGAAGTGGCATACCGAACGTGCGGGTCTTCGGCGGGCTGCTTGCGAATTGGACCCTGCGTATGACAACTGGCGCAAACCTCGTTGGAGAGGCTGGTGACGCCGGGTTGCTCTCGGCCGTCGGTCGAGAACATCAGCCGTCCCTCACGATTGAACATTCGGATCCGATCAATCCCTTGTTTGTCGGCGATCACCCGCATGATCTCGTAGGCGGCCTTGCGGTCGTCGTCGAGCATGGCATGCCAGGTGGCGCCGGTAATGCTGCGCGAAAGCTGATCCGCGCCAAGGATCATGGTGCCGACTAGCTGCTTCTTCTGGGTACGGAAATTGAGGTATCCGCTGACGCCGCTGATGGCAACGATCAGGATGGTGAGAGACAGAATCAGCTTTGGACCAAGTTTTCGAGGCATGTTAGATGCGAAACTCCCTCGTTTGCTTAGCCGACAGCAAACAGCGGCCGGCTAGAGCCGCAGGAACGCCTTACCAAGGCTAACCACGGACCTAGAACGGCACAGTGATTGTCACCGCGCTGAGCCGTGATCTTGGTCACGCGCGCAAGACGCTGCAAACAGGGTGATTGCGGTTGTTTCCCCACGGTCTGGGTGAGACTTTTCTGATGGTTGCTATAAGAAATTTGTATTGGACTGAGCGAATAACCGCATTTATTGTCCGGGTTGATTCTGGCTCGCATGCTTATTGGATTGTTGGTGCGGCGCAAGAAGGCGTCCGCGTTGCGAGTCTGATTCGTTTGGACACGCGAGCCCTGAAAATTGCGCACGACTCATAAACAGGAGCACTCAAAGATGACACAACGAGCAGGGCGGTCTCTGCGCCGGTCCTGGCTGGCTGCTGGGGCCACGATCGTTCTGCTGTCCGGAATGTTAGCCGGATTCTCCGCTTTTAGTTTTGCCGACGACGGCCCCAAGCCAGACCCAGCCGGCACCGCGACCGGGGACAAGGCGACCGCCGTCGATGCCGCCGGCAATCCCTTTGTTGTTCCCGAACCTACCGATAAGACGGCTCCTGATTACGTCCAGAACAAGAAGGCGTTCGACGATTACCAGGCTCAGGCAGCCAAGGAACCTCTGGCCGTAAAGCTCGCCGACAGCGTAGGACACGTCCGCGTGGCAACCAACTTCGCGTGGACCTTGAACACAGGCTACCTCGTCCTCTTCATGCAGGCGGGGTTTGCCCTGCTCACGTGCGGACTGGTTCGAAAGAAAAATGCCGCGCATCTCATGATGCTGAACTTCGCGGCCTACGTCTTCGCCTTCCTGGCCTACTACGCCGTCGGATACGCGTTCCAGTTTGGAGCGGTCGCAATCAATGCCGCGCCTACGAATCTGGGCGGCGTCCCTACGCTGAATCATTTCTTGATCGGCAGCGGCCAATGGGGATTTGTGGGTGGGAAGGGTTTCTTTCTTGTTGGTCCGGCCTATGACAGTGGCAGCAATTGCCTGACACTGTTTGAGGTCGTGTTCATGGAGACTGCCGGATACATCATCGTCGGCGCGATCTGCGAACGCATCAGTTTTTGGGCGTTTCTGCTTTGTGAACTCTTCGTCGGCGCGATTCTCTACCCGATTTCCGGCTGTTGGACTTGGGGCGGTGGCTGGCTCTCGCAACTCGGATCGACGATGAACCTCGGCCACGGCTATGTGGACTTTGCCGGCTCCACGGTAGTCCACGCGGTGGGCGGGTTCTGCGCCATGGCCCTCGCAATCATTCTAGGGCCGCGTTTGGGAAAGTTTGGCCCTGGAGGGAAGATCCGTGCTTTCCCTGCTCATAACGTTGTGTACGTTGTAACCGGTACGTTCATATTGCTGTTCGGGTGGATGGGCTTTAATCCCGGTTCCACGCTGGGAGCAACAGACCTTCGCATTTCCGTCGTGGCAGTCAACACCAATCTCGCAGCGGTCGCGGGTTCAGCGGCAGCGATGCTCATCTGGTATTTCCTGTTTGGCAAGCCCGATCTCACGATGGCCTGTAACGGAATGTTGGCTGGTCTGGTCGCGATTACCGCTCCGTGCGCGTTCGTGTCTCCGACTTCAGCGGTGATTATTGGCGTGCTGGCCGGCTGCCTGGTTTGCGGTGGTGTGCTGTTCAATGAACGTGTTCTTAAGATCGATGATCCTTGCGGAGCAGTTTCTGTGCACGGCTTTTGCGGCTGGCTGGGCGCCGTCTGCGTGGGCATATTTGCCGATGGCACTTACGGCTCCGGATGGAACGGAGTCGGCGCGACGAGCTACCTGGGGCACGCGGGCCAAGGAGTAACCGGCCTGATTCACGGTGATACTCGCCAGTTCTTGTGTCAGCTCATGGGAGCGACCTTGTACGCAGTCTGGGCATTCGGTGCGACCTTCGTAGTTTTCGGGATTGTGAATAGAGTGAAGAGCATGCGAGTGCCGCCCGAATCGGAAGAGGAAGGCCTCGACGTTCCCGAGTTTGGAATGCCGGGATACCCGGAAGACGCAGTGGTTCCGGCTCCATACTGACAACGCGGGGGCATTCGTAGCACACTCACTTATTCGAGGCCTTCGATATGTCGATTCGTCTTCACCGGCTTCACCGGGCCGTGCCGCTGATCCTCGGCGTTGTGACGCTCGCCGGAGTTGGGCTGCTCTTGCTGTGCGACATTCTTCCCAGACTCTTTCCAGCTAAGGCACATGATTTCCTGGCTGCGTTTCCGCTTGCCATGATTGCCTGTGCCTGTTTGGTTTACGAGGTCCTACGGCGGCCTGCACGCTCGGAAGTTGTCAAAGCCATCCTTTTGGCGTTCGCGTTTCTCTTTTGGGCCGCCAACCAATTTTGGCCAAACCTGCCCCAAGCGACACTCTTCAACGACATTGCCATCGCACTCTTTGTCTTCGACGTCTTCCTGGCGATGATCGGCCCGCAAGTTCCAATTGCCTGACCGCTGCAGAATTCTGCAGTACACTCAGACGGTGAGCAGAGAGCCTCAACCTCTGTTTGGTCCCGAAGATGTTAATCACTCTGGAAGTCTCAGCAATCTCGATTCACAGTGTAGAAAGTAGACAGTCGTGAACCTCGGAGATTTGGAGACGCATGATGATGAGTGGATGAATAATAATGAGAAGCATTCCAAAGAAACACGGCGAAATCGCCGACTCCTGTTTCTGCCACTGGTCCTGGCGGTCTTCTGTTGTGCGCAATCGACTTCGTCGATCCTGACCGAGACCGATGTGCCCGTGCAGATGCGCGACGGGGTTTCGCTCTCGGCTGACATTTATCGTCCCGTCGGGAAGGGCAAATGCCCTGTACTCCTGGTCCGAACGCCTTACGACAAAAGCAGCGAAGGCGGAACATGCCGGGCGGCGGCAGAGCACGGATATGTTTGCATATCGCAGGACACCCGCGGCCGGTATGCCTCGCAGGGCGAATGGTATCCGTTCAAGAACGAATCCAATGACGGGTACGATACGGTGGAGTGGGCGGCGGCTCTTCCTTATTCCAATGGCAAAGTGGGCATGTTTGGTGAATCGTATGTTGGAGCGACGCAGTGGCTCGCGGCGATTTCGCGTCCTCCTCACTTGGTCGCGATTCAGCCCAGTGTGACAGCATCCGACTACCACGACGGATGGGTTTATCAGGGTGGCGCCCTGGAATTGTGGTTTGACCAGGCATGGACCTCGATACTCGCGGTTGACACGCTCCAGCGGGCGGCGATGAATAGCATCCGGGCATTGGACTGGGCACAACGGTTACCCGAGTCCGACTTTCCTGTGCTGCAACTGGACAGTCCAGCCAAATTGGCTCCTTACTACTTCGATTGGTTGGCTCATCCGGATTACGACGCGTATTGGAAGCAGTGGTCGATCGAGGAACACTACTCCGAAATGCCGCTCGCGGCTCACCACGTGGGCGGATGGTATGACGTCTTTTTGCGTGGAACCTTGCGGAACTATGTTGGGATGCGAACTCAGGCCCCTACGCAATGGGCACGAGATCATCAAGAACTAACGATTGGTCCGTGGATTCATGACGGCCCGATGAACGGCAAAGCTGGAATGCTCGATTTTGGCAGCGTGGCGGCGTTTGACAAAAATGAGACGATCCTGACGTGGTATGAGCATGTCTTCAACAATAAGAACCCGCAACGAAAGCGCGTAAGGATTTTTGTAATGGGCATCAACCAGTGGCGGGAGGAAGACGATTGGCCGATCCCTCGCACCTCCTACACTCGCTACTACTTGAGCAGTGCAGGACACGCAAATTCAGCGGCCGGGGATGGGACTCTGGGGCCCAGCATTCCTGACCATGCGTATTCCGACACCGAGACCTATGATCCTTCAAGTCCGGTTCCGACGCGAGGGGGCAGTCTGTGCTGTCTGCATGACCAAGTGACGCAGGAGCCTTCCGGTGCATTCGATCAGCGTGAGATTGAAAAACGGAATGACGTCTTAATTTACACGACCGGCGCGTTCGACAAGGACTTCGAGGTTACCGGACCGTTCACGGCCGAAATCTATATCAGTTCATCCGCCCGGGATACAGATCTTACAGCGAAGCTGGTTGATATTTGGCCGAATGGATTCGCCCAAAACCTCGCGGACAACGTCCAACGTCTGCGTTATCGGAATTCCACGCAGAAGGCCGAACTCCTGCAACCGGGAAAGATCTACAAAGTCATATTTGAGATTGGCGCTACCAGCAACGTATTCCGTGCGGGTCACCGTCTGCGGCTGGAGTTATCCAGCAGCAACTTTCCGCGTTTCGACCGGAATCTCAATGCCGGGGAGAACCCGGAACATGGAAGAAAATTCACGAGCGCGGAAAATCGAATCTATCACGACCCTGAACATCCCTCGGCGATTGTTCTGCCCGTGATTCCCGCGCAATAAGCAAAGCGCACCTGCCCTGGTAAGGTCTCATGCGGCAGGCGAACAGTGCTAGCGAAAGCGGCGAATGAACAGCGTGTGGCGCTCCGAGCGGTAAAAGCCGACTCCGTAGATCGTAGCTTTTCCCTTCGACGAGTAAATCACCTGGCGAATGCGCAGCACGGGAGCGCCGCGCGGCACGCTTAGCAATTCGGCGATGTTGGCCTCAGCCGCGGTGGCATCCACTTCCTCATCCGCATAGGCAAGAACTACGCTATAGTCGTGCTCCAAGGTCGCAAACAAAGAAACCCGTCCCAACGGGGCTTTCACTAGTTCGGCAAACTCGCTGGCCGGGAGGTAGCAAGTTTCCAGGGCAAATGGGTCATCGCCGGTCTCGCGCAAGCGTTCAATCTTGACCAAGGCAGTGGTCGCGGGTAAGCCGAGTCGAGCCGCCACTTCCGGTTCGTGTTCAATGATCTTCGCCACCAGCACTCGCGACCGCGGAACCAGTCCGCGGCTGGACATGTGCTCCGAGTAGCTCATCAGCTTATTGAAGTGGATCTTGGGGGCGGCTACAAACGTGCCCGCTCCGCGGCGGCGTTCGACCACGCCTTCGCGCTCCAGGCCAGCGAGAGCATGGCGCGCGGTCATCAGGCTGACCTTATGGGTTCGGGCCAGCTCGCGTTCCGAAGCAACCAGGTCGCCGGGTTTCAGCTCCGAAGACTCGATCCGCTTGCGGATGGCATTCTGAATTCTTTTATAGACCGGCGTACCATTGCGATGATTTCCCGTCATGAATAGCTTTCCGGGCCGAACCGCGGCGCTGCGTGACCAACGATCCTTCTTCGGGCAGTGAGATCACGCCCGTCCTTCTGCTATATAGCTCAATTAAAGGCTTGTGTAAAGGTGAAAGTGCGAAAAAGCTCGTTGGCGCACGGTAACCGAGGTTCTGTTTTTGCTATAGAGCGCATTGATTTTTTTGATTGCTGTCCTGCCAGGCTGTCAACCTCCCGCTGGTCGGCAGGAAGCGTCCTGGTGACCGGAATCACAGGTTTTCCACAGGTCACGCCTTTGAGAACAAGGCGATTCTTGCTATGAATAGCGTCCGCAGAGGGCTTCCGCGTGATATAGAGCAGCTTCGAAAAGGGATGCTCCCGTAAAATTTTTTGGAAATCATGCATTTTCTTCTTGACCATGAACATGCGTGTGCTATATAGCATAGTCGGATTGTATTAGAGCGTTTTTCCGCCACCTCTGGGTCCACCGGTTGAAGCGTTCTTTAGGAGGCTGTGTGATGAAGCAATCAGCGTGCGTTGAGAATCCGCGCCGTGCCGCGCGAAGCGTTTCGTCGTTCTTCCTGATATTATCGTTAATCATTCTGAGCCTGACCGCCGCCAGTCTCGCTCAAGAACTGGCCGCAACGCTCACTGGCACCGTCACCGACGCCAGTGGTGCCGTCGTGCCCGGCGCGACCGTTGTAGTTCACAATGAAGAAACCAATACTGACGTTCGCACTGTGACTACGAGCGGCACCGGGAACTTCAACGTCACGAACCTTGCTGCGGGACGCTATACCGTGACGGTCAAGAATGAAGGGTTCCAGACCTTTGTAGCCAGCAGCGTCGTCCTCAACGTTGCTGAGAAGCACACGCTGGATGTGCAGTTGAAAGCTGGAAAGGTCAGTGAGCGCATCGAGGTCACAGCCGAGAACACGCCCATCCAGACCACGACCGCCGAGGAGTCTGGGACAGTGACCGGCGACCAGGTGCGAGAGTTGGCCCTGAACAACCGTAACTTTGAACAATTGATCCTGCTGCAACCGGGCGTCGCCAACCAATTGCCGGACAAGGTCGGCTTTGGCCTTGCGAACAACACCTCAATTTCGGTGAATGGCGCGCGCACGGGCGCCAACAACTACACCGTCGACGGGGCTGACATCAACGACAGCGGTTCCAACGGGACTTTGCTGAACACCCCAAGCATCGACGCCATTCAGGAGTTCACCCTGGAGCGCAGCAACTACGACGCAGCGTTTGGACGCAGCGGCGGTGGCCAAATTGTAGTGGCCACGAAGACCGGGACCAACCAGTTCCACGGCAGCGCCTACGAATTCAACCGTAACAATTACTACAACGCGAACACGTTTGCTGGCCGTGCCTCGATCGCGGCCGGGACTCCGCTGTCGGCGAGCAACACGGTCCCGATTGAGCGCTACAACGATTATGGGTTCACGCTCGGCGGGCCGCTATTTATTCCGAAGTTCTATCACCCACAGAAAAACAAAACCTACTTCTTCTGGTCCGAGGAGTGGCGCAAAGCAAGCACGCCGGGGACAAACGACATCAATGTGCCAACCGCGGCGGAACTTGGTGGAGCATTCACTGGCGCGATTCCGGTTGCGCCGGCTGGCTGTGTGACTACATCCGGCGGCACATCTACGATCAAGCCGTCCTGCTATCAGCAAAAATGCTGCCGCTTATCTGGCGGCCTTCATGGTACCGAACCCCGCCAACAACTCTGCGGGAGACCAGTTGATTACCAATTACAGCGAACTGAACAACTTCCGTCAGGACATTATTCGCCTCGATCAGAATGTCGGCGACAAGGTCCGCATCTTCGGTCGTTACATGGAAGACGTTGTACCGCAGAACGCGCCCTTCTCACTCTGGGGTGGCGGAAACTATCCTGGGGTCGAAACCACTTCAATCAATGCCCCGGGACGCAATCTGGTTTTCAACGCGACCGTAACGCTCTCCCCCAAAGTGGTGAACGAAATTGAGTTCGTAGATGCCTGGGGAGCAATCAACGCGAACCTCAGTGCGCATTGCAAATTCACCTTCCTTTAACAGTCAACTCACCAACAATACAGCTTACAAGGATCCCTACGGACGCGCACCCAACGTCAGCATTACCGGACTGACTGGTTTAGGCAACGGAAGCGCACCCTACTTTGAGCGAAACATCGATAAGAACATATTCGATAATCTTTCCATCCAGCACGGAAATCACACAATCCGCACCGGGTTTACGGCGATGTGGATGCAGAAGACGGAAAATGGCGACGCCGGAGCCGCAACCTTCAATTTCAGCAACACGAACGGCAATCCGGCATTTGCGAACTTCCTGCTGGGGCAAGCGGATAGCTACACCCAAGCTGAGCAAGGACACGATCCCGCACCTTAGATATGTAAACTTCGAACTCTATGTGCAGGATGATTGGAAGATCACGCCTCGACTGACGCTAAATGCCGGCATTCGGTATAGCTACTTCCCATCGCCTACCGACAGTAATAACACGCTGAATAACTTCGACCCTAGCTTTGTACAATGCGACGAATGCTCCGATCATTGATCCCGCCACTGGTTTAATGACAGGGGTGACAGCCTCCGGCAAGGCCGTAAATGCGGCAACTTATGCCAATGGGCTTATCTTTCCGACCGGTGCCGCGTGCAGCGCGGCTCAAGCCATCGGCCCGCAGGTAACTTGTTCTCCCTTCGGAAGCCGCGTCAATCCAAATTCCAATAACAACTGGGGACCGCGCCTCGGGCTGGCCTATGATCCGCTCGGAAACGGCAAGTGGGCAGTACGGGCCGGCCTCGGCCTCTTCTATGACCGCTCGCTCAATGGCATCTGGGAGCAGAATGCGTTTCAGGACCCACCGCTGGTTCAAACCACGACGGTAACCAACAGTCCTGTAACCAGCAGCTTAAATTTGTTCGATAGTCCCCTC
Organism: uncultured Acidobacteriaceae bacterium; assembly: GCA_963707205.1. Classification (GTDB taxonomy): domain Bacteria; phylum Acidobacteriota; class Terriglobia; order Terriglobales; family Acidobacteriaceae; genus Sulfotelmatobacter. Next base: position 116,002 of record CAVPQE010000014.1, read on the forward strand.
GGTGGGCAATTGGCAGGTCCTCCCCTCGGTCCAACCCACTTGGTCACAACCGGAACTCCAGCCTTTAAGGTTCCCAGCTATCTGGATTACAACCTTTCAATACAGCATGAAATCATGCCAAACACTGTGCTCGAGGTCGGCTACGTGGGCACAAAAGGCACGCATTTGTTGGGCGATGTCGATATCAATCAACCCACCGAGGCGACACGTTTGGCCAATCCTACTTCAGACGTAAATGCGATTCGGCCCTACCTGGGCTACGGGGCAATCACGGCTCGGCTCCCCGTCTTCACCAGCAACTACAACTCGTTGCAAGTCTCCTTAAATCGGCGCTTCAGTCGAGGATTAACTCTAGAAGTTGGGTACACTTGGTCCAAGTTCCTCGACACCAATCCGTTTGACCGAAGCCTGGCGGTCTACGACACCTACGATTACAAGCAGAGCTACGGGCCATCTACGCTCAACACGCCGCAAATGCTTGTCGTTAGCTATGTATACGATCTGCCGTTCTACAGGAACCAGCGAAACTTTGTCGGCCAGGTTCTCGGCGGCTGGGAATTCTCGGGGATTACAACGATCCAGTCCGGCCAGTCAACCACGATCACTCAGGGCACAGATCCCTTTGGCGCGCTTCCGAACGGCCTAGGCATGCTCTCGGCCCGGAGATACGGTCCAGATTCGTCGCCGACCAGATCGGTGACCCACACGGACCGAAAACCGCATCTGAGTTCTTCAACACCGCAGCATTTGCGGCGGCAGCGGGGCACTTCGGCACTTCCCGTCCAGGCGCAATTCTGGGTCCTGGCTTACAGGTCTGGGATATGTCGCTCATCAAGAACATAAAGTTCGCGGAGCGGTTGGGCTTGCAACTCCGGTTAGAGACTTTCAACACGTTCAATCACGGCAACCCCAGCGGGCTCGACACGAATGTCGGAGATTCCACTTTCGGCGCGGTGACCGGTTGGCACGATCCGCGCAACGTGCAGCTCGGGGCTAAAGTTAACTTCTAACCAGGAACGCAAAGCGCACGCCGGAAACGGCGTGCGCTTTTTTTTGTTTTACCGTAAGAATCCTGGAAGGTTCCAGGCTTCACTGGTTCTGAGTATTCTCAATCGCTGCCGCCCGCTTTTTATCCTGCAGCGCAAGCGAGATTTTCTGTTCTCGCATCCCTTCTGCGGCGTGTCCCGACTGCCGCAACGCCGTGCCCAGCACGAAATGTGCTTCTGCATAATTCGGATCGAGTTGCACAGCTTTTCGCAGAGGGTCAATCGCGGCGGCGGGTTGATTCCTCGCAATCTCCGTCTTCCCCAGCCCCAACAAAGCTTCCTCATAATGAGGATTTGCCTTGAGCGCGATGCGAAAGTGCGATTCCGCCTCCTCGAGTTGGGAGTTGTTCAACAGGATCTGACCGAGGATGCAGTTCGCGACGGGATCGTTGGGAAAATGCTGGAGTTCCGCCCGCATCTCTTTTTCCGCCAGTTCGGTCTCGCCTTGCCGCCAATAGAGGTAGCCCAGACCGGAATGCACCCCCATGAAATTCGGGTCGGCTTGCTCCGCCGCTTGATACTCCTTGATGGCGTCGGGTCGATTCGACATCTCATCGTAAGCCGTGCCCATCATGATGTGAGCGGCGGCGGAGTTCGGATTCAACGTCATGATGCGGGCAAAGACGCCGGTCAGCGCTTTGTAGTCCTTCATGCGCAGGTACGCTTTGCCGAGAATGTCGAGAGTCTCCAGGTCAGACGGGTCCGCCTGATTTGCGCGCTCCAGGTACCGGGCGGCCTCTGGATAACGATCGAGGGCAAACAGGCACAGGCCGGACAGTTCGAGGATCTGAAAATCTTTGGGATAGGTCACCGCCATGGGTTGAAGCAGACCCCATGCCGAACGATAATGCTGGGCTTTGAAATACGCGACCGCAAGATTGCGTTTGGTTGCGGGATCCGCTGGACGTACCTTCAGCGCTTCCTGGTAGAGAGGAATCGCATCCGCGGGCTTACCCTCGCGGGCGAGAACAATCCCCAGGTTGTTCAGAGCGGCAAGCGAATGGGGATCAATCGCCAAAGCGCGTCGAAGCTTGTCAGCAGCAGACGCGAGTTCTCCTTTGTGCATCGCTTCCGCAGCTTGCTCCAGGTAGGAGTGCAACTCGATCTCTGCGGATTTCGACTGTGCGGACGTAACCGGAGGTGCGTCTTGAGCAAAAGCAGGCGGCAGGAGCACGCAGGCTGCGCACGCCGCCGTCACCCGGAGCAACACTGGCACCTTCATACACCAGATTTTAACGCGCACAAGTAAGAACGGAGCCGCGCTCATTCTTCGCTCGAATCGACGTGCACCCCCAGCCACAACAAACCTGCCACAACCGCCAATCCCGCGGTGAGCGTCAAGGCAGTTTCCCATCCGATCCGCTCTGCCAGCCAAGGCGTCAGCGCGGGCGAAACCATGCCGCCCAGATTGCTGCCAAAGTTCATTGTGCCGCCCGCGATGCCGCTGCGCTCACCGGAAAGTTGCGTCATCGTCGCCCAGAAGGGGCCCTCGGTGCACAGCACCAGCACGGTGCACGTAGTGAGCGCCGCCACCGCTAACAACGGCCTGGCAGTGCGAGCGCCAATCACCAGGAAGATGGCCGCCGCGCACAGGGCGGCGAGCGGAACGCTGCGGCGTCCCCAAGTCGCGCCCCAACGGATCACGGCCCAGTCTGAAAAAACACCACCTAGGGGGATGGCAAACACGGTCGCAATCCACGGCAGCGCGGTAAAGCTGGCGGCCCTCAGCACCTCAAAATGACGAACCTGCACCAGATAAAGGTAGAACCAGAAAATGAAAATGTACCCCAGGTAGCCTTGCAGCAGATAGCTGGCGGAAAGAAACCAGAAACTGGGCAAGCGCAACGGTCGAGCGGAGACTCCGGGCGATCCAGCCTCGGACGATCCATCAGCGAAACGATTTGCTGCGGCTTGTCCATTTGAAGTGCCGCGCGAGTGCAGTTGCCGCGGCGCGAAACACCCCCATATCGACCCGGCAACCGCGCTGAGGAAAGCTGCCACCCACAATGCCGCGCGCCATCCGTAGTGGCTGGTGATGGGCGCCAACAGCAGGGGCGTGACCGCCGATCCTACGCCAACGCTGGCCAGCACCAGGCTGTTCACCCGCGCTTGCAAGCGCGGAGGGATCGTGATGGCAATGGTTCTCCCCGAGGTGGGATAAGTGGGAGCGGCAACCACGCCAAACATGGCGCGAATGATCCACAGTTGCGGAATCACCATTGCCAGTCCGAATCCCCGCCATCCCACCAACGCAGTGAGCCCGGTGAGCAGCGCCCATCCTGTGCAAAGAACCAGGAAGATGCGGTGCGCGCTGACCCGGTCGGCCAGTCCTCCCGAGGGCACTTGAAAAAAGGTGTAGCCAACCAGGAAGGCGCTGAACACGGTTCCCATCTGCGCCTGGGTGAGCCCGAAGTCCCTCATCATGTTAGGAGCCACAACGGTCACGGCCACGCGGCATACATATCCCGCGGAAGTCACGGCCATGAGCAGTAGTACGAGGCGTTTACTCTTAGAGGCCGGCGCGCTTGCCGTCGCAGGGACCGCGCTCATGAAATCCTTTTGTGGAGGATGAGTTCTGACTGGCCAAGGACAACGTAATCTTTAAGTTCGCCGACGAACTGATATCCGTGCCGGCGATACAGTTGTTGGGCGCGCTGGTTGAACGACGATACGAGCAGAAAGATGTGTCCCCGGCCGGCGAAGTGTTCTTCGGCAAAACGCAACAGTTGGGATCCGATGCCTTGCCCACGCCTCTCAGCCGCAACTGCGATGGAAGCGACGTAGGGCGAGCCCGCCAGTCCGTAGGGGGCGACCAGAATGAAGCCAGCCGGGGACTCTCTCTCCCGAGCCACAAAAAGCTCGGTGCCGGGACGGACCAGAGCCGCGCGACATCCCGCGAGATCGCGGCCCAGGGTGATCCAAGGCTCGCTCGAAGCCATCATGCGGGCGCACCATTCGTGGTCGTCCGGTACGGCGGCCGTGATGAGAATCGGAGTCGCCATTATTTCAAGACGTAACTATCTCATAGATCAAAAAAAACTGTGGATGACGCCGCGGGCGGTGCGCCCGCAGTCACGTGTGCCGCACAACGAACAACAAAACACACCCAACGAGCAGGCTCCCAGACACCCGAGGAATTCCTTCAAAGAAATCTTCGAAACGATATTTCCAGCAACATAATCGTTATGGCAAAGCGCTGTTGAGAGGTGTTATGCTTCGCCTGCCACTCTCACGTAATCGTTTACGCACCTGTTGGGTCGAGGCTGTTTCAAGAGGAGGCTGGATGAATCTTCAGCAGAATCTACTTCTTTTCATTTCTATCAGTCTACTTTCTTCAACCTGTTTCTCACAGGAAAGCAAGCCTGCGTATCGTGATCCGAGTCTCCCGCCGGAACAGCGCGCAGCCGACCTCATCAAGCGCATGACGCTGGAGGAGAAAGTCGATCAACTCGCGGGTGGACGGCGACGTATGCTGTCCACGGCCAGTCCCGAGGCGAAAGAGATCTTTGAAGGATTGGGTGAGTTATATCGCGAGGATTCGCAGGTGAGCGCGCATGATGCCGCCGAAGCGCGCAACAAGGCGCAACACTTCCTGATGGAAAAAACGCGCTTGGGCATACCCGCAATCTTCCAGGGCGAGGCTCTGCATGGATTCATGGCCTACGGCAGCACCAGCTTTCCGCAAGTACTGGGCTTGGCTAGCACATGGGATCCCGAACTCGTACAGCAGGCGTTCCAAGCTGCCGGGGACGAGATGGCATCCTCCGGAGTGAATCAAGCCTTTACCCCGGTACTGGATTTGTCGCGCGACCCGCGATGGGGGCGCACCGAAGAAACCTACGGCGAGGATCCCTACCTCGTCGCGCACATGGGAGTGGCGGCCATCAACGGGCTGCAAGGCACCTCGTGGATGATTGACCGGCATCACGTGATGGCGACGGCGAAGCACTTTGCCGCCCATGGTCAACCGGAAAGCGGCACCAATACAGCTCCTGCAAATTTTTCTGAAAGGGATTTGCGGGAGACGTTCCTCGTTCCCTTCCGCGCCGCCGTACAAGAGGCGCACGTGGGAAGTGTGATGGCCTCCTACAACGAGATCGACGGCATCCCCAACCACATCAACCGCTGGCTATTGGATCGCGTGTTGCGCCAGGAGTGGGGCTTCCGCGGCTATGTGACCTCGGACGGAAATGGCCTGCAGATGCTGGTTGAGACTCACCATGTGGCCGCCGACTTCGCGCAAGCGGCGCGAGAGGCGCTGGCCGCAGGCGTGGACTACGATTTGTCGGATGGGTCGGCATACGCCACCCTGCTCGATCAGGTGCGCGAAGGTAAAGTCGCCGAGGCTGAACTGGATCAGGCGGTGCAGCGCGTGCTGGAGGCGAAGTTCCGTCTCGGCCTGTTCGAGAATCCTTATGTAGACCCGGACTATGCCCAGAAAATTACGAATAGCTCTGAGCATCAGCATCTAGCTTTGAAGGTGGCGCAGAAGTCGATTGTCCTGCTCAAGAATGACAACAACCTCCTGCCGCTCGATCTGAAGAAGCTGAAGACCATCGCCGTCCTCGGACCCAATGCTGCCGATGTTCATCTCGGCGGTTACAGTCGTGATCCGGGCCCCGGAAACCAGATCAGCATCCTCGACGGCATTCGTAAGCGTGCAGGCGAGGGCGTCAAGGTGCTCTACGCGGAAGGCTGCAAAATCACGACTGGAAAGCAAGGCTGGGCGGCGTGGTACGAGAACAAAGTCACGCAGCCTGATCCCAAGACCGAAGTCGAAACGATTCGTGCGGCAGCCGCGGTTGCTCGCCAATCCGATGTGGCCATCGTCGTGGTGGGAGAGAATGAAAGCACCAATCGCGAGGCCTGGTCCGAGCAACATCTGGGGGACCGCGATTCGCTCGATCTGCTGGGCTCGCAGGAGGCTCTGATCCGGACGATTGTAGAGACCGGAAAGCCAACGATCGTATTCCTGATCAACGGTCGTCCATTATCGATCAACTATGTCAAGGAGCATGTTCCGGCAATTCTCGAAGGCTGGTACCTGGGCGAGCAAGGCGGAACTGCCGCCGCCAACGTATTGTTTGGCGACGTGAATCCCGGAGGCAAACTGCCCATCAGCTTCCCGCGTTCCGTGGGACAGCTCCCTGATTTCTACGATCACAAGCCTTCCCGCAACCGTAGTTATTTGTTTACCAGCCGCGAGCCTCTGTTTCCGTTCGGTTACGGCCTTAGCTATACGCAATTTCGTTTCGATAACCTTGGGGTTGAGCCGAAGACGATTCGAACGGGCGGGAACGCCAAGGTCTCAGTTGACATCACAAACACTGGCGATCGCGCAGGGGATGAAGTCGCTCAGTTGTACATTCACCAGCGCGTGGCCTCGATCACGCGTCCTGTAAAGGCGCTGCGGGGATTCAAACGCGTCAGCCTGGAACCCGGCCAGAAGGTGACCGTCGACTTCACGCTGACTCCCGAGGATCTGTCTTTGATCGATGTCAACATGAATCGTGTGGTCGAGCCGGGCACATTCGACCTTATGGTGGGAGCAAACTCGGCGGCAACCACGAGCATTGCGCTCGAGGTCATTAACTAGTAGCTATGGTTCCGGCTGCCGCGTAATTCGCGGGGAAAGACGGCCTGCAGATTCGGATCTCTTATGCCTATAAAAGAAAGACGATCGCAACGGTTTTTCTTTTCGTTCCTGATTGCAATTCCCTTTTGCTTATTCTGCGCCACCGCTGCCCCGGCCCAGTGGATCGCCATGAATCCGGTCAGGCAGGTTCAGCAGCAGCCGGAAGGCGTTCTCTTCTCCCTGGGAACGGGCTCGTTGAAAGTGCAAGTGTGCTCGGACTCGGTGATCCGCGTCCTTTATTCGCCCACGGCCTCGTTCCCCAAGCGTGCAGACTATGTCGTCACCAAAGATAGCTGGCCAGCCACGCAATGGACGATGCAATCCACGGACGATGCCGTCACCCTCACCACTTCCCTGCTTAGAATTACTGTTACAAAAAAAGATGGGGCCATCGCCTACGCCGACGTCCATGGTAGCTCCCTGCTGCAGGAATCCTCCCGTCACATGACTCCCGAGAAAGTAAATGGCGAAGATACATACCGCGCCGAATCCTTCGTCAGCATCTACGGTTCCCACGAAGGGCTCTATGGTCTGGGCCAGCACCAGGCCGGCGTGTGGAATTATCGCGGAGAGTCGGTCGACATTTCACAGGAAAATAGCAACATCTCCGTGCCCTTGATGTTGTCGAGCAAGGGCTACGGCATTTTTTGGAACAACACGTCGCGAAGCCGTTTCAATAATCGTTTTGCCAACTACCTTTACATCAGCTCCGAAGTCGCCGACGTTATCGATTACTACTTCCTCTACGGCCCCGAGTTCGACAAGATCATTGCCGGCTATCGCAAACTGACGGGTCAGGCTCCCCTGTTCGGCAAATGGGCCTATGGCTTCTGGCAGTGCAAGAATCGCTACAAGTCGCAAGAGGAACTTCTGGGCGTTGCCCGCAAGTATCGCGACCTCCACATCCCGGTCGACAACATCGTGCAGGATTGGTTCTGGTGGAATCGCAAAGGGGAATTCGTCTTTAACAAGAATTATCCCGACCCAAAAGCAATGGTGGATCAACTGCACGCCGAAAACTTCCACCTGATGATTTCGATCTGGCCGTTCTTCGAGCCGGGCTCTGCGAACTACGATTACATGCAGAGCAAAGGTTGGTTCGTCGACAAGTTCAAGTACGCGAAGCCGCCCTATCACGCGAACGCGATGGCTGTGTATGACGCCACGAACCCAGAGGCGCGTAAGTATTATTGGGACCTGGTGAATAAGGGGCTGTTCCGCATCGGCGCCGATGCCTGGTGGATGGATACGACCGAGCCGGAAACCGAAGGGCAAGAAGAGAACATCCTGTTGAATCACAAACTCGCGGCCGGCAGCGGAAACCGCTATGTCAACGCTTATCCTCTGCTCGACACCCAGGCGGTTTATCAGGGACAACGAAGCGCTTCTGACAAGAAGCGCGTCTTCATCCTGTCTCGTTCTGCGTTCGCGGGCTCGCAACGAAATGCAGTTACGGCTTGGTCGGGCGACATCAACTCGGATTGGCTGAGCTTCCAGCGACAGGTTCCAGCAGGCTTGAATTTCGCGCTTTCTGGAATTCCTTATTGGACCACGGACATTGGCGGATTTGTCTTCGGCAATCCCACCGATCCGGCCTTCCGCGAACTTTTTATTCGCTGGTTTCAGTACGGCACGTTCAATCCCATCCTGCGGGTTCACGGCACGCGTCATCCGGATGAAAACGAATTGTGGTCGTATGGTCCCGACGCCCAGACGATTCTGGTGAATTTCGATCGCCTGCGCTACCGCATGCTGCCTTACATCTACTCGCTGGCGTGGAAGACCACAAGTGAAGCCTACACGCCGATGCGGCCGCTGGTAATGGACTTCCGCACCGATCCTCGCGCCCAGAATGCCGGGGACCAATTCATGTACGGACCGGCGTTTCTGGTCAATCCCGTGACGGACCCTGCCGCTACGACCCGGCAACTCTATCTTCCCGAAGCCAAGTGGTACGACTTCTGGACGGGAGTCGCGGTCGAAGGAGGGCAGACGATTAACGCCATTGCTCCCTTGGACCGCCTGCCGCTGTACGTCCGCGCCGGATCCATTCTTCCTCTGGGGCCGGATGAAGAGTGGTCCACCGAGAAACCTGCCGACCCGATCGAACTTCGCATTTACCGCGGCGCCAACGGGGATTTCACGCTTTACGAAGATGAAAACGATAACTACGACTATGAGAAAGGTGTCTACGCGACCATTCCATTGCATTGGGACGACGCGGCGCACACTTTGACCATCGGCGATCGCAAAGGACAGTTTCCGGGCATGCTGGAAGGCCGCTCGTTCCGCATAGTCTTCGTAAGCGAGAACCACGGCGTGGGAATCAATCCCGCGGACGAGGCTGACAAAGTCGTGCAATACTCCGGGAAACAGATCACCGTGACTCCGTAATCAACGGTGAGTACCTCTACTTTCCTGGGCCCTGCGCCTGCTGTTTCGCGGTGAGACTGTCCACAATCTGTCGCTCTTTCGCTCCGTCCTCAGGGCGGTGAAGGCGATAGTACAAGGTCGCCAGTTCGACGTGGGGTTCGAGCCAATCCGGATCGTCTTTGACTAACAGTTCCAACTCCCGCGCTGCCGCTTCATAATCTCCCGAAGTGCTCTTCAGCATTGCCGCTTCATAGCGAGCCATCGAGTCCGAAGGCTTGAGGCGCAACGCACGATCCAGATAACCCTTGGCCTCCTCAAGATCGCGGCGCTTGTAGAGAATAGCTCCGAGATAAAGATTGGCCTCAAAGTCGTCAGGGTTCGTTTTGAGGGCCTCGCGAAAAGCGGGCTCGGCGTCCTTCACGTCGCCGGTTTTATCTCTAGCTGTGCCGACCAGCGTATACAGGCCAGGAAGCGTTGGTTTCAGGCGAAGCGCCTGCTCGAGATCCTGACGCGCCTGCTCGTATTCATTCAATTGCAAAAGAGTCGCCCCCGCGATCATATAGGCGTCGGCGCCAGAACCGGCCTTGGCGACTTTTTCCATGCGGGCCACGCCTTCACGCCTTCTGCCTTTGGTGTTCATCAGCGCCGATCCCAACACGTATTCAAAATCCATATTCTGCGAGTATTTGCTCTCTAGCGGTTCCAACAGATTTAGGGCAGCCTCCGATTTCCCGGTCCGCAGATCACTGTCCCCTAAAAGAATGACCACCTGCAATGCATTCGGTTGCGCGTCGTGCAGAATCTCGAACTGCTCGCGGGCGTTTTCGAAATCTCCCTTTTTGTAGTAGGCGAGAGCGAGATTCAACAGAACAGGATTCTTGTCTTTTAAAGAGGTAAGAGCGGAACGGTACATGGCAATGGCCTCGTCGAACTGCCCTACGTGCGCCAAAGCGGCGCCGAGATTCACTTTGGCCTCAACTTCGTTGGGGCGCAATTCGAGGACCTTGCGGTAGTCGCGGGTCGCCGCGGAGAAATCGCCATGCTGCTGCTCCTCAATGGCGCGCTTGAGGAGTTGATCCGGGTTGAGTTCCTGAGCCGCGATCACGGCTGAAAAGAGAATAAGAAATAGCGCCGCCCGCATGGTCAATAGGATAGCTCACGAACTGCGTCGGCGGTCCGGCAAATTCCTCGAAGACCGATGCGTGATGCCCACGTCGAACCTAGCCCTTGATCCCCACCGTGGGCTGAACGGCGTAGAATAATGGGCAATAATAACGATGTCGTCAGCGAGGTATGCCATGAAAACAAAGCTGTCTCTCCGTGCGTTTTCATTCTGTTTACTGGTGGTTCTCGCTGGTATGCAGGTCCAGCCAGCCGGATCTCAGACGCACGCCTCCACCCCGGCTCCACCTTCCACCATCACGCGACCGGACTCCATTCAAGACAGCGGCCTTTACAATTATTGGGCAAATATGTCGGCCCAGGGGCGCGCCGGCGGCGTACTTTTGGGCAAACTCGTACTGGAGGGCGAACCTCTCCCGTGGCAACCTATGCTGGTTTCCGTCGACTGCAAAGGATCCATTGTGAACTTGACACAGACCGACCTCCAGGGAAAGTTTGTGATCACTTTCACAACAACGCATGGCACGCCGGGCGCGCCGTCGGATGCGCAGCGGCAGATGGAAACCCAATATGAAGGTTGCATAGTGCGGGGCTCCGTGGCTGGGTTCCGGTCGAGCGCCGTAACGATTACGGTACACAGTCTCCGCGACGACCCCAATATCGGCACGATCACACTTTCTCCGGAGGGACGCGGCGGGGGCACCGAACTCAGTACCACCAGCCAGGCGGCGCCTTCGAATGCCATGAAAGCCTTCGAAAAGGCAAGGGAGGAATGGCTCGCCCAGAACGCGGATGGCGCGGAAAAAAATCTCAAGAAAGCCGTCCAGGCATATCCCGCATTCGCTCAGGCGTGGTTGCAGCTCGGCGAACTTCAGGAAACTTCCGATCCGCAGGCGGCGCGAAATTCTTTTTCTCAGGCCTTGACCGCCGATCCGAAATTCGTTCTGCCTTACGAGCAGCTGGCGGCGTTGGCCGTTCAGGGAGAAAAATTCCAGGAAGCGCTCGATAACACGAACCGTGCGCTGGAGCTTGATCCGGCCGGCACGCCTCAGCTCTGGTATTACGATGCCCTGGCAAAATTCCAGTTAGGCAAGACCGATGAGGCCAACGTCAGCGCTTCGAAGGGACTGGCCATCGATCCGCGGCACAGTGTGCCGAACACGGAGCAATTATTGGCCGTGATCCTGGCGCGGAAGGCGGATTATGCAGCCGCCGTGCAACATCTAAAAAATTGCCTCACCTACTTACCGGCCGGCCCGCAAGCGGACCTTGTGAAACAGCAGATCGCCCAGCTCGAAACGAAGGTGCCCGCTTCGAAATAAGCGGACGCTTCAGCGCGCAGGCTCGGCAACCTTCAGCACCTGGTCGGCCGAGACATCTTGCAATGTTTGAACGATTCCCGACGGCCAGTGAATCTCGATCAAGTCGGCGCGATTTTCAGAGCCGAGTCCAAAATGTACCGGCCCGTCGCTCGATGAGGCATAGCCCACGCCGGTCGTCATGTGGTTGTATTGCGCACCATTCTTGGTGACCAGCTTGATGCGAGCGCCGATGCCGTCGCGGTTGCTCTTGGTCCCGCGCAAGGCGATATCGAGCCAATGGCCTGACTTCGCACTGCGGTTCATCCAGATTTCAGCATCCTTGCCGATAGCACTGACGACCACATCGACACGCCCGTCCCCGTCCAGATCGCCGAAAGCACAGCCGCGATGGCGGGCCGGAGGAGCTGCTGTAAAGCCTGCTTCTTCAGTCAACTGCCCCCATTTCCCGCTCGCACCCAGATTGCGAAACACAGTGTTAGGCTGATCGACGGGCTGGCCGGGCTGATTCAGCGATTCCACATGGCCCCGACTTACGAATAGATCTTTCCATCCGTCGTTATCGAAGTCGTAGAGCGCAACACCGAAGCCAGACATCTGGCGACTGGGATCTCTCAGTCCGCTCTCAGTAGTGACTTCCCGGAAATCGCCTTTGCCCGTATTCTGAAAAAGAGGAAACGTTTGATTATTTAACGCAACAAATGCAATGTCGGGATAGCCGTCATTGTTGAAATCTCGAAAATCCAAGCCCATGCCCGAGATGAAGCTGCCGTCTTCCGTGAGGGCGACTCCAGTCTCGAAGGCGACTTCCTCGAACTTGTTGCCCACATTATGGAAGAGCGAATTGTAAGAAGCGTCGTTGGTGACGAATAAGTCCGGACGGCCGTCTAGATCGTAATCCGCCATGCCGACGCCCATTCCCTTCCCCACATGTGCCCGGATGCCCCATTCTTTCGAAACATCCTGGAAGGTGCCGTCGCCTTTGTTCAGAAACAACTGGTTAGGCTGGCCCTTGTAGAACTTCGGACTACAGTAGTCGGCGACGCCCTGAATCGCGCACAGTGGCTTATCAGAGTAGTTCCACTGCATGTAGTTGAGGACGAAGAGATCGAGGAGGCCGTCATTGTTCACGTCGACCCAGACGGCCGTGATCGCCCACAGGGGACCATATTCAGGATCAGGACGATTCAAACTTGCATCCAGTCCCGATTTCACCGTCACATCAGTGAAGGTTCCATCCCCGTTGTTGTGATACAGCGTGCTGTGGTGCAGACCGGCGACGAATAGATCAGGATGGCCGTCGTTGTCGTAGTCCGCAACCGCAACTCCCATGTCGTAGCCAGAGCCAGCCAAGCCAGCCGCGTCGGTCACCTCGGTGAAGACGCCTTTGCCGTCGTTGCGGAACAGCCGATTGCGGTATTTGGGCGAGTCTTTTTTCAGCGTGGAAATATTGGCGCCGTTGGTGAAGAAAATGTCGGGACGTCCGTCGCCGTTGTAATCGAACACAGCCACTCCGCCGGGCATGGTTTCGGGGGCGTTCTTCGCAGGCGTCTGGTCATTTTCCAGGCGGAACGGAATCGTCTTCAGTTCGAACCAGATCGGACTCGAAGCCGAGGATGCGCGGAGCAGGGCAATGGCGCCGACACTCAACAGCGAAGCCGCAATGATTCGTCGAACCAGCCCGGGAAGAAGCATTCGCATCCAGAAAAGAAGGGGTGGCCGAAGCCACCCCTGTGGATTGTAACCGTTCACCGTTCCTAGAAGAAATACTTGACGCTGAACAGGAGCGTACGGCTCCCCGTCTTGAAGGCCGGCTTCCCGGTTAAGCTGGCATTGGTGTTTGTCTGGGAAATCCCCGTAGCTGTCGCATGACAGAAGCCACTCGAATCGGGAGTCAGGTTCAAGAATTTACATTCGTTGCCTTGGCTTCCCGTCGCAAGGGCGCTGATAGGAACAGTGTAGGAGTTGACAAAACTCAATGCCTCGTCAGAGTTCCCCGCCAAGCCGAACTGCCCCAGCGGGTGGTTCAGCCAGTTGGTAGCCGCCACGCGGAATTGCAGCTTCTGTCGCTCCGTGATCTGGAAATTCTTGAACAAACCCAGATCGCTGTCAAAGTAGGCAGGGTTCCGAATATAGGGCCATACGATCGCGCCCTGAGTCCCTTGGGCCGGCATGCCAAAACAGGTGGGGTTGAAATACAGACCCGATGCGTGGTTCCGTGGGTCGCAAGTCAGTGTAGGGAGCAAATTGTGTGGACCGCTGCCCCCTGTTCCACCAGCGCCGCCCGTACCAAGCCAGGTTTGCACATTGACGGTCGCCGATTCCAATCGTTGCAGATTTCCATTTGAATCTTTGACGCTGCTCACCAACGGTACCATGTTATCGGGGAGATCCGGTGCTCCCTGTGTTGGATAAGTGAGGCCAGGGAAGTTGGCGTTCAGGTTACCTCCAGTGGTCATCTGAAGCGGCGCGCCACTTTGGTACGTCGTGTAGCCTGACAACTGCCATCCATTCACAGCTCCTTCCAGCAAATGCTGGCCGTGAATGAATTTGGGCAGGTTCCACACAAAGGAGAAGTTGAGAATGTTAGTGTGGTCGTACGCCAGAGGACCGTAATTGGCGGCCAAGCTGTAAGGATCGTTTGCGGTTCCGTTGCCGTTTCCGTTGTCGCTTTGCCCATCCCGGACGCCCAGCACCTTGCTGAAGGTGTAATTGACCAGGAAATTTACCGGCCCCGATTGTTTTTGCCACGACGCCTGAAGCGAATTGTAGTTCGCATAGCTGCCGTGCGTGATCAGGAAAATGTCCGAATAATTCTTGAGCGGGCGGAAGTGATTCCCGTCAAAACCACCGCCGTTTGCCGAATTCTCCTGAATGGCATAGTTCGGAACGGTCGCACAGACGACGGCATTATCGCCTGCCGTGCTACTGTTACATGTCGGAGGGGCCGTGGACACGTTAATTCCCAGCACCGGGTCCGGCAGAAAATAGGAGCCGGGAGCAGGGTTGTTTTGGTTGTATAAGTTGCTGTTACCGCCGTTGATCAGCTCGTTGTAACTCTTGTTCCCGACGTACGACATTTCGAACACCGAACGCCAAGGAAGAGCTTGAGAAATGGTGAAATTGTAGTCCATTACGTAAGGAGTTCGATTGTCTCCCTGCGCAAATGGGCTGATCGCGGCGCCGGAACTGCTCCCTGAGACGAATTGACTCGCCGATGTGCTCGCTGGTGGCGTGTAGAAGCCCGGTACGTTAATGTCCGCGTAACCCTTCTGCGTGCCTGGGCTCTGGGCCGTAAACACGCCGCTGGCCAAGTTGGTCGGTCCACCCACGTCGTTAACCGCCAGTTGATAGCGGAACCATGCTATACCCCCACGCACAACTGTTTTTCCTGTTCCCATCACGTCGTAGGCGAAGCCCACGCGAGGCTCATAGTAGAACAAGGGAGACTTCAGACCGGAGAGCGGAATGCTGCTGTTGATTGAGTGCCACAGCAGTCCCGTATTCGGGCCCGCGCTGGCCGTGTTGTTGTAAGTGGCTGGATTCCAAACTGCCATTCCATTGTTTGGACCGTACCACTGGCCTTCGTGATCAAACCGCAAGCCGTAGGTTACGGTTAGCTGCCGGTTTGCCTTGAATGAGTCTTGGGCATAGAGGGACCACTGATGGAACTTGATGTCGAAGGTCGGGAATGAACTTACCTGTTGGTAGTTGGCTGTGCGTCCCAGCAGGAAGTCGGCAACCACGTTGCCCGAGCTGTTTGGGCCCCAACCCAGATTGAACGTACCGTTGTCGCCGGGCCCCAGTCCGCCGGAGGATTGGACGTTCTCGCTAGTATCCCAATAGAAACCGGCCTTCAGGGTGTGAGCGCCAACCACCTTGGTGAAGTTATCGTAGAGCGCCGGGTCTTTCTTCTCGGCACCGAAAGCGCCGCCGTTAAAGGTGCCGTCAAAAGAAAACTCCTCGATGTTTGGAAACGCGCCGCCCCAGGGGCCTTCAATATTCGGTATCTGCTTGGTCGTATGCCCATACAGTCCTTGCACATTGAACCCTATCTTCGTGCGGTCGACTGCGGCAGCATTCGCCAGAGTGCTGGGGTTGACATAGCGAGCCAGCGTGAACACGAATTCGTTCGTAGTTGTGGGACTGAAAACGTGTGTAAAGTTCGCCATTATTTCTTGTGAAGTAGTGGGCGCTACCACGTTCGAGGGATAAGGCAACGTCCAGGGTGGAGTCCACCAAACCCCGATGGGGTGCTGATCGTTTTCGATCTGACGAGTGTAGGAGACGGAGAGCTTGGAATTGTCGCTGATCGCGTAGTCGACTTTCCCGGTTGCTTCCCAGCGATTTTGAGGAACGAGGGGGACGTACTGATAGTTGTTCCAGCCGTTGTACTGCGAGGGAACAATGTTCGAGTTCGGATAGAAGTTGAGCAAGCCCCCCTTAACGTTCGGATCGAAGGCGCTCGTGGGCATCGTATTACCGCCGCCCGGCAGACCGTAGGGAATTGCATAAGCATACTGCCATATCCCGCCGCCTTGAAGGCAACTCAGAAGAGTCGAACTGCCCCCACAACCAGATACTGGCGTCGTACCCGGGAGGCCATTGATTGTCTTTTCGCTGAAGTCCCCCGCCTTTTGTTCTGCCGTGGGCACGTTGAAGTTGATCGGAATACCTGCGGGATGCTGGTTCATGTACTCATACCCGCCCCAGAAGAAGACTTTCTGCCGGCCATGGTTGAGGAAGGGGATGGGGCCGCCGATGTTGCCGCCTGTGTAGTAGTAATGCTCAGCCGGTTTGAGGGAGGATAGATCCTGCGCCAGAACACTCGGATTCGTCACCGTGGCTTGATCGTTCAAGTATTGGCTCTTTGCGAACGAGTCCCACGTATCCGTGGCGTTATGTCTGGCATAGAAATAGCCTTCTCCGTGGAAATGGTTGCCGCCGCTTTTACTGAAAGCCTGGAAAATTACCGGCCCTTTGGCATATTCAGCGCTGTAGGAGGACATGAGCACCTTAACTTCTGACACCATGTCCTGGTTGATGTTGGCGATCTGAGTGCCCGCGTTTCCTGGATCGACCAGATTAGCGCCGTCGAGCATAAACGCCATTGCACCGTTGGGCTGCGTGCCGTTTGCAGAGAAGTTACCCACTGGGCCGCTGTTCGTGCCTACGGTCTTCGCGTTGAAACCCGATCCTTGTGTGCCACCATTATTAAACGCCATGCCGGGCATAAGCTTGAGCAACTCGCCAGCATCGCGACCTTCGATCGGAGTGTCCTGAATCATCTCCGTGTTCAGAGTCGTGCTGACCTCGGAGTTGTCCGGGATCACCACATCTGCTCCAGCCTTAATTTCGACGGTCTCGCTTACTTGGCCGACCTCAAGCTTAATGTTGGCCAGCGTGTGGCTGTCCCCTTGGGCGAAGATTATGCCGCTCTGCTCCCAAGTCTTAAAGCCTGGGGCCTCGATGCTAACGGAGTACGTTCCGGGCTGAACTGCGGTAATGGAAAAGTAGCCCGATCCGTTCGACACCGTGGTGCGCACGTCGCCGGAGATGTTGTTTTTCATGGTTACTTTTGCATTCGGCACCACAGCGCCAGCGGCGTCGGTGACCGTCCCGCTCAACGTGCCAGTTAGCTGTTGTCCGAAACACGTCGACGCTAGCAGGATGAGAACCAGCAGCAGCGCTGCCGCACTCGCAGTCTTCTTCAATACTGAGAGTTCAAAAGTGGAGATCATCGCCCCTCCCCGGATTGCATCGAACTTCGCTAGACCCTGGTTAAAAGCTGGCCGAAGTTGAGACTTGCCGACGGCCGGACCGTAATCGATTACGTAATGGATTCATACTATCCCGAAGAACGTGGCAACTTACCGCCGATTGATAGCCACTGTCAAGAGAAAAATCGATTTTTTAAGGAATGCGTGCATCTTCGACCCCATTCGGGGTAAACTGACCGGGTCTTGACCGGGCCGGAATCGTGGGAAAGCCCGCTTACTGGGGAACGGAAGGCGGGATCGTGAGGTGGGTCTATGCCTGCACGCATTCTTCTCGTAGTTGCCTTCAGTGCTTTGGTTGCTCTTCCTGCATTGCTCTCCCAAACCAGCTCTCCTCCTGCGGCTGAACCGAAGCGCCCGGTGATTCATACCACCACGCGGGAAGTGCTTCTCGATCTCGTCGTCCGCGACAAGCACCACCACGCCGTCACAGATCTGCGGCCCGAGGAAGTGGCAGTCTACGAAGATGGTGTCCGCCAGAACATCCGTGTGTTTCGCAACATTCAAGGTAGCGAACAACTGCAAACCGAACGCGAGGTTGCAGGCGCTTCGAAGACCACCGGGCCCGCGTTGAGCGGGGAAGACGCACATCCGCTGAATTCCATGCGGCAAGTGAACTTCGTTTCGGTTGTGTTTGCGGAGATTGCTCCTCTGAACCTGGAATTCGCGCGGCGAGCCGTGCAGGAATTTCTTAAGAGCGACAATCTGCCAAACACCTACGTAACCATCTATAAGCTGGGCCGCTTTTTGCAGGTGATGCAGATCTATACCAGCGACAAGGACTCTCTGGCAAAAGCAGCCGACGAAGCGGCCAAGGGTTTGAACACCAGGAGCGAACTTGGCGTGTCCGCAGCGGTTACAAGTAGCGGGCTGGCCACGATACAAGCCAATGCCGCGAATATTCTGTCCTCACCGATGACCGGAGCGGCAACGGCGCAAGCCGTCGAAAACGAATTGATAAATCCGTTGCCGGCTTTATTGAAAGATCCGCTGTGGGCGGCGAACGCGGCCTCCCAGGACGCCTCGGTGGTCCTGGGCAACGCGCTTCGCACCCAGGCTGATTTAGAAAAAGGACTCCGGTTCTCCAGCAGTTTGTCGAACGGTATGGACGCCATGGACTCGCTGCACGAATTGGTCCGCAGCCAGGAGAAACTGCCGGGCCGGAAAGTAGTGCTCTATTTAGCGGACGGGCTCGCGTTCCCAGTCAATCGCCGCGACGCTGTGGACAACCTCATCAGCTATGCCAACCGCTCAGGCGTGTCTTTCTATACTCTCGACACCCGGGGACTGAACGTGGAAGACCCGATGATGGATGCGATCGCGGCGCAACGCCGCACCGCCGCCGAAAGTTCGGCTCAAATCACCGACCCGCACAACGGGCATTTCGAAGACGATGACGTCCAACTCACGGCGGTCGCCAGCGGCCAACTCGCGATGCGGGAATTAGCCGAGTCGACGGGGGGCTTTGCGGTTACCAACACCAACGAGATCGCCCTGCCGATGCAGCACATGATGGAGGACATACGCACACACTATGAACTGGCGTATTCTCCGACTTCCACTAATTACGATGGGCACTTCCGCAAAATCGAGGTGAAGATCAGCCGCCTGAAGGTTACGCTCCAGACGCGCAAAGGCTACTACGCCGTCCCGGATCTCAATGGAGAGCCTCTCCAACCCTTTGAACTATTGGCCTTGAATGCGGTGAATGCACAGCCGGCCCCGTTGGACTTTCCTTACCAGGTCTCGGCCATGAAGTTCCAGCCGCAGGAAAACGGGGTTGAATACGTGATGACGTTTGAAATCCCATTGTCCGGAATCACCGCGGTCGCCGACAAGAAAACGGGGGAGTTCCGCGCTCAAGCAGCGTTGGTCGCGTTCATCCATGATTCCACGGGAGAGATCGTAAGAAAGGTGAGCCGCGAATTGGTCCGCAGAGTGCCCAGCGGCGACGTGGCACAGCTACAAAGTGATCGTATTCTTTACGCCGAGCCGGTTGAATTGCCGCCCGGACATTACGTGGTCGACACGGCAGTGGAGGACGAGCAGACGGGCAAAACGTCCGCCAAGCGCGTCTCGGTTTTCGTCGATCAGGCGAAGAATCTCTCCTTGAGTTCTGTGGAATTGGTGCGCCGCTTCGAGCCGCTCACGGGACCGCGCAATCCCCTTAGTCCTTTTGAACTGGAGAATGGCCGCGTCACTCCGACGCTCGCGGATTCGGTAGCCTCGGGAAATCCAGTGAGTCTCTACTTCGTCGTGTATCCCGCGAAACTCTCTGACGGCGAACCTCCGAAAGTTACGTTGGAACTGTTGCGGGATGGACGCGAGATCGCACGCAAGCCCTTGGATCTTGCTCATCGCGCAGCCGACGGGTCGATCCCCATGCTGGTGCAGGTTTCTCCGGGCCCAGGACAGTGCGACGTTCTGGTGACTGCGAAGCAGGGCGCGTCCGTGGCGGAATCAAGCCTCTCCGTGAAAATCGAGTGATCAAGCCGTTCGATGTCCGTGGCGCTTTTGCAAGCTTTTGACATCCAAGTTCCGGCCCCTGGGGTAAAATCACGCTCGGCTGAAACCACTGGCCGGCAGCCGGAGATGTTTTCCAATGGCGGCATTCCTCTTGCTCCGAACCCGTGCTCTGTTGGCAGCCATGCTGTTTGTGGGCACGGCGGGCGCGCAGAAAGACACTTCCTCGCCGACGCCGGCAATCCCCCCCGATTTGCAGAAACCCGATGGCAGCGGCTTGGTCTTTCATCAGACTGTCCGGCGTGTCATCGTCGATGTAGTGGTTTCTGATTCGAATGGAAAGCCGGTTTCCGGCCTCACCGCGAACGACTTTTCCATCTCCGAAGACGGAAAGCCGCAGTGGGTTCGTTCCTTCGACATCCATGATTTTGATTCGATTTCAGATTCCCTTCCCCAGCCACCACCCCTGCCGGCAAACACTTTCGTAAACGTTCCCACCGGACCGGAACGAGGTCCACTCTATGTTCTGCTTCTGGATCTACTCGACACTGGAGTCGACGATCAGCCCAGAGCGCGGGAGCAACTGCTGAAATTCATCCGCAGTAAGCCGCTCGGAACCCGCTTCGCAATCTTCGTCTTAAGCGATGGACTCTATCTGGTCCAGGGGTTTACCGAAGACCGAAACCGGCTCGCTGATGCGGCGGATCCCAAAAATCCCCACCCCCACATTCCACGGATTTTTCAGTATGCAGACAATTTTCAAGCCTATCTTTCGACCCCTCGTGCGCTGATCAAAATTGCCAGATTTCTGGCCGATTTGCCGGGACATAAAAACGTGATCTGGCTGTCGGCATCGTTTCCCTCCTCGATCATG
This sequence comes from uncultured Acidobacteriaceae bacterium, assembly GCA_963707205.1. Lineage (GTDB taxonomy): Bacteria > Acidobacteriota > Terriglobia > Terriglobales > Acidobacteriaceae > Sulfotelmatobacter. The sequence continues at coordinate 136,611 of CAVPQE010000014.1, forward strand.
CCGAACTCCGATCCATCGATAGAGGCCATCAGCGCCAACGACGAAATCAAGGAAGCCACCGACGCTCTGGCTCGCGGACAGATCGCCGTCTATCCCGTCGACGTTCGCGGCGCAGTCGTGACCCACGTGATGGCTCGTCCGGTTGGCGGGGCCATGGTGACGACTACAGATGGTCCCGCGCTGAACGCCTCCTACATGACCGAACAACAAATTGCTCACGAGACCGGCGGCCGCGCCTTCTACAGCACAAACGATGTTGCGACCGCGCTCAAGGAAGCTACAGAAACCGGCGGCCATTACTACACCCTCACCTATTCTCCCAGCAATCAGAACTACAACGGCCGCTTGCGTCACATTGATGTCGAACTTTCAAAACGCGGTTATCAGTTAGCTTATCGTCGCGCCTACTACGGCAATCCCGATCCGACCGGAAGCCAGCCGGAAAGAGAAACCCATCTGGCATCTGACCTGGAACCGCTGCTGGGCAGCCGGCCGGCAGATTCGCTTTTTCCCAACATGCAGCATGGCGCCCCGTTGGCGCACCAATTGTTATTCCGAGCCCACATCCGCGCCCTGGCTCCGCCTGCGAAAGCTACCCCCGCGCAGATGGCCAATTTAGCCGATCAACCGGCATATTTTCGTGAGCGACGCAAGGATCGCCCGGCTAGGCCTCTCCGGCCCATCCAACTCCAAACATACGAAATCGATTACACGGTCGCGGCCAGGTATCCCGCCTTAGAAGTGGCGGCCGCGGCCTTTGACGCTGACGGGAAAATGCTGAATGGTGTGATCCACAGAGCCGCGGATGGCAGCGCTGGCGGAGAAAGGCGCGACGGAATCTACCGCCTTCGACAGCAGTTCGACGTGCCTACGGCCGCAGTGTCGATACGGCTCGCGGTCCGGGATGTCGCGACGGACAACGTCGGAGCCTTAGAAATAAATCTGCCTCTTGCGCCCGACGGACACACCACCAACGCTTCCATGCTTCCAGCCGGTGCGGGTTATGACGCAGCCGATCCGCCGCAGCCGCGTTAGTTCCCACTTCCTACACCGGAATCAGGAAGGGATGACTGCCCAAAGGGCGGACCAATGCCGTTGCGCATGGTACGATGATCCTCCAGAAAGCAGTTCCAGCCTGGAAAGTGGTTCTGAAGTAGATGGCTGCCGTGGGTGCATCGCACAAGGGGATGGGAACAATTCACAGGTGGGGTCTTCGCAGCCGCGAGAACTCGCGCCTGGCGCTCACGCTATTGATCTTCACGCTCTTGCCACGCTTGTGCGCCGCCCAGGCCAATCCAGCCAGTTTTTCGGACGTGGCCTCGAAAGCCATGGCCGCCCGCGACGTGAACGATGTTCCCGGTGCGATCGAACTCTACCAGCAGGCGCTGAAACTCAATTCGCAGTGGCCCGACGGGTGGTGGTTTCTGGGCTCACTGCAATACGGAACCGGCGCCTACGCTGGGGCCCAGAATGCTCTCACCCATTATCTCGATCTCACTCCCAACGCAGCGCCGGCTCTGGCCATGCGCGGACTGTGCGAATTCGAGACCACCGAATACGGGAAATCGCTCAACGATATTCAGCGAGCGTTGGCCCTGGGCGCAGCCAATCAGCCTCGCAATGAAAAAATCCTCCGCTACCATGAGGCTTTGCTGCTCACTCGCACAGGAAGGTTTGAAGATGCCCTGCGCAGCTACGCTTTTTTCACCCATGCTGACGACTCAAATCCCGAACTGCTCCTGGCCCTCGGACTGGCTGGCCTACGCACCCCGCTTCTGCCGAAAGAATTAAAGGCCGATCAACAGGAGTTGTACATCAGCGCCGGCAAGGCGGCGTTCGATTTCATGAAGGGAGACAAAGAAGTCGCGCGCGCGGAGTTTCAGCGCCTTTTCCAGCGCGTTCCGTCCGTGCCCAACGCGCACTATCTTTATGGATACTTGCTGTACGCCAGCGATCCCGAGGCGGCCGTGATCGAATTCAAAAACGAGTTGGACGTGGATCCTTCCAATGCCGTCGCCGAGGTCATGCTGGCGTGGATTCCATTGCTGACGAATGATGGTTCCGACGCACTCCCCTACGCCCGCAAAGCGGTGGCCGAGGACCCGACGCTCCCCAGTGCTCAGTTAGTTCTCGGCCGCGCGCTCACCGAGACGGGTGACACAAAAGGTGGCATCGAACACCTGGAAAAGACGGTCCAACTGCAACCCGATAATCTTGAGGTCCACCTCGCTCTGGCGAAAGCTTATTCCAAGTCCGGCCGCAAGGAAGATGCCCGGCGCGAGCGTTTGCTGTGCCTCGAAATGACGAAGAATGATACGGCGCCGGCTACACATCCTTAGCCCGCTCGCTGGCCTTCTGCTTTGGATTGCAGCGGCCTCTTCATCGGCGGTCGCGCAAGGCAAGACAGAATCCGCCTGTGTGTCGTGCCACCGCGCACGGTCTGAGTCCCAGCCGCGAACGCCGATGGGACGTGCACTGGAACTTCCGGGCGCGAATCCTACGCTCCGCGACAATCCTAAACTAATGGTTCGCAAAGGCGCCTACACCTATACCGTGGAAACACACGCAGAGGAAAGCACCTACAGCGTGAGCGACGGCACGCGCACGATTACCATTCCCATTCATTGGAATTTTGGCGCGGGCGCGCAGACCTGGGTTCTGGAGCGCGATGGGCGTCGCTATGAGAGCGCAGTAAGTTATTATCCCTCGATTCCGGGCCTCGATTTCACCACGGGAGACGAGGATCTGAAGCCTCGCAACCTTGACGAAGCGATCGGGCGCGAGATCGCGATGCCCGAAACCAAGGTCTGTTTCGGTTGTCACGCCAGTAACGCGGTTACGAACGGAAAAATGACCTTCGAAACCCTGCGTCCCGGCGTGACCTGCGAGCATTGTCATGCCGGCACAACCACGCACCTCGCCGACTCTTTCAATAGCGACTTCGATTCCGCTCCGCCGGATCTCCGCAAGTGGCCGTCGGAAGACATCTCAAATTTTTGTGGCCAGTGTCATCGCACCTGGGAGACGGTGGTGCGAAATCACTGGCGCGGCGAACTGACCGTTCGCTTCCAGCCTTATCGTCTCGCCAACAGCAAGTGCTTCGACGGCGCCGATCCGCGCATCAGTTGCATCGCCTGCCATGATCCTCATCAGGACGTCGTCCGCCAGGACTCTTCCTACGACGCCAAGTGCCTGGCATGCCACTCTTCATCGGCGGCTGCTCCAGCATCGTCCACTCCACCATCGACCACGTCTCTGACCCATGCGAAAACCTGTCCCGCTGCCACATCGGAATGCGTGAGCTGTCATATGCCAAAAGTAAAGTTGCCCAACGGACACCTGACCTTTACCGATCACCAAATTCGGATCGTGAAACCGGGAGAACCGTTTCCCAATTGAGCTGGCGATAAAAAAGGGCGCGTCTATTTACACCCTCATGAAGCAGTACCTGCTCTGAGAAAAGTCCGCTGCGTAATTTCTCCTACTTGAACGTCTGTATGGTCTCGATCATGAGGCTACTTTGATGCATTCTTCTAAGGATTGAACCCGATTTCGAAAAAGTGGCACAGCAACTTGAGGAAACTCTCTTGAAGCTTAAGCAAACTAAAGGCCGGGAGCAGAGAGAGATTCTTCTTCGGGCGATGAGACATTTGCTAGTCGAAGCCGACCGCATCAATGTGAAATCGCAATCCTGACCTTGTCGCGGGATAGCCTCCAAAGAGCGGCTACGACAAACCCCGATCCCGTGGCAGCGCTGAACGGATGTAGAATGGCCGGTACCTTGAAGTCAAAGAGGAGATCCGGCTTGGCATCGCAAGCGTAGTAGCCCGTTGACTTTCTCTCAATTACATAAGGATTTTTTTTATGCATAGGTCAGGGATGGTTGCGCTGCTTGCTCTCATTCTTCTCGTCGCGTCGGGTTACGCTCAAACCACGCCCCCTCAAACGTCGCCAGCAACAAAGGGAGAGAGCCCCACGATTGTTACGAACGTCGATGAGGTCACGCTCGACCTGGTGGTTCACAACAAGAAAAACAAGCCGATCCTCGATCTCAAGACTGAAGATATCGCGGTTACAGACAATGGCACTGCCGTAAAGCTCTCCGATCTTCGTCTTGTGACCGGGGCATCCAGCGCAGAACACTTCGTCACCCTTCTTTTCGATCGTCTCGAGCCTTCAGCCGAGAAAAACGCGCGCGATATTGCCGCGAAGATTCTCAAGATGGCGCCGGCAAGTGGGTTCTCGTTCTCCGTGCTGAGCGTTGGAGGGCGTCTCAAGCTTTTTCAGGAATTTACTGCCGACCGCCTTGCCCTGGGAAGAGCGATTGGCGTTGCGACCGAAAGAGACGAGGGAAACAGGCTGGATGGTTCAGCACTACCGGAGAAAAATCTCGTTGCCGCGGCGCAGACCGGAACAGATTCTTCCGGGGCGCGTGTCAGCACAAAGGAACGCAACGCGGCCCAGGTAATGCTGGCGTCGCTCCAGGAATCGCAGCGCATTGTGCAAGACCAGCACTGTCTGCCTTCGCTCGCCGGTTTGCTCGCGCTGGCACGTAACCAACGCCAGATCACGGGCCGAAAGGTCGTGATCTTTTTCGAACAGGGGCCGCAGCTGGATTCGAACGCCAAAGACATGCTGCCATCCATTGTCAGCGCGGCGAATCGCTCCGGTGTAAGCATTTATGCTGTCGACGCGAACCCGGTTGACGAGCAAGCCGGTCAGGGCCTGTTGGCGACGATCGCCATCGGAGGTGTCGCGGCTGCAAACCGCATGAATCCTTCGCCGACGACGACTGGCGCTGGCACGGCCCTTCAACCAGCTGCCGGCCCGCCTCCGGGATCCATAGTGGCGGGCGCCGACACCATAGACCAAATCGAATACGAGGGACTATCGGGGTATAAGAATCCTCTGGCGGAACTGTCGGGCAAAACAGGAGGCGCTTATATTACAGCCTCCGACCGTTTGAACAAGCCTCTGCAGCAGCTGATCGACGATATGACCACGTATTACGAGGCTTCGTACGTTCCCCCGATCCAGGAATTTGATGGAAAGTTTCGCCCGGTTGCTGTGAAGCCGGTGCGCTCGGGACTCAAAATACGATCGAGGGCAGGCTATTTTGCGCTGCCTCCGGGCCCCGGTTCGCGGATGAGGCCGTTTGAAGCGCCGCTGATGAAACTTTTGAGCGAGCCGCAATTGCCCACCGATCTCAAGTTCCACTCCGCGGTCTTGCGCCTCGGAGATTTGCCGACCGGTAATGAAAATGTCCTGGCTATTGAAGTTCCCGTATCTGAAATGGAAACGCGGGACGATCCTAATTCCAATCTCTATTCGCTCCATGTGTCCATTGTGGCCCAGATCAAGAACAAAACTGGCGAGGTCATCGAGCATTTCAGTGAGGACATCCCTCGACACGCTTCGCTGGACTCGAAGGGGAGTGCGGGCTCAGAACTGATCACCATGCAACGCCACTTTCTCGCCGATCCCGGCGAATACGTCGTCGAGGCTGCCGTCCTCGATCGCAACAGCCAAAAAGCCGGCGCCCAACGCCTGCAATTCGAGATCTCGGATGCAACCGCCGGACCATCCCTGAGTGATGTGACCATCGTCCAGCGTGTAGAACCTTTGCCAGCGGAAATGGACTCCACGGAGCCTCTCCGCTACGGAACCGGCAAGGTCGTACCGAGTCTCTCCGGCCAAGTGCCTCATGGCGCAAAAAATATCTCTTTCTTTTTTGTGGTTCATCCCGATCCCAGCTCGGCTGAGCAGCCCAGACTGGAGATGGAAGTACTGAAAAGCAACGAGCAAATCGCGCAAGTTCCTCTGCGGCTTCGAAAAACGACTGGGCCAGTTTCGATTCCATACCTGGCATCGATCCAGTCCGCGTCTCTGTCGAGCGGGGAGTACGAAGTAATTGAAAGGCTCGTCCAGGGTGGGAAAACTGCCGAACACGCCGTGGCCTTCAGGATCGAAGGACCTGAGTCAGCGTCTGCGAGCGCGCCTGAGAATGCAACTGGCTCGACAAAATCGAATGATGACGCTGAGGTCGCCACAACTTCCGCAGCTGAGCCGCCCGGAACCGACGGGCACAGTGGACGCCGTCTCGTGATCACTTCCTTGCCGGACGGCGCAGTTTCTGCTCCTTCGGCGGACCAGTTAGAGGCGATCGTCGCAGGCGCCAGAAAGCGAGCGCTGGATTACACTTCGACTTTGCCGAATTTCATTTGCGTCGAAGTGACCAACCGATCCGTGGACCAGTCGGGCAACGGCAAGTGGAAACTCCGGGATTCGCTCGCGGAACTCCTGACCTATCACGACAACCAGGAGTCGCGAAGCACGCTCGAAGTCAATGGCAAGCGCAGCAGCCTCCAACGTGCCGACCTGAATTCCACGTGGCCAATCTCGGTGGGAGAATTCGGTGCTCTGCTCAAGCTGGTTTTTGCGCCATCGTCAAAAACTGTGTTCGAATGGAAGGAAGCCGCGACTCTCGGCGACGGGACCGGAACCGTGCAGGTGCTCAGTTATCGCGTGGCTCACGAAAATGCCACCATTGACCTTAGAGCGGGGAACGACACAATCGGCGTGGGATTTCACGGCGTGGTCTATATTGACACCGCAACCAGCGGCATCCGGCGCATCACTCTTGAGGCCGACGGCCTGCCTCGTACCTTCTCCATGCATGCTGCCGCGATGACGGTGGACTACGACTACGTCGCAATCTCCGCGCGCGACTATCTGCTGCCGGTGCGTTCCACGGTAAGCCTGCAAAGACGACGCAAGCAGGTCGAACTGAACGAAATCGCCTTCCGCAATTACCGCCGCTTCGCTTCCCGCACGAAAATCAAAATGCTTCAGTGAAGTCTCAAGAAAATCATCGAACCCTCTTCACGCCTACTTGACGACGCGGAATCTCGCTTTTGGCTGCGGAACGATTCTCTTTCGGTTATGGTACGTCGTGAATACTCTCGCTCGCATAAATCGCGATCCGATGATTGCGCACCTTCGGCATCAGTTTCTTTCCGTTGGTATTTGAAAACAGGACACGCGACTCCTGCATGGGCATGTGGCAATCGATGCAATTGCGGACAATCTGATCGCCCATCTTGGCATACTCACCACATTGCTTGGCCTGATGGCAGCTTAAACAGTGCCGCGAAAATGCCGCGGCGTCGACCTGCGGCTTGTGGACGTCGTGGCAGGTCGAACAAGTCATGGTCGAGGTCGACTGGAAACATTTGCTATTCCTCAACATCTGTACCTGATTGCCGTGAACATCCACCGTATCCTCGGGACCCCGAGGAGGAATATCAATGTACTCCTCGAGCTTATCTCCAGGAAGGAACGACAGGGCAGGCTGGATCGGCGTCCCGTTACCGGAGTGGCATAAACCGCAAACATCCATTTGCCGATCCCGGGCAAGCGAGGCTGGATTGACGATTGCCTCCGACGTCCCAGGCGCCAGCCGAGGCTTCAGGTGATGCAGCGCTGCATGCTCGCGGCCTGGACCGTGGCACTTTTCACACGTGACGCCCAGCACCAGGCTGGTTTTGCGATATCGATTCACCGGTGGCGGCATCCATTCGAAGTAACTTGCGTGACACTCCAGACAGCGCGGGATGATGTCCTTGTCGAAATGCGGCGAGCCATCCGGATAACTCGGGCTATTCACCCAGCTGTCGGTTTCAGTCCAATAGGTCACGGGCAACTGAAAAAGTTGGTCCCCTTTCCAGAACAAATAGGTTTGCCCCTTGCGAGCAGAGCCGGTCACCACGTCGATACGCTCGGTGCGCGCGATTTTTTTGGTTGGAGAAAGCTGCTCGATTGCGCTCTGAAAATAACTCTGCGCGCTGACCGTCATCTCGAACGTTAGATAGGGGTTGGAAGTCTTCAATACGTTGGAGTCTGGGGTGAAGCTTCCTTTCATCGTGCGCGGATTCGGCCAACTCGATGCCAGGTGATGCGCCGTCTGAATATATGTCTTAGCCTTCTCCTGATGGCAGGAACGGCACACGAAATCTCCGACATAGTCGACACGAGGAGGCGGTTTCTTCTCGTCGGCTGAAAGAGAAGGCGGCGTCAGCGCAAGAAATAAGACCAGAAAACAAACAAACAATGATCGGGTTCGAAAATGGTTACGCCCCACACCAATTCCGCTTCTCCTTCCTGACGCCCCGTTGGCCATGAGATTCCCTTGCAGGCCTCCTAGTTGCTCAATTATGCTCAAGTCTCGGGAAGTTGTAATCTTGCGGGATTCGCCGAGGCGATCTTGCCACATCAATGCATCCGACGCTTGCGAAGGCGGTTCTAGTTTTCGCGGCCATCCTGGCCGCGACTCCGTGCCTACATGCTTGTACCGGGCCCCGAGCACTTGAGGCCAAACTTCGTGCCCATCCCGACGCCGACAGTTACACCGAACTCGGAGACTGGTTCGGCGACCGCAAACAATACCCCTGCGCGCTCGAGGCCTTTCAGAACGCACTCAAGTTAGAACCGGGTTCTGCCAAACTTTATTACCTCGTCGGTCTCACCCTCTACGCTTCCGGGCATCCCGAGGATGCAATCAAGCCGCTCGGTCAATCCATTTATCTCATGCCGGAAGTCCTCAAGCCGCACCTTCTTCTGGCGTCGGCGCTGGAACAGCTCCATCGCCCGCAGGACGCTCAATCCGAATGGGAGGCCGCGTTACGCATCGATCACCTCTCCACCGAAGCGCTCGACGGGATGAGTAAGTCCTTAATGGCACAGGGCGACTACGTTTCCGCCATTGAAGTGCTGCGCGAGGCTCCGCGCAACGAAACCCTGACGCTGGATCTGGCCCTCGCCTATGGCAAAACCAGAATGCTCGACAAAGCGGAGGAGGTTCTTAACCAGGCTCTCAAGCGGACTCCTTCGTCTATGGCGCTGACCACTGCCTTGGTCACGGTCTACGTCAATGAGGTGCACTATGAGAACGCCGTGAATCTTGCCGCAAACTCGGCTCGCCTTCATCCGGGAAATGTGGAAGCGCAGAAGCTTTACTTGCGCGTTCTTGTGCTCAATGGCGATTTCGTGCCGGCGCGGCCGCTGGCGCGCAAACTCCTCGCAACCCATCCTCACGATTTCGATTTTCTGTATCTGAGCGGCATCCTCGAAAATCAAGGCGGCCAATTCGCCGCCGCCCGCACCCATTTGGAGGCGGCGATCGCTCTCGATCCCACTTACTACAACGCTCATTACAATCTCGGCTTGGTGCTCGCCGAACTCAAGGATTACCCCGCCGCCAAAGAACATCTCGAAAAGGCGATTGCGCTGGGAGCAACCGAGCCCCAAGTCCATTTCAAGCTGTCGACCGTTTTACGCGCACTGGGAGAAAACGAGCGGGCGCAGGAGCAGCTCATCCTCTATCAGCAATTAAACCAGGCCAAGATCAACCGGACGCTGGCCGCGTCAAAAGCTGCCGAGGCGGCCAAAGAACAAGCCAGTGGAAACTTGCAGAAGGCGGCTGCGCTCTATCGTGAGGCTTCTGACGCCACTCCCGACGACGCTGTGCTGGCTTACAAGCTGGCCCTCGCTCTCGACGCCACGGGGGACATCACAGCCGAGCGCACGGCACTGGAACAGGCAGTCAAGATCGATCCGGGATTTGCTCTCGCGCAAAACCAGCTTGGATATCTCGCCTCAAAAGATGGGGACTCTGCCGGCGCCGAGGAACATTTTCGCCTCGCGGTGCGCTTCGCTCCCGGCTACACCCAAGCCTGGATCAGCCTGGCGGCCACTCTCGGCATGGAGTCCCGCTTTCCCGAAGCGCAGGAAGCCCTTGCCACCGCCCTCAAGCTGGAGCCGGACAACTCCGAAGCGCAGCAACTCCGCAAGGACCTGACCGCCGCGCAAGAGCAGCGCTGAGAACATGCCATCGAACAGAACCAGCAGGATGAAGTCGCGATGACAGCCCCGAAACCCGGTCACTGGACGCGGCGCCGCATGCTACAAACACTGCCCGCGATGCTCGCGCCCGTGCTGCTTCCCTCGGAACTTCGCGCTCTCGTTAGGCCGCCGAATTCTAGCCCCACGAAAACTGCTCTGTTCTCCCGCTTCGTCGACGTCAGCTCGAAAGCCGGGCTTACGCAGACCATGTTCTATGGCGATCCAGCCCACAACATTTATATTGTCGAGGTCAACGGCGCCGGCTGTGCATTCTTCGATTACGACAACGACGGCTGGATGGACGCCTTCATCCTCGCAGGCCGCCGCCTGGAAGGCATTCCGCCGGGCTCCAGCAACCGCCTCTATCACAATAACCGCGACGGCACCTTCACCGATGTCACCGCCAAAGCCGGCCTCATCGATGCCGGCTGGACTCAAGGCGTCTGCGTTGGCGACTACAACAATGACGGCTTTGAAGATCTCTTCATTACCTATTACGGGCAAAACCGCCTCTATCGCAATAACGGCGACGGCACCTTCACCGATGTGACCGAGAAAGCTGGCCTGCGTGACCCACACACTCGCTTTGGCTCGGGCTGCACCTTTGTCGATTACAACCGCGACGGCTGGCTCGATCTCTTCGTTTCCAACTACGTAGAGATCAATCTGGCGACCGCTCCCAAGCCGTCGCTGCAAATCCCCAATTGCAACTATGAGGGCGTTCCCACGAACTGCGGCCCCGGCGGCCTCCCCATGCCCCCTCACTCCCTCTACCGCAACAACGGGGATGGAACCTTTACCGATGTTTCCAAAGAGTCCGGCGTTGCCGCACTGCGCGGCTCGTACGGATTTACCACGGTTGGGTTTGACGCCGACGAAGACGGCTGGCAGGACATTCTGGTGGCCTGCGACGCGACTCCCAGCCTGCTCCTGATGAACAATCACGATGGCACGTTTCGCGAAGAGGCATTGTTGCGCGGCATCGCCCTCAGCACCGAGGGCCAGCCCATGGCTGGCATGGGACTCGGCGTCGGCGATTATGATCTCGACGGTCACATCGATATCGTGAAGACCCACTTCGTGAACCAGCCCATGGGCCTCTACCACAATAACGGCAAGGGAGAATTTGAGGACGTCGCCGCTCGCGCCGGCCTGGGTGCAGAGCGCCGCTTTACCAGCTGGGGTACGGGCCTGGTCGATCTCGACAACGACGGCTATCCCGACATTTTCACCGTCGCTGGGACCGTCGCCCCGGAACTGGAAAAAGTCTACGCTAAGTATCCCGCGCGCAATCCCCGCCTCATCTTTCGCAACCAGGGGAATGGAACTTTTATCGAGCTTGGCGATGAGGCCGGTCCCGCCATTGCATCACGCCACGTCAGCCGCGGCTGCGCTTTCGGAGACTTTGACAACGACGGCGACCTCGACATTCTCATCATGAACCGCAATGAACCGCCCACTCTGCTGCGCAATGACGCTCCCGCCGGCAATCATTGGATCAAAGTGCGGCTGGAGGGATCAGGGACGAAGAGTAATCGCAGCGCGATCGGGGCTAGAGTGCTCGTGCGCTACGGTGGGAAAGTGCAGGCGCAATGCGTCACCAGCCAATCCAGCTTTCTTTCCGCTAACGATCCGCGTCTGCACTTCGGCTTGGGAGCGGCCTCGAAAGCGAGCGTGGAAATCCACTGGCCTACCGGTGCATCCGAGACTTACCAGGATCTCCCCTCGGATCAGCTCGTCACCATTCGCGAGGGCCAGGGAATCGTGAAGGGACGGCCCTTCCGCTAGGCCAGGTTACTCTACCTTTGTGTTCTGGAAGGTCCAAAACGTACAGGCCGGGAACCTTTGCGGATTCAAGGGTGCTTGTTTGCAGCGACTGATGGCTGAATCAAACTTAGTCCCACGGACGGACAGACATCCTCAAATTCAGCGTATTCAAACGCTTTCCCATCCTTAGGCTCGAAGTGTTTCAGCCAAGTGACGACTGTCGCCACTGAACTTGGAAAAGGGTTCTCACCGTCTGCATTTAACCAGCGCAACCGCTGGGTTTTACCCTCACCACGCTGAGGGCCCGGCACAGAAAGCTCCGCAGCGAAGCTCTCCGATTCCTGCAGAATAAACAGCCCGCCACGAGTCCCTGATAGGCTTCGGAATCCGGTAGACTCTAACGACTTCCTCAATTGCTGGAATTGCTCCGACGGAATTTTCCCTTGCAGTCGCTGCGTTTGCCCGTTCTCCAGCGAGCGCACGATTCGATAGTCCCCGCCAGGAGAGACGGCGACACAGATGTGTCGAGCTCCCTCTCCTTGCACAATCGCTGAATTGTCATAAGAGAGCCGAGCTAGTACAAGCACCGACTACCTAATCCACACTGTGTTTCGCCGTGTATCCCTCGCGCGCGACGATTTCGATTTTCACGTCCTTGCCCTTCTGGTCTTTTACTTTCAACGGGCCGCCTCCGGGCGCCACCACCTGAACCTTCAGTTTGCGGTAAGTTCCATCGAGCTTCGAGTTGGTGGGGGAATACGAAATCGTGTACTGGTTGCGAATGTCGTTGGAGATGTCGCCAAACAAATCCGGCAACTCGCCTTCAAAGCGCGGGAAGTAAGCGCGGCCTCCGGTCATGGCCGCGAACGTTCTCATCTCGTTGTCGCCCTGCAGATAGTCCATCCGCCCGACCGGAATTCCGACGCCGTGCATGCCTCGGCAATAACCCGGATTCACGTCGCACCACTCCCGCACGATGAAACCCACGCTGATGGGGAAGATGGTCACGTCCTTTGTGTTCTTGATCTTCTTCATGATCTGATCCAGCGTAAGTTTGCTGAATGTATCCACTCCGGTCGTCACCAGGATGACGTATTTCTTCCCTTCGACGCGGTCGAGGCGATCGAGCGTGTCGTATAAGGCGTCGAAAAGATTCGTCTCGGAGAAGCCCGGAATGCGCATTTGGTTCAGCGCTCCGTAAACCGCCCGCTTATCCTGGGTGAAGTCGACCAGAATGTGCGGCTGCATGTCGTAATACGCCACCGCGACCCAGTCATCCTTTCTCAGAGTGTTGGCGAATGCATACGAAGCCTGCAAAGCCTGAATCATAAATACATAATTCGTCGAGGCAAATTCGACCAGCAGCACGGCCGTAATCGGCGCCTTCGACACATTGAAGTGGGTTACGTTCTGCGGGACGCCGTCTTCCAGAATGCGAAAATTATCCTGCTTCAGCCCGGGAACGAATTGCCCGTCTTTAGTCGTGACCAGCACGTCCACATTCACCAACGGCACGTTCACCTTCAGGGAATAGTCGGGGATGTCCTCGACCTTTTTCGGAGCAACCGGCGGAGGCGGCGGGGCGTCCTCGGTCTTCTTCGTTGGGATGGCATACGGCCCAACATTGTCGGTGGGACCGCCCGCTTCGGCGGGCACATCCTGCTTAGGCCTCCCATTGTCGGGAGTTTGGGCCGGTGTCTGCGACGGCATCTGGGTGGCCGGCGTCTGCCCTTGTTGGTCCTGCGCTGTTACTGGCAAACTACCCCACATCAGAGCCAGAAAGACTAAGCAAATGACACCCGCCAGCCTCTCTCGGCTGGAATCTAATCTCTTATCTTTGTGAAGATTAAACATGGTGAACCCCTAAAACCTCTGTGCTAGTATAGACGCAAGGATTCGCAATTGGGATGTTTTGCCGGGTCCCAGATCGTCCCCTCCAGGCAACGAGTCGCAGTTGGTCTGAGTCTAATCTGTAATGGAACCTAATGGCGGGTTCCGCGTCGGGGCATTAAATGAGAAAAGTTTTTGCGCTTCTCGTCCTAAGTCTATCCCTATCTACAATTTCTCTGACTGCCCAAACCTCGCAGCCCACCATTCCGGTGGACCAGATCCATCCCGGCATGCGTGGCTATGCCCTTACGGTATTCGAGGGCGTTAAGCCCGAGTCCATGGATGTGGAAGTCCTCGGCGTTATGCACAATACCAACGGGCCGAAGGGCGACATCATCCTGGTTCGCCTGCACGGGGCAAAAGTGGAATACACCGGTGTCGTCGCGGGCATGAGCGGCAGCCCGGTCTACCTCAACGGCAAGCTGGCCGGAGCACTCGCCTTCCGTATCGGGGAGTTCTCGAAAGAGCCAATCGCCGGCGTGACCCCGATCGCCGATATGCTCGAGATCAATGCTCTCGACAAGTCGCCCGCCGAAGAGGCCGCAGCGACTAAGCCGGAAGTGACAAACGCCGCTGGAAAAACCGCCGCCCCCGGGGATGCCGGCGCACTTCCTGATTCGACCCAGGACTTCGCTAGTGTTCTGAAGCCGATCGACGCCCCCTTGGTTTTCAACGGATTCTCCGAGGACACCATGCGCCGCTTCGCCGGACAGTTCGCCTCCGCAGGCGTCGTCCCGGTAATGGGCGCGGGCTCAGTCAGCGAAGACAAACAGCCGGAGCCGCTCGAACCGGGTTCCGCGGTAAGTGCCATCCTGGTTCGCGGCGATATGGATATCGCGGCCACCTGCACCGTCACCTACATTGATCCCCAGCGACTGCTGGCTTGCGGACATCCTCTATTGCAGTTCGGCTCCGTCGACCTGCCCATGAACAAGGCGCAGGTGCTGGCCACTCTGCCCTCGCCGCTAAACGCCTTTAAGATCGTCAACACCACCGAGCAGGCGGGAGTCTTTGTGCAGGATCGCCACACCGGCATCCTCGGCGTCTTCGACAAACAGGCAGACATGATTCCGGTGACGCTGACCCTCCACGGCGGAAGCGGCGCCAAAGTATTTCATTACGAAGTATTGAACAATCCGCGTCTGAGCCCGGTAGCCATCATGGCCACGGTCTTCAACGCTCTGCATGGCGTCAATGAATACGGCGAGGAAATCACCTACCGGCTCAACGGCAGCATCGATGTAAAAGGCTTTCCCGAAGTAGGCCTCAGGAACATGTTCGTTCCCACGGAGAACGGTCAGCCAGCCGCCATGGCCGCAGCCCTTTCGCTAGGCGAGCGCTTCGGACGCATCTACGACAACCCTTACAACGCTCCTGCGGTGAACAGCGTGAAGCTCGACTTCGACCTCGTCCGTGAGCGCCGCTGGGCGCGCCTGGAGAGTGCCCGCACCGATGTGAGCGAAGTTCGTCCCGGCGATGAAATCATTGTGGAAACCGTACTCGCTCCCTACCGCGGCGAGCGCGTCGTGCACCAGATTCCGGTAAAGATCCCCACCTCGGCCAGCAAAGGAACGCTGCGCATCCTGGTCAGTGACGGCGAAACTCTCGACCACGTCGGCCGTGCCAACGCGGCCTTCGGCCGCAAACTCGACCTAGCTTCCACGATTGCGCTCCTCAACAAGGAGCATGCCAACAATCGCCTCTACGTTTCACTTCTGGAAGCCGATCCCGAAGCTCGCGTTGCCGACAAAGTTATGCCCACCTTGCCCATCTCGGTGATGAACGTCATGGACGGCATGCGCGGCAACCAGGAGATGATCGTCAGCGGAGAATCCAGCGTCGACGAAACCGCAACGCCTCCACTGGACTATGTGGTGAGTGGAGCACAATTGCTAACCGTAACGGTGAAGTAGTGTGAGGCGGGCACTCCTGCCCGCGAAACGCCGGCAGTCGCTCCGGCTTATCTTCGGAGAGCCGCCTCGACTCAAGTGGCGACAGCCGCCTCGGCTGTCCGGCGAAGGCGAAGCCGAGCCGCCCGCGAGCAATGGCTACTCTTCCTCATTCTCCGCGGGTGCCACATTTCTCGCGTTCTTTGCGAGAAGTGGGGCTTTGGATTCTTGACTACTCCCCCGCATTCTCCCCCATCTGCTGCGTCAGGTACCGCTCATACCCGAGTTCTTTGATGAGGTGCATCTGGGCTTCGAGAAAGTCCACGTGACTCTCTTCGTCTTTGAGCAGGCTCACCAACAGATCGCGCGAACCGTTGTCGCCTTCCCTCGTGGCGATCGCCACGGCATCGTTGTATTGCTTCACCGCCCCGATCTCCAGCGCTAGATCGCTCTCGATCATCGCCTTGACCGAGCCCCCAACCGTCAACTCCAGCGGCTGCATCGACGGGCTGCCATCCAGAAACAGAATCCTCTCAATCAGCACTTCGGCATGCTTCATCTCGCCGATGGATTGTTTCTTGATGAATTCGGAAAGCTTGTGATATCCCCAGTTCTCGCACATTTCCGCGTGCAGAAAATACTGGTTGATCGCGGTCAGCTCTTCCCGCAGTGCCTTATTCAGCTCAGCAATAACTTTTGGATTACCTTTCATAGCGCCCCGAGTATCGCAGAAGAAAGATGGAGGGGGCAAATGGGGAACTGCGAAGAAGAAAGGAAATGTTTTCGAATCCACCAGACCAATGCAGCTGACGCTTATCCCAGCGCCCCGTCAATTGTCTTCAGCAAATCGGCTCGCGTGAACGGCTTTTCCAGCAGCCGGATGCCGCCATCAATTCCCTGGTTCGCGACCAACTCTCCCGTATACCCCGACATGTACACAACCTTCATCGCCGGGTGCGACTCGATGAGCCGCAGAACAAGTTCGGGCCCATTCATTCCCTTCATCACAACATCCGTGAGGATGAGGTCAATCGTTGCATGACCCGATCCAATCACCTCCAGAGCGGACTTCCCATCCTCCGCCTCCAGCACCCGATACCCATGCTCTTCCAGCATCTTCCGCGTGAGCCGGCGCATCATCACGTCATCTTCCGCCAGCAGGATCGTCACACCCTCTCGCCTCGGCGGCAGCGCTTGCGCCTGAGTCTCGGACTCCGTCCCCAGCTTGTGGGCCGCGCTGGGCAGATAAATCTTGAACGTAGATCCGTGTCCCGGTTCGCTGTAGACCCAGATATGCCCTCCACTCTGCTTGACGATGCCGTAGACAGTTGCCAGGCCAAGCCCGCTTCCCTTGCCTGTTCCCTTGGTGGTGAAGAAAGGTTCGAAAATGCGCGATCGCGTCGCCTCATCCATGCCCATTCCGTTGTCGCTGACCGCCAGCATCACATAGCGTCCCACGATCATCTCGGGATGCTCCCGGGCAAACGATTCATCGGAATCCAACACGGCGGTCTCGAGAATCAGCTTTCCGCCGCGCGGCATGGCATCCCGCGCATTCACTGCCAGATTGATGACGATCTGATCCAGTTGGCCAGGATCCGCTTCAATTATGGCGGTTGCCGGTCGCGGCAGAAGCACAATCTCAACATCGTCTCCCATGAGCGGCCGCAAGAGCTTGTTCACTTCCCTGAGCCGCCCATTTAAGTCCAGCAACTGCGTCTGTACCGGCTGCCTGCGGCTGAAGGCGAGCAGTTGCCGAGTCAACGACGCGCCGCGTTTCGCGGCTTCGTGAATGTTGTCGATGTACTCCACGCTCTCGGCGTCCACGCGATTTCGCAGCAGCTCCGAACAGGCGGTGACAATCCCTAGAAGATTGTTGAAGTCATGTGCTACCCCTCCAGCCAGCCGCCCCACCGCCTCCATTTTTTGCGATTGCCGCAGTTGATCCTCGATCTTTTTCTGCGCAGTAATGTTTCGCGCAATGGTGGACGCTCCCACGACCTGACCTTCCGCATCATGGATGGGAGAAACGGAAATCGAGACGTGCAAATACCGTTTGTCTTTGGTGACCCGCACCGACTCGAAGTACTCCACGCGCTGACCGTGGCGGATCTTCTCCAGGATTGCCGGAATCTCATCTGCCCGCTCTTTAGGAGCGAGCACCGAGATCGGCCGTCCGATCATCTCCTTCGCCGTGTAGCCATAGATATGCTCCGCGCCCTGGTTCCAGTGCGTGACGATGCCGTCGAGGTTCTTGCCGATGATCGCATCCTGTGAGGAATCGACGATCAGCGCCAGCCGATTTTGAGAATCCCGCAGCTCCCGGCTCTTTCTCCGATCGAGCTCCTCATGGGCGCGTCGCAGTTCGTCCTCAATGCGCTTGCGATCGCTGATGTCGCGGATGACGCTCAGAACCATCGTTCCGTCCGCCGTTGCGACCGGGCTGAGGCTGATCTCCACCGGAAATTCGGACCCGTCGCGGCGTCTTCCACATAAATCCAGCCCCGATCCCATGCGGCGAATCTTGGGTTGGCGATGGAAGTGCTCGCGATGCAGATGGTGCTGCGGCCGCTGCCTGTCCGGCACCAGCATCTCGACTTTCTGCCCAATCAACTCATCGCGTGTGTAGCCGAACAAAGTTTCCGTCTGGGAATTGACTTGAATAATGACGCCCTGTTGGTTCACCGCAGCCACCGCGTCGGGAATCGCTTCCAGAATACTGGGCGACAGCAGCGTCTCGCCCACCGTCTTCGGCGACGCTGATTCTCTGTTCTGGTTGGGGACAGCTGGTTGGCTCATACTCCACGCATTTCGAGGGACGGTCTGCATACTATACGTCAATCATCAGGACTCTGCCCGGGGGAGCAACGAATTTACAAATTCGAAACATCAGCGCAGACAAAGCTGGGCCAGCGCTTTTGGCATGTGCCGGAAGCCTTGCGTCATTACTACAGCAATCAGCATTTGCGTCCCGTTGAAGCCCACATGCACCAGAAAGCTGGCGCCCACCGAACGCGTGACGGCACGCACCGCTCCGCATACCACACCCACCAGAACGATCACCAGTGCCGCTCCCCACGCCCATCCGTACTGCGGCAGATGAATCAATCCAAACGGCAGCGCCGTGAGTGCGATCCCCCAAGCCGCGCCCAGCCGCCGCGCCAGCACCGGATACATGAACCCGCGAAAGAACAGTTCCTCCATCAACGGCCCGAGCGTGACGGCAATAATCGACAACAGGTAGGCGTCGCGCGGCCGATCGAACAGATGCTCGAAAGGCGTGTCTTGCGGCATGGGCAACAAGTTTTGCAGCAGCCCGAGGACAAAGAACATTGCCGCTCCCAGCGCTAATAATTTCCACTCCGACCGCGGCCAGTTCCAGCGGATCGCCTGCCAGAAGCCCACGTGATACTTTCCCTCGACCAGCGCGATCATGCACGCGGCCACCGGAATGTAGATCAAGATTTGCGAAGCGATCAGCAGGATGGGCCTTTTCGAGACGTCGGCGAGGCTCTCCCGCGGAAACCAAAGCCAATGCGCCGCCAGCAGCACCCCAAGCTGCAACACCACCATGGTGACCACCGTCAGCCCGGCGATCAACAGCACATCCCACCCGTTCCACACGGGATTTTCTATAGGCGGCGGAATCGTTGGACCGATGCTGCCTGCAGGGAAGGGACTAGCCGGCGGCGTTGCCTGCGACTCGGCGCTTACTAGCGGCTGAGGCTCAAACTGCGGATTGTCGGACGAAGACAAACATATCCTTTCACACCCCAGCGAGGACGCCCGCTAGAGTCGTCTCTAGACTGCTAGCTCAAAGCTGTTGGTACTCTGAGAATTCTACGATAGTTGCCGGGCAACGTCAGGCAGTCCGCTCATCCAAACGGCTCTTGGACGGTTAAACGCCGCGGCCTCCAGCGCAGCCCGGGACCCTAGTGGCGACCGCGGCTAGAACCGTACTTAATCGGCGGTCGAGAAAAACCCGTGGATGCTTGCTCTCTCTAGTACATGATCGAACATTGCACGATACAGCGTCTCGCCAGTCGCAGGAAAATTCGGCGGCGACGAGGCAACTGCAGCTCCGTGTCGAGAGCGTACACCGTAAAAGCGTAGTCGTGGACTACGGGGATAATGTTGTTTGGCGGACAAGGGCCGTCATATTCGGCGCCCAAGAAGAAGTCATTGAAGACCTGCTGGCCGTACTTACTCCCGGCAACGCCGGCGTTCTCGGGGAGTTCAGTCGTCTTGGCGGAGATGTTGTACATGCCCCAGGGCGTGAATGCGGCCGTCACATCGTAAAGGGTCACCACGACACTTCGCGTACCGCGCGGGGCATGCGTCCACGAGAGCTCCGGCGATTGATCTCCACCTCCGCTAACTTAGGTGCAGTAGTTCGAACCTAAAATCATGCTGAGTGGCAACTGGCTGCCGTTCGTAAATGTCGTGCTGCTCAGCTGGAATTGATGCCGCCAATCCGGGCTGGCAGTCGGTGACATCTGCTGATCCGGTTGGCCACTTTGTTGAGCGAGGACTGTTGAGAGAGAGGCCAGCACGAGGATTACGCAAACGGCACACTTTTTCATATGGCTCTCCTTATCTAGAGTCAAGGTTTCAATGGGGACGATCCTCGTCCTCGCGGTGGGGGACCCGGAAGCCGCTGCATTGTGGGAATCGGAAAAAACCGGCGAAGCTTCCTTCAACTGAGAACTGAGAACCGAGAACTGGGAACTGGGCTCTTTGAACTGGGAACTGCCTTCCCAAAATACGCCGCCAGCGCCTGCCCCGTATACGACTTCTTCACCCGTGCCACCGTCTCCGGCGTGCCCTGCGCCACAATGCGCCCGCCTTCTTCGCCGCCCTCGGGCCCGAGATCAATGATCCAATCTGCATTACGAATCACATCCAGATTGTGTTCGATGATGATGATCGAGTTCCCCAAGTCGGTCAACCGGTGCAGAACATCGAGCAACTTCTTCACATCATCGAAGTGCAGCCCGGTGGTCGGCTCATCGAGCAGGTACAGCGTTTTTCCGGTTTGCCGCTTGCTCAATTCGCGCGCCAGTTTGATGCGCTGTGCTTCGCCGCCAGAAAGCGTCACCGCCGACTGCCCGAGATGAATGTATCCCAGCCCTACGTCCACCAAGGTCTGCAACTTCTGTTTCACCTGCGGAATGTTCTCCAGAATCGGCAACGCGTCGGAGACTGGCATTTCTAACAAGTCGGCAATCGAATTTCCGTTGTACTTCACCGCCAGCGTCTCGTGGTTGTAGCGCCGCCCGCCGCAAACCTCGCACAGCACGTACACATCGGGCAGAAAATTCATTTCGATACGCCGCTGCCCCTCGCCCTGGCAGGCCTCGCAGCGTCCGCCGGAAACATTGAACGAAAACCGACCTGCCTTATACCCCCGTTCGCGCGACTCCGGCAGCATCGCGTACAAATCACGAATTGCGGTAAACACTCCCGTATAGGTTGCCGGATTCGACCGCGGCGTCCGCCCGATCGGCGACTGATCGATGCGAATGACCTTATCAATGTTCTCCGCCCCCGAAATTGCCTTGTGGTCGCCAGCCTTCTCGCGCGAGCGGTAGAGTTGCCGAGCCAGCGCGCGATACAGAATGTCATTGACCAGCGTCGACTTGCCCGACCCGGACACTCCCGTCACCACGGTCATCACGCCTAGCGGAAACGTCACGTCCAGATTCTTGAGATTGTTTTCCTTCGCGCCTAGAATCGTCAGCGCCGCACCATTCGCGTGCCGCCGCTCCGGCCGCATCGCAATGGACGCCCGCCCCGAGATGTACGCTCCGGTCAGCGAGTTCGGATCGTTCATGATCTCTTCCGGAGTTCCATGCGCCACCAGGCTGCCGCCATGACGCCCCGCGCCCGGCCCCAGATCTACTACATAATCCGCGCGCCGAATCGTCTCTTCATCGTGCTCCACGACCAGCACCGTGTTGCCCAGGTCGCGCAAATTCTCCAGCGCACTCAGCAGCCGGCCATTATCCCGATGGTGTAATCCGATCGAGGGCTCGTCCAGCACGTACAACACTCCACGCAATTTCGATCCAATCTGCGTTGCTAGCCGAATGCGCTGTCCCTCGCCACCCGACAAAGTCGCCGCCGAGCGATCGAGTGAGATATATCCCAAACCGACCGCATTCAAAAACTGCAGCCGCTCAACCACTTCGTGCATGACGCGTCCCGCAATTGTCGCCTCGCGCCCCGCCAGCTTGATGCCCTGCGCCACGGCCAGCGACCGCTCCACCGGCATAGCCGTAAAGTCGGCAATCGACATCCCATTCACCTTGACCGCCAGGCTCTCCGGCCGCAGCCGCTTCCCGTGGCACGCCGGACACTCGGTCGCCGACATGTGATCCATCAGCCAATCGCGATAGCCTTCCGAAGTCGACTCCTCCAGATTCTGCTTCAGATATCCGAAGATGCCGTGAAATCCCGTCTTCCCGCCGCGTCCCGGTTCGCCGTTCAACAGAAAATCCCGTGTCTTCTCGGGAAGGTTTTCAAACGGCGTGTTCAGATTGATGCCATAGGCGGCCGACGAAATCTGCAGCATGTGAATCAGATTCTGCGAAGCCGATCCTGGCCCTAGCCCGCCCTCCAGCAGCGGCTTCGACCAGTCAGTGATCACCTTCGCCGGATCGAAATCATACTTGCTGCCCAGCCCGTGGCACTCGGGACACGCTCCGTACATGCTGTTAAATGAAAACGATCGCGGCTCCAGCTGCGGCACGTTGATGCCGCAATCCGGACACGCCAGCTTCTCCGAATAGAGTTGCTCCTCGCCGCCGACCACCGCTACCTGCACCAGTCCGCCCGCCAATTTCATCGCCAGCCCGACCGACATTTCCAGACGATGCTCGATCCCCGGCTTCACCAGCAGGCGATCAATCACCACTTCAATCGTGTGATTCTTTCGCTTGTCGAGATTGATGGCGACGTCGTCATCGAGGCTGACCAACTCTCCATCGATTCGCGCCCGCGTGTAGCCGTGCTTGACCAGCGTTTCCATCTCCTTCTTGAACTCGCCCTTGCGCCCGCGGACAATCGGCGCCATCACCATCACGCGGTCCTCGGGACTCAGCGCCATCACCCTCTGGACAATCTGATCGGCCGACTGCCGGCTGATCGCCCGCCCGCACTTGGGACAATGCGGCACCCCGATGGAAGCGAACAACAGGCGAAGGTAATCGTAGATCTCGGTAATAGTCCCCACGGTCGAGCGCGGGCTGCGGCTGGTGGTCTTCTGCTCAATCGAGATGGACGGGCTAAGTCCATCAATTGCATCCACATCCGGGCGTTCCATCTGGTCCAGAAACTGCCGCGCATAGGCCGACAAAGTCTCCACATAGCGCCGCTGTCCCTCGGCGTAAATCGTGTCGAAGGCCAGCGACGACTTCCCCGAACCACTCAGCCCGGTAACCACCGTGAGGGTGTTACGCGGAATCTCAACGTCAATGTTTTTCAGATTATGCTGCCGGGCGCCCCGGACAGAAATCTTGGTAATCGCCATCATGCTCCGGGGGGTATGTCCCTTCCGTAATGTCGACAGGTGCCCTGAATTGTTCCAAAGTAGGAATGCACAGCTCTACTCCGTATCTTAGTCGTCAATAGCGCGGAGCGTCAACGCGGTTAGATTGAAGGGTCGCGCTGCTGCAAGGACAAGAAATTAGGTGTACGGATTTTCGAGCGGTGCATCTGATAACAGCGCTTCGTCAAAGGTTGGGTGCCGTGAATTCGTTCCTTATGCCGTTCATCCTCTTCGCCACCGTAATCCTCTCAGTTGGACTCGGTGTTTTCGCCGCCTACGCCGCCGTCATCGGCATCCTGCATACCTTCGGCCGCGCCTCGCAGCCCGAACCGGTCCGTCCGCGCCTGGTCTTAGTACCCACGCAAAACCACGCAAGCGGCGACTAGCCTTTCATTTGGCTCCGCCTCCGCTCGCCACCGCCAGCAAATACCATGCGGCATGCGGCAACCACTGCTCTCCCCAACGCCAGTCATTGTCCGCGCCAGTTTGACGGTACGGCAGCATGTAGTCGATGTGACTCTCGTCGCGGAATCCGCCGGTGATTTCACAATAAGTCATGGGGACAGCGGGGCCCGGCTGTCCAGCAGAGCGAAGCTTCGCAGCCCCACAGGTGAGCTTGCGCTCGCCCGGACAGCCGGGGGCGGCTGTCCCCACACAAACCCATGCCCGGGCTGTCCCTGCACAAATGCATACCGATTCGGTGCACTCCGTCGAAAATCCTGTCCCAGGACCTAGACAGCAGGGTTGGCCGCAAGTTGGTTTATAGGGGTGATGGTTACCTCATAGCCGAGCTTGCGGAGGGCTCGCGCCAGCATCTGAGCACGTTTTTTCTTTTCTCGGGGACCGACGTCGTGGCCTTGCTCGATAAATCGGACTCCCTCATGCAAGATCTTCCAAACTAGACGACAGAGCCGATGAGCAACCGCCCAGATGGCGGACTGATAGCCTAGGCGGGGCAGCAGACGCCGGAACACGGCTTGAAAATGACTGCCTTTCTTCGCCACAGCCGCGTGTGCTGCTTGGTTCAACACGCGGCGCAGATATTTATTGCCTTTCGCGGAGCGACTGCTGTGGTTCTGCTCCGCGCTTTCCTCCTTGCCGGGACAGGTTCCCACCCACGACGTCAACTCCGCCGCCGATGCGAACGTACCGGCCTGGGCCCCTACTTCAGCAATGATCTGCTGAGCAGAATCCACACCCAAACCGGGCACTTCCGCCAATCGAATCACGGCGTCTTGATGTGCCTTCATGGCTGCCGCGCTCATGCTATTGAGCCGAGCCATTTGCTGATCGATCAACTGCAGCCGCTGTAGCTGCAAAGCCAACATCTCCCCATGCACGGGCTGCACTCTTCCCGTCAAAGCATCGACCAGTTGCTCCTCGGTGCACTGCAGCCGCTCGCCACCCAGTTGCGCCAACTTCTTCGGGTCGGTCTCTCCGTTTGCCAAAGCATGCAGAATGCGCAACCCGCTGGCGCCCAGTAGATTGCTGACGACAATCGACAGCTTGATCCGCATTTCTTCCAGCAAACACTCGATCTGGTTCTGCAGTCGTACTCGATCGCGCGTGAGTTGCAGCTTCATGCGGGTCATGCTCCGCCAGATACGCTGTTCCCCGTTGGGCACAAAACTTAAGATCAGTTCGTTGGCGATCAGTCGGCGCACCAACCGCTCGGCATCCTTGAAATCATGCTTACGCCCACGTGGAGCACGGTTGGAAAACGCCTGCGCCAAGTGCAAATGCATGTGGGGCTCCAGCTCTAGCCACACCGACCGCCAGTACTGCGCAGTCGATTCCATCACCGCCTCTTCTACTCCCCGCTCCTGCAACCAGAGCAACAGGCGGTGCAACTCGCTCGGCATCGTGACAAACCGCCGCCGCGCTGGTTTCTCTTCCGGCGTACTTGCATCCACCACAACGACCATCAAAACTTTCTTGTGTACGTCAATCCCCGCGACCTTCATCGCTTCCTCCTGGCGTGGAAGCGGCAGAACGCACGCGAAAAGAATTACACACCGTCACGTGCTACCAGCCCGCCTTCTCGGAGGGCCGGCGCGACACAGATTGGTTCAAAACGCGCGTTCCCGATCAAACTCAAAAACGGCCTCACTTCATCCAGAGTGCAAACGACCTTCGCCGTCCACGCTACATGAGCGTACACACACACTGGCCTCATTTTCATCCCTATGGGTGGGCCCCAGGCCCATGAGTAACTCATAATGCAAATCGTTTCACATGTGTTGTAAAGCGTTAGATGGGTGTACACTGGCCGCCCCCCTTGAAATCAACAATCAGAGTTGTGCTTTGAGAGGAATACACATGAGAGCCCGTAAGGTTCTATCCGTTTTAGCAGCAGCCTTGATTCTCAGCATCGCACCCACGGCCAGCAGTGCAGCGACTGTAGGCTCTTCCGCGACGCCACTCCTGAAGGTAGGACCGCAAGCAGTCCCCGCCGCAATCGCCGGCCCGAATTATGGCCTGTTCGGCTGCCAGGTGGTCGGACTCAACTCGAGTGCTACCTGTTACGACCCTTATCAGATGCGGCACGCGTATAACATTGACACCCTGATCAACGCAGGCCTCGATGGTAGGGGAAAGACGATCGTCATCATCGACGCATTCCAGTCCCCGAACATTGTGCAGCAGCTGAATTACTTCAACAGCTTTTACGGTCTGCCCAGTTTGAACGGGCTTGGCAACCCGGCCGATCCAGGGCTGGGCACGTTCTCGCAGGTCGCGCCGGACGGCCTGACTCCGTTTGTGACCGGCGATCCCAACATGACCGGGTGGGCGCAGGAGATCTCGCTGGACGTCTTGTGGTCTCATGCGATCGCTCCCGGTGCGAACGTGGTGCTGGTCCTGGCAAAATCGAACTCTGATGCCGACATTCTGAGCGCCACAAAGTATGCGGTGCATCATAATCTCGGCGACGTAATTTCCCAGAGCTTCGGCGAGAATGAGAGTTGCAAGGATCCGAGGATGCTCGCACAACAACATCAGCTGTTTGCGGAAGCCACGAGAAAGAACATCACGATTTTCGCTTCCTCAGGTGATTACGGGGCGGCACAGATTTCGTGCGACGGTTCATCCTTTGTGCAAGCGGTCTCGAATCCTGCCAGTGACCCGCTGGTCACCGCCGTGGGCGGCACGGAACTGCACGCAGCTAGCTATTGCCTGGCTTCGCTCGGTTGTGATCCGAGCGCGAACCCGCTTCCCGGAACATACCAGGGCGAGATTGTATGGAACGAGCCTTCTTTTGGAGCCAGCGGTGGGGGATTCAGTGTAGTGTACGACGAGCCGGGGTACCAGCAGGGAACGACCCATCGCGGTGAGGACCGGGGAGTGCCTGACGTTTCGTACAGCGCTGCTGTGTTACATGGCGTATTGACGTACCTGAACATCCCAGGCATCCCGGTGGGCTTTTATCTCTTCGGTGGCACCAGTGCTGGCTCGCCGCAGTGGGCAGCCATCCTTGCGATTGCCGACGAACGAGCCGGGTATGATTTGGGCTTTATCAATACAGGGCTCTACTTTATTGGTCAGGCTTGGAGACACAACTCCGCATCTTTCTTCGATGTGACGAGCGGCAATAACTCGTTCGTAGGAGTAGGGGGCTTCAACGCAGGACCGGGCTGGGACGCCACAACTGGTCTCGGTTCTCCAATGGCCGATCAAGTCGTGCGTTACTTGAACCGATTCGTTTCGCCGGGTGACGGCCGAGACGAGATTGGAAGGGGTACACCCCATCAGCATGGCAATTGGACGGGGCAGGGAGACATGAAGCCGCATTAATCGTCACGACTGTTCCATTTCCGAAACAACTACCGGACGTCAGATACCATCTGATGTCCGGTAATTGTTTTTTAGAAGAGACTGACTTCGACTTCAGACTCAGAGGCTAGTTCGACGTTCTCCCTTTATCTTTGTAGGGTGACCGACTCCATGAACATTTCCGACGCTGCGTTTCGGCTGGAGACGCAGATTGCGCTCTCGGAGGACGAAGTCCATCTGTGGCGGATCGAACTAGCGACTGTTGCCAAAGGAGAGCAGAGATGGGAACAGATCCTTTCAAAGGACGAGCGGGCGGCGCGGTTTCACTTTCCCCGGGATCGGCAATACTTCAAGGCTACCCGTGCATTGTTGCGGACGATCTTAGGCAGCTATGTTGATTCGGATCCGACGGAACTCGTGTTCCGCTATTCCGACGACGGGAAGCCATCCTTGAGCCGCGGTGACGTGCGGAACGAGGTTGAGTTCAACGTTTTCCATTCGGGTGACATCGTCCTGTTGGCCTTCGCACTGAGACGGGAGCTGGGAGTGGATGTGGAAAAGGTTCGTGAGGGATTCGATCATGAAGGGATTGCCGCCCGATTCTTTTCGGAGCAGGAACAGCATCAGCTTGCGGCACTCGCGCCGACAGAAAGATATCTGGGTTTCTTTCGTTGCTGGACTCGAAAAGAGGCGTACATCAAGGCGCAAGGAAGCGGCCTGTCGCTTCCCCTCCACCAGTTTGACGTCTCGTTGACGCCGGGAGATGCGAATGCGTTGCTTTGTACCCGTCCCGATCGCAGCGAAGCAGCACACTGGTCGCTGCGGGAAGTACCGGCGGGAGATGGCTATGTCGCGGCGTTGTGCGTTCGAGGAGACGGATGGCGTCTAAAATCCTAGGTCGATTCCGTTGCGGCACATTCTTATCCACAAGCCGAATATGCAAAACCTTGCGTTGCGTGGAAACAGTGAGCCCATGCTACGCAACAATTTGCACAATGTCGCGTCTCAAAACCATGAAACTAAAGTTCCCCCTTTATCCTTATCAATTTACAGTACAATGACCAAAACCCTGGCGGCATGGCGCTTGCGAGGAATTAGAGTTAATTCCTTCTGCGACACGCTGACTTTACATGCCGCAAATCCAAAATCAACCAACCTTGGAGGTTCACGCAATTGTCCGCTTCGACTAGTCATTTGATTGCGCCGCACGGCGGCGAACTTGTAAATCTGCTGGCATCCCCGGAAAAAGCCGGCGAACTGAAAGCCCACTCGCGCGAGTGGCCGTCGTGGGACCTTACGCCCCGGCAAATTTGCGATCTTGAATTGCTCATGAGTGGAGGTTTCTCTCCGCTGCGCGGCTTTCTGAACAAAGCCGACTATGAAGGCGTCTGCCACAAGATGCGGCTGGCCAGCGGAGTTCTGTGGCCCATGCCGATCACGCTCGATGTCAGCGAAGAATTTGCCAGGAAGCTCACGCCCGGCAGCAGCAAAGTCGCGCTACGCGATGCCGAGGGCGTGATGCTGGCTGTGTTGCATGTGGAAGATGTCTGGCAAGCCGACCGCGCGGCCGAAGCCAAAGCGGTTTTTAAGAGCACGAGCAAGGCTCACCCCGGCGCGGACTACACGATGAACAAATCGAACCCGTGGTATGTTGGCGGGCGCGTTGAGGGACTGCAGGCGCCTTCGCATTATGATTTCCGCACGCTGCGCTTCACGCCGGCGGAACTGCGCGCCGAGTTCGTCCGACTGGGATGGCGGCGCGTGGTTGCCTTTCAGACGCGCAATCCCATGCACCGCGCGCATGTGGAACTCACGTTCCGCGCGGCCAAGCAGGTCGAAGCGAATCTGCTGATTCATCCGAGCGTGGGCATGACCAAGCCCGGGGACGTGGACTACTTCACGCGCGTGCGCTGCTACCAGTTGCTGAGCTCGAAGTATCCGCAGGGAACGCAGAAGCTTTCGCTGCTGCCACTGGCGATGCGCATGGGCGGACCGCGCGAGGCGATCTGGCACGCGCTGATTCGCAAGAACCACGGCTGCACTCATTTCATCGTCGGCCGCGATCATGCTGGACCGGGCAAAGACACTGCCGGGGATGGCAAGCCTTTTTATGGCCCGTACGAGGCGCAGGAAGTTTTCAAGAAGCATGAGGCCGATATCGGCGTCACCATGGTGCCTTTCAGCATGATGGTGTATCTGGAGGAGGAGGACCGATATGTTCCGGACGACGAAGTCAAGAAGGGCGACAAGGTTCTAAATATCTCCGGCACGGAACTGCGGGATCGGCTGAATGAAGGGCGCGAGATTCCTGCCTGGTTCACCTATCCGGAGGTTGTGCAGGAACTGCGGCGAAGCTTTCCGCCGCGGGCGAAGCAGGGTGTGACCATCTTCTTCACCGGGCTCTCGGGTTCGGGCAAGTCCACGATTGCAAATGTCCTGATGACGAAGTTTCTGGAAGTCGGAGGTCGGCCGGTGACGTTGCTCGATGGGGATCTAGTGCGCAAACATCTTTCCTCGGAACTAGGATTTTCGAAAGAGCATCGCGACATTAACATTCGCCGCATTGGATATGTCGCTTCGGAAATTACGAAGAATGGCGGCATCGCGATTTGCGCGCCCATCGCGCCCTATGACGCGACGCGGAAGCACGTGCGCCAGTTGATCGAGCCTTATGGCGGGTTCATCCTTGTACATATTGCCACTACGGTGGAAGTCTGCGAGCAGCGCGACCGCAAGGGACTCTACGCCAAGGCCCGCGCGGGCATTCTGAAGGAGTTCACCGGGATCTCCGATCCTTATGAAGCTCCGGAGGATGCCGAAGTCACAATCAATACTGGCGAACTATCCCCCGGGGAAGCGGCCCAGGAAATCATTTTGCATCTGGAGCGCGAAGGCTTCATCGGAGTCAACAGGGCAGGAGAATAACGCGGACCGATTATGCCACTGATGGCGGCCAAAATTCTGGTTGGTTTTGTCGTGGGCGTGCTCATCGGCATGACGGGCGTTGGGGGCGGCGTTCTGCTGCTGCCGATTCTGATTTTTGGCTTGAGGGTACCGGCGATTGTGGCCGTCGGTTCCGACGCGCTGTTCAATTTCTTCACCAAGATCCCGGCTGGCCTGTTGCACCTGAAGAAAGGTACAGTGCGTCGCAAGGTCGTGATCGCGCTTGCGGTGGGGAGCATTCCGGGCTCAATCGGTGGAGTGAAGCTGCTGATGCACATCCGCCATCTCTACGGGGACGGAGTGAACAGCTTCATCAAAACCACGGTGGGTGTGCTGCTCATCGTGATTCCCACGCTGCTGCTGTTGCAGAAGAGAATCGAAGAGCGAGTCGCCAATCGGCCACCGACCGCGAAGGGTTTCCTGGGGATGGCCCTGATCGGCCTGGTTGCTGGTTTTCTGGTGGGGATGACATCCGTGGGTTCGGGCAGCATCATTATGATGTTGCTGCTGTTGTTCTATAGTTTCCCGCCGAAGGTGAATGTTGGAACCGACATCCTACATGCAGTGGTGCTCACGGGAGTCACGGGATTGCTGCACTTTCGGTTGGGCAACGTCGATCCAGGGCTCGTGGTGTCGCTGCTTATCGGTTCCATCCCCGGCGGGTTGCTGGGCTCGCATTTAGCCACACGTGTGCCCATGCTCTGGTTACGCCGGCTTCTCTGCGCCTTGCTGTTGATCACGGGAGCCCGCATGTTGTGGGCTTGATGGCAACGAGCGTGATTCTGCATTCTGCCGATATGATGCAGGAGAAAATGACCTCTTCCTCTTACGCCGACATCTTGCAGCGCATCGAAGCCGCCCTGGACGCGGCCTGCACCGTCTTCGCCCGCTTTACGCCGGGCACGATCGAGACCGAATACAAAGCCGGGCACGATCCGGTGACGGAAGCGGATCGCGCCGTGGACGCCGTGCTGCGCCAGAACTTGTTGCGCGACGGCGAAGGCTGGCTCTCGGAAGAAACAGCGGATAATCCTTCCCGCCTCGACAAAGAACGGGTCTGGATCGTGGATCCTTTGGATGGCACGCGCGAGTTTGTGATGGGGCTGCCGGAGTTCTGTGTCTCCATTGGTTTCGTCGAGAACGGCGTGCCCGTGGCGGGGGGAATCTACAACCCTGCCACCAGGGAAACTTTTCTCGGAGCGGTTGATACCGGCGTGCTCTACAACGGGCGACCCACGCGTTCCAGCCAGCGCACCACGCTCGACGGAGCGGTGATTCTTGCCAGCAGAAGTGAGGTGAAGCGGGGTGAGTGGAAGCGGTTCGAGAATGGTCCCTTCAAGGTCCAAGCGATGGGTTCGGTGGCCTATAAGCTGGCGCTAGTGTCCGCGGGCCTCGCGGACATTACTTTCACTTTGACACCCAAGAACGAGTGGGACGTGGTAGCGGGAGCGGCCTTGGTGCGGAGTGCGGGTGGTTTTGTCAGCACCCTGGAGAAGACGGACCTTACCGCCAATCGCCGCGATCCGCTTCTGTCGGGTCTGCTGGCGAGCGGACCATTCCTGAAAGATCCACTGCTTGCTCTGGTGGAACCGCACATCCGGGTGGCCGAACAGGCTCGCTAGCTACTCGGCCTAGCGTCGCCACTTCCCGGACGGCGCGGACGATCTAGCTCCGGCATACTGGTGAGAACCGCTGCCCTGAAAATTGATCCCCGGTTCTGTTGCGTTTCTCGGCCCAGAAATAAACTGGCGCCAATTTTTCTCCTCTTCCCATGGCAATTGCAAGAGATTAGGACCTACAACCTACCTTCCAAAAACCGTCACAACCGTCACAACCTACACAACCTTCAGCGCTACTATAACTTACAGTACCTGTCGCTACCTACACTACCTACACAACCTACACAACTTCTTGCGTTTCTGGTACTTGCCGAGCATGACAGTGACCACAGGCTGGCACGTCGTCGCCATTTGGAAAGACTTCGTTGCTATAGCTCAGGTCATGCGCTCGTTTTTGTGTGGCCTTATCCAGGCTGAGCCCCCTTCCAGCATTACCGAGTCGGCGAGTGTAAAGCCCAAGGTTCTTCAGCGCGTGTCCTACAGTCTCATTGCTGACTCGGAGCGATTCTCCCTCTTCGCGGTATAGGTCGTTCGCTTTCTCTCTGTCGGATGGCTTCGGTTCCTGTTCCATACGCTTCGTTGGTTATTGCCTTCCCCATTGATACTTCGATTTCAGCAAATCGGTAGATAACTTGCAGTGATCAACATTACCCAAGTAATTTGTTTATCCTCCGCGGCGATTTCCCAGCTTTTGTGCTGAATTCGAGACGGATCTGCATCAGCACATTCATCCTTGAAAACAACATCCTGTTCCCCCGAGCCGATTGCGATGGAACAGGCGCAGTAACAGGCTCGAAACGGTGACTTCGGTCACAGACTTATCGTAGCCCCTTTGCATAGGGTTGGTCTGGCTCGCCTGCGGAGGTTCCCATGCGCTTTGTGGTTTTTCTCAGTTTCCTCCTCTTCCCGTTGATTACAGTTGCCCAAGTATCCACGGAAGGCCAGGCATGCCTGGATTGCCACAGCAGCAGTACGCCGGGAATTGTGCAGCAGTGGCGAGAAAGCGCGCACGCCAAGAAGAATGTGGACTGCTACTCGTGCCATCGTGCCAATGAGAATGATCCCGCAACATTTGAGCACTACGGCCATCGCATTGCCGTGATTGTCACACCCAACTACTGTGGGCGCTGTCACGGCAAAGAAGTTGAACAGTTCGAAAAGAGTCATCATGCGCAGGCAACACAATTCATCGGGTCTCTGGATAACATGTTGGGAGAGGTGGTTGAGGGCGGTCCAGCTGCAGCGAACGGATGCCGGCAGTGCCACGGCAGCGAGGTCAAGTATTTGAAAGACGGCAAGTTTGATGCGGAGACTTGGCCGAATAGCGGGATTGGGCGGGTGAATCCTGACGGCAGCCGCGGCACGTGTGCTGCCTGTCACGGACGGCACTCCTTCCGTTCAGCGCTGGCTCGCCAACCTGAGAACTGTGGAAAGTGTCACCTGGGGCCCGATCATCCGCAGATGGAGATCTACAGCGAATCGAAGCATGGCATTCAGTTCCGCGCCAACATTGCCAAGATGAACCTGGATGCAAAGTCCTGGGTGGTTGGCAAGGACTACTCCGCCGCGCCCACATGCGCAACCTGTCACATGAGCGCCACCAGCAATCAGCCAGTGACGCACGATGTAGGCGAGCGTATTAGCTTCACTCTACGGCCAGTCGTCAGCGTCAAGCTGGAAAACTGGGAGAAGCGCCGTGCCGCCATGCAGGACGTCTGCTCGAACTGCCACGCCACCGGCTGGGTCGAGAACTTCTATAAGCAATACGAGAACACGATCGATCTCTACAACGAGAAGTTTGCCAAGCCAGCCAAATCGATCATGGATAAGCTCTATGCCGCCAATAAGCTCACGAAGACACCGTTCGATGAAAAGATCGAGTGGACCTACTATGAGCTCTGGCATCACCAAGGGCGGCGAGCCCGGATGGGCACGGCAATGATGGGTCCGGACTACACCCAGTGGCATGGCTTCTACGAGGTCGCGAAGACGTTCTATACGGAATTCATTCCCGAAGCGGAGACGCTGCTTCCCGGTGTGACCGCAGATGTTATGAACAGCCCTTACCACCAATGGACAAAAGGCCTGAGCAAAGAGCAGCTCCAACAACAACTCGACTTTTACAAGAAGAGGTATAACCAGTGATGGCCCACCGGAAGTGATTCCGGGAGACTCCATCCGGCACATCCCGGGCGGATGGTCAGCAAGCCTTGCCTTGGGATTATTTCAGCGTTGCGCGTCAGATCGGCACCTTCTGACCGCTTTATCGAACGCGCGCCCAACCCTCTGTTTCTGTCCACGGTTCTTGTAAGGGCGCGCCTCCGATAAAGCACTAACGTCACTCGGGAGCAATCCCGGGCTGCGATTCACAAGCAGGCGGTTCAGCAGACAAGCGCTCGCGTGCTCCTCGGAATACACAGCATCAGCAGACCTCCAGCAAGTGCTGAGACCATCATCAGGGCAAGGCCGTACGAAAATGATCCCGTTCGAGTGTTCAGGTAACCAAACAGATGAGGGCCGGCAAAGCCTGCTGCGCTGCCCACGGCGTTGACCATGCCCACTGCGGCCGCCGCCGCCGACTGGCTCAGGATCTCGGTTGGGATCGCCCCAGAACGTCGGGAGATAGGCAAAGGCCATACACACCATGGTGAACAATACGATTGAGAGTGGAATTGAGCGGGGTTGACTGATGAGGCCCATCAATCCGGTTGCAGCGATAAACATCGGGACCGCGGAGTGCCAGCGTCTTTCAAGTTCCTTATCGGAGTGCCAACCGTTGACCTGCATCGCGATGAAGCTCGCCAGGCACGGCACAGCGCCGAGCAAGCCGACCCGCACGTCCGAAAATCCGGACTGACGTTTCAGCATGGTCGGGAACCAGAAAGCAAAGCTGTAAAACACAAGATAATTGAGAAAGGTTAGCCCAGCCAGCAGCAGAATTATGCGAGACTTGAGCGCTTGGGCCACTGTGAACGCTTGTGCGCTGATATGCTTTTCTGCATGCAGTTCTTGTGCAATCCATTGCCGTTGCTCGGGAGCGAGCCAGGTCGCTTCGCCAGGCCAATCCGTCAGAAGGAAAAACGCAACCGCGCCTAACAGGATGGCCGGCATTCCCTCCAGGACGAACAGCCAGCGCCAGCCTTCGACGGCGAACCATTTGTGGCCGAGAATCCAGCCCGCAAATTGGCGAGCCGATGACGAACGACATTGGAATTGCCGCCATGAAGTTGCTCGTCGCCTTCGCGCGGTCCTCGCGCTTGAACCAGTGGCTCAGATAAACGATCACGCCGGGGAAAAAACCGGCCTCCGCAGCGCCTAATACGAAACGCGCAAAATAAAGCTGCTTTGGGGTGTGCACCAGTGCGGTCAGCGCCGTCAGCGATCCCCATGCAATCATGGTCGCGGAAATCATCCGTCGCGCGCTCCAGCGCTCGACCAGCAGGGCGCCGGGAATCTGCAAAGCCACATAGCTGATGAAGAAGATGCCCATTCCCATGCCCAGCACGCGGTCGCTGAATCCTAAGAGCCCCTAACAAAACCCCGTGGGTCGGCGGCTTCGACGGTCTCTACCCCTTGGTCCCGAACTCGATTCTAATGCTCAAGTAGAATTCTGTTGCTTCCAACTGATTGATGTTGAGGCCGTTGTGGGTTGTTCAGTTGAGTTTGTGGGCTCTGAGGAATTCGGCTATCTTCGCAACGTCCAAGTTCGCCTCCAGTCGAAGAGCACCGCTTTCTCGCCCTGTCCGCATCGCGGAAATCGCAATTCTGCGCTCTCGTGAGAAGGCGCAATCCTCTGGAACTGTTCTGCAAACATCTGCACATTGAGAAGGCCTGTCCGGCCTAAGACTTCCCTCTAAGTATCTGAAGACAAGGCCAGAAGTGGTTGGCGGTTTACAGTTGACGTGGTCGCATGATTGCTACATTGTCTATAGGCTCTATAGACTTTAGTCGGATCAAGAACAAATGGCGGCAGTAAAAATTCCGGAATACGCCAGCCTCCAAAACCGATTGTTCGTCCTGTCTTCGCCGAAAAAACCATCTTCCTCGACGACCCATCAAGCAATCGACTTTGGTTGGCGTCTGCACGGAAAATCGATTCACCTGCTTCCTGACTCTTCTCTGAGACTGCTTCCGACTGGCCAGCGCGCAACCGCCGCGCTACTGAGGGAATATTGCGCCGATGGGAATTCATTGTTGTCGTGCCTGCAGTGCGGCACCTGCACGGTGAGCTGCCAGCTGGCTGAGACGGACGGCGCCCTGTTCCCGCGGCGGCAGATGACGCTTCTGCAACTCGGAGAAGTGGACAAACTCCTCACCGATCCAACGGCCTGGCTCTGTTTCAATTGCGCAGACTGCACCTCCAGTTGCCCAGCCCAAGCCGGACCAGGTCGAATCATGGCGGCTGTTCGTCGCCTGGCGGTGGAGCACTACTCCGTGTCCCCCTGGTTGAGTCGGTTGGCAAATCAGAGGCGAGGTTTTCTATGCATGCTGCTGGCGGGCATCGCGTTGTTGTTGGCGGCAATCGGTGTCGGCGGATCGTTCTCGCCGCAACCAGATCCGGTGCGCTACGCCAGCATGCTTCCACATTTCACATTGAATGTATTCTTTAGCGCCATCGTTGGTTTAGTCATACTCACGGCCATGATAAGCGCGGCACGCGCATGGAAGGCCTTCACTGGGGAGGCTCTCCCGAGAGCCAACCCTGTCCGTCTGGTTCACTCTCTTCTTTCTGTTACCCGTAAGATCGCAGCGCACTCACAGTTTTCTAAATGTCAGCAGTTTTCCTTCAGCCGATGGGCACACGTTGCTATTTCTTATGGCTTCATCACTCTGCTACTACTGGCGGGGGTGGCCGCGACACTCATCCGCTTGGGTAACCCTTATCCGCTGCCGCTTCTCCATCCCTTCAAGATTATCGGTAATCTCGCTGCAATGTTGCTGGTCGGCGGGAGTTTGTACTTTTGGGTTCAACGGCAGCGGGCATCCAGGGACAAAGACCCCAGTTCATGGTTCGACTGGGTGCTGCTGCTGGAACTGCTCCTCGTAAGTGTGACGGGCGTGCTAGCCGAAGTTTTTCGCTACGCCAGTGTCGCAGTGCTGGCCTATCCAACCTACTTTTTGCATTTGGTATTTGTTTTCGTTCTGCTGGCAGGATCAGCCAGTTCCAAGCTCGCACACGTCTTTTACCGAACGGTCGCTCTCACAGCTGAAGAGTACAAAGCGACCTCGGCAGTGCCATTGCAGGATCTAGAGCCTCGCCGGGTGGCAGCATGAGTAACGACGGTTCTGTAGCGCGGATAGTTCCTCTCACCGCCTTGCTTTCGAAAAGGCACGAGGAACTGGAATCCGTTCCTGATCGCGAACTTGTGACCGCTTATGAGTCCTTACGGGATCGGGCAGACGCTGCAGGGCAGAAGTATCCGAACATCAACCTTCTATACGGGACTTCGCTGGAACGGGAGAAGGACCGGCGCGAAACCCGTGCGCGGGCAGACAACTGCGACGCAGAGATGCAGGAATGGTACGAGAAAGCTCGCAATGAGCCTTGCACCTGGTGGTTGCAGAATCATCTCGTCGCAAAACACGCCCTCAAGAGCTGCATTGCCTGTGGCGTCTGCACTGCGCAGTGTCCGGCCGCCCAGTATTATCCCGAATACAATCCCCGCGCCATTGTTGATGCCGCGCTCTCGCAGAATGAAGACCGATTGGTTGACCTGCTGAAGTCCGATGTTCTCTGGTATTGCGGACAGTGTGGCTCCTGCAAGCCGAAGTGCTCCCGGGAAAATAACTTGATGGGGTTGATTTCTTCGTTGCGCTTTCTGGCCCAACTGAAGGGGTATCACCTGTACAGCATTCGTGGGCGCCAGCAATATGCGGCCCGGCATCTTTGGGGCGGAAACCTGTGGAATCGCGCCTGCAGCCTGTACTTTCGGAATGTGGATGCGGAAGGCCATCCTGATTTCGGGCCGCGCTATGCCAAGTACCACGCGGAAGTAGATCAGCAGATGATTCGTCTGGGAGCCAGTCCTGACAGCGCGGGAAAATTTGGTGGGCGCAAGGTGCCCGCTGAGACTCTGGCTGAACTTCGTTCCTGCGTTTCATGCGGCGGGACGCTGGTCCTTTGGAATGAGCTTGAGAAACACGCCCGCGACGATGCAAAGAAAAACAATATCTCGATTGACGAATACTATGACCGGGTTCGAAGCGAAGGATAGGCGACGACTATGGCTTCTGCCAGCATTGTGCCGATAACGAAAGCGATCCCGGAGAATGATTTTTTTCTGACGCCGAGCTGCATCTTGGGCGCCATCAACCCAGGCACTGAGGTTCTCATCAGCCGCATCTATGACCTACTCGGGCTGCGATGGTCGGCTGCAGGAGATCGGCCTGACTCGCAATGCACGTGTTGCACAGGCATTCTTTCTCATGGCGACATCATGTCGATGGAGAGCACGCTGCTGGTCGTGGCGCGTCTGTGGTCGATCGCCGCTGAACTGGGTTTTGAGAACATCACGACGTCCTGCGTAACGTCGTTCGCGATCCATACCGAATGTCTGGAACTGTACGAGCACGAAGCAGGACTGCGCGAACGCGTCGACCGCTGGCTCCAGCGGGCTTGCGGAAGGCGCCTGCAGATGCCCAAGCACGTGGTGCACGCCAGCGACATCGTGTACCGCTACCGGCAAGCGCTGGCGAAGAAGCTGCAGTATCGGCTGATCGATCACAGAACGGAACGGCCGTTGCGCATCGTGGATCATGTTGGCTGTCACTACGCGAAGGTTTTCCCTGACAAGGCCGTTGGCGGCTCCGAGTCCTGTGACGTGCTTGCCGGCGTGATCCGCGCCTGGGGCGGCGAGACGGTGGACTACCCCGAGCGGCACCACTGCTGCGGCATGGGCTTCCGGCAGTGCATGATTCGTCCCAACCGCGGCTACACCATGGCCTGCGTACTGAAAAAATTAGACAGCATGGAACCCTGGGAGCCGGACGCAATCCTGACGAATTGTCCCGGCTGCAATGTCATGCTCGACAAGGGACAATGGGCTATCGAGCAGATGGGCGGCCGAGCTTTCAATATTCCGACGCTTTCTTACACCGAACTGGCGGGCCTGCTGCTGGGTTGGGATCCGTACGATGTGGTCGGAATCCAGGCTCACACAGTGCCCGTGGAACCACTTCTCGACAAGCTCGGCATTCCCTATGACAAATCCAAAGAGTGGCTGGTGAAAGAGGAAGCTGAGGTCACATAGAAACGCAAGTGACAAAACAAGTCTGC
The DNA here is from genome assembly GCA_963707205.1 of uncultured Acidobacteriaceae bacterium. Taxonomy (GTDB): domain Bacteria; phylum Acidobacteriota; class Terriglobia; order Terriglobales; family Acidobacteriaceae; genus Sulfotelmatobacter. The sequence continues at coordinate 175,215 of CAVPQE010000014.1, forward strand.
ATCATTGGCGGAGGCGTGGCGGGCATGCAGGTGGCGCTCGCGCTCGGCTCGCTCGGAGTGCCGTCTCTGCTGGTGGAAAAGTCTTCGTCCCTAGGCGGACGTGTTCCCATGCTTTCCAAGACTTTCCCATTCTTCAACGATGACGGGTTCAATGACGGGAAAGAGTTTACCGACACGCTGGAGCGAGACCTGAGGAAGACGCCTCTCGCCGACATTCACCTGAATACTGAAGTAACGGCCTTGCGGGGGGACTTTCCCGATTTCACTGTGGAACTTAGTGACGGAAGTTCCGTCGCAGCCGGTGCCGTTGTTGTGGCCACCGGATTCACGCCCTTCGATCCCACCAGCCTCAAGGAATATGGGTATGGAGTGTATCCCAACGTCATAACGGCGACAGAACTCGAGTGGATGTTGAATCCGCGCGGACCGACCAGCGGAAGACTGGTGCGCCGCAGCGATGCGAAAACAGCCGAGCGGCTGGCTATTGTGTTCTGTGTTGGCTCGCGCAACCGGCGTATCGGAGCGCCGTTTTGCTCTCGCATCTGCTGCTCCTACAGCACAAAACAGGCGAGCACGGTGATGGAGCGGAATCCTAAGGCACTCGTGGCTTGCTTCTACATGGATGTCCGCACTTACGATCGCGGGTTCGAAGAGATGTACTCCCTGGCACAAGAACGGGGCGTCCGATATATACGGGGCCGCGTCTCGATGTGCAGGCAGCTTCCGGACGGGTCCATTTCCGTCAGAGCTGAAAACACACTGTTGAACCGGCCATTCTCCGGAGAATTCGACCTGGTCTCTCTTTCGACGGGGATGAGACCCTGCGCGGACGTAAACGAGTTGGCCCGCTGCCTGGGCATCAGCTGTGGACCTGACGGATTTTTCCTGTGCCGGGAATGGTTTCGGCATCCGCATGATGCGACTCGCGACGGTATCTTTCTCTCAGGATGTGCAACGGGCATGAAACCGATCCGCAACTGCATGATCGACGGCGCGGCGGTTGCGGCGCGGGTTACCGCCCTGCTGCGGGAGGCTGACGCGTGAGATACGGATTAGTTATCGACAATCGCAAGTGCATTGGCTGCCACTCCTGCACCGTGGCATGCAAAACCGAGAACCGAGTGCCGCTGGGCGTCAATCGGACGTGGGTCAAGTATGTCGAGAAGGGGCGATTCCCGCATGTTCGTCGCGTTTTTCAAGTGACTCGTTGCAATCACTGCGAGAAGCCGCCTTGCGTTGAGATCTGTCCCGTCAACGCCATGTACCGGCGCAACGACGGGATCGTGGATTTCAATTCTGCCCGATGCATAGGATGCAAAGCCTGCATGCAGGCCTGTCCTTACGATGCGATCTACCTCGACCCCGACCGCAACACGGTGGCCAAGTGCCATCTCTGCGCACATCGCGTCGAAGCGGGCATGGAACCCGCATGTGTCGCGGTCTGCCCGGAGCACGCCATCACGGCTGGGAATCTGGATGATGCGCAAAGCGACGTTTCCCAACTGCTGGCACAGGAGGCTGTTCGGGTGCGCAAGCCGGAACAAGGAACAAAGCCGAAGGTCTTCTACATTGACGCGGACGACAGCACGATGCAGCCGATCGCCGCACGCCATGAATTGTTTTACATGTGGGCGCAGCGGAACACCGCCAATGGCAGTAGCGCTGCCGTATATGCCCCCGACAGTCCGTTCTTACAGAAGAACACTCTGGCTGCTTACGATGTTGCACATGCGCGTGCGTGGGATTGGCAGGTACCGGTTTACTTTTGGACGAAGGCGATCGGCTCGGGTCTGCTCGCTGTACCCGCAATTGGACTGGCACTCGGACGCATGTCGCTGAACCCGCTGCGCGACATCGTGCTCTCGACGCTTGCCCTGATTCTCATCGCCGCAACCGTTGTGCTGCTGGTGTCCGATTTGAGCCGCAGAGATCGGTTCTGGAGAGTGCTCACGTCTCCCCAGCTGAAGTCGTGGTTATCCAAAGGAGCTTTTTTTCTGGTTATTTATAGTGCTTTCTGTGGCGCGTTGTTGGTCGGGACAATCACGGGACATCCCACTCTCTGCCGCTTTTTGCTTTGGCCGACGGTACTTGCCGGTATTGGAGCTGCCGGCTACACGGCGTTCCTCTTCGGGCAATGTGAAGGCCGCGATCTTTGGCAGACTCCTTTGTTGCCTGTCCATCTGATCGTTCAGTCTGTTCTGGTAAGTGCCGCCGTGCTGATGTTCCTTCCTACATCGCTCGGCGCTTCGCCACGTTCGCAAGCCCTGGCGATCACCGCGCTCTCGATTACGTTGGTTCTGCACTTGCTGATGGTCGTTGGCGAGGTCGCGATTCCTCGCAGTACAGACAACGCCGAATATGGGATATGGCTGATGACGCGCGGGCCGTTCAAAAAGTTGTTTTGGGCAGGTGCGGTTGGTGTAGGCGGAATTTTACCGTTGCTGTTGCTATTTGCATCCTCCGTCAGCAATATCGCCGCTGGACTCTCTGGAGTGCTCGCGCTTGGAGGCTTGCTGGCTTTCGAATGGTGCTTTGTCATGGCTGGGCAATGCGTGCCCAACAGTTAGCGGAGAACATTATGGGATCGTTCACAGCGAATCAAACCAAGAGCAACAGTGCGCAACTTTCTTCGTGTCCTCCAGTGGAGAAATGGAACGACTGGGTCGAGTTAGATTCCGAGGCTTGGCCGCGTCACATCGAGCGCCACTATCAACTGATTCCTACCATCTGTTTCAACTGCGAATCCGCCTGCGGGCTTCTCGCTTATATAGATAAAGAAACGGGACAAGTCGCCAAGTTCGAAGGAAATCCCAAGCATCCCGGCAGCCGGGGACGTCTTTGCGCCAAGGGTCCAGCCGTCATCAATCAGATTCATGATCCCGACCGCGTGCTCTATCCCATGAAGCGTGTGGGGCAACGCGGCAGTGGCCAGTGGGAGCGCACTTCCTGGGACGAGGTGCTCGCAACCTTTGGTGCACGCATTCGTCAAGGCGATCCAGGAGGGCCGCGGCGAAGAAGTCATGTATCACGTCGGCAGGCCCGGCTATGACTTCATCATGGAGCGCACGCTGCAAGCCTGGGGTATTGATGGACACAACTCGCACACCAACATTTGTTCTGCTTCCGCTCGTTTGGGTTACGTGCTCTGGCATCACGCCGATCGTCCCTCACCGGACCACGCCAATGCGCGCTTCATATTGCTTCTATCGGCCCACCTCGAATCGGGACATTATTTCAATCCGCATGCGCAGCGCATCATCGACGGCAAAATGGCTGGCGCAAAAATCGCCGTCATGGATCCCCGGCTGTCGAACACAGCAAGCATGGCCCATTATTGGATGCCGAGCTATCCCGGCACCGAGGGCGCTGTCTTGCTCGCAATGGTGAAGGTCATTCTCGACGAGAATCGATTTGATGCCGCGTTCATGAAGAACTGGACGAACTGGCAAGAGCTTGAGGTAGATGGTTTCAAAGCGGACAGACAGAACTTTGACGCCGCAATCGAGGCGCTCAAGCATCACTACGCGCAGTACACTCCCGAATTTGCCGAGAAAGAAAGCGGCGTCAAGGCCGACGTCATCGTAAAAATCGCGCGAGAAATCGCCGACGCCGGAAGCCGCTTCGCCTCTCACCTGTGGCGCGGTAGCGCATCGGGAAACCTCGGCGGCTGGCAAGCCGTTCGTGCATTGATGTTGTTGCACGTGCTGACAGGCTCGGTTGGAACGAAGGGTGGACACAACCTTAACGCGTGGAACAAGTTCGTCCCGAAGCCTTTCAGCGTGCCGCCTGCGCAGAAGCGCTGGAATGAATTGCTCTATCCTCCGGAATGGCCGCTCTGCACGCATGAAATGTCGTTCCTTCTTCCTCACCTGCTCAAAGAAGGCCGTGGACGGCTCGAAGCCTACTTCACACGGGTCTTCAATCCTGTCTGGACCTACCCCGATGGATTCTCATGGATCGAAGTGCTGCGCGACGAGAAATTGGTCGGCCTGCACGCGGCGCTGACCCCTTCCTGGAATGAGACTGCGTGGTACGCCGATTACGTGCTACCCATGGGATACAGTTCCGAGCGCCACGATCTAATGAGCCAGGAAACACACGCCAGTAAATGGATCGGATTCCGTCAGCCCGTGCTGCGAGTATTCCAGGAGAAACAGGGAAAGAAGGTCGAATTCACTTATCAGGCCAACCCCGGAGAGGTGTGGGAGGAGGATGAGTTTTGGATCAATCTTTCCTGGGCGATCGATCCTGATGGTGCGATGGGAATTCGCCAGTGGTTCGAATCGCCCTATCGTCCGGGCCAGAAAATCACAGTGGACGAGTACTATCGCTGGATTTTCGAAAACTCCGTTCCCGGACTTCCCGACGCCGCAAGAAAAGAAAGCCTGACTCCACTCGAATATATGCGGAAATACGCGGCGTTCGAAGTTACCACAGACGTGTACAAGATGAATGAGAAGCCAGTTCCGGCAACTGATCTGGAAGGCTCCTCTGTGGGGCCCAATTGCGTGTTCGCCAAGAACGGTAAACCGATAGGCGTCGCGCTCGACGGCAAAGTGTTGGCCGGCTACAACACGCCGTCACGCAAACTCGAAATCTTTTCTAAAACACTTGTGGAGTGGAAGTGGCCTGAGTTTGCGCTCCCGGAATATTACCGCAGCCACGTGCATCGTGCGGCTCGCGAGGTTTCCTCCGGCCAAGCAGCCGATGATTTTGATCCGCGATACCTTCCGGTCGTTGATTGGCCGAAGGAGGCGCACGGCGGCGTTTACACGCTGCTGCCCATCTTCCGTCTGCCCACGCTGATTCACACGAGATCGGGCAATGCAAAGTTCTTGTACGAAATCGCCCACAAGAATCCGCTCTGGGTCAATCCTGTTGATGGGGAGAAGATCGGCAACGTCCATACTGGCGACTTGCTGAGAGTTCACACCGAGATCGGCTATTTTGTGCTGCATGCCTGGGTTACGGAAGGCCTGGCACCCGGTGTCGTCGCGTGCTCTCACCACTTGGGACGCTGGCGCATGCACAAGGACGATAAGATCGAACGCTTCACGAGCGCCTGGGTCGACTTGAAGGAAGTTGGAAAAGGTCAGTGGAAGATGCGGCAGATCACATCTGTCGAACCGTATGAGAGTTCAGATCCTGATACAAAACGAATCTGGTGGAGTGATGCAGGTGTTCATCAGGACATCACATTCCCGGTGCACCCCGATCCCATCAGCGGAATGCATTGCTGGCACCAGGTTGTGCGTGTCGAGAGAGCCGCTGCCGACGATCGCTACGGCGACATTTACGTCGACACCAATCTATCGCATGCCGTTTATAAGAAATGGAAGGCGCTCGCGCGCCCCGCGCCCGGACCTGGGAATCTGCGTCGTCCGTTGTGGTTCCCCAGAGTAGCCCGGCCGGCAGAGTCATCGTACTATTTTAGCCAATCAAAATAGTTTAACGATGCCCCACCCCATGTCCGCTTCCGACACGCGCCGTTCTTTGCAAGGGGGAGAACACCAGTCGGTCACTCACCGGGTAAATCGGGCGTCTCGCTCGAGCGCCAACGAGTGAGATTCACAGTCGTCCATCGCTGAGAAATACCTCCAAATGGCCTTGCCCGCGAGCCAGAATAGGTGAAAGGGACCATTGGGTAACTATCTAGACACGAAATCCGGCAAGGGTTTTAGCTTTCGCCTTTCGCAGAGAACGCCAGCAGATCAGAGCACAGCCGAGGAACAGGAAGGCTTCGTGGATGTCGGCTCGCTTCTCGTAGCGGACGCGTAAACGGCGGAATTGATTGAGCCAGGCGAAGGCTCGTTGTCGGGTAAGGGACTGGCGCGGCACCTGTGGTGTGTCCTGGTCCGTTTCCAGCCCCTCCCCATAAGAACTGCTCGTGAGGTTTTCCCTCAAGCAGCTCACCCAGTGAGTTTCAGCGAAAGGTTATGTATCGAGTCAAGCATGTGGCGGCTACTTTCGCGTAAAGTCCTCTACCCCCGGTAAGGGTTGGAGAATCCAGTCCCAGTACAACCCGAGGATTCCGTAGAGGTATTCGTTACTCCATCGCCGCCAGCCGACACTAGACTTTCGCCGCCGCTTCCGTCGCGTGAGCAGAGTGCGGATCTTCATCTCCACATAGTCGCGTACTTCACTGAAGGCGCGACTGGAGTGGCCCACCCTGAAGTAGTGGACCCAGCCGGCAAGTACAGGGTTGATTTGCGCAACCAACAGTTTGGCCGGGGTTGCACCCCCATGCCGGATGAGGTCGCGTATCTTCGCCTTGATTGCCGTGCGGGCCTTTTTCTTCGGGGTCATCAAGATCAGATATCCGTCCCGCTTCGCAATTTTGTCTAACAGCACCGAATGCCGAATCGTGTCAAACGACCTGCTGGTTTTAAGAGACGCAAGCTGTCAGCTGTGGTGAGGAAAGCGATCACCTCCTACTACAGCGATCAGCGACAGATGAAGATACAGAAGGCAGCAAAGCAGCAGAAGATCAGCATGAGCAGCTTCGTGGCATCCGCGGCTCTAAAAGAATCTCGCCGGATAACCCGCTGATCTCCCTCCCGCCGTGAGATGCATTAAATTACGTCTCCCAAGAGATTGGGATATCTTTTCTTCCGAATGTAATGAAAGACCGCGCGCCTTTGGCCGGATTCAGTTTCCTACAAAAATCTTAGACAGCAGGTCGTTGGGTCGCGAGGGCTAATCTTGCGGCACGCTGTCGAACCTAGAGTCCACCACCAAAGCGCACAGTAGAGTGCGCAGTCAACGTTCAGGGATTAGGAGGAAACCAGTATCGTCTTGGCCCTGGTAGTCTCCCCGACCGACGATCTCACCGTGGTCGTTTATGCTGGTCGCAGACTCCAGTTTCCAACCTGAATCGGACGCAATGTGAGTGTTCAAGTCGCGAAACCCGCGCGATTTCTCCCATAAGAATGCCCGTTCGGCATCGGCAAACGGGCCGTAAGACCCGACGATGATGTCGCAGTTGTTCATCGCAAGAGGCTGGCTGGGATATTGCGTGGATAGCTCCAGGCGGATGAGGTTCCCACCCGCGTAGAGGAAAACCTCGGAAAACGCCTGGACCACCACGTGACCATGATCATTCACTGCGATAGCCGAACTATACCGATCCGGCGGTCCAATCGGCTGGATGCCTTGCTTCGTGTTCCACAGGAATGCTTGATAACGCCCCGCCTCGTCATACACGTCGCCGATCGACGTCTGCGTTCTTGTTGACAGCCTTGGCGGACCCGCCGCAGCAGCCACCGAGTGAGCGAATCGCGTTATTGTTCCAGGATACCGGCTCGGTGATTTTTTTCCCAGGGAGCAGAGACTCTCCGACAACTTCGTCAGAGTCGCTGATGTAGTAGGGGCGGGATTGCTCTCCCGCAAGCAAGGTTAAAACGTCATTGGCAAAGGTGAATGCCCTGATGCTTGCTGAAGTTGCGGTCGTATACAACTCCGGTGACGTGCCCGGAATTGTTCACTGCGACGCCTTCGGAATTGTAGAAACCCGCTGGCAGAGGCAGTTCGCGAAGTCCAGATTGCTCGGTCCACAGTGCGGCACGATGACCGGCCGTGGTGCCTGCGACCTGCCTGGCTTCATTGATGTGGGCCGGCCGCAGGGGCAAGGCGATTACTTTGTAATGCTCGGCAATGCAGCTCGCACTGTTGGCTTGTCCCATTAGAAAGCAACTTGGAGCAAGCAACAGCATTGCGATCACGAACCGTGGGAGCTCGAAGCCACACGCAAGTCTTGAAAAGAGTCCCACGCTCGCTCCGGTTCTTATTGTGGCGTCAGCTTGATGTAATCGAAGCACACGCCATATTCGCTGCTGCCGGAATTGTGCCCAGTCACAGCGAACGAGTAATTTCCTGCGGTCGCGAATGTCACGTTGCCAAGATCTACTCCTGGAATACGCCGTTCCCATTGGAGCTGTATTCGTCCTCAGTTGGTCCGGCGTTGGTGCCGTTGACGGAAAGTTGAAAGATTCCGCGGGTGGAAAACTTCTTGGTTGCGGCTTTGATGACATAAGTTCCCGGCGTCGCGACGTTCACGGTGAAATTCAAGTAGGCGCCAGCAGCGGTCCCATCGGCAATCTCCCCAGCACCGTCTGGGAACCCAGTCCAAGTGAATGAGCGCGCGTTCGGCGAACCCGTAACCGGAATCTTCGTGGCTTCGTACTGGATGGTGCCGGGCACACCGGATGTAAAGGTCCAGGTCAGGATGTCCTGGATTGCGGTGAGTCCGCCGGTGCCGCCAGTGAAGCCGGCATAGGCGGTGTTCGCACCCACCGTGCTGGGAATGTTCACCGTCCAACTCGTCGTGAAGGTGTCGGCCGGGGTGGTGGCATCAGTGATCGTCATGGTCAATGTGCTGCCGTTGTAGGAGATATGGACGTTGAACACATCGCCGCTATGCAGATTAACGTTACCGCCGAGTGTGGTGGCGGGAGTGGTCGGCGCAGCTCCATTCGTATACAGGCCGGTCGAATTCGTGCCCTCGCCGGCATTGTTGTAAAGATCGAACTTCACCGCCACGCTGGAAGGAATGCCTCCGGTTCCTCCGGGCACGTCGGGACCGTAGCCCAAGCCGCCACCGGAGGGACCAAGCGCGCTGGTGCCGGCGTTCTGGATCACAAAGGCGATGCCGTCCGCTTTGGGATTGGTTAACTGGAAGCTGAAATCGGTGGTAAACGACTGGATATTGAGAGGCGTCGTGTAGAATCCGCTCCCCGCTTCCGTGCCCCCGCCGTCAGTCAGCCGCAGCCGCGTGCCGTTCAACTTGGAGAAGCCATTCAACACGAGCCCTGTCGAGCTAAAGCCTGGAACGTAGTTGACGTACGGGTTCCCGGTCGTGTTAATGACGTAGGTCCCGCTAGCCACGGCGCTGTTGTTGTATCCGCTCGCCACCGCAATTGCCTTGATCGTGGTGGTCGTGGCTACCTGCAACGTCGTGCATACGGGCGAACCCGCAGTAGGTGTACTTCCATCCGTGGTGCAGTGAATTACGGACCCCGTCGTCGTGTCCGACAGCGTTACCGATTGAGCCGTGTAAGTGCCCGGCGCGGGGTTGAAGGTGGGCGTCGCGGCCGTGGGTTGACTGGTCGTGACATAGGTCCAATCCAGGATTTCTTGGATTGCGGTGAGTCCGCCGGTGCCGCCGGTGAAGCCGGCATAGGCGGTGTTCGCACCCACCGTGCTGGGAATGTTCACCGTCCAACTCGTCGTGAAGGTGTCGGCCGGGGTGGTGGCATCAGTGATCGTCATGGTCAATGTGCTGCCGTTGTAGGAGATATGGACGTTGAACACATCGCCGCTATGCAGATTAACGTTACCGCCGAGTGTGGTGGCGGGAGTGGTCGGCGCAGCTCCATTCGTATACAGGCCGGTCGAATTCGTGCCCTCGCCGGCATTGTTGTAAAGATCGAACTTCACCGCCACGCTGGAAGGAATGCCTCCGGTTCCTCCGGGCACGTCGGGACCGTAGCCCAAGCCGCCACCGGAGGGACCAAGCGCGCTGGTGCCGGCGTTCTGGATCACAAAGGCGATGCCGTCCGCTTTGGGATTGGTTAACTGGAAGCTGAAATCGGTGGTAAACGACTGGATGTTGAGAGGCGTCGTGTAGAATCCGCTCCCCGCTTCCGTGCCCCCGCCGTCAGTCAGCCGCAGCCGCGTGCCGTTCAACTTGGAGAAGCCATTCAACACGAGCCCTGTCGAGCTAAAGCCTGGAACGTAGTTGACGTACGGGTTCCCGGTCGTGTTAATGACGTAGGTCCCGCTAGCCACGGCGCTGTTGTTGTATCCGCTCGCCACCGCAATTGCCTTGATCGTGGTGGTCGTGGCTACCTGCAACGTCGTGCATACGGGCGAACCCGCAGTAGGCGTACTTCCATCCGTGGTGCAGTGAATTACGGACCCCGTCGTCGTGTCCGACAGCGTTACCGATTGAGCCGTGTAAGTGCCCGGCGCGGGGTTGAAGGTGGGCGTCGCGGCCGTGGGTTGACTGGTCGTGACATAGGTCCAATCCAGGATTTCTTGAATTGCGGTGAGTCCGCCGGTGCCGCCCGTGAAGCCCACGTAGGCAGTATTCGAGCCAACTGTGCTCGGTATGTTGATCGTCCAACTGGTTGTGAAGGTTTGAGCGGAGTTCGTTGCGTCGGTGATCGTCATCGTCAACGTCGTACCGTTGTAGGTCATGTGAACGTTGAACACGTCGCCACTGAGCAGGGTTACTCCTGAGCTGGACATGTCTAAAGCGGGAGTGGTGGGAGAAGCACCGTCGGTGTACAGGCCGGTAGAGTCCGTTCCCTCGCCTGAGTTGCTATAGATATCGAACTTCACGGCCACGCTGGTGGCGATTCCCGGCGTTCCGCCCGGGGTCTCTGGACCATAGCCCAAACCACCACCCGAAGGTCCCAGGGCTGTCGGCCCGACCCCTTGTATGGTGAAGGTGAACCCGTCCGCACTCGCACTGCTCAGTTGAAAGCCGAAATCAGTCGTGAACGCCTGAACATTAATGGGCGTACTGATGAATGCGCTTCCCGCCTCTTTGGTCCCGGTATCGGTAAGCCGCAGGCGCGTGCCATTGAGCTTGGCAGTTCCATTGAAAGTCAGTCCTGTGGAGGTGAATCCGCCGCCGTAATTGATTCCCGATGTACCCGGATCGATGGTGAAGGTACCGCTCGCAATGGCGCTGGGATTGGATCCAGTCGCAGTCGCGATCGCCTTAAGGGTTGTTGTCGAGCTGATTGTCACGTTGGTGCATGCCGGCGAACTTGCGGTGGGTGTCGTGCCGTCGGTCGTGCAATGAATGGTCGCCCCCGAGGTGCTGTCAGACAGGCTCACGGTGATGGCGCTGGTATAGCTGCCCGGAGCCGGGTTGAAGGTTGGCGTTGCCGCTGTAGGAGTCGTGCTGATCGCGCCATAGGCCGATACCTTGAACTGGCTGCCAACGTAAACCTTGCCGTTGGCGATAATCGGCGTTGCGAACTTCACAGCCCCGCCGGGGACATCGCGGTTGTTCGCGGCTTGGCTGCTGTTGTAGAGCATGTTCGCGAGATTGGTTGCGTCATAGGCATACAGCACCTGGCAATTCGAGCTGCCGCTGCAAGTGGATCCAAAGGCGCTGTTATCTAATCCCCAAAGAATTCCGTTGGCGGTGCCGTTGGCCGAAATGGACGGTGAAGGGGCGGAGAAACTGAACGCCCTTGCACTTTCCGATGTCGGAGAAGTCGAAATCAGTCCACTATTATTGGCATTGAACGAAAATGCCTTTAGATTGTCCGGATCCGCCTCCATCACTGCCTCCGCCCCAGTACACGCTGCCGTTCCAATACGCGGGCGTGCCCCAGACTCCGGCGGTTGCGCCGGGAATCTCCTCCACGATATTTGGATCATTGCCGCTACAAGGAGGATTTTGATTGACGCAGTACTTTCCCATGTTGTTGCGGTCGATCACATACATCTTGCCTTCCTTGCCCATCTGCGTCAGCAGTTGCTGTCCGGAAGGAAGCGTAGGCAGCAGCACCAATCCGCCAGATGCTACGTCAGTATCACCACCCGACAAACTGCTCTGGTTATAGGGAGTGAAGTAATCCAGAACTGGAAAGTTGCCTCCACTGGGTGGGCCGAGTTTGACGATGCTGTCTCCGTAATCCGTGGTGCCATTCCAGGTGCCGTTTCCGGTTGCGAAAAAGATGTTTCGGTTCGAATCCGCGGCCAGGCCGCCTCCGCTCATCCAAACTCCATTCGCGCTGCCGTCGGCTGAAGTGTTAAAGGCGGCCTCCTGGGCAAGCGTGCTGGCGCTATACGACATGACCCAACCGTGCCAGGGACTGATGTCGCAATGCGAGGACCAGCCAATCACGACGTGCCCATTCTCCAGCAACAGGGCCGCACGCTGATTTTCGAAGTGCGGACTAAAGCTTACGGTAATGCCGTTGCCGTCCGACGCTGTTCCGGGTACTGTCGCCTGGATGGCTACCGGACCGCCGAATTTCTCGGCCGAGGTAACGACGTCAATTGCGTGCAAATATTGCACCAGGCTGCCGCTAACCTTCGATTTCGCCACCAGATAGATCGTCCCCGTGCTGGTGTCGATCACAGGAGTTCCCGTGATCCCGACTTCCGGAACCAGGTCGCCGCATCCCAGATCACTGCTGCTGTTGACCGTGCTGCCGCCGGAGGGAGTCAGGCTGATCTGCCAGTAGACGGTTCCCTTGTCCGCGTCAATGGCGTACAAGCTGTCGTGTTCGGTGGCCACGTAAAGGACATTGTGGGTACCGACACCAATGTTCACGTTCGAAAGATATAAAGGCTGGGCGTAAACCCAGCCATCGACGGTGAGGGAAAATAACCTGCCAAATTGGCCGCTGTTCACGTTCGCCGGCGTCAGAATTGTTTCCTGCGTGTTCTGTCCGGTTCGGGCGTTGTCATTGTGATAGGTGGTGACGTTCACCTGCGCCTGCAGCGCAACGGAGTAAGTGCAGAATAAGGTGACAGCGACAATGCCGATACGGCAAGTGCCTGTTCTTTTCATCTAATGTACTCCTGAGCGCGACTCAGAACGGGGACAACGACCAGAAAACAGCGGGGGGAGACTTTTTTACAGCAAGTCGGGGGAGAATGCAATATCTAAATCGGTCGAAAAGGCATGTTGGACGCGGCATTCAGGAGGTTCTACTGGAAGGACTGGGGAGTCGGCAAGAGCGTGTGAGAAAGTCTGCAGATGGCCAGACCTGGCGGCGCGAAATGCAAGCCATCCGAAATTCGGGTGCCATTGCCGCGGAGCGCGGTGTCCGGTTACTTGTTTTTCACGCGTTGTCCCGGGCAGGATACGAGCCAGCCATTGCACGATCAAATTCTCTTCGTTCAGACGATTCCAGGTTGGATTCGCTGCGCCCTCTGGCCGAAGAGGCCCAAATAACGATGGTTGTCGGGGCACCGGCACTGAATGACAAACGCGAACCGCACATAGGGGCGCCTCCGAAAAGGCCGCGTGCCCAGGTCGTGCTCAGCGTGAGGAGTCGAAGTCATTCTGCAACCACAACTCGCTAAAATCAGAGTGCATACGGTCTGGCACACCGTTGACCATGGAAGATGCGCTGCGCTTGACGTGGATCATTACAACACCGTACATTTGCACAGCGCCATCGGCTATGTGACGCCGCAAGATATGCTCGCCGGGCGACAGGCGGAAATCCACGCGGCACGAGATCGCAAGCTCGAGCAAGCGCGTAGCCAGCGGCAGGTCCGGGGGGCGGCAGGATCGATGCTTGCACATTCCTCGAACGCGACTACAACGGTCTCGCCAGGTCAAACGGAAACGGGCCCTGCAGGGAAGTAACCATCCCGAGGGCTCTCCAACCGCCAGGTCCTCACAGCCGCCGTGGACTGCTCGAAAATAGACGTGGGCAGACGTTTCCGCTATGGGAAGCAGACCTCAAAGGCAGGAGACCGATTAAATGAGAATTCTGAAGTCTGTGGTTCATCGTGCGGGCCACTGGTACATCCGAAAGATTTGCTTATCTGAGTTCCGACACCAAGTCTTCTCCATTCACAACGAACGCTCAATTGAATATCGCTTTGCGCTGCAAGCACTCGGAGAGAATCGTCCGAGGACCGTTCTAGACGTGGGTACCGGTACGACCGCATGGCCCCATCTGCTCAGGAATTGCGGCTACGTCGTCACCGCCATTGACAATGTCCGCGACTACTGGCCTGAAGGCATGGTGAATCGCCACTGGTCCGTTTTGGACGTGGATATCGTGGACCCTGACCTAAGAATACCGGAGAAGTGCGAAGCGATTACTTGCATTAGCGTGCTGGAACACATCGAGAACCATACGCGTGCGGTACGGAATATGGTGGAGCTACTGAAGACCGGTGGCCTCTTAATCCTCACGACCCCCTTCTCCCACGACAACCCTCACCCAAACGTCTACACGCGCGCAGATGCGATCTATGGCAAGGATCTTCCGTACATCTGTCGTTCATCTTCCGTGACCGAATTGCATCAGTGGCTGGCCTGCGACCTGACACTCGAAAGGCGCGAACTCTGGCGATTGTTTACCGGTCCCGTGTGGGCAACCGGCGAGCGCTGCGCGTGGGAGCAGGTAGAAACAGAGCGCCAACCGCATCAACTGGGCTGTTTCCTGTTCCGAAAGAGGTGATCACGCAGACGCGGCATTGTGGTTAACATTGAATTGGTGCTGGCAAGAGCGCGAAGAGGATAACCTCCCGCACCGCCAGCGATTGCAATGATGTTTTCCAGCGTGAGCGTTGGAGCTACAATGACTTTGCCAAGTGAAACGGAAGCGGGCGCTGGCGCGGGAACCAGCTTCTTGGGCTTCCTCCCCAATCCTCATCGGATCGAAAGGCCCCAGTGCCTTGAAAATCTCCGGGCACCGGAACAGCCTCAGTGACCTTGACACTTTCCGCCTTGTGCTCGTCCGCGGGTAACTGAACATGGTTTGTCGCTTGGGTTCAGCTTCTCGGGTAGCCCCAAGTCAGTGAGTTTTTCCGGACCCGGGAGCGCGAGCGGGGTCGCTGACATCACCTTGGGCCAAAGCACAACCGCCGTTCCCGAACCGTCCTCGATTTGCTTGTCAGGAACTGGATTGCTGGGAATGTGCACCCGCCAAATCCGCCGTTTCATCCGCTCCCAGACCGTCCCTTGTCTCGCCAGGAAGGGCACACCCCTCTTCAAAGGGCCGGGCACATGCGTCCTGGCGAGCAGTCCTCACGTACCGACTCAAGACCGGGACTGAACGCCTGAAAGTCCTCTATTATACTGTTGCCTGAGCGATGAAACCTTCCTCGTCACAGCCTCAAGGTGCCACCCTCAGGCGTAGCGGCCCCGTGTTTCAGGAAAGACCCTCCGATGCCGGGGCTATTGCCGCAGGAGTCTGCCGATGATCAAGCTTTTGAGCGTAGTTGGGGCGCGCCCCAACTTCATGAAAATCGCGCCCATCGTCGACGAGCTGAAGAAATTTCCCGAAATCGAACACTGCCTGGTGCACTCCGGGCAGCACTATGACGAACTCCTTTCCGGCAACTTCTTCGCGGATCTCGGCCTGCCCAAACCGGATGTAAATCTTCAAACCGGTTCCGGCAGCCACGCGGTGCAGACTGCCGAGATCATGAAGCGCATCGAACCAGTCCTGCTCAACTACAAGCCACAAATGGTTTTGGTTGTGGGCGACGTGAATTCTACGATCGCCGCAGCGCTTACTGCCGTCAAACTAGGAATCGGCGTGGCTCACATCGAAGCCGGATTGCGCAGCTTCGACATGACGATGCCTGAGGAGATTAACCGGAAACTCACGGACGCAGTCTCCAGCCTGCTTTTTGTGACCGAGCACAGTGGGGTCGAGAATCTAAAACACGAAGGCGTGCCGGATGAAAAGATCTTCCTGGTCGGCAACGTCATGATCGACTGCCTGCTTCGGCACCGCGAACTGGCCGCAAGGTCGCCGGTTCTCGACCGGCTTGGGTTGCGTCAGAAGGGGTCTGGCTGCCGCCCCTACGGAGTCCTCACTCTGCACCGGCCATCCAACGTGGACGATCCCAATACGCTGCAAGGTATTCTCAGCGCAGTGAGCGCTCTGGCTGTCGAGTTTCCGGTCTTCTTCCCCATTCATCCTCGGACTCGGAAGAATATCGAGAGTTTTGGTCTGGTGCGATATCTGGCCAACGCAGCAGGGGGAGACAGCATTGGAATCGTGCCTCTTGATCCGCTCGGATATCTCGATTTCCTTTCCCTCAACGACCGGGCACGTATTGTCCTCACAGACTCCGGCGGAGTACAGGAGGAAACCACTGTCCTCGGCGTGCCGTGCCTTACGCTGCGTGAGAATACGGAACGGCCTGCGACGGTTGAGCACGGCTCGAATCAAATAGTCGGAGTGGATTCGGATCGCATTCTCTTGGCCGCTCGATCCATCCTCCGGAAACCCGCGCGCCAGTCTCAGCGTCCTCCGCTGTGGGATGGCAAAGCGGCTCCAAGAATTGTGGCGATCATCCGCGAACATCTACAGCGTGACGCCCTTGCTTAGACGAAAGCAAGAGTTCGAGCTTGCGTTTACACTACGCCACGGTTCAAAGCAATGAGACCTTCCGTCGTCATTCGTCATGCCGGTATACAACGAACGTGCAACGCTGCGGCAAGTGGTTGACAGAGTGCTTGCCGTTCCCCTGGGGATCGAATTGATGTGCGTGGACGACGGATCCAGTGACAGCTCACGGGAGATCCTTGCACAATTGCAGGCGGAGCTTCCCCAGGTTCGAATTCTGCTTCAGCCTAAGAACATGGGGGAAGGGGCGGCCTTGCAACGCGGCATTCGCGAAGCTACGGGGACTTCGTCATCATCCAGGACGCCGATCTCGAGTACGATCCGGCAGAGTACACGGTGCTGCTGGAGCCGCTGATCGAAGGACGCGCCGACGCCGTCTACGGCTCGCGCTTTCTTTCCAGCCGCCCTCATCGCGTGCTTTACGTTCCTCTTCTGGTCGCTTGCTGGATCCGCCGGAGCGACCATCCCAATCCCAGCCGTCCCAGAGCTAGGACTTGTTGTTTCTTTAATGTCCGGACGCTGCTCTCGTTGGCCGGTTTTCAGTGATACTCATTGGCCGGGGGTGATCGCTGAGGGAATGATCGCGGTTAGAACACGTTTTCGTTCAAGAGGCTGCCCGAAGGGTGATCTGAACAAATTACGTCCGGGTGCGCCAGGCGTTCGGGGGGCTGCGGCCGAACGGAAGGCACGATGCGAGCAAAGCGTGGTAACCTGGAGAAAATGAATCGTGGTGTTCATCCTGGTTTCTAGTACGCTCTCAAGAATGGTTAGCACTCCGAACAGCTATTACCGCATTTCTTCTGCCGTTCGCGCTCCTCTTCGGATAGGCCTGCTTCTGGATTCCCGTGAAGAGATTTCTGCCTTTTTTGCAAGGATCATCGAAGATATTAAGGCCAGCAATTTCGCAGGAATCGAGTTGCTGGTTGTCAGAAAAACTACTACGGGGAGGCCGGCGCCGGGCGAACCACCGAACTCCCGTGCTCTCAGGCTTCTGCAGCACATATTGGATCCGAAGCTGAGAAAACACTTGCTTTACGATCTTTACCTTCGCCTCGACGCGCGGATGAAGCCAGCAAAGGACCCGCTTGCCAAGGTTGATTGCAAGGATCTGCTCTCAGGAATAGAGACGCTCGAGGTGGCACCGGTGGAAAAGAAGTTTGTTCATCGGTTCCCCGCCGATGCCCTGGAAAAAATTCGGTCGAAGGATCTCGACGTCCTCATTCGATTCGGCTTCAATATCCTTCACGGCGACATCTTGAAAGCTGCCCGTTACGGTGTTTGGTCCTATCACCATGGAGACAATGAGTTCTACCGTGGCGGGCCTGCCCATTTCTGGGAATTGCATGAAGGCTCTCCGCTGTCTGGCGTAATTCTGCAGGTTCTCACCGAAGAACTGGACAGTGGGCTGGTGCTTTGCAAATCGCTATTCACGACCGAGCGCACTCTAAGTGTCTCTCGAAATCGATACACGCCTTATTGGGGCTCCTCGGATCTGATCATCCGGAAATTAAATGAGCTGCACCGGTTTGGTTGGGACTACGTGCTCGAAAAAGCGATTCCGTCCGCTCCATACCAAGGGAAACGAGATATCTACAGGACTCCTACCAACCGGGATATACTCCGCTGGCTCGGGCCAATTCTCTTAAAGAAAGCGATCACTTATCCATTTCGCAAGGAAAGTGTGCAGCATTGGAGAATTGCCAGCCGGGTCAATGGGAAACCGCTCTATGAGTTCGACTCCGATTCTGATTTCTCTGGCTTTCGGTGGATCGATCCTCCCCGGGGTCACTTCTGGGCCGATCCGTTTGTTTTTGAACACGACGGCAGATGCTGGGCCTTTTTCGAAGACTATTCCTATAAAGAGAAGCGGGCAGCCATAATATGTTCGGAAGTCTCACCGCAGGGCGAATTGGGGCCGCCAGTGCTTTGTCTTGACCATCCCAGCCACCACTATTCCTATCCCCACATCTTCCGGGCTGGATCCGAGATCTTCATGATTCCCGAGTCCCTCGATTCCAATTCTGTCGATCTTTTTCGATGCCAGCAATTTCCCGATCAGTGGGTTCGCGAGGCTACTCTGTTGGAAGGTAAGTTTGTCGATACGACGATCTGGGAGCATGAGGAACTATGGTGGTTCACGACCACAAGCGCCGAGCCAAGTTCGCGCGCCGGTTGTCTTTTGCTGTTCTATTCGGCATCGCTCACCGGGGATTGGCATTTTCATCCGGGTAATCCGATCTCCACGGACATCCGGAGAAACCGTGGCGCTGGCCGCGTCTTCAGAAGTTACAACCGCCTGATCAGGCCTAGCCAGAGCTGCGCTCCTTCCTACGGCTACAGCGTCGCCTTCCATGAGATCACGGAACTCTCCAGACAGCGGTATTCTGAACGGCCTCTGAAAACAATCACTCCCAAACATTGGGAAGGACTTTCGGGCATTCATACGTACAACTGGGCCGGAAATGTTGAATTGATCGACGGACGCACTCCTATGCCACTGAAGCGCGTGCAGCTCTCGAACAGATAGCTTCACGCCGGGTCTCGGATTGCGGTACCGCTTTAGCTGATTTTCGGGGATCCGATATTATGGGTAAAGTGGCCATCGGCGACTGCCGTGAAGCCCGGCTGCGCGAGACACATGAGCCAGACCGTGTTGCACTTCGTCTTCGGGCAGTGCGAGGCGCGCCTCGATCTGGAAGCCTGCGTCGGTTATGCTCAGCAAGCCCAACGAGTTTGGCAAGCTGGTCAAGATTCAGGAAGCGGAAAACCAAATCGTGACCCACTTTGAGGTGTTTGCCGAGCGCCCAGCAGACTCGACTCTGCTACTGTCCTCGATCCAGGCGCACCAACAGCGATTAGGACAAACCCCGCGTGCGGTGGCTGCTGATGCGGGATTTTATTCGCGCGAGAACGAGAAAGCGGGGCCAGTGAATAATTGCCAGAGTTCGCGCCTCTCAAGCGCGAGGCCAGATGCCAACCCCTGGTTTAATTCGGTTTCCGATGATCAACGGCAGATATACGGGGCGTCCTGGACATAAAGAGCCTCTGGATGTCTGTAGACATTTGGGTGAGGATGGTGATGGGAATATGGAGTGGTGAGGATCAAAACACCCCCCGTCGCAAGCAGGCGGACCATGTTCTGCATTGCACGCGCGTGATCCTCGATATGTTCTAATACGCTGATGCAGGTTATTGCCTCAAAGTTCTTCGCGAGCTTATCTTTGGGATCCAGAATTTCGATAGCACTGTCCAGTGACGATTCACCATTCCTTCGGGCCAATAATCGCGGACGTTGTCAATTGCAGTCACGACGTATCCACAATTCCTCAGCAGGTGAAGCCACGCAGTTGTACCCGTTCGCACGTCCAGAACACTCTTTGGGTGGTTTTCTCCGAGTACCTGCAACGCGAAGCAATATTCAATGGAGCGCTCGTTATGGACAGCAAAGGCTTGGTGTTGGAACTCAGATGACCAGATCGTTTCAATGTACCATTGTCCTGCACGATGAACCAAAGATTTCAGAATGCTCATTTCATTGATCTCCCGCCCTTCGGCGCGGGTCCCTGGTTACGGCAGTTAAATGCGTCCGCGATTCGTGTTCAGGTGAGCGGCCCCCCAATTTCTGACACACATTGAGGGTTAGTTTCCGGCAAAATCTACTACCTGAGGAAGGGGAGGTTTGCCGTGAAGAGGAAACGTTTTTCCGTGGAACAGATCGTGGGGGTGCTAAAGCAGGCGGAGGTAGGAGTGCCGGTGGCGGGGCTGATCCGGCAAGTGGGGATCACGGAGCAAACGCTATATCGGTGGAAGAAACAGTACAAGGGGCTGGAAACCGATCAGGTCCGTCAGTTCAGGCAATTGCAGGAAGAGAATGGGCGGCTGAAGCGACTGGTAGCAGAGCTGACGCTGGACAAGACGATGCTGCAGGACGTGCTGGCAAAAAAACTGTGACGCCCTCGCGGCGCCGCCCGGTGGTGAGCTACTTGCATGACACCTACCGGGTGAGCGAGCGGCGTGCGTGCCGGGTGGCGCGACTGCCAGTCTCGACGTTTCGGTATGAGAGCCGGCAGGAACCGAGGACAGCGCTGCGGTTGCGAATTCGGGAGATCGCGCAGACCCGGGTTCGCTACGGCTACCGGAAAATCCGGGTGCTGTTGAACCGCGAGGGCTGGAACGTGGGGAAAAAGCTGGTGTATCGGCTCTACCGGGAAGAAGGCTTGACGCTGCGACACAAGCCGCGACGAAAGCGTCGAGCTGCACTGCATCGGCGGGAGCGCTTCCGGCCCACGGCCCCCAACCAGGTGTGGAGTCTAGATTTCGTGGCCGACCAGTTGGCCGACGGGCGACGGTTCCGAGCATTGACGGTTCTAGATGTGCATGCGAGAAAGCCTGGCCATCGAAATCGGACAGAAGCTGAAGGGCGAAGACGTGGTCGGTGCTTTGAATCAGATCCGCGGGAAGCGCGGAGTTCCGAAGGTTTTGTTCTGCGATAACGGTTCCGAGTTCACGAGTCAGATCATGGACCTATGGGCGTATCACAACCGGGTGCAGATCGACTTCTCCCGGCCAGGGAAGCCGACCGACAATGCGTACGTGGAATCGTTCAACGGCACGTTGCGAGCCGAGTGTTTAGATGTGCACTGGTTCGCGACGCTGACCGAGGCCAAGCAAATCATCGAGTCTTGGAGGCGGGAATACAATGACAGTCGTCCTCACAGGTCTCTGGGAGAACGAACGCCGAGTGAGTTTGCTTGGCAGATCGCTCTGAATGGCGATCTGACAAGCTCAAAAGCTGCCGAAAACTCACCTTGAAAGTGTTACAGGAAAAGGGGACCGGTCACAGCTGCGCAAATCATACTCAGCTTTGTGCGGAAACAGGGGAGTAGGTCACCTACAAACTACAGGGAACGAAGGCGACTAATAAAACTTGGGATGTTTGACTGCAGCTCCAAAAGCGAGTTGTTCCGCAGCCTGTTAGTTTAGGCGGGTGCCGGATTACGAACAAGAGGGATCCGAAGTCTCCGGAGATAATTTCGACGCTCATCAGCCGTTAGGCAAAAAAACCAGAATGGGATCACAATCGCAGGCAAAGTGCAACCAACCTGCAAGAAAAAGAAAACCATGTTTGAAGCAGGCCACCATTTTTGGATGCTGTAAGTACAAAATGCAAACGGCAAAGCTGCAAGTCCAGGTCGGATCCACGTAGAAAATGCATACTTCAGAAGGCCAATACCGTAAACATGGCGAATATACAAGGGCCAAAAAATCAGGTTTACAGCAAGATTGGGAATCGTGGTTCCAAGTGCGACCCCCACGATCCCGTAGTGCCGGATGAATATGATACTAAGAACTAGATTGCACAGCCCCTCTGCCAAAGCGATAGGTACTATGCCCTTGTGTCTGCTGATGCCGAGGGCCATAGATCCTGCCACGCCGTTTCCCGCCGAGAATAGAAGCGCTATCGTCAATATCGATAATACTTCTCCAGAAAGTGCCGCATACGAGCGTCCTATCCACAATCCTATGAACGAGCTTCCCCTAATTAGGAAGCTGATACCAATCGGAAGGAAAATCATGGTTGCATATCGCGTACCCTTCAATAGAACTCTATTCAGTTCCTCAGTCTGCCGTTTAGCTTCCAAGACACTCGCCATCGGCGTAACTGCCGTAGTAATGCCGCTGAGCAGACCGCGGGAATAGTTTGTCAGATTGCCCGCGATCACAAAGAATGTTACTGCGCTGACTGGAAGAAAAACACTGATGACCACTGAATCTGTATAAAAAATCAGAATTGAGGAGAGTCGAATAAGGAACAAGTAAACACTGAAAGAACAAATCAGCTTTAGGTGTTCTTCGTCACACTCACTAAAGTCGACCCTGAACTGTGGATATAAATGAACAGCCAGTGCAACATAAGCAACGCCTGTGAGGATTGCAAAGGAGAGTTGAACGATTGCCAATGAGATCAGACCCTTGCCGTGATCGAGGACGGCGACAATTGCGATCGTCCGGAAAAGTGTGTTTAAGATTTCGATGATGTTCGACAGATCCTGTCTTTGCAGGGCTACGACAATTCCGCCGAAAACTCCACTGGCCATCGAGACCGCAATGTTGACCGCAGTGAGAACGATCACCACCCGCGCAGCAGATTGAAAAGCCGCTGGAATCTTAACGTACCTTAGAGCTGGCACCGCGACGCCGATGGAAAGAATGATGGCAATCGCTCCAGCTGTAAGAAAGATGGCTAGAGCTGTCGAGACGACCTTGCTGGTATTTGCGTGCGCCTCTTGCACGTGATACTTTGCGACGTATCTTGTTACCGCTCCGCGTACACCGAGGTCCAGAAGACCAAAGTAGCCCGTCAGGGACATCGTGAGTGTCCAGATTCCATATCCCGAATTTCCAAGGTGGTGCACCACAAATGGCGAGAGGAAAAACGACACAATGCTTGCGGCGGCAAAACCAATCCAATTCGAAAAAACATTGCGGGCTAGAGGAGAAAACTTCGCATGCGAACCACTTGCTGCAGTTTGCTGCGGTACAGGCATTTCCCTCATTCACCTCAACGAAGCCCAATAAAACCTTTTAACTTCTTGCCACAACTGCCCGCGCTACGGTGCCTTACAGTTTAACCTAATCATCCACCCGGAATCGCCACCGTTATGAGCCACATACGCTACGCGTCTCGCCTGATGCGCAACAGTGCGTCCGGCACCACACCCCTTGCACTCTTTGCTCCTCATAAAGGTTCCCCAATTCCTGTGCGATCTTTGCGACATCATCCGGGCTCGTGACAGAGAGGGATAGCGGTCAACATTGGCTCGATGAGGTATATTCTTGTAAGAGGAAATTGTACTCACGATGACGATCCCAAATCTGTAGCGGCGCCTTTCTAATTGCGCAAATCGGCCAAGCTGTTCACCACGATTTTTGCTGATTCTCGCCAGTCTAGCTTCAAAGCTTCTGCCATAATGTGCGCCTCGTCGAATCTCGCGACCATCGCGGCGCGCATGGCATCCCGCAGACTCTCGGGTTGTTGGGATGGATCGTACAGGAAGCCGCAACCCTCAACTATCAAATCCTTCAGACACCCAATTGCTGGCGCGATCACCGGGCGGCCGAAGCTCAGAGCGAGAATTGCTGACCCCGAGCTCAGAATCTCATTGTACGGTGTCGTCACGGCATCGCACGCGCGGAGATAAATCTGCATATCCTCATGGCGTACGAAGCCGGAGTGCAGGATGATGCGGCTCCGTGAGCGAGTTATCGCGGCCCTTATTGCCTCCTCGTAGGCGACATCCTGAAACTTTCCTGAGATCACCAATACCGGATTCCCGGGCAACTGCTCGAATGCACGGATCAGACCTTCCAGGTTTTTGTATTTCTTACATAAACCTATAAAAAGGAACACGAATTCGCTTTCAGTCAGCCCGAGCCGAGAACGCGCGGTGCTACACGTCATTGTATTCGGATAGTAGCCTATCCAGTGACCGTGCTGGATCAGAACGGTCCGTCCCGCAAGCGCCGGAAACTCTCGCAGCACGTCCGCCTCGGCGGAGGATCCGTGAATGAAGAAGAGCGTCCCCAACTTGACCAGAAGCCGCCTTGTTAAGGTATCGAGTTGCGGGATTACGCAACGCTCATGTGGATATAAGTTATGTATGGTCCAGATCAGGCGCGCCCCGCGCAAGCGGCCAAGCGTGAGAAAGAACAAGAACAGAGCAAACTTACGCAAACATTTGCGTCGCTGTGGCTCGTTGTAGAATAAAGACGGCCAGTGGATATGAATGTAGTCAATGTTACGCAGATGCTTTAGCAGCCACCTGCCGGAACATTCTCCCTTGTAGACCTCCACGCCCAAGGCTTCGACTGGGGGATAGAAGCACTCTGAGTAACTGTTGTCCTTGCGGGGAAAAGCCATTATGGAGATCGCGCGCTGCCGATTTACGTCTGTCAAGATAATCCTTTCCGCAACCGCGTGGTTCACCATGGCACAGCCACTATTTTATCCGCTTTTCCGCTTGTCTGCCCCCGGAGGGAGCCTGCAATCTCGCTCTGTCTATTGCCTTGGTCCGGCCCTGGGGATATTCGGCGTCGCATGGCCATCGCTTCCGCCTGGTTGCGTCTTGCTGCTTCTGACGTGCCGTTCGGCTTGCTCAACTACTGGATCGAAAGGCGATGGCCGGCGCCGAATTTGGTTGTCTTTCTGCAGGGCGGAGCGATCCTGCCAAAAGTTCTTGCTGCCTGGGTTTCTCTGCTTCGATCCTTGGGATCGAAAGATCTACGCGCAGAGATTCGTGCTGCCTGTCTTTAAAGGACCATCGGATCGATCTGAAGAACATTCATTTGTTCTCTAATCTTGAGTTGCACACGTCGCGTTTCGGAAGGGAACATGGTGGTAATGCCGAGTCGGCCCGGGGAATTGCACCCCGAGCCGCTCACAGATTCCGGACGTGAACCTCTCGATTCATCCGGCTCGTGCCACCCAGAGAAGGCTGCCGCCTTCCGTCAAACGCAGGAGTTCCTCCGGTGTCCCGTTGACTCCAGCACGACGTGGGTGACCTGCCTCCTTCGCTCCACGAGAGTTACCCCGCTTCCACGCTACTACGAAGCAGTGCGCCCCTGGCCGGCGCTTCGGTACTTTCGGCCTCGTGGGGCTTCCACTTGTGCCTTTTCCCTTCCCATCGCCAGCCCGGTTCTCAAGTTCCGTACGAAAGCCCACATACGAGTCATGCCTCCTATACGCCGGACCCCGCATAGCCAGTAAGTTAGGTGGCCGCCATGCTGCTCCCGGGATGCGGTCAAGACCCCGGGTTTTGGTGTCGTCCTTGACCTTTCGACGCTTCCCAGAGGTTCGTTTGCACTCGTCTCTCTCATGCACACATGACGTGATCGAACGCCACGCCTTTTAACCCTAACGTTCACCACCGCAGCCTTTAGGACCGAAGCAGCTTAGGGCAGTTTGAAGCCTCCTCCTACAAGGCGGCTCCGAAGGGTCTTCCTTCATCTTTCGTACAGCACGACGAACTGACAAAGTTCGTCTTCTTGACACAATGACCGCGGGGTCTCAAACCGGGATTCCGGGAACGCGTCTCGATTGACAATGATCGGCAACTTCAGCTTGAGCGCTTGAGCAAGATTTTTGCGAGGAACGTTGGAAGAACTATGGCAAGCCTTGACCTGCCCCCCGTTTTTAGTCCACGGATAATGAGACTTTCTCCGCCTGTGACCGGTCCCCTTTTCCTCAAGGTGAGTTTTCGGCAGCTTTTGAGCTTGTCAGATCGCCATTCAGAGCGATCTGCCAAGCAAACTCACTCGGCGTTCGTTCTCCCAGAGACCTGTGAGGACGACTGTCATTGTATTCCCGCCTCCAAGACTCGATGATTTGCTTGGCCTCGGTCAGCGTCGCGAACCAGTGCACATCTAAACACTCGGCTCGCAACGTGCCGTTGAACGATTCCACGTACGCATTGTCGGTCGGCTTCCCTGGCCGGGAGAAGTCGATCTGCACCCGGTTGAAGCGCTCCCGCCGATGCAGTGCAGCTCGACGCTTTCGTCGCGGCTTGTGTCGCAGCGTCAAGCCTTCTTCCCGGTAGAGCCGATACACCAGCTTTTTCCCCACGTTCCAGCCCTCGCGGTTCAACAGCACCCGGATTTTCCGGTAGCCGTAGCGAACCCGGGTCTGCGCGATCTCCCGAATTCGCAACCGCAGCGCTGTCCTCGGTTCCTGCCGGCTCTCATACCGAAACGTCGAGACTGGCAGTCGCGCCACCCGGCACGCACGCCGCTCGCTCACCCGGTAGGTGTCATGCAAGTAGCTCACCACCGGGCGGCGCCGCGAGGGCGTCACAGTTTTTTTGCCAGCACGTCCTGCAGCATCGTCTTGTCCAGCGTCAGCTCTGCTACCAGTCGCTTCAGCCGCCCATTCTCTTCCTGCAATTGCCTGAACTGACGGACCTGATCGGTTTCCAGCCCCTTGTACTGTTTCTTCCACCGATATAGCGTTTGCTCCGTGATCCCCACTTGCCGGATCAGCCCCGCCACCGGCACTCCTACCTCCGCCTGCTTTAGCACCCCCACGATCTGTTCCACGGAAAAACGTTTCCTCTTCACGGCAAACCTCCCCTTCCTCAGGTAGTAGATTTTGCCGGAAACTAACCCTCAATGTGTGTCAGAAATTGGGGGGCCGCTCAAAAGAAAGGGGAACAGTGTATGTCGAGGAGCAGGCACACGGAAGTGCGCCTGGCTCACATCCAGGCCACCGTACTTCGCTTTCCAGCCGTAGATCGTGTGCTTGGACACGCCCACCTCTCACGCCACGTCTTCCACCTTCCGCCCAGATGCGAGCAGAGTATGCCTTCAGCGGGCCGCCTGAATGACGGTGGCGGTTTCGAGACTTCGGGTATCGGCGGCTGCATGTTTTGCTGGACCGCTCGGGAGAGCATGTGAACCACAAGCGAGTGCATCGTATCGGGAGGCCGGGCTGATGATCCGGCGGAAGAACCGGAGAAACTGCGTGTTGGACAGCCGTTGCGAGCTTGGACGGCGGCGAACCAGGAGTGGGCGCTGGATTTCCTGCACGACGCGGTAGCGTGCGGACGAGCGATCCGCGTGTTGAGCGTGGTCGATGGGTACACGCGGGAGTGTTTGGCCTTGGAAGTGGATACGAGCTTTGCCAGTCGGAGAGTGACGCGAGTGTGGGACGCGATCGTGGCCGAGCGCGGTCTGCCCTTGGCAATCCGCTGCGACAACGGGCCGGAGTTAACCAGTCGGCATTTCCTAGCTTAGTGTGTGGAGCGGCAGATCGAGTTGGTGCACATTCAGCCGGGAAAGCCGATGCAGAATGCGCACGTGGAGAGTTTTTACGGACGGCTGCGAGAAGAGTGTTTGACGGTGAGTTGGTTTCAGAACTTGTTCGATGCGCGGCGGAAGATCGCGGCGTGGAGGATCGAGTGCAACTTGGTTTCATACTGCCCCACTTCGCTATGTAGTTGAGAAGAGGGTCTGGTCTTGTTGGGAATCAAGTACTGCGGGTCGACGCGTTCCTCGCGATACGCGTCGCTTCAGTGCTTGAGCTGATTCACCTTCCAGCACGTCCCTGCTGATGACCCATGGTCCCTCTGCAAAAGGGTGGTCGGCCGAGATATCGCCGCGATCAATGGCAAGCCGGAGAGTTCTCGGACTTACGTCGAGCAGAGCAGCGGCATCGGTCAAGTTCATCCAAGGTTGCTGTTGCTGCTCGTCTCGCTTATTGCAAGGAAATGCGATGATGGCTGCGCAGTGCGGTGACTCG
The DNA here is from genome assembly GCA_963707205.1 of uncultured Acidobacteriaceae bacterium. Classification (GTDB taxonomy): domain Bacteria; phylum Acidobacteriota; class Terriglobia; order Terriglobales; family Acidobacteriaceae; genus Sulfotelmatobacter. The sequence continues at coordinate 202,581 of CAVPQE010000014.1, forward strand.
CTCTCGCGTCCAGCGATTCCCGCGTCCGGTAAGATGACCATTACGGTTCAAAATGCCAGCGATGAGATCATCGCTGCAAATGCGAGCCAGAACCCCAACGGCTTCTATCAACTCCCGTGACGTCTGCGTGCTGCACTGGCCACGACGTCGGCGAGGCAAGCGCAGTTCTGTATGTGCACCGCCTTTCCAGTGCAGGGTGAGAATGAGTTCGCCCGCTGAGCTATCCACATCCACGAGAACTTCCTCGATCAGCGTGCGAACAATGCGCTTCTTCAGCCGTACACTGGTGGCTGGATCGGTCCAGATCGTTTCCAGCTGCTGGGAGAGTTGGTAGAAGTCCTCCAGGGAAGCTGCTGGACCTGGAGCAACGGTAGCGCCGTGTTGCTCGATGCGTACTTCGATCTCGCGCACATGTTGCAGAGCTATGTTCCAGCGGCGTTCCAACTCTGCGGTAACGAGGCGGTTCTCAGGGTCGGACGCATCGTACTGCCGTTGCGCACGCTCGGCCGCATAACGGGCAGCTTCCAGATCGCGATGTAGAGCATCCAGAATGTCGTCCCGTTGGCGGCCTAGCTCTTCACTCGCCAGCACGGAAGCTTCGATGGCTGCGGGTTGGACCACGCGTAGAACCTCTCTGCTGATAGCCTCGTCCACGCTGATGCCGCCGAATGCAATGCATCGCGGTTCGCCATTATCGAGCCAGCCGCGGAAACAAGAGTAGCGCAGCACATCGTGGCCGCTGCCGGTGTACCGGGCGCAGGCGGAAGGCGCCTTTCAGGCGTTCCGCTCGCGCTGGTGCCGAACTTACCCCACCATGGTCCGGCGACTGCAGCAGGACCTGCGGGAGTTGCTGTCGTTCTTCGCTTTTCCCCGGCACCTGTTGCGCAAACTGCGCACCACCAATGTGATCGAGCGCTGTTTTATCGAGGTGCGCCGCCGCACCCGGCCTATGGTTTGCTTTGTCAACGTAGAAAGCGTGCAGTGTATCATCTACTCCATCTTCCAGAGATTCAACCTGGAATGGAAAACCCGCACCCTTAACCTATTTACACAAGCAGCTTGACGTCACCTGAAAATCCTTTCACATTGACGCGAACAGGGATTGAGGGGGACAATAACAGCCGTTCTTGGGGTCAAAGAAGAAATTCCGGATTAACTCTGCTCAAAAGGGATGAACCAAGTGATACCTGTCACCGGCGAAAAATGGGCAGCGCTGTCGGAAGCCTATGCGACGTTCATTGCCGAGCACCTGACGCCGGAAACTCGGTGGCTGGATGCGGGTACCGGTTCACGTATTCTCGAAGAAGATATGGACGCTTTGGAGAATTGGCTGGTTCAGCACAGCAGGATGACAGTGGGCATGGATGTTCGCGTGACCAAGCACTTAAACATTCGCACGCTCGTTGGTGGCTCGATTTACGACCTACCTTTTGCGGACAGCAGTTTCGATCTCGTGACCTGCAATGTGGTGATGGAGCATTTGGGCGAGCCGGAGAAGGCGGTAGCTGAGGTTGCCCGCGTACTGGTTCGTGGGGGGGCGCTGATCATCAACACACCGAACCTTTGGAATTATGGCGTGCTGGCAAACGCCGTCTTGTCGAAAGTCCTGCCTGAACAGTGGCGATTGGAGTTGGTTCGCGCGAGTGATAGCCGGGAGCCGGAAGACATCTTCCCCGTGCGCTATCGCGCGAACACCCTACGTCGGCTGAATGCCTTGTTCAGTACCAGTGGATTAAAGGTTCACACGGCGACCGCCCTGCCTCAACAGCGAGCATATTTCCGCAAGACCTCTGCAGTAGAGAAGCTGCTGATGACGCTGACTCCGGCAGTGAGGCTGCTTGTGTGCGCTCACAAGGCGGTTTAGCATCGGGCGGTGGTGGCTGTCCTTGCGGCAGATGGGGGCTGCGGCTTACACTCCACGCCCAGGAACAAGACACGCCGGAGGGGCAGCGGCGTCGGCAAGCGTAGCGGGAAGCGATAAGTCAGATCGACCCTGTCCGCGCAACGATTGCCGCAGTAGTCATGGTGTTCGCTGGTGTCGCGTTCGGACAAGCGGAAAAAGACATAAGAGGTAGAACCACCGAGAGATTCTGCACCAGCGCACTACGCAAGATCAGAGCTTCAGTTCCATAACTACGGCGGCTTCTTCGGGGTTAGAATAGTGTCCGGGGACCAACTCACCGGTCGTGAAGCCAAGTCTCGTGTTGAGCCTGATGATCCGGGTTGAAAGAGTTGCTGCCCACAGATTATGCTCTCGCAGCGCATCTCGCTATGGAGATCCTAGCTACTTTCCGTCGCAAAGAATCTAGTGTCCTGAGTCTAATGTTCGCTTACAAAAGCGAGCGACGGAGTCGAGGATTTGGTCGGCGGACTTGGTCCAGACTAAGGGTTTGGGGTTCTGGTTGTGATGCTTGATAAAGTGGCGAATGGCGTTCTCCAACTGCAGCGTGCTGCGGTGAACTCCGCGCCGAATTTGTTTTTCGGTGAGCTCGGCGAACCAGCGCTCGACGAAGTTCAGCCAGGAGGCCGAAGTGGGAGTGAAATGCAGGTGGAAGCGCGGACGTTTGGCAGCCAGCGGCGGATGAGTTGCGGTTTGTGGGTGCCGTAGTTATCCAGGATGAGGTGTACGTCCAGTTCTGCGGGCACGCTCTGTTCGATGGTGTCGAGAAAGCGGCGGAATTCGTGTGAGCGATGACGACGATGCAGTTGGCCCAGCACATGGCCACTGGCCACGTTGAAAGCGGCGAACAAACTGGTGGTGCCGTGCCGTTTGTAGTCGTGAGTGCGGCGTTCGATCTGTCCGGGGCGCATGGGCAGCAACGGTGCGGTGCGGTCCAGCGCTTGAATTTGGCTTTTCTCGTCCACGCACAGCACCAGGGCGCGGTCGGGCGGGTTGAGGTAGAGGCCGAGGATATCGCGAACTTTGTCGATGAACAACGGATCGCGGCTCAGCTTGAAGGTCTGGCTGCGGTGGGGCTGGAGCGAAAAAGCGCGCCAGATGCGACTGATGCTGCTCTGGGGCTCAGTCCGGTCGCCTGGGCCAGCGAGCGTGTAGACCAGTGAGTGGCGGCTTGCGGTTGGCTTTCCAAAGTGCGCGCCAGCACGCGTTCCACCGCGGCGTCACTCAAGCGGCGCGGCGTGCCCGGACGGGGTTCATCGAGCAGTCCATCGACACGGAGAAGGACAAAACGCTGTCGCCACTTGCCCATGGTGGCGAGCGCAACATGCACTCGGCGAGCCACCTCGGTGTTGCTCCGGCCTTCGGCGCAGAACAGCACGATACGGGCGCGCAACGCCAGCGTCTGCGCCGTCTTGGGGCGGCGAGTCCACTCCAACAACCGCTGTCGTTCGGTAGGGACAAGAGTCAGGGGCGAGAGCGGGCGACCGAGAGCCATGCGGTTCCTCCTGCTTATATCAGATGCAGGAAGAGCCATTAGTTATCATACGAACATTAGACTCGGGACACTAGTGTCTTGAGTCTAATGTTCGTTTACAAAAGCGAGCGACAGAGTCGAGGATTTGGTCGGCGGACTTGGTCCAGACAAAGGGTTTGGGGTTCGAGTTGTGATGCTCGATGAAGTGGCGGATGGCGTTCTCCAACTGCAGCGTGCTGCGGTGAACTCCGCGCCGAAATTGTTTTTCGGTGAGCTCGGCGAACCAGCGCTCGACCAGGTTCAGCCAGGAGGCCGAAGTCGGAGTGAAGTGCAGGTGGAAGCGGGGACGTTGGGCGAGCCAGCGGCGGATCAACTGGGTTTTGTGGGTGCCGTAGTTGTCCAGAATGAGGTGAATGTCCAGCTCTGCGGGCACGTTCTGCTCGATGGTGTCGAGGATGACGACGATGCAACTGGCCCAGCACATGGCCACTGGCCACGTTGAAAGCGGCGAACAAACTGGTGGTGCCATGCCGTTTGTAGTCGTGAGTGCGGCGTTCGATTTGACCGGGGCGCATGGGCAGCAACGGCGCGGTGCGGTCCAGCGCCTGAATCTGTCTCTTCTCGTCCACACACAGCACCAGGGCGCGGTCGGGCGGGTTGAGGTAGAGGCGGACGATGTCACGGACTTTGTCGATGAACAGCGGGTCGCGGCTCAGCTTAAAGGCCTGGCTGCGATGGGGCTGGAGCGAAAGTTTTGAAAGAGCGCGGCTTACAGCCGCGCCGTAGGGACCGCGGCCTGTTACGCAGTGCCGCGGGAAATCGTGGAGGTCTACGCCATATGTGGAGCTGCTCGTTCCTGTGAGAACATGCTCGGACTGGATTTGATTCTGGGCACGAAGGGCAAATTCTTGAATCCACTTCGGATCTTAGTGGTTAGTCACGCTTTCCCCCCCCAAGCGGAGGTTGGGAGTATTCGCATCGCCCAGCTCTGCCGTTATCTGCCGGACTACGGAATTGAGCCTGTCGTGCTTACCGTCCAAGAGCAGTTTTATGAAGCTATCGATCCCAGTAGAACGCTACCAACGTCCATGCAGGTGGTGCGCACGCGGATGATGTCCACTCCGCTGGAGTGGTATGGGGGCATGAAACGTTTCTTCAAGTCCTCAGTCCGTCCGGTAAATTCCGAGACCAAGGTTTCAGAAGCGGTTGGAAGACAAGACAGCAGCCGATTGCGCCAAAACATCTTGGCCTTGCTGCAGATTCCCGATCGCTACTGGGGATGGTATTTGCCGGCGATCCGTCGGGCCGAGCGATTTCTCCGCCAGGAACACGTGGATGCGGTATTTTCCAGCGGCCCTCCTTGGACCTGTCATTTGATCGCTCGTCATCTCAAGAAAAAATTCGGTTTGCCTTGGCTCATGGATTTCAGAGATCCCTGGGCGAGCCTTGTTCCCGACCGAACGGGACCTCGCTGGTGGCATCAACTAGCGGAGTATATGGAAGGACGCTGCATCCAAACGTCGGATTTGGTGCTGTGTAATACCGACCGCCTGTGTCACGCGTTTCAGCGGCGTTACTCTGAGTTGAATCCCGCAAGGTTTCAGACCCTGACCAACGGGTTCGAAGATTTGCCAGCTTCGCGAATCCAGCGAGCAAACCCGAAGCGCCTTCTTCTTCACCTTGGCTCCATTTATGCCCATCGCCGGATCGATACTTTTTTGACGGCATTAGCCGGCCTGGTGCGTTCGGGACGGCTGAGTGAGGAATCGTTGCAAGTGGTTTTCCAAGGTGATATCGATGCGTCGCATTTGGCGGAAGCTACCAAGATCGTGCCCGATCTGCTGCAGAGTAAGTGCGTCGAGTTCCGTGCTCGCGTCAACTGGGAGCAAGCCTGGCAGCTTCTCTGGAATTCCGACCTGCTGCTGTTATTTCAAGGAAGCCACGAGTTACAAGTGCCGGCGAAGTTTTACGAGTACTTGCAGACCGGAATCCCGATCCTGGCCGTGACCGAAGAAGGAGCACTGACCGATGTCCTGCAGGCAACCGAGTCTGGAATTTGGGTTAAGTCTGGCGATCCGCAAGCAATTGCGGATGGACTGCTCCGGGCGCTGCAAATGCCAAAGCACTCTCGGGAGGACATCAGCAAACGGCTTTCGAACCGCTATCATTATCGAGCCTTGGCAGAGCAGTTGAGCTTGTGGATTCGGGAGCTTTCAACTGGCCATTGAAACAATACCGGATATCACTCTCTTCGTGGGAAGGGGGCAGCGTTTCTCCATCCATTCGTCACGTCTGGTCTCGCGATCCGCAACATCCGCACGAAAGGCAGAATCCGCTAAAGGAAGCTCTCCAGTGGCAAGAAGGAACTGGCGATTTATTCCTTCGGACCGCCACATGGCGTACCAGGGCGCGGTCGGGTGGGTTGAGGTAGGCCGACGATGTCGAGGACTTTGTCGCTGAACCGCGGGACACGACTCAGCATGAAGCGGGCGCGCCAGATGCGGAGTCTGGAAGGAGCTTTCGTTCTCGCCAGCCGCAGTGAGGTCAAATATGGGAATGGAAGCAATTCGATGGCGGCGATTTTCAGATCCCGCCATGGGTCCCATCGCCTAGAAGCTTGCGCTCGTTTCCGCTGGACTTGCGGACATCACTTTCGCGCTGACTCCTAGAACGAACGGACGTAGCCGCGGCGCAGTCTTGGTGGGAAGCGCGGGAGGTTTGTCGCCGCGCTGGAAGGTACGGCGCTGCGTTGCAATAACAGGAATCCGCTCCTCTCTGGCTCCTGGCAGGCCGCCGTTCCTGAAGGAAAGCCTTCTATCTTTGGTTGAGGGGCATCTACCCCAGAAGTCCAGACGGGCGTGAACACATCGCCGCCCACAGATCGAATGACGCCTCCAATGCCGGCTTTTCATAGCCGGATAATTCTTCTCCTCTTTTGGAATTTCAAATCTTGAGTTTTCAAACCCGGAAATACATGGTACATCCGTGATGTACTAGTGTGACCTGACAGGCCATGTTCTCCCGTAATCTGCCCCTCCCGTCTTCCCTTCTCTAGAGTGCTCCTAAGGACTCGAACGACGGTCCTCCCAACTCCGTTCTGAGGTTATCCCCCATGAGTAACACCCGGCACGTGAGAGTGGCAAAAAGCTATAGCGCGGACAAAAACCTTATCCCGAATTTTCTCGTTCTTTCGCTCTTGCTCTGCCTTACAGGCCTAACTGCGGCGTGTGGCAGTCTGTCGCAGGGTGCCAGTAAGTCAACTACTACATCGAGCGGCCAGAACACGCCAGCCGGGCAGCTCGGAGTTTCGATTCCGTCAGGACAAGCCACGGTTGGGGTCGCCTATAGCGCGGTGGCCTCTGTCAGCGGAGGATCCGCTCCCTATTTCTTCAGCATCTCCGGCGGCCGTTTGCCCCCGGGATTGGTCCTCAACAAAACGACAGGTTCCATCACCGGCATACCTCTTGTCGCGGGCACCTACAACTCCGTGGTCTGGGTATCGGATCCCCCGCAGAAGGAGTATGGCTCGAATTCTATACGATATGGCTCGAGTTCTATGCGAATCGTCGTTTCCGACAGCAGTCCCGGCATCACAATCTCGATTTCACCGAGCCGCGCGACCATTGCTTCAAACGGACAGCAGCAGTTCACCACCAGCATAAGCGGGACTGCGGATACGGCCGTCACCTGGTCAGCAAGCGCAGGAACTATTTCCAGCAGTGGAGCCTTTACGGCGCCTAAAGTCACCAGCACTACCTCTGTGACCATAACGGCTAAGAGTGTAGCCAACGCCAGTTCCCACGCTGCTGCAACGGTAACGGTAACCCCACAGGCTGCCCTGGCTATCGTGAGCCCCGCCCTCGCGGGAGCCGATGCCGGCGTACCTTATACTGCCTCGCTCTCAGCCACCGGTGGCGTAACACCTTACCAGTGGAGTCTCACCACTGGGGCCTTGCCATCCGGAATCCAGCTGCAAGCCTCCAGCGGCGTCATCACGGGGATGACCGCACTTACTGGATCGTATCCCTTTACCGTAAAGGTGACCGACGCTTCCGGGCACAGTACCACGACCGCCTTCACGCTTACGGTTTCCTCAAGTTCGGCCAACGGAACCGTACTCTCGATTTCACCCGTCAGCACGATCCTGGCGTCACAAGCACAGCAGCAATTCACCGCCCGCATAAGCGGAACCGCGGATACGGCCGTCACCTGGTCAGCAAGCGCAGGAACTATTTCCAGCAGTGGAGCCTTTACGGCGCCTAAAGTCACCAGCACTACCTCTGTGACCATAACGGCTAAGAGTGTAGCCAACGCCAGTTCCCACGCTGCTGCAACGGTAACGGTAACCCCACAGGCTGCCCTGGCTATCGTGAGCCCCGCCCTCGCGGGAGCCGATGCCGGCGTACCTTATACTGCCTCGCTCTCAGCCACCGGTGGCGTAACACCTTACCAGTGGAGTCTCACCACTGGGGCCTTGCCATCCGGAATCCAGCTGCAAGCCTCCAGCGGCGTCATCACGGGGATGACCGCACTTACTGGATCGTATCCCTTTACCGTAAAGGTGACCGACGCTTCCGGGCACAGTACCACGACCGCCTTCACGCTTACGGTTTCCTCAAGTTCCGCCAACGGATTTGATGGTCCGGCGGAGTTACCCCGTACCTACATCCAAACCGCGATGTCGAATACCCCGGCACCCGGCAGCACGATCACCGTCAACTCCGGCGGAAATTTGCAGTCCGCGCTGAACAGCGCCAACTGTGGCGACACGATTCAACTGCAGGCGGGCGCAACTTTTACCGGAGCATTCACGTTCCCGGCCAAGAGCTGCGATGACAACCATTGGATCATTGTCCGCACTAGCGCTGAAGATTCCACGCTGCCGGCGGAAGGCAGCCGCCTTACGCCCTGCTACGCGGGAGTTTCCTCTCTGCCCGGCCGTCCCGCTTTTCAGTGCGCTTCCACGAACAACGTTCTGGCCAAGTTGGTGATGGCGGCGTCTGCCAGCGGTCCTATCGTCTTTGCTTCGGGTGCAAACCACTATCGCTTGATTGGTCTGGAGGTCACGCGCGTTGCCGGAACCGGGGTCGTCTACGCGCTGTCTTCAGTTGCAACTGGCGGCACTGCCAACAACCTTATTCTTGACCGAGTATGGCTTCATGGCACAGCGCAGGACGAAACAACCCGAGGCGTCGATCTCGGGGGCAGCACCTACCTATCGATCGTGGATTCGTTCTTTACGGATTTTCACTGCATCGCGATCACCGGAGCTTGCAGCGATGCTCAAGCAATTGTTGGTGGCCTGGGTAACGATCCGATGGGACCTTACAAGATCGTCGACAACTTTCTTGAGGCTTCAGGGGAGAACATCCTATTCGGCGGAGGCACGGCAACTGCGACGCCGGCTGACATTGAAATCCGCCACAATCACATGTTCAAGCCTTTGACCTGGATGAAAGGGCAGGCCGGATACGTGGGTGGAACGAACGGGAATCCATTTATCGTCAAAAATCTCTTCGAACTGAAAAACGCGCAGCGCGTCTTAGTCGACGGCAACATTATGGAGAACTCTTGGGGTGGTTTCTCCCAGGTGGGCTTTGCCATCCTGCTAACGCCAAAGAATCAGGCTGGTAGCAACGGGAGCAATCTCTGCCCGATTTGCCAGGTTACGGATGTGACCATCCGCTATAACTCCATCAGCCATGTGGGGGCCGGACTACAGATCGCCAACACCTTGTCCGACAACGGCGGCGCTCCACTCGACGGGCAGCGCTACAGTATCCATGACATCACCATCGATGACATTGACGGAGTGAAGTACAACGGCCCAAGTCAATTTGCGCAAGTCTCTGTGAGTGGGGCAGGTGCTCCCCTCCTTCAGAACGTGACGATCAATCACGTTACAGCTTTCCCGTCGTCAACGATGTTCATTATTGGCGCAACAACCACGCAGATGAAGAACTTCGTCTTCACCAACAGCATCGTGAATACCGGCACCTACCCCATTTGGTCGACGGGCGGTGGAGCAACGAATTGCGCATATTACGACAAACCGCTCACGACCTTCAATGCCTGCTTCAGCCCGTACTCATTCGCAAGTAACGCCGTGATTGGAAGTCCCTCTTCGTATCCGCCCAGTCTGTGGCCTTCCGGAAACTTCTTCCCCGCCAGCGCCAGCGCCGTGCAATTCGTCAATTACAATGGCGGGAACGGCGGCAACTATCAACTGCAGCCCTCAAGCCCCTACAAGGGCAAAGGGACAGATGGTGAGGACCTCGGAGCGGATGTGGTCGCGATCGATTCGGCTACCGCTGGCGTGGAGTAGAGACCTGAGTCTGTCTTTGCGGGCCGCGGTGCAGTTTTGCATTGTGTGACATCGCCAACACCTTTTATGAACACACGATTCGGAAGGTTCTCGCGGGCTGTGCGCTAGTAGTCCCTCATTCACATCGATGCGGATCATTTGCCAGGGTTGAGGAAGGGATAGCTTTTGCGGAGTTAGTGAACCCTGTGCCGCAGCCCCTCTGCCCATTCGTTGTAGTTCAGTCGGGCACGTAGGCGAGTCGTCCGCGTTTTCGCCTCGACAGAAAATGGCCAACACCGCTGACCCAGCTTTCGAACTCGAGATCGGTGCGACCGCTCGTGTCGACCAATCGCGGCAACAGCAGAGGATTCGTCTCAGACGTCGCGAATCCTGTGTCACAGGTCGTGGCGGAAACAACTTCTTCCTTGGCCAGCCAGCCCAAAAACTCGGGCCGGTAAGCCCCGCTCGGGTAGCAAAAGTGTTCTCTCTGGGCTGCTGCGGCGCTAAGGCTGGCACGTGAATGCGAAACGCATCTACCGGCTGTGCCGGGAGGAGGAATTGATCGTACGAACGAAGCAGCGGCGGAAGCTGGCCCGCCGACAGCGGCTTGCAACGACCGCCGTGGCGGCGCGCCCGAACCAGTGTTGGAGTATGGACTTTGGTGCGCCATGACGGCGAGGAGAACGGGATGGATTAGATCAAGTCTTCTGAGCTTGCTGGCTTTTGACCGGCTGCTGCAATGCAGCCCCGCTCAGGAAAGAGCCTGAGAGGAAAGGGGTCCGTCCAAAGTGTGTCGTGTTCCGACGATGCGCGGAAAAGCTGACGAACTGAACTGTACTGGGCACCGCCAACATCGGTGCGCTGGGCTACCACACATCTTATGGTGAGACAACGAAGCATGCGCAAGAAGCCTCTGTCTTGAATCGGCTCAACGCTCCGCGTCGGCCAGATGGGGCTGGGAGTTTATGTGATCTGAACCGGTGGGGCGCGAAGTTTCTCACTGGTGGGTCCGGGTAACGGACTCGGCAACCGCATCCTCTTCAAAGGCGGTTGCTCTGTATCGCCAGGGGTAAAGCATGCCACCTATGAGATGAAGGTCGAGAGCTGGAACATGGGAACCCTGAGCAACCGCTCGGCAATCAACCCCAACAAAAGTCCATCGTTGAAATCAGCCGGGTCGTAGCAGCCATCTTCGTCGATCACCAGCGTTTGGGTGAGAGCACACAACTCCAGCAGCCGATGCCAGTCCAAGTCCGAGCGCGAAAGTCGGGAGGCTTCCAGGGCAAACACGGCGCACACTTGTCCCATTGAGACATCGGCCACCAACGTCTTGAAATCCTCCCGCCCCGCCGTCTGTGTTCCGGACTTGCCCAGGTCGCGATCGAGGGTGCGGATCGAAGCTTCGCTCCAGCCCAGTTCCTGCGCCTTCTCGCGCAACGCGTACTGGCGTTCCGTGCTCTCCTGATGATGCAGCACTTGGCCGGGCGTCGACTGGCGCAGGTAAACATAGGCGGATCGGCTGCGGTGATGTTCGGCGATCTTTGGGTTCATGGACAGCCTCTGCGGTGGCCTCCCCGCTGGTTTCGCCGTCGAGCCAGGCGGAGAGCATATTGGCCAGCAGAAGGCCGCCCTGTTTGCGATCGAAGGGAGCGGAGGGCGAGCCAGAAGCATGGCTCATGGGAATGGCTCAGAGCACCTCGCGGCGGCATAGCAGTTCCTGATTGATGGCGCAGACCTCGTCCAAGATCTCGCGGAGACGATGGTAGTTGGCAAGACATTCGCTGGCCTGGCTTTGATAGTCCTGGGGGATGTAATCCATTTGCGGTTGCCGGCCATAGTGACTGACCGAGAGGTAGTACTTGGGGCCATGACCGGGGCCGCGGGAGCATCCCGGCTTGCCGCATGGCTTGTAGCGCTCGATGAGGGAAACCCGCAAATGACAATCAAGGGGCTGTCGGCGGCGTCGACGCAACGCGACAGAAGTATGTTTGCGCGGTTGGGAGCGCATGAGTGTCAGGCCACGTATATAACTGGTCTCCTTGTAATGCAAGTCGATTCATACATCAGTGTTCCCGGAGAGCCGGATGCATAACGAAAGGTGCACGTCCGGTTCGGAAGGCGGGCATCAGAATCCGACGGTGGGAACGCCGCACGGCGCTGATGCTCGACCCTGCTGATGCTCGACCCTACTGAGTGACAATTTGGTGGACGGGCGCTCGTTCCGCATCCTGACGGTAGTTGACCAGTTCACGCGAGAGTAGAGTTGGAAGCAGATCGCTCGATGACGGGGATGAAAGTGGCTCAGGCGCTGGAGAGGGCAAAGGCGGAACGAGACCGCTTGCCGGAAAGCATCACGGTGGACCATGGCAGCGAGTTCTGCAGTCGTTCGCTGGAAGCCTGGGTGATGGGTAACGACGTACAGTTGTGTTTCATTCGGCTAGGCCGTCCAGTGGAGAACGGATTCATCGAGAGCTTCAACGGCCGGCTCCGTGACGAGCGTTTAAATGTGGAATGGTTTTCGTCGCTGGAAGACGCCCGGCAGAAGCTGGCGAAGTTCCGCGAGCATTACAATCAGCAGCATCGGCATAGTGCGTTGGCAGATCGGACGCCATCGGCGTTCGCCGAACTGCACAGGACACGGAAACAATCTTCTACATCGATGGGGCGCGCACTCCAGAGCCTCTTGATCGAGTCTCTGGAGTGCGCGAAACCCGCATCAAACGAGGAGAAAAGGACTTTCATTGCCCAAAATCTCTAGCTTCGCGTGTAACAGAAAGTGGGAGCGGTTCAAGCTAAGCGGCCCCCCAATTTCTGACACACATTGAGGGTTAGTTTCCGGCAAAATCTACTACCTGAGGAAGGGGAGGTTTGCCGTGAAGAGGAAACGTTTTTCCGTGGAACAGATCGTGGGGGTGCTAAAGCAGGCGGAGGTAGGAGTGCCGGTGGCGGGGCTGATCCGGCAAGTGGGGATCACGGAGCAAACGCTATATCGGTGGAAGAAACAGTACAAGGGGCTGGAAACCGATCAGGTCCGTCAGTTCAGGCAATTGCAGGAAGAGAATGGGCGGCTGAAGCGACTGGTAGCAGAGCTGACGCTGGACAAGACGATGCTGCAGGACGTGCTGGCAAAAAAACTGTGACGCCCTCGCGGCGCCGCCCGGTGGTGAGCTACTTGCATGACACCTACCGGGTGAGCGAGCGGCGTGCGTGCCGGGTGGCGCGACTGCCAGTCTCGACGTTTCGGTATGAGAGCCGGCAGGAACCGAGGACAGCGCTGCGGTTGCGAATTCGGGAGATCGCGCAGACCCGGGTTCGCTACGGCTACCGGAAAATCCGGGTGCTGTTGAACCGCGAGGGCTGGAACGTGGGGAAAAAGCTGGTGTATCGGCTCTACCGGGAAGAAGGCTTGACGCTGCGACACAAGCCGCGACGAAAGCGTCGAGCTGCACTGCATCGGCGGGAGCGCTTCAACCGGGTGCAGATCGACTTCTCCCGGCCAGGGAAGCCGACCGACAATGCGTACGTGGAATCGTTCAACGGCACGTTGCGAGCCGAGTGTTTAGATGTGCACTGGTTCGCGACGCTGACCGAGGCCAAGCAAATCATCGAGTCTTGGAGGCGGGAATACAATGACAGTCGTCCTCACAGGTCTCTGGGAGAACGAACGCCGAGTGAGTTTGCTTGGCAGATCGCTCTGAATGGCGATCTGACAAGCTCAAAAGCTGCCGAAAACTCACCTTGAAAGTGTTACAGGAAAAGGGGACCGGTTTGTCTTGCGTGAAGATCGCAGCCTACAATTTTCATCTCAGCCTTCTTCGTCCCGAGCCCTTTTTGGTTGGATACCACAAAAGTTTACTCGGGTCGCCGCGAGGCCGAGGTCCTTATGTCATCACCCACGCCTGTCACTGCAGGGCCGTACGGCCCGCGAAATCTCATGAAAATCGCTCAGAGTTTAGCCATAATCCAGAATGGCTGGGGAGCGGCGAGATTGATTAAACAGTGGAGAAGGTGAGGCCGAATGTAACTGTCTGATCCGGAGCGTGCGTGATAGAGCGAATAAATGGTGCGTTGTCTCTCCCCCTGTGGGAGCGGCGATAGCCCGAGACCCTGCTTAATGTAATCTCCAGCACGCTCTCCGCTCCCGCCAGGAGGAAGCTTATGGCCTATAGGATAGCGGGAATCGATGTACATAAAAAGAAGCTGGCTGTGGTGGTGGCGGGCATCGAAGTCGAAGACGAATACCAATTTGAGCGACGCTGGTACGGCAGCAACCCCGAGCAGTTGCAACGGCTGGCGGAATGGCTGATCGAGCAGTCGGTCGAGGAAGTGGTGATGGAATCCACCGCGCAATACTGGAAGCCGGTTTGGGGAGCGCTGGAGCGGTACTGGAAGCCGAGCTGCCAGAATCGGGAAGGTGCAGGCCGGATGTCGGGAACACTCCATCTGGCGCAAGCCTTGTCCAATCGCGGACGGCGCGGGCGCAAGAAAGACTTTCGAGACGCCGAACGTTTGGTGAAGCGGCTCGTATCGCAGGAGCTAATCTTGAGCTTCGTGCCCGATATCGAACAGCGACTGTGGCGAACACTGACCCGCACAAAGTACCAGCGGACGCGTAACAGAGTACGGTTGCAGAATCAACTGGAGGCGCTGCTGGAAGAAGCCCCTATCAAGTTATCAAGTTTGGTTTCCGACCTGCTGGGTGCCAGTGCACGACGGATGCTGAAGGCACTAGCGGACGGAGAGACCGATCCGGCGGCTCTGGCCGCCTTGGCCGATCAGCGCTTGCGTGCCACGCCCGCAGAGTTGCGCGACGCGCTGGGTGCCTGCACCGAGCTCAACCCGATCTACCGGCGGCTCGTGAACATGGCACCTGGCGGACTTGCAATTGATCGAGCAGCAGATCGACCAACTCGACCAGGAGATCGCAGGTCTGCTGCGCCAGCATCAGGATGCAGTCGAGCGGCTGGCCGAAGTCCCCGGTCTGGGAGTGGATTCGGCGCAACAGATCATTGCCGAAGTGGGTGCCAAGGTCGACCCTGATTACATCAACTATCGACGCACTTGGGAAAGACGCTCCGTCCGCGTGGCGGAATGGCTACGCTTGACGAGCGATGGTGTATCGTACCGCTGGGAGGTTGCATGTCACGAAGCAAGACAGTCATTGCGTTACTCGTGCTTTGCACCGCAGACGGATTCGCTCAAAAATAGCGCTGACTCTCAATCACAGATTCAGCCCACTCGCCCAAGAATGGTTCGCGTTGCTGGTGCGGTAATGGTTGGATTGGTCGAACACAGAGCACTGCCAGAATACTCCGAGCAAGCCTTGACGCAGTTTGCGCTGTGGCTATCCAGCGCCGCCCCTTCCGCAATTTGCGATCCTGATCAGCAACTTTCTCAACCCGATAAAGTGATCTGCATCAGAGAAAATCACTGATCGGCTTCGACAAAACTACTGATCGGGATCAACAGAACGGTGATCGGCTTCAACGAAAATTACTGATCGGGATGGACAGAATTCCTCAGTTATACACGGTCTGGAAATTCTTGCCCCTCTGGTTACCAGTCCACAGCGTCACGTAATCGCCAGTCTGGCCTCCCAACTGCTGTTGTGTATTATACTCCAAGAGATGATGGGGTATTCCTTGGAGAATGTGGTAGCAGTCGCACGAACCAGAGCTGCCTACGAAGTTTGCGACTACCCTAGTTGCGCTCCTGAGATTGGCGGCGCCACCAGTTCGGCCGAAGTCGCTCTCCACGAACTGTTCCGCACTTGGCGCCTGGACCTGGACCATTACGGTACATCGGCCTGGAACCCACTTGCCGCGTTGATCCCCGCCGGCGCCAGGATTGTTATTAAGCCGAACTGGGTGTTCCATCAGAATCAGTCTGGCGCCGGCCTGGACTGTCTTCTCACTCACAGCAGCGTCATTGAGGCAGTGTCTAAATACGCTGGCATCACCAACCCTACACAGTTGATCATTGGCGACGCCCCCATTCAGGGATGCGACTTCGAACAATTACGAAGGCTCGCAGGCATTGACGAACTGGCCGATCGCCTGAGAAAGCATGGGCTGCAATTCAGGATCGCCGATTTTCGTCGCACCATCCTCAAAGGCAACTCTCTGGGCCAAGAGAGGTCTGAGGGCGTGCGCGATTTGGGGAACTTTGTCCTTTTTGATCTTAAGAAAGACAGCCTGCTCGAATCGCTGAGCGATGATGCGAGCAAGTTCAGGGTAACCATGTACAACCCTGACCTATTGCATCGCACTCATGGAGCAGGCCTCCATCAGTACCTGATTGCCAGGGAAGTCATCGAAGCCAATGCAGTGATCAATCTTCCCAAACTAAAATCCCACAGAAAAGCTTGTGTGACGGGCGCTTTAAAGAACCTGGTCGGCATCAACGGCAATAAAGAGTACTTGCCCCATCACCGCAAGGGCGGCTCCGAAAGTGGGGGGGACTGCTACGCCGGTCGGCCTGGATGGAAGCGGGCTGCGGAGGACTTGTTAGACGCGGCGAATCGCCGCCCGCCCGGCACGACTCAAGCTGCATTCGCCTGGATGGCTGGAGCAGCCGAAAGAATCGCTGCCAAGCTCGGAGCGGATGAGAATCTTGAGGGATCGTGGTACGGAAACGACACGATTTGGCGCACCTGTCTCGACCTGCAGAGAATCCTTCGCTATGGCAAGCTCGACGGCTCCCTCGCCATCACTCCGCAACGAACCGTGATTTCAATCACAGACGCGATAATCGCCGGCGAAGGAGAAGGCCCGCTGGCTAACACTCCTGTGCCCAGTCGTTTTGTTACAGGCGCACTAAATGCTACAGCAGCGGAATGGGTCCACGCTCGCTTGATGGGCTTCGATCCCGAGAAGATACCTCTGATTCGCGAGGCGTTCGGACGATTCAACTACCCCTTAACGGATTTCTCACCCGACTCCATTCGTGTTTGGATCGCCGATACGGAGAAATCCGCGCAAGACATTCTTCCATTCGAAGGACGGGCCTTTGTGCCACCCCGCGGCTGGCTGGGACATTGCGAACTAGGTGAAGCCGGAATTCCGCCACGTGCAGAATCCACCGAACCGCTGTTTATTCGCGTGACCGAGTAAAGCATGATTCCGCGCGCAATCAGCAGCCTGTGGTGGCGTAGATACCTGCGGCGAAACGCAACCTCCTGGGCCGACCTCGACCGCTTCCCTCAGCTTCGTCCCGATGAGCAGCGTAAACAACTGGGCGAGCGATTACTGCGGCAGATTCGTTACTTTGGGGCTCGGGCGGACGCCCTTCCCGAATGGCGAGAGGCGGCCCGAATTGACAATCCCGACGATTTGCTTCGCATCTGGCCCGACCTGCCGGTGGTCACCAAGAATGATCTTCGCACCCGCTTTCCAGCCGAGGAAATTGGGCAACGTTTCAAGGTTCCAGGTCAGGCGAACTGCACCGGTGGTTCCACGGGCGAGCCGGTCCACTTCTTTCACGACACTCGAATGCTAAGGAGCATCCCTGCGGCCGGCACCTTCAGCTCGATTCGCATGGGATGGCTTCCGGGGATGCCTACCATCATCGTCTGGGGATCTGAACGTGATGTTAAGAAAGCAACTACCCGGCGCAATCGCGTGCTTGCTCGGCTCCGGAACCAGTTCCTGGTGGACGGTTACTACCTTTCTGACGATACGGTCGAGCGCGTGTGCACGCATATCGGTCGCGGACCGGTTGCGATTTATGGATTCACCTCCATGCTGGAATTTGTCGCGCAGCGAGTACTTGAAAGAGGAAGACAAATTCGTCCCGGGGTGGTTCGCGCTGCCTGGAACGCTGGCGAAATGCTGTTTCCTGCGCAGTGTGAACTTTTTCGGCAGGCCTTCGGGGTACCCCTTTTCAACCGGTATGGAGGACGTGAGCTTTCGGTGATGGCCTGTCAATTCACCGAAGGTGGCCCGCTGAATGTAATGCGCCCCTGGCTTTTTCTGGAGGTCCTGAACGATCGTGGCCGACCGGCGGCACCGGGAGAAATTGGCCGCCTCGTCTGGACGAGCACGGTTTGTCGAGGAACTCCCTTCCTTCGTTACGATGTTGAGGACCTGGGCACGTTTCGCGCGTGCGATTCGAACGAGTCAGGCGTTGTAGCCATCGACGCAGTTCACGGCCGGATCGGCGGTATGCTCGAACTGCCGGGGGGGCGGAAGATCAGCAACTTGTATTGGAATCATTTCTTCAAAGAAGTGAAAGAGGTCGCTCAATTTCAGGTTATCTTGCGCAGGGGGGGTAGCCTTCAGATTCTTCTACGAGGAAAGGGTTTTTCCCAAGAGCGAGAGGCCGCGGTTCGCGGGTTGCTTGCCCATTTCCTGGGCGATATACAAGTTCGCCTCCAATGGGTCGAGCGCATTCCTCTGACCAAGGAGGGGAAATTGGTTCAAGCCTACCGGGAAGTTTGAGCAACGCTCGTTTTAGTGCAGATGTGCTCATAAGGTTTGCCATGAAAACACCGCACAGAGCAGGATGTGGTGAAGTCAGGTACCCGTTTTCTCCGGAAAAGGTTAAGCGACATCCGGCGTGCAGCATTGCACCTACTGCTCAGTTCCGGCGTCTTCCGTCTGGTGGGAAACAGCAAGTTGCGGATGAGTGAATGGCACCCGATTCAGCGCACACCTTCAATGTCGCCATTTTTTCGCGTTTTGTAGACGACCTGTTTTGTCGACGACCTTGCCCCAACCTATCATTACCTCTATCATGCCACTTGAAGAAAATAGAGGGATGAGTCACTCCATCAGCATTTTCGGTCTCGGGTATGTAGGGAGCGTAAGCGCTGCCTGTCTGGCCCACAAGGGAAACCGCGTCACCGGCGTGGACCTCAATCCGGCCAAAGTCGAGGCGCTGGAAGGAGGCCGTAGTCCTATTGTAGAAGCGCGTGTTGCCGAGTTGATTGTTGAGTGCCACAAGTCCGGCCTCTTGCGCGGCACACGCGATGTGGCGTCCGCCGTTCTCGACACCGATATCTCATTCCTCTGTGTCGGCACGCCCAGCTTGCGCAACGGCAAGCTCGACCTCGGACATATTGAACCCGTCTGCCGAGAGATCGGCGAAGCCCTGAGGAAGAAAGACTCTTTTCACCTAGTGGTGCTGCGCAGCACGGTTCTCCCCGGGACGGCCGAATCCGTGGTGATTCCGAGTCTTAACAAAGCCAGCGGCAAGCGAATGGGAAAAGACTTCGGATTGTGTGTGAATCCGGAATTCATGCGGGAAGGCACAGCCGTTGCCGACTTCCTGGAACCAACGATCACCGTCATCGGAGCCGCCGATGCGGCTCACAGTTCTTTATTGCGCAAAGTGTACGACTGGGTCCCAGGCCAGGTGTTCGAAACTTCTTTCCGTTCCGCCGAAATGTTGAAGTATGTCTGCAATGCATGGCATGCGGTGAAGGTATCTTTCGGCAACGAGTTGGGGACGCTAGCCAAGGAACTCGGAGTGGACGTCGAAGTCGTCATGCAAATGTTCACCGCAGACACCAAACTCAACATCTCGCCCCAGTACTTGAATCCCGGTTTTGCTTTTGGCGGGTCCTGTCTGCCCAAAGACGTACGTGCGCTGAACTATCGAGCCAAAGAGCTCGATCTCAATCTGCCATTGTTCCAGTCTATCCTGCCAAGTAACGACGAACACCTCGAGCGGGCTGTAGAGATGGTGCTGGGAACCGACAAGAAGAAAATCGGCATGCTGGGCTTGAGCTTCAAGGCCGCCACCGACGATCTGCGGGAGAGTCCTCAGGTCCAGCTCGTGAAACGCCTGCTGGGCGAGGGCCGGCAGATCCGGATTTGGGACGACAAAGTCTCCCTGAGCCGCCTAATCGGCTCAAACCGGCAGTACATTGAAGAAGTGATTCCCCATATTGGTTCCTTGCTTTCGACCAGCCTGGCGGACGTTCTTAAAGATGCAGAAGTAGTTGTCATCGGAACGCGAGGAGTGGATCGCGATGAATTATGTCGCTCGCTCCGGCCCGACCATACTGTCATCGACTTGGTGAACCTGGAACGGACGTCTAGACCCGAGACCTCAGGTGACTACGAAGGGATCTGCTGGTAACGCGTTCCTACCATGAAGATTCTGTGGGTAAAAGCTGGCGGACTGGTTCCGCCCGATACCGGTGGAAAAATCCGTAGCTATAACATCCTTCGGGAGCTTGCGCGTCAGCACTCGGTCACTTTCTTTTCCTTCTATGCCGCGCACGACAGCGACTTGCACCCGGAATTGAAGGACATGTTTGACCGTGTAGTCTGCATGCCGCTCAGGCTCCCCGCACCTAAGAGCCTCGCGGAGATGCGCGACTATGGCATTCGTTTGCTTTCTTCAGAACCCTACAGCATCACAAAGTATTGTCGTCCCGAGGTGCGCCGCAGATTGCACACGCTGCTCAAGCAGGAAACTTATGACGTCATCCTCTGTGATTTCATGGTTGCCGCGGGCGTCATCCCGTGGGATTGGCCTACTCCCAAGGTGCTGTTCACCCACAATGTGGAGGCTACTATATGGCGGCGCCACTATGAGGTGGCCACCAATCTAATCTGGAAAGCTATCTCGTGGCGGGAATGGCGAAAGATGGAAGCCGCTGAGCGACGGTATCTGCGTCTTGCTGACCGGGTGCTGACAGTTTCTGAGACGGATCGTGACGCGTTCGCGCCTTTTCTCGACCTCGGAAAGCTAACTGTGATTCCCACCGGGGTGGACGTAGATTATTTCCAACCCATGCCTGTGGAAGAAACCGCGAATTCCCTGGTGTTCACAGGTTCGATGGATTGGCTTCCGAACGAAGACGCGATTCTTTACTTTGTCGACTCCATCCTTCCCTTGATCAAACAGCAGTGCCCTGAAGTGTCTCTCGAAGTAGTGGGCCGAAGCCCTTCCCGCAAGCTGCAGGCTTTAGCCGAGACGGGAAAAGAGCATTCGCCTCACGGGGTGGGTGGAAGACATACGGCCGTTCGTCGCACGAGGCTCGGTTTGCATTGTGCCTTTGCGCATCGGCGGTGGTACTCGTCTCAAGATTTTTGAAGCCATGGCGATGAATAAAGCGGTCATTTCCACATCGGTGGGGGCTGAGGGCCTGCCAGTGCGGTCGGGCGAGAATATCCTTCTGGCCGACACGCCAAACGATTTTGCCGAGTCTGTGATTTCCCTGCTACGTGATCCCAACCAGCGGCAGCGATTGGGCACTGCGGCGAGAGCCCTGGTACAACAGCGCTACAGCTGGCCGACAGTGGCAGAGGGCTTTGCCCGCACTCTGCACGACGCTGTCATTTCCTGCAAGCCTCGCAACGTTTCAGGTAACTGAGAGAGTTTTCTTTTGCTGCTCCGATCACAATTCTGTGGGCATGTACCTCCGGCCTCGAAGCTCGTGTCTCGCAGTTATCTGTTGTCTTGAGCAACCCCAATCTAACCCAAGTTCGTCACGAAACAGTTGGGAAACAGACTAAGCCTTTCAGAATCAGTTTAGGCGGTGGCCGAGTCTGCACTACATTTTGAAAGAGATTTCAGCCGTTCCGACAGGCTGAGGCCGAGTTGGTGAAGCAGGGATTTTTGCTCGGTCGTGGGTTCAGTGATCCGGCGGAGGCGGATCTCGCGCCCATCCTTGGTGGGCAGTACGATGTCAGCACTCTGCAGCGTGGACAGTAACGCCGGTGCCTTCATCGGCGAGAAAGGCTGAGCGTTGTCCACTCCACTGGCCGAGGGTTGGGAAACGATCGCCGGCCGACGCTTCAACAGATGTTCCAGCGCCACCCAAAGGGCATAACCCAAAAAGGCCACCAGGACGTGGGCCTTGACCCGTAGCTCCTTCTGATGGAACAAAGGCCAGATCGAAAGCTCGCTCTTGAACGCTCGAAAACGACGCCTCGGCTTCGGTCAGTTGCATGTATTTCGACCACGCCTCCTCCGCCGAGTCCGCCTGGAGATTGGTGCGCAGCATGTACGCGCCTTCCCGCAGGTCCCGCCAAAGCATGACTCGTCGGTCTGAGGCGAAGCCTCGTTAGCCCTTGGCATCGAGTCGTTGGCCCGGCTTGTGGCTCGATACGCTGAATTGACCCACCGATTTATCGCCTGATAGACTTTTCCTCAGCCTCTGTTTAGTCACCCGTCCAAAGCGGGTCCATCGTGTTCGAGATAATCATTCCTGCCAATTACCGGCTGGTTAGGACCGTCGTGAGAAGGGGTCGAAAAACGTGCAGATTTCCAGCCGGTGTATGACTGCGCCATGGGTTATTTTTCTTTTGCTGATCCTGGCTTCTCCGATTCGGGCTGCGACTTCGGGGCAGTCTTCCACGCCGTCCAATGCCAAGAATTTCGATGGCCCCGCAGAGCTGCCCAGGGAGTATGCAAAGAGCTCCTTGAAAGATACTCCTGCAGGCGGAAAGACTTGGATGGTAGGTCCCGGGCAAAGTCTCAAGCAGGTTTTCGCTAGCGCATCCTGCGGCGATATCATTCAGTTGCAGGCGGGTGCCACGTTCAGTGGCAACTTTGTAGTACCAGACAAAAGCTGCGATGACGCGCATTGGATTATCATCCGTACAAGTGCCCCTGATTCCAGTCTACCTGCCGAGGGCACTCGCCTGACCCCTTGCTACGCAGGCGTGTCGTCTCTGGCGGGCAGACCTCGATTGAATTGCGCTTCCACGACAAACGTCCTGGCCAAAATTGAATTCGATGGCAAGGGCGGCTCAGGACCGATCACATTCTCTTCGGGGGCCAATCACTACCGGCTGATCGGGTTGGAAGTGACACGAGCCGTATCCCCGGCTGCCGTTTACAACCTCATCCAGTTTGAGGGTCCAGCCGATCATGTGGTATTCGATCGTCTGTGGGTGCATGGCACTGCCCAGGATGAGACCGTCCGGGGCATCCTGTTGGGCCCGAGCCGGTATGTCGCTGTTGTGGATTCGTTCTTTACGGATTTTCACTGCGTGGCCAAGACTGGCTCGTGCACGGATACACAGGCGATCGTCGGGGGTCTTAGCGATAACCCAATGGGGCCTTACAAGATTGTGAACAATTTTCTGGAGGCAGCGGGCGAGATCATTATGTTTGGTGGTGGCCCTGCGACCATGACGCCGGCTGACATTGAAATCCGCCACAATCACATGTTCAAGCCTTTGACCTGGATGAAAGGGCAGGCCGGATACGTGGGTGGAACGAACGGGAATCCATTTATCGTCAAAAATCTCTTCGAACTGAAAAACGCGCAGCGCGTCTTAGTCGACGGCAACATTATGGAGAACTCTTGGGGTGGTTTCTCCCAGGTGGGCTTTGCCATCCTGCTAACGCCAAAGAATCAGGCTGGTAGCAACGGGAGCAATCTCTGCCCGATTTGCCAGGTTACGGATGTGACCATCCGCTATAACTCCATCAGCCATGTGGGGGCCGGACTACAGATCGCCAACACCTTGTCCGACAACCGCGGCGCTCCACTCGATGGGCAGCGCTACAGCATTCATGACATCGTGATCGACGACATCGACGGTAAGAAGTACAACGGTCCAAGTGAATTTGCACAGGTCTCTGTGCGTGCAGGCGCCCCAGTCCTTCAGAACGTGACGATCAATCACGTTACAGCTTTCCCGTCGTCAACGATGTTCATTATTGGCGCAACAACCACGCAGATGAAGAACTTCGTCTTCACCAACAGCATCGTGAATACCGGCACCTACCCCATTTGGTCGACGGGCGGTGGAGCAACGAATTGCGCATATTACGACAAACCGCTCACGACCTTCAATGCCTGCTTCAGCCCGTACTCATTCGCAAGTAACGCCATGATTGGAAGTCCCTCTTCGTATCCGCCCAGTCTGTGGCCTTCCGGAAACTTCTTCCCCGCCAGCGCCAGCGCCGTGCAATTCGTCAATTACAATGGCGGGAACGGCGGCAACTATCAACTGCAGCCCTCAAGCCCCTACAAGGGCAAAGGGACAGATGGTGAGGACCTCGGAGCGGATGTGGTCGCGATCGATTCGGCTACCGCTGGCGTGGAGTAGAGACCTGAGTCTGTCTTTGCGGGCCGCGGTGCAGTTTTGCATTGTGTGACATCGCCAACACCTTTTATGAACACACGATTCGGAAGGTTCTCGCGGGCTGTGCGCTAGTAGTCCCTCATTCACATCGATGCGGATCATTTGCCAGGGTTGAGGAAGGGATAGCTTTTGCGGAGTTAGTGAACCTGTGCCGCAGCCCCTCTGCCCATTCGTTGTAGTTCAGTCGGGCACGTAGGCGAGTCGTCCGCGTTTTCGCCTCGACAGAAAATGGCCAACACCGCTGACCCAGCTTTCGAACTCGAGATCGGTGCGACCGCTCGTGTCGACCAATCGCGGCAACAGCAGAGGATTCGTCTCAGACGTCGCGAATCCTGTGTCACAGGTCGTGGCGGAAACAACTTCTTCTTTGGCCAGCCAGCCCAAAAACTCGGGCCGGTAAGCCCCGCTCGGGTAGCAAAAGTGTTCTCTCTTGCCGCTAATTGCATTTGCTATCCTTGCACGGTTATCCTGGATTTCCCGCCGGAATAGCTCCTCGCTCAACGGCGTTCGGTGACGATGGGTGTGCAGCTGGAAATCCACGCCCTCAGCGGCAAGTTGCTTCATTTCTTCCCGGTTCATCAGTTGCAGGATACGCTTCTGCCGCAGTTTCTGATAGTCGATCCCCAGCCGCTCAGCCAAGCTCGCGGCGATCTGATCTTTCTCTTCGCCGTTGAGATCTTGCCCGGCCGCCCATTGCGCCAGTCGGCTCGCAACCTCTTCCCGGTTCTCAACCGAACTCAGCGTGCCTGGGAGATCAATCCCAAACTCTTTCAGGTCGACTCGACCCATATCGCGCGCCTTCCACAGCATGTACGAGCAGATCAAGCTGAGGACGGGGCGCTGCAACTCGCTGTAGTAAGTCGTCAGATACACCGTCGCCTGGAAACCATATTGCTTCAGCCGCGGCCAAGCCTGCCTATAGAAGTCGTAATTGCCGTCGTCAAATGTGAGTGCGACGCTTCGTGGGGGCAAATCTTTCCGATAGAGCCGTTCCAGCGCTTCGGCCAGCGGCAGGACTGCGTACTTTCCGTCTCGCAGGATGTCCAACCGGCGTTCGAGCTGCTCGGGAGTCATGTAGAGAAAAGGCCGCCACTGGTTCTCATCTTCGAGGGACACGCCGTGATAGCACAAAATCAGGAGTCTTTGCCGCCGCCACGCACTATCTTTCACCAGACTAAAAGCTCCGCAGCACTTGAGAATTGTCAGTGCTGCGCGCCGCAGTTGCCTTTTCATTGACTTGGTCTTTGGCCCTCCTTAACCCGCAGCAACTGGCTTTGACGAACTCAGGGATGTGGCAACGGCTTCCGCCGGCTCACCATCAATCATGACCCGTTGCCAGATCTCCAAATTGATGAGACGCCAGATCCGGTTCCCGTGATCCCGCGCCTTGGCACGATGCTCAGCAAAGATTCGCTTCACAACTTCTGATCGCAAGAGCCGGCGCTCTGTGCTCCTCGACTCCAACAGCATGCGCTCCAGATCATCCAGTTGTGACCCTGCGAGCCAATACTCCCACGGAGTTGGGAAGCCCATCTTCTTGCGATACACGACCGACTTAGGCAGCAGGTCTTCCACGGCCTGTTTCAGGACGAACTTGCCAGCCATCCCTGCAATGGAATACTGCACCGGAATTCTCGCCGTAAAGTCCACCAGCACATGATCAAGAAACGGCACGCGGCTCTCAATGGACGCCGCCATGCTCATCTGGTCCTGCTTCATCAACAATTCAATGAGGTAGCTGTTGATGTCGGTATAGAGCATGCGATGCAGCAGATCGCCCCGTGACCTCTCCCACGCGCCCATCGAGCCCGCGTAAGCGTCACCTGCTGCAGCCAGCGCTTCTGGAGTGAGCAAGTCGGACTGCTCAGAAGCCGCAAACGCCGAAAAGAAATTGTCGAAGTAGAAAGATGGCCACGAGCTCCCGTCGTGCACCAGGGCCGTATGCTGCAGCTTGCGATGAAGGGAAGCCCTCAGCGGGCTGGCCTGGATCGCCCCGCGCACCAGCCGGCGCAGAGCATCGGGTGTGATGGAGCGATATACTTTGTCCATCTGTGAGTTCAGCAGAGTCCAGGCGTAGCGCGTGTAGCCAGCGAGGGTCTCGTCGCTTCCTTCTCCCGTCAGCACAACCGTGACCGTCTCCCGCGCTAGCCGCGCCACGAAATAGAGCGAGACGCTGGAAGGCCACGCGATCGGCTCATCCTCATGCCAGATCAGTCGGGGCAAGCTGTCGAAGAACTCCCCCCGGCTCATCTTCACTTCGTGGTGTTCCGACCCGATATGCTCGGCCACTTCTCGCGCGTAACCGAGTTCGCTGAATGCCTCCTCGCCGTAGCCGACGGAAAATGTCTCGATGCGGTCTCCGCTAATCTTGGTCGTCAGCGCCGCGACCGCGCTCGAATCCAGGCCCCCGCTGAGGAATACGCCGAGGGGTACATCGCTCATCAGGTGCGACGAAACGGCGCCTTCCAGCAGCTCCCGGTATGCCTTAACGTAGTACTCACGGGGCCGCGCCTCTTGATCCATTTCCGTCGTGAGATCCCAATACCGCTCAATTCTGGACTCTCCCTGCTCCGTTAGCTCCAGGGTATGTCCCGGCATCAGCTTCCGGATTCCCGCGAACATCGTCTCACCTCCGGTGATGTAACCGAAGGCCAGATATTCCGCAAGCGTGCTGCGGTTGAACTCGGCCGCGACTCCCGGATAGGCGAGGATGGCCTTGATCTCCGAGCCAAACAGAAACGCGCGCCCGTCCCAGTGGTAGTAAAATGGCTTAATGCCCAGACGATCTCGCGCAGCGAAAAGCACACGCTTGCGCCGGTCCCAGATAGCAAAGGCAAACATCCCGCGCAAATGCTTGACGCAATCGCGGCCGTACTCCTCGTAGAGGTGGACAATGGTTTCGGTATCGCTGCGCGTGCGATAGCGGTGTCCTCGGGCCTCAAGGCCGGCGCGCAACTCGGCGTGATTGTAGATTTCTCCGTTGCAGACGATCCAAACATCCTGGTTCTCGTTGGCCAGCGGCTGGTGCCCGCTCTTGACGTCAATGATGCTCAGCCGCCGCATGGCCAGGCCTACATTTTCCTCGACGAAAAACCCGTCATCGTCGGGACCGCGGTGCACGATGCGCTCATTCATGCCCGCCAGCACGTCAGCCTTGACGCGCCAGTCCCGGTCGGAAAAGAAAATACCGCAGATTCCGCACATAAGGGTCTTGAATCAAGTTCTTCAACCTAAGGTTGCCGTAAAGCAGTTCCCGGTTGCTGATCGGAGGCTCCAGCTTCGTTCCGCACTGCTTCAGGATCAGACGACAAGACCGTTCTTCTGTTTCCCTCCACAATGACCTCGCCCCACGAAACTTCCCCCCGGCAGTGCAACTCAGGTCCGCCCTCGATGGCGGCATAGCTGCCCTTACACAGGATCAGTATCTTGCTATGTTTCTGGATCCAGCAGACAAATCCGGCATCGCTCGAAACCACGCCCTGCCGCCACGGTTTCCCAGGCTCACCGAACAGGAACGAGTATTCCCCGTCTTCGGACGAATACCGATACGCGCTGACGGCCGGATCCGGCTGCCGAGCCACAATTCGCACAAAGGACCCCGGGCTCCGATGGGCCTCCTCCAATGTTACTAGTAAGATGGCAAACTCCGCCGGAACCGTCGCTGTCGTGCCGAAGTTGAGCACGGTCATCGGGGCTTTCTGACCGTAAACCGGCGACCAGTCTTCCTTGCGGACCTCTTCCGCCCACCCATGTCCTTGCGCCGGAAGAAGCGCCAGGCCCTGCGACGTCCCTTTCACACGGAATAGGTTCTCTCTTAACAACTGCATGTCCTGCCCCAGATGCCAGGAAACATCCAGTTGGTGCATGCCTTGTCCTTCAACGACATCGCGTACCAGGTACACACCGTTCTTCAAGGACAGCACCCATCGGCGATGTATCACCGGCGGAACCAGGCGCTGATACCCGTCATGACTAGCAACCACCAGGTCGAAACCTTTGCCCTTCATCCATTGCTCGACTTTCGATTGGGTCAGCCGCTTCCAAGCAAAAGGCGTAGCAGTCTCCGCCTGATTCGCTCCATCCACTCGCAGGGTGTTATGCATTTCTGTACTACGGAACAGATCGCGATCACCACCCTCCCCGACATATTCATACGTCCCCGGATCGAGCAACAGGGAGCGTCCGTGGCTCTGCAGGCACACACTCAACGCGTCAGCATGGCTATGTCCACCGCTCTGTGTTCCCTGAGGACCGGCGTGCACTACGAGTTGCGTCGCAGGTTGTGGCGCTGTGAGCAGATGGAACCCCGCGGCGGACAAGGCCGCCGAGTCCATGGTCGTTGGAGTCGCTTCCAGATTGTCCCACCGGCGCACTCCTTCAATCCCCAGCAGCCAGATGGTTTCCTCTGGCAGATCAGCCGCGGCGAACTTGTAGTCGCCACGATGGAAAAGAATTGCTCCCGTTGCCAACGGATCCAATAGATACTCGCTGCGATTGCGCCGGGGGTCGAAGAGCCTCCCGCCATCGTCATCCCCGAACTGGGGGGGCGACCCAGTCCATCCGAGCAAACACAAAGCGGTCAGCATCCTTTCCAACGTTTCTTCGAGGCTGCTGGGAATGGGGATGTTGTTTGCGCAGGCCAGAACGGCGGAGTGCAGGAAAAAATCGAGCGCGTATACGTGATAGTACGTCGACTGCTCGAAGTGGAAGCCGTCCGCCTGAACCTGCCGGTCCGCCTCTCGTACAACAATCTCCCAGCCCAGCGCCTTCCAGCGTTCTGCCGCAGCTAGCTCTGGGCACAGCACTCCCAGAAAAAACAGTCCGACGCCCTCACCCAGCAAATGCGTATTGGGAGAGAAGTACGTGGAAAGATAGCGTTCGATGTGCCGCCCGTGCAGCGCCAGGCTGCGCAGCCACTCGTCGCGGAAATCAGGTAGCCCTGGAGAACCCTTCAGCAAGTGGTAGGTCCAAATCCACGACAGGCTGCGGAAGGAGACTTCCAGGCTGCTCGCCCAGTTGATCCCGACTGGGTAAGGATTGTCGGCCCGCCACTGGCGCCACTGCCGCAGAATCTCATCCGCGTAGCGGGGATCGCCCGTCAGGCGGCATGCCTTCGCCAGGGTTACCAGATGCTGGTGCCGGTTCAGTTCCCACGTGACCTTGCTGTCCCCCACTTCGGAAAAGTCCAGATATCGCACTTTGTGAAAGAGTTTGCGGGGGGCACGTCTCCCGTGAACTGCGTCCAAATGCCAGTCAATCGGGCTTCCACAATCGAGGTTTTCGTAGCCCAGCAGGTCGAAGCGGTGACGACAAATCTTTTCTGCCCGATTGACGATTTCTTGAATTTGGCCCGGGACCCGCTGTCGCAAGAGCGTAAGGATCGCATCGACTGAATCTGCGCGGAAAAAAAAGTTGCCCGCTTTGATTGGAGCTGAATTGCGTGAATTTCGCGCAAAACCATAGCCGATATGCGAGAGCAACCCGTCCTGGCGCTTGGCGAGTTCTTGTCGAATGCGGTCACGCAGTTCAGCGCGATCTATCCCCGCCAACCGATCCCTGATCTCTCGCCAGTTTCTAGGTTTCATGCCATTCCGACGTTGGAACTAGCACAACGTATCGCATCCATGTGGCACGAATCAATATCGACTCTTCCTGCAGCAATCTCTTGGTTGCATGAGAATACTAACATCACCATCTTGAGGCATGCCGGGCCAGCGGAGCGGCTGGCCGTCTTAATTATTATTAACTGTACTCTTTATCTCTCGTGCAGTTACTCGGAACCAAGGTACCCAAACTTGCAACCGAGTAGCGAGACCGATCGGAGTTCATCAGGAGCACGTCAGCGGTCAAACAGCTCGTGGCGATCCATGAAGGTGACGCGACCGAGGCGACCATTCTATGTGGAAGCATTTGTCATCGGCTAGTGATTTCCTCTGCCTGATTTCCTCTGCCCCGCTGCAGAAGTTCGGTGTAGAGCGCGTCCAGCTCACGCACCAGCCTCTCGAAGCTGAAATTTCGGATTGTGAACTCATGTCCGGTTTGCGCCATCTGCCGCGCCAGACCCGGATCACGCAAGAGTTTCAGCAATGCGGCCGAGAGCGCTTGCGAATCCGCCGGAGGCACGAGCAGTCCCATCTCGCGATCCTCGACCAGTTCGGCGTTTCCGCCGACTCGGCTCACGATGGTTGGCAGTCCCGCGGCCATGTATTCCAGCACCGCATTCGGTAGACCTTCAGCCCGGGAAGGAAG
The DNA here is from genome assembly GCA_963707205.1 of uncultured Acidobacteriaceae bacterium. Lineage (GTDB taxonomy): Bacteria > Acidobacteriota > Terriglobia > Terriglobales > Acidobacteriaceae > Sulfotelmatobacter. The sequence goes on from CAVPQE010000014.1 coordinate 232,562, forward strand.
CACAGCGATGTCACAGCAGGCGAGAATTTCTGGAATATCAGTGCGGCGACCCAGGAATAAAAAGTTCTGCTCCAAACCCAATCCTGCGACTTGCTGCTCGAAGCTGGCACGCTGCTCTCCGTCTCCAACAAGAACGAATCGAGTGGATGGAAACTCGCGAATCACTGCGGGCGCGGACGCAATCAGCCACGGATGCCCCTTCACGTCCGTGTGCATGTTACCGACGAGCACGATAAGCTTGCCGTCGCCAACTCCGGGAAACAGATGGTCGCGACCATCCCGACTAGCGTGGAATTTCTCGATGTCGACTCCATTATGAATCACGCGCAACTTTTCCGGCGCGAACCCGTCCTCGGCAATCAGCGCGTCGCGTATGGGCGTGGCATTGGTCAGCACCGCGCCCGACAGATTCTGAATGCGCCGCAGCCACACTCGGCGTTTGCCCTGGTACCAGTCGAAGTGAGCGAGATCGCGGCGGCTGGAAACTATCGCCCGGACTCCCGCCAACCGTGCCGCGGGAACGCCGAGCAGGTTCGACCACAAATCGTGGGTGTGCACGATGTCGAACTTCTCTTGCCTCAAGAACCAGCTTAGCCGCAGCAACTGGTAAAGCCCTGCCAGGGTATCGACACCACCCGTGGGATGGAACTCCCGCAAGACGACTGCTGTTCCCTGAAGTCGTTCCAACAATGGGCCTTGGGCGCGCAGGCAGCCCAGCGTCACATCGTAGCCAGCCATCGGAATCCGCCGCGCCAGTTCCACTGCCTGGGATTCGGTTCCGCCGACGTCGAGCGAGTCCACTAGATAAAAGACCTTGCGCAGGGAACGCTGCGAATGAGGACTCTGCACCGCGCAGCGTATTCCTGGGAGATCGGCCGAAGTTTTATTGCTTGCAGTCACGCCACTCCAGAGTCATCCTATCGAACAATTTGGACTTAGTTACCTGCGTGTTTCCACCGACCTCTGCAAATCGCACGTGTTTAAAAATACTATCTGCGGTTTGATCCAGTGTATGATATTCTGTGAGAATAATTCTGCGGGCCGCAACTTTGGACTCCGAACATGCCGTCCTGAACAGCGAGATTTCCTTTCTCTGCGTGGGTGAGCCTTCGCCACCCCAATAAATTCCAAGCGTGGCGCGGTAACCTGCGACAACCAGATGGCTCTGATATATATTTAGGGAAATCATGATTTGCGCTGGCGGTCGCACTTTCGCGCATGGGCATCGCGCCTGAAGATCAATGAAGCAGATTCTCCGAAAAGGGCTGAAGGACATCATCGTCGACGAGGTTCCCGACCCGGTCGCCGGCCCGCATCACGTCCTGATCCGGCCTATCTATTCGCTGATCAGTAGCGGAACGGAGACTGCCAGCATCCACCAGGAAGGGGTTCTGAAGGCAGTCGCCGACAATCCATCCCAGCTCGGCAAAATCTGGCATGTGCTCAAGGCCCAAGGTCCACTGAAAACTTTGGCCGAAGTGAAGGCCAAATTCAGCGAGTATGCCGTGCTCGGTTATGCGGGCGCAGGTCTAGTGGCGGAGAAACACGCCACGGTCACGGATCTCGAAGTCGGAGACCGTGTTGCCTACGGTGGCGAAGGAACGGGACACGGAGAAACCATCCCCGTCGGACGCAATCTCGCTGCGAGGATCCCCGATAATGTTTCGTTTGATCATGCCTCCTTCACGACTCTAGGCAGCATTGCACTCAACGGAGTGCGCATCGCTAACATTTCACTGGGAGAGAGGGTCGCCGTGATCGGACTCGGTCTGGTCGGTCAACTGATTTCCCAACTCGCACGCTTCCAGGGTGGCTTCATTATCGCAACCGATCTCAAACCCGATCGTGTCGAACTAGCCCACCAACTCGGCTCCGATGTGGCGCTCGTTGGAAGTTCAGAATTATCCGGGCAGATTCGGGCTCTAACCAACGGCCAGGGCGTGGATTGCGTGATCATTGCCGCCGCCGCTAAATCGGACGCACCATGCCGTATTGCGGTTGACATCTGCCGTGATCGCGGCCGCATCGTCGATGTCGGCGCCGTGGAACTGAGCTTTCCCTGGCATGAGACTTACCTGAAAGAGATTCAGGTGCTGATGGCACGTGCTTACGGACCCGGAAGTTATGATCCCGCCTATGAGCGCCAGGGACAGGACTATCCGCTCCCCTACGTCCGCTGGACAGAAAACCGCAACATGGAGGAATTCCTGCGGCTCGCGTCCCAGGGCCGCGTACAGATCGATCCTTTGATCACACACCGCTTCCCGCTGGAGGATGCTTCGAGGGCATACGAAACCATCATGGACCCTTCCGCGAACAGCCTGGCAGTACTAGTGAAGTATCCGGCTGCCGATTTAGCTGAGCCCCTCGCGGAATTTCGACCAAAACGACGAGTAGAGGTTAATAGTCATGTCGGCCCGTCATCGGCAATTGGCGTCGCTCTAGTAGGTGCAGGTAATCTGGCCCGTTGGGCTCACCTGCCGAACCTTAAGAAGACCCCGGGGGTGTGTCTGCGCGCAATCCATTCCGCCAGTGGATCACGCGGTAAGAGCTATGCCCTGCGCTTCGGAGCGGAATATTGCGCCAGTGACTACGCCGAAATTCTGACGGACCCGGAAATCCAGGTAGTTGTGATCGTAAGCCGTAACCAACAACACGCTTCGCAGGCGCTCGCAGCTCTGCATGCGGGAAAGAACGTCTTTGTCGAAAAGCCGATGGCACTCACGCAAGAGGAATGCCGCGAACTATCTCAAGCTGTTGAAGACACTGGAAAACAGCTTACCGTCGGATTCAACCGGCGCTACGCGCCGACTTACATAGCCTTGAAGAAACAAATCGCGAAACGAACCGGTCCGGCGGTGTTGAATTGCCGTGTCAATTCGCCCGGAATTTCCGGATTATATTGGATGGCCGATCCTGCTATCGGCGGCGCCATCCTCGGTGAAGCGTGCCACTTTGTAGATTTGATGTATTGGCTGCTCGATTCTGAGCCGGTAGAAGTCTCGGCGTACTCCCTTCCCACAGGCAAGAAGGATCCAATCGGGGAAAATAATCTCGTTGCCGCCTTTCGCTTCGCCGATGGCTCCATCGCGAATTTGACCTATTGCACGGTGGGAAGCCGGACATCGGGAGGCGAACGCCTGGAAGCATTTACCCCTGGAGTCGGTGCTGTTGCCAAGGATTTCAAACAGTCCATTCTGCGAACCGGGGTGGTCCGCAAAAGCTCAAGCTGGTTTGCAAGAAAAGGCTACGAGGCCCAGATGCGAGCTTTTTTTGCCGCATTGGAGGAAGGCGAACCGCCTGCCATCACGGTACGCGACGGTGTGCGCTCCACTCTCGGCTGCCTATGCATGCTGCAGTCGGCGCGGGAGCATGGGCCGCGCGCCATTAATATCGAAGATTTCCTCGCTTCGCCGTCCCGATGAGAGTGCTCCAGCTCGGACCGTATCCACCTCCTCACGGCGGAGTGCAAAGCAACCTGGTGGCGATCCGGACGTTCTTGCGCCAGCGAGATATTCCTTGCGCGGTGATCAACATCACCCGCCATCGCCAGGTCGATGCCGACGACGTGTACTATCCGGAGAATGCGGTCCAATTGGTTGGGCTTTTATTGCGCCTGAAGTATGACGTGCTCCATTTGCACCTCGGCGGCATGCTGAGTCGACGCCTCCTGAGTCTTGGTTTGGTCTGCACCCTCCAGCCTGGCAGCAGGTCCGTGATGACGTTTCACTCCGGCGGCTATCCCTCGACTCCCGAAGCGCTGGCCACTGGACCGAATTCCTTGGCCGGTTTCGTACTACGCCGCTTTAATGGCTTGATCGGCGTCAATCCCGAAATCCTCAACTTCTTTCACAAGCTGGGCGTGCCTCCCGAGCGCACTCGCCTGATTTATCCACACGCGTTCCTGATTCAAGAAGCGCCATCCGGGCCCCCGCCAGAGCCGCTGCAGTCCTTCTTCGCGCAACACAATCCAGTCCTGATCTCGGTTGGGTTGCTGGAACCCGAGTACGATCTTCCGCTCCAGATCGAAGCCATCGGACATGTTCGGAAGAGGTTCCCGAACGCCGGCCTGATCATGATTGGCTCCGGCAGCCTTGAAGAGGGAGTGCGCCACCGCATTGCCGCCCAGTCGTATGCACCACACATCCTACTTACCGGCGACGTCCCTCATGCGGCCACCATGCAGGCGATTTCCCAGGCCACCCTTATGCTCCGCACCACCCTCTACGACGGCGATGCGGTTTCCGTACGCGAAGCGCTTCACCTGGGTACGCCGGTCATCGCCACCGACAACGGCATGCGGCCGCCCGGAGTTTGCTTGATTCCGAAATCCAACATGCCGGCCGTCCTGCAAGCCATCGAGAAACAGCTCACGCTACCGCGGTCCCGAAGCACACCGTCTGCCTCCGACGAAAGCAATCTGGAGGCAGTGCTTGATCTTTATAAGCACCTGCTCCAAGAACGATGAACCCGCTCGTCGGACTGAGCTTGAAAACAGGCAGAGGGTCAGGTAATGTCCTACTAGGTCGCGGTTGCAAGGGAAATCACGACTTGCAGTAGATCCTGGAAAGGAATGGAGCACCCGACTCCGAACTCAGAAATTGCGCATATTGCGAACCTCGGTCATTGCGGCAACGCGATTGACTCCGACGTTTATCAAGAAAGGGATTCAGAAGAATCCGTCCGTCTACCACTTCTTTCGGCAGACATTCTCTTTTTTCGTCGGGCTTGACGGGAACACGATCGTTATCGAATCGGGCCCCCTGCGGGGGATGACGCTCGTGGTCGACGAACACGTCAGCCATGCACACATCCGCGGCACGTACGAACTGGAAACGCAACTCGCGATCGACCGGATGGTGTCACCTGGGTTCGTCTGTTACGACTTGGGCGCCAGCATCGGCTACCTGTCTCTGCTCATGGCCCGCAAGGCCAAAGTGGTATATGCCTTCGAACCCGCTTCCCGCGCGGCCGCGGAGATTCGGAAGCACGCCGCCGCCAATCACCTGGAAAACATCACGATCGTGCCCAGCCCGGTCAGCGACGCCGTCCGCACCGTCCGCTTCACGATGAATGAGAACACTTACGGATCGCGGATTGCCGAGGGTCAGTCCAAGTGGCCAACCGTGGAACTCACCACGATCACCCTGGATGACTTTGTAAGTGCCAACCCATTTCCGGATTTCATCAAGATTGACGTGGAAGACGAGGAAGCACGGGTTCTTCAGGGGTCTCGCTCGATCCTGAGCAAGAGGAAGGCCACAATCTGTTGCGAACTGCACTCGGAGAAATCGGCCCGCGGAGTGCAAGACATTCTAAGGGAATATGGCTACAAGGTGACGGATCTACATGGTCGTCCCTTTGAGATCACCGGCCCGGTCGTTCCCGGCGACGTCCAGATTCTTGCCTCGCCCAGCTAGCATCGGCCTCGTCGCCAGCCTATACCCACTGCAAATCGCGGGTCACTAATAATCGTCCCAGCGGCGTGTTCGCCTTGAGCCACAGTTTCGAATCGAAGTAGGTACGGTACATGCTCCGCATGCACTTCAGTTCGGCACTGTCCGCTAATCCCGAATCTTTCGTTGCCAAGGGATACCCCAGATCCTCCAACGTCGTGCCGATCAGCCCTTCGAACTTTTTCAACTCCTCATGCGGAAACTTTTCTCTCCAGCGCCCCACCGGATTGAAACCTGCGCCGCTCTGGAAAGAGGTGTTTGGCTCGCTCACGGACCCGATGCCCACCTTCTGAATACTTGCGTACTCCAGATCGTGATCTATGAACTGCCCCAGTCTTGCCAACGTGGCATTCGGTTGCCTTACGAGTTCTTCGAAATGCACCTCGGTGTAGTCGAGCCCCAGCTTCTTGCCGGATTCCCTGCCCCTCTGTACGATCCACTCCCAATACAGACCGATCACCGACAGCCTCCGGTTCATGTCCCATGGAAAAGGACGGATCCAGAAACCCTTATCCATCGACAAAGCCACGTCCCGTGCGTCACGGATGATGTGGATGATGAGTGCATTCGGAATCGTCGCCTTGATACGGCCGAGGTAGAGCAAGTGCTCGGGCGTACATTCCGCCCAGCGCTCCACACCCTGCTGGCGTGCCATTTCTTCCATAATGATGCGCAGGAAGTCTCCACCGTTTCTGCATTCCGCCTCGACCCGCGCCTCGAGAGACCCCTTGGCGAGTCCAGAAAGGCTGTACATCCGGCTGTCGTACCAGGCTTTGAGCAGCCGGCGCCGGTTCCAATGCAAGCTCAAATCGCCAAACCTCGGCTCAAGCAGATTGATAACGTTGGATTCCGTGCGGTAAATCGCGAAATTTCCCGACGACAGTAGCATGTGATACAGCAACGTCGTGCCCGACCGCCCGCACCCCAGCACGAACACAGGTGCCCGGCTGCGGGAGCTTACCCCTGGCCGATTCGGCCTCATTGTGCTTTCTAAGCTCATCATCCCTGAGAAATCCTCGGTCTTGCGGCTTCAGTTTGGCGTCACTTCCCGTTGCGCGGACACCACAGCCGTCTCCGGCTGGGAAACCTGTCTGGTTTCATGCGCAAAAATGTCCGGCGGTCTCTGTTCCGCGCTCCGTTGATTGCGCGACCCCATAAAATTCCTGTGCCACAATTCCAGCACCAACATGCGCCACAACAGACCGGAGCGATTGCGGCGTCCACGCACATGCTCATCCACCAGCGACCTCACGGCCTGTGGCTTGAAGTATCCGCGCTGCAATGTTCGCGGCTCCAGTAGCACGCGCAGGAACTGATCCTTCACGTCAATCCTCATCCACTCCACCAAAGCCCGTTGAAAGCCTTGCTTCTTGCGGTGCAGCAGCGGAGACGGAACCCCGAGACGCTCCGCCAGCTTTTTCAGAATATGTTTGCGGCCCGGCGCGCAGACCCCACTCCACCGGCAAAGCGGTGACCCACTCCACGAACTTATGATCAAGGCGGGCATAGCGCTGCCACTGGAACCCAGAGCTGTCCGCATAGTTTTCCGCCGTCACGAAGCGAGTGACGCCGAGCTCCTGAGGGAATGTGCTTTTGCAGACCAGACACACGTACCCATGACCCCGCCGGTTCAGCGACGCCCGGCAGTTGGGGCAGCGCAGCAACGCCGATACATCAATGGACAAGGGTAAAGTCACCCGATTTCCTTTTGCTGGCACGCACAATCCCATACCGGCTGCGCCAGTCTTTTCCAGCCGGGGAAGGTTCGGATACCGGTTCGCGTTCCTTAATCATCGCTACCAGAGCCGACGTGTATGCAACGGAAAAAAAAGGAAAGAACTGATAAGCCACGGGGGCAAACAGCGCCCCGATAACAAACCCAATCATCGAACTGTGCAGTCCGCCGACAAATAACGTCGTCTGAACATCCAGATCTCGTCTGCGCCGCAACTTCCTGAGGTTGCGAAAAGCGCTGGCAAGAAACAGCAAATAGAGGATCAACGAAGGGATACCGCCTTCGACCGCGATTTGCAGGTACGTCATGTGCACGTCGTGCCACACACCGGAATAGACCTGGAAATTGCGCACCCCCAAGCCCAGGATCGGGTAGTGCTCAATGCCTTCGATTGCCCTGCTTATCAGGTACCTGCGCTCCTCGTATGATCCATAGGCTTTCGACTCTTCCTGAGTATCCACCCTGCCGCTAATGGCGGCCATGCGGTTGGCCAGAGGACCACCGGCGACGGCCAGCAAAACGATTATGACTAAAATGCTGGCCACGATCAGGTAGAAACGTCGCCCTTTCACGCCGAAGTGCCACAAGCAGACCGTCCCTGAAATCAACAGCGTAATGAATCCGGCCCGTGAGGCCGTCATGAACAGGGCGAGTCCCATGATCAGGATTGCCCCTGTCCAGCACAGTCTGACAAGCGCTCCCTTCTCAGTCAAAAGAAAAGCCAGAGAGAATGGCAGGGTGAGGACGATCGCGAACGCGAGATCGTTGGAGTTGGAATAGATGCCTCCAATCACGCCTTCCAGCCTCGGCTGGTTGTGCCCGAGAATGATCGAAACCAGGCTGATCACCGCCACCGAAGCAGACTGAATGTAAATGAGGCGTCGAAGTTTTGCGAAGTCCGTGACCAACAAGAAAGTAAGTATCCAGACGATCCAAACCTTGGCAAAATCCAGAGTGTTTTTCAGCGCGCCGCCCTTCCAGACGGGCGACAGCAATGCCGACATAAACAGCACACCTATCATAGCGAGCAGATAGTTCGACTCCCGGGGAAGATCCCGGAATTTACGTTGCGTCCTGCCCAGGCTGGTGAGCAATGCCAATAGCGCAAAAACGCCTGCGATCTTAGCAAGGGGAATGTAGCCGAGGCCAGGAATCCAATCTTCTGGGCGAGCGCAGTAGACAACATAGAAGGCAGTGAGCCAGAAGAAGGCTCCGCTCGGGGCTGCGGGCTCTTGCAACTCAACTGAACGTGTTCCGATCTGTCGATCTGCTGCTCTCACCCGTACCCTCGTCCATCCTCAAACTTAGTTCGGCTATCGGCTCAGTGGACTACTGGCTGATGCAACCTGCATCAAACCACCGCCACGCTCAAACCTGCGTTCGCCACCCTGCTCACCGCCCATACTGCCTATCCCGCTCGTAGTCCGGATCAGGACTCCGACCATTGTAAGAAAGAAACAAAGCTCATGCCGCGACGTGAGGTGACGGGCGATGTGCTACGAACGGATATTGCCTTCACCATGCATGGCAGCAGTTTATTCGCCTTCCCCAGAGCATTCTCACCGGATCCACACTTCCTTGCGCCCGGTCACAAAATTGGCGAAGGCAACCACCGCCGCCGTATTCAGGACAATGAGGGCGAGCGCCGCATTGGCGAGCCTTGTAAGCGGCCCACGCGGCTGGTTGGACAGAGCAAAAAGACCAAGCCCGTAGAAGGCCGATTGCAGCGCGAAAGCGGCGCGGTACAGACGCTCGGGAACGGCGGCAGAGGTCACCAGCAACGCTGTCAGTGCGAACGGCACGGCAAGCCGGAAAAGCTTGTGGCTGACGAACCGGAACCGCAGCGGGTTTGCTCCACTCAGCACCCACGGCGCAATCTGCAACAGCTGGTAATTTCCTGTCAGAGTACGCACCTTCCGGCGGAACTCCTTCTCAGCACCCAGATCAGGGTCGTCCCACGCCCGCGCCCGCCCGTCAAAGACGACGCGGGCACCCTGGCGCGAAACGTGCAGAGGGAAAAGCACATCATCTAGAATGGTCTCGACCGGAATTGGCACCAATAACGAACGCCGGGCCGCGTACAGAGCTCCGGTCGCGCCCACCACCGAATCCGACGCGCTCTCCAGTGCCCGAATCTTTTTCTCCATCCGCCAGTAAATGCCCATGCGTTTTTCCGCTTCGCCCGAAGCTGCATCGCCCAGCATTAATTCGCCGCTCACACATCCAACCGTTGGATCCGCAAAATTCTCCAGGAGCAGCCGCACGGCGTCAGGCTCGATCTTTTGCCGCGCATCCATAAAAACCGCAATCTCTCCCTTGGCCAACGCCAGCGCTTCATTCAGTCGGCAGGCTTTGCCCTTCGGCTCTGGCGAAACCAAAATGTGAAAGCGCCCATCCTTCGCGGCTTCCGAAAGAATTTCCGTCGTCCTATCACTCGATCCATCCGACACCACGACAAACTCCAGGCGCTCCGGTGGGTAGTCCAGAGCCGCCAGGTTGCTCAGCTTGCGGGGCAGCGTGCGCTCTTCATTGCGTACCACCATCACGATCGAGACGAAGGGCTCATTCGCTCCACGCAGCACTGGCTTCGGACTTAGACGGCTCCAGACCCACAGCCACGCCGCGTATCCGAGATAGGCGTAGAACGACAACCCCCGCAGAGCCCCAGAATACCAACTTCATTGCGCACCCCGGCCCAGCAGGACAATCTTGATGGTCTGGAAAAGGATCAAAAGATCCAGCCCTACGGAAGCGTTCTTGATGTAGAACAGGTCGTACTGCAGCTTTTCGCGCGCATCTTCCAGCGTGTTGCCGTACTTGTACTGCACCTGCGCCCAACCGGTGATTCCCGGCCGCACCACGTGGCGCACGCCGTAATACGGAATCTCCTGGCTAAGCCACTCCACAAATTCCGGCCGTTCCGGACGCGGCCCCACGAAATGCATGTCGCCCTTCAGCACGCACCACAACTGAGGAATCTCGTCCAGCCTCGACACCCGCAGAACCTTGCCCACCCGGGTGATGCGGGGATCGTCATCGGCGGCCCACGTCGCGCCGGTATCCGCCTCCGCATCCTGACGCATGGTGCGGAACTTGTAGCAATAAAATGTCGCACCACCGCGCCCGACGCGTTTCTGCCGGTACAGCACCGGCCCCTGAGAGTCCAGCTTCACCGCCAGCACGATGAACGGTAGCAGTGGCAGCGCGAGAACCAGCCCAATCAGCGCCAGCGAAAAGTTCAGCACCCGGCGCACCAGCCCGAAGAAACTGCTGACGCGGAACCCGTCGGCGAAAATCAGCCAGCTGGGATGCAGATGCTCCACTTCGATTCGTCCCGAAATCTTCTCCAGCCACGAGGTCGCTTCTTCCACCTTCACGCCGGCCAGCCGCAGATCCAGAAGCTCTTCGACGGGAAGTGTGCCCCGTCGGTCCGGCATCGCGACGATCACCCGGTGCACCCCGTTCTCCCGCGCCAAGTCGATCAGATGCGTCGCCATCGTCTCCCGCGTCAACTCGCCTTCGATATTCCCCGTCCATCCCACAACCTCGATGCCGAGTTCAGAGCGTTGCCGCAGCCCATTCAGCAACCGCTGTGCTCGATCTCCAGTGCCCAGCACATACACCCGCTCGCGGAAATAGGGCTGCTGTACAAGCCAGGCGTAAGCCCCTCGCCAACCGAGAAGCATCACCGTCAAAACCAGCAAACCCCACTTAGCCCCGGGGAGAAAGACGCGACCCGGCAGGAAATAGTCATAGACGAGGTCGACTGCAGCCAGAGAAAATGCCGCCAGGCCCAACACCATGAAGAGGCGAAAGATCTGATCCCACTTGGCGCCCATGCTGGAGGAATCGTACAGGTCTAAACCGTGCGAAAGCAGCAACACGATCGCCGTGACACAGACGATCTTCACATACCCGCCTTGGACGTTGAGCAGAATCCAACTCGTCTCCTGGTTTTGCCACCACAACGTCAAGAGAAAGGAAAGCCCCACGACTAGGGCCTCCACGACTAGAAGCACCAGCGTTCGTACGGGGTAATAGACATTGAAAAGCCGGATCAACTCTGACTCCTCCTAGGCCTGGGTCGTGGTTGCCTTCTTCTGGTATGACTCATAGTAGTAGCGCGCGTAAGGCAACGCATCCTCGGTCGTCCCGTTCAGCACCACCCCTACCAGCGCCTGATCCGGGAATTCCTGGCGCGCCTTGCGGGCTAGATCAAACGGCGTCGCGTTCGAGCGCACCACCATTAACACTCCGTCACAAACCTTGGCCAGCACGCTCGCATCGGAAACCGGAACAGCAGGAGGCGAATCGATGATGATCCAGTCAAACAAAGGCTCCACCCGTTGCAGCAACAGCTTCAGCCGTCCATTGCCCACCAGTTCCGCGGGATCTGCCGCTCCGGTACCGCTCGGGATGAAGAAAAGATTCTCCAGCGGTCCCCGCTGCATGATGGAAAACTCGTCATTCTTTCCCAGCAGGTAGTCGGAGAGACCCGGATCGGACGTTGTCCCCAGCATCGTGTGCAGACGTGGCGCGCGCAGATCGGCATCGATGAGCAGCGCCCGCCGCCCATGCTGCCGTACCATGACCTGCGCCAGGTTGGACGACGTGAACGACTTGCCTTCCTTGGGCAACGCGCTGGTGATCAGAAGCTTCTTCAGCGGCATCTTTTCGCGCAGGTGATACAGTCTGGAACGCAGGGTGCGGTATTCCTCCGTGCCGCGCGCATTGTCGTCGCCGTTCAGGAAGAGCATGGTCGTAGGGTCCGGATTCCATTCCAGTTGCGCACAGCGCGCCAGCAAAGTATCGGTGCTGAACGGGCTGGCGAAGGCGGGCATTCCCGGGTGGGCCGGAGCCAGAGGAGCCACGGTCGCCGCCGGCGTCTCAGCGAATACCGGCGAATCGGCCACAGGCGTCGTCGCGAAACTGGGTTGCAGGGAGCTTCCCTGGGTCGCCGCCCGCTCCTGTTCGGCTTTTTTCAACGCTTCATGAATTCGGCTCATAGTTTCTTCTCCTCGGGCAGGTCCTTCTCTTCCTCGCGCAAGCGATCGGCCAGCGTGGCCAGCGACCGCAACGCATCCACCAAATCAAACTTGTCCGGACTCGGACTCGGCGACGGTACCGTCAGTGCGCCGGACGTAGTGTTGTCGCCCAGATCGAAATCCCGCGCCACCCCATCGACCACCGCGGGACCGATCACCTTCTGCTGATCCACGAACGAACTCACCAGGCAGTGCTCGCACAGAAGGTTGATCACGCGCGGAATCCCGAATGCATAGCGGTGGATTGACACCAGAGCCTCGGGTTCGAAAATCTGCTGTCCATTCGAGCCTGCGATGCGCAAGCGCTGCTGCACGTACGCCTTGGTCTCGTCGAGGGTCAGCGGATGGGTCTTGGCCCGCAGCGTCAGGCGTTGCCGCAATTGACGCAACTGCGGCTGCTTCAGCTTCTGTTCCAGTTCCGGCTGTCCCACCAGAACGATCTGCAGCAGCTTTTCCGTAAACGTCTCCAGATTGGTCAGCATGCGAATCTCTTCCAGAACTTCCTCGCTGAGGTTTTGCGCCTCATCGACGATGAGCACCGCCGTCTCCCCCGCGCGGTAGCGATCCAGCAGCCAGTTGTACAGCCGCAGCAATATCTGGCTTTTCAATTTCGAGTCGCATGGAATGCCGAAGTCCGCCATCGTGTAATCCAGGAACTGCGGCACATTCAGCCGCGAGTTGAAGATGAATGCCGTCGCCACCTGCTGCAACCGCAGCCACTCCAGCAACTTGTTGATGAGCGTGGTCTTGCCCGTGCCCACTTCTCCCGTGAGCAGCACGAAGCCTTTGCGGCTTTGGATTCCATAGGTCAGGCACGCCAGCGCTTCCTCCGTGTGCCGCGTCAGAAAAAGATAACGCGGATCCGGATTGACATTGAACGGGTTCGCGCGTAGTCCGTAGAACTCTTTGTACATAGTCGTCCCTAGAGTATGCTTCGCTTAAACTCCAACCGTTTCCTTGTGTTCGTCTTTATGTTCGTCCGGACTCTTGTTCCGGTTCCAGAACTTGAGCTTGCTGTTTCCATTTTCCGCGGCCACCACGCCGACCCACGGAACCGCCGCCAGCAAGGGCAACTCCAGAGCTGCCTCGGCATCAGCCTCGGTGCGAATGGATTGGTCGCGCAATTCCAACCACATCGCCAGTCCAATTCCCAGTGCCAGCCCGGCGCCCAGGCCGCCACCGGCAAACAGCAGACGGTTCGGGAAACTCGGGGAGTCCGGCAAGTTTGCGGCATTCAGATTCACCATCCGCTCTCCTTCCGACTGGTTCGTCATATTGACAGTCAAATCGGCTTTACTCTTGTTGGCCAGCAAGTCTTGATAGTTCTTTTGGGCGTTTTCATAGTCGCGCATCAGCGCCTTGTATTGTTCCTCGACCGCCGGACTCAGCGATACTCGCCCCTGATACTCCGCGATATCGTGTTGATACCGCTTCTGGTCGCGGGTAGCCGCGGCGATCAGGTCCGCGTATTGGTGGACCTGCATCCGCAACTGCCGGATCTCGGGCGGTTCCGTCGCCGAAGCCCTCTCATTGCTGGCGTCCGTGGTATCGGACGATGCCTTGTTGACTTCCGCCAGTTTCTTTTTCACTTCGGCGATGTCGGATTTGGTTTTGATGACATCCGGATGGTCGTCGGTGTACCGAGCCTGCAGGCTTAGCAGTTCCGACTGCAAGTCGGATAACTGTTTTTGAAGTGTGTCTGGATTGGTCGTAGATTGCGACATTTTCCAGGTTGCCAACTGCTGCGCCAGCACCGATTCGGTGTACGCCTTGTCCTGCTGTGCCCGGTTCAAGGTCTGCGTGTTCGCTTCCAGTTGCGAGTTCAACCCCACCAGGATTTTCATGTTGTCCTCTTCGTCTCCCGGAAGCTGTCCTACGTACTGCTTCTTGAAATCTGCCAGTTTGCGGTCCAGATCGTCCAATTTGCCTTTGGCATCCTCGATTCCTTTGCTCAACACGTTTGTCGTGCCCGTCGCCCTGTCCTGCATGTACGTAAGGTTTTTCTCCAGCAGCAGCGAGGTTAAACCGCCGCAGATCTCCTGCGCTTCACGCGGGGTCGGCTGCCGTATAACTCAATTTGAAAGCTGGCTCCGGACCAGCCTTGGCCAGGCCTTCTTCTGGCCATGCTCGTCGGAGCCAGTTCCGTGCTGGCGGGCTCCAGGGTGAAGGCATGGCCTGTGGAAATGCCGTCGATTATGTCATTGATGCTCTGTTCGCTCTTGCCGGAGCCGTAGATCTTCTGCAACATCGGCCTCAGTGCCGCCTGGCTTGTCACTTGCGGTATCAGCGTGTTGATGCGCGCCACAAGATCTTCGGTGGCCACCGGCTGCACCATGGTGTCAGGCACCTTCTGCCCTTCCACCAGGATGGTCGACTCCGAAGTGTATTTCGGGGTGAAGGCGAAGGAAATCAGAAATCCCACCAAGGGCGCCAGCAGCGCTGGAATCAGGATTACCTTCGCTCGCCGGCGCAACATCGCCAGATAATCGTCTATGGTTAATTCGCGATTCTGAATCATGCTCGTATTCCTTCTGACCGCGTGCCCCATCCTTATATCGGTGGCAAGGGTGCGAACTCGACGGTCTTCTGCAAATCAGTCAATCCGGATCGGCCGCGGGGTCCAATCCAATCCAAACGTCACGATATTGCTATTCGAAATGCGGTTGCAGGCGCCCGTTCCGCAGTACGACTGGTCAAATAGCAGCTCATTAAACTGGTAGCTGAAATAAGCGCGGAAGTTTCGTCCCAGCGCGCGCCGCAACCCGCCTCCGATGAAAGCGTAGTCGTAGGAGGTCGCGTTATTGGCGGGACACGCGGCTTGAGTCGTCTGCGGATTGCCGCACTGGGTCAATTGCTGCTGTGAGAGGTTCTGCAGCCGGCTGTTCGTCGAGAATCCGATGTCGACAAATGAGTCCCATACCCGCGACAGCGGGCGATGCGCACTCAGACTGACAATGTTGCTCTGGGCTCCTGCAAAAAATCCTGACCCGCTGGTTTCGAAACGCTGAAATTCCAGATCCAGCATCGTTTTGGGAAACTTGTAGCGCAGACGAGCCTGAGCCGCTACACCGGGCTTTGTATCCTTGATGGTGGTGGGGATTAATGTGCCCCCGAAAAGTTGGCAATAATAAGGTGCAACGATGGTTTCGCTGCACGTAGCACTTTGCGTACTGATAAAGGTGAGTTGCGGCCCGGCCCCGAGCAGCAAGTCCATTCGACCTGAAATGCGGTGTCCGTACATTCCCTCGATAATGTGGGAATGAAACGCGCTTCCCACGATCGAGAAATCGAAGCCCTGATATCCGTACATCAGCGCCATCTGGGTGTGCGACGTCAGAATATCGGTTGTATCCCACCTGAACGGAAACCTGGGAACCGCCGATGAAAGAATTGCCCGCCGTATCGGTTCCGTAAAAATGCGTGAAAGCGTATCCACCTGCCGCAGTGATCGTCGACTTGGGTGAAAGGTTTTCGGTAATGTCCGCCTCGCTCACGTTCAGGATGCGCGGGGCTAATCCCAAGCTTCCCAGACTACTGCCTCCCCAAAAACCGCCAAAGGCGGAGTTCCCCAAGCGACGCGATTGCCTGCGAACCCATCGAACCATAGGACCCTCCAAAGTTGCCTTCCGGGCAGATAGCTGAAGCTATCGCGCAGCGATAATTCCCCCCGCTTCCAAGTGATCTTCTGGTCGATATCCATCTGCTGCAACGCCACAAAGCCTTCTCCCGTCAAATTGTAATAGCCAACGCCGCCTATGTAATCGAGCGCTAAGTCGTAGTGACTCCACAACCGTTGCAGCGTCACGCTGCCCAGCGCGCGGGTGATCGAAGCTGATCGCCCCACTTCCCAAGACGTCGCCCCCGTTCGACGTCGGCCGACTCGCTGAATGTCGCTCCAGGTTGCAGATAACTCAGCGGTGCCGCGTGCGGCTCCAGCGACGGCAGGTCCAACCCGGAGAGCGGAGGATTCTCGCTGATGGGAGGCGGCGTACTCTCCTGGCCATAGGCGGGCACAGGCTGCTGCTCAGCGCTCTGCGGAACATCCCCAGTCGATGGTGGCGTGGAACTGTCTTGGGCCCACGCTCCACTCAGCGCGAAGGCCAGCATGCCCAGAGTCCAGATGGTCTGAAGTTTGCTCATCGCGTTCCTTATGGGACCACCACTGTGTCGCCCGGCTTCAGCATAATGTTCTGTTCGGGATGATTCCCTTTGATCACTTCCTTGTAATTGAATGGGATTTTTTCCTGTTTGCCATTCTCCGTTCGCAGCAAGTAGATTCCTTTCAGATTGGCGAATTGGGTGAAGCCCGCCTGCGAAAGCGCCTGCAGCATGGTCATATGCGGCAGCAAAGGCGTCGGGCCGGTGTGCAGAACTTCTCCCGAAACAAAAATGCGCTGGCTGTTCATCGCGGTCACCACCACCGTCACTCGCGGGTCGGCGATGAATTTTTTCAGCTTCTCCGTGATCGAATCTTTCAGTTGCAGGGGAGTCAGCCCCGCCGCGGGAATGTCGTTCAGCAGCGGCATCGAGATCTTGCCATCGGGACGCACCGGCAAAACTTCTGAAAGATCCGGTTCCTTCCAAACTGAAATTCGCAACACGTCGTCCGCCCCGATGACATAATCGGAGTCTGACGTAGCTTCCGGAGCCGGCACCGCAGCCGCCGGTTTGCCGCCCTTGCCTTCTTCGCTCTTGACCGCCCCGCTGGTCTGCGCCAGCATTCCCGACGACAGGAGCCCCATCCCTATCAACACCGCGAGCTTCATCGCGTTCTTCATACTGTCTCCGCGGAGCTAGGACGCTCCGTATCCTTCAAATCCAATTTGCTTTAACTTGTAGAGCAATGCCTTGTAGCTGATCTGCAATTCTTCCGCGGCCCGCCGCCGGTTCCAACGCGTGCGCGTCAGGGTGTTCAGAATCAGTTCCTTTTCCGCCTCGCGCGAGGCTGCCCGCGAGGCCGCCTTCAGCGAAACTCCCGCGCCGTTGCTGCCAGCCTCCGGCTTGCGCATTACGGCGCGCAGACCGCCCAAGGCTACGTCTTCATCTCCCAGCGCAACCAATACCCGGGCGGCATCTTCGAGTTCCCGCAAGTTTCCCGGCCACGAATAATCCAAAAACAATCGCAGCGTCTGCGCGCTCAAGTCAGGAACCCGGCGGCGAAAATCGCGCGCGTACTTGCGCAGGAAGTAGCCCATCAGGAAAGGAATGTCTTCTTTCCTCTGGCGCAGCGGAGGCAGCCGCAAACACACGCCGCTGATGCGGTAATAAAGATCCTCGCGCAGTCGTCCCCGCTTGACTTCCACTTCCAGATCGCGGGCGCTGCCGCAAATGAGGCGAGTGCGCTCGCTGCCGACCGCGCCACTGCCAGGAGATCGCGGCAGCGCTTCCAGGAGGCAGGCCTGACACTCCGCATTCAAATCGGCCAATTCTTCCAGATAGATCGTGCCCGGCTCTGCCCCTTCGCGCTCTCGCAAAACGTCCAGATCCTCAGGCTCCAGACCTAAACACTGAAACCAGCGGAAAGATTGCTCACTTCGTTGCGACATCTGATGGATACGTTGCGCCGTCGCGTGCTTGCCCGCCCCGGGCTCCGCCAGCACCAGAACCGGCACATCTCTCTGCGCAAGCTCGCGGATCACCGCCTCCACCGGACGCATGCTGGCGCTCACACCTTCTACAAACGCGAGTCCGGCCGGCTCATCGGATGAGCGTTCTCCGCCGCCTTTTGCACTATTAGGCAATAACTTACCCACTTTTGCCTTTTCCACTGATGGTTGACTCTTGCCTGATCCGGAGTTATCCCCGCATCCCTAACTGCACGAGGATTGCCACGGCCGCGCCTCCCCCGACCAAACTGGGAAAACCATTCTACTCCATATTTTCAATAGCTTAGAACCCTCAAATTCAACTCACGGCGGAAAATGCCGACGGCGGACCGACCTCAGCCAACGAACTGCCTAGGATTTGTGGGAAAACTTTTTCACACTCTGGGTGGCTATCCTTTTTGTCCGACGTCGCAGGATCGTCGGAAAAGGTCTGGCTTGTGCTTGCCGCGCGGCTTGACCGCCGGCAACTGAGAGCCTATTGGCTCGGCCGACCCACTGAACGTTACGTGAGTGAGCGTCTCAGGTGACGGAGAGTTTGCGTTGCACAGCCGCGCGGTTTCGCTTATTCTCGAAGCTCCCCCAAAGCTTCCGTGAGCCAACAGTTGCAAACCGAGCCGTCAACCGAAAACTCGACCGTGCGCCCGCCGTCCGCCATCCTGGGCACAGTTCCGCTCTGGCAGGTGGGTATCCTGACCATCCTTTCTCTCTGGCTCTACTGGACCACTCTCGTACATCTCGTCGGCCAGTGGTGGAACGATCCGAATTTCTCTCACGGGTTCTTTGTTCCTCTCTTCTCGGGCTTCGTGATCTGGCAGGAGCGCGATCGCCTCGCCCGCATCACTCCCAAGCCATCGTGGGCCGGCATAATCGTGCTGCTGGCGGGCTTGGGATTGCTGGTCGTGGGCCGATTGGGGGCGGAGCTCTTCCTGGACCGCTCTTCCCTGCTTCTGATCCTGGCCGGAGTCGTGATCCTTTTTCTGGGATGGAATCTGTTTCGCGCGATGCTGTTCCCGTGGGCATTCTTGCTGCTGATGATTCCCATCCCCACGATCGTTTTCAACCAGATTACTTTCCCGCTGCAATTGCTAGCCTCGAAGGTCGCCGCCGCAGTGCTCCCTGTGCTCGGAGTTCCGATTCTGCGCGAAGGCAACGTAATCAACCTGCCGTCGATGGCCCTCGAAGTCGCCGAAGCTTGCAGCGGCATTCGTTCCCTGATGTCTCTGGTGACGCTCGCCATCATCTACGGATATCTGATGGAAAAGCGTCTCTGGGTGCGCTGGTTGCTCGCTGTCGCCGCGGTGCCCATCACTGTCGCCGCCAACGATGTCCGCATCATCGGTACAGGGTTGCTCGTTCAGTACTGGGATCCCGAGATGGCCGAGGGCTATTTCCACGCTTCCTGGGGATGGATCATCTTCGTGGTTTCTCTGATCATGCTCTACGCTCTGCGCGGGTTGGTCGGCTTCTTGTTCCCCGAGAAAGGCAGTGAATCGTGAGGACCTCGCCCACCCCGCGCTTTATCGTGGCGGCACTCCTCATCGCGGGCGCGGCCATCCTTATGCAAGCCCGCGCTCGCAGCGAGGTCTTCCCACCTCGTCTTCCGTTGAAACAGTTTCCCGCGCAGTTAGGCGGCTGGAGCGGTACTGACGTTGCCATCGACAAGGACGTCCTTGAGATACTCGGACCCGGTGACTTCCTTCTGCGTATCTATCAGAACCAGCAAAAGTCCCCGTATATCGATCTGTTCATCGCTTACTTCCGCAGCCAGCGCGCCGGCGATACCATCCATTCGCCGCAGCACTGCCTGCCCGGATCCGGCTGGGCGCCAATCGAGAACCAACGCATTACCTTGACCATGCCGGGGCACGAACCGTTTCCCGCCAACCGATATCTCATCGCGAAAGGAGACTCCCGCCAACTCGTTCTGTACTGGTTCTGGGCACATGATCGCGGGGTCGCCAGCGAGTACTGGGCCAAGTTCTACCTGGTTGCTGATTCCATCAAGATGAATCGCAGCGACGGCGCCCTGGTGCGGATTACCACTCCGATGTATCCCGGTGAAACCGCCGAGGCCGCGCAGCAGCGCATTCTGCCTTTCGCCCGCGACGTTACGCCTTTACTCAATAGCTACATTCCGCGCTGAGAAAGGACCTGAAAGGCCTCGGACCTCATTGGTCCGAAGCTGCCAAAGGGCAATGATACCGAGCACCGTGAGATTGGGAAACAGGAGCGGAGCCATGGGCGGAGCTCCATAAATAAAGTCATCGAGCGCGTGCACCGAGGGCCCGCGCAGATTTCCCTCCGCATGCAATACAAATCCCCACAGGCCCACGCCCGCTTCCAGCAGCAGCGTCGCACACAGATCTGTGAGTCATGCGTCGGAAACGGCGCTCAAAATGCTCGCCGCTGATTCGCCCGCAGTCGCCGGCTGTTCGAAGACTCCGCCGCGTATGACTCCAGTAACTGTTTTCGGCGGTTACCCTGCAGTATCATGAAATGCTGTGCGGAGGAATGCCTTTGTGTGCCTCCCCGATCCGCAGTTGGAGAATGCAATATGAGTCGTTTTGTTTCTGTCCGTTTGTTGCTGGCTTGCTCTGTTCTCAGCGCTATGCTTACCGGCTGTTCGCGGGATCCCAATGTGCGCAAGCAAAAGTATCTGGACAGCGGCGAAAAATATTCTTCCGAGGGCAAGTACCGCGAGGCAGTTATCCAGTTTCGCAACGCCATTCTGATTGACTCCCGATTCGCCCAGGCGCACTACGATCTCAGCCAGGCCTATCTCAAGCTGGGGGACAGCAACGACGCCTTCCAGGAACTAACCCGCACCGTCGACCTCGCTCCCGATAACTATCGCGCCCACACCGATCTCGCCAACCTTCTGGACGCGGTAAGAAATCCCGACGGCAGTCCGGTGGAGGACACGCTCAAGCAGGCCAAGACCCATCTCGACATCCTCCGCGAAAAGCAGCCCAACAACCCAGAGACCCACGAGGCTTGGGCCAACTACTACGCCGCGCAAAACAAGATCGCTGCCGCCATCCAGGAAATGCAGCAGGCCATCGCCGCTGACCCCAATCGCTCCGAATCCTACCTGCTGCTTGCACTTCTTCAACTTCGCTCCAACCAGCCCGAACAGGCCGAAGCCAATTTCAAGAAGGCAACCGAAATCGATCCCAAGGCCATGAACGCTCAACTGGCCCTGGGTGGCTTTTATCAGACGCGCAACCGCTTGCCCGAAGCCGAACAGCAGTTCAAACATGCCATCGACGTGGATCCGAAAAATCCGGCGCCCCGCGCCGCCTACGTTCGCCTGCTGATGCAGGAAGGCAAGAAGGCCGAAATCGAATCCTTCCTTCGTCAGACCCAGAAGGATCTTCCCGATAATCCGCAAGGCTATCGTATGCTCGGCGACTACTATTTCGCCTCCGGCGATCTCGATAAAGCCACCACCGAGTACACTTCGCTCTACCAGCGATCACCCCAAGGATCTCCAGGTCAAGAAAAACTACATCCAGCTTCTGATTCTAAAAAATCGTCTCGATGAAGCCACGAAACTGGACAACGAGATGCTCAAAGCCAACGCCAAAGACGTGGATGCCCTCGTCTACAAGGGCCAGGTGCAGATCCGCCACAACGATGCCAACGGCGCCGTTGACTCACTGCAAAATGCTCTCCGCGGTGATGCTGGCAATGCGGTGGCTCACTACCAGTTGGGAAATGCCTTCGCACTGCAGCACAATGAAGGCCGGGCTGAGTCGGAGTGGCGTGAGGCGGTGCGCATCCGTCCGGACCTGACCGACGCGCAACGCTCTTTGGCTGGCTTGGAATTACGCCGGGGCGATGTCGATGCCGTCCTGCAGACCGCGCAGCAGATCATTACAGCGGAGCCTTATTCTGCGGATGGCTTTTTCTGGAAGGGCATTGCGGACATGGCCCATAAGAAATATAGCGATGCACAACAGGACGCAGAGCTCGCCATTCAGAGAGATTCACAGAATCCTGCTCCCGTACGTTCTTTGGGCGACATCCACCTAACCAGAAGCAATTCGCCGACGCCTTGAAGTTCTACCAGGAAGCGCTCGAAAAGTACCCCTCTTCGGCCGACGGTCTCAAAGGGGTAATTTACATCTACTCAGCGCAAAAGCAGTTTGACAAGGCAATCGCAGCCGCTAACGCCCAAATCGCCAAAGTCCCCAACAACAGCAACTTCTATGAGCAACTCGGAACTGTGCTTTACGATGGCAGAAAAGGACTTAGGGGTTCCGAGGCCGCCCTGCGCAAGGCCGTCGAACTCAATAAGAATAACAGTCGACGCGCTCGTGAAGTTGGGCAAATTGCAGGTCGAGGAGGGCTCAGTCGATCAGGCCCTTGCGACCTTCCAGCAATCCATCAAGGACAATCCGCGCGAGGTTCCTTTCTACATTCTGTCCGGCGAACTGTATGAAAAAAAGAAAGACTGGGATCAGGCCAAGACGATGTATCAGGATGCGCTTAACATTTCGCCGGATCATCCTTTAGCTTCCAACAATCTCGCCTACGTGATTCTCGAACAGGGGGGGAACGTCGACGTTGCAATGGGCTTGGCACAAACCGCGCGCCGCGGGATGCCCGACTCGCCCAATGCGGCTGACACTCTGGGCTGGGCTTACTATCAGAAAGGAATCTACCAATCCGCCATCAGTCAGTTTCAAGAGGCACTGCGGCTCAGCGAAAAGCGCGGTGAAGCCGATGACGCGGACGTCCACTACCACCTCGGCATGGCCTATGAGAAAACCAACCAGACCGCCCTGGCCCGCCAACAGTTGGAGAAAGCTGTAAAGCTGAGCCCCAACAACGCCGACGCCCGCAAAGCCCTGTCAGATCTTCGCGGTTAGCCTCGCTCAGACTTTCCACAGGCCGCAACCCAAATGAAAAACCCCGCCTCACGGCGGGGATCATTTTGGTTACCGTTCAAAGACAGCTTAGGCATTCAGTTTGCGACGGACCACTCCAGCGAGACCGATCAGCCCGGTTCCTAGCAGGCACAATGAGCCCGGTTCAGGAACCACGATGTCCGTGTCACCGCTGCCAACGGTCTGGATGCCGCCAAAGAAACCCAAGCCGGTGTTGACCGTCAGCTGGAACGTTGTACCAACCGTCTGGAGTCCGGAACCTGTCATTCCCGACACGCTTCCCCACAAGATGTAGTTATGCGTACCGTCCGAGTTGGTCACTAACGTCAAGGTCAAAGGCGTTGAAAAGGTTCCTGTGAACAGAGCCCCGCTGTTGCCGGTGATCGTAAACGTGCCGCCAGCCGCGAACGTGCCGCCCTGATCCAACGAACCGCTGGTTAGCGCTCCGGTTGTGAAACTAACGCTACCCAAGTTGCCTGTGACCATGCCGCCTGGGAAGTTGCGGATCTCAGTCAAGGCCGATCCGCTCAGCGTCAGTGTTGTGGACAGCCCACTGGTCGAAGCCGTTAAGGTTCCGCCACTGTTACTGTAGTCTATAGTGCTGCTGGCAAAAGCTGCCGTTGGCAGGGCCAGTGCCAACAACCCAGCGAGCAAGAGGATTCTTTTCATGGTAAATCTCCTAGGGATTACTCCGCCCGAGTCTTCTTGACAACCGACGCGTGGCTTCACCTTATGACCAAGAAATTAAACTAAGGTGCGCAGCGATAACTGCACCCCGAGTACCAAAGTTCACCTCTACGTAAACCGCGGCGATATAAGTACTTATCAGAAATTTCCTAATTTGCCAAGGGCTAAAAGTGAAAATGTCTGCGCAAGAACGCAAAACTGCAGCAGAATCCCCGCGAATCGCGGCCACCGGCGAAGAGGAGTGGAGACTAGTCCGCCGCGATTTCTTGCTTGGGATTGTTCGCTTCCCGCCGTTTGACTACGCGGTTCGAGGGCAGGCCTGCGTCGCGGATCTTGTAGAGCAATGCGCGGTAGCTTATGCTCAGCGCACGCGCCGCCTGCTTACGGTTCCAGTGACAATTTTGCAGTACTTTCAGGATGACTTTCCGTTCCAGTTCGCGGACCGCCTGGCGAGTCAGCTTCTTGAGAGAGATCTGCCCGTCCAATGGGATTTCCGCGTTGAAGATATTGTTGTCCCGCGGTGCCAGGTCGGCCGAAATCACTTCTTCGTTGCCCAGAATCACGTAGCGCTTGATCAGGTTTTCCAGTTCCCGGATGTTGCCCGGCCACTGATACTTGCGCAGATCCGCCATCAGCTCGCTTGAAAGCGCCCTGGCTCGGCAATTGTATTTGCGGTTGTGATACTCGAGGAAATAGGCCGCCAGGTCCGGAATGTCGGCAGCCCGCTCGCGCAGCGGAGGTAGATGCAGATTGACCACGTTGATGCGGTAAAACAGATCTGACCGGAACGTACCGTTTTCAATCTCCTGCTCGAGTTTACGGTTGGTCGCGCACACCACGCGCACTTCCACCTTCTTGTCTGCCTGCGCCCCTATCCGACAGAACTGTCCGTCCTGCAGCAGTTGCAGCAACTTCGACTGCAGTGACATATCCAGTTCGGAAATCTCGTCGAGAAACAGTGTGCCCCGGTGCGCCATCTCCACGCGGCCCGGCTTCATTCCATAGGCGCCCGTAAACGCCCCCTTTTCGTAGCCGAAGAGTTCGCTTTCCAGCAGCGTGCCCGGAATTGCCGGACAATTCACTTTCACCCAGGGCCCGCTGTGCCACGGCGAAGCTGCATGAATCATGCGCGCAATAATGTCTTTGCCCGTCCCGCTCTCTCCCTGGATAAGCACCGGCACGTTGGCACCTGCCAGTTTGGTCAGGCGGTCACGGACGGATTGCATGCCCTCGGTGCGCCCGAAAACGATCGCATCAGGCGGCATCTCTCCTAAAGGCTGGACAAGCGTATTCAGACTGCTGGTTGTCATGGCTGTTTTCTACCAACTGGGGGAGAGTCTTACACCTGCATCCGGAGAGCCAAAAGGCCTTTTCACCTTTTGCGGATACCTAAAACCTAACCTATGTGATTGAAGACCATCAACTTACTAAAGAGCCGGACTGGCAAACCCCGGTAATCAGGGGCTCGATGCAAGCGTAACACCTTGGGCTGGAGTGTGCGCAAACATTTTCACACGACAGAAGCGACTTTCCGCGGCCGGGTATCGTGGTTTTCCGAAAGCAGCAGCGGACGCGCGAACTTTAGGCCGAGCAGGTAGTAGCCCTCTGCCGGCGTGGTGCGAAGAGCCTTGGCGCGTAAAGACCGCGACGCCTTCGGTAACACGGCCAATGCCGCTACCGGCGCGCTTGGAATCTCAAGCCGAATCTGGGCAATTGCCGGCAACACCCGACGCATCGCGACCAGCATGCCGCCAGCGCTGACGTTCAATGCAGTCGCAAATTCCAGGAATTCTTTTCCTTTCCCGTCCCGGCCACGAACAAAAACGGGGATCGCTAGCGGCAATCGGGTCCACTTTCGCCGCTCGGTTCCCGCTCGCGTTCCATTCATCCAGACTTCTCCATGAGCCTTAGCTGTCCGTTGGGAGCACCCGAGAGGCCAAATCTCAGGCAAACAACCCAGAAAACCGGGGGAGAAGCCTGCGCGCCCGGCAACTCCGACCGCAAGACCGGTGAAGAGACGGGAGATCGCCGGTGTTCTATTCGCTTTCTATTCGGTAGCAGGGGAATCCCTTCGCTCCGGCTCAGGACTCGCGAAAGTGCAAGCTTTTGCTACAGTTGGGTAATTCCGTTGCATTTTCCGTTGACAACAAATTGCACCTGACATACGATTTTGTTATCTGCACTCGTCGGCAATGTCGGGTGCGGTTTCTCTCCCCATGTGAGTCCTGTGGCTTTTCCTCATGGCTTCTGTCCAAAAGAACACATGTGTATCTGACGCGGGAGGAACCTCGGAACTTATGCCAGCCGCTGCTGCCCGTTCGGCAGGTGATCTGCCCAGCCCGGAAAACTTGCTGCAGGAGTACAAGGAACTGCGGGAGCGCTTTCAACGCACCACCAACGCGCTCGCCTCCGCCGCCCATGATCTCAAAACCCCTTTGTCGATCTTGAATGGCTACGTGGAGGTGTTGCACAGCGAGAAGCTGGGATCGCTCAACGATCGCCAACGCGAAGTGCTGCACGATATGCGGGCCAGCGGAAAGCGCCTGCAACAGTTCATTCAGGATTTCCTGACCTACAGCGCCCTCGAAACGGGTGGGCTGCGCATGCAGTTCGAGCCCGGCAATATCAACGAGTGTCTGTCCGAAGTTTCTCGTCTTTGGTCGAATCGCTTTCAGCAAAAGGGACTGGCGCTTTATTTTCTGGCCAATGATAAGCTGCCGATTTTTCCCTTCGATTCTCCTAAACTGGAGCGTGTGATCTCGAACCTGCTGGAGAATTCATTCAAGTTCACGCCGACCAGCGGAACCGTGTGGCTGCACGCCGAGCCGCACATGTGGGAACGCCGTGCGGCGGCTCAGCCGTCAACCGCCGAGCGGCGCCGTCAAAATGTAAGTCAGCCCAACTCCGTGAAGGTCAGCGTCTCCGATACGGGGCCGGGAATTCCCGCGGAGTTTCATCTGGAAGTGTTCGACGATTTTTTCCGCCTTCCCAACACCGAGAATCAGGAGGGCATGGGATTAGGTCTTGCCATCGCGCGCCGCCTAGTGCAGGGCATGGGGGGCAAGATCTGGGTCGAGAGCGATGCCGGCGCAGGCTGCAAGTTTTCCTTTCTGATCCCTTATAAACCAGCGGTTGCGGCCGCCAGCAAGGGGAAAGTCCGATGAAGCAAACCGCCAAAATCCTGCTGGTGGACGATGAACCCGGCATGCTCCGCTACATCAAAACGCTGCTGGAAGTGGACGACTACAAGGTTGAAACCGCGACCACCGGCGAGGAAGCGCTGCAGCGCGTGGAAAAGGGCCTGCAACCTGATCTCGTGCTGCTCGACGTGCTCATGCCCGGCATCGACGGCCTGCAAACTCTCGAGCAGTTGCGCCAGCTTCAGCCCGGCGTCAAGGTTGTCATGTTGTCCTGCGTCAATGACACTCGCAAAGTCGTACACGCGATGAAATTGGGCGCCCAAGACTACCTCACCAAGCCTTTTCAAAAAGCGGAACTGGATGCCGTCATTGATCTCAGCCTCGGCCAAGGAAAACAGAGTTATGGTGGCGAAGTGGAAGAGCTTTCTGACGATGTTTTCTTCATCGCAGCCAGCCCCGCCATGCGCAAGATTCGCTCCCAGGCTGCGCTGGTCGCGAATGTAGATATCCCCGTGCTGCTGCTCGGTGAGAGCGGAACCGGCAAGGAAGTGCTCGGGCGCTTGATCCACAAGCTTTCCAAGCGCGCCCATCGCACATTCCTCAAGGTCAACTGCGCCGCGGTTCCCGCCGACCTGCTTGAGAGCGAACTGTTCGGCTACGAACAGGGCGCTTTCACTGGCGCGAACCACGCCAAACCGGGCAAATTCGAACTGTGCAACCGGGGAACGATTCTGCTCGACGAGATTGGCGAAATGCCGCCCTTGTTGCAGGCGAAACTTCTGCACGTGTTACAGGATCAGCAGTTTTCCCGCCTGGGCAGCCGTTCTGTCATCAAAGTCGATGTGCGCATTTTGGCGGCAACCAACATCAATATTCCGGAGGCGCTCGCCACCAAGCGTTTGCGCGAGGATCTTTACTACCGGCTGAATGCCTTCACCATGCAGATTCCGCCGCTACGCGATCGCAAGGAAGAAATCCCCATCCTGCTCAAGCACTCGATGTCCCGCATGGCCGAGCGTTACGCGCGTGCGCCGCTCCCGCTCTCTCCGGCATTGCTGCAGGCCTGCCAGAATCATTCCTGGCCCGGCAATCTCCGCGAGTTGAATAACTTCCTCAAGCGCTACCTGATTCTCGGAGATGAGAAACTGGCCGTCACCGAACTGCTGCCGAGGAACGACGGCACGGGCGGAGTATCGGGCGAGACCTCGACCCGGGGAGCGGAGTCGGGCGGCGGCTTGAAGTCTCTGGCGCGCACGGCCAAAGACGAAGCCGAAGCGCAGGCCATTACTCAAGCTCTGGAACAGACGAACTGGAACCGCAAGCAGGCCGCCGGGATTCTCCAGATCAGCTACAAAGCTCTGCTCTACAAGATCCGTCAGTATGGGATTGCCGAGGCGAAGGGGCACCACAAGCTGTCGGCGGGAGCATAAGCTCTCCGCATCCACCAGCTGTGTCCCTTGCACTGCGGAGACTATCGGCCCACAGCCTAGCGCTGTGGGCTTTCCTCTTGCAGTTGTCTCGCTGCCGGTTTACGGAACGGTCAGCGTGATGGTCTGGCTCTTCGAGTCGCTGCCAGAGGTCGCGGTCACGGTGATTGTGTAGTTGCCCGGAGGGGTTCCACTTACCGGAGCTTGCGTGACTTGGCCGCTGCACGCCGGCAACAGCAGGAGCAGCGCGAACATAACACACAGGGATAATATTCCCGCGATGCGCCGGCGCCCTCGGTCGCCTCCGAATCCCACACCCAGCAAAGTCAATCCCGGAACCATCAACCAGATCGCATAGAAATGTCGCGTCAGCAAACTCGCGATGGGTGTGGCTATAGGCCGAACTGTGGTGGTGATATTCAACGTGGACGCACCGGGCCCTTGCAGTGAGACCGGGTTGCTCGTGAAGTTGCACGAGGACGCAGTTGGCAAACCCGCACACGCCAGCGAAATGTTCGTTCCGTAGACCGGATGTGGCGTGAGTTGCACCTGATAGGTGGCCGTATCCCCCGCCACTGGTACGCTGTTATTGCTGGGAGTAAGAAGCAGGCTGAAGTCGGACATCTGCGCCGGTACCGAAGTCTGCGCCAGGACAATGTTGCCCGGCCCAGTCACCTGCACGGAACCGCCGTTGAACGAGCCTTGACCGCCATTGCTGCTCGCGGTGGGTACCACCACGATGGTGATCGTGGCCGTCGAACCCGACTGCAACGAGGGAAGGCTACAGCTCACAATGGCATTGGTCGAACCTCCGCCGCAGGTCCCGGCACTGGTGCTGGCCGATACAAATGTCAGCGGCACTCCTGTGATTGCCGGGCTGAGATTGTCCAAAACCGTGATGTTGTTCGCCAAATCTGGACCGTTGTTGGTTACCGTGTAAGTGAATGTCGCCTGGTTCCCGGCGCTGATGAATACCTGGTTTGTGCCCAGCGTCAGGACTCCATCGACCGACAAACTCACGGCTGTTCCCAGTTGAGTCACAAATGCGTCGTAACCGCCGCCGTTATTCGTCTGTAATGGTTTTGAGACCTGCAAGTCCGTCGAGTTGGTGTCACCTGCGAAGTAGGCGTTCTGATTGACATCGAGCGTGATCGACGTACCCTGATCAGTGCCGCTCCCGCCGAAGTAACTGACCCACGAACCCGCCGTCGTCTGCCCCACCACGGTAGCTGTGTTCAGCCGGGCCACGAACGCGTCTTGCGGCCCATTCAAAGCGCTCTGAATGGAATTGGAAGGTGGCAGGACGGGGAAATCCGTGGACTGGGTCCAACCGGTGACCAAGCCCCCGCTGCCAGAGTCCACTGTGATCGCCAGCCCGGCATCGTTGTTGCTCCCTCCGAGAAAAGAGAAATAATTCAGCGCCACGGTGACCGGAGTAGTCGTTATTGTCGTGGAGGTCGGATTCGTCAGGCGGGCCACAAAAGCGTCGCTCGGAAAAGGAGTCGTGGCGGGCGTCGGGCAAGTCGTAACCGATGAGGGCGGGTTACCGGGATGTCCAGGCAGCGTTGATATGGGGCTGAAGTGCTCAGAGTGGTCACGCTCGTCCCAATGTCGGTGGAATTCGTGGTTCCCGTGACATACACGTTCGCCGCTCCCGGATCGAGCCCGATGCCCGTCCCCGAGTCAGTTCCGGTCCCTCCGAGGTACGTCGACCAGATCAGTTGCTCTCCCTGACTTACGTTGGGATTGAGCTTCGCTACAAAGGCGTCCGACTCTGAAGGTGTCGTTCCTGTCGGATACGTGCACTGCGGGGCAGTTACGATGACGGTCGGAGGCACCTGATCCAGACACGGCTGATAGGGATTCAGGATGGGAAAGTCGGTGCTGCTGCATCCGGCGCATCCGCTATAGAGGAAGTTCGTGGTGCCGGTGAAGTAAATGTTGCGATTTGGATCTACCGCGATGCTGCCGCCCACGGCAATCGGTGCAGGCGTGTCGAAGGTCGCTCCACCGAAATAGGTCGAGTAGGCAATGCTGCCCGTCCCCGATGAGGCCGTATTCACCTTCGTTACAAAGAACTGAATGGACGCGCGCGGGGTGATTTGATACGGCAACGCCTCCGGAAGCGTGCTCGCCGGGAATTGATCGTTGAAGCTGCCCACGTCGGTAGACGTGGTCGTCCCGGTGACGTAAATGTAGCCAGCCGTGTCGATGGTCATCCCACTGGCAATGTCGGTGCCATTGCCGGACAGATAGGACGAATACAGCAACGTTGTGGCGTCGTACTTCAACTCGGTCACGAATACATGCGAAGTGCCTGTGCTGCCAACTGCGGGAGCCGTTTGATAGGCGGTACTCGTTATGGGAAAGTTGGGCGAGGAAGTTGTGCCCGCCAGGAATGGATCGCCGCTTCCGTCGACTCTGATTCCCGCCGGATTATCGGTTCCGCTGCCTCCCAGATAAGTCACATAATCAAGCGTTGCTGGAAGCGATCCCAGGGGCGGGGTAATCTTGGCAACATAAACGTTCTGCGCGCCATTGAGCGTCGGCTGCTTGATCCCAGACATCGTGGGGAGATTGGGCGAAGTTGTCGAACCCGCCAGGTAAATGTTGAAGCTTCCATCGATCGCAACGTAAGTCGAATGTTCGTCTCCGCTGCCACCAAAATAAGTGGAGAAGGTCAAGATCGGGTCGATCACCAGTTCGCGCGAGTGGTCGTAGGCTCCAATCGCGAATCCAGCCCGCTTCGCGCCGCGCAGAACGAAGCTACCCTCCACCGGTTGCTGCTTCCCGGCAATCTCCTGATATACCCGCGGCGCCTCGAGCCGCATGCTGCCGCTCTCGCCCTGTATGACCAGAGCCCCATCTTTCACTTCCAATTGTTTCGTCCCATCGAATTCGAGTTCAGCCTGGCCCGGATCGGAGCCGGGCTCGACTTGGAAGTCATATTCCAGCCGTCCCTGATTTCCGTAGAAAAGCAGATTGATTCCGGGATAAACATTCTCATAGCGCACGCGCGCGAACTGCGGTACACCGTGCCGCCACTTCGCCGGGTCGTTGCCCAGAAAATAGTTACTCTTGCCCGGCAGAAGATCAGCGCCGGTTACATTGGCATTCGGATTTGCTCCCGCCAGCTTCATCTGGAGGGACTCCACGCGGGTCAGGGACGCCCGCTGCGTCCCCGAAGACTGTCGCGACGGCTTGGACGGCTCCCGAGAAACCAAGCTCAGGATCGCGCCCTCGGAACCCAAAAACAGACTGTATCCAGAACCGCGAGTCACGAACTTCGCGCGCGGATCGGCTGGGTCGAGATTGCCTTGTCCCTGATTCGGTTCGAAGATTAGAGGCATCCCGGCGAAAAGCGCTCGCGCCCGGGACTGTGCTGCACCGTTGACATCGCCCGGCAAGCCCTGCGCTGTCCCCAAGAGGCTGGGCACACTCGCACGCGCCTCGATCGCCGAGTCTTGCATCGCCGGAAGTTGGACCGCGACGTTCGCGGCCATGTGAAGCGAGCGGGCACCCCACCCGAGAACAGCGCATCCTGCCCCGAGCAGCACCAGCCCCGCGGCCAGAATACGAACCCGTCCCGCGGATGTTCCCAACCAACGGCGATCTACGTTCACTCGTTCCTCCGATGCAGTCAAACCAGTTTAGTTCGATCCTTGCTCAGGTCGTTTTCGCTCAGATCAGTGGAGAGATTAGAGACGGCACACAAATCAACCGAGCCTCGTGCCGGCGAACCTGACCGCGGCTTGCTTGTCACTTGGAACTGGCTAAAAATTAAATAACTACTTAAACATCTGACGGATAGTCAAGTCAAGCCACACCAGCCCTGCTCCGGGTGCAGTTTGAGTTCCGACAGTGTCCCCGCTATGGTCGTCATCTTGAACCGGAGCCGTTCTTCAGGCGGAGGGAAGGACCTTGCGTGCAGTTCCTCCTTGGAAAGTTTCAATCGAGATCCCTCACCCGGCTGAACTGCGGCGAGATCGAAATGAACCCTCCCAAGACGGCTCTAAAGATCCAACCTGCAACACAACCCTACGGCTCAAGATTCGTCAGATGCGCTCGAGTACGCCGAAAGATGCCGGGGCCTCGGCACAAAAGTGCCATGAAAGAAATTGCGTGCCATTCTTTGCCCGTGGGCAGAAGTGGAAAAAGATCATCCTCGTTACGCAAATCCCTTGCATCATCTGCGACCGTCCGCGCTCAATGGCTCACCAACCGCTCATCTCTGCCCAAAGAACTTACGATTCCCTCCGAGCCGCGATGGCAGCGGGATTGCTCCTAACTCGGCAAGCCTTGCGCACATATTGCGTCCTCCCATGGCTCCCCCGACGGGTTCTGTTCCGAATTCCGGACAGATTACCGAATCAGTCCCAGAGGATATTTTGCTGTTGCAAACTGCAAATGTTTCTATACATTGAGGGCGTAGGGCCGAACCCAGTCGAAGCCCTCGGTATCTGGAAGATTTTGCCGTCTGCCGTGCTCGCTTTTCTTTGCATTCCGCGCTCCCGGCGTGGGCGCTCTAGCATGGAACCGAATTCACAGGAACGGCGAATGATGCGGCGCTTCGACATGCGCCTCCCCGCCATCGTCCGCCTCGAGGGCGCCAACGAGGTTTACACCGAAACTCAGAACGTCAGTGCCCGCGGCGTTTTCTTCTACCTCGATCACGCCGTCTCCGCCGGCAGCAAGCTGGAAGTCACTCTGACCTTCCCTCCCCACATCACCCTCACCGACGCCGTCCGCGTCCGTTTCACCGCCCGCGTCATCCGCGTCGAAAATCCCCTGCCTTCCTCTCGCGTCGGCACCGCCGCCATGATCGAAAACTATGAATTCCTCCGCTCCAACGGCAGCCCCGATTTTTTCTCCGCTCTGCAGAAGGAATGGAAAGCTACGAACTAAGAGGTAACTCCGAGGTTCGTATCAGGGCATGGCTTTAAGCCATGCCGTTAGCGTCGCGGCACGGACCGGGCTTTAGCCACTGCGGGGGCGGATCCAACTCTGATGCTGGGTTAGCTGACGAGTGGGAGAACTTCGCTGCCTCGGCAACCAGATGACGGGCCACGGGATTGTTTCTTATGTATTCCGCAACGTGCCGATAGGCTTCAGCATCCAGAATGCGAACTTCTGAAAATCCTTTCTGCCATACCGGGGCCATGAACCCGAGTTCTCGTCCGGCCCGAAACCCGGATCCGCCTTTGATGAACTGCACTGCCCTCTCAACCGCCAAGGTACAGTCGACTGTTAACAGCACATGGAAATGATCGGGCATGACGACGAATTCATGGAGGCGAAATCTCCCTTGCGCACGATAGTCGTAGAGAATTTGGACGAATAGGCCTGCGGATCGGTCGGACTGTAGGAGGTTCCGCTTGCCAGCGATTGACGACGTCACAAAGAACGTGCGTGCTCCAGCGACGACTCGTGAGGCTTCGGAGTGTCGAATGGGGATGGCCATGGGCAGCGGCTAAAGCCGGTTCTTGTACGTGTGTTTTTGCGGCACGCCTGAAAGGCGTGCCCCGATACGAGTCTCGATGCGGGCAAACTCGCTCGCTGTGACGAGCGTCACGCGGCATTACATTTTTGATTTCTCGATTTCAAATCGGAACCGCCGAGAGCAGTGCCGCGAATCGCGCCTGCACTACTTCCCTTTGCCCACTTCCTTCAACTGCTGGCGCAGTCGGCTGAATCTCCGAACCAGGGTGCCAAGATAAACGCCATGGATCACCCACGTGGCAATGTAAGCGGCGAATAGAAACTTGATCGCGTTCATCGCGAGCCCCGCCCGAGCGGAAGGCTGGCTTTGGCCGCCACTCCCGTCCCTACCAGCGATTCCATCGCGTGCGCTTCTTCAATTTCGCGGTGCAGCAGCTCCAACCGGAAGCGTGACCAGCACACAAGAAATGCGAAACAAAGAAAGGCCATCCAGCTGATCAGCAGCACGTGCAGCATGCGCGGATCCATCGATCCGCCTCCGCCGATCACCGGCTGCGGATGCTGCGTGCGGAAGAACCAGATCGAAAAATAAACCAGCGGCACATCCAGCGCTCCGAACACCGCCAGCGCCGCCGCCAGCATCTGCGTCTGCGCGCTATTGGAAAAGCGCCGCAGCACCAGGTAACTCACATAAATCAGCCACAACACCAGCGTCGAAGTCAGCCGGATATCCCCCGGCGCCCACCAGATCCCCCACACTGGCCGCGCCCAGATCGGCCCCGTGACCAGCACGATCGTGCAAAAAACCACGCCCACCTCGGCGCTTGTGACCGCGAGCATGTCCAGACGTTCCCCAGGAAACCATTTCCCAATCAAAAAATAGAACACCGGAATCGCAAGCACTGTCGTCGCCACCGCGCTGGGACGCATGCCCGTGGGCAACAAATGCTGCACCTGCGGAAGAAAACAGGCAGCCACTCCACCCACGCCGATAACAATGACAATCCATTTCGCGGCAGTTTTCGTCGCTGGTTTCGCGCTGGCCAGGTACTGAATCGACGCGATGAAATTAATGAAGAACAATAGAAACGCCGTCCATGCGGAAGGCACGTGGTAATAGATGATCCGGTACACATCGCCCTGCTGCGCATCCGTAGGCGCAACCACCAGCGCCTCATACAAGGCATAGCCCAGCAGAATCACCGTGAAGATCGATAGGATAGGGAAAAGGCGCTTCATTCCGCGTGCAAAATCATTCCAAACAATGCCAGACAAGCTGTAGTAAACACCACATCGTAGGTGAGAAGCAACACGATGTAGAAGTGCGCAGACTCCTCTCCGGTCAGAATCGCGGTCGTGCCCGCCACCATACTGACCACTGCAGGAATGGAAATGGGGAACAGCAGCAGCGGCAGCATAATCTCGCGGCTGCGCGTGCGCAGCGACATCGCGGCGAAAAATGTTCCATTCACCACCAGCGCCCACGTTCCCAGAACCGCGATCGGCAGCAGCTGCCACGCCGGACCCAGAACGCGCACGTTATAAAAAATCACGAATAGCGGCGTCATCAGCGCTTCCAGCACGCTCACGAAAATAAAATTTCCCAGAGCCTTGGCCAGAAACAACGCATTGGCCGGGGCCGGAGACACGCGGTATGCATCCAGAACCTGATTGCGCAACTCGCGCGCCCAAGTCTGATTGAGCGCCGTCACCGATGCAAACAAGAACCCGACCCACACCAATCCCCCGACAATATGCCGCGACTCCTCCGCCAGCGGGTCGAAGGAGAACATAAAGATCACCACCACCAGCAACGAGAAAAACAGCATGGAATTGAGCGCGTCCTTCGAGCGCCACTCCAACCGGATGTCCTTGACCATCGTTGCGAGGATCACCGCCCAGAGTGAATTCATTGGACGTCCTCCGCAAAACGTGCGGCGCGAGCCAGGCTGGCAGTGCGATCGACAATCTGCCCCGCCTGCATCCAGACAAACTCATCGGCCACGCCTTCGAGCAGCAGCGCCTGGTGCGTGATCACGAAAACCGTCTTCCCCGCGTCGCGCATGCCCTTGAGCAGCGCGACCATCGCGCGCGCCGAATGCACGTCCACGTTGGAGAAGGGCTCATCCAGCAGCAGCACTTTCGGATCGTGCAGAATCGCCCGCGCCAGCGACATCCGCTGCCGCATCCCCTGCGAATATTGTCCCACCGCGCGCGTCAACTCCGGATCGAGCCCCACCGCCCGAATCACCTCTTTGCAGCGCCCGTCGCCCGCAATGTCATAGAGCCGCGCAAAATAGCGCAGGTTCTCCATCCCGCTCATCTCGTCGTAGAGCAGCGACGGATGAGCCATATATCCAATATCCCGGCATGCCTCCTGCGGACTCTTTCCAAAAATTGAGATTTCCCCTCGCGTTGGCTGCGCCAGCCCGGCCAGAGCCCGCAACAACGTCGTCTTCCCTGCTCCGTTCTCTCCGAGAATTGCGTGAAACCGTCCCGCGTCAAACTCGGCCGTCACCCCGCGCAAGGCGGCAAAGCGTCCAAACTGCTTGATGACGTTGTTGACGGTAATGATGGGGATGGAGGGGTCGGTCACAGGCATCGCGTGGCTATGATCTCAGCGCAGCCACGAGTTTACCGGAGGTTAGAAATCCGTGCACCGCGCACGGGAACTGCCAGAGGTCCTGCGCTTCGCAAAGGATGAACAAAACTACGATGGGACCGGAAAAGGTTTAGTTCGAAATACCGCTAGCGCCAGGTTGCACCTGCGTCACACTCCTGGCAGGCTCGGCCGATGACGTCCCAGCTGGCGTGCCCGGTTGCTGCGGAGCATACTTCGAAGCACACTTAGCCTGGAGTTGTTTCGCATAGAACACGCCGTCACGATTGAAACGCCCGTCGGCAAGCGCCTGGGAATCATCCTTGAACGTATCGGGCGGCGCCTCGGTTCCGGTGTAGTCCACGTGGAGAGTCTGATCCTCTTCCATCAGCACAAACTGTACATGCGTGCCCACGCGTTTGATCGAGCCCGGCTGCACATTCCCGGCAACGCGCAAGCGCTTCGAATAGGCGCCGTCACCCATTTTGTGCAACTCTTTAATCGTGACGTAGTAACTCTTGCTGTCCTGCACGCCCGTATAGGCCAGGTAGCCGAGCAGCAGCAGAATCGCCGCCGTCGCTCCCCCGAACTTGAGATAGGTCTTGGCTTGGCTCGACATAGTCCCCCGAAGAGGATGCACCCCCCACATTGAAACTCTACGCGTCAACGACGTGAGAATCAAGATTCGGGCAGACGCCTCGCAGTCCACGCAAAGAATTGATCCACCGCATCGGAAAAACGCCAGCCTCCGCACTCTGCTTATTTTATTTTCAAGGATTTACAGAAATCCATCGGCGACGATAGGCCCCATCAATTGTTTCAATTTCCGTTTCTGCGTTTTATCCGCTATCTGTATTAGCAGAGTGACCCCCATGACACAGCAGGACAAAAGGAAATGGCGAAAACTGCGCAATCAAGTTCTCAGCCAACGCGATGCTAGCGAAATGCTAGACGTCCTTCTGACTTTGGATCGCATGCTAGTGGAAGTCTCCATGCGTCTCTACAACATCCCTCGACGCGACCGGTTCACGATGCGAGCACAAAACCGCCGCCTGCACGATGCCGTGAGACAACACCTGCCCCGCCTTCTGAAACCCTCTCGCAGTCAGTTCTAACCTCTGCCGCGGTTCGCGCCACTCGCGCTGCATTCCTTCTACCGTCCCTAATCCGTCCGCGTCCGTTAGAATGAAACCGGTTCTAAAACTGCACAACATCCTTCTTATGATCCATCCTTGGCACGACGTAACTCCCGGCGACAAGCTTCCCCACGAATTCGACTGCGTCATCGAAATCCCCTTCGGCTCCAGCGTAAAATACGAACTGGACAAATCCAGCGGCCTGATCCGCCTCGACCGAATCCTCTATTCAGCCGTCTATTACCCGGCGAACTACGGTTTCATTCCCCAGACGCTCGCCGAAGACGACGACCCGCTCGACGTGCTGGTTTTCTGCCAGGAGCCGGTTGTCCCGCTGACCATCATTCACGCCCGCGCCATCGGCCTGATGACCATGATCGATGCCGGCAAACAGGATCACAAAATCATCGCCGTCGCCACCGAAGACCCCGAGTTCAACTCCTATCGCGAAGCCTCGGAAATGCCGCCCCACCGCCTGCTTATGCTGCGCCGTTTTTTCCAGGATTACAAACAGCTCGAAGGGAAAGCCGTCGAGGTCGATGAGATACGTTCCCCCCAAGAAGCGTACCCCATCGTCCTCGACGCGCTGCACCGCTACAGCGAACAACGCCGCAAAGGATTCAAAACCGCTAAGTAGGTTGTCGACCAAGCGAAGACAATCAGCGAACAGCCGCGTCAGTAAATTTCGTGTCGGCTCTATCGCGTCGCTTCCGGCAACGGACGGAGCGCAATTCCGTCACCTGCGGTCCTAACGGTAGCAAGCCACGAAACAGCCAGCAGGCCGCCGAGGTAACATGCGCACGCCACGAGCAGCACGATTCGAAATCCGATCATCATTCCCAGCATCAGAGCCAACACTGTGCCGATCACGGTGAAAAATCCATTTACGCCCCACGCCCACGATCCCAAAGCCGATGAGCGTTCCATGGCCAGCCGCAGCCCGAGCGGGAAAGGCATGCCCAACACGAATCCGAGAGGCGCGACCAGAAGCAGCGCGATCACGATCCGCCAGGAAATGCCCAATCCCAAACAGGCGTGAAACACGATTGGAGTTAGAAGGGCCATGATCGGCACCAGCACGATGGCGCATAGCAAGACGCGCTTGAGAACTCCGTAACTGTCACCGCCCCATCTTCCCGCCACGTGCGATCCGATTCCCGTGAATATCAACAGTCCGGCTAAGACCACGGCATACGTATAGATCGGTTGGCCCAGGAATAAGAGGAAGCGTTGCAGCAGCGCAATTTCAACCATGATAAAACCCAGCCCGAGTGCAGCGAAATAGGCAAGCCATCCCCATCGCCCTTCAATCTTCAACCCGCGCCGGTCCAGCAATGCCAGAGGCAAGAGGATGCACAGTCCGGCCACGATCGCGGACTGCACCAGGAGAATGAGGAGCGTAACTTCTGCGATCGGCCGATCCTCGAGAGCCATCCTCGCGCCCAAGGGCTGCTTCTGCGAAAACAAGTCGACAATCGTATTCCACCGGATTCGCGACCATCGCGTGTGCTGATTGAAAAACGGCTTGTCATCGGTCGCCGCTGCCAGTTGTGAATCGTTGTTACGAAATACTTCTTCCAACTCAGGCGCGCCCACAATTTGGGCGTACAGACTGTCAGTGGGCTGCTCGTCCGGAGCGTATAGAGTCTTGATGCTCGCAGCCTCTTTTTCTGCCCCAACTTCCGCACTAAGAACACAGCGAATCTGCCTCAACTCGGAGGCCGTAAATTCGCTCTTTTTCAGCAAGAAGCCTGCCACGAATGCCAAGCGTCCCGGCATCGGCTTCTCTTCCACCTCGCTGAATGCAAGTACATGATTGGCGATCGATCCCATCCCACGCCGTGCAAAGACCTCCCGCGCGGTCGACATCAGCCGTGGTATCTGAAACTCAGGCCGTGTAAAGAAGATAGTGCCATCAGGAGTCAGGTGGTCCAGATAGTCCTCGAACGCCTCTCGAGTCAACACATAGCTCTCGGCGAGGCTAAGGGCGCCCGACGCCACCGCCGCGTTGCTGATGGTATGCACCGAGATGATGGCGTCGTACTTCTCCATCGATCGCCGGACGAAGCTGCGCCCTTCATCCGTGACCAGGTGCACCTCCGGCTGGTGATAAAGGTTGCCCCAGAAATCATTCATGCGGTGGCTAACGATGTCGTTGATAATCGAATTGATCTCGACGGCCGTAATCGAACTGGCGTGCGCCTGCAATCCCGTGAGCACCTGGCTGCCCGAGCCCGAACCAATGATCAGAATTTTCGGATTCGCTTTCCCGACATAGGCGATTGCCGATAGCTGTTCCACTTGGTCCGGATGCTCCGCCAGAACCTTCCGAACGTCGGGCCTTAGGTCGCCCGTACCAGTGGCCGCAGTCCCGGCATCGATAAACATGACCCGCTCTGCCGGGTCCTTGCCCTCGGGCGGAAATTCGACAACCTGCACAAACGACAACGTATTCCACGCCGAATAGATAGAGTTAATACTTCGCCGGCTCTTATTCGCGCTCACGTGGATGGGAAGGATCTTGTCTCCCTTGAAACTGGCCGCCAGCAGCACGAGCGAAACACATGCGGCCGTCGCTGCAACAACGCGCCGGGCCCTCCAGGCAAAACAGGCCGCTGACAACGCTCCCACAAACGCGGCCAGCAATACACTTCCGGTTCCACCAAATCGCGGAATCACCAATCCCACAACCGCACACCCTGCTCCTGCTCCCACCAGGTCGTATCCATAAAGCCGGTTGATCGCCTTCGACCCGCGCGTCAGCAACAACGAAATGGCCAGTCCGGAGCAAAAGAACGGCAGGGCGACCAGAAGGAAATAAATCGGCATGAACAAAAACTGTCGGTGATCGACGGCCACTGAGAAAGGATCAAACGGTATTCGCTGCATGCCCCAGAAGCTGATCACCACGCACACGGCAAACGCGAGCGCCCAACATGCCAGCCCAAGATCCAGATCCGTTCGTTCCCGCAACGTAGTCCAAAGCGCGAGGGTTACCCCTGACGCGCCGAATCCGAGGAGCGCGGTTGATATCACCAAAAATCCAAAGTGATACCACAACGACACCGACAGGACCCGAGTCAGCGCAAGTTCCAGCAGAAGCGTAGCCAGAGAAAGCAGAAACAGGCCCGCAAAATGTCGAGCCTGTATTTCACCGGAACCATTTGCGAAAGGAAGCGACATCGAGCCCTCCCTGCAATTCGGCAGTCATACTAGCACGTAGACCTTGTGCCTTCCGGACAACGTCTGATCGACCGTGCTCGTTGAATCCCGCGATATGCGAGCGTCCAAAAATATCTCTTGACTTAGTGTACTAGTAGTGTAGTATATTGACACACATGGGAAAGAACAACACTCCCGCGCCGCCACGCTTCGCCATCGACCTGCACAGCGGCGTCCCCGTCTACCGTCAGCTCATCGACCAGGTGCGAAGCGGAATCGCCTCCGGATCGCTGACCGCCGGGGACCAGCTCCCCACGGTGCGCCAGCTCGCCGTCGATCTCGCCATCAACCCCAATACCGTGATGCGCGCCTATCGCGAACTGGAACTCGGCGGCCTGCTGGAAACTCATCAAGGCACGGGAACTTTCATCTCGAGAAGGAAGCTGGAGAAGAACTCCCCGGAGCGGGAACGTCAGCTCGGCCAAATGGCCGGAGAATTCGCGGCTCGCGCAGGCGCCGCCGGGTTCACTCTGGAAGATCTGATCGATCGTCTGCGCGACTTGTTGCCTAAAAGGAGATAGACGTCATGGCGAAAATCCGAATGAATGAAGTCAGTGGCATCGCCCTCTTGCTGTTCGTCATCAGCATCGTGATTGGCCTCGCGGTGTCCCAGGCAGTTCACAATCCGGCCCCGGCCATCTTCGGAGCCCTGGTCGGCGTCTACTTTCTGTTCGCGATCAAGGTCGTGCGCCAGTGGGAAAAGGTCGCAGTCCTGCGCCTGGGACGCTATGTCGGCCTGCGCGGCCCCGGCTTGTGCCACATCATCCCGGTCGTCGAGACGCTCAGCCCCTACGTGGACCAGCGGGTCCGGGTCGCCAGCGTCTCAGCTGAATCTACGCTCACGCGCGACACCGTCCCCGTGAACGTTGACGCCATCGTTTTTTGGATGGTGTGGAATGCCGAAAAATCCATCCTCGAAGTCGAGAACTTCATCGAGGCCATCACCCTCAGCGCGCAAACCGCTCTGCGCGAATCTATCGGCCGCCACGAGCTGGCGCAAATGATCACCGAACGAGAAACCCTCGGCCGCGAGTTGCAGCGGATCCTCGACGAAAAGACGAATCCCTGGGGCATCACCGTGCAATCAGTCGAAATCCGCGACGTGAAAATCCCGCAAGGCCTGGAAGACGCCATGTCGCGCCAGGCGCAAGCCGAGCGCGAGCGGCAGGCCCGAATCATTCTAGGCCAGGCAGAAAAGGAAATCGCCGATAGCTTTGTGCAGGCCGCAGCTTCCTACTCAGAAAATCCCGTGGCCTTGCACCTGCGCGCCATGAACATGCTCTACGAAGCCATCAAAGAAAAGGGTTCGATGGTGATCGTGCCCTCGTCGGCAGTAGAGACGATGGGCCTCGGCGGAACCCTCGCCACCGCGTCACTGGGCGGAGCAAAACCCTAACAATTCCACCTGAATAGGTCGAAAGAAGGAGAACGTATGAATTATTTACTATCAGTGTCTCTTGTTGCCTTAACGTTAACCGCTGGCGCTCCGCTAGACGTGGTCGCGCAATCTCCGGCCATGCAGCAGGGCGTCAGTGTACAGATGCCAGTGACCAGCAACGCCGCGCCAATGCCAGATGCGGACAAAGGAGATGCGCGGATCGTGACTGTCACCGAGAGTGGCAGATTCTATTTCGGAATCAGTCCGGTCTCTTCCGATGCTTTAGCGGAAAAGATCAAGGGCAGTTTGTCCAACCGCGACCAGAAACTCTACATCAAGGCCGACGCTCGTACACCCTATGCCAACGTGGAAGAGGTTCTGGAAGCAGCGCATAGAGCGGGCGTCGCAACACCAATCCTGCTGACAGCTCAAGCCGAGTCGCCACAACCAGGAACCCTAGTGTCCCCGAAGGGCTTGGAGGTGCTGTTTGTAGCGCCGTCTGGCTCGCAGCCGACCGTCGTGCAAGTCATCAACTCGGGGCAGCAAGAGCCCGCCCTGCGGATCAACAATCGGCAGATTCCCTGGGCTAATCTGCAAAACATGCTCACGCAGCTTTTCCAGAATCGCAGCGAACAAGTGGTTTTAGTGAAAGCGGATGGTCAGTTGCCCTTTGGTCAAATTGTGAATGTGATTGACGCGTCTCGCTCGACCGGAGCCAAAGTGGTTCTAGCTACGCCGCAACTGTAAAGTGCGGGTACCCCGTTCTTGTCTCTCCGATTTTTGGAGAGACAGGACGGGGATTTTGACTTCAGACTCTGGCGTCCCATAACGATTGTTCCCGAATCGTCACCACACGTGGCAAGCATTCTCCGCCACCATCGGCTGCCCCGCCTTGCAGCCCCACGCCTTCTGGAACTCCGGCATATTCTGCACTACGCCGTCCACGCGATACTTCCCCGGCGAGTGCGGATCGGTCAGCGCCCGCATGCGCGCCACTTCGGGACGCCGCTTTTCGCACCACACCCGCCCGAACCCCAAAAAGAAGCGCTGTTCTGGCGTGTATCCGTCAATCTTCTGTCCTTCTTTCCCAGTCTTGTCGTCGGCGATCATGGTTTCGAGCGCCGCCAGCGCAATGCGCGCCCCACCATTGTCCGCCGTATTTTCGCCCAGCGTAAGTCTTCCGTTCAGCTTGATGTCATCCACGGCAACAAAGTTCGAGTACTCGTCGGCCACACAACTCACACGTTTTTCAAATTCCTCGCCATCCTGCTTCGTCCACCAGTCGTGGAAGTTCCCCTGCGGGTCGAACTTGCGTCCCTGGTCGTCGAACCCGTGCGTCAGTTCGTGTCCAATCACTAGTCCAATCCCACCGAAGTTCACCGCGTCGTCCATCGTCTTGTCGAAAAACGGCGGCTGCAGAATGCCCGCCGGAAACACAATCTCGTTATACGATGAACTGTAGTACGCGTTCACCGTCGGCGGCGTCATGCCCCACTCCTTGCGGTCCAGCGGCTTATCGATTTTCGCGATCTCCCGCTTCGCTTCGAATTCGTTGGCGCGCTGC
The DNA here is from genome assembly GCA_963707205.1 of uncultured Acidobacteriaceae bacterium. Taxonomy (GTDB): domain Bacteria; phylum Acidobacteriota; class Terriglobia; order Terriglobales; family Acidobacteriaceae; genus Sulfotelmatobacter. The sequence continues at coordinate 275,888 of CAVPQE010000014.1, forward strand.
ACATTGCCGAGCAGGTCGCCTCGTTTGATAACGACCGAACTGTAGTCCCGCCATACCTCGGGATAGCCAATCTTGTTCCGAATCGCCTCCAGCTTCACCTTCGCCGCTTTTTTGGTGTCGTCGCTCATCCACGACAAATCATGAATATCCTCGTCCAAAGACTTTTCCAGCGCGTCGACCATCTTCAGCATGCGCGCCTTGGCTTCCGGACCAAATGTCACTTCAACATATCTCTGCCCGAGGGCCTCGCCCAATTCCCGATCCGTAAGATTCACGCACCGCTTCCAGCGCGCCTGAATTTCCTTTTGTCCCGTGAGAGCCTGTTGATATTTGAAATTCGCATCCACAAACGGCTGCGACAGCCACGGCGCCGCTGCGTTGAGCACATGCCAGTCCACATAGGTCTTCAAAGAATCGAGCGACTCCGACTCGATCGCCCCATTCACCTTCTTAAAGAAATCAGGATTGGTCACGTTGAGCTGGGTAAACGGCGGCGCCCCCACGGCGGTGAAGTACCGGTTGAGATAGAAATCGGGCCCCAAAGCAACCGCCTGATCACGGCTCATCTTATGATCGCGATTCTCCGGCTTGCGCCGCTCCGTGCGGTCCATCGCCCCCTGTGCCAGCGCCGTCTCGATGCGCAGCACCGTCTGCGCCGATTCGCCCGCCTGCTGCGGCGTCTGCCCCGCCAGCGTGAACACCTGCGTGACGTAGTCCACCAGGTGCTGTCGCATCTCTTTCATCCTCGGATTGTCTTCTTTGATGTAGTAGTCGCGATCGGGAAGAGTCAGCCCGCCCTGATCAATGTAGGCGATCACCTGATCCGCGTTGTGCATGTCTGACGACGAATAGAAATTGAACAACGGACTCGGGCCGATCAAATGGATGTGCGCGATTTCGTCGATCAGCGCCTCCTTGTCTTTCACCGCCGCCACCCGGTCCAGCTCCGGCTTCACGGGGGCGATTCCCTTGCTGTCCACGGCCTTCTCGTCCATGCACGAGCCGTAAAGGTCGCCAATCTTCTGATCGATCCCGTTGCGCCCCGCGCCGCCAGACGCGGCCTTCTCCAGAATGCCGCGCTCAATATCCAGATTGCGGTCGTGCAACTCCGCAAAGCTTCCCCACTGCGACTGATCGGCAGGAATCTCCGAATTCTTAATCCAGTTCCCGCAAGCGTATTGATAGAAATCCGTGCACGGATCGATCGTCTTATCAATGTTGTCAATGCTGAACCCGGGACCAGGCTTGGCGGAAGAAGCAGATTGCGAAAAACTGGCCGCAGTCACGAATAGCAAAAAGGCCAGCAAGAGTCGGAACATACGCATAAGAAATTTCTCCTTGAGGGCGATGCGTGAGATTCTATGCCGAGGGATTCGCGATGAGCAAACCCGGGAAGCGTAGCCTCCCCCGTAAAAACCTCTGTGCTACTCAATGCCCTCTATGGTTAAAGACTTGGATCTAACTCCCCGCCGCCTTTCCCACCCCTCGCCACGGTTATAATCGAGACACACCGAATTCCGAAAAGGCGGGCCCGATCATGACTTCCACAAATGGCAACGGCAGCAACGGCTACAACGTCCCCCAACCCCGCGCAGAGTGGCTCGCTCGCCGCAAGCAGCTGAACACCACCGGCAATTTCTCGCAGATGCACTACGCCCGCCAGGGCGGCATCACCGAAGAAATGTCCTACATCGCCCACAAAGAAAGGCTGACGCCCGAACTGGTGCGCGACGAAGTCGCCCGCGGACGCATGATCATCCCCGCCAACATCAACCATCCTGAGCTCGAACCCATGGCGATCGGTGTCGCGTCGCTCTGCAAGATCAACGCCAACATCGGCAACTCCGCCGTAACGTCTGAAATCAACGAGGAGCTTAAGAAGCTTCACACCGCCGTCCACTACGGCGCCGACACGGTGATGGATCTTTCCACCGGCGGCAACATCCACGAAATTCGCGAAGCCATTCTCCGCCACTCTCCCGTCCCCATCGGCACGGTCCCGATCTACGAAGCCATCGCCCGCGTCAAACGCGTCGAAGACCTGAATGCCGAAGTCATGCTCGAAGTCATCGAAGAGCAAGCCGCCCAAGGCGTCGACTACATGACCATCCACGCCGGCGTGCTGATCCAATATCTGCCGCTGATCTCCAAGCGCATCACCGGCATCGTCAGCCGCGGCGGCGCCATCCTCGCCCAGTGGATGGCCTACAACCACAAACAAAATTTCCTCTACGAGCGCTTCGACGACATCGTCAAGATTTTCAAGAAATACGACGTCAGCTTCTCCCTTGGTGACGGCCTCCGCCCCGGCTGCGTTGCCGACGCCAGCGACGAAGCCCAGTTCGCCGAACTCAAAACGTTAGGCGAGCTCACCAAAAAAGCGTGGCAGGAAGACGTGCAGGTCATGATCGAAGGCCCCGGCCACGTCTCCATGGACAAGATCAAGGAGCAGGTCGAGAAAGAAGTCGAGCTCTGCTACGAGGCCCCGTTCTACACGCTCGGCCCGCTGGTCACCGACATCGCTCCCGGCTATGACCACATCACCAGCGCCATCGGCGCGGCCATGATCGGATGGTACGGCGCCGCCATGCTCTGCTACGTAACGCCAAAAGAGCATCTAGGGTTACCGAACGAGAAAGACGTGAAAGACGGCATCATCGCCTACAAAATTTCCGCCCACGCCGCCGACATCGCCCGCCAACGCCCCGGCGCCCGCGACCGCGACGACGCCCTGAGCTACGCCCGCTACAAATTCGACTGGGAAAAGCAATTCGCCCTTTCTCTCGACCCCGAGACCGCCCGCTCCATGCACGACGAAACTTTGCCGGACGATTACTACAAAGAAGCAGCCTTCTGCTCCATGTGCGGCCCCAAATTCTGCTCCATGAACTATTCGTCCAAGGTGGACGAATACAACAAGCAAGTCCACGGCATCGACAAGAAGGACTATTCGGAACTAGTGGAGAAGTTAGTCTCGTTGAAGTAGCAGCTTTGTTTGCATTTGCTTGATTAGGGACAGCCGCCCTCGGCTGTCCGGCCGAGCAACGCTCGGGCGCTCGGCCCAGTATAGTTATCGCTCGACTCTCACCCCGCCTTGCAAAGGTACCGACTCTCCCCTACTCGTCATCCCCAGCCCACTCCTTGCCCGCCTCGCTGCGGCTCCCAACACTCACGAATACGTTGGTCGAGGATCTGCCATTTCAAAACCAAGGTAACGTTCGATGTGAGTTAAATCACACCTCCGGCGACGATGGTCCGCTGAAATAGCAATAGAGGTTCGTGTAATGCGCGCCCGGCGGATCATGATCGGAGGAGCTGTTCTGATCGCACTATTAAGCGCGGGGAGTGTTGAGGCCGTTGCGTCTCAGTTCGTCGTTTTTCCCAAGGCGAGTGAACTGGTATCGCCCGACGGGCGATTCGTGGTGCGCAGTGTCGACAGTCAAGGCTCCGCGTCCGATATCGTCGGCACCTTTCACTCACTTTGGCTCTTCGAGTTGTCCACCGGACGGTCGCGCAAACTCTGCGACTATCTTGGCGTCGCCTCCGTCGCGTGGTCCAGCAACGATTGGCTCGTCATCACGCAATATGTCAGCAAGCGGACGTCACGAGCCCTGGTTTTTTCCGCAACCGCTCTGAAAGATCCCCTCATGCTCGACAAGGTCACGCTGACCCGCCTTGTTCCTGCGGAACTTCGTCCTGCACTACGGGAAAACGATCACGTTTTCGTCGAGGGTTCGCGAGTCGAGCAAGACAAGCTCTCTCTGACGGTTTGGGGATACGGCCATCACGATGCCAACGGCTTTCGCTGGCGCTGCGAATACACTATGCGGGAAGGCACCGTCTCCTGTCTCGAAGAACGCGGTTCCCATTAACACGAATGAACTCAGGTGGGATTAAAACTGCCGCGGCGGATATTTCGTATTTTTTCGCTCCGTCTTCAGCATTTTGCGCTCGGCTTTCCGTTGCGCCTTCGCGTACTTCTTCATGGCCTTCTGCTGTTTCTTGTTCGCTTTCTGGGAAGCGCGGCTCTCGGACATCGTGCTGGTCCGCGTCTGAGCAGACGTCGCAACTGAGCAGCCAACGCCCAACGCGCCCAGAAGTAAAAAGGTAGCAAGTCTTTTCATAAGGTCTCGGCCGAATGGCCATCCTGCAGTAATTCTACAGCAGAGTTGCTCGGGCCCTTCGCGGATAAGGAAAGTGAGACTGTCGAAAGGCCCTGTTCGAATGCGCACCTAATCCTTCACCGCTTTGTCGGTAATCTCCAGCCCTTTGTCGATGATGGCAAATGCCTCCCGCAGTTGCTGCTCGTTGATGCAAAGCGGAGGATTCGTGTAGAACGTGTTCCAGCGCACCAGCGTGTAAAGTCCTTGCTCGCGGAAGAAGCGACCAAGCGCGGCCATTTCGTCAGAAGTCCCGTTAAACGGAGCCATCGGCTGCCGCGTTTTGCGGCTACGCACCAGCTCCACAATGCCAAATAGCCCAATCGAACGCACCGCTCCGACGGAAGGATGCTTCGTCTGCAGTTCGCGACCCAGTTCTTTCATGATCGCGCCCATTTTCTTCGCGTTCTCGATAAGGTGGTCCTCTTCGTAAACGCGAATCGTGGCCAGCGCCGCGGCGCATCCCATGGGATGCGAGTTGTAAGTCAGCCCACCGTAAAACACTTTGTCCTGAAAGTGCTGCGCAATGTGATGCCGCATCCCGACCGCGCCCAGCGGCAGATAGCTTGACGTCAATCCCTTAGCCATGCAGATCAAGTCGGGAACAACCTTCCAGTGATCGACGGCGAACCACTCGCCCGTGCGCCCGAAGCCCGCCATGACTTCGTCAGCAATCATCAGGATTCCATACTTGTCACAAAGCTTGCGCACGCCTTCGAGATATCCGTCCGGTGGAATGAGAATGCCGTTGGTGCCGACTACAGTTTCGAGAATGAAAGCGGCAATCGTGTGCGGGCCTTCGAGTTGCATAATCTCTTCGATCATGGCCAGTGAAGTTTCCGCGGACTCCCAGCCACGCTCGATGCCGTGATAAGGATCGAGCACGCGCACCACGCCGGGAATTCCGGGCTCAGCGGCCCAGCGCCGCGGATCGCCCGTCAGCGTAATACTCCCTGCGGTCGCGCCATGATACGAGCGGTAACGCGCCATGATCTTGTGCCGTCCAGTAAAGAAACGGGAGATCTTGATCGCGTTCTCGTTGGCTTCGGCTCCGCCGTTGGTGAAGAAGAATGTGTCGATGTCGCCGGGAGTGATTTCCGCTAGCTTGGCACCGAGACGCGCGCGCGGTTCGGTCGCCATGAAGGGATTCGCGTAGGCGAGCTTTGCGGCCTGCTCGCTGATCGCCTGGATGACGCGCTCGTCGCCGTGGCCGATGTTGACCGACATCAACTGGCTGTTGAAGTCGATAAAGCGCTTGCCCTCAGGCGTCCAGAAGTAAATGCCCTTGGCGCGAGCGACCGGGATCGGATCGACCTTCGATTGCGCGGACCATTCGAAGAGGGTGTGCTTTTTGGTGAGATCGACAATTTCTTTCCCGGTCATTGCAGGAGTTGCAGTAGCAGTAGTCATAGATTCCTCATTCCTGTAACCATTGAGCAATTGGGTAATTTTGTAATTGGGTAATTTTAGAACTGACAACGTGATTGCCACCGCAGGTTGATTTTCAATTACCCAATTTCCAAATTGCTAAATTTCTAAAACTTGCGGCTGTGCTCTTTGGCCCAGCGTTCGACGACAACTTTCTTGTCCGTGTAGAACTCGATGGCGTCACGGCCTTGTCCGTGAAGGTCACCGAAGAAGCTGTTCTTCCATCCGCTGAACGGGAAGTAGGCCATGGGCGCGGCCACGCCGATGTTAATGCCGATGTTTCCGGCAGGCGCTTCGTAACGGAAGCGTCGCGCTGCCGATCCGCTCGACGTGAACAGAGACGCCTGGTTGCCGTAGGCGCTGCGTTCGAGGAAAGCCAAAGCTTCGTCCAGGTTATCAGCGTGAACAAGGCTTAGTACAGGGCCGAAGATTTCCGTGTCGGCGAGATCGCTGGTGGCGGGAACGTCATCGAGAATGGTGGGCTTCACGAAGTTGCCAGACTCGTATTTCGGAATCTTCGAGTTGCGGCCGTCGAGCAGAACTTTCGCACCTTGTTTCTCGCCGAGGCCGATTAACGATTCGACGCGTTCTTTACTCTGTGGCGTAATTACGGGTCCCATCTGTACGCCGTCCTCGAGACCATTGCCGACGCGGAGCTTCGACGCTGCTTCGGCGATCGAGTCGCGAAAAGTTTTCTGCGCTTCGCCAATGGTGACCGCAACCGAAACGGCGAGACAACGTTGTCCGGCGCAGCCGAAGGCGCTGTCGCTGATGATCTGCGTAGCCATCGGCATGTCGGCATCGGGAAGGACGATGACGTGGTTCTTGGCGCCGCCCTGGCACTGGCAACGCTTCCCTTGCTCGCCTGAGCGCGCGTAGATATAACGCGCTACCGGAGTCGACCCGACAAAGCTGATGGCACGGACTTTCGGATGGTCAATGAGCGCGTCGACCACCGCCTTGCCCCCATTCACGAGATTGACGACGCCTTTCGGTAGGCCTGTTTTTTCCAGAAGCTCATACACGTAGCGCATGGTGAGCGGAACGCGCTCGCTGGGTTTGAGGATGAATGTGTTTCCCGTGGCGATGGCGTAAGGCAGATACCAGAAGGCAATCATGCCCGGGAAATTGAACGGCACGATCGCGGCCGTGACACCGATGGGCTGGCGAATCATCATTTCGTCGATGCCGCGGGCAACGTCTTCGAGGTTGTAGCCCTGCATCATCATCGGAATGCCGCAAGCCACTTCCACATTTTCGATGGCGCGGCGCATCTCGGCTTTGGCTTCGGCGAATGTCTTGCCGTTTTCCATGGTGATGATGCGCGCGATGTCATCGATGTGCTCTTCGAGCAGCATCTTGAGCTTGAAGAGAGGCTGGATGCGGTCTTCCGGCGGAGTGCGGCGCCATGCCGGGAAGGCTGCGGCGGCGGCTTCGACGGCGGCGTTGACTTCAGCGGCGTCGGCGAGCGGGACGCTGGCAAGGAGCTCGCCTGTGGCGGGATTTACGACGTCGCGCCATTCGGACGCGTGCGAGTCGGTCCATTGGCCATTGATGAAGTTCGTGAGCTTGGTGATGGGAGGTGCTGCTACCGTCATGGTAAGGCCTCTGCTATCGCGAAGGATGCTTCGATCATAACCGAGTTTGTGCGTGTATTTCAGCCGTCCCCTACGGGACTGATTCTCCTGCGCTTGGCTTACCCGCCACTGAAGTGGGGGCTATTTTCGAGTGCCTCGGACGAAAGATTTTCAATTCTGCAAGCGAAAAGCGAGCCGAGCTGCACTCGGCCTGTCCGGGTCAAAGACCCGGCCCCACACACCAAGTCAAACTCTTCACACCAAGTGCGCTACTGCGTCTTTTTTGCTGCACACCGCGGCCAACGCGGACTCCAACACACCCAGGCCTTCGTCGATTTGTGCATCGGTGGCGACCAGCGGGACAAGGACGCGGATCACGTTGGAGTAGGAGCCGGCGGTGATCGTGATCAGGCCGTGCTCGTAGCAGTACTGCGTGATCTTCTTGGTTTCGTCGGTTGCGGGAACCTTTGATTCTTGCGACTGCACAAGTTCGATGGCTTGCATGCCACCGAGGCCCCGCACGTCGCCGATGATAGGCCATCGACACTGCCACTCGCGCGCGCGGGTCTGGAAGCGGTCGCCGAGTTCATTGGCGCGTCCGAGTAGGTTTTCGCGTTCGAACAAATCGAGCACCGCCAAGGCTGCGGCGCAGGAGAGAGGGTTTCCCGCGAACGTTCCGCCGAGACCGCCAGGACTGGGAGCGTCCATGATTTCGGCATGGCCTGTGACCGCAGCAAGCGGCAAGCCGCCGCCGAGGGATTTTGCCGTGACCAGAAGATCGGGCTCGATGCCGTAACGCTCGCTGGCGAAGAGCGCGCCGGTGCGTCCGAAGCCGGACTGCACTTCGTCGGCAATGAAGAGGATGCCGTGCTTGTGGCACAGATCGATCAGGACTTGGAAATAATCCGGCGGAGGCGCGATGAATCCACCTTCTCCTAGCACCGGTTCGGCAATCACGGCGGCCACTTCCTCGTTGGCCACGACGCGCTTGAAGGCATCCTCAAGATGCCGCGCGCAATAGAGATCGCACGAGGGATACTTCATGTTGTACGAACAGCGATAGCAGTACGCGAACGGCACGCGATACACGTCGCCGGGAAACGGGGCGAATCCGGCCTTATACGGATGCGTCTTGCTGGTTAGGGCCAGCGTCATCATGGTGCGGCCGTGGAACGCATCTTCAAAGGCGATTATGCCAGGGCGTTTCGTGTAGGCGCGGGCAATCTTGACCGCGTTCTCGACCGCCTCGGCGCCGCTGTTGAGGAAAATCGTTTTCTTGGCGAACTTGCCAGGAGTGACGTGGTTCATGCGCTCGGCGAGGCGGACATAGCTCTCGTAAGGCGTGACCTGCACGCAGGTGTGCAGGAAGTGGTCGAGTTGATCTTTCACGGCCTCAACGACAGCTTCCTGGCGATGGCCGACGTTGAGGCAGCCGATGCCGCCGGCGAAGTCGAGGTAGCGGTTGCCGTCGACATCTTCGAGCCAGGCGTCTTCGGCCTTGGCTACGTAGATTGGTGTGCCGTGAGAAAGGCCGCGGGGCACGGCTTTGGCGCGGCGCTCAGACAGGGCCTTGGATTTCGGGCCGGGAATGGGAGTGCGAAGTTGGATGGTGGACATCTTAAGTTCCAGTTCTCAGTTCTCGGTTCTCAGTTAACGGCTTCTGGCGCTCGGCTTCCGGCTTCCGGTCAGTTCCCAGTTCTCAGTTTTATACTCGTCCGGCCAGAATCGCTTTACTGGCAACTGACAACTGGCAACTGCTTTTCAGTACCAGCCGATCGGGGACTCATTGAGATTGATGTATACCTGCTTGGTCTCGAGATATTCTTCGATGCCCCAAGGACCGAGTTCGCGGCCAAAGCCGGATTGCTTGTAGCCTCCCCACGGCGCTTCGACGTAGGTGGGCTGCATGTGGTTGACCCAGACGATTCCTGCGCGCAGAGCTTTTACGGCGCGCATGGCCTTGAAAATGTCGCGCGTCCAGACAGCGGCGGCTAGACCATAGGGAGAATCGTTGGCGATCTTGAGAGCGTCTTTTTCGTCTTCGAACGGAATCACGGCAGCGACGGGGCCGAAGATTTCTTCGCGGGCGATGCGGGCGCTGTTGTTCACGTCGTAGAAAATCGTGGGCTGGACGTAGAAGCCTTTGGCGAATTTTTCGGGGCGTCCGCCGCCGGAGGCGAGTTTGGCTTCTTTCTTGCCGATCTCGATATAGGAGTTCACGCGATCGTATTGTTCTTTGCTGACCAGCGGGCCCATCTTGGTTTCGCGTTCCAAAGGAGGACCGAGCTTGATTTTCTTGGCTTTTTCGGTCATCGCATCGACAAAACTTTTGTAGATCGATTTTTGGACGAGGATGCGGCTGCCAGCTGAGCAAACCTCGCCTTGATTGATGAAGACGCCGAAGAGAGCGCCGTCGATGGCGGCTTCGAAATCCGCGTCGGCGAAAAAGATGTTGGGAGACTTGCCGCCGAGTTCGAGAGTGACGCGCTTCACGGTGTCCGCGGCTTGCTTGACGATGATCTTGCCGACGGCGGCGCTGCCGGTGAAAGCGATTTTGTTGACGTCGGGATGCTGGACGAGCGGAGCGCCGCAGGACTCGCCGAAACCGGTGACGATGTTGACGACGCCCGGAGGCAAGCCGCAGTCGGCGAAATGTTTCGCGAGTTCAAGGGCGGTGAGCGGAGTCTGCTCGGCAGGCTTGAGGACGCAGGTACAACCGGCGGCCAGCGCTGGCGCCAGTTTCCACGCGGCCATCAGCAGCGGATAATTCCACGGGATGATTTGTCCGGCAACGCCGACCGGTTCTTTGAGCGTGAGGCTCATGGCGTTGTCGGGGACAGGATTCACATAGCCAACGACCTTGGTGGCAAGACCACCATAATATTCGAAGCAGGTGGCGACGTCGTTGAGGTCGTACTCGGCTTCGACGATAGGCTTGCCGGTGTTGCGGCACTCGAGTTCGGCGAGTGCGGGCAGGTTCTGACGGACTTTGTCGGCGAGACGGAAGAGGACGCGGCCGCGTTCTTGCGCGGTTGTGGTCGACCATGGACCTTCTTCGAAGGCGGCCTTGGCGGCGGCGACGGCACGGTTGACGTCGTCGGCCGAGGCGTCAGGGACCTGAGCGATCACTTCTTCGGTAGAGGGATCGTAGACAGGGAAGGTCTTCGCGGACTTGCTTGCGACCCATTCGCCGTTGATGAACATCTGGTAGGTTTTCACGTCGGTCTGAACTCCACTGGGCATGATACTGGGCCTCCTGTCGTCGACGGGCCAACGCCCTTCGCACGAATAAAGTCGCGTGGAAAATTATGCCGTCCTACGGGACTCGGTTCTTTTTTTACCGCTTACCCAGGACTTCTTCCTGGGCTAATATATGCCGCCCCTACGGGGCTGGAGCGTGCTGACTCGATCGTCACCGCCCCCAGGAGTCTTCCCATCCCCGTTCTAAGATCAATGGCGAGTTGCGCTCGCCGGACGGCCGAGGGCGGCTGTTCCCACACAGATCAAATTCAACGTCGAGCTTCGCTCGCCGCGACGGGAGAATCGCCCGTCTCCACACGGCTCATCGTTAAGGGAACATCCCGCAGAGCCTTGCGGCGACCGTAGATGAAAAAGAAAAAGGCGGCCAGGCCGATAAAAAACAGCGTGCCGCCGAACATCCACAATTCGTACTGCCACAGCGACGTGATCTGCTGGGCCGGAAAAAATACCAGGGCAATGCCGAGGATCGTAGTCAGGAATCCACTGAGGCCCGCGAGGAATAGGGTGGTTCGGCTGTACTGGCCTTTGGGTTTCGATTCCGTCACCGCGAATTTCACCAACGCGCCGAACATGTAGACGAACGGTACCAGTTGCAGCACCACTGCCAACGACAGGAGCTTTTGAAATGTTTCCTGAACCCCGGCGCCGACAAAATTCAGAATGACCAGAATCGCGGAGACGATTCCCTGCACGAGGAGCGCCGCGTATGGAGTGGCGTATCGCGGATGAACTTTGCCGAGCCAGGACGGCATGTAGGAATCGAGGCCGGCGACGAAGGGAATGCGGGAGCAGCCGCCGATCCAAGCGGAACCAATGCCGGCGATTGCGAGGCTGAGCATCAGAGCAAAGGGGATGCTGATCCAGCTCACGCCCACGCGGGCGGACATTCCAGTCACCGCCTGCACCACACCTTGCAGGACGTTGACGTTCTTGCCGACTGCGATGAGTAAGGTCAGCGTAGCGGCGATGTAGAGTGTGCCGGACAACAAGCCTCCCCAGGCGACGGCGCCGGGGAGAGTGCGGCGAGGGTCCTGAATTTCATCGCCCATGACGGAAGCGAGTTCGAGACCGACGAGGCCGAAGCAGATCACACCGAAAGAGTTGAGAACGAAGCGCGGGTTGGCGGGAATTTTGAAATCGGCTGCGGTGATGCCGGTACCGAAGCGCGACCAGATAACAACGCCCAGGCCGACGAGCACGGCTGCGGCGATGAATGTTCCGATGGCGCCAACGTTATTGATCCACTTGCCCACACCGAGGCCGAGGATATTGAGCAGCGTTAGCAGTGCGAGCAGCGCGAGAGAAACACATGCAGCGAAGATCTTGTTGTCGGGAAGGCCCTGGTGGCCGGGGCCGAGAACGTAGACCGAGACGCCGACGAAATAGAGCATGACCGTCGGAACGTAGAGCATGTTGTTGGTCCAGTAGCACCAGCCGGAGAGGAATCCGTGGAAGTCGCCGAAAACTTCTTTAGCCCAGAGGTAAACGCCGCCTTCGCCGGGATAGCGGCGGGCGAGTTCGATGACCGCGATGCCTTGCGGCCAGAAAAAAAGGAGAAGGGAGATGATCCAGAGCCAGACGGTGACGCCGCCGTTGGCGGCGATGGAGGGGACGACGTTGAGGTTGAAGACTGCGACCACAAACAGGAGAACGAGATCGCGGCGTCCTAGGGCACGGATCAGGTTGGGCTGTGCGACGGATTGTGTCGTCGTGGACAATTATCCTCGGGGCGCCTCGCGTCGCTCGGCGGACAGCCGAGGCGGTTGTCGCTACGTGAGTCTTGGTGGTGCATGCAGAGGCGGGCGAGGGCGCCCGCCCCACACAAGCAACATTTTTAGTGCGCGACCGCGACCGGTGCGGAGCGCTCTTGCTGAGCTTTCGCCAGGGAGGCAGCGATATCGTTGAACGCCGCCAGGTGCTTGTCGATGTCGGCGTCGGTGTGCTGGACGGAGATGGTCCATTGCTCATCCCACCAGTAGGGCTGGGCCATCACGCCGCGGTTGACCATGCCGAACCAGTAATGACGCCACAGGTCGACGTCGATCTTTTCCCAGTCGCGATAGTTGCGAATCTCTTTCGGATAGAACATCAACGCGCCGTTGGCTCCGGCTTGGGCGATGTACGCCTGCAGTCCGACTTTCGCGATGGTGGCTCGATAGCCGTCTGCCAGCTTTTTGCCGAGTTTGTCGACTTTGGCGTAGTTCTCGCGGGTGAGTACTTCGCGAAACGTCGCGAGGCCCGCGGCCATGGAAACGGGGTTCGTGTTGTAAGTGCCGCCGTGGAAGACCTTGTGCTGGCTGATGAGGTCCATCACGGAACGGTGCGTGCCGAAAGCGGCCAGAGGAAGGCCGCCGCCGATCGACTTGGCCAGACAAATCATGTCGGGCATGACGTTGAAGTATTCGCTGGCGCCGCCCCAGCCGAGTTTCGCGCCGGTTTTGACTTCGTCGAAGATCAGCAACGCGCCCTGTTTGGTGGCGATTTCGCGCAAGCCTTTCAGGAAGCCGGGTTGCGGCAGGCAGAGGCCAACGTTCATGAGAATGGGTTCAAGGATGATCGCCGCGATTTCGCCGGGATTCTCTTTGAAGCGGCGCTCGACGGTGGCGAGATCGTTGAATGTCGCAATGAGCACGTTGGCAATGGCGGATTTCGGCACGCCGAGACCGCCGGTTACAGCCGTGGGATTGTGGATGTCGCCATAGTCGGGAGCGTGTGGCTTGACGCTGACCAGGGCGCTGTCGTGTAGGCCGTGATAGGCGCCTTCGAACTTAACGATCTTGTCGCGAGCGGTGGCAGCGCGCGCCAGACGAATCGCGTGCATGGTGGCTTCGGTACCGCTGTTGCCGAAGCGGCACATCTCGACCGGGAAGCGGTTGCAGATTTCTTCGGCGAGTTCCCACTCCATGTCGTGGGGCATACCGAACATGGTGCCGGTGGTGAGGCGCTTCTCGACGGCCTTCATGACAGCGGGATGACAGTGTCCAGCCATCAGCGCGCCGAAGGTCAGGTTGTGGTCGATGTATTCGTTGCCATCGAGGTCGCGGAACTTGCTGCCGCTGGCCTCCTTCACAAAAATCGGCCAGGGATCATAAGCGCGATAGTTGCTGGCGACACCGAGCGGAATGCGTTTGAGATTCTTCTTGTGGGCTTCGGCGGATTTGGGCGTGCGCCGCTCGAAAGTGGCGAGTTCTTTCTGTAGATCGGGATACATCGAATTGCTCCGGGAAAACTCAGGCCGGCATGGGCGGGCCATTAGAATGCCGGGCGGCCGAAACCGCCCGGGTCTTTATCAATAAATCTTACCGCATCACTAAAAATAGAACTTAAGGGCAAACTGCACTTCGCGCGGGTCTCGCGCCTGCAAGACCTGGCCAAAGGTTGTATTGCTGAAGTTGCCGTCGGGATTTACGAACTGGGTCTTATTGAACAAATTGAAAATGTCGGCGCGGAACTGGAAGTATTTCGCTCCGAGAGTGCAATCTTCTTCGAGAACGTCATGTCCCACTGATTTTCTCCGGGACCGCAGCAAATCGAGCGCGGAGTAGTTGCGAAAGTGCCGAGCGTCGGGTCCGCAGAACTGAGCCGGATTTAGATAGAGACTGCCGTTCGTTTTTGGATTCAGGATCTGCAGCGGGCCCGACAGTTGCGGCGCTCCCGCTCCGAGGAAGAACAAGCTAGCTGATCAATTCGTTATCGTCCTGCGTCTGGATGCGAATGGGGAAGCCGCTCTGGAACTGGATGATTCCCGACATGGCCAGTCATCCAGAACCTTTCCCTTAAATCCGCTGTACTTCCGGACTGGAAAGTCCCAGAAATAGTTGATGACAAAGCGCTGCGCGGAATTGAAGAGCGACAGAGCAGCGGCTGGCTTTGTAGTCGAAAGGGTTAACGGTTTCTTCGAAGCTGGACGCCCAGTCCAGAGACTTGCTGAACGTGTAGGCAGCCTGCAATTGCAGTCCATGCGAGAAGCGTTTTTCCACGCTGGCCTGAAGCGAGTTGTACGCGGAGGCAGCGATGGTGTCTTCGGCAAAGATATTGGTGAAGACGGGAACACCGTCGGCGGGACAACCGTTCCCGGGGCCACCGGTCAGGGGATTGCAGTTCGGGCGAAGAATAGGGACGAAGTCCAACAAAGTTGAGCGTCTGTCCTGCCGCCTGGATCGTGCCGCCGGTAGGCAGATGGAATCCATTCGGCAACAGGGGTCCGTTGGAAGCGGGCAGCGTGACCGTGAATTGATTGTCTTCCAGGAATGGCCCACAACTTCCCGGTGAACCGTAGGAGGAGACGCTGGTGGGATCAGTTGTTCGCGAGGGCGATGATGTCCAGACAGGTCTGCGGATTCGCCGCATTGATGTCGTGCGAAGCCAGCAGGCGATGTCCCTGCGATCCGACATAGCCAAGTTGCAATACCACGTCTCGAGCCAGTTCCCGTTGAATATTGAGGTTGTACTGTGCCGAATATTGGGTCCGCATGTGAGGCTGGAAATCCCCGTAGAGCAGCATAGGACGGAAGGAAGCCCAATCCTGCGGAGTTCCGGGCTTGGGGCTGAGTATACCGGTGAAGGGATTGGGACTGACGGTGCCGGCTTGCGAGATGAAAGGAGTATTCAGAAAGGTGGCGGGTAAGAAGGTGCTGCCGCCAAAAGGTGGCTCGGCGCCGAACTGCTCGAGTACTAATTGCTCCATGGGGTTATAGAACATTCCCCATCCGCCGCGGAAGGTGGTCTTGGAATTGAGGGCGTAGGAGAGTCCAATGCGGGGCGCGAAGGCTTTGTAGTAAGTCTGCGTGAGTCCAGCGGGAATGCCAGCATCTCCCGGAACAACCAGGCCGGTAGGCTGAACACCTGCCGAGACGCAGTCGGTGCCTCCGAGGCTAGCTTGGTCGGCGGGCGTTAAAACGCAAGGATAAACAGTCGAGTTCTGGCCAGGACGGAAGGTTTGGACGTGGTGGAGAGCATCGGCCAGCGGAGTATCCAACTCCCAGCGAAGGCCGTAGTTCAGGGTGAGAGAGGGTCTGATTTTCCAGCTGTCCTGCGCAAAAAGATAAACTCCAGTATTGCGAATATTCTCTCGCTGCGCCGAACCCTGAGTGTAGCTGTCGTCCAATCCCAACAAGTAACCTGGATAATTATCGCCGTAGAGGACGGAGTTTTCGGTCGTGCTGTTGAAAGTAAATTGGCCGCTGACGTTGTAGTAGAGGGTCTGATCGAAGCGAGAACGGCGTATGTCCGCGCCGAACTTCATGGTGTGATTGGATTTCACCCACGTCAGGCTGTCGGTCCACATGAAAGAGTTCCCGACCTGCGGTAGTTCGCCTTCCCATCCGTTGCCAATGGCAAAGCCGCCGGCCACATTGATAAAAGGAACTCCTGTGCGATTGGAAGGCAAACCGGTCGTGATGCCGTATTGAGGACTCGTTGCCGACAGCCCGGCTGCCACTAGGTCGGCCTGAATCGAAGCGGGTCCAGAGTTCGAATCCGAGACGCCGTTGAAGCAAACTGCCTGAGCGGCGGGAGAAACACAGGAGGCCTGCACAGCGTTGGTGCTCTGCGGATGCTGGAAGGTCAGTTGGCCTTCGCGCATGTAAGTGAAGCGGAATTCGTTGATCAGAGAATTGGTGATGGTCCAGGTATGGCTGGGATTGAATTGCTGGTAGCGAGAACCAACGTTCGCGCCGAAACCAGGAACATTCGCTCCGGAAGCCTGGAAGTCGTAGAAGGGCTGGAAATTCGTATCGTTGGTGAAATAGTAGTAGAAGCTGAAATTCTGCCGGGAATTGATGTGATGGTCGAACCGGAGAGTGAACTGATTCTGGGTGTCAGCGCTCACGGGTACGGCTTGGTAATTGATGCCGTCGGGGCGATTTGCAGCCGGAATGAAGCGAAGCATATCGACCGCGACCGGGTCCATGCATTGCGTTGGGATGGTTGCATTGCCATTAGCATCCGTGGGGAATATTCCGACTCCGGGAGCGCCTCCCCAGGGCATGCCAGCGGCGGGAGTCGCACCGCCGGCGGCCGTAATTGCAGACGTGCAGCCTGGCCTGCCGTTCAGCGCGTCCGCTGCGAACTGGTCGGTAATCGAGCCACCGAGGCTATTGCCGGCACCAACAGAGAAAACTCCGGCCCTCTCTTGCGGATTTGGGACGGCAACCGTCTGGCCAGAAATTCCCTGCCGCACACGGCGGCCTTCATAGGAGACGAAGAAGAAGGTGCGATCTTTCACGATCGGGCCGCCAAAAGTTCCGCCGAATTGGTTCTGGTTTTCTTGCGGTTTGATCGTATTGAAGTATCCCTGCGCATTCAGAACTGTATTGCGGAAATACTCATAGAGATTTCCGTGCCACTGGTTGGTGCCCGATTTCGTAATAACGTTCACCACGGCGCCGGAGTTGCGGCCGTACTCGGCGTCGAAGGTATTGCTGATGACACGAAATTCTTCGATGGCGTCGGGAGTGGGCTGGATGGTCGGCAAGATTGACGAACGTGATCGTTGGCATCGCCGCCGTTGACGCTGAAGTTGTTGGCGCGGGTTCGACCACCGTTAACGGATACTGCTCCGGCATCGTTACTGCCATAGAACGTTCCACCGCTCGATCCCAACTGCGACTGCACGCCGGGCTGCAACTGCAAGAACTGGTAAGTATCGCGAGCGTTGAGAGGCAGTTCGTTCACCGAGCGATTGTTGACGACCGCACCAAGCTGAGTGCTACTGGTATCGACGAGCGGAGCCTCGGAAGTGACATCGACCACTTCCTGGGCCCGGCCCACCTGCATGGTCATATTTAGGGTGATGACCTGGTTGACGTCGAGCGAGATGGTGTGGCGAACAATGTTTTTGAATCCGGTCAGGTCGAAGGAGAGAGAGTAAGTACCCACTGGAAGATTGGGGAGCACATAATCACCGCTGTCGTTGCTAACGGTATTCTGGCTGACACCGGTGGCGTCATTGGTGGCGGTGACTTTCACTCCGGACAGCACCGCGCCCGTGGGATCGGCGATCCGACCGAGAATGCGGCCGCCGGTGCCTTGAGCCAAGAGCAGGGTTGGGAGCGAGAGACAGAGGACAAGAGCCAGGCGCACCGTTTTCAGATGCGCGCTATACAGGCATCGCTTCGACGAGCGGGGTCGCAGTGAGAGCATGGTGTCTCCAGACATCTTCGAGAGAGTTGTTTTTTTGTTTGAAAGCGACAGCTTGTATCGAGCTACAACCTTGCTATAATCCCGCAAGGTTAGAGAAGGGGGGTGCGAACTGTCAAGGGGAAAAAAACGAGTTCTTCCTATAGAAATTTCTAATGCAGCTTCTTGACTTGCCCCCCGTTCGCGATGAAAACCAGCATGGCTGAACCTTACTTGAAAATCGGAGACGTAGCGCGAAAGGTGGGGGTGTCGCCGTCGGTGATCCGCTCATGGGAAAGCCTGGGGCTGGCGCGGCCGCGACGCACGGAAAGCAAGTACCGTCTGTACAGCGCAGAAGACGTTAAACTGCTGAAGCGGGCGCGATTTCTACGCAAGGTGCGCGGGCTCAACGCGGCCGCAATTGTTCAGTTGTTAAGGCGTGAGGGTAAGGTGCGTCCGGCGGCTGATGGAAATGCGGGTGCCATTGGTGGGCACCTGCGGCGATTGCGGGGGCGACGGCGACTTTCGCTGGCGCAGGTGGCGCAGGCCGTCGGCATCTCCGTGGGATTTCTCAGCGCACTGGAACGTTCTCAGATGAGCGGATCGGTCGGAACTCTACGCAAACTGGCGCGATTTTATAAAACAAACATTCTGGATTTCTTCGATGCCACTGGAGCGAGCAGCCGCCGGGTGCGTCCCGCGGAGCGGAAAGTGCTCGAAGCCGGTGCAGGTGTACGAATGGAACTTCTAGCCTGGGGCAACACGGTGATGGAGCCGCATTTGTTTCGTATTGCGCCGGAAGCGGGAAGCGGAGATCCCTACACCCACGAAGGAGAAGAGTTTATTTATGTGTTGCGTGGAGATTTGGAGATCACCGTGGAAGGTGAGGAATACCAACTGAAGCCGGGGGACAGTTTTTATTTTGAGAGTGCGACGCCACATCGGTGGAAGAACCCGGGACGCAAGGAAACCTGGGTTCTGTGGATCAACACTCCGCCCACTTTTTAGCAGGGGAACGCTGAAGTCCTGGAGGAAAAATGAACTGGCAACGCTGGGTCCGTTCGTTGCCCTTGCTCGCGGCGCTAGCAGGCGTCGGCTCTTGTTCTAAGGGGACGCCCACGCTCAACCTTCTCGTGTGGGAAGGTTATGCCGATCCCTTGTTCATCAAAACTTTCGAGGAACAGAACCACTGCAAGGTCTCGGCATCGTATATGGGATCGAGCGATGAGCTGATGGCTAAGTTGCGGGGAGGAAGCGCGGGGAATTATGACGTGATATCGCCGTCGAGCGATGTGGCGACATCGATCGCGACGACAGGATTGGCAGCGCCGCTCGACCTTGCGAAGATTCCGAGCTACAGCCAGCTCTCTGCGCAACTCACTTCTCTGCCACTGGTGCGCGCGAACGGCCAAGTGTATGGCGTGCCGTTCATGTGGGGACCAGACCCGATCATCTACGACACAACGGTTTTTGCGAAGCCGCCGGATTCCTGGAACGTCCTGTGGGACCCGAAATACAAAGGGAAGGTTTCGGTGTGGGACGATCTGTCGACGGTCTACATGGCGGCGCAGGTTCTGGGGTATGACAAACCCGATCCGTCCCAGCTTTACAACTTAAGCGACCAGCAACTGGAGGCGGTCAAGAAGAAACTGCTGGAGTTGAAACCGGACATCCGCAAGATGTGGGCGACTGGCGGCGAGTTGACGAATCTGTTTGAGAGCCACGAAGTTGTGATTGCGATGGGCTGGCCCCTTAATACCGCTGATCTGAAGAAAGCAGACTTTCCTGTGGGCGAAACAATTCCTAAGGAAAACACTACGGGGTGGATCGATCACCTGATGATCACGGCAGGCAGCGAGAATAAAGAACTCGCTCACAAATTTCTGGAGTACATGGTGGAGGCCAAGACCCAGAAGCTGGTAACCGACAAGACACACTACGTTCCGGCGAATCCGCAAGCGGCGCAGTTCATGACGCCGGACGAGGTGAAGACGCTGCATCTGGACGACGTGGACAATTATCAGAAGCGGTTGTATTTCTGGCAGAACGTGCCGCGGCGCGCGAAGTATACCGAGATTTGGAACGACGTGAAGGCCGCGCAATAAATAACGGAGCAGACGATTTCCGGGATTGCAAGAGCGTCGCCTGCGAACCCAAACCACACATGGCACCGATCACTCCCACCATCGCAGTAACCGCGAACACCGCCTCCGCGGCGAAACCAGCCCTGCTCACTATTCGGAATGTGGCCAAGACTTTCGGCCGCAACGTAGTGTTGCGGAATGTCTCTCTGGAGATTGCGGAGGGAGAATTTCTGACCATCCTCGGCGAGAGCGGATCGGGAAAAACCACGCTGCTGCGGATTGTTGCAGGCTTTGAGACCGCGACTTCAGGCGAGCTTTGGATGGGGACCGAGAGGCTGGATCACCAGCCTCCGTACCGGCGGCGCGTCAACACCGTGTTTCAATCGTATGCGTTGTTTCCGCACCTCACGGTCGAGCAAAATGTGGCGTACGGGTTGCGGGTGGCGAAGCGGCCGGCGGCGGAGATTGCGCAGCGAGTCGCGGAGGCGCTGGACAGAGTAAAGATGACGGCATACGCGAAGGCGAAACCGTCGAAGATCAGCGGAGGACAGCAGCAGCGCGTGGCCCTGGCTCGCGCGCTGGTGAACCGGCCGCGGCTACTGTTGCTGGATGAACCGCTTTCGGCGCTGGATGCGAACTTGCGCCGGCAGATGCAAGTAGAGTTGAAATCGCTGCAGCGCGAGGTGGGCATTGCGTTTGTATTCGTGACCCACGATCAGGAAGAGGCCATGGTGATGTCGGATCGCATCGCATTGCTGCGTTCGGGCGAATTGGAGCAGGTGGCGACACCACGCGAGATTTATAGCCGTCCGGCGACGGCTTATGTCGCGCAGTTCATCGGGCATACGAATTTGCTGAAGGGCGATGTGCGAGGGGGCGTGGTGCGCTGCGCGTCGCTGGCGTGGCCGGCTTCGCTTCCGGATGGGCCGGCGCTTTTTTCTTTGCGACCGGAGCATGTTCGGGTGGCCGGTGCGGGGGGGTCGGGCGACGACGCAGTCCGCGTTCGTGGCCGAGTCTTGCATCAGGCGTTTCACGGGGCAACAGAATTGATTCGCGTGGAATGTGCCGACGGACTCGTCCTAGTTGCGCGGACGGCTAGTGGAGTCGGAGTGCAGAGCGAGGTCGAACTCGAATTCTCTCCCGGCGATGCGGTCCTGGTGCGCGAGTCCGCCGAAAGGAACTGATGTTCTCCCGGACTTACAAGACAGTCGTGACGGTGCCGCCGCTGGTGTGGGTAACGGTGTTTTTGCTCGTGCCGTACTCGCTGATGTTCTGCTACAGCTTCTGGTCGGTCTCGCCAGCACAGGCTATCGTGCATTCGTGGAATCTGGAGAACTATAAAGAGCTGTTGCAGAAGACGGTTTACTGGCAGACGCTGCTGCGCTCGATGTGGATCGCGGTGCGCGTGATGTTGTTTTCTCTGTTGCTGGGATATCCGCTGGCCTATTTTCTTTCGTTCTACGCGGGCAGGCGGAAAGATCTGCTGTATCAGATGGTCATTATTCCGTTGTGGGTCAGTTATCTGGTGCGGGCGTATGCCTGGAAGACGATTCTCGGTTCCGATGGCGTGCTCAACACACTGTTGCACTATGTGCACCTGACGAGTCATCCGCTTGAGTTCTTGCTCTATAGCCCATTTGCCGTGGTTTTAACACTTACCCACATCTATACGCCGTTCACGATCCTGCCGATTTATGCGGCGTTGGAGCATATTCCCCGCAGCCTGGTTGAGGCCTCGCACGATCTGGGCGCGACGCCGGCGCAGACGTTCTGGAAAGTTATTTTTCCGCTGTCGATTCCCGGCGTCGTTGCCGGGGCGACGTTCGCCTTCGTCCTGAGCCTGGGCGATTTCCTTGCTCCGCTGTTGCTGGGTGGACCGAGCGGCATCATGATTTCGAATATCGTAGTGAGCTTGTTTGGCGCGGCCTATAACTGGCCGCTGGGCGCGGCGATTTCTCTGGGCATGCTGGTGATCGTGGTGAGCCTGCTGTTCCTTTCCGAACGTCTGGAAAAGAAATGGAGTTTCTCGTGAGCCGCGGTACTGGCAATCTCCCGCGCTCACGCTGGTTGCTGGCGCATGCGGCGGCGGTGTTCTCGTTTTTATATCTCCCCATTGCGGTCCTCATTCTTTATTCGTTCAACGGGCAGGGCGTAGGCGGGTTTCCGCCGCACCACCTCACGCTTGACTGGTACCGCATCTTGTTTGCAGATGGGGCGATCTGGGATTCGGTGTTGAATAGCCTGCAGGTAGCAGTTGCGGCGATGGCGATCTCGCTGACGTTCGGAGTGCCGGCGGCGATGGCGCTGGACCGCGCGCAATTTCCCGGCAAGGCGCTGTTCCGGCGACTCGTGCTGCTGCCGCTGATCTTGCCCGGCATTATTACGGGGCTTTCGCTGCTCATGCTGTTCAACGTGATGGGAACGAAGCTCAGCCTGCTAACGATTGTGCTCGGGCACGGCACGGCTTTGATCTCGGTGGCAACGACCGAGGTTTTCGCCGGGCTGCAAAAATTGGATCGCGCGCAGGAAGAGGCGTCCCTCGATCTCGGAGCGAACTACTGGCAGACGTTCTGGCGCATCACGGTGCCGAATCTGAAGCTGCCGATCATCGGCGCAGCGCTGCTGATCTTCACGCTTTCGATGGACGAGATAGCGGTCAGCTTTTTTCTGATCGGCCGCGATAACACGCTGCCGCTGGAAATTTGGGGACGGCTGCGGCGCGGCATCACGCCAGAGATCAACGCGGTGTCGACCATTATCTTTGTCTTTTCGCTGGTGACGATTGTGGTCTGGTACCGGCTGCGCGTACGAGCGGAAGGTAGCGCGGAGGTCGGAGCCGAACTCGTCGAAAGTACCGCGCTGCAGAATAGGTAACCGCATCCCCCAGCCATCTTGCTGGCTCAGATCATCCCGCCACTAATCCCTCCCCGCTGCGTCTTTCGTGGTGGTTTCATCTCCCGCATAGTAAAGTGGTAGTAGACAATATTTTGGGAAGGATCCTTTTTGAGTTCAGGCATTCGCAACATCGCTATCATCGCTCACGTCGACCACGGCAAGACCACGCTGGTTGACGCCATGCTGCAACAGAGCGGAACTTTTCGCTCCAACGAACACCACGTCGAACGAGTGATGGACTCGAACGAACTGGAGCGGGAGCGCGGCATCACGATCCTGGCCAAGAACACCGCGATTTTCTATCACGATGTGAAGATCAATATTGTGGATACGCCGGGGCACAGCGACTTCGGCGGCGAGGTCGAGCGTGCGCTCAAGATGGTGGACGGCGTCATGCTGCTGGTGGATGCCAGCGAAGGTCCCCTGCCCCAGACGCGCTACGTGTTGAGCAAAGCGCTGGAAGCACATCTTCCGCCCATTGTCGTAATCAACAAGATTGATCGCTCGGACGCTCGCCCTCAGGAAGTGCTGAACGAGATTTACGACCTCTTTATCGACCTGGACGCCAAAGAAGAGCAGATCGATTTCCCGGTGCTCTACACGAATGCCAAGACGGGCACGGCTACTACGGACATCAAGGGCGGCGGCGAAAATTTGCGCCCGCTGTTCGATGCGATTCTGAAGACGATTCCTCACCCCAAGGGCGACCCGTCGGGTCCGTTGCAAATCCTGGTGGCGAACCTTGACTACAGCGACTATCTGGGACGGTTGGCGATCGCGCGCGTGTTCAATGGAAAAATGCATACGGGCGAGGAAGTCGCCATCGCCAAGCTCGACGGAACGCTGCACAAAACCAAGATCACCAAACTATTTTCGTTCTCGGGGCTGAAGCGGACGGACATCACGGAAACGGAATTGGGAGACATTATCGCGGTCGCGGGCGTTGAAGGGATCACGATCGGCGAGACTATCACCGAAGCAGAGAACCCGGCGCCGCTGCCGCACATTGCAATCGATGAGCCCACAATCGCGATGCTGTTTACGGTCAACACCTCGCCGTTCGCTGGGAAGGACGGAACGTACGTCACGTCGCGCAATTTGCGGGAGCGGCTGGAAAAAGAACTGCTGACCAATGTTTCTTTGCGGGTCGAGGAGACGGGCACTACGGATTCGTTCAAGGTGTTGGGCCGCGGCGAGCTGCAACTCTCCATTCTTATTGAGATGATGCGGCGGGAAGGGTACGAACTCATGGTGGGCAAGCCGGAGATCGTGACCAAGCGCATCGATGGCAAGCTGATGGAACCGGTCGAGCATCTCACAGTGGACGTGCCGGAGGATTTCGTCGGCGTGGTGATGGAGCAACTCGGATCGCGCAAAGGCGAAGTCACCAACATGCACAATCATGGCTACGGACGGGTGAGGATCGAGTTTCGCGTACCCAGCCGCGGGTTGATCGGGCTGCGCAGCCAGTTGCTCACCGACACGCGTGGAACCATTGTCATGAACGCGCTGTTTGACGGGTACACCGAATGGCAGGGCGAGATTCCCCACCGGCTGACGGGAGCGCTGATCGCCGATCGCGGCGGAGTGTCTACGGCGTATGCTCTGTGGGGTCTGCAGGAGCGCGGAGAACTTTTCGTGGGGCCGGGCGTGGAACTGTATGAAGGAATGATTATCGGGGAGAACGCCAAGGATAGCGATCTCGACGTGAATGCGGTGCGGGAAAAGAAGCTGACGAACATGCGGGCATCGACCGCGGATGAAGCGATTCGCTTAGTCCCCTTCCGTCCGTTGAACCTGGAGCAGGCCATAGAATTCATCGCCGACGATGAGTTCGTCGAAATTACGCCCAAATCGCTTCGGCTGCGCAAGAAAACGCTGCAATCGAATCGACGCAAGAAGAGCTCATTCGCCACTGTCGAAGAGTCGTGAAGCGCCACAGCAAGTCCGAAAAGAGTGCGAAAGAAAAGGCGCCTCTTCGCATGTTCCTTGTTCCTTGTAGTTGCGGGACAACGTTTTCCGTAGCGGAAAACTACGATCATCAAGGGACGGCCTGGAGCCGTTATCTCGTCTGTCCCGGCTGCGGGAAGCGACACGATCCCAAGAACCGGCTGCTGCAGATGGGATTTCACGCTGAGGGATATTGGAAAGTGGACGAGTGCTAGGTCGTCTGCGCCCGCTCAAGCTATTCATTTTAAAATCAATTTAACAAGCTGGTTTCGGAAAACCTGCTATACTGCTCGCCGCATTTGACTGTTCGCCAGCTGCGGTCTCGATTTTCAGGAACGGCCCTCCCGACCTGCCAAGTCCGCCGAATTGCTTGCACTTCCGACAGCTCAATGCAGAGGCAGACGCGTGAAGAATATTTTCGTGGGGAATCTGAGCTTCAATACAAACGAAGACGAACTCCGGACGCTTTTTGAACCTTTCGGACAAGTGGACCGCGTGAGCATCATGACGGACCGTGACACTGGGCGCTCCCGAGGTTTCGGCTTCGTGGAGATGGCCAGCAACGAAGACGGCGACAAGGCGATTACCGCCTTGAATGGTTCGCAAGTGGGCGGACGCACGATCAACGTCAATGAGGCGCGGCCCAAGACCGAACGCACCGGCGGTGGTGGAGGCGGTGGTGGCCGCGATCGCGGAGACCGTGGCGGCCGGGGCGGCGGTGGTGGTGGGCGCCGCGACCGCTATTAGCAAGGATTCTCCCAGGAAAATTTGACCGAACCGCGCCTGCAAGGCTACGCGCTCCAGGCGCGGTTCATCTTGCGCGGCAGTGCTGCACGTCAGCGGTTGTCGCTGGCGTGCGAGGTGCGTTCGCGTTCCATCGGCAAGGATGTTCAACTTGCTTTCGGCTCCTACATGGGCCATGCTGACATTGAAGCCATTTCCCTTCCCCATGTAGACTGTAGACATCCGTGCGCGCCCGTAGCTCAGCTGGATAGAGCGGTTGCCTCCGGAGCAACAGGTCGGGAGTTCGAATCTCTCCGGGCGCACCATTTCCTACATAGGTGTCCTTGGCTGCGGCACCGAGGGCGGGACGCCCTCGGGACAGCCGACAGGATGCCGAAGTTACCATACACCTCACACCTCTGATCGAAACGAAATGAACTACGACGCCATTCTTGTTGTCTCTTTCGGCGGGCCTGAGTCGCGGGAAGATGTGATGCCGTTTCTCGAAAACGTGCTGCGAGGAAGGAATGTTCCGCGTGAGCGTATGCTGGCGGTCGCTGAACACTACTACCATTTCGGCGGGAAGAGCCCGATCAACCAGCAAACCCGGGAACTGATTGCGGCTCTAGTGAACGAACTGTCGCGGAATGGACCGAAGTTGCCTGTGTACTGGGGAAATCGCAACTGGCATCCAATGCTCGCAGAAACCCTGCAGGAGATGAGGCAGGACGGCGTTCGGCGAGCGCTTGCCTTTGTGACATCGGCATACAGTTCCTATTCCGGATGCCGGCAATACCGCGAAGACATCGTTCGCGCGCAAAATGAAATCGGTCCGGATGCGCCGCAGATCGACAAGCTGCGCGCATTCTTCAACCATCCGGGATTTATTGAGGCAACCGAGGATCGGCTGCGCGACGCTCAGCGGGAAATTCCGGCAGATGCGCGGCAAAATATTCAGATTGTCTACATCGCACACAGCATCCCGCTATCGATGGCGAACACGTGCGACTATGTCCGCCAACTGGAAGAAGTGAGGAAGCTTGTCTCCGCGGGGCTCGGAGTGGCCAATGATGCTCTCGTGTATCAGAGCCGCAGCGGCACGCCGGGACAGCCGTGGCTGGAGCCGGACATTCTAGATTCTCTGCGCGAGGTGAAGACGCGCAATCTGGCCAGCGCGGTTGTGCTGGCTCCCATCAGTTTTATTTCCGATCACATGGAAGTACTGTACGACCTGGACATTGAGGCGCGGCAGCTTTGCGATTCGCTGGCTTTGCCCATGGTGCGCGCGAAGACAGTGGGCGTGCATCCCAAGTTCATCGGAATGATTCGTGAGCTGATCCTTGAACGCACGAGTGAGGGCGTGGAGCGACGAGCGCTGGGGTCCCTCGGGCCGCGGCAGGATGTTTGCGAGGAAAACTGCTGTCCTGCGCCGCAGCGTCCCCTTCGGCCACAGGCTGCGCAAGCCAGACCCGGCACGGCGTAGAGCGCAATACTCCTTATTATTCTCGAACTAGTCCTGCGACGCGGGCACGTTGGGATGCTCGTAGTTCGTGGCTTTGGGTCGGCCCTCGACAAGCTGCATAGTGTCGAGGATCGTCTGGACCACCGGTTCGTTGCCTACGGCAGTGTTGAGCATGACGTGATAGAGAGAACGCGTGGGCCAGTCGGCGTTGAAATAGTGCTTCACGTAGGCAATGCGCTCGCGATCGACGGAATCGACCTGTTCGACGGCATCTGGTTCGCTATGGCCTTCTGCGATGAGACGCCGGATTTTCTCGGAGCGTGGGGCGTATAGAAAAACATGGAAGGCGTCGGGATTCTCGCGCAGCAGATAGGGCGCGCCGCGGCCCACCACGACCGCGTTCCCTTCCTTCCCAATCTTGTTCATCGTCTCCTGCATCATCGACATCATGCGGTCGGTATCGAACATCTGACTGCCCAGAGCGGCGCTGCGTTCGTAACTGCCGCGCCAGAAGGTCTTCGCGAGGCGGTGAAAGCGGCTGTCCATGCGCTCGTCGCAGCGCATCACGGCGGAGCACTCAACATTGGCGAGGCGGGCGATTTCTTCGGTGAGCAGGTGGTCCCAGAGCTTCCAGCCTAAGTGATCGGCCAGTCGGGCGGCGATGGCGGCGGCGCCGCAGCCGTACTCGCGCTCGATGCTGATGACGCGAAACATGGCTGTTTTTAGTGTACTGCCATTCCCCCGCCCGGCTTGGATTTTTTCATCAGGAAGACCATGGGAACCATCGCCAGAATGGCCACTCCGAGAAACCAGAAGCAATCAATATAAGCCAGCATCGTGGCCTGGCGTTCCACCGTCCCTTGAATCAGAGCATATGCCTGACGAGTAGCCCCTGCCGCGCTGGCACCGCGGGCCTGCATGGCACGCGAAGCTCCCTGGATCATCGACTGCAGTGCCGGGTTGGACTGGCTCAGGTGGGTCGATAAATCGGTCATGTGCACCTGGCTGCGGCGGTCCAGCATGGTGGTGACCACGGAGATTCCGACACTTCCGCCGATGTTGCGCGCCAGATTCATCAGGCCGGAAGCAGCGTTGTTTTTCTCGCGCGGCAGGAACGCATAGGCAGCCGTGTTGATGGGAACGAACAAGAAGGCCATGCCCACGGCTTGGAAGATGCGGGCAACAACGGCAGTACGGAAGTCGATTTGCAGGTCAAAGCGGGTCATGTTAAACAGCGATGCGGAAAGGATGACCAGACCGAAGAGCAGCAGCCAGCGTGGGGTGTAGCGTGATAAGAGAAATCCGACCAGGGGTAACAGCAGCATGATGGCAAATCCGCCAGGCATCAGCGCCATTCCGGACTGCTGGGCCGTGTATCCGAGCATCGTCTGCATGAACAGGGGCAGAAGCAAGGTGCTACCGAGCAGGGCGAATCCCAGCATGAACATGAGCAGGTTCGAAATGCCGAAGGTACGGTCGCGGAACAAGTGCAAGTCGATGATGGGATCCTTGTGCCTCCATTCCCAGATGATGACGAAGAGCAGCGAGGCCACGGAGATCAGCGTAAGAACCAGGATGAAGTGGGAGTCAAACCAGTCATCACGCTGGCCTTTGTCGAGCACAACCTGCAGCGTTCCCAGCCCAAGAGCGACGAAGCCGAGGCCGATATAGTCAATCCTGGTTTCGCTGAGTTTGCGGCGCTTGAGGTAGGGCGGATCCTGAATCAGTCTCGTCGTTAGGAGGATGGAAAGTATCCCGACCGGGATGTTGATAAAGAAAATCCAGCGCCAGGTGAAATTGTCGGTGATCCAACCACCGAGCGTGGGACCGATCGCCGGTGCAGTGACCACGGCGACGCCATATACGGCGAATGCCATGCCACGCTTGGCCGGAGGAAAGGTATCGGCCAAGATGGCCTGCTCGCTGGGTTGCAATCCGCCGCCGCCAGCGCCCTGCAGAACCCGGCAGATGATCAGCGTGGTCAGGTTCGGAGCGAGCCCGCACAGAAACGAACTCACAGTAAACAGGGCAACGCAGCCCATGTAAAAGTTCTTACGGCCGACAATGGACGATAGCCAGCCGCTCAGAGGAAGCACGATTGCGTTCGAAACCAGATAGGAAGTCAGGACCCAGGTGCTTTCGTCCTGGCCGGCCGAAAGACCTCCTGCAATGTGGGGCAGGGCGACGTTGGCGATGGAAGTGTCGAGCACCTCCATGAACGTCGCCAGCGTGACCGCCAGCGCGATGATCCACGGATTGACCGCGGGACGCCATGCACCGGCGTGATCCATGGTTGCGGTGGCCGCGCCCATTAGCGAATCCAGACCTTGGGCGTTACGGACTCGCCGGGACGCAGTTGGTGATCGTTGTTCGAGCCGGGGTCCAGCACGATCTTGACAGGAATGCGCTGCACAACTTTCACGTAATTTCCGGTGGCATTCTCTGGAGGCAGCAAGCTGAAGCGCGCGCCGCTGGCTCCGGCAACGCTGTCTACCTTGCCGTTATACGTTCTGCCATTGGCGTCGACTTCGATGGTGACGCGCTGGCCGACCTTCATTTGCCGCAGTTGCGTTTCTTTGAAGTTCGCGGTGATCCAAATGTCGTCGAGATTGATGATCTTCATCAATTCCTGGCCGGGAGCGACATTCTGCCCGACTTCCACGGTGCGGTCGCTGACGATGCCGTTTACCGGGGCGACGATTTTTGTGTACTGCAGATTCAGTGCGGCCTGATCGAGATCTGCTTTCTTGCGCTGCGCTTCCGCCAGAGCGGACGCAGCCTTGGCGCGCGTGACCTGCATCTGCTTGGGCGCGGTATTGGCGTAGCGCGAGTTGGCCTGGGCTTGGACGAGTCTGCCCTGAGCCTGCGTGACCTGCTGCTGCGCTGCGTCGGCGCTGGCGCGCGCGGCTTCGACGGCCGCGGCGCTTGCTTTGGCGGCGGCGGTGGCCTGATCGTACTGCTGTTGGGAAATTTCCTGTTTGTCGACTAACTGCTTGTAGCGGCCGAGATCGTTCTGTGCCTTCACATTATTAGCTTCGGCTTCTTGCAGTTGGGCCTTGGCCGCTTCGAACTGTTGGCGGGCGACCTGAATGCCCGCGCGAGCGCTATTCACGTCAGCTTCAGTCGCTGAAACCTGGCTGCTGGTATTGACGGAAGTGATCGGAACGTTCACCCCAGCCGCGAGAGCGGCTGCCTGAGCATCATCAAAATCAGCCTTGGCGCGCTCGTAGGCGACCTGATAGTCCGCCGGATCGATCTCGACCAGCACCGTTCCCGCCTGCACGTATTGATTGTCCTGGACGTTGAGTTTGATGACATGGCCGGAGATGCGCCCGCTGATGGAATTGACGTGCCCGTCGACTTGGGCATCGTCGGTCGATTCATAGCTGGTGAAATAGCGATAGGCGAAGAAGCCGGCGATCAGTAGAACAATGATGGCAATCACGACCGCGATGCGGAAGCCGGAACTCTGCGTACGGGATGGCCTGGTGTGAAAATCCTCCTCGCTTGCCGGCAACGGCTTCGTGCTGCTGTTCGCCGGCTTCTCGGCTCCAGCTTTCTCGACGTTGGTGGGGGGACTCTGTGTCGTTTGCTCCATACGGTTATCGATTGCCTTTCAAATATTGTTTGACGCCCTGTTCCGCGTCGCCGATAGCATGCGCCAGCTCCACCTTCGACAGGTTATGGATGTAAAGGCTCTGAATGTAACTCTCGTGAGCGCTGGCCACGGCCTCTTGCGCCTGCACCACTTCCAGGTTGTCCGCTACCCCTGCAGTGAATCGATCTTGGGATTGTGCGAGTGCCTGTTCCGCCAAGTCAACGGAACTGCGGGCGACTTCCACTTGCTCGGCGGCAGCGTTCAAATCGAGCAGGGCAGTGCGAACCTCATAGTCGATGCGGCCTCGGAGATCCCCAAGTTGAGAACGGGCTTGCTTCAATTGCCCGTCCGCTTCGAGTACGTCGCTGTGAACCCGATTGCCAGCGAAGATCGGAATGTTAATACCGCCATTCACCTGCCAGGTACCATTCGATTGGGCGGGGTTGACGCCGATGTCACCGAGATTCGCATCGATGTCGACGGTGGGATAACGCCCTGCCGCCGCGGCCCTGCGGGAGAGTTCTGCGGACCGCACCTGTGCCAAAGCCGCCTGATAGTCGGCACGCGAAGCGTAGGCGCGTTGCAGATAGGTGTCGAGCGGGAGAGCGGCGAGTGCCTGGTAGGGCGCTTTTTCAGTGAGAACAAACTCCTGTCCCGGCGGCAGACCGATGATCCGCGCCACATTCAATTTCAGCTTGGCGAGATCGTTGCGGGCAACAATCAGTTGCTGCTGGCGGGTTTGAAGTTCGACTTGGGAGCGCAGCACATCAATGGCCGGAGTTAATCCGGCTTTTTGCTGGTCGGCCGCTTTGTCGTAGAGGGCCTGAGCGCTCTTGACCTGAGCTTCGGTGGTTTCCACGCGAGCCCCGGCAGCAATCGCCTGCAGGTAAGAATTGCCAACCGCGAGAACAACCATCTCCCGTGCGTCCTTGTAACTGAACTGCGCCGCCTTCAGGCTTTCGGAGGCCGAACGTTCTCTCTCGAGATTCCTGAAATTGAAAAGCGACTGGCTCAGAGACGCACGCGCGTCGAAGTAGTTAAAGGCCGGTATTACCCGCGGAAAAGCGCTCGTGTTAGCACCTGGAGCTCCGAAGAACGGCAGGAGCTTATTGAACCCAAGCGCGGCGAGACTCTCGGTTTCTACGTTCTCGAACACATGCGCGCTCAGGTTGGGAAGCAGTTCGCTCAGTTCCTTCCATTTTTCTCCGCGCGCCATCTCGGCCTGGTCCGAAGCCAATAACAACCCGAGATTGTTCCGCAGCCCCCGATCAATTGCGTCCTTGAAGTCAATTTGCAGGACATCCGCAGTGGGCTGGCCTTCGGGGGCGCTGCCTAGAAACGGGTTTTGTTGGCCCGGGAGGGTAACATTCGGGGCCGAAGAAGTTTGCCCCGAAGCCTGAGCCTGCAAGCTCGGGGTGAGGAGCAGCACACAGATAGCGAAAATTGCCGTTTGGGAGATTGTCAATGAGCAACGCATTCTTGATTGTGGGAACGTTCGGCACTCCACGGAACAACCGATGCGTCCTTTCTCGCCTCTAGCATAACTCGTCCGATTTGATTCGCTTGCGGGACTTTGAGATGCAAACGATTCTGTCGGAATGGGCCGGAAGCCCGTCCTCGTCCTTGCAGTCTAGCTCCTAATAAAGCTAAACGACCAAGCCCAAAGAACGGGGGAGGCCCTGAAAGCCCTCGACACGCTGGAAACCTTCATGCTGTGACTTAGGTCATCTTGAATGAAGGTGACCGTCGGTTCAAGCTAGTGGAGAGCCACAGACTACAAGAACGAAAGAGTCTACTTGATGAGTGCAGCAACAGGAACTGACTGGACCCGAATACTGTCCGATCCGGACCTAGTCCGCCACGTAGGAATATTATTGCAAACGTATCGCGAAGCGCCGGCCGGAAAACGGGAAGAGGCGCTGCTTACGGCTATGCGGCAGATAAAGGCTGGCACTTCGCCGGCGGAGAAATCGGCCGCAAAATCGGTTTCTGCACCACAGCCCGTTCCGACGCCTGCCTCCGATACGCCACCTTTTGCGCCCGATTTGTTCAGCCCTAATTTCGGGAGCGACCGCCGTCGCAATCCGAGAATCAAGTGCTTCGTCGCAGTCGAACTTCGTGTCGACGAGACGCCGACGCCAATCTGGGGCAATCTTTCCAACACCAGCGTAGGTGGATGCCTGGTGGAAACGGCGAACCCGGTCAAGCCTGGCGCGAAAGTGGCCATCGGCCTGTGGGTGCCCAACGGGAAGATCTGGGTGAAAGGGTTTGCCCTGAGCGGCGTGGTCACTCGTAACGGCCCGGCCAACGGAGTTCGCGTCCGTTTCGACGGGATGGCGCCGGCGGAACGCGAAAGTCTGCGCCAGTTCGTCAAGTTCGTGCAAGAGACGACCCGGGTGTCCCAAAGCGAAAGCACCTACCTCCGACTCCTCAAGTAAGGCAATTCCCTGACGTCCTCCAGTTTTTCACAGTAGCCCAATCCATGTCCTCCGAGAAATTGATACACTTTTTCTGCGTATTGAACCCTTTCCGTGATCGGAAACTCTAATTAGTTGTGGGCTGATCTCCCGGGGAAAACTCCAATTGGAGGAGCGGAATCGCATGGTAGCCAGTGAACAGGTTTTAGCGACGGGACAGCAACTGGACACGCTTTGCATTAACACGATTCGAACTCTGGCGATTGACGCGGTGCAGCAGGCGAACTCGGGGCATCCAGGCGCGCCCATGGGACTGGCGCCGGTGACCTATTGTCTGTGGCAAGAGTTCCTGCGCTACGATCCCGCTGATCCCACGTGGCTGAATCGCGACCGCTTCGTGCTTTCCAACGGCCACGCATCTATGCTGCTTTACGCCATGCTGCACCTCGCCGAGGTGCGGCGGGTCGATAAGCAGGGCAAGGTTTTGAAGGAACTCGCGGTGCCGATGGAGGACGTCAAGCGCTTCCGGCAGTTGGGAAGCCTGACGCCGGGTCATCCCGAGTCGCATGTCACTTCCGGAGTTGAAACCACGACCGGGCCCCTGGGACAGGGCGTAGGCAACAGCGTCGGGATGGCTATCGCGAGCAAATGGCAGGCGGCGAACTTCAACCGTCCGGGTTTCGAAATCTTCGACTTCAACGTCTATGCCATGTGTTCGGATGGGGACTTGATGGAGGGGATTGGCGGGGAAGCCGCATCCCTGGCCGGACATTTGAAACTCTCGAATCTTTGTTGGATCTACGACCACAATCACATCACGCTAGATGGCCCCGCCAATTGGTCGTTCAGCGAAGATGTGGCAACGCGCTTTGTAGGATATGGATGGAACGTGACGCGCGTGGCCGATGCCAACGATCTGACGATGCTGGCGCGGGCGTTTGATACTTTCCACAAGACCGAAGACCGGCCCACCCTGATCATGGTGGATAGCCATATTGGGTACGGTTCACCGCACAAACAGGACACCAATGCCGCTCACGGCGAACCTTTGGGCGAAGAAGAGGTGCGGCTCGTCAAGAAATTCTACGGCTGGCCGGAAGATGCAAAGTTTCTGGTGCCGGACGGTGTGCGGGAGCATTTCCGCGAAGGGATAGGAAGGCGCGGACGCGATCTGCATGCAAAGTGGTCGGACCTATTCGCCGAGTACTCTCTGAAGTACCCCGATCTGGCTGAGCAACTGCATCACATGCAGCATCACGAACTGCCCGCGGGCTGGGACAAAAATCTGCCGACGTTTCCCGCCGATGCCAAGGGCATCGCAACCCGCGAGAGCTCTGGCAAGGTGCTGAACGTCGTGGCGCAGAATATTCCGTGGCTCATTGGCGGATCGGCCGACCTGGCGACTTCCAACAAGACCACGCTGAAGTTCGAAGGTGCGGGAGATTTTCAGGCCGCCACTCCGGCGGGACGGAACCTGCACTTTGGTGTACGCGAGCACGTGATGGGCGCGAGTGTAAATGGGTTGACCGTGTCGGGCATTCGGGCGTTCGGCGCGACCTTTTTTAACTTCAGCGATTACATGCGGGCCAGCATTCGGTTGGCAGCGCTGATGCAGTGTCCGTCGATTTTCATCTTCACACACGACTCCATTGGCGTGGGCGAGGATGGACCGACGCATCAGCCGATCGAGCAACTGGCGTCGTTGCGAGCCATGCCGAATTTGATCGTGCTGCGTCCGGGGGATGCGAATGAAGTGACGGAGTCGTGGAAAATCATTGCGCGCCTGCAGAGCTCACCAGTAGCGCTCGTTTTGACCCGACAAAATCTGCCGACTCTGGATCGTTCGAAGTATGCCGCGGCATCCGGTGTGGCCAAGGGGGCATATGTACTCGCAGATGCACCCGGAGTGAAACCCGACGTGATCCTGATGGCCACCGGCAGCGAAGTGTCGCTCTGCGTGGATGCGTACGAAAAACTGAAGGCAGAGGGCGTCAAGGCACGCGTGGTTAGCATGCCCTCGTGGGAAATCTTTGAACAGCAGGATGCGGCGTACAAAGAGAGCGTTCTGCCGTCCGACGTGACCGCGCGTGTTTCCGTGGAAATGGCGTCCACCTTCGGATGGGCGCGCTACACGGGCCTGAAGGGACGCAACGTCGGCATGCATCGATTCGGGGCTTCGGCGCCATTGAAAGACCTTCTGAAGTATTTCGGGTTCACCGTGGATACGGTCGTGAAGGAAGTCCGCGCGGCGATGTCCGGCGAGTAAACGTGGGTTGGGGAACAAATCAGATTCGAAGATTGTGGAGAATATTATGCAGCCAACTGGAGTTCTGGAAAATTCGAAGGCGACAAAAAATCCGCTGAAGCAGTTGCTCAATTACGGTCAGTCGATGTGGCTCGATTACATCCGGCGCGATCTGTTTACCACCGGAAAGCTGGCGCAGCTAATTACCGAAGACGGCCTGCGGGGAATGACTTCGAATCCCTCCATCTTCGAGAAGGCGATTGCCGACAGTTCTCTGTACGACGATATTTTGCGCTTGCTCGCCTCTCGGAAAGATCTCGATACGACCGGGATTTATGAGCAGATCGCCATTCGCGATATTCAGGATGCCGCAGATGCGCTGCGTCCGGTATACGAGGAATCTAAATTTCGCGATGGATATGTCAGCCTGGAGGTTTCTCCATATCTGGCGCTTAAGACGCAGGAAACCATCGACGAAGCGCGGCGCTTGTGGAAAGCGGTGAAGCGCGAAAACGTCATGATCAAAGTTCCGGGTACGGCGCAGGGACTTCCAGCGATCCGGCAATTGATCGGCGAAGGCATCAATATCAACGTTACTTTGTTGTTTGCCCAAGATGTGTATGAGAAGGTCGCCGAGGCCTATATCGCAGGTCTCGAAGACCTGGCTGCGCGCGGTGGCAATCTGAAAAAGATGGCGAGCGTGGCCAGCTTTTTTATCAGCCGCATTGACACTCTGGTGGATTCCCTGCTGAACGAAAAGCTCAAAACAACTTCGGACGCGAAGCAGCAGGCCTTATTGAAGAGCCTGCTCGGCAAAGTGGCGATCGCCAATGGCAAGCTCACGTATCAGCGCTACCAGCGTATTTTTAGCGGACCGCGCTGGCAGGCTTTGGCGGCCCAGGGAGCGCAGACCCAGCGCGTGCTGTGGGCCAGCACGAGTACGAAGAATCCCAACTATCGAGATGTGATTTACGTCGAGGAATTAATTGGACCCGACACGGTCAATACCATGCCCCCGGCGACGGTGGACGCATTCCGCGACCACGGTCGGCTGCGAAACAGCCTTACCGAAGATGTTCCGACAGCCGCCAAAGTGATGGACAATCTGTCGCGCGCTGGCATTTCGATCAAGGAAGTGACCGATAAGCTGACCGAGGACGGCGTCAAGTTGTTCGCCGACGCGTTTGACAAGCTGTTGGCTGCGGTCAAGAAAAACACGCAGCAAAAAGGATAGCCGTGAGCCGACTGAAGACTTCCCTGCCGGAATCGCTTGCCACGACCGTGAAAGCGACGATCGCCGATTGGCAGTCGCATGGAACCATACAACGTTTGTGGCAGCGCGATGCGACGCTTTGGACCGGGAGCGACGAAGCCAAGTGGCTGGGATGGCTTGATATCGTCGACGAGCAGATTGCTCAGCAGGATCAACTGCAGAAGATTGCGAAGGAAGTCCAGAACCGCGGCTTCCAGCACGTGTTGCTGCTGGGCATGGGCGGATCGAGTCTTTGTCCGGAAGTCCTGCGCATGACCTTTGGCCGGATCGCCCACTTCCCTACCTTGCACGTGCTCGATTCTACCGATCCCGGTCAGGTGAAAGCGTTCGAGCATCAGATCGATATTCCAAAGACGCTGTTTATCGTTTCCAGCAAGTCGGGCAGCACGCTCGAACCTAACATCTTCAAACAATATTTTTTCGAGCGCACGAAGCAGGCTGTGGGGGCAGTGAAAGTCGGCAGTCACTTCATGGCGATCACCGATCCTGGATCGAAAATGCAACAGGTGGCGGAGGCGGATCGCTTTCTGCATGTCTTCTTCGGACGTCCCTCGATTGGCGGACGTTATTCTGCGCTGTCGAACTTCGGCATGGTCCCCGCCGCGGTGATGGGGCTGGACACCAAGAAATTTCTGGCCCGGGCCGCGGAAATGGTGCGGGCCTGCGGTGCGGGCATCGCCGTCGAAGAAAATTCCGGAGCCGTGCTGGGCATTATTCTTGGAACGGCCGCGAACGCAGGGCGCGATAAAGTTACGATCATTACGTCGCCCGGCATTTCAGACTTGGGAGCGTGGTTGGAACAACTGCTCGCTGAGTCGACCGGAAAAGTCGGCAAAGGCATCATCCCGGTCGACCGTGAAGCTCTGACTACACCTGAGGTCTACGCCAGCGATCGCGTGTTCGTCTATGTTCGGCTGGAGTCGGCTGGGGATGCGGATCAAGATGCGAAAGTGGCGGCGATCGAGAAAGCCGGGCATCCGGTGGTGAGGATCGCGATGTCGGATACCTACGATCTTGGCGCGGAATTCTTCCGCTGGGAGATCGCCACTGCCGTCGCGGGCTCGATCATCGGGATCAATGCCTTCAACCAGCCCGATGTAGAAGCCAGCAAGATCGCGACTCGGGACTTGACCTCCGCGTATGAGAAGACGGGATCCCTGCCCGCGGAAAAGCCGGTCGTCGAGGACGCGGGCATCAAATTGTTCACCGACGAGAAAAATGCCGCTGAACTGGCGAGGGCGGCGGGTAGCGACAAGTCGGTGGCGGGATATCTCAAGGCTCACTTGGCGCGCGTCAAGGCAGGCGATTACTTCGCGGTGCTCGGTTACATCCAGATGACTGCCGAGAACGAACAAAGCCTGCAGGCTTTGCGGCATTTGGTGCGCAACAAGAAGCGCGTCGCGACCTGTTTGGGTTTCGGTCCGCGCTTTCTGCACTCGACGGGACAGGCGTACAAGGGTGGTCCAAACTCGGGAGTGTTTCTGCAAATGACTTGCGACGATTCCGTGGAACTGCCGGTTCCGGGACAGAAATACACGTTTGGAGTGGTGAAGGCAGCGCAGGCCCGCGGAGATTTCCAGGTGTTGGCTGACCGCGGGAGGCGGGCGCTGCGGGTTCATCTGGGGAGCAATCTGAAGGCGGGGCTAGCAAGCTTGCAGGCGGCGGTTCAGAAGGCTCTGTAGTTTTCTTGTGGATAACGAATGCGAGGGCGAGGACGCCCTCGCGACAGCCGGCGGGACGCCGGCGCTACTTTAGGAGCAACACACATGCAATTGGGAATGGTGGGTTTGGGGCGGATGGGCGCAAATATGACGCGGCGGTTGATGCGCGGCGGGCATCAACTGGTCGTCTCTGATTTGGGCGCCGACTCGGTAAAGAAACTAGCGGGTGAGGGCGCCACGGGATCGGCGTCACTCGAGGATCTGATTGCCAAACTGACGCCTCCGCGCGCGATATGGATCATGGTTCCGGCGGGAGGTGCGACTGAGACGACGGTGCAAAAACTCGCAGCGCACCTGCAGGCGGGCGACGCCATCATCGACGGCGGCAACTCGTATTTCAAAGATGATGTGCGGCGGGCGAATGAACTGAAAGGCAAAGGCATTCACTACATCGACGTGGGAACCAGCGGCGGCGTGTGGGGATTGGAGCGCGGTTACTGCATGATGATTGGCGGCCCGAAGGAAGCGGTGCAGCGACTCGATCCCATTTTCAAAACACTGGCTCCAGGCAAGGGCGACATTCCTCGAACTCCAGGAAGAGAAAAACTCGGTGGCACGGCGGAAAATGGTTACATTCATTGCGGTCCATCGGGGTCGGGGCACTTCGTGAAGATGGTGCACAACGGCATTGAGTACGGCATCATGCAGGCTTACGCGGAGGGCTTCGACATCTTCAAGAACGCAACCAGCAAAGATTTGCCCGAGGACATACGCTACGACCTGAACCTGCCAGACATTGCGGAAGTGTGGCGGCGCGGCAGCGTGATCAGTTCTTGGCTGCTCGACCTGACGGCAATGGCGCTGACTGAAAATCCCACGCTCTCCGAATATGAAGGATTCGTACAGGATTCGGGCGAAGGCCGCTGGACGATTCAGGCAGCGATTGAAGAAGCGGTGCCGGCAGAGGTGTTGACCGCGGCATTGTACGTGCGTTTCCGCTCACGACAGCAGCACACGTTTGCGGAGAAGATGCTTTCCGCCATGCGGCAGAAGTTTGGCGGACACGTGGAACAGAGCGCCGGCAAGACAAAGAAGACCGCATAGGCACGCTCTATTCTCGTTGTGTATCCAGAGGACCTACTCATGGCTGAATTAGCGGAACATCCGGCGGCGGCGCCGGCACGCATCGGCAAGCAGGGCGATCCCTGCGTCATGGTTATTTTTGGTGCAGCCGGCGATCTGACGGGACGCATGCTGATTCCGGCACTCTACAACCTGGCGCGGGCCGGCTTGCTTTCCCGCGAGTTTGCCGTGGTGGGCGTGGCGCGCGCCCAGTTGTCGAACGATGAATTCCGAAAAAGAGTCTACGAAGACATCAAAGCGTACTGTGGTGAATGCGTGGACGACGATCTCTGGGAATGGTTCGCACGCCGTTTCTACTACTTCACTGGGGATTTCAACGACGGTAAATTGTATCCGCAGCTCAAGGACTTTCTGACCAAGGTGGATCAGGAGCACTCGGCCCACCAGAACTTCTTTTACTATCTTGCGACCGCACCCAGTTATTTCGGGCCGATCGTCGAGAAACTCTCTGCCAACGGATTAATGGAACAGAACAATAGCCACTGGCGGCGGGTGGTCATCGAGAAGCCCTTCGGGCACGACCTGGAATCGGCCAAAGCGCTAAACCAGCAATTGCTCAAAGTTGTCGATGAGAAGCAGATCTACCGCATCGACCACTATCTCGGCAAAGAGACAGTGCAGAACATCATGGCGTTCCGCTTCGCCAATGGAATTTTTGAGCCTGTCTGGAACCGCCGCTATATCGATCATGTGCAGATTTCTGTGGCAGAGACCGTCGGCGTGGAGGGACGCGGAAGTTATTTCGATCACGCGGGTTCGCTGCGCGACATGGTGCCCAATCACATCATGCAACTCATCAGCCTCACCGCCATGGAGCCGCCCATTTCGTTCGACGCCAACGCGGTACGCGATGAGCAAGCCAAGATTCTGCACGCCATTCAGCCCATGAGCGATGAAGAGGTGCTGAGCCGCAGCGTACGCGGCCAGTACGGCGATGGAACCGAAGATGGCAAGCGAGTCTCGGCCTATCGCGCAG
Source organism: uncultured Acidobacteriaceae bacterium (assembly GCA_963707205.1). GTDB lineage: Bacteria > Acidobacteriota > Terriglobia > Terriglobales > Acidobacteriaceae > Sulfotelmatobacter. The sequence continues at coordinate 315,860 of CAVPQE010000014.1, forward strand.
AACCCGACGTTCCTCCCGATTCGCGGACCGAGACGTTCGTCGCGATGAAACTGCTGATCGACAACTGGCGGTGGGCGGATGTCCCGTTCTATCTGCGCACAGGAAAGCGAATGCCGGTGCGCAACACGCATATCGTGATACAGTTTCGGCGGGCGCCATTCGTGCTGTTCCGCGACACTCCCGTCGAACACCTGATGCCGAATCAACTGGTGCTGCACATTCAACCCGAAGAAGGAATCTCGCTGCAGTTCGCGGCCAAGGTTCCCGGTCCGGTCATGCGCCTGGGCACGGTGGACATGAATTTCGAATATCAGGAATACTTTGGCAAACAGCCCAGCACCGGCTACGAACGGCTGCTGCATGACTGCATGATCGGTGATCAGACGCTATTTCAGCGTGCCGATATGGTGGAAGCGGGCTGGTCTGTGGTCAACCCGGTGCTGGATCTCTGGAAGGCGCTCCCGCCACGGAATTTCCCCAACTACGCCTCTGGCACCTGGGGGCCGAAGGAGGCCGACGATCTGCTGGAACGCGACGGCCGCCGCTGGAGGAACTTCGAGAAATGATTCTGGCCGGCGATATTGGTGGCACCAATGCTCGGCTGGCTTATTTTCAACCCCAGAACGGGCACTTGCGCCTGGTGTCGGAGCGTGTCTTTCCCAGCCGAGAACACAGCGAACTCGGCGAAATTGTAAGCCAGTTCCTGGATGATTCCGGAACACGTCCTGACTCGGCGTGTTTTGGGATTGCGGGTCCGGTGCGCAATGGACGCGTCGAAACGTCAAACCTGCCCTGGGTGGTCGAGCAATCGCGGCTCGCAAAACAGATTCATCTTCCTGCCACGCTGCTGATCAATGATCTCGAAGCCAGTGCCTGGGGCATCGGCGCCCTGGCCGACGGGGACCTCGTTCCTTTGAACCGCGTGAGCGGGCCTGTCGTGGGCAACCAGGCCGTGATCGCGCCAGGAACGGGATTAGGAGAGGCTGGTCTGTTCTGGGACGGCAGCCGGCACCACGTTTTCGCCTGCGAAGGCGGGCACACCGACTTTGGCCCTCAGGGAGATTTGCAGATCGAGTTGCTGCGGTTCCTCAAAACGCGCTTCGGGCACGTGAGCTACGAGCGCATCCTTTCCGGCCCCGGCCTGGTGAATGTTTACGAATTCCTGCGCGACAGTGGATGCGGGAAGGAATCCGCGGAATTTGCCGCCGCGCTCAAGCAGGGCGACCCCGCCGCAGTGATTTCGCGGGCAGCGCTGGAGGGAACTCAGAGTCTGGCGGAGAAAGCACTGGACATTTGGGTCAGCGTCTATGGCGCGGAAGCCGCCAATCTGGCGCTGAAGGTGATGGCCACCGGAGGCCTGTTCCTGGCCGGCGGCATCTCTCCCAAGATTCTTGCCAAGCTGACGGGCCCATTGTTCATGCAGGCCTTCGTTGAAAAGGGGCGCCTGCGGCCGCTGGTGGAATCAATCCCGGTGCAGGTCATTACCAACGAGAAAGCTGGACTGCTGGGAGCGGCGCGCTGCGCGGCTGCCCGCAGCAGCCAGCGCTAGGCCCGGGCTAAACAAAGACGTGAGAGAAGTCCATTTGAGCTCCAACGTAGAAATTCGAACGCTGACCACCCCGCAGGAGTTGTTCGCAGCGGCGGCGGAAGAAGTTGTGCGCACAGCGAATGAAGCGGTGGCAAAACGGGGCCGCTTCAGCATCGCCCTGTCGGGCGGGTCGACGCCCAAGAATCTATACAACCTACTGGCGACGAATGCCCGCACGGCTTTGCCTTGGGATCGCATGTTTTTTTTCTGGGGAGACGAGCGCCACGTGCCCCCTAACGATCCCGACAGCAACTACCGCATGGCGGACGAGATCATGCTGTCAAAGATTCCGGTGGCTGCGGGGAATGTGTTCCGGATCAAAGCCGAGAATGCTGACGCCGCAGCCGTAGCGGAGGCCTACGAGCAGACTCTCCGGAAATTTTTCGCACTTGAGCCCGGACAGTTTCCCCGCTTCGATCTCATCCTTCTCGGCATGGGGCCGGATGGACACACCGCTTCGCTGTTCCCCGGCACCGCCGCGCTACAGGAAAGATCGCGACTCGTGGTCGCCAACTGGGTCGAGAAGATGAAGACCCACCGCATCACCTTGACCCTGCCTGTTCTGAACGCGGCGCACTGCGTAGCCTTTCTGGTCAGCGGGACCGACAAGGCGACCGTACTCCGGGCCGTGCTTGAAGAAAATGTTCCTGCCGAGCAGTACCCCTCAAGACTGGTCCGGCCTAGCGATGGGAAACTGATCTGGCTGATCGATCGCGCCGCCGCGAGCCAACTTACGGGCGGAAACTGAGCTTCGGGAAGAGTCAAACAGCAGTTCAGGGATCGACCGTGATTCGCGAGCCCGGCGGCAAGACAGACATCTGATCCAGCCGGGACTCCAACGTGCCCCACACGTTAAGGGCTATTCGCTGCGTAGGATGGCACTGATGTCGAGTCTCGCTATGCGGCGCGTGGCGGACCAGATGCTCGCCGACGCTACAAGAGCGAAGAACAAGACCAAGCCGGCGGACCTTGTCAGACCAATGGGCTTCGCCCCATCCATCAGGCTTTCGAGAAAGCGTCCGATGAGCTGTGCTCCGGCGATTCCGGGGATGGCTCCGGCCACGACCATCAGCAAACCCTGCCGCAACAGCATGCCCCGAAGCCGTACAGGCGTGGTCCCGAGAGCCATGCGCACACCCATTTCCTGGGTTCTCTGGACAACGGCGTAAGAAACGATGCCGTAGATGCCAATCACTGCCAGCAGCAGTGCGAATCCCGCAAAAGTCCAAATGGCGGTCCGGTAGAATTTCGGATTCGCGAAGACTTCATCCAGCCGCTGCTCCATGGTTTTCACGCCGAATACAGGAACTTGCGGGTCCACGGACTGGATGGTGTCGCGGATCGCAGCAAGGTGATCTTCCGCACGGCCATCTACGCGCACGACGAAGGTCGAGAAGAAGCTGCCGGGAGTCTCCGACGGAATGAAGGCCGCAGTTGCGGGCGCTGATTCGAACAGATTCTGTTACGGCTGGGTTCCTGCCTGAGCTTTTTCGTTGTCCAGCCGCTTGAGGTACGGAAAGAACGGGGACACCTCGAGCGGCAACTTCTCCGATGCCGACAGCAGGCGCACTGGCTGGCTCTTGAGCATCGCGATCCGGTCCGACCAAGGATCCACCGTGATTCGCGAGCCCAGCGGCAAGGCAGAGATCTGGTCCAGCCGATCCATTTGCAGATGCTTGGGAAGGTTGGCGAGCGCCTGCATTCGGACCAGGTGACTGCTCTCGAAGTCGTTGCTGAAGCGGCCATGAAGCAGGTTCGGCAATTGCGCGGAGCGGGCTTGCAGAGCTTCCAGGAAGAGCCCAGCATTCGCCAGTTTGTCTTTATACGGCGACTTCGAAAACAGCTCCAGGCCCTTTGCGTCAGCGTCGGCTTCCTCCGCGGGATCGAAATGGAAGTTCAAGTGAGCAAAGATTTCCAGATCCGAGAACGGTACGGTGTGGCCCGACAGGGGCTCGTCGCCGACGGAGTGATGCAAAATGATGTGGCCCAGTTCGTGCGCCAGCACGGCGGCGAGAGTAGCCTCATCGGGTAGCACATCGAGAAGCCCGCGGCTAAGAACGATGGTGCGGCCGACGACGAATGATTCCAGTGGGGTTGTGAGCAGCACGCGGCAACGAACGCCAGCAATGTCGAGATCGTTGCTAAGTAACAAATTGTTGGCGACGGTCTGCAAGATCTGGTCGACTTCGCCGTCTGGAGCCATGAGTCCGGCAACTTGCAACCGCTCCACCACATTGTCTTCCGGCATATAGGTTGTTTCCCCCAGGGTATTAGCCGGACTGAGGTCTTGCGAAGCTTCGTGCCGATTGGGATCGACCCACACAGGGGTGTCCGTCAGAGGTTTGGCATACTCCCGGTGGTCCCCCGCGTGTTGCACATCGTAGCCCCAAATGCGAGTTTGAGCCTTAAACCAGAGACCGTGGTTCGCGGGATCCTGAGAAATCGACTCCTGAGTGTAAATATAGGCAGGCATCCACATGATGCCCAGAGTGTTCAGCCGCCAACTGTCGAAGTGAAACGCGCGCTTGGAGAGCCGTTTCGAGGTATACGTTCCCGTGAAACGCACAATGTTAAAGTCCTGATCCTCCACCCAGATCCGGCCTACAAAGCCAAGGTTCTCCGAATTCTCCCGGGGCTTGACGTCCACGACTCCGCAATGCACTTCCCCAAGTACCTCCCAGCGAACAAATTTGAACGTATAGTTGTGCCGATCGAAGTGGCCGAGATCAGGGAATAGCGCCTGCGCGAAGCCGACTGCCGCGAAAGGTCGAGGATTCTTAAGCAATTTCTTCTCCCAAACCTCCTTCCAGCCTTCCGGGTCTTCAAAGGCTCGAGTAACCGGGGCACTGCCGGTCAGATCCAGACGGCTCAAGAAATAGTCGTCGCCCTTAGGGGAGGTCCCTAGATCGGAATCAGGCTTTTCTTCCTGGAGGTACGTCTCCATGATCGGCTTGAAGTTGCGCATCAAAACAGTCAGGCGGCGTTCCTGCCGGATGGCCGAGTCGACCAGCACATCAGACGCGATGAATTTGCGCCCAGGAACGAAAAGCGGTGACTGGGCTAAACCCGGAGATTGTGCCGTGGGAGTGGCGCTCTGAGCCGCGACGAGCCCTACGACAAACACCTCGAATAGTGTTCGGACAAGCCAGGGAAATGTTCTCAGCGCAAACATGCAGAGACCATTCTAAATCCTGCGCGCCCACGCTGGGCGCATGTTTGGACAGATCTGCGACATGCCTTCAGCCGCCCTTTGCCTATGCCCGTCCCAGAAAGTGTGTCTCAGACGGCAAGTCGTGGATTGCAGGAAGTAACGGTGCGATCGGTTCTTCTGGGATCACTTCCCCTTTGCCCGTGATCCGAGCAAAACACCCGGGATGCGCTAATTCTGCGCCTTGCCGACTACACAATCCAATCTGGGTTCTCTTTCCGCGATTTTCGGGAGAGTTGATCACATGGTTGAGATTGCGAAAATTGAAAATTACGGTCTCACTCTGTTTTAAGCCAACGCGTAGAGATACTCGACGAAGGAGCGCACAGCTCCATCAATCCCCGCAATTTTTGGATTGGTGGAATCGATCAGATAATACTCATTCGGAGCATGTGCGCCGGTCCCGTGTCCTAGTCCAAAATGTCCGGCGGGAAGATTGAGAGGTTCGGAGGTGAAGATGTATCCAGGCCAGGAGCCGGCTGATCGAGGCCACAGCATAGGATCCAGACCGAGCTTGCGGTAAGTCGCGGTTTGCGCCTGGATAAGCTTCGTATCCTGCGAGGTCTGCGTCGGGTCGTATCCGCCACTCATATTGACCTCGATGTCCCCAAAGCCGTGACTGGCAAGATGCTCCTTCAGAAGCGCAAGTGTACCGGCAGCCGTCATGTCAGGCACCAGCCGCATGTCAATCTTCGCAACCGCGCGATGCGGCAGAACGGTCTTGCCACCGGGACCTGTGTATCCACCGACCAGGCCCTCGATGTTGATGGTGGGCTTGGACTCGAGCAGCACGAGCGAGTCAAGCCAGTTTGTGTCATGCACCCAGTGCTCCACTCCAAGTTGCTTCTTCGCCGTGGCTTCACTGCGGCGAGCGGCGACATCCTGAATCATCTTCATCTGTGCTGGCGTGAGCGGCTTGGCCTTGTCAAAGAAGCCGGCAACTGCAGGCGTGTGTCCGTCGGGCTCGATGAGCGAGTTGAGCGCTTGCACCAGATGCCACGAGGGGCTGTCTACCTGTGCCTCCAGGCTGGAATGAACATCGTGTTTGGGTCCTCGTCCCCACCGCTCCCCGCTGGAAATCAGCTCAAGCTCAACTACGCCCTTGGCACCTAGCGATATTTCTATGTTTCCATTCAGGTCCTGGCCAGCTTCCGGCATAAACACGCCGATGCATCTCTTCAACGCAGCGTTGACCTTGGGTTGGCGGACAACCTCGGAAAAGTGGGGAGAACCAATCTCTTCTTCGCCTTCGCAGATGAGCACGAGATTCACGGGCAGCTTTTTTCCGGCTTCCTTGAATGCATGAAGAGCGCCGAGAAAGGCTGTTTCAGGACCCTTTTGGTTCACAGCGCCGCGTCCGACACAGACCCTGCCCAAACCTTCCTTGTCCACGACCCGCCCTTCGAGCGGAGGCGAAGACCACTCCGAGGGATCAAACTGTTTCACGTCGTACATGAAATAGATGCCGACGGTGGTTGGCGCACCTGTATCAAGAGTACCGAAGACCCCAGGCTTGCCCGATGTAAGCACAATTTCGACGTTCGCGAATCCAGCATCGCGTGCAAGTTGTGCCATATACTCTGGGCCCTGCGGGTAGTTGCGGTTCTCGGCTGCGATCGAGGGCAAAGCGATCCAGTTCTGAAGCCTCTTCACGTTCTCGTCATGCATCTTCGGTATTTGACTCAACACCGATTGGAGATCGGAGTTGTCTTCAGCGAAGGCAGCTATTGGCAACGCGGCGAAGGCGGCTCCGGCAAGTGCACCGTGGATGAACTCTCGACGATTGAGTGTGTTATGGCTTGAATCTGTCAATGCATCCCCCATTGCGCGAACAGAAAATGAAGAATGATTTTCGCGGTTGACCCCAGAATCAGTTCTCGAAAGAGAACCAGCTGCCTTTTATCGACCGTAATCATACCAGCCGGTTTGCCAAGTGCCAGAAATCTTTTCTAAGAAGCAAACGTCGCCCGCTTTCAGCGATTCGGCAATGAGTTGCAGGCCGGAAATTCTATCAGGGCCCGACTCTGGTCCTATGCATCTGGACGAGACTACTCTTTTCTTTCCCCCGACAGCCGATTTGTGTGACACTTGGACCCCAAGGAAAGCGAATCGAAAAACGAGGAAAAATGACATCTTCCAAACTGGCCTTGCTCGCCGTCTATTCCATTTTGTTTTGCACCCCCATACCCCTGCTTTCCCAGGAATTGAACTCGACCTTCGCCCGCGATCCCGGCCAGCCCATCGATCAGCACTACACCGATCAGATTCACAAATACACCACGGATCCCTCCTTCATCTCTCCACTGGTGGATTACCTTCCAGCCTCGAAAACCGTTCCCACGCCCGCCAAGGTGCTCGGCGACGTTTCCGGCGCGCCCGACATGCTTCCTTACGCCGAAGATGTGTACAAATATTTCCGCCTGCTGGAAGTGAGCAGTCCGCGGGTGAAAGTCTTCACCATCGGCCACTCCGAGGAAGGACGAGAGATGATCGCCGCCGCCATCGCCGATCCCAAACTCCTCGCCGGCGCGAAAGAGAATGACGCGCGCCTGGCCCAGCTTGCGGACCCTCGCACGATCGGCCTCGATGACGCCAAAGCGCACCAGATCCTCGACCAATCCTGGCCCGTCTACTACATCACCGGCACCATCCACTCCCCAGAGACCGGCGCTCCCACGGCCCTGATGGAACTCGCCTATCGTCTGGCCGTCGACGATGCGCCCTACATCAAGTACATCCGCTCCCACATGATTGTGCTCATCACTCCCGTGGTCGAAGTCGACGGCCGCGACCGCATGGTCGACATCTATAAATGGCACAAAGCTCATCCCGGCCAGGATTGGCCCCGCCTTCTTTACTGGGGCCACTACGTCGCCCACGATAACAACCGCGACGCCATGGCCATGACCCTCGATCTCACGCGCAACGTCCTCAACACCTATCTTGCCTGGCATGCACAGGTGTTGCACGACTTGCACGAGTCGGTTCCCTTTCTTTACGACAACACGGTGGGCGACGGACCCTACAACGCATGGGTGGATCCCACCCTCGCCGACGAGTGGGCGGAACTGGGCTGGAACAACGTTGCCCAGATGAAGAGCTTCGGCATGCCTGGAGTTTTCACCCACGGTGACTTCGACACCTGGAGTCCTGGCTATCTGATGTTCCTGGCCGGCATGCACAACGGCATCAGCCGCCTCTATGAAACCTTCGGCAACGGCGGCGCCGATACCGAGAAGCGCATTCTTCGGCCGGAAGATTACTCGCGCACCTGGTACCGTCAGAGCCCCCCGCTTCCTGTAGTGACCTGGTCACAGCGCGATAACAACAACTACGAAGAAAGCGCTTTGCTCTCCACCATCTCTTACTTCTCGCATAACACCCACCATTTCCTCGAGAACTACTACATCAAGAGCAAGCGCGCCGTCGAGAAGCCGACGCTGGAAGGACCGGCTGCCTACGTGATTCCCGCCGACCCAGCCGACACGAATCGCCAGATCGAGTTGCTAAGAGTATTGAAGCGCCAGCACGTCGAGATCGAAGAACTGTCCGAGGCCGTCACTTCCCCCGTCCCCGCTGAAAAACGCGGAGACAAGCCGAAGCAGGAAACCTTCCCCGCCGACAGCATCATCGTTCGCATGGATCAGCCCTACTCCCGCGTCGCCGATGCACTGCTCGACCGGCAGTTCTGGGCCGCCGGCGATCCGCAGAAGCATCCTTACGACGACACCGGGTGGTCTTTCGCTCACCTCTTCAATCTGAAAGTTGTCCGCGTCCTCGATCCTGCAATCCTCAAGTCCAAGATGACGCCTCTTGACGATCCAGCAGGCCTTGCCGGTAAGGTCTCGGGCTCGGGCACAGTGCTTGCAGTGGCCAACGCCAGCCAGGTTTCGCTCCTGCCCCTAGCTTACAAACTCAAAGGCGCAACCATCCAGGTCGCTGAAAAGCCTTTCGATGCCGAGGGCAAACATTTCGCGGCCGGTTCGCTGCTCATCACTGCCGCTCCCGATGACAGCATCGGCGGAATCCTGCACAATCTATCGCTCGATGCATCGCGACTCGGCACGGCGCCTTCCGTGCCGGTTCACGCAGTCACGGCTCCGCGTGTAGCCTTCATGCACACCTGGCTTGCCACCCAGACTGAAGGCTGGTGGCGCTATGCCTTCGATACCGCGGGCGTGCCATTCGAGTACATCAGCACGCAGACTGTAGCCAACCAACAAGACCTCCGCGCAAAGTACGACGTTATCGTCTTTGCTCCCGTCGGCCGCTCTTCTACGCTCGAAATTCTCAACGGCATCCCCACGTGGAACAATCCGATGCCGTGGCAGAAATCCGATCTAACCCCAAACCTCGGCGCCATCGACAGCACCGCCGACATTCGCCCCGGCCTGGGTTACGAAGGCCTCGCTCATCTGAAGAAGTTTGTTGAGCAAGGCGGGCTCCTTATTACCTGCGAAGACACCGCTCAGTTCGCGATCGAGACAGGTCTTGCCCCCGGCGTAAGCGTCGCTCCGCACGGTGATGCGCGTGTCGTGGGCACGGTGCTCAACACCATCTTCGTCGCCCGTGACAATCCCGTCGCCTTCGGCTACGGAGCCGGTGTCCCTGTCATCAGTGCCAACGGCATGGCCTTCAATGTCAGCAATACACTTGGTCGCTCGGGAGGACGCATTCTGATGGACCCCTTGACCGACTCCTTGGACCCTTACGCCAAGCGGCCCACTGGGCGCGGCAGCGTCGACGACAGCGACGCACCACAGGGCAGAAGGATTGCCGAACCCGAGCCGCTCGTGAAGCAGCAGCCATGGGAGCCAGCGCACTTGGATGAGGAACAGACACGCAACAACCCGCAGGTGATTCCGCTTCAGAGCCGGCCAGACGTTATCCTGCGTTTCTCCGATGCTAAGACCCTCTTGCTCGACGGCCTGCTCGACAAGGCTTCGTCGATTGCCGAGCATGCCGTGGTGGTGAACGCGCACCTGGGCCAGGGAAATGTGCTGCTGTTTGGCAACAACCCCATCTATCGCGGAGAGACCGTCGGCACCTACGCCTTGGTATTCAACGCAATCCTCAACTATCAGCACCTGGCGCACGAATCCGCGCCCGCAGACAAGCAGCCATAGACCTGCTCGGGTTTTTCTCTCTCAAACTGGATGACCTCGCTGGCCTCGACGAACCGGCGAAGCTCCTCCAGACTCAACCTCTCTGAAAAGTCTTTGTCCTCGTTGGAGTGCGACGACCCGTTCGCTACGCAGGAGGAAGCGCAACAGGGAGTTGCCTTGCTTTGTGATATGTCCTAGCCGTCGCCGCTCCCCGCTGCCGAGTGAATCTGAGATGTGCAGTTTTGCCTACGGGTGAAGTTGGACTCCCGATAACGTCAGAGTACCCGTCAACTGACCGGAAAGTGCCTATAGGATCAGTCCAGCGCCTTGTGGAAGCGGAGGATAGCGACCGTAAGCAGAGTGATCCCCAAGCCGGCCATAGCGAGCATCTGGGGCCAGAGGATCTCCATGCCCACCCCTTTCAGATAGGTACCGCGGAGCACGACCAGAAAATAGCGTAGCGGGCTGAGGTAGGTGAAATATTGCAGCCACTGCGGCATGGTGCTGATGGGGAATCCGAAGCCGGAAAAAGTTATGGCGGGCATAATGAAGAAGAAGGAGGTTACCATCGCTTGTTGTTGGGTGGAGGAGACGGTCGAGATCAGGAGGCCCACACCCAGCATGCACAGCAGAAAAAGAATCGCGCCCGCGAACAACACCAGAATTTGACCGCGAAATGGAACCTGGAACCAGAGCGTCCCTACGGTGCCAATTAGCGAAACGTCGAAGAGGCCAATCAGAAAAAAGGGCAGCGTCTTTCCAAGGATAAATTCGACTGGGCGGATGGGCGTCACCATGATCTGCTCGAGAGTGCCTATCTCGCGTTCGCGAACCACGGCGAAAGCCGTCAGCGTAACCACGAGCACGAGAGTGAGACTGCCGATAATTCCGGGGACAAAAAACCAGCGGCTCCTGAGGTCAGGGTTGTACCACGGCCGCGGCGCGAGCAGCACAGAAGGAATCTGTTCGATCATTTGCGGGGAGATGCGGTTGATGCGGTCTTGCTGGTAATCCTGAGCGAAGCCGAGTGCGATCTGTGTGACGTAGCCCGAGGCGATCAGGGCGGTGTTCGAATTGGTCGCATCGACGATCACCTGCAAGGGCGCGGTCTGGCCCTTGCGCAGGTTCTGAGCGAAGCCGGCATGGATCTCGAGACCGACCGTCGCCTTTCCTTGATCGATGAGATCGCCGATCTGGCGGTAGTCCGTCAGTTGGCGTTGCACGTCGAAATAGGGGCTGGAAGAAAAACGGGAGATCAGTTCGCGACTCTCCTGGCTGTGGTCGAGATCGAGCACAACCGTTGGCACGTGATAAATCTCGAAGGTGGCTGCATATCCAAAGATCAGCATCTGGATAATCGGCGGACCGAACAATACAACGCGTGTGCGCTTGTCACGGAAGACCTGGATGAACTCTTTGATCAACATCTGCTTGAGGCGCGCCAGCATAACTTCTCCTTACGCCAATCTCTTGTGGAATGAACGGGTGGCGAGCCCTGCCAGCACGAGTGTGAATACCGCCAGGGGAATCAGGTCGGGATAGAGAAGAGCCGTGGGTGTTCCCTTAAGAAAGATTTTCTTCAGCACCGAGACGTAGTAACGAGCCGGCAGAATGCGAGTGATCCACTGCAGGACGACGGGCATTTGCTCAATCGCATAGAGAAACCCCGACAGCAGGAAAGCTGGAAGGAAGGTGATGAGCAGCGCGATTTGACTTGCCGCGAGCTGATTCTTTGCGATTACCGAAATAAAAAATCCGAGCGACAGCACGACCACCATGAACATAGCGGAACTGACCAGCAAAGTGAGGAATGATCCCCGGAAGGGAACTTGGAACCAGTAGATGGCGATCAATGCGCAGACGATGACGTCGAACATTCCGATGATGAAATACGGAACCAGTTTGCCAAGCATGATCTCAGCCGGCGTGACCGGAGTTGAAATCAGCTGCTCCATGGTGCCGCGTTCCCATTCGCGCGCGATGGTGAGCGACGTGAGGAACGCTCCGATCACGGACATGACCAGAGCAAGCACGCCGGGAACGATGAATGCGCTGCTCTCGAGATCCTCGTTATACCAAGTTCGGGTTTCAACACTGACGGGAGCAGGCTGGGCGATTTGCCCACGGTTTCGAAGCCAGTCGCGCTGGATGTCCGAGGAATAGCCTTGCACAACCGCCTGAGCATAACCGATGAGGACATTGGCAGTGTTGTCGTCTGTGCCATCGACGAGGGCCTGTACTTGAACCGCGCGGCCGTCGTGCAGACGCTGCGAGAAATCCCACGGGACGACAATTCCCATCTTTGCGTGTCCGTCATCCAGCGATCGGGCGAGCGCGGGATAGTCGTTTACAACCCGCACAACGTCGAAGTACGCGCTCGCCTGGAAACGTTTCAAAAGATCCTGACTTTGCTGACTGCCGTCGCGGTCGTACACGTAGACCGGCAGCCCCTTGAGATCGAGATTCACACCGTACCCAAACAGCAGCACCAGAATCACCGGCATGAGCACGACAATGATCAGACTGCGCGAATCACGAAGAATCTGGACGACCTCTTTCCGAGCCACAGCCAGGAAACGCGTGATGCTCATGCTCTCCGTTCCTTTCCTGAATCGCGCGTCGTAGTAAGAGATACGAAGACGTCTTCCAGGCTGGGACGTATCTTCTCTATGCGGGTAACGGTGATGCTGTGATCCGATAGATACTTCTGAACTCGCGGAACCGCAGTCGTAGCGTCACGCACCACCAGGTGCAAGGCGTTACCGAAAACCGCGGCATCGATTACATCGGGAGCGGATTGCAGGACTTCCACCGCCTTGCCAAGTGGTTCGCACTCCACGAGAAGCAGTTCGCCTTTCATCGATTTCTGCTTCAGTTCTGAAGGCGTGCCCAAGGCGACGATTTGTCCGCGAAAGATGAGCGCAAGACGGTTGCAGTATTCGGCTTCTTCCATGTAATGTGTGGTCACGAAGACGGTCACGCCTTCCTCCGCCATGTGGTGAATAAGATCCCAAAACTGTCGCCGCGAGATGGGATCGACACCCGAGGTGGGCTCATCCAGAAAGATGACGGGGGGTTTGTGCAAGACTGCGCAGCCCAAGGCAAGGCGTTGTTTCCACCCTCCCGGAAGCGTACCGGTGATCAGAGTCTCCTGGCCTTTGAGATTTGCCATTTCCAGCGCCCATTCGATTCGGTCTCTGAGCTTGTCAGAAGGCACGCTGTAGAGACCTGCGAACAAGCGTATGTTTTCGATGACTTTGAGATCGTTGTAGAGAGAAAACTTCTGCGACATGTACCCAATGTTCTGGCGAACGGATTCAGGCTCACGGCCGACGTCATATCCTGCAACCTGCGCGCGGCCCGATGTTGGCGTTAGCAAACCGCAGAGCATGCGAATGGTAGTGGACTTGCCGGCGCCATTCGGTCCGAGAAAACCAAACACTTCGCCTTTGCGGATCTCGAGATTGATGTGATCGACGGCAACAAAATCGCCGAACTGCTTGAGCAGGTTCTCGATCACAACAGAGTTGTAGTCCTCAGGCATGGACCGATGCTCCACTGCTGACGGCATCGACGAAGAGATCTTCAATCGTGGGCGTGACTTGTTGAATAGGGTTGAATGGAACGTGCGCGCTGTTCAGCCTGGCCTCGAATTCGGGGATGCGGAGTTTCGCATCGTCAACTACGACGTGCAGGCCGTCGCCGGTCAGCACCAGACTGGAGATTCCAGCCGCGTGTTCCAGCTGAACCCGCAATCTGCGCGGTTCGGATGAGGTGATCGACAAGACGCCCTTGCCCAGCTTGGCCTTGAGATTGGCAGGCGTGTCGCAGAACAGCAGCCGCCCCTGATGGAGTAAGGCGACGCGATGACAGCGTTCAGCCTCGTCAAGATAAGCGGTAGAGGTGAGGATCGCGACGCCTTGCGAGGCTAGTTCATAAAGAATGCGCCAGAAGTCGCGCCGCGAAACGGGATCGACGCCGGTGGTCGGTTCATCCAGCAGGATCACCTTGGGGCGGTGGATGAGCGCGCAGACCAGGCCCAGTTTTTGCTTCATGCCGCCGGAAAGTTTCCCGGCGAGACGCTTGCGGAACTCCCTCATGCCGGCTGCCTGTAACAGTTGTGTGGACCGCTCGTCGCGCTCCGCCTTTTTCACCCCGAACAGATCACCGTAGAAGCGAATGTTTTCATCGACGGTGAGGTCTTCATAAAGCCCGAATCGCTGCGGCATGTAGCTGAGGTGGTGCTTGGCGCCTTCGGGATCATCAACGACATTAAAGCCGCCAACAAAGGCTGTGCCTTCATCGGGTGGCATGATGCCCGCGAGCATGCGGAGCGTGGTCGTTTTCCCGGCGCCATCCGGGCCTACCAGGCCAAAGATTTCTCCGGCGTGAACGGCGAAGCTCAGCTGACCGACCGCACGCACGTTGGGAAAGTTCTTGGTGAGTCCCTTGGCCACGATCGCGGATTGGGAGTGCTCGCTCATTACTTCTCCGCCGCAGCTCCCTGCTGGCGCGCGTTTGGGTTGGCCGCAGCGAGATCGATGTGGGCATCAGCGGGCATGCCCGGTTTGAGTTCGTGATTGGGGTTGTCGATGTCGATCTTGATGCGATAGACGAGAGTGACGCGCTCTTTGTACGTTTGAACGCTCTTGGGCGTGAATTCGGCGTTCGAGGAGATGAATGAGACGCGTCCGCGATACTGCTTGCCGGGATCGGTATCGGTGGTGATGGTCGCTTCCTGGCACCAACGGATGCGGCCCAGATCGGTTTCGGCGACATACGCGCGCAACCAGATGTGATCGAGGTCAGCGAGAGTGACTACCGGAGTGCCGGGAACGACCACTTCTCCGAGTTCAGCTTGGCGCACGGTGATCACACCGCTGGAGGGGGCACGGAGGGTTGTGTAGTCCAGGTTAACTCGCGACAGACCCCAATTGGCGTGGGCTTCCCTGAGATTGGCGCGAGCGATCGCAACGTCTTCTTTGCGGCTGCCTTCAACAGCTTCGTTATAACGCTGCTCAGCGGCCCGGAACGTTGCTTGCGCGCGTTTCAGGGCGGTATCCGCGAGGTCGCGGTCCTGGGCAGAGACTTCATCTTTACTGAAGAGGCGTTGCGCGCGGTCGTAGTCGAGCTGCTTTTGCTGCAGGTCGGCTTGCGCATCGAGCATAGTTTGCTGCGACGCTTTCACTTCCTGCTCGCGGGTTCCAGCCAGCGTCAGCGCGAGGTTGGATTCGCGCACGTGAACCGTGGCCTCGTCGATCCGGACCTTCTGTCTGTAATCGGCATCATCCAGACTCGCGAGCAAGGCGCCTCGCTCAACCGACTGGCCTTCCTCGACAGGCAGATCGACGATGCGTCCCTGAACCTTGAAGCTGACCAGGCTCTCGTGGGCTTCGATATTGCCAGAGAGCGAGATCTGATTTTCGGGTTCGGTTTTCTTAGTAAGCCGCGGATAAAGATACACCCCTGTGGTGATCATCACGGCCAGCACGATCAGTACAGCGATAAGTCGTTTCATGCTTCAAACCTCTTGGATGGGAACACCGATCACAGCCCCGTCGACAAATTGATTACGGATTCCCCAGATACTGTCCAATATCTTTCTCCGTATCCCCTACCGCACGCGCTAACGCAAACTTCGCGTCCGCGTGGCCCGAGACGGCAACAATGTAGTTTTCCTGTGCGCGGGCAAGCTCGTCTTGGGCTGTGACCACTTCAACGTTATTGGTCGTACCGGACTGGAAACGATCCTGCGCGAGTTCGAGTTCTCGGTGCGCAAGATCCTGCCCTTCTTTTGCGACAGCAACCTGCTCGCCCGCGGATTCAAGATTCAGCAGCGCCTCGCGGATATCCTCTTCGATGCCGTGGCGCAAATCTGCGATCTGATCGTCGATCCGCTTCACGCGGCTGGCAAGTTCCTGCGCCTCGCCGCTGCGATCCCGATCAAAAATCGTAAAGTCGATTTGGCCTTGAATGATGCCGGTGCCCTGCACGCCTCCGATGCTGCGACCGAGCTCACCATAGTTTCCGTTGATGCTTAGCTTCGGATAGTAGCGGGCCCGGCTCGCGCGTTGCTGCTCGACCAATCCCTCTCGCTGACTAGCAAGCGACAAGTAGTCGGGTCGCGCGAGCAAGGCCGAGGGCACGACGCTCTCAACCTGCGGCTGGGCTAGAGGCTGATACTGAAGCGGTTCGGCGAGTTCCAAAGGCGTGCTCGGACGCATGCCCAGGTTGCGTGCGAGAGCGAACAACGAGTCTTTGTACTGGGTCTGCGCGACCAGCAGCGCCTGCTTGTCGTTGGCGAGCTGCACCTGCGAGCGCAGCACGTCCACGCCCGTCGCAGTTCCAGCATCGTGCCTGTCCTTCGCCAGCCTGTATAAAACATCCGAGTCAGTCACCCGAGACTGCGCAGCATTCACACGCGCCGCAGCGGACTGAGCGTTGAGATAGAGGCTGGCAACGGCACGGATGATGAGATCGCGCGCATCCTGGTAATCCATTTTGCTCGCATCCAGGGCGCGTTCGCTGGCCTTCCAACCACGATAACTCTGAAGATCGACGATATTCTGGTCCGCGTAGAAGCGAAAATCATAATTGGAAAACGGTCCAACGACTGCGGGGACGCCGGGCAACGAGATCCCGAAAGCGGCCAGAGAGCGGTTCTGGTAGTTGGCGTAGCTTTGCGTCCGTACTCGCGGAAACAGCGCAGCCGACAAACGACGCGTTCGAGTGCCCTCGGCTTCCTCGACGCGGGTCTCGGCCACGAGCACGTTCAGGTTGGCCTGCAGCGCCTTCTGAATGGCATCCCGTAACGTGAGGCGATAAGGAGTTGATTCCTGGGCTGGGCCGAGGGTGCTGAGGATCTGGATCGCTAGCGACAGGATAACGACAGTACGAAAGTTGCAGTTCATCGCTTCTGCTCTTTACCGGAGATGGCGATTGCCCTCCAAAAGTGTTGAAAGCTTTCTTCGATCCAGGTTTCGAGCGCAGGTTTACCGTGCAGCGACCAAAGCAGCAGTGTTCCCATGAACGCCTGCTGAAGCTGAGTCGCAACTCTCTCTTTTTTCAAACGCGGGTCAATCTCTCCGCGCTTTTGTCCTGCAGCCACAACCTGGGCAACCATCTTGCGGCCTTCCGACATGTGGCGATCAATAAGCTGACGGACGCGTTCGCTGGCCAGAAAAGATGAGATCAAGGCACGGGCGAGATCGGGACTGCGCCCAGGTTCTTCGGCAACGCGAAGGAACAGATGGTGCAAGACCGAGTAAATGGTTTGTTTGCCCGCTTCCGCCAGCGTTGCCGCTTCTCTCACCTTGCCCAGCTGAATTTCCGCCATCACCCCCAGCACGTGTTCTTTACTTTCGAAATAATTGAAGAACGTGCCCTTGCCGACATCTGCGGCTTCGGTGATATCTTCCACCGTGACATTGGGAAAGCCGCGCTCGGCGAAAAGCTGCAGCGCGCAACGAAACAGGCGCACACGAGTCTCGGCAGCGCGCCGTTGCCGGCGCCCCATGCCATGTAAGTGAGGGAGGTTCTCAGAAGCCAGAGCTTGCATCAGAGTCATTCCATGAGAGTGACTACTATTCATAATAGACCATTACTCAAATACGACTTGCGGTCATTATTGTTTCCCTGAAGCGGCGATTTGTCAAGTGGCAATTGAAGATGTCAGCCGTGAGCTCGCAGGTGGATTTCCTCACTATCGACGGCTACGACTATGCCGGAACCTGGGACAAGCAAACCAATGAGGCCTCTTCCCTGTACGATTCGGCCGGAGACCCTATGTATGCCGCCGCCCGCGACATCGATGCGACCGTGCAAGCCTATCGCAAGGCTGGCGTGCCGGCGGCCAAGTACACCATGGGTTTGCCGTTGTATGCCGTCGGCTGGACGGGCGTTCCCAACATAAATCATCGCCTGTACCAGAACGCAACGGCCGCTTCTCCAGTTCTCTTGGCTAGCGGATCGGGTTTATGTCCGAATCCGAGCCAGACGGCCACTTCGCCAGGTTGCGACACCCTGTTGACTGCTGGCTTTCTGACCTACTCGACCATCGAGAACCTCAACAAGAACGGGTACACCGTTTGGTACGATTCGGCAAGAGTCGGGGCGACGCTCTACAATCCGGCCACCAGAACCTTCTATACCTACGATGATCCCACTTCGGTAGCAGCGAAGACGGCCTATATAAGGAAGAACAAGCTTGGCGGCGCCTATGTGTGGGCGCTGAATGACGATGATGCCAGCGGGTCCCTGACAAAAGCAATTGCGGCTGGCCTTAAGTAATCGAGACTTGGGTTGCTGGCCAGCAGCGGCGCGTTGCTGGACGCGTGCAAGAGCAGATCAAGAAAGCTCATGTCTACGCTTATCGGGCTGTTATCTCCGATTTGCAGACATTGCCGTAGACCAGCGGCTCCCCCTGTTCCCACGGCTTATAGGTGTTGGCAAATTCGACCCGTTGGGCAACGGAGGGGTGCGTCGCTTGGAAGACGAGGAAGAAAGTATCCCAATCGGGTGCATCATCGCCCCTTTGAACATCCCCAACGAACACCATCGCCGCCGCGTGATTCTGATGAGTCAATTCAAGGCCGAAGCGGTCGGCTTCCTGCTCGATGTGGCGGGAGATAAGATTGAAAGCCGGCACAAAGGCAAGCCAGAGGAAGGTCAACAGGAACAGCATCAGCGGCAAGGATGCCGGGTCGGAAAGTTCGCTGAACCCCCAGCGCCGGGAGCACCGGCGGATGGCGGCGCGGCCCAGGTGGTCGGTGAGCCAGAATCCGGCCAGCAGGCAACCAGCGAGGATCGCCAGCCCCTTCCAGTTGTCGCCCATGATGTAGTGCTTCAACTCGTGGCCGACGGTGAATACGATCTGGTCAGGTGTCTCGACGGACGCCAGGTTGCTCTGCAGAATGATGCGATTGGTGGGACCGAGGCCGGTCACCTTGGTGCTGTTGCCGCCGACAAGGACGGGGATGTGAGCGATGCCGCAGCGTGCGGCGAGCGCGTCGATCCTCATTTCGAGCGGGCGATCGTCGAGAGCTTTATAGGTTATCGTCAGTGGATCGACCCACACCGGCCAACCGACCAAAGCCAGAAAGGCGACCGGAAACAACGCGAGGGCGCAATAAAGCCACCAGCGGCGCGGGCTTCTGGCGATCAGCAGATAGGGAATCCAGATGAACAGCGATGCGGCGATCAAGTTAACGAGAAGCGGCACGCTATCGCCCTTCAGCCAATTCAGCAAAGATTGATCCGAATGTCCTGCGGCGTGTGGCTGCACATAGCCGGCGTAAAAGTCGAAGGGCAGCGCGATCAGCGCAGCCAGCACCAGATAGGCGCAGGCGAAGAGCGTGGCCGTCCAGAACCAGCGGTGGCCGGTAATTTGCTCGCATCTCCGGCGCAGGCGTGCCCCTAGGCCGGTGAACAGAACCAGGAGGGGAATTGCCAGGAAGAGAAGCCGGAAGGCCGCCCAATAAATGTCTGCGTGCCGCTCCTGGGCGAGCAGGACCGCCGTTGTTTTGGGCACCTCCACCGGCAATTCGGCATGGGCGAGGGGTGGAAGACACGATTACACCTGCGATGCAGGCGAGCAAGGTCCCCCATGAGATTGCCCGCGGCCAGGCTGGAGATTTCAGTAAGAACCGATGGCCCGTCATTGTCTTCACTTCCTCTCCGATGTCGCGATGGATCGTCGACAATTGTGATTGAAAAATGGTATTTCGCGCCGATCGCGAATTGCGTGCGGCACGTTACTGAGCGGCAAAGGTCTTGCCACGCACGGTCGAGTAGACGGCATCGAAGGCGCTCAGGCCATGGATATTCGCAACGCCGCCCACGGTGATCGGATCACCCAGATATTGAACCTTGCTCTCCGCGTTGGTAAACGCCGGCCACGGAGGAAGACCCGGACCGTTCGGATCGCCTGACCTCGCGAAGTTGACCCAGTAACTGGACATTTCTTCAGCCAGCTTCCGATCTGCCGCGGTCCAGTTCCACGGCGACTGGTCCAGATGGTCGAAGACATACCAGAGCTCGGCGAAGTGGCTCGCGCCCCAACCCGCGTACACGGAGCCGGCCGGGAACGGTGGCTGCTGTCGAAATGAGTAATAAAAGACAGGACTCTTTCCGGTCCCGGCTTGCAACCTCGCCCAGGCCCACATGTCCCAGCCGAAGCGGAGATCGCGCTCGAGGCCGAGCTGCGCCTGCCGCGCCTCTTCGTCGGTCGCGTGGGGATATGCCGCGACCAGCGCCGGGGGAAGTTGGCCAACGCTACGCTCCAGGTCGCTCGAGAAACTGGCGGCCGTCTCGTGGGAGACATCCACCATCGCACGTGCCTCCTCGGCGTTCGAACCGATCAGCAGTGGGACATCGTTCTGCTGCCCCGAAGTGAACGCCTCGTAGGGCGAAACGGGAAGCACATAGGGTTCGATCACCGCGTGGACAATGCCGCCGGCGTTGCCGGTAAGCAGGGACGCAGGCAGCCGGCGCAGTTCTTTGGGCGAGGGCGCACCCAGCGAAACAGCGTACTTCTCCCCGTCGTGTTCCGCATTGGCCAGCAGAAACTTTGGTCCGAGCTGGAGCGGCTCAAACAGGCCGCCGCTCTCTCCGATCGCGCGCTGAAACAAGCTTTTGGCAAGGGGCGAGGCCATCAGAATGCTGACCGAGATAGAACCGGAGGATTGACCAGCGATGGTTACGCATTTCGGATCGCCGCCAAAGGCTGCAATGTTTCTATGCACCCATTCGAGTGCGGCGATCTGGTCCATCAGGCCGTAGTTTCCAGACGAGTGGTGCGGGGACTCGCGTGTCAGCTCAGGAAGCGCCAGAAACCCGAGCGGGCCAAGCCGATAGGCGATGGTGACAACGATGACGCCTTTATGGGCAAGCCGGTCACCCCAGTACAACGGCATGGAGGCCGATCCGTTAATGTATCCGCCGCCGTAGATCCAGACGATCACTGGCAGATGCTCCTGCGCGTCTTTGGCTGGCGTCCAGATGTTGAGGTAGAGGCAATCTTCGCTCACCACCGGTGGGGTCTCGCCCGGCATGGACACCCCAACTTGCATGCACGCCGGAGCAAACGCATCCGCCTTGCGCGTGCCAGTCCAGGCTGCGGCAGGCATCGGGGGACGCCAACGCAGGTCGCCCACCGGTGGGGCGGCGAATGGAACTCCTTTGTAGACACTCAGCCCGTTTGCGGACACCCCGGATATCGTGCCGGACTCCGTCAGGACTTGCTGCGCGACCGCGGCAGTGGCCAGACTTGCCGCCGCTGCTAGCACACATGCGAGTTTCCATCGATTCTGCAATTGGCCCTTCTTCTTGGGGTTCCTGCATAGAGGGCGCGATTTCTGATTTTCGAACCTTTGATATGGTGGGCAGGAAAGCCCGCTCTATCCTGAACCTCTGGCCACCTATCATTTACCTCCTGGCACATTCGCGCTGAGCAATAAGGCTCAGTTTGCCAGGAAATCAGATGGCGCTCGTTGGACACCGCAGGGTTAGATTCTGGCATCCGGAAACTGGCCTGCCCGCCGGATAGGTAGGGACTGGATAGGTAATGATATGTTGGCTTTGCTCCGGTCCCTTCCCAGCCTCCGCAGAAGGTCTCCCTCCCTTGTTCGGTTGGTTCACAGGTACTACGGCACAGTCCGACTTCTCCAGCACGTGCATGTCCGCCGTGCAGCTTGTGGCCTTCGCGGACCGGCCTTGATCGTCAGACCAAGGCGCGCTGGAGATCTCCCGGTTCTCGTGCATGTTGTTTCTCAGCGTGCGCGGGTTCTTAGACTACGCAGGACCGACAGTCCACTCGCGATTAGCGTGGCTGCCGTGTTGCCTTCCTCCTACTCGGAATAAAGTCGGCATCCTGATCCACGGGCTTTTCGCAGCTCAATCGCCCCGCCCACCGATGCCTCTGGTCTACGCTTCAAGAAACACCTCGCGATGTCCCCGCAAGACTCGAGGTCAGGATGGATTCGCTACTTCCTTTCCTGTAGGCTCTTGCTTCGCCTACCACATGCCGGCCCGGCGCACTCCGGTTTACCCGTTATCCGCCCACAATCGGCGAGTGCTGTTGGAGCGCCCAACTTCTGCGAACAAGACTCTTTGGTCGCTCAGTTCTATGAGCCTGAGGAATGCGGATGAACGGGAGCACCGAACTATTCATGGCGCAGGGCGACCATCGGATCGACGCGCATGGCGCGGCGAGCGGGGATGTAACAGGCAGTCACCGCAACGCCGAGCAGAACGATGCCCACGGCGCCAAAGGTCAGGGGATCCGTCGCCGAAACTCCATAGAGCAGGCCGGCCATCAAGCGCGTGAGCGGAAGCGCGGCCGCGGCGCCGGCGCCTAAGCCAAGCAATGCAAGCTTCGTTCCCTGCCCTAAAATCAGCCGCAACACGTTGCGCTGCTGCGCGCCAAGAGCTATGCGGATGCCGATTTCGTGCGTGCGCTGCGACACCGAGTACGAAATCACTCCGAAAATTCCAACAGCGGCGAGGATCAGGGCAATTCCGCTGAATGAGCTCATCAGCAAAGTGCGGAATCGTTCCTGTGCGACCGACGCGCCGACCGCCTCCGGGAAAGATTCGACATCCGTCACGGGCAGGTCCTTGTCAATGGAGCGAACCGTCTGGCGAATGCCGGCGGCCACGCTCGATGCGCTCGACGAACTTCTTACAACGACCTCCCCTCCATAAAGAGGCGCCTGAGCGAAGGGTACATACATCATGGGGCCAGGTTTCCGGCTAAGTGCCACATCCCGCAGGTCGCCGACGACGCCGATGATTTCGCGAGGTACGTTGCTGTTTGGCGGAAATCCAAATCTCATTTGCCTTCCGATGGGGTCCTGGTTCGGGAAATAACGCCGCGCCAGCGTTTCGCTGATGATCGCTACATTCGGGTTGGACGGCGAGTCTTGCTCGGAGAAAAAACGGCCCCGCAGCAGCGGAATTCGCATCACGCGAAAATAATCGGGACTCACCGTCGTGTAATCGGCCGTGTTGGATTTGCCTGGCGGGAGCGGAGGATTTCCTACAATGCTGAACCCGAGGTTGGCTTGGCCTTGGCGGTCCATCGGCAGCGGAGCCGCCAGAGCGGAATCTCGCAAACCAGGCTGCGCATGAAGGCGCGCCAGCAACTCGTTGGAAAAGGCCGTCCATTGCTGGGGCGTGGAATATTGAAATTGGGGAAGCGAAACTTCGGCTTCTATGACGTTTGTGGGATCGAAGCCCGGATTGACCGACGTGACCAGGGCAAAGCTGCGCATGAGGAGGCCGCCCGCAACCAAAAGCACCATGGCCAGCGAAATTTCCGCGATCGCCAAAAAACTCCGGACATGCTGGCCGCCACGCTGGCCAGTACGGTCGCCGCCCTCCTTGAAGTTCGTCTGCAAGTTGGACGGAGTTGCCAGGAGCGCGGGTGCCAGTCCAAACGCCAGCACGGCAGCAAGAGACAACAACAGCGCGAATGCCAAGACCGGTCCTCCAACATGAATCGGACTGATCTGGATCACCTCGGACGGCAAGAAAGGCCGGAGACTCCAGACACTCGAGGCCGCAAGAAGCACACCGGCAAATCCGCCGAGCAATCCCAGCAGAGCGCTCTCGGTTAGCAGTTGCCGGACAATACGGGCGCGCCCCGCCCCAAGCGCCATTCGCACTGCAATCTCTCTCGCCCGCGAAGAGCCCCGCGAGAGAAGTAGGTTCGCAATATTGGCACAAGCGATCAATAGGAGCAGGCCAACCGCGCCCAGCAAAATAAGGAGCGCGGATTTCACGTTCCCGACCACCACCCGCCGATAGGGCTCAATCCGGATGGTGAATCCTGAATCTTGTGCGGGAAACTCCTTCGCGAGTCGCGCGCCCAGGGTGTCCATCTCGGCCTGAGCTTGTGTCAAAGAAACGCCTGGCTTAAGCCGGCCGATCCCGACGACAAGGCGCACACCGGGCTCCGAAATCAGAGGTCCGAACAGCGGGTCCTGCGCGACAGAAATCCACACGTCCTGACGGGGAGCGCCGTCAGGATAGCGAAAGCTTGCCGGCAGGATTCCGACAACCGTGAATGAACGCTTATCCAGCGTGATGGATTGGCCAATAAGAGTCGGATTTGAACCGAAGCGGCTGCGCCAGAGATTTTCGTTCAGAACAGCGACGGGCGCCGCGCCTTGCTTCCCATCTTCGGGCAGGAGTGTGCGGCCCGCCAGAGGCTTTGCGTTCAGCAGCGGAAATATCTCCGGCGTCACGGCCGCGGCGTTCACAATGGAAGGCTCGTCTGCCCCGGTCAATGTGAGATCGTGAAACGCATTTCCTGCGATCTCGCTAAACACGCGGTTCTGCTCGCGGCACAGGACGAAGTCCCTGTAGGAAATACTCGACAGAGCATCTGGCTGTTGTAGCGGCACATTGAACATCAGGACGAGTTGATTGGGATCAGGATACGGAAGCGATCGCAAAAGCACTGCATTCACGATGCTGAAAATCGCGGTGTTGGCGCCGATGCCGAGAGCAAGAGTGAGGACGGCGACGGCGGTGAAGCCAGGATTCTTCCGCAGCATTCGGGCTCCGTAGCGGGCATCCTGCCAACATGCCTCGAAATTAGAGAAGGCGGCCATCTTGCGAGAGATTTCTCCTCAAATCGCGTGTCGTAGATTCTACGCCGGATAACAGTCGTATGGAGTGTGAAACTGATTCGCAAAGTCTAACGCCGATTGGTAAATATAAAACGGAAGGTCTACTGAATTCATTGACTCCCGGATGGTCGCAATTCGCACTCGAAGCTTTGGGAGGTCGCGTGATCGTTGCAGCGAAACCTGCTAAAACCCAAGAGGCGGGAGTAGATCAGTTAGTCGTCGTCGTCGAGTTCGAGAACCTGGAAAAGGCGGTCGCAGCGTTCAAGCGTTCAAGCCAGTTAATTTGACGAGCGAGAAGGAAGCCCACTGGAAGAAGTGGATCGGCCTCTACAACGAGAAAATGCTGTCGCGCGGAGAGTTCCGTGATCTTTATGTTTACGGCTACGACATACCCGAGGCGTACGCGATCGAGAAAGATGGAAAAATGTATTACGCGTTTTTCACTGCCGAGAACGTTCCCTTCAAGGGCGAAGTTGAATTGCGAGGCTTGCGCCCGG
Source organism: uncultured Acidobacteriaceae bacterium (assembly GCA_963707205.1). Classification (GTDB taxonomy): domain Bacteria; phylum Acidobacteriota; class Terriglobia; order Terriglobales; family Acidobacteriaceae; genus Sulfotelmatobacter. The sequence continues at coordinate 340,891 of CAVPQE010000014.1, forward strand.
GCACGTTCCGGGTGCTGGATTATGTCGACAATAAAGAAGTGGGCACCGTAGTAGCGGAACCAGGTAAATCACCCAAATTAAAGACCGAGTTCAGAGACCACCTGCTGCTCGAAGCCATGCCGCAATCATGAAGATGTCATTTCGTAACGGGCGGCGTTAAGGTCTAGTTCGTCCTATTTACGTCAATACTTGGTCGAGCAGTTGACTGACCGCGCGATGCGCCTCTCCAATGGCCGTGCGATGATCGGGCGTGCCAGAGAGGTCTGTATTCGCAAACGCGATCCGTCCAAAAGGCGCGGCGCGCAGAATTTGGCGAGGTGCGGGACTGGCGTCTTTTCCAAAAAAGAATCCAGGTTGTGGGCTCACGTATGCGTGTCCCCAACGGTTGAGAACGATCCCGGCGATGTCTCGAGACGCATCGAATCCGGAAGCCGAGAACATCTCGCTCAGTTGCGCTCGGATCTGACGCTCATAATCGCGAAATGGCGTTGAGAGGAGTTGAGCGCGGCCCAAATTGCCCTGATCCTGAAGCGGCAGGCCATAATGGGGATAAAGAACCTTCAGCGTGAGCACTACGGGAGAGTCCGGGCCGATTGTCTTCTTTTCAGTTGAAAATGTTGGGACCTTCCGAACTGCAGTGAAGCTGCCCAGTCCTTCAAACCACTGGCATCCCGAGATTCCCAATTTATATAGAAATCGCCAATTGCGCAGTGCGACATTCGCCATCATGCAAGGCGAGCGGTAGAACTGATCGTAGGCCTGTCGATGCGTCGAGGGCAGGTCGCGCACCACGAGCTTAGAGGTCCAGCATCCTCCAGCCATCACAACCGAACGTGCTTTGAGGCGATAAACTTTCCCGCCGTGCGTGTACGCGACAGTAACAAACTTCGACGCCAAGGGATTCCTTTCATGCTTCACCCATACGGTCGTGCTACCCAAGCGAATCCTTGTCGGCTGCCCGGGGCGATCGAGTGCCTGAAAATCAATATTGTTTCGGCAGACCGCTTCCAGTGTGTTGGGGCCAGGAAGTGAATCAGGAATAAGCGTCTTTACAATGTGACGCGCGATCCCGTCGTTTCCACCAGGGAACGAGAGCGAAGGCTCATCCGCCGAACGGTCAACGTCAAAGGCATACATGCAGTAGGCGGAAACCACATCTGGTCCAGCGCCGAAACCGCTGCCTTCGTCGGCCATGAACGTCTGAATGGTTTCTTTGCTCAGGCCGTATTGGTCCATCAAGTAACGTTCAATGGTGACACTGTCGATCTTTCGCGATTTGTCATCGCCCGGGTAGTCGAACGGCAAGCCTGGCTTTCGTTGTTCGTTGTATCGGAGCAACTCAGAACGTGTTGCATCGGAAATTGGCGCGCCCTGCAGTTTCTTTTTCCAGGGATCGATCAACCACAGGCCGGGCCTTGGGCCGAATTTCGCGCCAAAGTAAAAGGCATCAGGCCCCCTCGCATCTTCGAAGCTATATCCGAGCGGAATTTCGGGAGACGAACTGCCCCATTCCTGATATTTAAATTGGCCCCAGTCGAGTCCGATTAACTCAAAGAACCGGGCCATGAAACTGTGTGGTAGAGGAACCTGAAAATGGTCGGCACCCTGCGGGCCCATGATGCGCTGCCCGTCGACGACGAATTCATTACGCTTGGCCTCACCACCGAAGACTAGATGATTGTCGAGAACAAGACAGGTGAGCTTAGGGCCGCCATACTTCTTGAAGAAAAGTGCCGCAGACAGCCCGCTCACTCCTCCGCCGACCACAACGCAATCGAACACCTCGCCAGTGTCAATCGTTTCTGCTGGCAGCGAACTAAAGGTACCGTTGCGAATTTCGTGACCGGCGGTCATTACTTCATATGTGTTTCCGTTGGACTTAGCGTAGTCGCCAACACCACCGTAGCCGGTCCAATCCTCTTCTGCCAAAAGTTGCTTCGGGCTTAACGGCCCAAGCAGCACACTGCCCGCAGCCAACAGAGTGGAGTTCAAGAAATCGCGCCGACAAATTGGCTGATTGAGTCCGAGCGCTTTATCGTGCCTATCTTCTTTCAAAGATTTCAAAGAAAGCTATACTCCCTTTCTCCAGTCTGAGTCGCTGCCTTTTTTCAGGCGAATCGTTAATGCACCATCCGGGTTCGTCGGCTGACGGCACGCCCAGCGCACCGGCCGGCGCACACCCTTGACCTCCAATTCAGCGCGAAGCACGACCTGTTGTCCATCCATACCCTTCGGAAGAATGATCGAGGCTTGGCGAATCTGGCTCGCGCGCGGTTCGCCCGGATCAAGATTCCCTCCAACTTTGATTTTGCCGTCGAGGCTTTCCGCGTAAATACCTAATACTCCAGGGACGCCTGCGGCGCCGTCATTGGATATGCCCAGGATCAACTCCATCGTGCCATAGCGTTTTCTTTGCCATATTAATGATGGGCGAACGCGATATCCGAGTCCTTGCTCCATTGCATGCAGCGAGTCGGGATATTTCTCATAATAGCGACGAATGTTATCGGCCTCAGTCCAAAGGCCAAAATAATTTGTGCCGATATCTAGAGCATGAAAACCGGCTGTTTCACGATACGGCTCTTTGATCGGGCCGCCGATCCGATGGGGATAGTCATCGGTCGGATAAGCTTCATTGTCGCTTCCCACATATGCCAGCATTGATGCCGGCAGTTTGCTTAAGCAGGCCTGCTCCTCGGCCGCGTATTCGGGGAGCACGTAGTGACGGTTCTCTCCATCTTCGATGATGGTGGCGAGCCAATCAGGACGATGCCCAAGTTCCTCGATTTGAATCGGCTCATCCATGATCAAGCTGTCCGACCGCAACCAACATCCAGAGCGAATTGCCAGGTCCTGCACCTGACGGTTCCCCACATTGCTGATATCAGGTTCGGTGTTCACCGCCAAGGGCGTGTGCTTCCAGGCATCGCTTTGTAATTCGGTCATGTGGACAAATGTTTTTTCCGCGGTCAGGTAATCGGGAAACGGATTAGGCAAGTCATTGGTGTGACCTTCGCCCCAGAAGCCGTACATCATCAGGTCCATGTATTCCAGCTGCGGATTGCCATCGAAGCGCTCCGCGAGCAACTCGTTTAACTCGATGAATGCTTTCTGAAACTCTGGGGAGTCGTAGCGCGGCTCATAAAAATCGAAGTTCGTATGGTGCTCTCTCGATCTACCGCCGATATTGACGATCGGAATTTTCCCGTGCAGAAAGTCGGGCATCGAGAGCTTTTGCGGTTGAATGTTCGGGCTGGAAAGTTGAATGCGAAACCCCACGCCCAGGTTATGACGTTTAGCAGCCTCGAAGGTCGCTTCCCAAACCGGCGAGAGCGAGAGCTTGCCCGGACTGGACTGAACGTCTCTCCAGTCGCACCGAATGTACAGAACATCCACGAACGGCAGCGCAGCCATTTTCTCGACGGCCTGTTCAAGCGTTTCTTCGCCACACATGACCCGCAGCGAGGGGCCATTCTCCTCCCACGTGTAGCCCACGAGTCCTGTGCCGAAATTTCGAATATGCTCGCGAGAAGGATCGGTGACAAAAATGGTGTACCAGCCCTCATCCTGGCTGATGCCAAATGGTCCTTGATCCAATCGGTTGGGTACGGGCGGCGCAGAATCGAAATTGTAGCCTTCCCACAGATGGTCTGGCACATCCGCCCAGATCCGCCGAGTCGCGACGCTGCTGGCTGCTGTAAGCCCTAACCCTGTTTTTACGAAGTCCCGCCTGCGCATAGAAGGCCTCTCTTCTTCACTTGCGGACGATCTCAAATGTGTTGATGTCGATTGCCTCGCCGCGCTCGGTACTACGAAGCGTGGCGCCCGTTCGCGCGTAATGTGAGTGAGCCGTCGTCGTTCAATTTCTGGTGACAAGCCCAACGCACGGGATAGCTCATGCCTTTTACTTCAAGTTCTGCCTTAAGTTTCAGGCCTTGCCACTTCGTTCCTTGCGGCAGCACAAATTGCGCCTGCCGGACCTTGCTGGGCAGCGGATATCCAGCATCGAGGCAGCCGCTCTTCAACGGCTTTCCGTCTTCGGTCTCCACTGTGACGCGCAGCACGCCGGGAACCCCAGCTATGCCGTCATTCGCGAAGCCAACAATCAGTCCCAGGTAGCCGTTATCTTCGTAGCGCCAGATGAACGACGGCCTCACGCGGTAGCCGATCCGACGATTGATGCGATCGAACCATGTCGGAAATGCCTGATAGTAGCTTGCGAGGTTCTGCGCACTGATTTGATGAAAGTTCCACAGGGACCAGTAATTCGCGCCCACATCCATCACGTGAACAATAATGTCGTCGGATGGCGAAACGCCTTCGTGCGAAGTGACCTTATCCGGCGGCTGGCCCGGCAAACCTTGTTCGATCATGACCGCGGTCCAGGGCGGGCGATTACTCAAGGCTTCAATCTGCTCGTTCTCGATGAAGATCGTGTCGCTTCGCATCCAGTTGTTGCTGCGAACCGTGCGATCAAGCACTTCCGAATTGCCCACGCGGCTGTAATCGGGTTGGGTGTTAGTCATCAGAGGCGTCTTGGTGAAGTGCTCCTGCTGGACCTCCCACATATTGATCCACGTCCGTTCCGCGGTTTGATAATCCGGAAAAGGATTGTTGCCAAAAGGCCAGGTGTGCCCTTCACCCCAAAATCCATAAATAAATGTGTCGATGAACTCAATCGAGGGACTGCCGTTGAATTCCGATGCCAGCTGCCCAATCAGCTCTTTGAACGACTGCTGAAAAAAAGGATGGTCGTACCGGGGCTGATATCGCGAGTACGGGTTCTTCAGGAATCTTTCACCTGACGCGGCGGATTCGTGTGGGTCCATGACCAGGTCGACGGTCGGCACCTTGTCCAGAACGAACTGCGGTAGCGCGGGTGCATGCCGGTAATCTGGAGCGCTCATTTGAATGCGCATGCCAATACGTTTGTCGTTCTTCTTTGCGAGATCGAAAACCAGCTTTAGATAATCAGGAAACTCCAAGCGCCCGGGGTGCGGCTGAATCTCCCGCCATGTGGGACGAATATAGAGCTGTTGGCCAAGAGGAAATTTAATCAGGTCCTCGATAGCTTGCGGAATGTTGTCTGACTTGATCTCCTCCGTGCCCATATCTGCAGTGATGTAAGTGACCAGCCCTTTGCCATAATTGGGCACGACGTCTTCCGAGGGAATCGTGGTCATGACTACTTCATCGCTGGGAATGGCGGCGTCGGGAGGAAATTGCGGAAAAGGCCCCTGATTAAGACGGTCCTTGACTTCGGGGCCGGAGCCGAAGTCGTACTTGCCCCAGTTGTGAGCGCGCACGAGGGCGTGCGCCGTGTTCGTGCCCAATTCAGCGGCCGCTGCCAGCGCAGCACTAGTTTTTAAAAAGTCTCTGCGTCGCATTCAGAGTTCGCCCTCGTCGGCAGAACTAGAAGTGCAACTTCAAAGCAAACTGAACCTGCCGCTGCGGTATCACCGTAGACGTGATCACGCCCGCGGCACCGGGCCCGTCTGTGATGAAAGGATCCGGCTGCGAAAATACCGCGTGATTAAAGGCATTAAAGAATTCTGCGCGAAACTCAAGGTTCGTCTTTTCGGTAAAGTTGAAGAATTTGCGCAGGGACAGATCTGTGGTCTTCTCTCCCGGTCCTTCCAGAATGTTCTTGCCCGCGTTCCCAAAACATCCATTCGGGCAATTGGGGACAGGAAAGTCGTTGATGTTAAACCACTGACTCGGGCTGGGATGAGCGAGGTGGCCGTTACCAATTTGATTGGAGCGCTGCAGCCCGGGAGAGCCTGTATTGCTTGGGTCAAATCCGATTTGTGGCGAGAAGGGGAATCCCGAACGCAAGATGACAATTCCTCCCACGTGCCATCCGCCGAGAATTGCGTCAAGTACGCCGCCCTGGTCTAAGAATTGGCGTCCCTTTCCGACGGGCAGCTCGTAATCGACACTATTCACCCAGCGCTCGCGATTGTCGAAATCTGCCAGCCCTTTTTCAGCCCTGATGTTGTAACTGTCCTGCGGCCAGGGAGAATTGCAGCAAATTTCGGGTTGGTCGTTGATGGCTTTGCCGAAGGTAAACGCACTCAGGAAGTAGAGACCGTGGCCGGTCTTCTTCTCGGCCTTGAGCTGAAACGCATGATAAGTAGAATTTCCTTGATTCAGGATTGAGGTGAAAGTTCCGAACTGGCATGTCCCTGGTGGCTGGCCGACGATCTGGTCGCAATACGGCGCCAACGTCGGATCATAGATAGGCTGTGGCGTAGGAATCTGATTGAGGTCGCGAAGGACCTGAAGGTGCGTACCCTTGGTCCCAACATAAGCAGGGCTGATTACAATCTGCCCCGGCAGCTGGTATTCGATGTCGACGTTCCACTGATCATAAACCGACGTCTGGGGATTCCAATCCTGGCTGGTCACGTTCGCGAATCCTGCATTGTCGGGATTGAGAAGGCCTGAGAATCCAGTCGCCAAGTTGACCGGCGATTGGTGTACTCCATCACTGTTGAATGTAGGCTCGAAGAAGAATGGGAGATTGTAGTCAACCTGCAACGGGTCGCCGGTGCGAATCTCGTAAAAGACAAAGAAACGCCCATATCCGGCACGCACGACGAATGGTTTGGATCGGAATGGGCTATAAGCCAAGCCGACACGCGGCGCGAAGTTGTCTTTGTGGGGTGTCGCGAGTTTTTCCGGGTAGCCGGGAGTACCGGCGGGAACAACAATTCCCTTGGTGTAATCGAAATTGCTTGCGTGATTATGGGCCTCATAGACAGGCGTGGCATAGTCGTAGCGTAAGCCAAGATCGAGTGACAGCTGCGATGTAGCCTTGTATTCGTCCTCAACAAACGCGCCATATGTGTGCTGGCGATTGCCGAAGTATGTGACTGTCGAAATAATCGATGAAACCGGGATGCCCAAAAGCATGTCGGCCACGCCGTCGCCGGTGCCATCCAGCGAGCCAGCATCAGAGGTGAATTGCCCGCTGAAGGACAAGTTCCCGCGAGGCTGTCCAATTTGCAACAGATTGAACTGGTCAAAGCGGAATTGTGGTCCCACTTTGATCAGATGTTTTCCGCGAACAAGGCTCAACGTGTCATTGATCTGAATGGCTTGGCTTGTGCTGCGGGTAGGCGTAAACGTTGGTTCACCTAGTCCGGCATATGCGCCGGGTGCGAACCACGTCAGTCCATTGACCAAGGGATTATTGGGGACACCGGGCACCTGCAGCCCGGGTGCGGGATATTTTTGACCGTAGCTCGGCGAGTTAGAGATGTAATGAACGCGGTTGAAGCCTGCGCGCAATGCGTTCACAGTGTTTGGATTTATTGTGTCGGTCAAGCCTAGTACCAGACCCTCTGCATTTAAAGGCCGATTCCCGGTGTTGTAGCTACCTCCGTCGGCAATTCCTGAAAACACCGGCGCCTGAAAACGAATGTCATGGATGTAGGAAAATCGTTGGAAGAGCTGAATCTTGCTGGTGACCTGTTCATCTACGCGGGCGTCCGTCTGATCGACCTGGTCGTATCCGGGCGCATTCACCGTATAATTGTTGGCCGTTCCTGGCAGATTTGGAGCGGGATACAGGGCGGCGTAATTGGCACCGACGGTGTTCAAGCGATTAGCAGGAATTATGTTCGCTTGTCCTGGGATAGGCTGACCGGTATTGGGATTGAATCCAAAACCGGTCCTAACGGCCGGGCACGCCGGATTCCCGTTAAGCCCACACCCCAGCGGGCCCGGGTCGTAAATTTCATTGGCGAAGATCGGTCGGTTGAGTGCATCCACGCCTATTTGCGAACCTAGGATCCCGCTGAAATCGCCGATTTGCTCATTAGATGTGCCGTTAGTGCCGTCGGTCGGCACAGTTGCAAAATCGGTCTGCGCCTGGTGAATGCGAGTGCCTTCGTAATCAAGAAAGAAGAATGCCTTATCTCTTTTGATGGGACCGCCTAACACGCCTCCGAACTGATTTTGCTTGTATGGCGCCTTAGTCGAGCCAGGCTGCTCAAACCATCCCCGCGCATCAAAGGCCTGATTGCGCAGGAACTCCCAAACCTCCCCGTGGAAATTATTGGTGCCGGACTTGGTGCTGGCATTGATCACCGCGCCGCCGCTGCGGCTAAATTCGGGAGAGTAATTCGAAGTCTCAATCTTGAATTCGGCGATGGCATCAACGCTGCTCAGCAAGGCTACATCTCCGTTGTCGTTGGAGTTGTTGTCGATGCCGTCGAGGATAAAGTTGTTTTGATCGCCGCGCGTGCCATTGACCGCGAAGCTTCCGCCAGTGTTTCCGTTGGTCGGCGCGCTGCCTCCATTCACCGGACCTTCGATTACTTTGGTGACACCGGTTGTCAGTTCGGCCAGATCGGTGTAACGCCGGCCGTTCAGCGGCAACTCTTCTACTTGCTGGGCGGCGACCACATCGCCAAGCGCTGCGGTCTCGGTATCTAGCGCCGGAGCCTGGCTGGTGACTTCGGTGGTTTGAGTGACCGACCCGACATGAAGCTGGAAGTCCACACGCAGGTTTTGCTCAACGTCGAGCACGATGTTCTCGCGGGTTTGTGTCTGAAACCCGGAAGCTTCTGCGGAAACCAAATAGCGTCCGATTCTTAGTGGCGTGATGACGTAGTTCCCGTCAGCGTTGCTCTTCGTCGTGACCTTGATTCCGGTATCGGTCTCGGTTGCTGTTACCGTCGCGTTGGTGACTACCGCTCCGGTTGTATCCCGGACCGTTCCGGTGACGGTTGCGGTGTCGACTTGCGCCCATGCAGTCACAGCCGTGCTGACTGTCCAAAGGAGAACGACAGCGAACGTAGTTTTCCTCATGGCCCCACCTCGAAATTGAAAGACCACGATGGTTCTTGAGAGTTGGAGACCCTCAGCCGTGCGCGACTATAGTAATGTTGTGCGCGTTTTGTCAAGCATATTGTGCATACTTGAGCGATTTAAGCTCCTGCTGAGTAGCATCGCAGCCGCCGTGGCTTCCGGTTAGATAGAAGCCTTCACATTCGCCAGTCCATCCCCAGTAGCCACGAGTACGCCCCCAACGCTGAGAATTATTGCTGCGTGTCGCCATCCTTTGGCGTGAGATTAGACAAGAGTCACCTCTATGTTCAGCGCTCCCGTACTCGCGCTGCCAGATTGGCAAAATTCTAGAGACAAAATTTCACCGTGCAATCCGATCCACCTTCCTCGGCGACCTATGTTAACGTTTTCACGGCAATACCGGCTTAATTCCCGTAAGCTCGCAAAAATCGATCAACGCAGGATACAATTCAGTTCCGTAGCCCAGGCAAGCGTACTCGTTGGTCCAGCTCTCAAGCATTCTGTCGATATCACAATGAGCGGTCACGAACCCGTGCGGCCAAAATGGAATGCCGCATTCGTTTAAGCGCTCCTGAACTTGATTTTTGGGAGGCTCGAATATGGTCGCGCGAGTAATGACCATCTGGAATTCGCCATTCACGCGCCCAAGGCGCGCCAGCACTCCTTCTCCAACTTTGCAAATCAGTCTTACGGAAAGCCCTCCGGCCTCACCCTCGGTAGGAATGCCGTGCTCGGAAAACCCCGCCGGACCAAGTTTGCTTGCGAGTGAGGGTGGACAAGCGCCATCGCCGATAATCTTGATTTCCCTTTTCTGCTTATCGATATGCTGAAGATCGCCGTAATACACTCGTTCCCTGCTGAGCTTGGTCAATAGCCAACCTGTAAGTGCGGTATTGAAATCTCCCAGGGTCGACGTTCCAAACCCGTCTTCAAGCATCATGCTTTGAGCAAAGCAGGTTGCCGAGTAGTCGTCACCCAGGCCAGGAAACGACTGAATCGTGTAGAAATCGAATTTCTCCTTTTGGACCAGCTTCTTAATGGCAAGATACAGGCGGATCGAACGTTCGTTGACGACGTTCTTCTCGGGAGCCGAGCCGAAAAGTTTTTTCAGGCGGGGTTGCAGGGCTGAAATTTCCCTAGCCGATACCGCTTCGGCGGCTCGGATCAGCTCGGTCGTATCGCGTGAATCTATATCGATGCCAAACATGCGCATCCATTGCGATGGATCGGCTACGCCGCAGGTCTGGCCCATGCCACGTCCGCCGAAGGCACCAATGGTCGACATATTTAGTGACTTTTTCAGGTGAGCGGCACGCGCGTAGCTGGTGATCTTAAGAATGGTATCGGGATCATCGGCTTCACCGTAAACGAACTTGTGAGGCACTCCGATTTCCAGCAGGCCTCCATGCATCACCAATCCGCCTACCGGCCTCCATCCTTGCGAACCGGGATGCGTCCACAGCACAACTGCTTTGCCACTTGCGGCGAAGTCGCGAATCGCTGCAACCAAATGTGCCGCCCACACCCAGGTCCCTGAGAAGAGCACGATCATGTCGACCTGATCATCTGATTTCATTCCCTTGAGAGCGATGCGGGCCTCTTCTTTCGTCGCCAGCACGACATCATGTTGGACGACCTTCATACCTGCGCGCGTGAGTGCTTGCTTCGAGCGCTTCACGACTGCATTGTCGATAAAAGGAACTCCCATCGGATCTTTGAGCCCGTCCTTGTGAACGCCATAAACGATGAAACCGACTGTCGGCTGAATCAATTGTTCCTCCTCACGATGGCGCTAACGCGGCTTGCTGGACAGCCGCTGATCGCAACTGCCGGTAACGTTCCATTTGATCCCGATAACTGGCCACCAAATCCTTATTGGGCGCAACCGTTGTGCTCTCATCCACCAATGCTGCCACTGCCTGATCGATGCTCGAGTACTCGCCAATGGCTACGCCTGCGAGAATAGCGGTTCCAAGACAGACAGATTCCTGGCGACGCATGATGTGTAAGCGCCGCCCGGTCAGCGCAGCGCGCAATTGCAGTCCCAGGGCAGAGCGGGTACCACCGCCGGTCGCGTAAATGTCGCCAAAATCGCCAACAGCTTTTGCCAGAGCCTCCGCAACAATCGAAAGTTCGCAGGCAAGTCCCTCGAGAATGCCTTTGTACAGATGTGTGCGATCCGTGCCGGGTCCCAGACCGGCAATGACTCCTCTCGCCGAGGCGTTGAACTCCGGGTTACAAGTGCCGATCAGATGAGGAGTGATGCACAGCCCAGTCGGACCTTCCGGGGCGTGTGCTTCCAGGAACGCATAGTGCTCAGCCTCGACATCGCCAGACTCATAAGAATTCTCCCGACAGCCATTCGCATAAAGTAAATCGTGAAACCACTTGACCATGATTCCCGATGGAAAGTAAGCGAGAGTTACGAATTTTTCTGGAACTACGTGGCAGTAAGAGTTAAGCGACGCATTTAGCGCTTTCTCGCTCAGAGTAGGAGCATCGGACGCGGCGAGCAGACATTCATACGTACCCATGGAATCCGCGATCCGGCCGGCATCGATGACGCCCATTCCCAGGGCGCCGCAGGGCTGGTCGTGACCTCCATGCACCACAGGAGTTCCCGCGGGAATTCCTAACTCACTCGCAGCCTGTGAATTCAGTTTTCCGGCGATCGTGCCGGCTGAAACTGGAGTGGGGAGAACGGCTGGATCCAACTCAGTTGCAGCCAGAACTTCCTCCGACCACGACCGCTGGCGGACATCAAACGCCAGGTAGCGCGACGCCAGCGAATAATCCACATACGGCGGGAGCTGCATTTTGTGCAGCAGGTAACCAATCAGTGAAAGGAAGCATTTGGTTGCGGCGAAAACATCTGGCTGGTTTTTTCGAAGCCAGAGAATCTTGGGGATGGGGTACATGGGATGGGCGAAGAGGCCTGTGATTTGAAACAAGCGCTCGCGCCCAATCATTTCTTCACACCAGGCTGACTCGCGTATGGCACGACTGTCCTGGTTGAGAATGGCGCGGGTTACTGGCCGACCGGCGGAGCCAACCGCAACAAAGGTTTCTGCATGCGAACTCAAGCAAAGCGCCTGTACTGGATCGGTCAGATGTTGGCAAGCTTGGCGGCAGCACGAACAAACCGCATTCCAGAATTTGTCCGGATGGATTTCCGCGAACGAGGGGCGGGGGAATTCAGGAGCATAGTGCGCTGAATGCTGCGCCAAAACCTGCCCATTTGACGCGAACACTACTGCCTTGCACGTGCTGGATCCGATATCGACGGCCAGGAGGCTCATAAAGACGTGTCTTTTCTACAAGCCCTTGACGGCTACACTGTTCTGAGTCGTCACTATGGAAAATTGACTACTGCAACATTCAATTCGCGCTTGCCAGGTGCAGCTTCCGTCACTACCGAACATCCTCGATTAATGGAGACTCGGCTCACTCCCGAAAAACGCTCGGGAGTCATAAACAACATAATTACGTAGTCCACAGTCACGGTGCTCCGGGCCGGAAGCCAGCGATAGGTTTTCTCCCCGAATAACGGACCTTGATCGACAGTTTCGCGCCGCGGGATCGCGAACGGTGTAGTGCTGAATTCCATTCCTCGACAGAATGTTTTTCCTCCCCACGGTGCGCCCATGCGATTGTTACGCTCTTCCCAATTACCGACCCATGGGAATTCGCTCCGCCGGAACGCGTAGACCACCAGTAAACGTTGGCGCGGGTTGCAAGCGCTGATAAAACCGACGTTCAGCGCAGGGTCGAGCAACTGCGCCGTATAGTGCCCATAGCGTTCGTCCGGCATGATTCGCAGGTTGCTGAGATCCTCGTCTTTCCTCGGAGCATCAGGCCAGGTGAACTCTGCGTCAGTCTGAAGAAAGATTCTCTCGCTGTAACCTGGCGGACAAGTCTTGGCCCGAGTCGCCGGCATATCAAAGATTGTCGTACCACATTCGAGGAATGGTGGTCCGAAGGTTACGTGCTCGTTCCACGAGATCGCCCGATCATAGACTCCCAGGTTTTCGGCGCGCTCTTCGCAATAGATAACAGGGTTCGTGCTGTCGAGCGAGATAGTCCGGCTAAAACTGATCTGCGCCTTATCCAGTACGCAGGTGCAATCCAGCGTGGGAAGACGCTTGCTGGAAGCTTTCTTCATCTTCCAGCGCGCGCAGGGCGCTTCACCGTGCGTTGCGAGACCCGCCGCCGTTTCCTCCTTCGATGGAGGCCCGAAGTGGTCAAAGCTCAAACTGTGTCCGGCGATTCCAGCCAATAACTTGCCATCCGGCGGTGGACCGTAAATTCGACTCTGCCGACCGGGTGAGTAGGTGTCGGGATCAGTTGTCGTCCACGGCGGTTTCCACAGCGGATTTACTCGGGGGACACTGTTGAGAATCAACTCACAGATGTGTCCCCCGGCCTCGAGAACGCCAACATGCCCCCAATCTGCAGAAAGCCTGTAACCGGCGCGGCCGTCCAAAATATCCCGTGATCGGGCGACGGCGGTTTGCTTGCGCTGAGGCATTTATCGTTTGTGGCTGAGGATCTCCACGCCCTCAAGCAGCGAGCGCGCTTGCCGCAGGAATGACTGCATGTCAGCTGCCTGAAAGACGTTTCGTCCGAAAATCACGCCGGCAGCGCCAGCCAGCGTCGCCCCGCGGACCATTTCCAGCGCGTCTTCATCCGAGCGCTGACGGCTCCCTCCCAATACAAAAACGGGAATCGGGCATGCTTCAACGACAGACCTCATCGACGATGGGTCGCCAGTGTAGTCGGTTTTCACCGCATCCGCCCCCAATTCCGTTGCCATCCTGGTGTGCAGCTTGAGCCAGTGCGGCTCTCCGGGGTTTTCAATTCCCGGTCCGCGAGCAAGCGATTCGATAATGAGAGGTATGCCCACGCGCTCACATTCACGCGCAATATCTGCATTACGCGCAATTTCCTTGCTCTCGAAATCCGTGTTGCCAGTGCCCACCACCAGGTAGCTGACAACTGCATCCGCGCCCTGACGCAGAGCCTCTTCTGGCCGGGCCAGTAAGGCGCTACGCAGCTCGCCGCCTCCGTTACTCACAACAGACCACACAGTCGTCCAATCGATACGCGCGAGCAGCGCAGGCAAGGGATCTGTAAAGGAGGACTCTGCGCACTGCCGCATGAGTCCCAGATTCAGGAGAAGCGCATCAACTTTCGCTTCTGCGAAACGTCGAATTTGGCCAAGCGGATCTTCAGTTCCAGAAATGGGTCCTAAGACCAGGGCGTGATCAAAAGCCACAACCAGCGAGCGATGGCCGGCGCCACCGATAACTCGCGACAGCCTTATCTTCTTGCCGTAATCGCTCACATGCCCCCAGCGCAGCAAGACTCGGATGCTAAGTTAGTCCGTATGTGAGCGATTGTCAACTTTTTTGCTTGAATGTGTGTGAATCGTTGCTTTGGCTGGACGCAGAGCGTCGGCAACCATTACTTGCAAGCCAGCCTCGCGGAGTTCCTGGATGTATTTCGCATCGGTACCTGCGTCGGTGATCAGAATGTCGATATCGGTAACCGGGCCGACAAACGCAAAACGCTGCCTGCCAAACTTGGTGTGATCGGCGAGCGCGATTCGGGTCTTTGCTGCATTAGAGACCATTCTGGTAATTTGCGCTTCGGCATGGTGGGCCGTAGACACGCCATACCGTGGATCAATGGCGCTGACGCCCAAAATCGCCTTATCCAGCCGGATTTCAGATAAAGCACGTCGCGCCCATTCACCGGAGAGGTAAAACGTGTCCTTCTGAAGATCGCCTCCGGTGCACATTACGCTGACGCCCGCACTGCGCTGCAGCTGGCAGACAATGGTGGGAGAATTCGTCACCACCGTAAGGCGATTGCGGTGAATCAGCCGCCGCGCTAATTCAAAAACCGTTGTGCTGCCTTCAAGAAAAATGGTGTCTCCATCGAGAACGAATTGTTCTGCAACGCGGGCGATCTGCCGCTTTTCTTCGCTTTCGCTTCTGAGCAGTGCGTCGTAAGTTGGCTGGAAATTCGTGCTCGACATGCGCGAAACCGCACCGCCGTGCGAGCGCACCAGAACGCCCTCTTGCTCGAGTGCGGCGAGATCGCGCCGGATAGTTGCGGCCGTGACTTTCAATCGATCACAAAGATCCGAAGCCGACACAGTGCGCTGCGCGGTCAGAATCTCGCGAATTTGAAAGCGTCGTTCTTCGGCAAGCATTTCGGACAGCATTGTACGTGAAAAAAGCTGAGATGAAAGCATTCGTTGTTAAAACTCAATCAAGTTTCCGACAAAAAGGTTGACAAACGTGCAGCAAGTTAATACATTCGCGCCGAGCCGGTTTTCGGCGCCCTCATCCAACTAGGTCGGAGCCTCCCAATGGAACTTTCTGGTCTTTGTCTCTCTGTCTCCATATTAGGTTGAGCGGCCGGCGGCAACTCGTCCGCAGGTCAGACAGCGGCTAGGCACGAGTTTGGAGGTGACGCCGTATACGCCCTGCCGCTGGCCCAATCAGGAGCTTAGCGGAGTTCGTAAACTTACGGACTTGTCCGAGTCTTAGTAAATTCTGGAGAAAAGTTGGAGACTGCGAGCACTGTAACCACGGCTACACCCGTCAAGCTACGCCGCGCGCTCACGCTCCGGGATCTTATCCTCTACGGCGTCGTTGTTATTCAGCCCACCGCGCCGATGCCTGCGTTCGGCATGGTCAGTGTGCGCGCACAAGGACATGTGGTCACTGCCATTCTGATTGCTATGTTAGCCATGCTTTTCACCGCAATAAGTTATGGCCGTATGGCACGCGCATATCCGAGCGCGGGGTCGGCGTTTACTTATGTCGGGCAGGAAATTCATCCGGCTCTCGGTTATGTGACCGGCTGGGGCATGGTGATGGATTATCTGCTGAATCCACTGATCTGCACCATCCTCTGCGCGCAACTGGCCTTGAATGCGGCTCCCGGCGTGCCTTACACCGTTTGGGCGATTTTCTTTGCCGGACTCTTTACCAGCTTGAACCTGTTTGGGATTCGCACCTCGGCGCGAATTAACGATGCGCTCGCGATCGGTATGGGGATTGTGATAGCGATTTTCTTCGTTGTGGCCGCGCATTATGTTTTTCAGCATCCGCATGCCCAGAGCGGATTCTTTTGGCGTCCCTTTTACGATCCCAGCACATTCCATTTAAGGAACGTGCTTGGCGGGACTTCATTGGCAGTTCTGACGTATATCGGCTTCGATGGAATTTCAACTTTGTCAGAAGAAGCGAAAAATCCGAGGCGTGACATCCTGCTTGCCACCGTACTGGTCTGCCTAATCATAGGACTGCTTGCGGCCTGCGAAGTCTATGCCGGGCAGCTGATCTGGCCGGTTTCAAGGCCCTTTCCAGATATTCCCACCGCGTTCGTGCATGTCGCCGGACATGCCGGCGGCACCTGGCTGCTTCAACTGGTGAATGGAACGCTGCTTGTGGCGACGATTGGATCAGGAATGGGGTCCCAGTTGGGCGCGGCCCGGCTTCTGTACGCAATGGGCCGAAGCAACGCTATTCCAAAATCGTTTTTTGGTGTGCTCGATCCGGTGCGCCGAACGCCGCGCAACAATGTTCTATTCGCTGGCGCACTGGCGCTCGCCGGCGCTTTGGCGATTTCCTTCGAACGAGGCGTGGAACTGCTGAACTTCGGCGCGCTGATCGCGTTTATGGGAGTGAACCTTGCGGCCCTGGTGCGCTATTACGTTCGAGCCCAGCACAAGAGACTGCAGAATCTGCTGGCGCCGCTGTGCGGCTTTTTCGTTTGCCTGCTCTTATGGTGGAGCCTGAACAGAAACGCCAAAATCGCCGGAACCATCTGGATGGTCGCCGGACTGACTTATGGCGCTGTTCGCACCAACTGGTTCCGCGGAAAGTTGATCAACTTCGACATCCCTCCCGGCGCATAGGGCCGCCTTTCTCTGGTGTTTTTCTATTCTTCCTGGTAACGTGTCGGTGGCCCGATTTCTTCAGTACCACTCACCGAAATCGACGTTTGCTTTTCCGCCGGGATGCCATCAATGCCCTCAACCGTTACGCGAACGGTATAGTTTCCTGACTTGGTATAGCAATGAACCACTTGTCTTCCCTGCTCGGTTGTGCCATCGCCAAAGTCCCAGCGATAGCTCAATGCAGGCACACCATTGGGATCGACTCTGGTTGTGAGTTTCACGTTTTCGTCGACTTTGGCGTGGTCTGGGGCATCGACGCTGACCGAAGGCCCAGCGGCGGAAACGGCGGTGTCGATGATCTTAATCATTCGGACGGAATGGGCCGGTTGGTCCAGAGCGATCGAATTACCGCTCGCCGATACATGCCGCTGAGAATCAAAAATGTCCTCGAAACGATAGTTGTGCCCCGCGGCAAGTTTCAGATCAGCAAACGAAAACTGGTGCGAACCAGGCTTCTCCGTCCAGTTGAATACCGCGAGGACCGATTGCCGGGAATCTTCGCTAAGCAGGAAAACGCTGGGCTGCTCGTCCTCGGCGCGATAACTTAACATATCAATCGGAATTGCGGCCCGCCCAAGTTTCGCAATGCACAGAAGGTCTGGATTCGTGACTAGCGCCATCCGCTCAGGATCAGCGCCTAATGTTGGGAGATCATCACCGATCTCAAACATTCCGCCCGAGACTGCGGCGAGCGCAATTGAAGCTTCAGCCTCGTCTAAGGTGAGCGGAGCTTGAATTTTGCGCTCTTCGATCATCTGACGCGAAACCGTGAAAGCATCTGGATCGTTGATGAAAAAATTCCGGTGCATGTAATAACGGGCTGCGATGCCAGGAGCAGCTTCCTTGCTGCGCTCGAAGATGTGACCCGTATCCTGCGAGATGCGGCCATCGTCGACGATTCCGACCGGCGTGAGCATCGGACTGCCGTCTTTGTCGAGCAGAACGTCGTTGCCGACGGCGTCACGAATAACCTGCAGCCCAATGCGGATGTTCTCTAGAGCGGTCGTATGCGGGCGATAAAAATAACCCTCGACTGCGGTCGTATCCATGAAATCGAGCTTGATGTACTTCACCTGCCATTCGCGGGCCAGAGTGCGATAGGTCTGACGCAAGAATTCCTGTACTGCAGGATTGGTACAATCCAGGGCAAAAACTTTCTCTGAGCGGACTTCTTCATCCGTCGTCACCTGAATCGGCTCGCCCTTCGCATTGTGGACCAGCCAATCCTTGTGGTTCTGGTAAATCGAGCCGAACTCGCCGACTTCGAAGGGCGCCGTCCAAATACCGACGTTTAATCTGAGCTGAGCAATGCGTTGCGTGAGCGGCCGCATGCCATGCGGAAACTTGGAGGCGTTGGGAGTTGAGTAGTCACCTCGAGCATAACCATAGCCAAAGTCGAAATGAAACCAATCGTAGCCGAGGTCTTTAAGGTGCTCCGCGAGCCAGAGGGCGTTGGTGAAGGTATTGCCCTCAGTGATCTTCATGTAGAACGCCGTCCAGCTCCACCAGCCGAGCATGTTGCCTTCGGGGATTCGACTGTGCTGCAGTTCTCGAATGGCAGCGCCGTAGTTCTCCAGCTGGGCGTGATAATCGGAACCCGCGGCAAACATCAGCGGTTCAGAAGAAATGCTTTCGCCGTTTGCGACAGGCAAGCTCAGCTCGACGATATTTTCCTTGGGACCTTCGCGCACGCCGGATTCTTCATTGGTTGCCATAATTTCGGTTGTGCCAGTCGAGTCAACCGTGAAGGAAGCAATCCCTGTGCCCGATGGTCCGGTTTTCGTTTGCAAGTGAAGGATCGTGAGAAATTTATCGGCGCTGAGCGCGCCGAAGAAAACGCTCTGCCTGCTCTGTTGGTTGTAGATGGTTTGACTGCCAACCGCGAGATGCATGCCATTCGGAGCTTTCCCCAAATCGTAAATCTCAAGCGGCGGCCAGTCTTCGCTGAAGCTGTCCGACAAAACGCGATCGGCGGTTGGGTTCCCATGAAGATCGAGGATCGTGTTCCCCAAAGTTTCCACGCTGCGAATGCTTTGCACTTCCACACTGCGCCCCGAGCTGTTTCGCACCTGAAGGCGGATATCACCGAATGGATCTTTCTGGTAAACCCGAATTGTGTAGATCAGATCCGGCTGGTTCGCGAGCCCGCTGAACGTTACCGTCTCCTGCCGGCCGTGGCCCAGGGAGTCATCAAAATCTGCATCGACAACCTCATGTTTGGGATATTCAGCCGATCTAATCCAACGGTGGTCCACTTCGGCGCCTACGCCGGCCCGGATTACCGGTGCCGCACTGTTGCCGGAGTAAATTGTGTACGATCCATCTGCTGAACTGATCACTACTCGCAGCGCTTCATTGCGGAGTTGGGTATCAGCGGCGCGCGCCTGAGTAAAGAAAGCGGCTGACGCAAAGGCTGCGAGGATGAAATTGCGAATTACCGAGCCAATAATGCGGTTGGACTTGCTAGGGCGAACAGCGCGGGCGGAGAACACTTTCCTACCTCCCTTTAAAAAACTGTCGGGCATCAATTTCACTAGTATTCGATCTGAAATGGACATAAGAGTGCACAAAGCGCCACAAATGTATTAATATCTGAGCGCTTTGTCAACGGGACTGCTCCGCGCAAGGGCGGCGCGGACCCCGAGGAGGAAACTTTCCAATGCTTACCCGAGGGAGCATGGTTCTTGTGATTTCACTTTTTGCTATTTCCGTCCTGGCTGCGCAACCGCCGCAAGAATCGAAGGGCAGCCCCGGCAACTCCGATCTGCACGCACTCGCGGCGCTGGAGCCTGTCGACACTCACACGCATGTCGCGAAAGGCGATCCAAGTTTTTATGCAATGCTGGACCGCCTGCATATGCATATTCTTGACATCCTCCTCGTCGACGATCAGGAGGCTTATCGAAAAGATATGAAGACGCAGCGGCAAGACGCGGAGGCGGTGATCCATGCAAGCCACGGCCACGCAGCGCTGTGCACCGGTTTCGATCCTTTTCAATTCGATAAGGCAGATTTCGCGGCTTCAGCAATCCGCGGGTTGAATCAGGATTTTGCCAATGGTGCGATCGCGGTGAAGATTTGGAAGAACATTGGTATGGAGTTGAAAGACAAAAATGGGCACTACGTTCTTCCCGATAATCCGAAATTCGAACCGATCTATCAAGACATCCAAAAACACAATCGCACTCTCATCGCTCATCTGGCCGAACCGGATGAAGCCTGGCAGGCTCCGAATCCGAACGGCTTGGATTACTCCTACTACAAGGAAAATCCGTTCTGGTACATGTACAACAAGCCAGACGCGCCCAAGAAGCGGCAGATTCTCGATGCACGCGATCATCTGCTGGCCGAGAATCCAAAACTGCGCGTGGTCGGTGCACACTTGGGCAGCATGGAAGACGATCTCGATGGATTAGGACAGCGCCTGGATCGCTATCCCAATTTCGCTGTCGACACCGCCGCGCGCGTAATTCATCTGGTCGTTATGCCGAGTGATCGCGTCCGGAATTTTATTCTAAAGTATCAGGACAGAATAACTTACGGGACCGACCTCGGATTCTCGAAAGACGCATCTGCTACCGATGTGATTAAGGAATGGGAGGACCAGTACACAGAAGATTGGCGCTATTTCTCAACCCGGGACAAATTCGAATATGAAGGGCACCAAACTCAAGGTCTTGGTCTGCCCCCGGCTGTTCTTCGCAAGCTATACCACGAAAATGCTGTGCATTGGTTTCCAGGAATCATCGCGCTACAACAGTAGAAAGTAGCGTTGGAGAAACAAGCAGATACCGGCCTTCGTCGTTTTTTCCACAAAACTGCGCTGGCGAGCCTTGCAACGCAGGGCTAGAATGCTTTCCAGAGGTTGCCGTGATGATGACGGACCCAGCCTTCGCCATCAAGAATCAGGTGCAACAGTTAGTCGACGTTCAGATTGACACGTTGCGCAAGCCCGCATCGCTAACCTCATCGGAACTCGATGAATATCGCTCGCGATCCGAGAGAATTTCTGCTCTCTACGACCAAGAACCTGAGCACGTACTCGGTCAAAGCATCGAAGGCGACGAGTTTCCCTTGCCGCAGGCAGTCTTCGCGAAGAGTTTGTTTCCAAGAATCAAAAAGGAAGACCGTGGGGGGGGCCGAAGCTAGTTTCGAACCGCAGCACCACACGGTATTGAGAAGCACTCCTGCGCCACACACCCTCCACAAACGTTTAGCGTTCTCTGGAACTCCGAAACTTCAGCGGTCAACGCCTGAGGCAGTCGCCACCGCGATCAAGGAGCGGTAGTTATCATCGAGTGGCAGTGTGTAGGGTTCCCCATCGGGGGTTGCGGCGTCCAGGCCTCCGACCCACGCGGTTCCGATCCCAGAGTAAACTGCTTGAGGATGGATATAGTTGGTGACCCAAGTCTTGACGGCGTCTCCATTCAGTCGGTAAGCCTCACTGTTGTATCGCGGAGTCTTGATACGGGTGACACTGAGCATAAAGTTTAATGATCCTCGGCGGATTGGCGGCAGTCCGGACCCACGGAATAGGTTCTGCAACGGCACTCCAGTCGGGCCGTCGTAGAATCTTCTCCATCGTGGTCCCGCGGCGGCCGAAAGCTTTTCGAGTCGCTGCCGAGGGGTGTCCGGTGCGTTCTCGGGAACATAGAAGGTGTGAACGGTCGGAGCCATAAGACGTTTTGCTCCGAAAAATGACCGCAGGGCTGCAATCCCGGCGCCCGATCCGATGTTACAAGCCCGCAGTTCGATTCGTGAGTACTGGGCATCGCGAATTTGTTTAGTAAGACTGGCTACTTCGCGCAATCCCCTGTCCGTCGTTTTCAGCGCTTTGACCACGACCTTCGTATTGCTCATGACGTCCTGCAGTACGAGAGTGCAGGCCTTGGCCACGTCGCCGCTGGCCGCGGAGAGTTTTTGACTTGCAATAGTAGGCTCAAGAGCAGCGGCCTTGATTTCGTCCGCCTGGGCCTCGAGCATCGCTTCCACTGCCACCAAGGCATTCAGCATTCCCCTGTTCTGCGGTAGGGACGAACTCGTGTCGATCAGATCGAACGCATCAGCCGCCGTCGGCAGCCACTTTAGAACGCTCACTACCGAACTGAAGGGGATGTGATCGGAGATCTTCATCACCAGCCCATCCTCGTTTCCATGCGCGACCAGCATTACCTCCTGGTCGGTACTCTTCAGCATATCCTTCATCACGCTAATCAGTGTGGGAGTCTTAAGGGTCACAACATTCGCCCTTGTGAACGTCATATCGTCCTTCGGGTCGCGGGAGCGCTCGAACGGGAACATGGAATAGTAGGAGACTGCCCAAGGCAGTCCGGTCTCATCAATCAAGACGCGCATTTTAACCTCCGGCAACTAGGGTCGGCAGATTACCACCCTTCGCCGGACCCCTACAACTCAGGCCCCGATTGGCTCCGGCGAGCGCCGACTGTTGGGCGGACGGCTGCTAATCGAATAACTCAGCGCGTTACCGGCCAGTTGGCCTAAACAGATGGGATGAGTTGTGCATGGCGCACAGCGCCACAACGATCAATAAAAACGGGATCTGTTGGCAGTGGGATGTCTCCGGGATTCTCGTCGGTCCTCCGCTTGCGTTATGGCGAGATCGCTGAAGTCAGATTCACCCAATCGCGCTGCGATGAGGATCTGTTTGCTGCTTTTCTGTCCATCGCGATTTAGGGATTCCCGCCAGAAAAGATCGCGCAGCGGAGATCGTCACCTGTTGTTTTCCAAAAGGAATCCCGGTATACTCCTCCATGTAGGAAACCAACAGGTGCACGATGAACCCAAGAGCAGACATTCAACAAGGCACATTGGCGTTGATGGTTCTGAAAACGCTCGATGTGCTCGGGCCACTGCACGGCTACGGAATAGCGCGGCGGATCGAGCAGATCAGTGGGGACCAACTCGCTTTGAATCAGGGAACTCTGTATCCCTTGCTGCTCCGGCTGGAGCAGGAGGGCGCAATTGCGTCGGAGTGGGGACCATCAGAAAACAATCGTCGGGCCCGCTTTTATCGCCTCACGCGCGCCGGGCGAAAGCAGTTGCAGACTGAACTCCGCGACTGGCAGCAAACGGCGGATATCATGGCACGGTTCCTTGAGATCAACGCGGAGACAAGGTCATGAGGCTGCTGAAACGGTTACTCGCCCGCCTTCGCAATCTGGCGTCGCGCCAGAGCGACGATCAGCGGTTTCTGGAGGAGATGGAAGAGCACCTTTCCCGCCAGACGGAAGAGCACCTCCGAGCTGGGATGACGCCCGCCGAAGCGCGCCGCCAGGCTGTATTGAAATTCGGTGGGGTGGAAGCGATTCGCGAACAATACCATGCCGAGAAGAGCCTGCCCTTCGTCGAAAGCATCGTCCAGGACGTGCGCTATTCCTTGCGCATCCTTCGCAAGAGCTGGGGATTCACATCGATTGCGGCAATCTCGCTCGCGCTGGCAATCGGCGCCAACACAACCATTTTTTCGGTCATGAAGCGCCTGCTTCTCGACCGGCTCGACGTGCCCCATGCCGAGCAACTCCGCTTACTCCATTGGCACGGAGACCGGAACACGGCGGTCACAAACATGTGGGGAATGTCTGACAACGTGCCGGAAGGAATCGGCGCGACCTCGTTTTCCTATCCCGCATTTGAACAGCTTCGACGCGATAACCACGGGCTCGAAGACCTTTTCGCGTTCAAGGACGTGGGGAGGATGAATGCAACTATCGATGGCAATGCGCAGATTCTGCAGGGCGAGTTGGTCAGCGGAAACTTTTTTGATCAGCTTCAGGTGCAGCCGCAGCTCGGTCGCCCCATTCTCGCCGACGACGACAGGATCGGCGCGCCGACCGTCGCTCTGATCAGTGCAGAACTATGGCAGCGAGCGTTCGGATCTTCCCCGGCGGTCGCAGGCCGCACGATCAAGGTCAACACGGTGCCGGTCACGATTGTCGGCGTCGTGCCGTCGGGGTTCACCGGCGCTAAGAGCGTGCAGTCAAGCCCAGACCTGTTCCTTCCCTTGAGTTCGCAGCCGCTGGTCGAGCCGCGCGGCAAGAATGGGTCGCTCCTTGGTGCATCAAGCCCCCAGGTGTGGTGGCTGAATATCATGGGACGCACAAAGGCCGGGGTTGCCGATATCACTCCCCAAGCTGCTCTGGATGCATCACTGTCAGCGGTCGTGCGCTCAACGTTGCGCCCGGACGCGAACACCACCATTCCTCGACTGGACCTGCTGGACGGCAGCCGCGGATTGTTCCTCTCGAAGCAGATGTTCGCGAAGCCGCTCGAAGTGCTTATGGCAGTCGTAGGCCTGGTGCTACTCCTGGCCTGCTCCAACATCGCAAGCCTGCTGTTTGCGCGCTCTATGGCGAGGCAACGGGAAGTCGCCTTGCGGCTGGCCCTCGGAGCAGGACGTGCTCGCGTGTTGCGCGGCGTGCTTACAGAAAGTCTCTTGCTCTCCGCCCTCGGGGGAACTCTCGGAGTGGCTCTGGCCTTTGCCGGCTGCCGCACGTTGCCTACACTCCTGGCGAATCCTTGGGAGACATCACAATTCAGAATGCCGCTCGACTGGACCGTGTTGGCGTTCACCGCGAGCGTCACTCTGCTGAGCGGGTTGCTCTTCGGCACTGTGCCAGCATGGATCGCAACTCGGAGTGATGGCGGAGCTTGTCTGAAGGCCACAGGGCCAGGCAGCACGCGACAGCGCAAGGGCTTTTCCGGCAAGATGATCGTCAGCTTTCAGATAATGTTGTCGACAGTGCTGGTGGCGGGGGCTCTTCTCTTTCTGGGGACGCTCTTCCAACTCGGCAACGTCAACCCTGGATTCCGTACGGATCATCTCGTGTTGTTTGCAATCCAGCAGCCCGAGTCGCGTTATCCGTCTCCGAAAGATCTGCAACTGCATCACCAGATCGAAGAGCGGCTCCGCGCTTTGCCCGGCGTGCAGAACGTGACCCTCTCGGAGGTGGCCTACATTTCCGACAGCATGGAGAATTCGAACTTTCTGCCTGAAGGAGAAACCCCGAACCCCGACAAAAATCAGTCCGCGTGGACTAACGCCGTTGGCTCCGGTTTCTTTCATACGATGGGTATTCCAATCCTGGCGGGCCGCGATTTCACTGAGAACGACAGGGCGAATGCGCCAAAGGTTGGCATCCTCAGCGAGAGCCTGGCGCGTAAGGCCTTCCCGGGTCAGAATCCGATCGGCAAGCGCTTCCTTGCTCACTTTAATCCCGGCGAAGGCACGCCAGGCGACCTGATCGAAGTAGTGGGCATATGCGGCGATACGCGGTACTGGTCGCTGAAGCAGGACCCGATTGGCATGTTCTATCAGCCCTACCAGCAGACGCCGAACCTCGACTTCGGAGCAACATACGAGGTGCGAACAAGCCTCAGTCCGGCGTCAATCGCTCCGTCGCTGCGCAAGGCGGTGCAATCGATCGATCCGGATTTGCCGCTGCAGGAGATCCGCACCCAACAAGAGCAGATTGACGCTTCGATGCAACAGGAGCGGATCATCGCGGCGCTGACCGCTTCTTTCGGAGTGCTTGCGCTGGTGCTTGCCTCCGTAGGCGTCTATGGCGTGATGGCATATTCCGTTGCGCAACGCACCAGCGAGATCGGCATTCGGATGGCCCTCGGCGCCCTGCCGCGGGAGGTGCTTACGATGGTCTTGCAAGAGGCAACATGGATTGCACTGATGGGGATCACTTGCGGCATCGGTGCCACTCTTCTATCCGCACGCCTCGTGACATCGCTCCTTTACGGTTTGCATCCGAATGATCCGGTTATATTGGCAACATCCGCTTTGCTGCTGGCGGTCGTCGGACTGGTGGCAAGCTGGGCTCCTGCTTGCCGCGCCGCAGCGGTAGAGCCTATGCAGGCTTTGAGACACGAGTGATAGAGGCGTTTCGGAGCCTCGATCTTGCCCTCGACGAAAGCTTCATACGTGACTCCTTGGCGGTGACGTCCTGAGTTCGCATCTCTGCCAGGCTTCTACTTGTTTTCGCATTGGCTCGAAATTGCGCTGCATCTGGTCGACGCCGACCGGGATGCAGTCGATCAGCGAGAACGACTTCGAGTGCTTGGCCAACACCAGAGTGCACGCCCGAGGCGATGTTTCCAGATTGGGGTCCCGTGAATATTAGTCTCCAGAACAGGCCAGTCTTTAAAAGGCACTACTCCATGCTCTGAAGCTTGGCTTTTTCCTCGGCCAGGAATGACGATTTCGCGGTCGGGTCGAGTGTTTGGTCAGCTGGCGCAAGGGAAATTCGCGTTGCACTGCTGCTCTCGCATTCTCCTTGTCGTGAACAGA
>CAVPQE010000015.1:0-165272 GCA_963707205.1 uncultured Acidobacteriaceae bacterium
GCGCATCGGCGAAGAAACCACGTTCCCGCTTCGCACAATGGTTCAACACCGCGAAGCTGGCGGTTTTGCACGAACGTCTAAATGTTGCCTTGGGCGTGTTGATCATTGTTCTGGCAATACTTTTGGGCTGGACAATCGGCAGAAGCGAGCGCGAGAACGCGCACCAGAACAGAGGGGCTTCCGTTGCAGTTGTCGTGACCACCCCACAAATTGCAGTCACGCCTGCAGAGCCGGATAGCACCAGCGCTGTTCAAGTCAAGAATCAAAGCGCAGAGCCCGGCGTCCCATCGACCGATGCTCCGCAAGTCGTTGCCAAAGACGAACAAGCCCCTCCGCCCGAGGGTGAAAACCACAGAAATCATGTGAAGTCGAGGCATTCTTTAATTTCAAATCAATACCTTCTGACGGTTCGTCCCATGAGCTGGTGATCTTCGAGAGTGGAAAGCAAGTCTTTCCAAGGAAGTCGCCGCAATCGCAACTCTTCAGCGACGCTCCCCCAAATAGCGAAACAGAACAGACCGAACCAAAATCGAAAGATCACGAAACTCCGGTGAGCGTCAGCGAGAGCATTGCCGAGGAACATCTGCTCAAGCGGATCGAACCGGACTATCCGGAATATGCACGAGAACAACGTCTTCAAGGCACGGTGATTCTTAACGTTAATGTCGGCAAAGATGGCACTGTACACAGTCTCAGCCGGGTTGCCGGAGATTCCCAGCTGGCTCTCCTCGCTGCGAAAGCGGTTCGACAGTGGAAATTTGCTCCGCTGGTTCGCGAGGGTGCTCCGGTGAGTTTTGAAAGCCAAGTGACGTTGAGTTTCGCATTGCCATGAGCTCTATTCCAGCCCCCCGACCGATTCATCCCAAGCCGCAGTGCTCTGGAAATAGCATGTTTCTGCGGCAGACACCGCCTCTTTTGAAGGTGTTCTTGCAAAAGACGGCTGCGTTTCTGAGTCTTCCGCTGCTTTTTCTCCTGGCTGTATCAGGAGGGAGGGCTGATAGTGCTGAACTCAAAGCACATGAATCCGCCGTCGTACCAAATGATCCCGCCACCGTGTTGCGGGTGAAACTTCAGCTCGAAAAAGATTCCCCGATTCTGGAGATTATGTCTACGCGTCCGGTGAGGCCGGTGATCACGAAAACTCAGAATCCGCCGGGTCTGCGGATCGATCTCGGCAACGCACAAATGTCGGTTCGCCACAAGGAAATCGCCGTTCAAAACCCTCTGATCGGCGCAATTCGCCTGGATCAGATTGCGCTGATTCCTCCGGTTGTGAGCATTGTGGTGAACGAGCGGAAGCCTGAGTTATACCTGGGATGCTGCCGGCAACCGGCTCACAATTCGACTTCACATGGAATCGGAGGAGGTGAAGGCTAGCCCCCCCCTCACACCACTAAGCCCCAACATGGACGCTATTGCCGTTCCAGTAAGTCCAGCCAGAAATGTAGTTTTCGCGGACCGGCTGGCCTCCGGCTCATCATTCTCAGCGGGGTTCAATACCGAAAGGCTTCGCCTGGCGCGTGGAGGCGAAGTGCATATCTGCCCCGGAACTACAGTTTCCATAATTCACCCGCAAAATGGAGGGGATTTGCTGCTGGCCATGGGAGTGGGTGCACTGGAGACTCACTATGCCCTGGAAGAGTCCGCAGACACTATCCTCACGCCCGATTTCCGCATTCTGCTCCGCGGCCCAGGCGAATTCCATTATGCGATCCGTGCCGATTCGCGGGGTAATACCTGTGTGAGGGCCCTGCCAGGCAACACCGCGCCGGTCATTGTGTACGAGTCCATTGGCAACGGGCAATTCGAAGTTGTGCCTTCGGAAAAGCTGGTCTTTCACGGGGGACATTTGAGCGCCTCGGACACGGCTTTTCACTCGGGCCAGCTGACCCAGGTTGAGACCGTTGTTCCAGAGGATTGCGGCTGTCCAGCGCCGGTGCCGGTTCTTCTTGCAGAGTTACCAGCGACGCCCGTGCTGGCGGAGAACAATATCTCTTCCGTACCCTTGGCTCCGCAGTCAAGGGTTGAGGCAACGTTAACTCCCCAAACGGTACGTGAGAACGCGTCCGGAAGTCCAGAAATTGCGCTCCCGCCTTTGCTGGGCGCCAAAGAAAAGCCCGCCGAATTCGAAGCGACTTTTGTATTTTCCCGAAAGAATTCTCCTCCTCCGCCGCCACCGGTAGATTTGCCGCTTTCCAGCCGACGAATTCCGTCTCTGGGTGCCACGGTTGCACCGCCGGCTTTGCCTCGAGTCATCAACCAGAAGGGCCACAAAGGTGTGTTCAGGAAGGTGACCGGATTCCTTTCGCGGATCTTTCGTTAGAAACTGCTTTAGTAAATCGCATGGTTGGAGGAAGCTTCAGCGCCTTCCACTCGGCGAAGAAGCTTGCCGAAATTGGTCCGCGCGTCTTGGGTTAC
Source organism: uncultured Acidobacteriaceae bacterium (assembly GCA_963707205.1). GTDB lineage: Bacteria > Acidobacteriota > Terriglobia > Terriglobales > Acidobacteriaceae > Sulfotelmatobacter. The sequence continues at coordinate 2,419 of CAVPQE010000015.1, forward strand.
TACGATAACTATTTCATCGACAATGACAGCTGCGTAATCGTGGGAGAACAAGCGACGGCAGCCCGGATGAGTCAGGAAACGGCCGCGCAGGACATGCTCACTCGCTTTACGCAATGGCAAGGACGAGAACCAGAATCGGTAGCGGCAGACACGACCTGCGGGAACGAGGAGTTCTTGCAATGGTTGGCGGATCGGAGCATCACGCCCTATATGCGAACCCGCGACAGTATCCACAGAAAGAACAGCCCGTTCTACCCCGAGCGGCTCACGTATCAGCCCGAAAGCAACCGTTATATTTGTCCCGCAGGCTCAGCCACTGAACTACGGCGGCCGGAGTCATCGCAACCGTTCCTATACCTACATCGGAACCCGCAAGCGTTGCGGTGCGTACGCACAAAGACCGCACTGCACCAGTGCAGCCTTCCGGTGTCTTGTGATCCACCAGCATGAACCAGCCCGGCAACGGGCACGCATGTTAGCCAACACGCCAGAGTTCGCGAAGGCACAACGGCAAAGAAAGAAGGTGGAAGCGTTGTTGGCGGAACTGAAGAATCAGATCGGGCTGCGGCGCTCGCGCCTGCGCAGACTGAAGTTCGTGCGGGAGCAGTTCTTCCTGGCAGCCGTGGCCCAGAACATCAAGCGACTCGTGCGGTTCCTCAGCCAACCGACAACACGTACTATGGAAGCTGCCACGTAGCTGAGGTGAGAAGAAAAACTCGATGGCAGCGATAATCGCTGCTAAGAGTACATTCCGATGACGGACTTTTTTCAACACCAACGCCTGTTATCGTCAACTGCCGAGCAATGATGGGCTGACTTCAACAACTCGGTCTGTCGCCTGAGGCGCTTGGTCAGTCCAGTGCATTGCTGTAGGCGTGGAAGCGCAAGAAAAAACCTCCACCGCCCTTCGGCAGTGGACGTAAGGTTAAACAGCTGCAGCTCCTATTTCGTCACGGCTGCTGCGGGGTGGAAGGAATCGGCAAAGGCCTTCGCGTTCGGGCTTCCTACTCCGGTTACGTTATCCCAGCCCACTTTCGTGTGCAGGGCGGTGGGAGCGTTGCACTGCGTGATGAAGCCCAAGCCGGGGGCTTGAGTGCAGTCAGTCCCGAAGGAAATCACCAGCGCAGTGTCTTCCAGGAAGGCATAATCCCACAAGGCGCTGACGAATGTCCCGGGCCCTTCTCCGCCCATGATCGCGTCCGCGCTGTATGCGGTTGCGCCCGAAGTATCCAAAATCGAACCCCTGACGTTAGTCTTCGAGCCAACGGGAACGATATCGTAAACGGCTCCCGCCGGTAGCGAATACATGTACGGAGCGGCCTGACCGAGCGGAGCGCCCGCTTCCTGATTGGCAATCGCCCACAGTGCCGAGAACATCGGGGCGGCTACACTGGTTCCTCCCCAGACCTGCCAAACCCGTTCCGGAACATTGCCCGGAACGCTGATCAGAATCGCTACGCCAGTGTAGGGATCCGCCAGCCAGGAAACATCCGGCAATTGACGATACTTCCCGGGGAGCTTGCTCTGGTATGACGGCTTGGGGAAGCCGGCGAGGCAGGTGACTGCTCCGGTTGTTGTGTTCACGCTCTGGCTGGCGCAGTTACTGGGACCTCCGCCTGAACCGCCGATGAAGCCGAAGGCTTCATTAGAAGGCGGATCGGCGACAAAACCCTCCTCGGCAAGCAGAGTCTCGTTGTTTCCCCAGCCGGCCTGCCACGCAATTGAGTTATCGGGATTGAGCGCCAGAGTGATGCCCCCGACAGCCGTAGCCCAGGGAGAATCCGCGGGAGCACTCACAGTCGCAGGAATAAAGTCGAAGCTGAAGTCGCCACTGTCACCAGAAGAGAAGTTGGTGGAGATCCCGGAGATGGCACCGATTTCGGAAATCAGGTTTTCGGTATCGAGAATGCTCTCCGGGGTTTCCGATTCGGGTGAGCCGTAACTGCCCGAGATGACGTTGGCCAACCCGTAAGTGACCGCCGTGAACTCCGCGTCATCCACGTCGAGGAAGGTCGCGGAGGGCGGAACGATGAGGTTGATGTTGGCGCCTGGAGCAACGGCGTGTGCCCATTCGACGTCGATATTGATTTCGACCTGGTCGGTGGACTCGCAGAGACTGGGCGTCGGGATGTAGGTGATGGCGAAGTTGGACGAAGTCAGGGCCGGCAATCCGAACGTCGCCGAGAACGCGTTGGCGTCGCTCTGAATGGTGAGCGATCCGCACCAATCGATGATCCCGATCGTTTGGCCTTTGCCGTTGTATCCCTCGGCGTACAGACCGGTGAGATTGTAGGCAGTCTGAATCGGCGGCGGCGTGTAGGCGCAACCCGCGCTGGTCAGGCTTTGCAGATTCAGCACATTCCCCTTGTAGGTCGCGATCGGTAGCGAACCATTGTTGTTGTTGGAAAACACATCCGTCTCGGTCCCATTGAAGCAGTTCGTGGTAAAGAAAGCGTCGTCGGGCGCGACCGTGTTTGCGGTACCGAATCTTGCTGCCCCGTACCTCTGTCCGGGCAGAGTTGTCCGGGCCATCAGCGGATGCTCATACTCGCCTGTGTCCAGTCCCTCAACCCCCCGCACCAGTGGCGCGGCAGCTCCGTCGATGTAGGGATCGCGGTCGTTGGCGCGGATGACCTTGCCGCGAACCTGGTAGTTGTTCAGCACGACGTGAAACGCCAACTCCACGTCGCCCACCGTCCCCCGGGCTCTCACGAAGGAATTGTTGGGCCCGACTCTCACCACCTTCAGGTTGTGCCCTTCCAGAAATTCCCGGACCGTTTTGGCCTCGTCGGCGGAGGGGGCAAATCGCGCCGCGATCTGCGAACGGGTCAGGAAGTGACGATAGTTGGGAGAGGTACGGTCGTAAAGTTGCCGCGCCAGTACGTCCATCTGGCTCCGATTGTGCGGATTCAGCCACGCGCTGACCTCGATCGTCTTCGACGGATTCTCCGTCCCAAGATTTTTCGCGGTCTTTACATAAGGGGGTGTGTTGTGCGCAACAAATCCTCCGCTAGCCGCAAGGGCCGGCAGCGAGGAGCACAGGTACAGGATCACAACGAAGGACAGCCACTTCATCCTCCAGCGGGCAGAATTGGCTGATGGATACATTGCTTTTCTATTGTTATTCATTGATTCCTCCAGGGAACAGTTTAGAGAAGCCTGCGCCCCAAGGGTCACACCCAAGGCTCTGAGTTTGGGTACTCGGAAATAGCCCTTCAAAACGATATTGGTGATTGAAAGAAGACTCGCCGCGTGTTTGAAATTCGGGCGGCGACTCCGGCTCCCATTGACGAACGGCGCTATGCTAGCGGGTTTGCGGGCGGATGGCAAATGAAATCGTCTGTTGGCTCTTTCGCCGGGGGGAAGGGTCAAATGCGGTGATCGTCAAGAACCACAGCGCAAAGCCAGACGTCACTGTTGATAAATCCCCATTACACTCATCTTCCCTGCGACTGAGACCATCTCTGCATACATCTCAGGTTCCAGAATTTTCTCTGCGCTTGAGGTTGCTGGTGACGTCTTTTCCCGCGCGGATGTCGGACAGCAACCGGTCGAGCCTCGCCTCCGCGCTCTTTAATGCTAGCTGATCGGCGTTCGCAGCAGCTTTCAACATCTGATCGAGGCGGATGGCTGTGCTCTTGAGTTTTTGCAGTTCCTCAGCTGGGATCTGCTTTCTTGGTCCTTTCTCGATCGACTGCATCAGGTCACAGCGCCTTGGCTCCATCCCTTCGTCGGGGACTTCCCAGCTACTACGCGCTGTCCCGCCCCTGAGTCTCCGCTTCCGTACTCTCGCCCTTGTGGTTCTGCCACTTGTGGCTTCTCCGTTCGCATCGGAGTCTCAGGTTCCCACGTTCCGCTTAACCGCCTCCTTGGCAAGCTCAGGCCACCTCTCATGCCGGATGCCGCTCCGCCCGTAAACAGGTTTCGTCGGAGCTTGGTCCCGCAGTAACAAACCCCCCGCGGTTTTGACATCATCTCTTTGCTTTCGACACTTCTATAGTGGTTCCCTTGCGGTCCTCTTCTTGCCCGTCACCTGACCTGGTCTTTGCCAGGCCTTTTCCTTCTGTGCTCACGACCATGGCTTTTGACCACAGCCGCCGAAGGTGGTTTGGAACCTGTCCCTGCAGACCGGTTCCGAGGGGCCTACCCTCATCAGTTAAGCAGTTACGCACTACTCAGCCTTCCAGCCTTTCGCGCTCGTGGCGCACGTTGGTCGGCAACCCTTCCCTTACCGGATTATGGAAGAGTTGCCCGTCATTCGCCCGCAATCGGTGCCATGAAACTGTGGTACTTCCAGAATGGAAGGGTGGTGACGATTGCTTTCTCTGTTTATCGAAGAAATCTCTCCAGAGGGATTACCCGCGGGACCTGACCGAGTTCGAGGCCCGTTTCGCCAACGAGCCTGCCTGTCGCGACTTGCTTGTTCGAACTGCGCCGGCCGGAGGGTTTTCGGTGTCCCCATCATCAGAAGAATAGAGAAAAGTCTCGATCTCATCGATTCGCTGGCTGGCGTCATCGTAACCAATCTCAATGAGAGCACGGGTGTACTTGGAGGCGAACAGTAAGTAACTCATCAGATCCGCACACGAAGCCGCATCTCGTCCCAAACTGTTTACAAAGTACTGGATAAGATAAGGTATGTCTCTCTGGTGTTGCTCGGCCAGTTGTGACAAATCGACCGAAGGCGTCATGAGCAATGATGTCAGAGGCCTCAGCTCCTCATATCCTTCAATGCCTGGGTGAATGATGTGCCCATTGCTGAGCCGCTGATTCAACCGCTCAAGGTACTCGATGTCAGTGGCAAGATGGTCCAGGAACATCACATCTCAGTGCCAACGATGGAACTATCGACCGTTTCGGGTGGAAGGCGCAGAACAAATCCCTTCTCATGTTCGCGGGCGAGGCCTACAACGTCGAGATGGGAATCTCGAACCAGCTATTCCCGCAAGAGCGCGATGAAACACCCGGCTGTATCTTCAACCCCACTCCCAACGACACCCTTAACTTCACAACCACTCCCTCGACCACCGGCAATTCGAGCGGCATTTCGAACCCCGCGGTCATCTCGGACATCGAAGCGTTTGCCAACTTCATGCGGTTGCTCGCTCCACCCACGCCCGCTCCACCCACACCGTCCAGCGAAAAGGGACGCGACTTGTTTGCGAAGGTTGGGTGTGTGCACTGCCATACACCGTCGTTTACCACAGGAGCAATGATTGCGAGCGGCTCCGCGACCAGTCCGAGTGCTGCGCTTTCCAATCAAACTGCGAATCTTTTCTCCGACCTGCTCGTGCACCACATGGGCAAAGGTCTGGCCGACGGCATTACGCAAGGCGGCGCCGGCCCCGACGAGTTCCGAACGGCTCCTCTCTGGGGCGTCGGACAACGCGTCTTCTTCCTCCATGATGGACGTACGTCCAACCTGGTTGACGCCATCAGGGCTCACCAGAGCCACGGCAGCGAGGCCAATAAGGTCATCGAACACTTCAATAAGCGACCGTTCAGGAGCAACAGGAAATCATCGATTTTCTGCGCTCACTCTAGCCAGATGCTGTCGACACATTGCCAAATTGTGACCTCGCTATCTGACTCCGTCCGTGGGAGATGGCCGGAGGCTCTGGCTACGAAGTTCGCAGGTAAAACGACAAAGAACTGCACAGTGCGTTTGCAATGTCGGGCAGTTTCGAGCCAGCTTCTCCCGAGAAGACCCACCCACCGCGTAAATAGCTACTGGGTTGTCGGCATCCGTCCGCAATCGGCGGCAAGCGCCGATGGAAACTTTCCACACGCAGATTTCGCGTGCATATCGGGGATTTCACTTCTGCGGGTAGCCCACTTATCAGGAATTGGGCAGGAGCCCGCATGATGGATCTGGGGGACAGTAGTGATAACGCTGTAATGGGCAATCGAGAAAAACAACCTTGGAGAGTGGGACTCGGATTGCGGAAGCTACCTGGGATACGCTCCCGTTATGTAGCCCTCCAACTCCTGAATAGTTTGCGCCTGACCGGAGATGACCCACTTCACCAAGTCGCTAATTGAGACCACTCCCACCACGATGTCATCCTCCAACACCGGGAGATGGCGAAAATGGTGTTTGGTCATAATTGCCATGCACTCATCTACGGTTTGCTGCCGACTCACGAAGACAACCGGGCTGGTCATGATCTGGCGGACCTGGGTTTCTCTTGAAGAATGGCCCATGAGGATTACTTTGCGAGCGTAGTCACGCTCCGATAGGATACCGACCAGTCTATGGTTGGAAATGACCAGCAAGGCGCCGATACCGTACTCGGCCATCTTCTCGATCGCTTCGTAAACCGACTGATCGGGCGCTATCGATAGGACTCTGTTTTCATGTTTGCTCTTCAGCACCAATCCAATCGTGTCGGAAGGTTGCATCAGGCCTCCTAGCCAGGGCGGTCACTTGCCGGTGCGCAAATTCGATACCAGGTGGTTTTGTCGTCGCGGAGCAGGTGCGTGCCCGTACTTTCACGAACTCTCGGGCAAGATCACGTCCGACGCTTCCTGCTTGACCTTAGTACCGGTGACGGCAATCTCGTCTCCCTTGTAGCTCGTTTCGCCGGATTCACACCCATATCAGGCCACCGCGGGCCGCTCCGGGCAGTTGCCGGGCCGCAGTTTTGTCGCCACATAGTCCCCCTCGCTGTTGAACATCAACCTCGGGTGAAATGCCATCACAGCCGGCTCACCGTTTTGCGACAACCTCCACTGGCGATTCATCGGGCACAGACTTCAATCGGCTCAGGGCCGCGACCGGCCGCGCGAATGGGATTGGACTGTCCTTGCTGTAGGCGCGCAGCAAGTGATAGGTGATGAGCAATTGCGTGAGGGCCAGCGGATCGCTATGCCGCACTTCACTGCCATCGTTGTAATCGCCGAACTGATCGGCGCGCAACGGCCGCAGATCGGGAAGATGCTTCCAGATCGCTTGCTCCAATTCAGCGGCGTGCTCGCGGCTCACGCTGCCGTCCACTTCAAGAAACTCCACCGGACGTCCACAGTCGCGCCCGAGTTCCAGGCGAATCCCCGCAGCCCGGCCGTTCTTATGGTTCACCAGATAAGTGAGGTCAGGATGAGGAATGGTTGGGCGCAACACCAGATGCACGTTCAAATGCCCATCCGCATGATCCGATCCCACGCCGCGTTCCGGATAGAAGCGTACGACAATGTCGGCAAATTCGCGCTGGGGGCGGATGAAGTCCCGCGAATCCGGCTCGCGCCTTTCCATTTCCGTCAACACTTGCTCGGGCGCATAACCGCGCTTGGCCGTGTCCCGCTTGATCTTCCAAAGGCGCCTCATGTCCTCGGGGGGATCGAGAAATACTTTGACGTCGTAGAATTGCCGCATCGCGGCCGTGTGAAATCCCAACAGCCCTTCCACAATCACGAACTCGCGCGGTTCCACGTACTCGGGCCGCACCAGCGAGCCGGTGCTGTGGTCATAGACCGGTTTAAGCATGGGTTGCCCATAGTGTGCGCGCTCCAAGTGCAACTCCAAAATGTCGAGAAAGTTGCAATCGGGATGAAGGGGGGTGATGTTCAGACGCGCTCGCTCGACGCGGTCGTACTTGTGATAGTCGTCGGCGCATACGTGCGTCACACGCTCCGGGCCAAGCAGCCGGGTCAATCCCCGGGTGATCGTTGTTTTGCCGGCAGCGCTGTCGCCTACGATCCCCAGCAAGATTGGTCTTCTTCTCATCGCTTCTCCTTAGCTCTTGCCCTGCAACGGTTGCGTGCCGTTGGCAGTGCCCGCTTCGGCTTCTCCGTCCAGCCCGCCTTCAAAAACCCGGCTTTGACGCACGTCCATGGCTGCAATGCGAACCAGTTGTTCCTTGCCAACGCAGCCGCCCTCATTTACCAGTCGGCTGGCTTGACGCAGTTTCATTCGGTCGATGGCATTGCGCACGCTGCGAGCATTGGCAAATTGAGGTTGCTTGGTCCGCAACTCGAGGTATTCCACAAATGCCTGTCGGGCCTCGTTGTCAAAACTGTAGTTCTGCGCGCGGAGCATCAATTCGGCGATCGTCGTCAGTTCCGCCAAAGTGTAATCGGGAAAGCTGATGTGGTGCGCCACACGAGAACGAAATCCAGGATTGTACTGAAAGAAAGTGGCCATTCGATCTTGATAACCGGCCAGGATTACCACCAAATCTTCGCGCTGATTCTCCATAGCCTGCAGCAACATCTCAACCGCTTCCTGACCGTAGTCGCGCTCGTTTTCGGGCCGGTAGAGGTAATACGCCTCGTCGATAAACAGTACGCCTCCCATTGCCTTCTTCAGTATCTCCTTCGTCTTGGGAGCGGTGTGGCCCACGTACTGACCCACAAGATCATCCCGCGTAGCAACTACCAGATGGCCGCGACGCAGGTACCCGAGGTGGTGCAGTATCTTGGCCATGCGCATCGCGACCGTGGTTTTGCCCGTGCCGGGCTGCCCGGTAAAGGACATGTGCAGCGTGGGGCGCTCGCTGGACAGGCCAACCTTTTCTCGCAAACAAGTTACTAGCAGCAGCGATGCCAGGCGTCGGATGTATGCCTTCACCGGCTGCAGGCCAACCAGTTCACGATCGAGCTCCTCCAGAATTTCGTCGAGATGGGAATCCCGATGTGCGGCGCCGATATCTACAGTGCTCTCTTGCGATTGGTCCATCGCTGCCGAATCGATCACGGAATCTGTATCGAGTTTGTGCATGGCATTGCTCGCGGCTAGTTCGCTGACTTGCTTCTCGATCGAATGGTGTACTGGATGCGGCGATCCTGCGCCTCGGTGCGCTCTAAACAAAACCCGGGTTCATCCTTGGGCCGTTGGACAATGAAACTCAACATCGTCGTTTGTCGGCCCTTCGTGCGGTCATAGCCATTCAGCTTGATGTAGTGCATCGGGAAGGCCTTCCGGCATTCGTCGAGGCGCTCCATCGCATCGTTCAGGTCTTGCAAGTCAAACATCGGAAGCCCCCACATTTCCCAATACGAGTTCCGCGGGTGTGGATCATCCGTGTGCTCAATCGAGAACGCCCAGCCATTATGAAAGCAATACCGCACTTGAGCTTTGACCTGGTCCTCCGTGAAGTCAGGTAAATAAGAAAAAGTTCCTTGTGTGATGCGCATCATCCTCCTCCATTCACAAACGCCGCTCGTTGCTGCTCGGTAAGCGGGCAGGACTCATCCAACCGTGACCGTGCCGACCATATCCGGCACGTCCGTGGACTCAAAGTCGTAAGAGACGTCCTTCCAGATATCCAGCGCCTTGCGCAGTTCCGGCGACCAACGGGCGGCCTTGTTTAGAATCTCAGGCCCTTCGTTGAGAAAATCGCGGCCTTCGTTGCGGGCCTGAATCATCACTTCCGTGGCAACGCGATTCGCAGTCGCACCCTGGGCGATCCCGTCGGGATGGCCAATTGTCCCTCCGCCGAACTGCAGCACTACATCTTCGCCAAGCAGGTGCAGCAACTGATGCATCTGCCCCGCATGGATGCCGCCCGAAGCAACCGGCATCACCGCCGGTAACGAGGCCCAGTCTTGCTCGAAATACAGTCCCTGCGATAGGTCGGCATCGATCTTGTTCGCGCGCAACGTGCTGTAGTAGCCGCGGATCGCATTGGGATCACCTTCCAGTTTGCCCACCACCGTGCCGGCATGGATGTGGTCCACTCCGGCGAGGCGCATCCATTTGGCGATCACGCGGAAGTTCACGCCGTGCGTCTTCTGCCGCGTGTAAGTCCCGTGACCGGCGCGGTGCAGGTGCAGAATTACGCCGTTGCGGCGCGCCCACTTCGCCATCGATTGAATCGCGGTATAGCCGATCGTCAAGTCGATCATCACAATGACTGTGCCCAGATCCTTGGCGAGGTCAGCGCGTTCGTACATCTCTTCCATGGTTCCGGCAGTCACATTCAAATAATGTCCTTTGATCTCGCCGGTCGCGGCCGTGGCCCGGTTCACGGCTTCCATACAAAACAGAAAGCGGTCGCGCCAACGCATGAAAGGCTGGCTGTTGATGTTCTCGTCGTCCTTGGTGAAGTCGAGTCCGCCGCGCAGCGCCTCGTAGACCACGCGTCCATAGTTGCGGGCAGAAAGGCCGAGCTTGGGTTTCACGGTGGCACCCAGCAACGGACGTCCGAACTTATTCAGGTACTCGCGCTCCATCACGATGCCGTGAGCCGGGCCCTGAAAGGTTTTCGCGTAGTGCGGAGGAATCCGCATATCTTCCAGGCGCAGAGATTTGAGCGCTTTGAAGCCGAACACATTGCCGATAATCGACGAAGTCAGGTTGGCAATCGAGCCCTCTTCGAAAAGATCAATATCGTAAGCGATGTAGGCGATGTACTGATCCGTGCCAGGGACGGGATCTACTCGGTAGCACTTCGCCTGATAATGCTCGTAAGGCGTCAGGCGATCGGTCCAGACTACTGTCCAGGTTGCGGTCGAGGACTCGCCGGCCACTGCTGCCGCTGCTTCGATGGGATCCACGCCCGCTTGCGGCACCAGACGGAACGCGCACAGGATGTCCGTGGCCTTCGGTTCGTACTCGGCGTCGTAGTAGCCCATTTCTGCGTACGGCGTGATGCCTGCGGCCCAACGGCTCTTCTTTTTGCCCGAATTGTTGTTACCAGCCATTTCTGTCTCCCTCAACAAAATCACTAATTCTTTCCGCCGTTGGTACGGTGGGGCGAAACGTGTCGAAACGCGTTTTGCGAAACGACGAATCTAAATGACGAATGCGTTTGAACTGACCGCGATCGGCAGGATGGTCCAGTTCCGGAGGTCAGCCGGGCTGGTTGGCCCGGCTGCATCTTCGCTTCGTACTTCTTGCGACTCTGGTCTCGAAGTCGTTCCGGCTGGTTTCCCGGCTGTCACCGCCTGCATATCCCGTTAAGGCAATTCCCGTTCCAACCCTGGTTCGATATTTTGTGAGGCAGACGTCGAGTTCATAAGTAGTTGTTGTTTCTTTCGGTTGGACCTAAACGGAAGAACGGAATCTGGGGAGCACGGATTTCTGCAGATCACTGTCTGCATGACACGCATGTCTCACTCGGAAAAGAGAGTACAGCATGTAACGATATGATAGGGCTTAAGTTACGATGAGATGCTCGCCATGGACAGACATGTCTCATATATGAGACGATTTAGTCTCACGTGGCGCCCGAGCGGAACGGATCGCGATTTTGTGCTTTGCCAGTAAGCGATGAAACGTACGGCGCGGTATTTTCGCCAGCATCGCGGCCCTGGAGATGTTTCCGTCGGCTTTGAGCAAATAGCTGGACAACGCTTCCCTTTCAAACTGCTCGATGGCGTGCGCCTTGCTCGGCATGAACCCCATCTGGGGCTTGAACGACAGCACGTCTTGAACGTGAAGAGGAAGGTGCTCCGCCTCCACCACGGAAGAGGACGTTAGAACAACCGCCCGTTCAATGATGTTTTCCAATTCGCGAAGATTGCCCGGCCATGAATAGTTCTTCAGCAGCGCGAGCGCTTGTGGAGCAATGCTGTCTACTTTCTTGTTGACCTTGGCTCGGGCCCGCAGCAAGAAATATTCCGCAAGGAACGGAATATCTTCGATCCGCTCGCGCAGCGGCGGCAGGGTGATGGAGAAGGTGTTGATCCGGTAAAACAGGTCTTCGCGAAACGTGCCTTCGCGAATGGCGGTCTCCAGATTCCGGTTCGTGGCGGCGACAATTCTCACCGAAACCTTCCTCGTCTGCATGTCGCCGACGGCGCGAATCTCCCCGGTTTGCAGCGTGCGCAGAAATTTGGCCTGGGTCTCCAGCGACATGTCGCCAATTTCATCGAGGAACATCGTGCCGCCATCGGCCTTTTCGAACAAGCCCTTGCTGTCGTTATATGCGCCAGTAAAAGCGCCGCGTTTGTAGCCGAAGAGTTCGCTCTCCAGCAGAGCTGGAGACAATGCGGTGCAGTTCAGCGTGACCAAAGGGTGATTGCTTCGCGTGCTGTTGCGGTGGATGGCTCGCGCCACCAACTCTTTCCCGGTCCCGCTCTCGCCGCGGATCAAGACGGTCGTGGGAGTGGGCGCAACCTTGGAAATCAGTCCCGAGATTTCCTTCATCTTCGGGTTGTTGCCGATAATGAACTCGCCTTCCGCGCGCCCTTCCAGTTCGCGCAGGGCCAGCTGGTATTGATCCTGGAGAGACCCCGCTTGGTTCTTGTTCCCGGCAAACTCCGAAATGAAGCGGGCCGTCTTGCCGCCAACGACTTCCGTCCCTTGGGGCCGCAGGCGGTAAACTTCCCGGCCAACGTCGGGATCGCCCGTCACATCGATGATGAGGTCGGCTGTATCGGCTTTCAGGAATTTTCTGTAGTTGGCAGCGACCGGTAACCCGAGTTCCCGGGCGAGGACGATGCCGGGCGCCCCTTCATCTTTATCAGCGACGCCGACAATCTCAACGCTCGGATCCTGGTGGAGTAGTTCCACCAGGGCTCTTCCGCCACGGCCGGCTCCGATGAGAATGATTCGCGTCATAGACCGTCCACGTCGAGAGTGTCAGAATCTGCGGAGTGCGCCCTCGCCGCTTTTGCCCGGAAACCGGAATCTCGCGCCAGCCGCGTATTCTACCGCATCTTTACCGTTACTCGTTCGACCCGGTGCTAGAGGGGAGCGTCTGGTTCGGCAGCCTCCGCGCGCCCGGCTACAGTGGATTCCAGCGGCAAATTGAACTTCAAGAGCGAGGCGTGGCCATTTTGCAAGCCGATCTCGCTCAAGGTGCCGTTGGCTATCTTAGGAAACACAGTGCGGTACTTGGAGAGCGGCAAGCCGAGCAATTGACAAAGTGCAACGCGGATCAGGGTGTTGTGCGTTACGACGAGAACGCGGGCGCACGGATGCATTGTCTCAATCTCTTTGAAACACCCGACGGCCCGCAGCGCGACATCCCGCGGATCCTCACCGCCGGGCAGGTGATGGGCAACAGGATCGGACTGAAAGGCAGCGAAAGCTTGCGGAAAAGATTGCCTGATTTCAGCATTGGTCAAGCCTTCGCCTTGCCCGAAGTGAATCTCCCTGAGCCGGGAGTCGACGCGAGCAGTGATACCAGTCACATGTTCCGATGGCGCCACCGTCTCGCGGGCTCGTGATAATGGCGATACCCAGATGGCGGCGAGGTCGGCCGAGGACGCCCAGTTGGCGAGTTGCTCCGCCTGCTCCCGGCCACGCGGGCTCAGCGGGATGTCGGTGCTGCCGGCGTAGCGGTTCTCCGCGTGCCAGATGGTTTCGCCGTGGCGAACGAGCGCGAGGCGAGTCACTCTACTGGGCCCTCCTTACTGCATGTTCACGAAGGGCCGGTTGGATCCAGCCACGGCGAGCCAGTTCTTGCACCAGCCGCAGATACGGTTCGTGAAAACGAGCGACATAGTCCGGCCGAGGAGTGACCACCTCGCGAATGCGTACCATTTCGCGGGCGACGTCGGAGACGCGCCGCTCAGAGATGTTTCTCCCCTTGGAGGCGGCGAGCACCGCCATGCCCAGCGCGGGCTCTGGGTTCTCCGGCAGGCGAACGGGCCGCCCCAGGATATCGGCGCGAAGCTGGCACCAATACCGGCTGCGAGTTGCACCGCCGGTGAAGATCAGGTCGCCACCAATGGGTGCACCCAACATATCGAGAGAATCGAAGCAGAGCCGCTCCACGAATGCCACTCCCTGAAGCAGCGCGGCATAGAGATCAATCTCGCCGGTAGGAAACCGTCCACCGCCAAACTCTGAATGGACGAGGCCGGAAAACCGGCAACGGCTTCGCGGCAGGCACAGACGGTGGCACGCCACCACTCTTCAGGATCCTGCTCGTGGCGAGTGCCGTCGCGCCGGGCAGTGAGTGGATGAGAGCCTTGTCCAACGACAAGGCCGCTCCCGGATACGGCAACGGCACGAACGCCTTGTGTGCCAAGATCAACGCCAAGCCAGCAGCTTCCTTCCCCTTGGTTACGGGAGGTGATGCGAACCTCCGTTCTGGGCTTCGGGCAAGGATTTCATATGGGCCGAGTTTGGTGCCTGAAGTGAGCGCCATCGGTGAGCGCCATTATAGACCCAACAAAGAGCGGTGAAGCCGACCCGACGATTCTGGGTGGGGCTGTCGAAGAGTTCGACCGCCAGAAGATCGAATGTGGCAAGAAGGCTACCGAGATGACATGGGTAATTGACGACCCATTCCAGAGCGGACGACGCCTGTGAGTTCATACCCGTCGAGGTGGATGAGTTCGCGAACTGCACGCCTCAGCCTCGATGTGAAATGACAAAATCAACTGCTTCAACAACCTCACCGTAAGGTCACGCTCCACACAAAGCGTTCATAGCGGTGATGACCTCAGTGCAACGGAAGTCATCGTGAGTTACCCTCGCAGGCATCAAAACACGACTCCCGCTCGTGATCCGAGGACGAATTCGGACGGACAAGACAGAGGTTTGGTTTCGAGGAGGTCGAGGCCGCTATTTTGGTAACGTTGTAACTGGTGTGTTCACCGTGTGAACGCAAAAGGTAACTTGGGCCAGTATTGGGCTCGGGCGGTTCATGGCTTGGCCGAACTCCATCGTTCGAATCGGGCGAAGAGGCCGGCATGGGAATTGAATGGCGGATTGTGATGTTGTCCCCGCCCACGAGGATCTCCTGCACCAGCAGCCGTACGACTCTCTGACGCTCTGTCACTTCCAGGACGTTGCCTCTGGCGCGCAGTCGTGTGCGGAACTGGGCGAGGGTTTCCACCAGACGTAAATTACGGGTTTGGTCGATAGTCGTCATCTCCAGCGATTGCAATTCCGCCTCGATCGCCCGCTGCTGCTTGCGCAGTTCCGGCATGCGGCAGCGGAGCTCCTCTAACGTGATCAGGTTCTCCTGGTACCAGGTCAGTAGGCGCTCAATGCTCTTCGTCAGGCGCGCTTGGTGGCGACGCAGCGCGTCTTCGCGCCGCTTCAGGGGATCGGTGGTTTGGGCGGCTTGCAGCCGGAGATCTAACTCCGCATGAAGCAAGCTGGGATCTTCCAGCAGCCGCACAATCTCCTGCCACACTACCGCGTCGAGCTGCTCCTGACCGAATCGGCTTGTTGTCGCAACCCGCGCCCTTCAGATGTCGGTAGCCATCCCGTCCCAAGCAGCGATAGTAGTGGATCGTGCGCCTGGAAGTTCGCGTCGAAGCTCGGTAGAGTCCATAACCACAACGCTGACAGACCAACAGCCCCTGCAACAAGGATGGTTCGATGGTACGTCGGGGAGAAAACCTCCTATTCTTCTCGAATTGCTCTTGCGCCAGGGCGAAGGTCGCTTCGCTGACCAAGGGTTAGTTTTCACCGCTGTACGTTTTCCGTTGGTGGAAGGAGACCGTCCGGAGTATCGCGAAGTAGACTGTCTTGCACGGTCGGATTTTATTCCCGTAGCATCCGCCGCCTGAGAAAAGGATGCCACAAAGCGCGACAGATAGGATATCAAACAAAAGGCGAAAGCTCTATAATGCGCCCATACCGCGAAACAAAATCGACGGTACGAGAGTTCTCGCAGCGCTGAATACGATTTGCCCCTCCTGCGGTTTCTCGATTTCTCCAGCAGAGGTTGTCAGAGTCGATTCTGAGCGGATACGTTGCCCGAAGTGTGGACACGTATTCGAGGCGGGGAAGTAGCGCAGTTTTGAAATTAATTCGTATATGGGGTGGTCGGCAGCTTGCGTGGGTATTTAGCGCACTTGTGATTGGCGAAATCAGTCTCAATACTCCGTGGCAGATCACCTCCGAATTTTATGGAAATTGGTTGGGCCCACTCGCAAACCGTGCAAGCCCATCCCGTAAACTGCTGACTTTTGTGGAATACGAGTTTTCGTGTGGTCGGTTCCATGCCGACAGTCTCCCACAGACCGGACCTGATTGCTACCTATGTTGATGCGGGCATGTTTTGAAGGCGGGGAAGTCTCCAGGACCAAAGCGCTAGTTGTACGGAAAACGGACTAGCATTTCTTGGGCGGTCTCGGGTTCAAGACTCATATACGTCATAGCCCGTTTGCCGGGTCAACTGGCCTTCGGATTTTTTGCTGTGGCCTCGGGAAAAGCAGCATTCCTCGTGAACCGCATGCCCGTCTTCATCGGTCTTGCGGCTTTCAACATTAACCCGCTTTCCGCAGATTGAGCAGATGAGGACGAAGAAAGGGCTAGGGCTTGTCATAGAACTCCGGCAATGAGACCCGGAATGACAACCCCCTCACGCTCCCGCGTCCCATCTTGGCAGAACTAACTATAGGACCAATTCCGTGAGCGTCAATGGCCCATCGGAAGGGCATCAATGGCCCACTGGGGGCACTTGTCTCCGAACGACCGAGCAGGTCCTAAAAGGAGTAAGCTCTAATTGTCCGATTAGAACTGGTCGGGGGTTGATGCGTGTGGCAGAAGTTCGACTGCAAGAAGGCGAGTCGGTGGAGAACGCCCTCCGGCGCTTCAAACGCAAGGTTCAGGCGGAAAACATCATTGGAGAGGTTAAGCGTCACTCCTACTGCCTGAAGCCGGGCGAAAAGCGCCGAGTGAAGCAAGCTTTGGCGCGAAAGCGCGCCCGAAAAAAGCTTCGCAAAGAATCGAGTGAGATTCAATCACTGCCAAGATAAGAAACTTGCTTGTGCACTCGTCCCATAACGAAAAATCAGGATCGGTTTCGCGCTCCCGTTCGAAAAGGTCTTCTCGCCCATCCCATTGCGAATACGAGGTATTCCGAAACTTGAGCCATCTTGCCTGCTTTTCTATATACGGATCAAACTTGCGCTTTGCGACGATGCCCTCAAGATCGCCATCGCAGGCAAGCTGGAAGAGGCTTTCTCCGTCGCCCTCGACGTGATCACAGTAAAGGACCCTCTCGCTGCCGGCATTTGTCAATGATGTTTTCTGCAAGTAAGCCTAAGAACCCCTAACAAAACCTGGTCGTCCGGATTGTCGGCCTGCCAACATTGCATCACAGACTACGAAGTCACATTTTCAAAGCGCCGCACTATGGCCAGGATTTCCGGTTCCTGCAGTATGCGGTTGGATTCCTTGGCAGCCAGTAAGACGGCTTGTATGAGTTCATGGCTCGCCACGATTCCCCGCTGTGATAGATAGAAGACAACGTTCGAACTGCCCGACATGGGTCCGACCTCAATTTCCTGATCTCGTCCGATCAGGCTTGCTGGGACTCCTGAATAGACATGGTCGGTCAGCCAGCGATCACCCTTCTTCTGAGCTTTGATGATGGCCGCCGCGTGGACGCCGGTGGCAGTGCGGAAGGCGTCGCGTCCGATCACCGGAGTGTTCGCCGGCACTGGAACCGAAGTGGCGGCCGAAACGGAGTCCACATACCCCTGCAGAGAAGTGAGGTCGTCGTGCCGCATGCCGAGCAGGTTGAGATTCACCAACAGTTGCTCCATTGGCGTGTTTCCCACGCGCTCGCCGATTCCAAGTGCGGTGCCGTGTACGCGTGATGCCCCCGCCTCAATGGCGGCCAGCGTGTTCGCCAAATCTAGGCCACGGTCGCGGTGACCGTGCCAGTCGATGCCGAGGTTGGACCCGGTCTCAGCCAGGAACTTCTTGACCCAGGACACCAGGTTCCAGACTGCCTCCGGAGTCGCAGCGCCGCAGGTGTCGCATAGACATAGGCGCTCGGCCCCAGCCTCGATCGCCTCAGCAAATAAGATACGCAGATGCGCTGGCGAAGATCGTACGGTGTCCTCGGTCACGTACATCACGTGGAGGCCTTCCTTTACCGCAAAGCGAATCGCTTCCCGGGTGTGGCGCAGGATTTGATCGAGGGTCCACTCTTCGGCGTACTGCCGGATGGGACTGCTCCCAATAAACAAACATGCCTCAATGGGCACGCCCGTCAGTTGCGATGCCTCCGCAATAGGACGAATGTCCACCATCATGGTTCGGGCGGCGCAGTTGGGGCGGATGCGCATCTGCCGGTCAGAGATCTCGCGGCAGAGTGCGAGTACAGCTTCGCGCTGGCGTGTACCCGCTCCGGGCAGGCCGACATCAACTGTTTCTATTCCCAGATTCTCCATGCGATGAAGAATCTCGATTTTTGCTTCCGCTGGCGGATCGGTAACCGAAGGGCTCTGCAGACCGTCACGCAGTGTCTCATCGTCGAGCATGACGTGTGCCGGCCAGGAAGTGGTCCGCGGGCCCGCGCCTGCCCAGTCGAAGATGAGGCCGTTTCCTTCCGAGATTTCCATGCCGGATTCTCTCGTTTATCTGCGGATTTCGGAAGCCGTCGGCTGCGACTTGCCAAATTCACCCGCTCGTCTCAAGAGCTCGTCTGCTCCTGCGTTGTCGCCCTGCGCACGACGGATCAAGGAAAGGTGGAACAAACTGCTCAGTTCGTGAACCCCCTCTTCCAGGCTCCGTTCGAATTCCCGGCGAGCGATCTCGGTCTCGCCTTCGCGCTCGTGAATAACGCCCAGGTGATAGTGGGCCATTACGTATTCCGGGGTAAGAGTTGCCGAAAGCTCGAAGTGTTCACGGGCCTCTGCGAGCTGTCCCTGGTGAAACAGCGCCAGAGCAAGCCGGTAGTGAGCGGCGTTGTAGTTGGGATTGATATCGAGGCACCGGCGGAAGGCGGCCGCCGCTTCCGGCATGTTGCCCCGGTGGTAGTAGGCGACCCCGAGATCGTAGTGGGCCAAGACAAATGTGGACGAGGCCGTCACCGCCCGGCGATAGTGTTCGATGGCCTGGTCCAGCAGACCTTCGTGGAACAGGAGGTTTCCGAGCTGGTGGTTGCTCAGGACGTTGTCGGGCTCGGCGTCGAGCAAGTGCTGGAGCTCCTGCCGTGCCTCCCGCCCCCGTCCCTCGCGTTCATGCACTAGGGACAAAAGAAGCCGCTGGTCAATCGAAGCGTCGCGGAGAAACCGTCCGCACTCGGCGCAGAACTTGTCCTCCGTGGCGCTCAATTTGCCACAGCGGGGACAACGTACAGAGGCCTGAGTCGCTTCTGACATACGATCCTCCTTAGGTGCGCGTCACTCCAAACGCGTGGGGTCGAGCGCACAATCCAGGCAGAGACGGTGCGCCGGGGCGAATCCTTCTTTCTTGAAGAAAGCAAGAAGATCAAAATTATCCCACGACACTTCGGTCCGCAAGGTCGTGACCCGGAGCGCCGATAGATTCAGTCGCAACTGTCGCAGCAGCGCTTTGCCGATGTGTTGGCCGCGGGTTGCCTTATTCACGCCAATGGCATCGAGCGAGGCGGTGGGCTCGCTCACTCCGTACTCCCCGTAGTAAAGCGATGCGATCACGAATCCGACGACGTGCCCATCCACCTCCGCGGCCAGCGAGACTTGCAGTGCCGCCTGTTTCACCGCCCGTTCCAACATCAGTTCGAAGTAGCGCGGACGCCGCCGCCCGCTAGCGGCTGCATCAATCGCAACGACCGCCTCCAGGTCGTGCTCGTTCATCAGGCGTACCAGGGTGTGGTCCGTTTCCATGATTCCTGGTTCTTCCAGAGGTTTGGTACTCATAGATCTCCTCTCTCAAACACTACCCAGAGACTGTCCCCCATCGACGCGAAGGATCTGCCCCGTAACCTGCTGCGCCCCCGGTCCACAAAGAAAGCTGACCGCTGCGGCCACGTCGGCAGGTTCGACGTATCTTCCCAGCAAATTTTCTGCCAGGGCAGCGTCGCGGATTGGCTGCGGCAGGCTGTCGGTGAGCGGCGTGCGCACCCATCCCGGCTCGACGACGTTGACGAGTATCTTCAGGCGGCCGACTTCGCGCGCAACCGTTCTGGAAAGAGCGATCAGCCCAGCCTTGCTGACCGAATATGCGGATGTGCCGAACTTTCCGCGCGAGCCATTAATGGAGCCGATGAGCACGATCCGTCCGCCTTCACTCGCTCGCATTACAGGGATGGCATGACGCAACAAAAGGAAAGCGCCGCGCAAGTTCACGCTCTGCACAAAATCCCAGTCCTCCACCGCGAGCTTCCATACGACCGCTTCGCGAGAGACTCCGGCCGCGTGTACGAGCAGATCAATGCGCCCGTAAGTATCCTTTACACTTGCGATTGCCGAGGCGACTGAAGCATCGTCCCGCACGTCACAAGCCTGGAAGGGTGATGCCGCCGGACGCGTCAGATCCAGCGACACCGCGCACGCTCCCTGCTGTTCCAGTCCCGCAACGATGGCGGATCCGATGGCGCCGGATCCACCAGTCACCACGGCAATCTTGTTTTCGAGAGTGAGGTTCACGCCACCACCTCGGCACGTCTCGCGAGTACCCCATGGCGGTACGCACCCCACAGCGCAGCCCCAATCGCTCCGGCGTAGATCGAGTCTGGGTGAGTGCGCACGCGCATCGTAAGTTTTTCTTCGGCGATCTTCTCGTCCAATGCACGGCACAGACCGATGTCAGCGGCCAATCCCCCGGTGATTGCCACGTCACCGGAAGCATCGATCGCGCGCAGAAGCTTCGTGTAACGGCCCGCCATCGACAGGTGAATTCCTTTCAGGATGTCGCTTCGCGAAATGCCACGGCTCACCATGTTGATCACGTCAGTCTCCGCCAGCACCGCGCAGATACTGCTGACCGATTCCGGATTTTTGGCTTCGCAAGACAAAGGTCCAACGTCCTCCAGCATGATGCCAAGGTAGCGAGCGACGTTTTCGAGAAACTGTCCTGATCCGGAGGCACACTGGCTGGTCATGCGGTACGCCATCACACGACTACGCTCGTCCACTCGCATGGCCCGTGCGTGCAGGGCCCCGATGTCGATGACGGCGCCGGTGCCGGGCATCAGGAAAACCGCTCCGCGCGCGTGCGTCGTCATTCCGTAGAAGTGGCCGCGGCGGAAATCCACCAACTCTCCTTCTCCCGTGCTCGCGGTATAAGCGATCTCATTCTGGCGCACTCCGGCGGCATCCAGAGACACCTGATAACCTTCTCGAATCACCTTCCGCAGGTCGCGCCGGCGGATCCGCTCGTTGTGCAGAGCCAGCACGCTCACAGCCCCGTCTGCAGCAGTCCGTAGCAACGCAAACTTGACGGCACTCGAGCCCACATCGACGCCCGCGGCGAGAATGCTATCTCGATCCGTCATGCCACATTCCTTTCGTCGGCCGCACGCTGCGCGAACAACGCCGCCCCCAGGGCCCCGGTGTAGATAGATTCTGGAGAGATATTCAGGGTCCGCACGCCATAGTTTTGTTGGACCAGGTTCTTCAGGGCGGAAACCGCCGCGGGGTTACGGGCCACTCCGCCGGTAAACGTGAATTCGTCGGAGATTCCTCCGGAACGCGCCAGTAGCGACATCGCCCGCAACATGATCGCCCGGTGCAGGCCCGCCAGGATGTCCGCCCGCTTCTGGCCCAGAGACAGGCGATCCCGCAGTTCGGCTCCAGCAAAGACCGTGCAGGTGCTGTTGATCTTTACGCTGCAAGTGCTCTCCTGGGCCAGCCTGCCGAGTTCATGCAAGCCGAGGTTCATTTCGTCGGCGATATAGCCCAAGTAGCGGCCACATCCCGCTGCACACCGGTCATTCATCTGGAAACTGGTGACGATGCCGGTGCCATCAACCTGAATCGCTTTGGTGTCCTGGCCGCCAATGTCGAGCACCGTGCGCGTCCCGGCGAACATGGCATGAGCGCCCAGGCCATGGCAGAGAATCTCGCTGCGAATCTGCTCTTTCGGGAACGGAAGCCGTTGTCGGCCGTAACCCGTACCCACCATTCCAAGCACCCGAAGCTCCAGCGACCGCACCGACTCAACGGCAGAGCGCAGTCTTGCTTCCCGTGCGCGGAAGTCTGCCGGAGCAGTAGCCAGCGTCCGCTCCAGTGCCGGTCCGGCGTGCCGTTCGAATGCCCCGTCCCCTGCGGCATTCTCGACCTCCAGGATGGCGGCGTCGAACAGACCGCATAGCACGTCGAAGGAGGCGTGCTTCGAATCGCTGAACTGTTCCGCGAACTGCATGTAGTCGGCTGCGGCTAGGTCGCGGAAGAAATCACTCTTGCGCACCGCCAATTCGCTGAAATGGCTGGGAACGCGCGACCGCATCGCGTCGCAGATGCGATTGAGCATTTCCTTTACGGTCTCCCGGGTGGGCGCGTAGCGGGGCGCATCGGCACAACGGTGCAGCGTCAACCCCAGAAGCTCCAACTGTTCCAGATGTTGCTGCTGGCGGAAATTCCGCACCAGACATCCAATAAATCTGTTTTCAATTCCTGAAAGTTCTGGATCGGCTGCCATGGCATGCCGGACCAGTTCAAATCTTGATTGCACCAGCGCTTCCTCGCGAACGATCTGGGAAGCGACTGCATAGTTGCTGCGGGTGTTGGTGATGCCGCGGCCAAGGATCCGGCCCGTTCGATCAAGCGCAATGGCCTTGGTCGTGGTCGAGCCCAGGTCAATGCCGAGTAGGATCTCCACGCTCATGCCGTCACCCCAGCCACACGTTTTTGTGCCAGCATCTGCATGTAGCTCTCGACGCGGTTCTTGATGTTTGCCGGCGAAAAATATCGCGGATCCACGAGATCGCTCTCGATGAATCCGCCGGGCACACCCGTCCGCTGCTCGAGCTGCCGCAGCATCAGCAACTGGCCGACACTGAACGAGTTGCAGCTCTTGACGCTGTTGATCATGAAGCCGTCAGCGCGGTAATCGCGGATGTAGCGCTCCAGCAGATCGACGCGCGCTGGCAGTCCGAGGTTGGTGTAGCAACCCAGGCAGTATTCGGCCAGGCTTTCGAGCGGGCGATTGGGGTCGTGGCGGAAACCGCGATCGTAGAGTCCACCCACTTTGGTATAGCTGCTGGCAACTACGACAGCGCCTTCGTCGTAGAACATCTTCCAGAACTCGCGGAAGCTCGTCCAGTTGGGCGGGCCTTCCACTACAAGGCGATAGCGCTGGCGCTCCATCGTGCCCTCGGGAGTCACGGGACCAAGTCCCAGCCTGATCCGTTCCGCAATCTCTTCGCGCAGCACGCGGTAATACTCGACTCCATCGCTTGTGCCTCGGAAGGCAGTGAATATCGGGCCGATGTAGTACACGCCGCCAAAGTAGGCATCAATCGGCGAGGGCTCGTTCTTCGCGCTCTCCAGTACCCACACGAAATCGTCCTCTGCCTTGGCAGACAGAGCCAGCATCTCAGAAAGGCGAGCCTCATCGTAGCGCCGGCCGCTGACCAGCTCCAGTTTCGGGATCACCTCGGTGCGCAACTGCTGCACTACGTAGTCGACATGGTGCGGTTCAATGCGTCCGTTGGCCAGGTACGGCACGTGCAGCATGGCCACCGGACACTGATATTCCTCGCGCAGAAGTTCGAACCACTTGAGAAACGTGAAGCATCCCGTGTAGGAAAGCAGAAGCAAATCGGGATTAGGAAGTTTCACGCCGGTGGGACCCACGTTGCCCGACTTCAACATGCCGATGTCGCATTTCACATACGTGCAGACATCCTCGCTGTGCCCGTGCTTCTCGGCTTCTGCAATGTAGTTGGCGGAAAGCTTGCGCATCCCGGACTGAAGAGCATTGATCTCCGGCAGGATCGGAAGCAGATCGAAGGACCGCAGCAGTTCGGTCAAATTCCCGGGAACAAACGTGGAGACGACTCGCTTTCCCTCTTCATGCGCCCGTCCCAGAGACTCGTAGTAGTCCCCGATGAGTTGCTTCTGCAGGAGCATGCTCCGCTCTTTCTGCGCGGTCGATCCCTGCACGCTGTCGCTGGTCATGCCTCGCTCCACAGCCGGATGGAATCCGAGAAGGTGCCGGCCTGTTCCCGGATGACGGCAAATTGTCCCGTATCCTCGGAGTACTTGAACTGGGTGTGGGGAATGTGTTCGCGCTCCAGGGCGGCGACCAGCATAGGCTGTTCCAGCAATGCGGGATCGCAAAAACTCGGAGCGCAAAAAATGACGCCATCCGCGTGATTCTGCCGCACGGCATCGACCAGCCACCGACCGCGGTGCCCATCGGGCGCATAGCAGGAGGCCGTCGCCACGCTTTGCGTCAGGTAAGCCTGCGCCAGGTTTTCGATCGCATCACCCTCCTCGGGTACATCGCCCGTGAACCAGCGCAAGCCCAGCAGCAGGTCGTCGTTCACGATCCAGCAGCCCGCGCGTTCCAGGGTGACGAGCAATGCCAGGGGAGGCTGTTCACAGAACATGCCCGTCAGTACTACTCGGCTGCGATCTTCGGGAAGGGTCGATCCCTGGGAGGCAATGTCGACGTAACGGCGCACCATCGTGGTGTGCTCCTCCGGCGGCAGCACACTGCCAGCGCGCAGCACGGCATAAACGTGAGAGATGGGATAGAGCCACGGCGATTCACTACGCGCCTGGTAGAGTTCCCGGATCGCACGGCGGTTCTGGTTGTACGCCCGGATGCTGTTTCGGAGATTCTGATCGGTGATCGGTCCGCCTGCCAACCGCTCCAGGTCCTCGCGGATCGCTGTCAATTCCCGGCGCCAGAATTCACCTCCAACGCGAGCATCGTAGTTTTGGGGAAGATCGACATAGCGTACGTAACGTCCGGGAAAGAGCATCGTCCACATGCCGCTCAGGTTGCGGATGACATCACAGATCGAAGGGAACAACATGCCGTCCAGCACATCGAGCCGTCCCGACAATGCCAACTCGATCGTGCTGCGAGGAATGTGGCAGATGTAGCTCTGGAAGTAGGCGTCGCCACGGATGATTTCGAGCCTGTCGCCTCCGCCGAAGATGCCAACAGGCAACATTCCAGCCGCATGAATCAGTTCTCGGGGGACATAAATTGGCAAGTACCCGATCGCTTTGCGCCCGGGCGCGCTGGACTTCCATTCCGCCACTACCCTGTAGTCCACGTCTTCGTACAAGGTCTGGGCGCGGCTCAGGATCTGCTCGAATTCAGGGTTCACGCGAGCGCTCCTTTTTTCTCCCACTGCGGTTCACGTTTTTCGATAAACGCGCGGAGTCCTTCGACGGCGTCAAACTCCGCCATGAGTTCGTCAAGGTACATGCGCTCAAGTTGCGGCAGGTCCTCCTGCAGTGCGCGCCGCAACGGGAGGCGGGCAGCGCGGACGCCGTAACGCAACGCGACCGGCGACCGGGCCAGGAAATGGTCGCGGATCCACGTTTCGACTGTTGCCTCCAGCTGCCCTTGCGGCGCGGTTTGCACGGTCAATGCTGCTTTCGCAGCCTGGGCGGTGCTCAATGCGGCTCCGGTCAAGACGAGTTCCGCTGCGCGACTCACACCAATCCGAAGTGGTAATAGCACAGCCGCCGCGGGCGGGAAAACTGCCAGCTTGATTTCCGGACAAGCGAATTGGGCGCCTTCCTCCGCTACAATGAAGTCACAAGCCAGGGCCAGCTCAAACCCTCCGCCCAGGCACTGCCCGCGCACGGCCGCAAGGGTGACGGCCGGTAATTCCAACAATTGCCCTAGCAGTCCGCCGAACCGCGGCAACATGGCCCTGACCTGCTCGGGCAGGTGCTCCTGCACACTGGCGCCAAAGCTGAAATGCGGGCCTTCCCCGGTGAGAACCATAACCTTGAGTTGAGGTCGATTCCGCAGGTCCTCGAAGGCCGCAGCCAAAGCTGCCATCATGGCCTGGTCGACGATGTTGGCCTTGGGCGCAGCCAATGCAACGCGGGCGACTTGGCCATCGTGTTCGAAGGAGAGTTTCAGGCTGCTCATCGTCCTGCCTTTGTTGTCTCCCGAGCGGCCCAGGGCGCAATCTCGGCGATTAATTCCTCGCTCCAGCGCGCACCTTCCGCCAGGCGCTGACGCAGCCGCACGAAGTCCACCTCGCGTTGTTGCCGGGTGCCGTAGTGGAAAGCGCGAAAACCGGCGTTGGCCTCTGTCATCATGTTCAGCGCCAACCAGGCGCGATTGGTTTCGCGGTTGCGGTCCCAATGTTCCAGCTTGTGTTTCCTGACACTCTCGATAGTCTTCGTCAGGCAATCAGGCATGGTATGCAGCAGCTTCGTGCATAGCCCCTCGACCGCGTCGTCCAGCAAGGAAAGATCAATGGTGCCTCTGGACATCAGAGCTTTCCCCGCCTCTCGGGCGTCTCCTGTCTTCCAGTCTCCGAATACCATGCGGCCAAATTCGTCGTACTCCCGATCGGTCACGACCAACGGGTTGGACACATATTTGCCGTCAACCTTGAGCGCTGGGACGATCTGCGTAAGCCCTCCCAGACGATAGAAGCGGTGCGCACTCCACGGCTCGCATAACGTGGCGCTATGCATGGCCCGCTCTATACCCACAAATAGTGGAAGGAAGTCGGTGCTGCCGCCATCGGGCGCTGAACCGTGCCTCGGTCCGGCCTGACCGAACACCGCAAGGTCGCTGGCTACCGAAAAGTCGCAGGCCATTCCGATCTCCTGCCCACCGCCGACGCGCATGCCATTTACGCGGCAGATCACCGGTTTGTCGCAACCGAGGACGGCGCTGACCATGTCATTGAACAAGCGCATGTATTGCCGGTACTCGCCTGGAGCCCCGGCATAAATCTCCGCATACTCGCGCGTGTTGCCGCCGGTGCAGAAGGCCTGCGTACCCGCACCCGTGATCACAACCGCAACTGCAGCACGATCATTGCTGGCTTCGCGTAACGCGAGAATCACTTCCTTGATCGAGGTCGTGGTGTAGCTGTTCAGCTCGCGCGGATTGTTCAGAGTGATCCATACGTTGTGCAACCCGGCCACACTCGTGCCGTCGCGATCGCGTGCGGGCCTGCGTTCCAACAGGATTTCGATGGGGGAGAGCGGTTCGACCAGGTTGTGATCTTTCATGGCTTTGTTCCTTGTTCTATGCCTCGCGACTGCGGCACCAGCACAGCTCGTCTACGGAGTTGGTGATGATGGACCGCCTCGAGAACTTGCTGGGCATCCTCGAGTGGGTGCATCTCGACAAAAGGCTGAATGTGAATTTTCCCTTCGAGCACCATGGCCAGCGCGTTCGGGTACTCAGCGGGAGGACATCCCCAATTTCCGCGAGCGGTGGCATCAAAGGCCATCAAATTAGACATGCGCACTTCAAGTTTCTGCGCGGTGTACCCAACGATCGCCAGGTGAGCCCCCGGGTCGAGCAGGCTGAACGCCGTCTGTTGGCCGGCGACGGTCCCGCTGGTTTCGAAGATCTTGAGGCCGATCCCACGCCGTCCGCTTTGCTTGGCGAAAGACCGCACCGCCGACTTCACATCTGCGCACTCGCGGGCGTTCAGGGCCAGCGCAGCTCCATGCGCCGAGGCCAGCTCCAGCCGGTCCGCGTCAACATCGATGGCGCCGACGGCTGCGCCAAGCGCGGCGGCAATTTGCACTCCGAAACCGCCGATCCCGCCGGCTCCGACAAAAACCGCGACATCGTCGGCGTTCAGACCGGAACGGCGAATTGCCTCATACGGAGTCGTGACTGCGTCCGCGACGACCGACAGCATCGCCAGGGTCAGTCCCTTGGGAAGTTCTTCGAGTACCGGGCACAGGCCACGTGCCGGCACCCGTACGTAGGTCGCAAATCCTCCATCGGCATCATTGCCCGGCATGAACTGTTTGCGGCAG
This sequence comes from uncultured Acidobacteriaceae bacterium, assembly GCA_963707205.1. GTDB lineage: Bacteria > Acidobacteriota > Terriglobia > Terriglobales > Acidobacteriaceae > Sulfotelmatobacter. The sequence continues at coordinate 29,920 of CAVPQE010000015.1, forward strand.
ATGGTCGGACGCTCGCTGCGGCAGGCATGGCAATCGCCGCACGGAATTACCGCAGGCACAATGACGCAGCGCCCAATCCAGTTTCCCGCGCTCTCCCCGGCTAGCACGACGCGGCCGGCAATTTCATGTCCGAGGATCAACGGCAGCGCATGGCGGGTGGGAATGCCCTCGTAAGCAAATCCAATGTCAGTGTGGCAAACTCCGCAGCCTGCTACCGCGATGATCACTTCGTCAGGAGAGAGTTCTCCCAGAGTCGTTTCGGCCCAGTCGAACTGGCCCTTGGCAACCATTGCGAGGCCCTTGCTCGTAGCAGGAACGGAGAGTGCGCTTTGCGCGGGCAGGACTGTCGTCATCGGAGGCCTCCACACCCACAAATTCGAACGAGCGTTCGAAAAAGAATGAACCAAGGCTATCTTGGTTTGTGGATCGAGGAAGTGATTGCAATCACACCCGCCTGTGATTTGATGGCGGGAGAGCATGTCGAAGAACCGTCGAGGGTAGGGAGATCCCAGGGACTCCGAAATTTACCCCGGCAAGTTGACGGCGTAGCCGTGTTTTCGCGTAGGGACCATCGGGCGCCTGTCTCCAACGGACGTCGAGGCGTTGATCAAGGTGATGCGGCGGGTTCTGGAAGAGATGGGAGTCGCGCCTGTCACAGTGTAGGTGTCACTTGTCTACTCATTAACTCTAATTCTCCTGGGGGACGGCAGGGATCATCGCCTTGATCCTCAGGCTACGGAGATACAAGAACGCAGCGAGACTGGAGAGCCAAACCACGACTGCGAGTATGGTGAAAGCGCCCTTCCATCCGTACACAATCGAAACCCGCGCCACGCTGTCGCCAGCGAGAATTCCGCCAAGATATCCGATTGCGTCAATCGTGCCGGAAGTGGTGGCACTGCCCAGTTTTCCGCCAAGGTCCAGAGCAATTGCGCCCGTGGACGGTCCAACCTCCGTCCTTTGCAAAGGCTAAGTCCTCGGGCCGAAACCATTTGGAATCGAATGGACTGATAACTCTGGTCGGTGCGAATAGCGTTGTGCTGCCTGCCGGAGTGTTATTCCGGAGTGTTATTAAGGGAACATCGGGCAAACCGGAAATTGCGCCCCCAAGGGCGGACTCTAAACGACGCTGGCCAGAAGTTAGGAAGTCCTCATGTAGGAAGTTTCTTCTATCAGTAACGATAAGCGATGCTAGGGCCAACAGACCGATTGCTGGCGACCAGCCGACATCTCGGGACTAACCCCACTTTGTCTTTTAATCGTGGGGGTTCAATGTGATGGTCCAAAGTGATCCAGGACCAAGGGGTTTTGGCGCAAGTGGACTGAGCAGAGCGCAGCACTCCGGGTGCGTGCGCAAGATCAGCAATGAGCCGCAACCCAGCCTAGGCTATTATTCTGAAATGTGACTGAAAAGCCAGACACAGACTCCAAGACCCCGCTTCGCAAAAGCTTTCTCCGATCCTTTGCTCGATGGCTTGTCATCGGCGTGGTGCTTGTTTGGTCGCTCGCCGCGCTGATCCTTCTGGCCGCCCGGTGGATCGACCCACCGTCATCCGCAGTGCACATCCAGCGCCGGCTGCAAGCCTGGATTCACCACACTCCGTATCATGAACGCTACGAATTCATTCCGCTCAGCCAAATCTCGCCCGATCTTCAGCACGCTGTTATCGCCGCGGAGGACGCGCACTTCTACCAGCACCATGGGTTCGATTGGCACGAGATCCAAATCGCAGCCGAAGACGATTTGGAAGGCGGTCGCACTCGCGGAGCTTCCACCATTACGCAGCAACTTGTAAAGAACCTATTTTTCGGAACGGGCCGCTCCGTCCTCCGCAAGGGCGCGGAGTTTACCCTGGTACCGGTGGCCGAATTCGTCCTCGGCAAGCGGCGCATTCTGGAGGTCTATCTCAACGTGGTTGAATGGGGCCCCGGTATTTATGGTGCAGAGTCGGCGTGTCGTTACTACGACGGAACCACCGCCCGGAATATCGGCCGCCAACAGGCAGCACGCCTCGCCGCGATCCTGCCAGCTCCCCTGAAGCGACGGCCCGAGCGCATGAATAACTACAGCGCGCTCATCCTTGAGCGGATGCGGCAAATGGGTTGGTAATCGCGAGTAACTTCTTACCAATGCAGCGCGTATGATTTCTCTCGCGGGGCAGCCCTTTCTCAATATCCCAGCCGCTTATTGACAATGTTCTTCAGCGGCTCACCCTTCTCAAACCTGTCATACTGCTTCAGAAAGAAGCGCATCGCCTGATCCTGCCAATCGGCCGTGTGGTCCGCGCAGTGCGGCGACAACAAAACATTCTCCAGCTTGTACAGCGGATGCGCCGCCGGCAGCGGTTCGTGCTCAAACACATCTAACCCCGCTCCTTTGATTCGATTGGCCGTTAGCGCACGCAGCAGCGCCGCCTCGTCAATGACCGGCCCGCGTCCTACGTTGATCACCACCGCCGTCGGCTTCATCACCGCGAACTCCGCGTCGCTGATCATGTGCCGCGTCTCCTCGGTCAATGGGGTCGTCGCCACAATGTAGTCGCAGAGCGCGACCATCTCCCTCCGCTCCTCCGGTTTGTAGAAGTGCTCCACTAGAGGATCAGTCGATCCGGGAACATGCCGCTTGGTCGCAAGCACGCGCATGCTCATGGCATGCACGCGACTCGCCACGGCTCGGCCAATGTCGCCATAACCCAAAATCCCAACCGTCTGTCCAGCTATCTCTTGCACATCGAACTGCTCCCAGACCGATGCCGTCTGATTGCGAACCATCCGCCGGAAATCCTTTGCGAAATACAAAATCGCTGCCAGCACAAACTCCCCGAGCGACGCGCTGAACACGCCACGGCCGTTGGTCAGCAGGATTTGGCTCTCAACGAGTTCCGGAAACAACAGGTTGTCCAGTCCAGCGGCCCGGAAGTGTACCCAGCGTACCTTCCTGCAAATCCCAAACAATTCGCGCAGCAACTCCCGCGTGCTCGACCACAGCAAGATCACCGTCGCATCCTTCCCTGCGTGAGCACACGCGGCGACATCCCCACATACTGTGTGCGGTAGCTCATCCAGCATGGCGAACTGCGGATCGTCTCCCGACGCCAGAACCAGAACCGGATTCTCTTTCCCCATACCCAATATCCTGCCACGCTCTTGTCCTAAACGGTGGCCGGAAGTGCGAGGACGACGCTGCCCGTGCCGAACGGAGCGTATCCCGGGTCCGAAGTCGGCTTCAAGGAGATCTCCCCGAAGCGCGTTTGTGGATAGTTCCCGATTAGCCGACTACTCGCCAAGTGACCGATCGGGGAATTGAGGAGCACCGGTCTACCCGGTCTACCCTGAGGCGGTATCGAGGGTTGACATGCGTTCCTTCGGGACACGTCCCTTGGATTGGAAATTGTTTTCAACTCGGGGTCGTGCTTATCAGAATCCTGCAGTATGCTCGTGACTTGACGATGCTTCGCAATCTCGCCTTGCTTCTCGCTTTGTTCACGCTTTTGGGGTCGGCTGCTCAACCGCGGGAACAATACAAACGGTCATCCGCGCTTCGCGTTGAACGCGTTGATGACAGCTGGGCAGAGAAAACTCTAAGAAACCTTTCGCTCGAGGAGAAGGTCGGGCAGCTCTTCATGATCCGCCTGCGAGTGGAATTCCTGAATGGGCGGAGTCCCGGCTACTTCGAGCTCCGCAATGACATTCGCAAATATCACATCGGCTCGCTGGCCATGTCAGCGCCGGCGCAAGGGCGGGCACGCGAGGGCAACCGTCGCTATGAGACCGTTACGCTGCTCAACCAGCTCCAAGAGGAAGCGAAGCTGCCGCTCCTGATCGCTGGGGATTTTGAGCGAGGTGTCCTGCCGGCACGTCTTTTTGGAACGACCGTGTTTCCGCACGCGATGGCTTTTGGCGCTGCCGGGAAACTGGCTTACGCCGAAGAGTTCGGTCGCATCACAGCGCAGGAGAGTCGGGCCCTCGGCGTGCACTGGAACCTGTTTCCCGTCGCCGACGTAAATTCCAACCCTGACAACCCGATCATTGGGACACGCGCGTTCGGCGCGAATCCGGATCAGGTGGGCGATCTGGTGTCGGCCTATATCCGCGGCGCGCGGGCGAAGGGAATGCTGACCACGGCAAAGCACTTTCCTGGTCACGGTAATACCGCAACCGACTCGCACCTGGCAGTAGCTGTGGTGGATGACGATTTGGAGCGCCTCAATGCGGTCGACCTGCCTCCGTTCCGAAAGGCGATCGGAGCGGGAGTCGATGCTGTCATGACTGCGCACGTGCGAGTGCTTGCGCTCGATCCCGACCGCAGCCGGGTGGCTACGACTTCGCCGGCAATCGTCACAGGTCTGCTGAAGAACCGACTCGGCTTCAAAGGCATTGTGGTGACGGATGCTCTGGATATGGCCGGTCTCGGTGGTCTCTATGCAAAGAACCCCGGACGCGTGGCCGTGGATGCCTTCAAGGCGGGAAACGATGTGCTCACCATGCCCTCCGATCTAGATGCAAGCTACCGGGCAATGTTGGAAGCTGTCCACACGGGGGAGATTGGGCAGGAAAGGCTCGACGCATCCGTCCTCAAAATCTTGCGGGCCAAAGCCTCGCTAGGTCTCGAGAAAACTCGTTTGGTGGATGTGGGAGCGATCCCCAGGCTGGTGGGCAAACCGGAGAATATTGCAGCCGGTCAACGCATCTCTGATGCTTCCATTACTCTGGTGCGTGACAACGGCAAGCTGCTTCCGCTGAGAGACGGGCGACCTGACAAGAGACAGCTTGTTCGGTATCAACGGGTCAAAGCTCGGCCTACCATGCTCGTGATTATTCTGTGCGACAACGTGCGTGCGGATGACGGTCGCGTTCTGGAGCGTCAGATCCGGAAACGAGCGCCAGATGCGAGAGTAGTCTACGTAGATCCTCGCGTCGCGGCGGCAAGATCGGATGCAGTGTTGAAGGCAGCGGATCGAGCGCAGCAGGTTGTGGTGGCCGTGTATGTCGTCCCTTCTGCAGCGCGAACGAGGACAGTAGCGCGCGGCCAGAAGAATTCCGCGTCTCTGCCGGACTCGACTGCTAAGTTATTGTCCAGGATTCTTGCCCGCGCGAGCGAGAAAACTGTGGTTCTCGCCATGGGGACTCCGTACCTGACGAAGGACTTCCCCACGATCCAGAACTACATCTGCACATTCTCAAATGCGACGGTCTCGGAGATCAGTGTGGCGAGAGCACTTTTTGGGGAAATTCCGATCCCAGGCCATTTGCCGGTCAACATTTCCAACGCCTCCGTTTTGGGCGCGAGAATTGGGCTTCCGGCACCAGTCGCAAACGTGGTATCGCCCTATTAGTGTTTCAAACCCACAAACTGGCTGAATGGCGCAACGCAACCACCGTGGTAGGCCGATGACTTGAACTGACGCGCACCGCGATCCCCAACCAGCAGTCTGCAACGGATTGTCGTGCGGTGGCACTCTCCTAAGCAGCAAGAACCTGCGGGGTTTCGCTCCCCATCACTAGGACGGGCAAGAAACGGCTCGTCGATCTCTATGAGCAACCGCTCGTAATGTCACATTCCATGCAAGATGCGGGTCGCAGATTCTGCGGGGGTTGGAGGGAAAGGGCACGCGGGAGAGCGCTTTTGGGGGCGTTCTCGACGCGCTTTAGGGGGCCTAGCCAACCCACCTGTACCGCTAAAAGCGGGACTTTCTGTAGGGTTGCCGAAGCATCGGCCGCTCCATCAGCTCGCGGCAGCGCTTCCAGACTGCCCTTTCCGGAACCCACCCTTTGCCGCTGTGGATTGGAGTAGAATCAGACTCTCCTGAGCAGTTTTCCCAGAGGGTTGCACCATGGAAACGCTCAATGCGCCGGATACCGCCCGCGGGGAAATGACCCGCATCGGCAAGTCGGTTGCGATCAAAGGGGAAGTCTCGTGCGGCGAAGACCTTTATATCGATGGCCAGGTAGAGGGCACCATCGACCCGAAAGGGAACCGTCTGATCATCGGACCGAACGGGAGCGTTAAAGCCAACATCAATGCTCGCGCTGTAATCGTGAAGGGCAAGCTGGAAGGCACCATTCATGCGCGACCGGGTCGACTTAAAGCAGTCGGCCACTGTCGTGGGCGACATCACGACTCAGCGCATCTCCATTGAGGAAGGCGCGCACTTAAAGGGAAGTGTCAACCTCCAGAAGGAGGCGCCCAAGAAGGGAGGACCGGGTGGGATTGCTCTCTCCCCAAGTGAGGCTGCTCAGCCAGAAAAAAGATGACCCCTTGCACTGCTCGGCAAGCCTCGACAATCCAATCGTGATGAGAGGCCGCCCCCGCCAATTCTGGTCTTTATTGTTCCGAATTGTTCCGATTGGAAACGAAGTTATGGGCAGTTTGTGCAAGACATTGAAACTCATCATGCAGCGAATCCATCGGGGCTCCTCGCGAATATCTGAGAAAACCTAGGCCTTCGCTTTGTAGAGCACATGGAGTGCCAGCCCGGCAAACCTAAGCCTCTGACTATAAACGGAAATCAAACTGAGCCACAGCGCGGCCGTAGTCGATGGGTGTTCGTTCGTAATATAGGGGTGCCCGAAAACGGACAATCAGATGGACGTAGAGGCTACGTCGAGGTTCACCCGAGTCGGGATTAATAGCAATGATGGCGGGAAGAAAGCCTGATGCGGTAGGCTATAGCTTTTTCGCCGCTGCCGCTGGTTCGATTCCGACTAGCCTACTGCACCGTCGGCTCCGCATCCTCCGGCGCCCCATGCCGCCGCAGCAACTGCGGCAGGTTCTGCGAGAACGCCGACCGCGGCAGCACCATGTCGCACCCAACTTCGTGCGCCTTCTGCTTCAGGTCTCCCTGCACGTGCGACAGGAATCCGATGATCGACGTCCCCTTTTTCAACTTGCTCTTCAGCTTTGGAATCAGCGTCAGGGGTTTCACACTCGCCAGGTTCAGGTCGAAAATAATCAGCGACGGTTTCTCTTCCCCGTTCTGCTGCATGCGCTCCATCAGATCCTTGTCCGTCTTCACAAACTCGACTTTCACATTGAGCTTCCGCGCCGTCTCCTGGATCTTCGCCATGAAGAACAGATCCTCAATAAAGGCAAAGATACGCGAGTTCGCGTCTCCATTCACCGGCAACGGTTCCGGCTCCGGCTGCGGATACTGCGTCGCAAACCCCGGCCTCTGCCGTCCGCCTTTGTGCCCATTGTTGTTGCCCCCGGCCAAGGCCGCCCGGTAGCTGTGATCCATCGGCGCCGTATAGATGCCGTCTTTATTTTCCCGGCTCAAGCCCGGCCCGGGCTTCTGTCCGCGCTGATTGTGTGGACGGCGTCCGCGCCGCCTTCTTCTTCCGCCCCCGCCACCGGAGGGTCTTCCTGGTCCTGCGTTCATAGTCCTCTCAAGCTGTTTCGCACATGTTGCAGAATTTTACAGATCTCAAAGGCCCCGCCCGTCGGGCGTAGCTCCGCCCGCCACACACAATCGGATCTACGCAGTTGCGGGTTGCGACTGGACTCACCGTGGAACGAACCCCAACTCTTGAAACGAACTGCTATTCGCAAATAAAACTCTGCTGCTTTGAATTTCTATCGATTTCGTTTATCGGATCCGTTAAGACGCCGCCTCGGATCGGCTGGCGCGGAAGGCCCACGCGGGAACGAGGCCTAAATGAGAACACCTTTATCCTACTCGTCCTTGCTCAACCGCGCAAGGCCCATCCCACCCACCTTTTGCACAGGAGGTCATGTCTAGCAGGAGTCGCGTTCCAGCCCGAACCAGGGTTCCTCGTTGGCGGAAGCCGAGCGCCGGAACCGGAAGACCCTTCACTCCCCGTTCGAAACCTCCCGAGCCCATTGCTGCGCCTGCCAATAGTCTCCGGCAACCTCCTCGGAATTCAGATGCAGGCTGGCGCTCAACTCCGCTGCCGCCTCCCACTCCCCACTCTCATGCGCCAGCATCAACCGAAACACGGGCCGCAGAACGCTCGGTTGTCCCAAAAGCACGGCCTTGGTCGCATGATCCAGCGGAATTTTCTCCAGCACTTCCGACATCGGCATTTCCAGCATGGCATCGATCAGCGACAACAAACCCAGCAGAAATAAATCTGATTCGCCGTGCTTCACCCGCGGCGCCAGCAATTCGCCAAACCGTCCCCGCACCAGCGCCGACAGCACCAGGTCGCTGGTTCTTTCCTGGCCTGCGCCCACCGCCGCCACTAGCCGCACCCACCGCCGCACGTCGCGCTCTCCCAGAATCGCCAGTGCATGCCGCACCGAATGGATTTCGCTCTGGAACCCGAAGATCGCCGAATTCAAATACCGCAGCAGCCGGTAGCACACCGACGCCTCCGCTTTGATCAGCTTCTCCAGCCCGCCCACATCCAGGTCCGGCCGCGATACCTCCTGCAGCATGCGCAGATAATTCATCTGGTTCGCCGGCATGTCCCGCGTCTTCATCATTTCCGGACGGCGGAAAAAATATCCCTGGAAATACACAAACCCCTGATCCCGCGCCCGTACAAACTCCGCATGCGTTTCGATTTTCTCCGCCAGCAGCCGGCAGCGCCACGGCCCGAACTGCTTGATCAACGCCGACCGTTGCTCCTCGGTCGTCAGCTGCATTTCCACTTTGATAATGTCTGCAATGTCTGCCAGCGCTTCGCGCGGATCGTTGGCTACGTAGTCATCCAGCGCGATCATGTACCCCGCTTCTTTCAAGCTCCGGCAGGCCGCCATAACATCCGGATCCGCCGGAACCGTTTCCAACACCTCCACCACCGTCGACATCGACGGCAGCAGTGTGACCAGTCCCTTGATCAACGTATCCCGCGTGCAATTGACGAATGCCCGCCGCCCATCGCACAACACATCGAGTCCCACCAGCAGCGACCGGTCCAGCGTTACCCGCGAAGCCTCATCCCGGTTTCCGCTGAACGTATTCTCCAGCCCGTCCCGAAACAACAATTCGTATCCGAATACTTTTTCTTCCCGGTCAAAGATCGGTTGTCGCGCCACATACCGCAACGGCTTTATAGATGGTGCCCGGCCCGTAGCCGCGCCTTGTCCCGCAGATGGATTGCTCACGTGTATCTTTATCGGCAGCCCAACCGAAAACCTGATTGATGGGAAGACATAGTTCGATCCGAGGAGAGTTAACCAGAAGATTAAAGCAGAAGAAAATGAGAACCCACTCAGAAAAAAAATGATGATGAGTGGAACATGATTTTAGGATTGGCGCAGCGCTCTCGGCGCGGATGCCCCATCCTTCTCGCGTTTCTTGCGAGAGGATGGAGATTTTGACTTGCGCCCCTTTGCACTGGAGCTGGGTACCCCATCTTTGCCGCGCCCTTTGCGGCAAAGATGGGGATTTTCTCCGTCGCCGGCTAAACCCTCTGCACTCCGCCCAGCCTCGCCAGCGCCGCCACAATCTTCGCCGACCACTGCGCCACCTCGTCCTCGCGCAGCGTCCTCTCCGCTGACTGGAACCGAACCCGCAGCAACACAGAATATTTCCCCGTCGCAGTCGACCCCCCGCGGAATATCTCCACCGTGCGAAACTCCTTGACCTCGCGAATGTCCAAATCAGCGACGGTCTTCCGCATCTCGATAAAGGAAACGTCGTCGGGGAAGACAAACGAAAAGTCCCGCTCCACCGCCGGATACTTGCCCAGCGAACGAAACCTTACGCGCCGCGGCCCGAGCTCATACAACGCCTCCAAATCAAACTCCGCCAAAAACACGTCCTGCCGGAGCTTTCGAGCTGCGGTGACCTCCGGGTGAATCTGCCCAAACTGTGCCACCACGACGGCATCCATCACGGCCCGCGCCGACCGTCCCGGATGAAAATAATCGGCTGTCTTTCGGTCGTAACTCGCATAACCCCAGCCGAAAGCCGCCAGCAGATTCTCCACATCCCCCTTGAATCCGCGAAACGCCTCCACAGCCGCCGCTTGCTCGCCCTTACTCACATCCAGCGCACCTCCCGCCGGCAACGCGGCACGCACCGCCGCTGCTGTCGCACCCAGACAAGCCCGCTTCGGTTCCACGCGACCTTCACCCGATAACCCGTACACGCTGCCCATCTCAAACAGCCGCGCCTCCGCAACCTCGCGATTCAAATTCCACCCCAGCATATCGAGCATGCCCGGTGCCAGCGACGTGCGCATCACCGACGCCTCTTCGCTCAGCGGATTCTCCAGCTCCAGCACCGTCCCCACAGGCGAGAAAGATGAGAATTGCTCCGCATCCGCGTGCGAAATAAATGTCAGAGACAGGGCTTCGTTATATCCCACTGCCAGCGCCCGCTGCCGCAAAGTCGCGTCCATCGCCGCGTGCGGCAGCTCCACCACCGCTCCGCTATACGCGGGCAGCGTGTTCTCAAACTTGTCGTACCCGTGCAGCCGCGCGATCTCTTCGATCACATCAATCTCGCGCTCCACGTCGAGCCGCCAGCTGGGAATGTGAACGCGGAACTGCGCGTCGTCTTGTCCTTCGGGGATCAGCGTGAATCCAAGCCGCTTCAGCAGGTGATAGATCAGCCCTGAATCGAGACTTCCACCAAGGATGCGGCGTACGTGAGCCACGTGCAGCACCACCGGAGCCTGATCCATCGGCTTCGACATCACGTCGACCACATCGCCAACCAGTTCACCGCCGCCCGATTCCAGAATCATTTGCGCCACGAGATCGCAAGACACTACGGTCGATTCGAAATCCGCTCCGCGCTCGAACCGGTGCGACGCATCGGTGTGCAGCCCATGCCGGCGCGACATCTTGCGCACGATCCCCGGATCCCACCACGCGGACTCGATCACGATGTTCCGTGTCTTGTCGGTGATCATCGTGTCGTACCCGCCCATCACCCCGGCCAGGCCGACGGGCTTTTTCGCGTCGCAGACCACAAGATCTTCAGAGGTGAGTTTGCGTTCGACGCCGTCGAGAGTCTTCAGCGTCTCGCCGTCCCGCGCCTTGCGCACAATAATCTTTCCGCCCTCGAGCAGGTCCATATCGAACACGTGCGTAGGCTTGCCCATCTCCCACAGAACGTAGTTGGTGGCATCCACAGCGTTCGAGATGGGCCGCTGATCGAGCAGTAGTAGCCGGTGCGCAATCTTTTCGGGAGAGGGCTTGATGCGAGTCCCGCGAATCACCCGCGCCGAGAAACGAGGGCACAGCGCCGGTTCTTCGACAGTAATCGGAAACGGAGCGTCCTGCGACGCCACGGGTGCCCCATTTCTCGCGTCCTTTGCGAGAAGTGGGGATTTATCGCTGACAACTGACAGCGGCTTCAGCGGCACGTCATAAATCGCGGCCGCCTCACGCGCCACGCCGTAATGATTCATCGCGTCCGGACGGTTGGTTCCGATCTCCATCTCAAACACGGCATCGGCGCCGGTTCCGCCCATCCCCTCGACCGAAATTCCAACGTTGGTCAGGTCTTCAGCAAGTTGCCGGTCGTCGACCGCGAGATCGACGAAGTCGCGAATCCATTGTGGAGAGAGTTTCATGAGTCAGATCATTCTTCATCTGCAAGGGGCGGTCTGACTTTGTCGCGGAACCGCTCTTCGCATGCGCGATATAGCTTGAATGCCTCTCGTGCGTCGGTCAGGCTCAGCGACGCATTCGGACCGCCTCTGACCTCATCAGCGTCATGATCGTCCTGTCCATCGTCCTCCCAGAAGCACACAGGGCAGATTTCGAATCCAGCCCGCGAATGCAAAGTCCTATAACTACAGCATGGAGAGCGATACGTCTTTGTCGGCTCCCAAGGCTTCGAGATGTTAGTGAACACGTCCATCGTGCCAACGACTAACGACTAAGGACCAACGACGCTCTCACCCAAACTGCTGTAAGAACCGAACATCCCCCTGAAAGAAATACTGCAGATCGTCCACGCCATACTTCAGCAGCGCGAGCCGGTCCACGCCCATGCCGAAGGCGAAACCCGAAACCTTTTTCGGGTCGTAGCCGTTGTCCTTCACGAACTCAAAGACGTTGGGATCGACCATGCCGCAGCCGAGCACTTCAATCCATCCTGTCTGTTTGCAAGGACGGCAGGGGTCCGCACCGCGTTTCCCACTTCCCCCGCAGATGAAGCAGGTGACGTATAACTCCGCGCTGGGCTCGGTGAACGGGAAGAACGAGGGGCGGAAGTGCGTTTTCACCGACGATCCGAACAACGCTTTCATGGCGTGATCGAGCGTGCCCTTCAGGTCTCCGAATGTAATGTTGGTGTCGACCGCGAGACCTTCGATCTGGTGGAACATGGGCGAGTGGCTGGCGTCCGGCGGATCGTTGCGATGCACCGTGCCGGGAATCACGATGCGAATCGGCGGCCGCATCTTCTCCATCGTCCGAATCTGCACCGGAGACGTATGCGTGCGCAGCAGCAGGCGCTCGCGCTGCGGCTTGGACTGCTGACCGGCGATGAACAGGGTGTCCTGCGTATCCCGCGCGGGATGGTTCGGCGGAAAATTCAGGGCTTCGAAGTTATAGTAATCCGTCTCGACGACGGGGCCTTCAGCGACGGAATAGCCGAGCTTCTGGAAGACGGAAACGATCTCGCGCCACGTCTTCATGACGGGATGCTCGGCGCCAAGCGGGCGGCGGACGCCGGGAAGGGAGATGTCGACGCGCTCGGACGCCAGCGAATCCGCACCAGCAGTCGCGACGTGCGCGCCCTCCACGAGTTCCGTGATCTGCGCCTTCAATGCATTGACGCGAATTCCGGCCTCGCGCTTCACATCCTTCGGCGCACCCTTCAGCCACAGATCATTAATTTGTGTGAGGATTCCGTTCTTGCGCGCCATCCAGCGGTCACGGAACGCCTTGAGTTCCGACTCATTGCGAACCTGAGCGGCTTCGTCTGTGCACGCTGCAACGCACTCGCTCGCAGCCTTCTCCAGTGCTGTTTTCGAGTAGTCCGTCAGTTTGGGAACGGTGTATGCCATTGTCGTGATGAATTTAGAGATTTGTCATTCCGAACCGCGAAGCGGTGAGGAACCTGCTGCTCTCTCGCCACGAGCAAAAAGCAGGTTCCTCGGCGCTCTCTCCGCGCTTCGCGCGGCTGCGAGCGCTCGGAATGACAATAACTTTGGGTTGACAGGTGATAGCTGACGGCTGAAAGCTGAGAGCTATGCTCCGATCGCGCCCTTGGCCTGCGTCGTCAGGTTGGCAAATCCTGCGGGATCTTTCACCGCCAGGTCCGCCAGAATCTTACGGTCCAATTCGATCCCCGCAACCTTCAGCCCGTGGATGAACTGGTTGTAGCTCATCCCGTTCAGCTTGGCGGCCGCGCCGATGCGCACGATCCACAACGAGCGGTACTGGCGCTTGCGCTGCTTGCGCCCGGAATAGGCAAACTTCAGCCCGCGCTCCACGGCTTCTTTCGCGGAACGGTAGAGCTTCGACTTGGTAAGGAAATACCCGCTTGCGCGGTCAAGTATCTTTTTGCGTTTAGCGCGGCGTTTGGTTCCGCGTTTTACACGAGGCATTGTTGTTCTCCTTTTTTATTTCCACGTGCCGGCGGCTGGAGGCAAGGACGATTCGCCATGGCGGCGATCTCTGGCCTCTTCACACGCCCCGCAGGCCAACATGCAAACTGGCCCGCATTCCTTCGTGATACTTCGCGTCCTTCGTCGTGAAGGTTTTGATCAACCACAAAGGGCACTAAGGTACACGAAAAAAACTCTACTGATACGGAATCATGCGCTTTACTTTGCGCTTATCGCCATCGCTCACTAGCGCCGGAGATCCCAGATTCCGTTTGCGTTTCTTGCTCTTCGACGTCAGAATGTGCCGCAAGTGCGATCGCCCCCGCTTCACCTTCCCGGTCCCGGTTAACTTGAAGCGCTTGGCAGCGCCCTTGTGCGTTTTCAATTTCGGCATAAAGTCCTCAAAACAGCCGTCGGCTTTCAGCCATCAGCTGTCAGTTTCATTTCGTTCTCGCGTCAGGATGTCAGATGACTCAGGCAAGACTTCTCATTCTCCAAGCAGCGAGGAATCCTACGACGCGGGCTTGGCGACCTGCGCCGCAGGAGCGCTGGGCGCACTCTGTGCCGCAGCCTTGTGCTTCTCTTTCTCTCGTTCCTTCTCCGTCTTCTTCGGCGCCAGAATCGCGTGCAGCGTGTTCCCCTCTTGCCGGGGACGAAACTCCACGATGCTGTGCGGTTCGACGTCTTTAATCAGGCGCTCCAGAATCTGGCGGCCTAGGCCGGTGCGGGTCATCTCGCGTCCGCGGAAGAAAATGGTTGCCTTAACCTTGTCGCCCTCATCCAGAAACCGCAGCACGTGATTCTTCTTCGTCTCGTAATCGTGGTCGTCCACATTAATGCGGAACTTCACCTCTTTTACGGTGATGGTTTTCTGATGCTTCTTGGCTTCGCGCTCTTTCTTTTCCTGCTGGTAGAGATACTTCCCGTAATCCATGATGCGGCACACGGGAGGCTGCGCGGTGGGCGAAATCTCGACCAGATCCAGATTCTTTTCGCGGGCTTTTTTGATCGCTTCGTAAGGCGGCATGATGCCAAGCTGCAGCCCTTCGTCGTCAATCACGCGAATTTCGCGCGCCCGGATACGATCGTTGGTGCGGATAAAACGTTTATCGATACAGTCCTCCGTGCTCTAAGCGACTGAGAATAAAGAATTATAGCATGAGGATTCGGCGCCAGCTTGGTCGATCGTATTGAGTGAAGACACCCGCGTCCGAACTCCTCTGTTCCTTAGCGACTTGGGATTCCCACGGAGGTAGCCAGTTGCGCGAGAATAGTTAAAGACTGAGCGCCTAACCATCATTCGCGGACGCCAGCCGAAACGTAACAAGTTACGGCTCTACAGATGGAGGTCACGACTTATGTGCAGAAACATCAAAACCCTTTTCAACTTCGACCCGCCCGTGACCGACGAAGAAGTTCGCGCCGCTTCGCTCCAGTTTGTCCGGAAGATCACTGGCTTCAATAAGCCGTCAAAGGCCAACGAAGCCGCATTCCTCGCCGCAGTCGAGGAAGTGGCAGCCATCTCGACTCGCCTCCTGCGTTCGCTCGAAACCACCGCACCACCCAAGAATCGCGAAGAGGAGGCCGCCAAAGCAAAGGCTCGCGCCGCCGAAAGATTTGGGAGTTAAGGCAGAATCTTGCTGCGACCTTTTTTATTTTATTATCCGACTTCTGGGCTACAGTATGTACGGTATCGTACTCCTGCAGAAAATCGGCCATCATTCCCACGGAGCTACTTGCGCTGCGTTTGCATGCTTTCTCGCCGCCTCGACGATCGAATCCGACATCTCAGTGATCAGGCAGTTCACGCCTCAGGCGAAGAATTGGATGTAATCCTCCCGAAATTGCTGGCTGCCATCCACGAGAAGATGGAACGTCTTAGAGGGCTTGCCGCGAACCGATTTTTCGGCGGCAGAAATCCCTCGGAGCGGCGAGCCTTGCCGCCCTAGAGCAGCCTAGAGCGGGCTGTACCTGACTCAGTTTTTGTCGTTGCTTCAATCTCCTATTTTCCCGGGCTTGTCCTACCTTGGGTAACATGCCCTACAAAGAAGCAAGGATTTTGGATTGACGTTAGTATCCCTTATGGGATAAATACTTTTCTGGCGAGGTCATTCCCCTGAGGCCCCATGACCCCTGACGAACGAGAACGCATGCACATTCTGTGTGAGCGGATCGCGAAGGAACAAGACCACGACAAGTTCGTGAAACTGGTGCAGGAACTCAACGATCTCTTGGATCACAAGGAGCAACGACTGGAGGACCCTTCCAAGAGAGGATGATGGAATGCATCGGCGCCCGGGACGAACTTGCCCTACCTTCCCACTCAGCTTAGGGCGCTTCCCAGTCGACCGCGTAAACATCCTGGGTCCCGGTGTCGAGGAGAAGCAAGGGGGCATCGTCCGGCGTGAGAGCCAGGGAGCCGCCGTACCGCCCGGCGCTCGCAAATGTTTTCAGGTCCGCTACTTGTTCGGCATGATGGTCGCTGATTCGAATCCTGACTACCGCATCCTTTCCCCTGTTGTCCAAAACATACACGTACTGTCCATCATGGGACCAGTTCAGCCAGCCCAACGATCCATTGGCAAGCTCGATCCATTTTTGAGTCTTGAAGTCAAACAGAAGAAGCCTCCTCGAATCCGCCGAGAATGCAGAAATGTATCGACCGTCCGGAGACCACCGGGGCGAGTAGACCCCCTGCGAATCCGGTAGGTTCGAGACTTGGCGGCTCGCTACATCCAGCACGCGGATCGCTGAGGAAGGGTCATTCGATTCACTACCGAAGACGATCTTGCTTCCATCGGGGGAATAGTTCGGGTCCAGTTGTTGTTGGCGATCATCCGGTAACAGTTGACGGGCGCTGCCTCCTTCAGAGGAAATCTCATAGATCCTGGCAGGCTTCTCTGAACTCAATGCGAACTCGAAGAAAATAATTTTCTTCCCGTCGGGAGACCAGCGCGGCAGCACGGCATACATAGGCGGGTAGGTGAGCTGCAGGCGCTCGCTCCCGTCCAATTTGCTTCGCCACAGTGTGCCCTCACGATAGGAAACATACGTCACCCACTGGCCGTCCTTCGAAAAGGCAACATATTCCGCAGAGATGCCGCGGAGAAAAGGCGAGAACCCGCCGGACTTCGAGTCGTAGCGCATCAACTCGCCACGGTACGTCTGACCGATTACAAAGAGCTTCTTGCCATCTCTGCTGGGAAGGGGTGAAGACAACGCCAGCGGACTAGAGGTCAATGGAATGGGCTTGGATGGGGAATGAAACAAGCCCGCCGATTGCGGGAGCGCCCAGATCTGCCGATTCGACTGGAATACGAAATACTTCCCGTCAGGAGTCCATGTGCCGCAACACTCGTCGGGCGGGTCGTGCCAGCCGGCGAGCAAGCGATGCAGGTCCGTTCCAGCCACCGACACTTCCCAAGCCAGTTGCTGGCCGAGGGTTCCGGCGCTCTCCGTGGTGTCAAAACGCAAATGACCGCCATCCGGCGACCATGTGACGTTCTTGATGTCGCCCTTCATACTCAGGAGCTTATGCGATTCAGTGCCGTCCGCCTTCGCCAGGAACAAGTCGCTCAAGTTGCTGTAAGCCAGGACCTTGCCATCCGGAGACCAAGCAGCAGTTTCTGCTTCGACATCCCCGAGTCTTCGAGGAGATCCTCCCAGGATGGGTAGACTCCACAGGGGTCCCCGAGGGGGCGCGCCTTTTCCGTCGACCACGAGAATTTCCGAACCATCCGGCGATAAGTGCACCGGAATCATGTTAGGAGAAGGCATAATCGAAAGCGTTCTCGGTTCCCCTCCCGAGATCGACATTTCGGCGAGACGATGGGCCGCGAAACTTCCGGAGTTTCCTACTCCTAAGCCCAAGTAGAGTCTGGAGCCGTCAGTTCCAATGAGAGACTTGGGCTGGCCGTCATGGGTGAGCTGAACGTACTTCGACACGTTGGGCACGGATGCAGGCTGCATCCAAAAATAAACAAGCACCACAGCGCCAACTGCGATCACTAACGCTGCTACGGCGAATGCAGTTTTTGGGCGACGAGTCTCGTCTTTCTTCGGTCCGTCTTGCTTGATCGGATGAGCGCCGGTCGGAGCCGATATTGCCGAACTCGACAGCGCTTCCAGTGCGAAGGCCAGATCCGACGCCGACTGAAACCGTTGATCCGCGTCCTTCTCCAAACAGCGAAGCACCAGCCTTTGCAGGGCCACCGGCGTTTCGGGCGCAAGCACCGAGAGGGGCGCAGGTTCTTCGTTCAGAATCGCGCTGATCGTATCCGCCGATGTCGGCCTATCAAACAGCCGCCTTCCCATCACCATCTCGTAGAGAATTGCGCCGAATGCGAAAATATCGGTGCGATGGTCCGTGGCGAATCCCCGCACCTGCTCTGGAGACATGTAGCCCACAGTCCCCATGGCAACCCCTTGCATCGTTACCGTAGGTGCCAGGTTCATCACCGAATCTTTCGGTTGAATCACTTTGGCCAGGCCGAAGTCCAGAATCTTGATTCGGCCATCCGTAGTGACGAACACATTGTCCGGCTTGAGATCGCGGTGGACGATCCCTTTTTGGTGGGCAGCCGCGAGCCCGCGCGCTAACTGCACTCCGTAGTCAATCACTTTGGCTAACGGCAAGGGGCCGCGCCTCACCGTCTCGCCCAGGGTTTTGCCTTCCAGGAGTTCCGACACCAGATAGGGCACGCCCGCATAAGTTCCCATCTGGTACACCGCAAGAATGTTGGGATGATTCAGCGCCGCCGCGGCTTTCGCTTCCACCTCGAAGCGATGCAACCGCTGTGGATCCGAGGAAACCAACTCGGGCAGAATCTTGATTGCGACCTCGCGCTCCAGTCGCGTATCGCGGGCGCGATACACCTCGCCCATGCTGCCCGCTCCAAGCGGCGAGAGAATCTCATACTGACTGAGTCGAGTGCCCGAGGCCAGGGTCATGTTTGCGCCATTATAAGCCCCAGTCGCGCCCCGCAAGCGACGACTGGCTGAATCTAGCTGGTGACGGCATCCCCAGGCGCTCTGAGACGGCCAAAAGCCAAAATATTGTCAATAGGCAAAAGCGACTCGATTCCATCTATCCCATTGCGAACGAAGCAGATATATTTCCCGGAAATTTTCCGGTTCGCCTGGTCCAAATTGATAAAATACATATATAGACTAAAATTTCTGAAGGGAACCAAAGGTGCGGCCTCCAGGCTTGCGCCTTTTGTGTTTTTAGGCCGAACTCATGGGAAGCAAGCACAGCGCCAGCAAATTCGTCACCAACAAAACTCTACCGCCCCACCGTCGCCGCTGCATCATCATCAAAGACGCCAAACATCGCGGCGAATGGGCCGAACTCAATTTCATGTCCCGCGTCACCGAGCGCGGATTCAACGTCTCCAAGCCCTGGGGAGACTCCTCACGTTACGACATCGCCGTCGAGCGCCACGGACACTTTCTCCGCGTCCAGGTCAAATCCACCATCGCCCACTTCTGTGGCGGATACGTCTGCGCCATCAAATCCAGCCGCTGCCAGTACTATACCCGCCACCAGGTTGACTTCTTCGCTGTCTACGTCATCCCCGAAGACGTCTGGTACATCCTCCCCGCCCCCATCATCACCATTCTCCGCGGCCACTTCCTGCTCAACCCCCGCCGCCAGGGCCAGAAATACGAGCCCTACAAAGAAGCCTGGCACCTCCTCAAAACCGGATGCGATGCACAATCTCGACGCGCCGATAGGCAAGCCGCGAAGCGGCGAAAGATCGCGCTCAGGCAATTATGAGGCGGCCTACTCGTACCTCAACGCCACCATGGGATCGACCTTGGCCGCGTGCCAAGCTGGTAGAAACGCGGCCACACCGGCAACGAGCCCGACGCAGCCTGTTGCGACCACAAAACTCAGCGGATCGAAGGCAGACAGCTCATAGAGCATCGAACTCAAAAAACGCACGCATACAACCGCAAGGGGAAGCCCCGCTGCAGTGCCAATGCAGCTAATGAGCAGGCTCTCGTGCATAACCATCCAGAGCACCTGGCGACGTTGAGCGCCGAGTGCCATGCGCGTTCCGATCTCGGCTGTCCGGAGATTTGTCCGATAAGACAATGTGCCGTAAAGTCCCGTCGCCACTAACAGCGCGGCCAATCCGCCGAAAAATCCTCCCAGCCGCGCAAACATCTTCGGTCGTGAGTAAGACTCCTCGAACTGAGCGAGCTGTGTCATTGGCTTTTCCAGCGGAACATTGGGATCGATGTCATGAACCACCTGTCGAAGCGTCGGAAGCAGGTTCAGCGGTTCGCCATTCACCCTTACCTCGACGTGCATTGTTTCCCCACCGTTCAGCCTCTGGAAGCTGGGGTAATAAGCCATCGGCACAGGCGTCTCATCGACAGCTCTGTACTTGCTGTCCTTCGCAACCCCAACGATGGTTCTGCTATCGTGAAACTTATGCCCAAGTGGATTCGTATTCGGTAAGAACTTCTTCACGAATGTTTCATTCACAACGACAACCGGCAAAGAGGACGGAGTGTCAGCCTCGGAAATGTCGCGGCCTTCAAGGAGTGGAACTCCGAGCACGTGGAAATAATCGGGACCAACATTGTTGCTCCGTACCAGCGTCGAACCAAACCTCCCCTTGAGTCTGGCGCCGTCCAGATCGTCATCATCATTGTTGCTGCTCCATCCCGAGCCGATGCGATTCTCCATGAGGGTTGCGGATTCCACTCCTGGCACTGCACGAATCCGGTCGAGCAGAGCGCGATAAAACATGAGCGTCTCCGAGGCGCTGTTAGCCCTCTGAGGAGTGATTCCAAAAACCAGTAGACCATCGGCGCGCATGCCTAAGTCTTGAGTCTCGTAATTTCGAAGCGTGCGCAGCAGAAGCACGGCCGCGACCAGCAGCAACATGCAGACTGCCACCTGCGACGACATCAGCACCCTTCCGCCGAGAGCACGGTGCCTGTCTTGCGTGATGTTAGTTGCGGTGGCCCGCAGAACACCCGAAACCGGCGCCCGCAGTGCAATCCATAACGGCGCAATACCGAAGGTCAGTGCGCTGATCGCTGAAATCCCGAGCGTGAAGAGCAGCACGTTGCGATCAGGCCCGAGTCCAGTCTCAATTCCCGACCAGGCGGCCAGCGCGTCAGTGGCAATAAGCGCGAATAACCAACCGAGTCCCGCTCCCGCAATCACGAGCAGCGAACTTTCGGTTAAGAGTTGGCGGAAAAGGTGCCCTTTCTCCGCCCCAACCGCCATTCGCAGGCTGAATTCCCGCTGCCTCGCCTCATTGCGAGCCACGATCAGCAAGGCAACATTGGAGCAGGCAATCAGCAAAACCAGAAATACCAAACCCATCAGTATTCGCACCGGCTCGCGATATTGCTGGTTGTAGCCTTCGATCCCTTTGGCCGGATCGAAGTTTAACAACGGCTTCCACAGCTTCGGATCGATGGTGCCGACTCCGATCTTGGCCGCTTCTCCAAATGTCGATTGCAATGCATTTTGCGCCTGCACAGGCGTGACCCCTCGCTTGAGGCGGACGATCAGCGGCAGGCACCAGCATTTCGGAGAATAAAGGCTGTCATCGCCCCCGGAATTACCCCAGGCATTCAGCTCCCTTCGGCTTTGCAGTGGAATCCAAAAATCAGTTGACGTTGCCGGTTCGAGTCCGCGAAACCCCTGCGAAGCAATGCCCACAATGGTGAAAGGAACATTCTTGATGAAGAGAGTTGTACCGAGAACCGCCGAGTCTCCCACAAAGCGCCGCGACCAATAGTCGTGGCTGATGACGACTATTTGCGAGTGATCTTTCTCGTTCTCCAGGGAAAACCCGCGGCCTCGAAAAATTCCCGCGGTCAGACCCGAGAAAAAGTTTCCACTGACTTCGTCGCCTTCCGCTGCTTCCGGCATGTCCCCATACCGCACCGCGACTTTGCCGATGCCGAGCGGAACGTAAGCAATAACGTCATCCAGGACGTCATTGCGCTGGCGAAGCGCTTCGAAGACCGTTGCTGAAAAGGATGTATCCGAGTTGCCTGAATTGCGCGCTCCCGGCGGCTGGTTCCCGCTCGCTATCTGCAAATAGTAGAGCCGCTGTGGATCGCGCACCGGCAGCATGCGCAATAACACTGCATCCATTACGCTGAAAACGGCCGTATTCGCGCCAATGCCCAGGGCTAGCGTTATGACAGCCATGCAAGTGAAGCCCGGCGACTTCCGCAGCATGCGGAAGCCGTAACGAACATCCTGGATTAGGCTCTCCATACGTTTTTAGTCGTATCTCGGCGCAGCGATAGTAACGAACTTCGTGGCACACCGCACCTGCTCAACAAGAACGCGACGCGACAAGCGTGCCAAGTGAACCTGTGGGAGCAAGGCTCTGACCAAATCTACTTCAGGAGGTAACTTATTGACTGTAAAAGAAAAATCGAACACTACTGTTAGGAACGAAGTGGATCATTCTGTCCGGCCACGAACGTCATTGTCCGGAAGTGAACAGGAATAATCAGTCTCCTGGGGGCTGTAGAGTCGAGGACGAGCGCGGGTACTGACGCCGAAACGTCGCCCCGTTTCTCATCCCCGCTCATCAAACCGGACGTGCCCGTTTCGAGCATCCGGCTTTCCGATGGACTTCACCGCAAGGCTCACGCAATTCGCGGCGGCGGGCCAAGCCGAAGCACTTTGAGCTCGCCAAAGATCCGCTGATAGCCATATTGCTCGGTGCCTCGCGACTGCACCTTATGGCGGCGTTGCAGGAAATGCCGTACGCGATCAGAGACGTAATTGTTGACTTCTCGGTACGCCGTGGCGCGAGAGCCGTAGGAAAAGTAGGCCGACCAGCCTCGCAGAATCTGGTTGAGGCGAGCGCGCACTTCTTCCCATTCTCCAACGTTTCCGGGTATCAATAGGTCTCCCACTTTCTGCTTGATGCGCTGTCGGCTCTTCTTCGAGGGACTGGCTCCCAGATACCAATGGCCATCCGGTTTATAGCGATGCGGCCCGAACGTGTAACCCAGAAAATGAAAGCTCTCCTTGCGTGCTGTCTTGATGCTGGTCTTCGTTTCGTTCAGAGTAAGTCCAAGCTGCGTCATCACGCTGCGCGTCCAATCCAGTGCCTCCGCCGCATGTCCGCAGCTGAGAATCACGAAATCGTCCGCATACGTGACCACCTGAGCGCGGAAAACCTTGCTCTTCCCGGTGATCCGCCAGTGCTTGAGAAAGCGGTTCATATACAGGTTTGCGAGCATGGGGCTGACGATTCCGCCTTGTGGGGTTCCACGTCGGCTGCTTCGTCCTCCCGTCATGCGCCGCTTGCCGTTCTCGTCCCGTTCTTCGACCGGAGCTTTTAGCCACATCTTGATCAGATGTAGCACGTCCCGATCCACGATGCGCCGCGCCACGGACTTTAATAATTCCATGTGCGGAATCGTGTGGTGGGTAGGGACGAGTCTTGCGGTTAGGCCGCTTGTGCCCGTCCCCCCTCGCAGAACCCGCCGAGCAGATTTCCCGCAACGGGCTCCCCAGGTTGCTCTCGTTAGGTTGGCAGTCATACCGTCGCGTGGAGTGTCGACACCGCATAAGGTAGTTCGAACCAGGATTGACTCTGGAGATAGGACCAGTAGAGCCGGTGCCGCTGACTCCTTCGTCTCAACGTGCGAGCCCATTGTCGGTGTACTTCACGCCGGACCCGGTCGAGTTTCGGCTTGCAGTGGTGCAGCCCAAAATACTGGTAGAAGCCGCGCAGCATCAGCGTAAGTTGCTTCTGCTGATCCCGCCGCTTCCAATGCCTATGCTGGCTGAGCCATTCCTTGGTCTTGGCCAAGAACTTTCGGCGGCTTTTGTCGCATGGGACCCGCACCAAGGCGAACTTGCCGCCTCGATCGGTGCCACAGACATGCTTGAATCCTAGGAAGTCAAACGTTTCCGGTTTCTCTCCGGTCTTCGCTAGGTCCGCCCGGACAAAGCGTCCGAAGCGCATCACCCGCGTCTTTTCCTCCGCCAATTCCAATCCGAATTTCCCGAATCGATCCGTCAGGTTCTTGTGGAACTCGTCCGCATCGCGCCGGTATTGGAAATTCACCACGAAATCGTCCGCAAACCTGGTCAGGTACGCCTCTCCCTGACAGGTCGGTCTGATCTTCTTCTCGAACCAGAGATCAAGAACGAAATGCAGGTAGATATTGGATAAGATCGGGCTGATTGGCCCGCCTTGTGGCGATCCTTCTTCCGTTCGCGTAACGACTCCCCCCACCATGAACCCTGCGTTCAGCCATTTGCCGATCAGGCGCAGGATGAACGAGTCTGCAATTCGATGAGCCACCATCTTCTGCAGCCATTCATGCTGGATGTGGTTAAAGTAGCCGCGAATGTCGGCCTCGAATAAGTGTCCAACCTTCTTCGTGACAATGATCCCGCGTAGCGCCCGTAGGGCTCCATGGGGATTACATCCGGGCCGAAATCCATACGAGCACTCCAGGAAATCGGCCTCGAACACCGCTTCCAAGATCCGCGCCACCGCTCTTTGCAGCAGGCGATCCTCGACCGTTGGAATTCCGAGCGGCCGCGTCCCTGCCTTGCCAGGTCCCTTCGGGATTTCCACTCGGCGCACCGGTGGGGCCCGATAGGCTCCTCGCTTCAAGCGTTCGCATAGTTCTTGAACTCGCGTGTCCAAGTCCCGTTCAAACTCCTTGGTCGTCTCCCCATCAACCCCGCTCGCACTCCGCCGATTCATCTGCTTCCATGTTTCCGTGAGGAACTCCGGTGTGAGCAGATGCGCTAGCGACGTGAAGCGTAGCTTCGGATTCGACTTTGCCTTCTTCGCGATCTGGTCCAGTTGTGTGGACATCCTTCTCCTACCTCTGAGTGTGCAGGGAATGTTTCCCTGAACCAGCAACTCAACCTGCCTCGCTGCTTCCCCATGTGCACGGCTTTCCCGTACTCCGAGTACTACCAGCGAGTCCGACTTCCACCGTCGCTTCTGTCTCCCTCAGGTTGATCCATTCGGTTGACATACTCGGCCCGTTTTCGACAGACCAAGACGGCGGTGGATCTCCCAGGTGCCATGACGCTTCCGTTTCTGTCCATACCGTGCTCTTAGACCCCGCCGGAGTCTCCGGCGACCTCGCCTTTGACGGTCGCCTACTGTTGCCTTCCAGATATTCGACCCTGTCGGCCTCCGGTTCACGTGTCACGAGGCTCAATCGCTTCACTTGCGTTACGGCCTGGACATCGCTCTGTCTACGCTTAACTCATGTCGTTGCCTTCATGAGCCCAAGACTCGACTCCCGGTGAGGCGGCTCTTCCCCTTTCCGGGGCGGGAATCTCACCCGCTGAAAGCGCCGGGCTTACCCTGGCGCACCAAAGTACTTAGACAGATCAGCGTCCACCACATCGGTGTAGCCTTCGCAAATTAGCTTGTGCACTTTCTGGATAGCGTCGTGCGCGCTTCGCTTCGGTCGGTAGCCATAAGCGTCCGGCTCCAGATCCGCTTCGAGGATCGGCTCCAGCACCAGCTTCGCGGCAGTTTGCACCGTCCGATCCCGTATGGTTGGGATACCGAGCGGCCGCTCCCCGCCTCCGGGCTTCGGGATCAATACCCGTCGCACCGGCTGTGGTTTATACGTCTTGTCGTGTAGCTCTTTCCTGATTCCTTCCAACCACTCCTCTAACCCTTGCGACTCGATCGCCTCGAAGGTCTGCCCATCCACCCCTGGCGCTCCTTTATTAGCTTTTGCCAGTTCGTAGGCATGGCCCAGAATGTCTTCGCGGTAAATCTTGTCGTAGAGCAGATAGAAGCGGAAGTCAGGTTCTTGCTTCGCCTTCCGATACAGCTTTCTCTGAAGTGTCCGGATCGCAATCGGTGTTTCCAGGCTCATCGCCAATCACCCGTCCTCTTCTTCTTCAAAAGCTCGTCCAAAGTAAGGGTCCTTCCCTCCACCGGCGTTACCCGGCTTCGTTGGTACATCTGACCCTCTCCGACTCCCAGACAGGTCGTCGCCTTTTCTACGACGTTGGAGGCGCGACCTCCACCCATCCGGGCCTCCCCCAATTACCCAGATCGCCTTCTCTGCATGCCGTGCTCAATACCCCGGTGGACTGGATCAGGTGCACGTGTTGGTCTCTTCCCTGTCCATTCGGCCTTCCCCGTCTCATAGGCGGGTCGGCATCCACGACTAAACTTTCGAGGCCTGCTCAAGCTTCACTCGCGTTACGGCCTGCCGAGTTGCTCGCCCACCCTACGTGGGCTTTGTCACGAGGCTTCATCGCAGCCGGTTTCCCAGCTCCAATGCTCGTTAGCTACCAGACCTAACCAACATCTGTCTGGGCGGGTCCTTCCCCCGCTGGTGATCTGCGCCGTTGGGGCGCACTATGAGACCGGTTGTAGCAGACGACCTAGAACGCATGACTAACGCTATTCCTTAGGGCGGGCTGGCCCACCTTTGCCTTTTACCTCTACTACCACGAAAGCAGCTACCCCATTCGTCGGGGGCTGGCCGCCTTGCTTTTCGCTCATAGTGCCACCACTTAAGCGGCCCCACCCTTGCGCGTTTTGCAAAGGCGAGAACCACGGCTGGCTGGCCCGCCTTTGCTCTTTAACTTCTACTACCACGAAAGTGGCTGCCCCATTCGTCACGGCGAAGCGCGAGGCAGCCTATCTCAGGGATTGCCCATGCAAAGAGGGTCCAGTTCACTACCCCGCATCGCGTGCACAGACTTTGTGGTGTAAGATACTCCCCGCCTGCGGCCCTGTCCCCCAGCCACAAGGCTTCTCGCTGAGGAGGGAACGTTTATGAATTACCAGGATTTTCGAAAGGATAATAAGAATCCAGGCGTGGGTGTATTGCAGAAACTGTTGAATGCCAACGGGGCCCTGCTTGATGTTGACGGTGAATTCGGCAACGAGACGGAAAAAGCGGTGAAGTCTTTTCAACGGTTGCGCCGCATGACCGTCGATGGAATTGTGGGAAAAGAGACATGGTCGCGGCTGGCGGCCAGCGAGGACCTTAAGATAGTTGACTGCGTAGATGTCTTTGATAAGAGCTTGTCGGATCTAGAGGCAACTGACATTGCGAATGTTGGCGGACATCCTCTCGTAATTGGTGGCGCGAGTAACGGAGTCGAGGCTGCCGTGAACATGATTGTCTCTTCGGTGCAGAGCGGCAGCGTTTTTCTGTTGCGTTTTCACGGTCACGGAGCACCGGGAGTGGCTGGCATTTCGTTCGGCCAGGGTGGCGTCGGCTTCGGGGAAAGAGCCGACATCGACACCGCTGATTTCGAGGAAGTCCGTCCGGCCTTGGCAAGGCTGAGGTCGATCTTCGGCCCTTATGGGAACGTGCAATTCATGCACTGCGAAACGGGCAGCGGTGCCAAGGGCAAGGCGCTGCTTCGGTCCGTTGCCGAAACCCTCGGCGTGCCGGCCACTGCGGCGGTGCACATTCAATACGGGGGCGGAACCTACACGTTCCGATTCGAGGGTCCTACGCACACCGAATTTCCGAGCGGGATCTCGCTGCGCCAGTGGTGCATGGCACGGCCTGACTTTGCGGGTGTATGCGCTGCCTGAGCGGAGGCTGGCTGACCTCGGATCACAATGACAGAAGTTGTCTGCCCGTTGCGGTTTCGACGGGCGGGCGCCGCGGCGGACGTAAAATTACGCGAGGGACTCCCGAGGATTGTGGCGTTGCATCTTTGGGTACGAGTTAGCATCTAGCCCCACCAGCGTTCCATCCACTACGTCCTTAATCGAGGCGCGCAGCCAGCGGTTTGGCTCATGGCGTCCGCGCAGCCGTAGTTTCAGGTAATTGTCGGTGAGGGCTTCGGTGAACTCGCCGGTGGCGTCGCTGCCCGCCACATTCAGCGTGATCGCGTCTATCGTGTTGCCGACGAAGCCGCGCATGAACGCCAGTTTCTTCTCAGCCGCCAATTCACGCAGGACACGGTTGCGCTCGCGGGCCTCGTGTACAGGGACTTGATTCGGCATCGCGGCAGCGAGAGTTCCGGGGCGCGCGGAATAGGTGAAGACGTGCAGGTAGGTGAAGGGCAGGTCTTCAATTATGCGGCGGGTGGCTTCAAACTCGGCATCGGTTTCGCCGGGGAATCCGACCATCACGTCGGCGCCGATGGCGGTGGTGGGCATGGCCGCGCGAATCTTTTCGATCTTCTCCCAATAGTGCCAGGGACGATATTTGCGATGCATGCGCCGCAAGACGGCGTCGCTGCCGGATTGCATGGGCACGTGACAATGCTTGGCGATGCGCGGTGACGAACAGACTAGAGAGATCAGTTCGTCGGTCCAGTCCATGGGCTCGACGGAAGAGATGCGGAGTTTTTCCAGAGCGGTCTCCCGAAGGATTGCGCGAATCAGGGTCTCGAGAATCGGCTTCTCAAAAGCGACCTCGGGCCTTAGACCTCGGACCTCGGGCGTTAGAGTTTGGCTGAGTTCTGCGGTCTGAAGTCTGACGTCCAAATCACGTCCCCATCTGCCGAGATTGATTCCGCTAATTACTACTTCGCGGTAGCCGGACTCGACCAGGCCGTTCACTTCGCCCAGAATCCGATCAATCGGCAGCGACCGGCTCTGGCCGCGCACGAAAGGAATCACGCAGAAAGAGCAGCGATTGTCGCAGCCGTCCTGCACTTTGAGATTGGGGCGGGTGCGTTCATTCGCGGCGTCGAACACGGGAGCTGCTAACAGTTCCGTGTGCGCGAAAATGTCGGAGACGAAGATGGGGCTTTCGGCTTCCAGCCGTCGGCTTCCGGGCAGCGCGGTGAGCGTTGTCAGCGGGACAAAGGCAAGTGCCTCGGGGGCTGAAGGCCCTTCGAGCCAGTGGTCGCTTTTCGCCGGGCTGCGCCACCCAGAATTCGGAGCGCTACGGCACTCGGATTCGAGAGCTGATTCGGTGGCGGCGCTTACAATTTCGGCGAGTACATGCTTGTGCGAGTTGCCGATGACGAAACTGACTCCTGGCAGCGCCGCTATCTCCTCTGGCGCCCTCTGCGCGTAGCAGCCGGTGACCACGATTTGTGCTTCGGGATTCTGGCGGCGGACACGGCGAATCGCCGCACGCGCGTCCTGATCCGCGCCCGCGGTAACCGTGCAGGTGTTCATCACAACTACGGAGGCTTGCGCAGGAGTGGAAGCGCGAGACATCCCGCGCTCTGCGAACTGGCGTTCGAGAGCGGCGCCGTCGGCCTGAGTGGCGCGGCAGCCGAAGTTCTCTACATAGTATCCAGACACATCCCTATGGTACCGCAGACTTCGCGTCACCGCGGGAAAGCAAATCAAAGGCCGCGGGCGAAGGCCCTTCGACTGCGTTCAGGGCAGGTCCGCGCCACATTTGCGCATCAAGCCGTAGCCGCAGTCCTTCGCGACTGGAAACATTCTCGGCAAAAGACGGGGCGGCCTTGCGTGGGACGGAAAGGAACGGTGGTTTGTTTTCCGCATCCCGAGCAGGTGGCCTGGGTCTCGACCTTGGTGTAGCGGTAGGCTTGTCCGGGTGCGGGGGGCGCGCCGAGGACGGAGACCCGCTTGGTCTTGCAAGCTTTGCAACGCTTGGGCTCGTTCTTGAATTGTTTATCGTGAAAGAAAAGCTGTTCCCCGGCAGTGAAAATGAAATCACTCCCACAGTCGATACATTTCAGCACCTTGTCCTGAAATTCCATTGAGGATGGCTCCCTTCAGCCCGTTTCCGCGCGCCCACCCGCGGGGAAAGAACTGCGGTGGTACACCGAAAACACAGGTTGTGTACTGCTCCCCCTCGTTACCGCCCCTTGGACTCGGCCCGCCACGCACCCAGGAGGGGCGCGGGTTACAACTTATCGTGCTTTAGATGCCGGAGATGATGAGTATGAAAGATCCCTGCTTGCAGCTCGATATGGTGGGGGCCAGATCGAGCAGAGCCGCCCCGGGAAGGAGCGGCCCTTTGCTGCGTTAGTCCTGTTCTTTGCGCGTTTTTTTGCGAGCTCGCTTGCGCGCGAGAGCTGCCTTGACACGCTTTTTCTCGCCCGGCTTCAGGTAAAAGGAGTGGCGCTTGACCTCCTTGATAATGTCTTCCTGTTGCACCTTGCGCTTGAAGCGGCGCAGAGCGTTCTCGAGGGATTCACCCTCTTGCAGTCGTACTTCTGCCAAACAGACACACCCCCAAACCCGTCCGGATGGACCGAATAGTTATTACAAGGATTTGACTGCAAGTCAAGAGGAAGTGGGGAAATTTTGGGCAGTGGCGGCCGGGAGGGGAAGTTGGGATCATTTTGAGACGTTTTTGGGAAGTCAGCAAAGGGCAGGTTTGAGGAGAAACCGCAGGTCTCTCCACATGCTTGCCCTTCCGTTCCGGAAGGACAAGCTCCGGTCGAGATACAGATTGCAAGAATGGCGCAACGAGAGCAACGTCAACGGCCGCGGCCGGGGGCTTTTGCGCCACATGGGTATGACACAAAGAAAAGGAAGATTGTGCTGGGCCAGAGTTGCAGGAAGAGGCGGGTCAGGGAGAAACGCAGGTGCCAGTAGATATCGTAGGGAGTGATCAGGTATACGGCGAAATACCCCGCGAGGGTGAGGATCAGGGCCAGGATGGAGGAGCGAAAGCCAAGCGCGGGCTCCTCGCCTTCCCTACTGCTTGCCACCCAGTAGAACCCGAGCAACACGAGCGTGCCCGGAATCGGCAGCCAGTGTCCGAAACGAATGAATCCTTTTACGTACCACTTGAGGACGGCCCAATAACGGGCAGGGTCGAGCAGTTTGTGGAGAGTTGTGGCGGGATCGGAGAAGAGATCGCCGGGAGGGGCGATGGAGAGTTTGAACCAGGCGATCAGGAGAAATGCGGGCGCGACGGCGGCGAGAAGAGTCGCGAAGGAAATCCAGCTATCATGCGGGCGTTCCTGCCGAGGCTGGGGGGACGCATCGCGGAGAATTTTGGAGGAGACGAGAATCAAAAAATATGCGGCGAGGATGGCGCAAAGAAAGAGCAGACCTTCGTTTTTGGTCCACGCGGCAAAACCGGCTGCGAGACCGGCCAACGCGTGCAGGAGCGGCGAATAGAAAGGATTGACAGAATCATAGTCGTGAAGACAAAGCAGCGCGATCGTGGCTAGAACGAAGAAAGCTAGAGGGACGTCGGCGTATTGCGACGTCCCCTGTTCAATGAAGAAAGGGGTCGTCACCAAGGCGAGGGCGCCCAGCATGGCTGCAGTACGGCCGCGAAGGATGGAGAGAGCGGAGAATAATATTCCGACCGTGCAGAAGGTGAAGAGGAAACCGATGATGGCGGGGACCGCCGGGTCATCGTGGCCGAGGTAGATCCAGAAATTCGCAATGGCACCGGGGAGAAGCAGCGGGTAGTCGGGATGCGACCAGGAAAGGAGCGGGCCGAATCCATCACGCCAATGAGTGCCGGCCCGAAAGAGAAAGCGGGCGCGGAGATTCCAGATGGCGAAGGCGTCCCATCCGTCTCCGTGGGGATGGGCCAGCGTGCGCAGGATGGCGGAGTACACAGCGACGCAAAGGGCGACGGCGAAGGCAGAGGTCAGGATGCGATGAAGCAATGGTGGGCCGTGGATCTCTTGTCTTGTGGAAGAAACGATAGCGGAGGTTGCGGCGCGAGTTCGGAGCAGTAAAAAGCTGACGAGAAGCAAGGCGAATACCACTAGATCGACCGCGACCAGGTTGGTGACGCCATAGACGAGTGCGAGGAAGAAAGTAAGGGAGAAGATTCCAAGACCGTAGCCCACGGACAGAGATGCCCGCAATAGTAGGTCGTCGGTGCGTGGAGCACGGCACAACCAACCCAGGCTGACCAGCAGAAACCCGCAGGCTATACAAAGAAGTGCAGCCAGCGCGAGCGGCATTTATTGGGTGTCCTTGTTGGCGAACAGCAGGACGCCGTTGCCGAAATCTTTCACCATGTGCAGATGGTCTGAGAGGTTGGCCGGCGGCGAAAGGGGAAAGTTGCCGACAACCAGAGGATGATTCGGGGAATGATCGACGATGAGCGGGGCCAGGGCGTACTGCGCGAGATAGTAGTCGGCGGGGTCGCCGGGCTCTCCGATGTAGCCGACAATTCCTTGTGGCGGCAGCGCCGCTTTCAGTGCGGCGAATCGCTGGTCGGAGCCATTTGCGAGGTCGTTGGTCTGCCGGCGGCCGGGAGAGGGTGCGTCTCTCAAAACACGGACGGTCGATAAAAGGCAGCAGAAGATAAAAACTGATGTGGCGATGGTAAATTTCGGCGAAGCACGTGGGGAGATTTGGTGCATGTGAGGATCGGTAAAAGCTGGCAGCATTATACTTCGCGTTGCGACGGAGGGCCGGAGGTGAGCCCTTTATTAGGAGCCAAGAACGGCTATGGAAACAATCGTTCAAGACTTGCGATATGGATTGCAGCAATTGCACAAGAACCCGGGATTCACTGCGATCGCTGTGCTTACGTTGGCGCTGGGCATTGCGGTAAACGCCACAATGTTTAGTCTGGTGAGCGCTTTTCTGTTGCGTCGTCCGCCGGGTCGCGATCCGGAGCGAGTGGCGGTGGTTACGTCTGTCGACCCGGCACAGGGCTATCAGGCCGACGCGAGTCCCGTTTCTGTGCCCAATTACCTCGCCTGGCGCGACACCAACCACGTTTTTGCGGACATGGCGGCGGATGAATCTCGCACCGTCAGCTTGAGTTTACCGCGGCAGCCCGAGGCAATTGGCGCCGCGGCTGTGTCTGCGAATTATTTCAGTGTACCGGGTGTCACACCGCGACTCGGGCGCACCTTTGAAGTCGGCGAAGACCAGGCCCGGACAAGATCATGTCGTCATGCTCAGCCAGGAGATTTGGGAGCAGCGCTTCGGTTCCGAGGCTTCCATTGTCAGCCATTCCGTTCGCTTGAACCGGGAACCCTACACAGTGATCGGTGTAATGCCGGCCAGTTTCCGGATCATGGGCTTCACCCCGGAAGTGTGGATACCGCTCGTGTTGAACGCTGCGGATCAGACCGCCGCCATCTCTTATTCGATAATCACAAGGTTTTTTCTTGCACCCATAGTGGGATGGACAATTCGGCTGGCGCCGGGTTACATCTGAGGTGTGACACGGAGAGGGGAAGATGGCTAAATACGAAATTCAGAGCAAGCGTGGGGCGCCTCCGCGTGGGGCGTACTCTCAGGGATGGCGGGCGGGAGACTTCATCTTCGTGACCGGCACTGGTCCGAGCAACCCGGCCACCGGAGAACTGGTGGGCGATACGATTGAACAGCAGACCGCGCAAACCATCGACAACATTTCCGCCATTCTGGACGCGGATGGCGCTTCGCTTCGTGACGTGGTCAAAGTTACGGTCCACCTCAGCGACACCAGTCTCTTCGCGCGCTACAACGCAGTGTACGCGGCGCGCTTTTCCAGGCCCTATCCGGTGCGCACCACCGTGGGCAGCGATCTTGGACATGCGCCCGGCATGCTGATCGAAATCGATTGCATCGCGTACATTGATGGAAAGAAAACAAAGAGGAGGGCTTCAAAGAGAAAGCGATAGGCGTGGGCTCTAAAACATTCAGCCACATCCCAACGGTTGCGGGCGTGCATTCGCCGCCTCTTTTCCGATACATTAGTTAGTCCCATGCTAGATCTGAATTTCGTTCGCGAAAATCTGCCTTTGGTCGAGGAAAAGCTGCGCCAGCGCGGCATGGATCCGGCTGCCGTACTCAAGGATTTTCGCGAAGTCGACACGCAACGCCGCCAGGCCATTACCGAGGCCGAGACCAGCAAGGCTCAGCGCAATAAGGCCTCGGAAGAAATCGCAAAATTGAAGAAGAGCGGCCAAGACGCCAGCGCCGCGATGGCGCAGACCAAGGATCTGCGAGAGAAGATTCAGACGCTGGAAAAAACTGCAGCGGATCTTGATACGCGGCTTCGCGATATCCTCGCAGGCATTCCCAACCTGCCGCATGTAAGCGTGCCCATCGGACACAGCGCCGAGCAAAATGTCGAGGTACGCCGCTGGGGGACGCCGCCGAAGTTTGACTTCACACCCAAACCTCACTGGGACCTGGGCGCCGAACTCGGCATCCTCGATCTGGAACGCGCGGTGAAGCTCACCGGCGCGCGTTTCGCCGTCTACTGGGATCTGGGGGCGAAACTCGAACGGGCACTGATGAACTTCATGCTCGATCTGCATACGCGCCATCACGGATACACTGAGGTTCTGACGCCCTATCTGGTGAATTCCGATTCGATGTACGGCACCGGGCAACTGCCCAAGTTTGCCGCCGATCTTTTCCGCGTGCCGCATGGCGACAAGGATCTCTGGCTGATTCCGACGGCGGAAGTGCCAGTTACGAATCTTTATCGCGACGAAGTCCTGGAGCAGGCGCGGCTGCCGATCTCGCTCACCGCCTACACTCCGTGTTTTCGCAGCGAGGCGGGATCGTACGGAAAAGATGTGCGCGGCATCATCCGGCAACATCAGTTTCAGAAAGTGGAACTGGTGAAGTTCACGCGGCCGGAGCATTCCTACGAGGAACACGAAAAACTCACGCACGATGCCGAAGAAGTTTTGCAAAAGCTCGGGCTGCCCTACCGCGTGGTGACGCTGTGCACCGGAGACATGGGTGCGGCTTCGGCGAAGACCTACGACATTGAAGTGTGGCTGCCGGGGCAGCAATTGTTCCGCGAGATTTCGTCGTGCTCGAATTTCGAGGCTTACCAGGCGCGGCGGGCCAATATCCGTTATCGCCCCGAGGGCAAGAATAAGACCGAGTTTGTCCACACGCTGAACGGCAGCGGGCTGGCCGTGGGCCGCACCTGGGTTGCGATTGTGGAGAACTACCAGCAGGCCGACGGAAGCGTGATCATTCCGGAGGCGCTGCGGCCTTACATTGGGGCGGAAAGAATTACGGCGAGGAAGCTTTGAGGGTGGCGGCTTCGGCGCCGGTGGTGGAACAGCAGGTTCCTCACCGGGCTTTCAGCCCGGTTCGGAATGACAGAGCTTGGAACTAGAAGCTAGAGGCTAGGAGCTAGAAGCCAGGAGCTAGTAGACTTGCAGAGAGCAGAACTCACGACCACGGCGCCCAGCGCGCCCCTGCCCATGAACGCCATCTGGCGAACAATTCGCGGATACATTTTGTGGCAATACGAGCGTGGCACGCTCCACTACGACATCATGGTCACGCTGATTCTCATCTTTATCCTGTTCTCACCGCGCGTGATCAACTTCAACGACAAACCCATTGCGCGGAATCCGCATCCGACTGAAGTGGTGGTGACCACGGATGTGGAAGGCCACCTGCTCTTCCAGGTCGCGGCCAGCGCGGTCTCGCCAGGCGACGACCAAGCGGTTCGCGATCAGTTGCTGCGCATCATCGAACCGATCTCGGGGGCCGTCTCCATTGTAAGTTACGAGCGGGTCTCCGATGGCAAAGGCAAAGTTCAGAGTTACAAAGTTTTAGCCCAGCGGGAGTAGCCGCGGCTAGGGCAGCAGTTCGAAAAAGCGATTCGATAAGAAATGATACGTTTCTCGCTTGTCCTCACCGTCGCGCTCGCTTGCATGCACCCTGGCTTCACTTCGACGCCGCAGGCAAAGCCCCCAGACTCCGGCAATCTCGATGCAGTCCTGAAAAAAATGGACTCCGCCGCTGCCAGCTTTCGCGCTTTGCAGGCCGAGTTTGAGTGGGACTCCTATGAAAAAGTTATCGATGAGGTCGATGAGATTCAGACCGGCACCATCTATTACCGCCGCACGGGCAAAGACATCGAGATGATGGCCGACGTCAAGATGGCCGGAAGTGACCCAGCCAAGCTGAAACCAGAGCCGAAATATGTGCTCTTCAGTAACGGGAAGATCTCCATGTACCAGCCTAAGCCCGACCAGGTGACCGTCTACGACCTCGGCAAGAACCGTGTCGATTTCGAAAGTTATGTCGTGCTTGGTTTTGGCGGGAGCGGGCAAGATCTGGTGAAGTCATTCGACGTGACCTATGGTGGCACAGAGAGCGTCAATGGCGTCGCTACAGCGAAACTGGAACTCATCCCCAAATCCAATAAGGTGCGCAACAATTACAATCGAATATTTCTTTGGATTGATCTGGAGAAAGGGATTTCGGTGCAGCAGCAATTTTTTTCGCCGCAGGGGGATTACCGCCTAACCAAATACTCGTCCATCCAGTTAAATGAAAAGAAGATCCCTGACGACATTTTCAAGCTCAAGACCACAAGCAAGACGCAGACGATTTCACCCAAGGGCTAAGTTGTTGAATTTAAAGAACAAGAAGGTTGGCTGAGAATTGCACTTTGGGAGCTATACTGGCCCCACCTTCAGTTGGGTTCATTCATGGCCAAGGTTTTTACGATTACAGTCCCACCTAAGCTGGGCAACAAGCGCCGGGAGCGTGGCTCAGATCCTCGTTATGTGGACGGCCAACGCTTGCTGGTGGAAGCGATGAAGTATCTGGCCCAAGTCGACCCGGTGCGGAACCGTTCCGCGATCGAACTCATTTCCGAACACGTCCGCACGCGCTTCCGCATGAGCGACTCGCCGTTGGCGTAGACTTCGCGCCGAGGAGCTCCTGGCTCTGTGGCAAGCCCTGTTGCGTTTTCCAGAAAAGATCGGCCGCGAAGAGAGAACAGGGCGGATTTCTCCGCCCTGTAAATCGTCTTCTTTACGGCGACCTAGAACGAATACCGCAATGCAAACTGCATGATGCGGGGTAGCGTCATCGTTTTGGTGTACTCGCCGAACGTGCTGCCGCTGGCGACGCTATTGTTGCCGACGTTCTGCATGCTGCCCACATCGAAGCGCGGCGTGTTTGTGCTGTTGAAAACTTCCCAACTGAAGCGAAGGTTCTGATGTTCCGTCACGTTCCACATCTTGGCCAAGCCCGAGTCGATGCCAAAGTAGCCCGGCCCGCGCAGATTGTTCCGCTGACCAGACTCTCCGGGATAGGCATGGCGGAATGAGGTGGCGACCTGGGTGGGATCGCCCTTGAACACGTTGGGATTGCCACTCGGGTCAGTGAATGTTCCGGTCGTAGGTGCCGGCCCCACCAGAAAATCAGCCGAGGTCAACTGCCAGTTCGTCGCCCAAAAGCCGAGTCCGGGCTCAACCGTAAACGGATATCCACTGGTCCACCGGAAGATTCCGGTAAGCGTCCAGCCTCCCAACAGGGCCTGGCTTGCCCCGTGCATTCCGCCACCGAAGTGCTTGCCACTGCCCACGGGCAACTCCCATACCCAGTTGGAATTAAACTGGTGCGTGGTGTCGAAATCCGACGGCGCCCGGAGTTGCGCCGGGGACCACGAATTGATGACCTGGCTGGCGAAGCCACCACCTTCGAACTCATTAATGCGTTCCGCATTGGAACCCACATCGATCGACTTGGAGTAGGTGTAATTAAAATCGAAGTCCAAGCCGCGGCCTTTGTGGCGCATCGTCAACTGCAGACCGTTGTAGGCCGCGTTGCCGATGCTGCGCCACCCGTACAGCGACGAATACTGCGAATCGAAATACGCATAAGGACCGAGCGTTGAGCAAGAAGGCACGCACAGGTCGGGAACATCGAGATTGAACAGGGCGGACGTTTCATTGCCCACGTAACAACTCCACATGTCATAAACCGCCTGTGTAGCCGTGTAGTTGGCATCAGTGTAATCAACACCGGGAGCGCAACCTGCGTTATTCTTCGTTGGGCTTCCTCCCGGCGGCCCGAATCCTAGCTGTCCGGCTGCGCCGGGAAACAGGTTCTCCCAGTAAGGAATGGGAGCCAAGTCAGTGATCTTGGTTCCGGCATTGGCAGCCTTGGACAAGAGGGTTCCGGCCTGAAAATAACTCGTCTTCGAGGTGGGATCGACGATATTCAGCGGCATCGCCAAATCCTCTTCCTGCAGGAGATGGTGCGACATCCGTCCGATATACGACGCCTCCACGATAAACCCCGAGGGCAATTCCCGAGTCATCGAGAAGTCGAACACCTCGGAATAAGGTGTCTTGATCTTGTTGTCCATGCCCCAGGTGATCTCAAATCCACCAGTGCTTAGCGTGTCTGGCGGCGTAAGCGGGAACCCGCCCGCGGGCGCGGGAATGATCACGCTTGCGGGAATGTTGTTGTATCCAGTGAAACGGGGCGCAGTGTCGGGCGTCAGGATGCTGGCCGGGTTGGAGATGGCTGTGGTCAGCCCAAACGAGCCGTTTTTGTCGAAAGAATTCACGATGCCTTCGCCGAAGTGATCGTAGTAAATCCCAAAGCCGCCGCGAATGGAAGTCTTCCCGCTGCTTCCGAGCAGACGGCTGAGCCAACCGTCTCCACTTCCACTGGGCGACCATGCGAAAGCGATTCGCGGAGCAATGTTCTTATAGTCCCAAGCCCAGTATGGACTTCCTCCGTTCGCTTTACCGTTCAATCCAAATTGCAGCAGTGGAGCATAAGCCTGCCCTTGCTCCATGGCATTCGCCCGCTTATTAAACCAATCGTTGATACTGGTTGTCGGGCCCACCTGCAACCCCGTGGTTTCGTAGGGTGGTTGAAGCAATGTGTAGCGGGCGCCGAAGGTTAGCGTCAGGTTAGGACGCACACGCCAAGCATCTTGCGCGTAAGTCTCGAATTCGTTGGACTTGAAGTGTCGATTTGCGGGATCGCCCTCGGCCAATACGGAGCCTGTTTTCGTACGGTTATAGTTGGAGAAACCCTCCGAGATGACTCCTGCTAACGTAGCCATGGCCAAGTCGTAGGCTTGTCCATTCGCCACCTTCGGAAAACCAAACGCGGCAGGATCAAGGCTTTGACCAGTGTTGGCAAAACCGGAGAAGGTCAGCCATGACGGGTTGGTTTCCGCTCCCAGGTAGGAAAGATCATTGGCGGAACGGATGTCATTGATGATGCGCCAGTTCCCACCGAACTCCAGAGTATGGTTGCCTCTCCGCCAACTCAGGTCATCCACAAAGTTGTGCACAGGCGAGTTCACCAAGTCCGTACTGCTTTCGCCTTGCGGATTGTCCAAGCCTCTGAGGGTAATGAAGTGTTGGGTCTGCAAACCCGATCCGCTGAGGTTCGGACGGGCATAGCCGTACCGGCCGTTGTTAATCAGGTTGTTATTGATTGTCCAAACGTGCCCGACGGCTAGACCTTTGACATTGTTCTCGTTGGTAATATTGGCGGGTCGCCCGGCAAATTGCGGGGCGCTGCCTGGGTCGGAGTTCACGAAATGGTCGTTTTGCAGGTTGCCGCGCACGTAGAGTTGCTGATGAG
This sequence comes from uncultured Acidobacteriaceae bacterium, assembly GCA_963707205.1. Taxonomy (GTDB): domain Bacteria; phylum Acidobacteriota; class Terriglobia; order Terriglobales; family Acidobacteriaceae; genus Sulfotelmatobacter. Next base: position 68,601 of record CAVPQE010000015.1, read on the forward strand.
AAGTGAGATTGCCGTCCAGTTTGACAATGTAGGTGTCGAGCTTAGACGGAACGGCGGCGGGAAAAGTGTCGCCCACGAAGTTCAGCCCATCGCCAGCTGCGGTGGTGTTGGGCGTGGGATAGGTATTCAACAGTGCGAGGATGGCCGGGTTAACTCCGGGACCTTGGGGACAGGTGCCAAGCCCGCTGCAGTTGGGATCCATGGATGCAATCTGTGCCGGACCGAGTTGCTGCAAGGTGCCGTTGGTATCGAAGTATTGGATGGTTCCATTCCTGAGCAACATGCTCGGTACGGTGCGGGTGACTTGCAAGTTTTCGCGCGTCCGCTGGCCTTCATAAGTAGCGAAGAAGAACAACTTGTCCTTGATGATGGGACCGCCGAACGACAGTCCGAAAGTGTTGCGGATCAACTCTCCTGGTTTGTTGGGAAGACCGGATCCCACCTGCGCGTGTTCATTGAACCAGTCGTTGGCTTCGCCAATGCTCGACCGGTTGTACTCATATAACGTGCCATGGAAGTTATTGGTACCGCTCTTGGTCACCAGCGAAACCTGGGCGCCGGACGAGCGCCCGGAATCTGCATTCGAATTGCTGGTCGCTACTCGAAACTCCTCAAGCGAGTCCAGGGTAGAGCGAAGCGCTCCTTGGAAGGCCAGTCCCTCGTTCTGATCGTTATTGTCGACGCCGTCCAACGTAATGTTGGTCTGGTCGCTGCGCGCGCCGTTCACCGACCCACCGCGGCTGTCCATAGACTGGTCGACGTTTCTGCTGTCGCCAACAAAGGCCACGCCGGGCTGCAGGCTCAGAATCCCGACCGGATCGCGCCCCTCAAAAGGCAAGTTCAGGATCTGCTTGGAATCGAAGGCATTGCCAATGGATGCATCCTGGGTATTGACCAACTCCGCCTGTCCTTGAACCTCCACGACGGTGGCGGCGGCGGCTACCTGCAGTTGCAGATTCTGCGTGCCCGGCGTGTTGACCAGCAGCTGTGCGCCGTTAACCTTGGTTGTTCCGAACCCGGAAGCGGTAGCGGTTATCGCGTAAGTGCCGGGCGGGATTTGAACAAACTCATACTCCCCTTGACCGTTGGTTTTCGTGGATCGAGAAAATCCCGTGGAGGAATTCTCTAGTGTGACAGTCGCCTGGGTCACGACCGCACCCTTGGCGTCAGAGACCGTACCCTTAACGGAGGTGGTAGCCACTTGTGACCAAGCCAAGCCGCCGATGAGAAGAAAAAGACTGCCAGCGAGAGCAACCGCACGTGAGCCAGAACGCATAGAAAGCTCCCTTCACCCAAGAGGGCGTCGATTTCTGATTACGTCTTGCCCAGGAAATTTCTGACTGACAGGAGACCTGGGGACCTGATGGGGCGCTATTGTGCAACGCCAACATCACAACATTCAAGTCGAATTTGTAATTTTTGTGTCTCGCGTGAAACGTTTGAATACGCCAGATCACATGCAGCACTTCCAAATGTTGGAAGTTTATGCAGGACGGTGAAAGAGCGCAGAGGCCAGAACTATTACTAGGGGATAGCATTCCAGTGTGTAGCGGGGCTCGGGATTTTCCAGGCTCCCGAGAAATGCGGAACGCAGCAGCAGAAATAAAACGAATAGCCCGATGCCAAAAAATTCGCGGGCGCGCAACAGTCCGGCGAGTGCCATGACGACGTACAGCAGATTTACCAGACCAAACCCGAGGCTGACTGCGAGCCATCGGTGGTCATCGTTGAACTCCCACCACCGTGGGTCGGAGGGAAACAGTTCGGTTCGCGGACGCAGCCACATATCCGCGACGCGTGCTGCCGGAAGCCATAGGTAATACCGTAGCGGCGCCACGTGAACGCGCTCCGCCGCCAGGGCTGCGAAGCGGGAATCGAGTTCGGAAGTCATATCGTGATCGCGGTTGTAATCGGCGAAGAGTTCGCTGGTTCGTTCCTGCTGCTGCGGGGAATCGAATGCTCGCCGAGGCAGACGCGTAACGTCAATGTCCGCGCCGGGCACGCTCCAGTAAATCTCCTGCACCGAAACGTAATCTACGATCCAGGTCTTGACCCAACGATTGAAGCCGTTCATGACCACGTCGTCGGAGTCGGTCGCATAGCGCGGAGCCAGCGGCTGGAAGCGGTGCAGCGTATGCAAATTTCGCAGCGTCCAGGGAATCAGGGGGGCGCCGGCGCCGACTGCGACCAGCACTCCCGCCCAGAAGATGGGTCGTGTTCCAAAGTGCGCTCCGCTTCGTCCCGTCCGCAAGCTCTGCGCCAGCAGCCACAGGAGATATCCGCCTATAGCTGCGAGTAATATGCCTCCGTCCGGCCGGAGCAGGATCGCCGCCCCCACCGAGAGTCCGCACCCGAGCCAGACCATGGGTTTGGAAGCCGCCGGCCTTCCCGTCTCGCCCACGCCAAGCCCGCGAAAGGCTAAGTCGAGAGCCAGCGAGGTGAAGAAAATTTCGAGCGTTTCGGTCAGAGCCGCCGCGGCATAGTTGGCGAGAAATGGACAGAGTGCAGCCAGAAGAAACGCCGCGTGCGCGGCTCTCCAGGAAAACAGACGCCGAGCCATGTCGGCGATCAGGAAGCAGGTTGCCAAGTCGATCAGCACCTGCAGCAGGAGGACTGCCCGAAAGTTCCCGACTCCGAAGAGTGCGAAGATCACCGCCAGAAACGCCGGATATCCCGGCAAGCGGGAAAGCGTCGGAGTGATTACGCCCGAGTTCGTGATACCGTATACGCCGTGCTGCAGCCAGTTCTTCGCGATGTCGGCGTAAAAGCGGGAATCGTCCACGACCGCCGGAAAATACGCTACCAGTAATAGGCGCAGGCCCAGGGCCGCCAGGCTCGCCCCTACAAAGAACCGCGCCTTCTTCTGCACGAGTTCCCGCAGCAGTTCCCGCACGCTGCGAATCATAGCGCGTTTGCGGTAATCCCGGAGACAGTAAAATGCATCTTATGCCCCAGAGCAGCTAACCTCACCCTGCCTCGTCTAGAATTGACCGTGAACCGCTCGCGGCATACGATGAACATCGTCCCCCATGGCTGAGCCAGTTTTTTATGATCCTCGACGCGCCCGATGGAAACGCCTGCGGCGCCTGCTCGACGTTACGGCCGTTGTCGTTTCCGCATTGATCATCTTCTTCGTCTATACGGCGCTGCGCGACGAGCCTTTGCCCGAACTGCTTTTTTCTCCGCAAAAGCGTGCCTTCAAGGCGCTGAAGGAGAGCGAAAGGGAAAAAGCGCGCGAACGGCAAAAGAAACTGGCTGCCCGCTCTCACCGCAAGTCCAAACTAGCGGCTTCGCAGGTCACTCTGAATCAGGAAGAAGGAATTCGCGCCGCCTTCTATGTTCCTTGGGACCCAGCGAGTTTCTCGTCGCTACGCTCGTACGCGCGCCAGATCGACATTCTTTATCCCGACTGGCTGCACGTGCTCACCGCCGATGGACGACTCCAAGGTATCGACGATCAAACGAGCAAATATTTTGATGTCGTGCAGGGCGGCACAGTCCTTCCCGTCGACGACCGCGTGATGCCCTTTCTAAAGACGGAAGACCCTGCAATGGAAGTCTTCCCCATGGTGAACAATTTCGATGGCAAAGACTGGCTGGGCGATGTTGTCGGTTTTCTAAACAACCCCGACGCCCGTGCGCTTTTCCGCGGTCAAGCGACACAGTTTCTTGCGTCTGGCCGCTACCGGGGCCTGATGGTCGACTTTGAGGCCTTTCCCGCCAGCGGTCAGCCCGGCTATGTCGCCCTGTTGCAGGAATTGTCCAGCGATTTGCACGCGCGCGGGATGAAGCTTTATGTCGCGGTGCCACCGCACAATGGCGAATACGATTATCCCGCGGTCGCGGCGGCGGCCGACGGCGTCGTGCTCATGAACTACGACGAGCATTTTCCCGGTGCCGCGTCCGGTCCGGTGGCCTCGCAAGACTGGTTCGTTCAGAACTTGAATTTTGCCAAGAGCGTCATCCCTCAGGAGAAAATTATTTGCGCGATCGCTAACTATGGCTACGACTGGGTGCTGAAACCCAAGAAGGGGACCCTGCCTCCGGAGCTTCGGGACAGCTCCGTGAGCGTTCAAGAGGCGTGGCTGGAGGCGCGCGATTCCGACGAAGACGTCAACTTTGACGACGACGCGATGAATCCCCACTTCAGCTACCTCGATGAAAGAAGTTTTCGGCACGACGTCTGGTTCGTTGATGCGGTGACAGCGCTCAATCACATGCGGTCTGCGCAGACGCTGGGAATCCGGACATTCGCGCTCTGGCGACTCGGTAGCGAAGATCGCTCGTTGTGGAGAGTGTGGGACGTGCCGGGAGACTCCGGGGCGGCCGACAAACTGCGGGACGTGCCACCCGGAGCCGATGTGGACATGGAGGGCCAGGGAGAAATCCTGCGCATCGAAGACAAGCCCGCTCATGGAACTCGTGATCTGACTATCGACCCGAACAGCCACCTCATCACCGACGAGGTCTTCCAGAACCTGCCTGAGCCTTATCGGGTCGGACGCTATGGCTACAGTCCGAATAAGATTGCGCTGACTTTTGACGACGGCCCCGACCCGGATTGGACTCCAAAGATTCTCGACGTGCTCAAGGAGAAGCACGCGACCGCTACTTTTTTCCTGATCGGTATCCAGACGGACAAGTTTTCTGCCATCGCGAAGCGGATTTACAGGGAAGGCAATACCATCGGGAACCATACCTTCACCCATCCCGACGTCAGCAACATCTCCACCGCCTATATGAAAGTGGAGTTGAATCTCACCGAGCGCCTCTTTGCCAGCCTGGTGGGCGTCCGCGCCACATTGATGCGGCCGCCCTACGCGATTGATGAGGAGCCCGACACGGCCGACGAGGTGCGGCCCCTCGAGATTCCCCAGGAAATGGGCTATATCACCGTCGGCAATCGGATCGATCCCGATGATTGGAGCGGAAATCCATCGGCCGAGAGGATCTCGTCCTATGTGCTTTCGCATCTGCCGCCCTGCCGCCAGGAAGATCTGCGCTGCGGCAACATCGTGCTATTGCACGACGGCGGAGGAAACCGCAGCGAAACCGTTCGCGCTCTGCCCATGATCATCGACGGAGTTCGGGCACGAGGATATGAGATTGCGCCAGTTTACGAACTGCTGCATAAAACTCGGGCGGACGTGATGGCTCCCTTGCCTGCCGGCGAGCTTTGGGCCGCTCGGCTGGACCGGCTGGGCTTCTGGCTATTCGACGCTGGAATCGTCGGAATCACCTGGATTTTTTTGGTAGGCGACCTGCTGATGACGGGGCGCCTTATTTTTATCGGAACTGCGGCGGTCTATGATCGCGTGCATGAGAAGATTTTCGGCAAGCCCACGGAGATCGCCTCCTACAAACCGAAGGTTGCAGTGCTGATTCCCGCCTACAACGAAGAAAAAGTCATTGAGCGAACCGTGCGGGCGGCGCTCAATTCGAACTATCCGAATCTGCGCGTCATTGTAATTGACGATGGCTCCAAGGACCGCACGCTGGAAGTCGCGCGCAATGCCTTCGCCAGCGAGGCCGCTGACGGAAAAGTTCTGATCATCGGAAAGCCGAACTCCGGCAAGGCCGAGGCGCTCAACTACGGCATCGAGCATATTGGCGACGCGGAACTGTTCGTGGGCATCGATGCCGACACCATCATCGCTCCGGATGCCATCGCGCGGCTGGTTCCGCACTTCATCAATCCCAAAGTTGGCGCCATCGCGGGCAATGCCAAGGTTGGCAATCGCGTCAATCTCTGGACGCGCTGGCAGGCTCTCGAATACATTACCAGCCAAAACTTCGAGCGCCGTGCTCTCGACGTTCTTGGCGCCGTCAGCGTGGTGCCGGGCGCAATCGGCGCCTGGCGCGTCTCCGCTGTGCGCGAGGCGGGAGGTTATCACGTCGATACGGTTGCCGAAGATGCCGATCTCACCATGGCCTTACTGCGCCGTGGATATCGCGTCGAGTACGAAGACCTGGCCCTCGCCTACACTGAAGCTCCCACCAACGCGAACGCCTTGATGCGCCAGCGTTTTCGCTGGTCCTTCGGCATCCTGCAGGCCGTCTATAAACACCGAGGAGTTTTCGCTCGCAAGGGCGCGCTGGGATGGGTGGCGCTGCCGAACATTGTCATTTTCCAGATTCTCCTTCCGCTGGTTTCGCCGCTCATCGACATCATGTTCGCGGTGGGTACGCTCTGGTATTTCATCCAGAAACATTTCCATCCCGACTCCACCGATCCCGCCAGCTTCCACAAGCTTGTGTTGTTCTTCTTCGCCTTCCTGGTGATTGACTTTATCGCGTCGGCGATTGCCTTCGCCCTGGAACGCCGCAGTCCCGATGACAAAGAAGACGCGTGGCTGCTTAGCCAAGTGTGGTTGCAGCGCTTCGCCTACCGCCAACTATTTTCGATCGTGCTCTTCAAGACCCTGAAGCGCGCTCTGGAAGGCCGCAAGTTCGCCTGGGACAAGTTGGAGCGCACCGCCGCGGTGAACTATGTGCCGGCCGAGCATCACGATTCGGTGAACGTCCACTAATCTTACACATTCATGCTTAGAGACGTAGCTTGCTACGTCTCTGCCGGCAGCACTCTGTCGACCGGCTAGACCTTGCGAGCAACGTCTCTACACGAAGTGTTGATTCGCGTGAAGGAAGAGCGAATGCAGAATCGAGTGACCACTCGATCTAGTGCTGCCGTCATCTCTACCGGAATAGCAGCCCCGCATACTCCGCCAGATTCCGCCGCCACACCATCCAAGTGTGCATGCCGGGCGTCTCAATGTCGGTATGCTGAATGCCTTTCGATTTCAGCCATTCCCGCAAGTTGCGGTTCACGGTGATGAGACGATCCTCAGTGCCGCAGGCAATCCAAAGCAAGCGGATTTGCGGGTTCGCCTTCGCGTCGAGGGCGGGAAAATCGGTTTGAAAATCATCGGGAATGCCCCCGGAACTGAACGCGCCGATCCAGGCAAACTTGTCAAGATTGTTCAGCCCGGTCAGCAGCGATTCTGATCCGCCCATCGAAAGTCCGGCAATCGCCCGCGAATTGCGGTCGCCCGCCACCCGATATTCACTCTCAACTTTCGGCATCACTTCCGTGAGCAGCGCCTCGCGGAAGTTCGAAAAATTCTTGTCGCGCACGTCGGTATGACTCCACGCTCCCCATCCCAGAGTGATGATTTCCATGGTGCCGTATCCGAGTGGCATCACTACGATCATCGGTTTGGCTTTACCCTGCGCGATCAGGTTGTCGAGAATCACGTTCGCGCGCCCGACCGCCGTCCATCCGCTGGCGTCGTCGCTATATCCATGCAGCAAGTACAAGACGGGATATGTCCTTTTCGCCTTGGGGTCGTAACCCGGCGGCGTGTAGACATAGAAGTCCCGCTGGTCGCCGGCGACTGCCGATTTATAAAAATGGTGATGGACTTCCCCGCGCGGCATGTCGTTCGTCTCCCAGGGCAGCGAGGGCGGCCCCTGAACATGGACCATATTTTCGGTCGAAATCAGATTCGGCTTCAGCAGGTGGTTGAAGGGATCAATCATGCGCACGCCATCGACGATGATGGAGTATCCGTAATAGTCCGGCGGCAGCGGCGCCGTATTCACGGTCCAGACGCCCTTGTCGTCCTTCTGCATGGCGACTGGCTCGGTACCTTCCCGCGCGAGTTTCACTTCTTGCGCGTTGGGAGCGAGGAAGCGGAAGGTCACACTGTTGTCGGAGTGCACCTCAGGAGTGTCCAGCCACGGTGGCCTTTGCGGAGGTTGCGCCTGCGCGGGGTTGGCTTGCTGCGAAGTCGCCAGAACACTAAGAACGAAGAAAGGAAAAACAAGAAAGACCGACTGAAATTTCATGGTGCTGTCTCCTCCGATGAGTAAAAGGCTCAATTGTATAAGTAGAAAACATCAGGTACCAGTGCCAGCGTCGTGGGAAGATTGGGATCTGAAACAGGAAGAGTCTACTTGCCTTTTGCCGCGACATCCAGGCGTGATTCGGCACGGTGCAGGGCATCCAGCGCGCGCTCCACATCGACGGTTGTATCGCCGCTCGTTAGCCTTTGCTCAGCGCGCTCTTTGGATTTGCGTGCCCGCTCCACATCAATTTCCGACGGACGCTCCGCCGTCTCAGCCAGAATCGTAACCTTGTCCGGCAGCACTTCCGCAAATCCCCAAGCCACGGCCAGTCTTAGTTCGCTGGAATTTTCGGAGTAAATAATCTCGCCCACCGCTAACTCAGTGATCAGCGGCGCGTGACCCGGCAGCACGCCCAGATACCCATTCTTCCCGGGAATCTGAACTTCCTCGGCCGCCGTATCCACGACCTTCTTCTCCGGCGTGACGATCTCGAGTTTGAAAGTATCTGCCATGAACCAGCTATCAGCCTGCAGCTTTCAGCTATCAGCGCGATTCACTTTCGACCTTCGCCCTTAGGCTGAAAGCTGATGGCTGAGAGCTGACAGCTTGCCTTTTACGCTGCCGCCTTCATCTTCTCCGCCGCTTCCAGCACTTCCTCGATCGGCCCCTTCATGTAGAAGGCCTGCTCGGGGATATCGTCGTACTTGCCTTCCACAATGGCCTTGAATCCCTTCACCGTGTCAGCAATCTTGACGTAACGTCCCGCCGCGCCGGTGAACTGTTCGGCCACGTGGAACGGTTGCGACAGGAAACGCTGAATCTTGCGGGCCCGCGCGACGGTCAGTTTCTGATCTTCGGTCAACTCGTCGATACCGAGAATTGCGATGATGTCCTGAAGATCTTTATAGGTCTGCAGCGTCCGCTTCACGGTCTGGGCGACGTCGTAGTGCTCCTGACCAACGATGCGCGGATCGAGAATGCGGGAAGTCGAAGCCAGAGGATCGACCGCCGGATAAATTCCGATTTCAGTCAACGCGCGCGAAAGCACGGTGGTCGCGTCGAGGTGAGCGAACGTGGTGGCGGGCGCCGGATCGGTCAAGTCGTCAGCGGGCACGTAAATTGCCTGCACCGACGTGACCGAACCCTTCTTCGTCGACGTGATGCGCTCCTGCAGCTCGCCCATTTCCGTCGCCAGGTTTGGCTGATAACCTACGGCGCTGGGCATGCGGCCCAGCAGCGCGGAAACTTCCGAACCGGCCTGCGTGAAGCGGAAAATGTTGTCGATAAAGAGCAGCGTGTCCGCGCCTTCGGCATCGCGGAAGTATTCTGCGACCGTCAGTCCAGTCAGAGCCACGCGCAGGCGCGCCCCTGGAGGCTCCGTCATTTGCCCGTAGATCAGCGCGGCCTTCGACTCCGCCGGCTTGCCTGGCTTGATCACGCCCGACTCCGTCATTTCCAGCCACAGGTCGTTGCCTTCGCGCGTGCGCTCGCCGACGCCGGCAAACACGGAGTAGCCGCCGTGCTGCTTCGCGACGTTATTAATCAATTCCATGATGACGACGGTCTTGCCCACGCCCGCGCCGCCGAACAAACCGATCTTGCCGCCCTTCAAAAACGGCTGGATGAGATCGATGACCTTCACCCCGGTCTCGAACATCTCCGCGCTCGTCGCTTGCTCGTCGAACGCCGGTGCGAGACGGTGAATCGGCATTCTCTCCTTGTATTCAATCGGCCCCAACTGGTCGACCGGTTCGCCGATCACGTTCATCACGCGGCCCAGGGTTCCGCGACCAACCGGCACGGAGATCGGCCCGCCCTGATCAATCGCTTTCATGCCGCGCACCATGCCATCCGTTGGCTCCATGGCGATGCAGCGCACACGGCCCTCGCCCAGGTGCTGTTGCACCTCGAGAATTACTTTGATCGGGGTGGGCACGGTAAAACCGTCGCTCACAACTTTCAGAGCCTCATAGATGGGGGGCAGCTTCCCCTCGGCAAACTGCACGTCCACCGCCGGTCCCGCGATTTGAATAACATGTCCTACGTTTTCAGGCATAAATTAGCTTCTAGCTACTATCTCCTAGCTTTATCGATACCGCTCTTCAACTGCACAACTCGCAGCACTCGACCTCGCTGACATTCCAAATTCCAAAAAATCGTTTTGCTAGAAGCCAGTAGCTAGTAGCTAGCAGCTTCTTCTCACATTGCCGCCGCGCCGCTGACAATCTCGATGATCTCTTTCGTGATCTTCGCCTGCCGCGCCCGGTTCATGGCCAGCGTCAGCGAATCGATCATGTCGGTCGCATTGTTGGTGGCCGAATCCATCGCGGTCATGCGGGCGGCGTGTTCGGCAGCTACCGACTCCATTAACGCGCGGAAAATCTGGATACTCACATACTTCGGCAACAGAGCGCGAAACAGTTCCTGCGGCGGCTGCTCATAAATGTAGTCCACTTGCGACGTGCCAAACTGCGAGGCGGCTTCTTCGGCGTAATGCTCCGGACCGCGCATGCCCACGCCCGCGCTCACCGCAGCCTCTTTGGCCTTTTTCTTTTCCTCTTCCGTCATCTCCTCGACCAACCTTACTGTTTGCTCACCGATCTGTTCGATGGGAAGAATCTGCTCCACGATGAGCCGCTGCGCGATCACCGATTTGAATTCGTTGAACACTATATAGACCGCATCGATCTCTTCGCGCTCGTAGCGCGCAATCACGTTCTCGGACAGCGCTCGCGCCTGCGCGAATTCCACCTTGCCGAGAATGCCCACGTGCTCACCGGTAATCTGAGTCGTTCCAGCGCGCTCGGCCGCTTCCGACTCGCTCTCGATCGATTCCGAAAGTTCCGCCAGACTCCGCGTCTGCACCGTGGCCGCCGGATACCGCCGACGCAGGAAGTCGCGCCCCTTGCGGCCTATGGCTTCGATGTCAATATTTTTCCCTGCCTTGGACTCGAGGAACCGGGCGGCAGCTTTCGTAATGTTCGCGTTAAACGCGCCGGCCAATCCTTTATCACCGGTCACAACGATCAGCAGGATGTCTTTTTCTTCCCGCTGCGCCAGCAGGGGATGCTTCGGCTCTCCGGTCTCAGGATCGAAAATCTCGGCCCGCGCCACCAACGACTTCAGCACGTTCGTCAGCATCTGCGCATACGGACGCGCCGCCAGGGCTCGTTCCTGCGCCCGCCGCAACTTCGCCGCCGAGACCACTTTCATGGCCTTCGTGATCTGCCGCGTGTTGATCACGCTGCGAATCCGCCGCCGAATATCGAGGATGTTGGCCATGGAAAACCAGTTCTCAATTGCCAGTTCTCAGTTAAAAGCATTCGGCTCCAGGCTCTTACTGAGAACTGAGAACCGAGAACTGAGAACCTTTATTTCGCTACCGCTTCCCGCATCGCCACAAACTGCTGCTTCGCTTCCTGGATCACGTTCTGCAACTGGCCCTTCAACGTGTCATCGAGAATCTTCTTCTCCATGATCGAGCGCAGCAGGCCGGGATTGGTCGAATCCACGTATTTGTAAAGTTCCGCCTCGAACTCGCGCACTTGCGCTACCGGCAGGTCGTCGAGGAATCCGCCCGTTCCTGCCATGATGATCAGGATCTGTTTGGAAAATGGCAGCGGCGAAAATTGATTCTGCTTCAGCAGTTCGACCAGCCGTTGCCCGCGATTCAACTGCGCCTGCGTGGCTTTGTCGAGATCGCTGCCGAAGGCTGCAAACGCCGCCAGTTCGCGATACTGCGCCAATTCCAGCTTCAACGTGCCCGCCACCTGGCGCATGGCTTTGATCTGTGCGCTGCCGCCCACGCGACTCACCGACAACCCAACGTTTACCGCGGGGCGCACGCCCTGGTTGAACAAATCCGTTTCCAGATAAATCTGGCCGTCGGTAATCGAAATAACGTTGGTCGGAATGTAGGCGGAAACGTCCCCCGCCTGCGTCTCAATGATGGGCAGCGCAGTCAGCGATCCTCCACCCATCTTGTCGCTCAGCTTGGACGCGCGCTCCAGCAGCCGCGAGTGGAGGTAAAAAACGTCTCCCGGATAAGCCTCGCGTCCCGGTGGACGCCGCAACAGAAGCGAAATCTCGCGATACGATGCCGCATGCTTCGAAAGATCGTCGTAAATAACCAGCGCATGCCGCTTGGTGTCGCGGAAGTATTCCCCCATGGCGCACGCCGCATAAGGCGAAATATATTGCATGGGAGCCGGCTCAGACGCCGATGCCGCCACGACGATGGTGTACTCCATCGCCCCGGCATCTTCCAGAATCTTCACGACCTGCGCAATCGACGAACGTTTCTGCCCGATCGCGTTATAGATGCAGATCAAGTCGTTCCCCTTGCTGTTGATGATCGTGTCGAGCGCAACCGCGGTCTTGCCGGTCTGGCGGTCGCCAATGATGAGTTCGCGCTGGCCGCGACCAATCGGAATCATGCTGTCGATGGCCTTCAGCCCGGTCGCCATCGGCTCCCGCACCGGTTGGCGATCAATCACGCCCGGCGCAATCCGTTCCAACGCAATGAATTTATCGCTGGCAATAGGCCCCTTATCGTCGATGGGCTCACCGAGCGAGTTCACCACCCGCCCGATCATGGCGTCGCCCACGGGCACGCTCATGATGCGCCCCGTGCGTTTGACCTCGTCGCCTTCCTTGATCTCGGTGTATTCGCCGAGCAGCACCACGCCCACCTGGTCTTCTTCAAGGTTCATGGCGATGCCGGCCACGCCGTGCGGAAACGCAAGCAGTTCGCCGGCCATGACCTTGTCGAGTCCGTACACACGCGCGATGCCGTCGCCCAGCGTGATGACGGTGCCGGTCTCGTCCACGGAGATCTGCGTTTCGTAGTTCTCGATCTGCTCGCGGATCAGTTTCGTAATTTCGTCTGCCTTGATTTGTGCCATAAAATCAGCTCTTAGCCTTTAGCTCTTAGCTACAGCCCACTCTGCAAGCTTTTCATCCGTCCATCTACCCTGTCATCCGAGCGGCTGAGAATTCCTTACGATTACGCTCCGCAGGCCGAGCAGGGAATTCCGCCTTTGCAACACATAACCTGCCCCTCGCTGGCGCAAAGCCAAAGGCTAAGAGCTAATCGCTTCTCTGATCCTCTCCAATTGCCCCTTCACCGAACCGTCGTAAATCGTGCTGCCCACGCGGACCACCGCGCCGCCTAGCAGCGACGAGTCCAGTGCATACTGTGCGCGGACTTTCTTGCCCGTGGTTTTTTCAATCTGCGCCTCCAGCGCTCGCTTCTCCGCATCGCCCAGTTCGCGGGCGCTGGAAATTTGCGCCTCGGCGAATCCCAGGCGCGCATCCAGTTCTTTCTCCAGTTGCTCGATGATTCTCGGCAGGAAATGCACTCGCCGGTGATCCATCAGCACTGCCACCAAGTTGCGCACGCGCTTGTCGATGCCTTCCCGCTGCACAATCGCATCCAGTAAATTGCGCTTCTGCTCCGCGGGAACCGCCGGATTCTCCAAAACCCGCCTCAAATCGGCGCTCTCGGCCAGCAGCCTCGCGATTTCGCGCAATCCAGCCACAGCTCGACTCGCATCGAGGTGCGCGCTAAGGACTACGTCCGCGAAAGCCCGGGCATACGTGCTGGCGACCGAAGCCATAATTTAGTTCCGGTCCTTTCCCGAATCGTCGGCTGCGCCCAACTGTCCGGCAAAATTGCGCACCAGAGCCTGATCGGTGGCGGCGTCGACGTGAATCTGTTTCCGCGCCAGTCCCACCGCGAGATCAGCCGCGTAGGCTGTCAGTTGGCGCCGGGCGGCCTTCGCAGCCGCTGCAATTTCCTGCTCTGCCGAGATCACAATCTTGCGCGCATCTTCTTCGGCGGCGGCCCGGATGCGGCCTTCCTCCGCCGCGCCTTCTTTTTCCGCGGCGTCGCGCATCATGCCAATTTCGACATCCAGTTTCATCAGCCGCAACTCGATCTCGGCCAGCCTGCGGCGCGCCTCTTCGCTGGCCATTTGCGCCTCTTGCATCGCCTTCTGGATCGCAGCGCTGCGGTCGCGAAACATTCCCGGCAAATACTTGAAACCGGCCCAGACAATGACCGCAGCAATCACCAAAAAATTCAGCACCACACTCAGCCAGTAGGATTGCTGAAGATTCAATCGCGTCAGCCGGCCGATCAGTCGCACCGAGGCCGACTGCTTGAACTCAGCCATCTCATCTTGCTCTTCTCCGGCGGCTTCATTGCTTTCGTGCGCGAGTTGTCCGCCCGGGCCGTACGGTTCTTGTGTCGAGTCGCCGCTGGCCTGCTTTTTCTGCTGCGGAGATGCCGATTGCTTCTGCGCGGGAGGAGCGGGTTGCTCCTGCGCGCGCAGCGACATCAGGCTTGCGCCACCCACCATCATGGCTGCGAGAAAACATGCGCGGACGATTCTTCGAGTTGACGCCATCTTCGTGGAAGTCATCAACGCCCCGCTCCCGCCGGCTGCAGCACCCGCCGCACGATTTCCTGCGCCAGCACCGCCGCGTCGGCCGGCAAACTGGTCTCCGCCGCAGCCCGATCGCGCTCTATATCTTTCTTCGCAGCCTGCACTTGCGCCTGAGCTTTGCCGCGCGCTTCCTTCAGCGCGTTGGTTCGAGCCTGCAGCACCGCCTGCCGCCGCGCTTCCTGCGCACGGAATACTGCGGCCCGCGCCTCCCGCAATCTCTGTTCGTACTCGGTCGTGCGCGCCTCAGCCGCCGCAATATCGGCTCGCGATTTCTCCACCGCGCCCTCGGTCTTGCTGCGCCGCTCCGCCAGCACGCGCTGCAATGGCTTATGAACAATCGCTGTATAGAGCGCGTAGAGCAGCGCCAGCAGAATCACCGTCGGCACCGCTCCGAGCAGTAATCCCCCTAGTTGTTGAAGCGTGTCATCCATGTGGTGCTGATGTAGACCGGAAAATGAGGGCTATGAAAACTGTTAAGTCTAACGTCCGAGGCAGTTTATGTCAACGCGAAGAAGGCCGTTTTCGCGCGCTAAACTGTGCTTTCTCCCCTTAGATTCCCGAAAAGATACTGGCATGAGCAAGCTGCTCCAGTCCACTGGAAACAATAGACTTAGGGGCGGGTTGCAAGCTTCGCCACGCCCCGTCGCAAATTCCTGCACATAGCCCTTGACTTCAGCCAAAAGAGGAATAGCATTGAATCATCACCTCCGATCCAATTCAGGATCGAATGGGCCGATAGCCAAGGAATGTCACCGCTTCTTGGTTGCCGGCCCATTTAAATTTCGGTCACCAGCTCGTTCGTTGAGGTTCGTCGATTGCGAATGATTCGGCCGCCCTCTAATTCTGTTGTGAGCAGGGTATATGATTAGGACAATCCGCAATCGGACTCCCCAAACCGTGCCTTCTCGTCCTTGAGATCGAGCGCTGCGAAAACGTCGAAACAAACGACGCCCGCGCTACGTTACGACCCACTCCCTTACCCGTCTCACCACCGAGGCCGGCGCGTCGACTTCCAACTCCACCGCCCCATCCTTATATTCCCGCGAATAAATCCGCGCCTTATCTTCCAGCATGGCGAGCGTCTTTCCTTCCGCCTGCGGAACGCGCAGGCGCACACGGCTGACGGGATCTTCCTCGATCATCGCGTCGACGCGCTCCAGCAGCCGCTCCAATCCCGTGCCCTCCACCGCGGAAACGTAGACCGTTTTCGAATCTTCGCGCAGGGCGTCCGCCTGCAGCGACTGCGCCACTTCCTCGTCCAGCAGATCGATCTTGTTCATCACGCGCAGCCGCGGCTTCTTCTCCGCCTCCAGTTCCTTCAGGACGATCTCCACCTGCGCGTCCTGCTCGGCCGAAAGCCGGCTGCTGGCGTCGGATACATGCAAAATCAGCGATGCCCTCTGCACTTCCTCCAGGGTCGCGCGGAATGCCGAGACCAGCGTATGCGGCAGGCTGCGAATGAATCCTACCGTGTCCGACAACAGCACTTTGCGCTTCGAAGGCAGCTCCACTCCGCGAATCGTCGGATCCAGCGTCGCAAACATGCGTGGCGATTCCAGCACCTGGGCCTGCGTCAGCGCGTTGAACAGCGTCGACTTCCCAGCATTGGTGTAGCCCACCAGGGCCACGGTTGCGACTGGGGCGGACTCGCGCCGCTGTCGCTGCTGCCGGCGAATGCGCCGCACGTTCTCCAGTTGCTGCTCCACATGGCGGACGCGTCGCGCGATCTTTCGCCGATCAGTTTCCAGCTGCGTTTCACCGGGACCGCGTGTGCCAATGCCGCCGCCAAGTTGCGACATCTCCACGCCATGGCCGGCCAGCCGCGGCATCATGTATTGCAATTGTGCCAACTCCACCTGCAATTGGCCTTCCCGCGTTCGCGCATGCCGCGCAAAAATATCGAGGATGAGCTGGGTGCGGTCGATCACCCGCCGCTGGATAATCTTTTCAATATTGCGCTGCTGCGAAGGACTGAGATCGTGATCGAACAGAAGAACGTCGGCATTCACCGAAGCAGCCGCGCCCGCGATTTCCTCGAGTTTGCCCGCGCCAATTAAGGTCGCCGGATCGGGCCGGTCGCGTCGCTGCAGAATTTCGCCAACCACCTTTGCCCCGGCACTTTCTGCCAGCGTACGAAGTTCGGCGATCGACTCGTCCGCGTCGAATTCGGGAATGCTGGGTTTGCCGTTAGATTTGGGCGCGCCCCCGGCCTTCGCCGGCTGCATCGCGGCCGCTTCGCGCGCCACCGCCGCCTGCGCCGTGACCGTCCCCTTCGCGCCGCTGCGTCCGCGCGTGCGCACATCGATCCCCACCAGAAATGCGCGCTCACGTTCCGATTCTTCGCGCACCACCGGGCTTCCCAGGGGCACACGTCTGCCAGTACGCGCGGTGCCGCGAGATTTCTTGGTATGAGAACTTCCCAAACCGAAAACGCCTTATCCTTCGGTGCCGGTGCCCGAAGCGCTGGGCGCCGAAACCGGGCCTGCCGCCGATCCCGCGCCTACCGCTTTGTCTGGATGCGCCACGTGCGCGACATGCGTCGCCGCCACTCGCCCCATCACCACGGTGGAGATGGCATGCTTGAAGATGAGTTGCTCCTGACCGTTCGCCTCCAGCACCACGGAGTACTTGTCGAAAGAGCGGATGCGGCCCGTTAACTTTACCCCGCTCAGCAGGTAAATCGTAATGCTGAGTCTCTCCTTGCGGGCCGTGTTGAGGAAGGAATCCTGAATGTTCTGCGCCGGCTTATTGCTGTCCATAGCCGATCTCCTTGATTTATAGACTGCGAACTGCCAACCACCCGCCCAGGGACCTCGCCCATGAGCAGGCTCAAAGCAACAGCATGTTCCCGGAAGCCTTCCTGCTGCCACAGGAACAAGGGGGGACAACTCCGCCGGTTGCGCCCTCAAACTCCGCATTACCGCGCCGTCCAGCAGATGTGAGTACCATACGGCGATCTCCGCCGCTTTTCAACTGGAAGTTGGCGCGGTCCCGCCCGCAAGTTGACAGCGGCCGCCGCAAAGTGCAGACTTTCCTCGACTCGACGACGCCGCAGGACAGCATTCTGTGATTCGCGAGCGTCTTGGTCTTTCATTACAGCCTGGTTATTCTTTCCCGAATGCACCGTCGTCCCGGCACATTCGGGGGCCTTAGAATCAGCACTTCCAAAGTTGGCGGAGGAAATCCTAATGCACCATTTCATCGAAGTGGCAGCAACGGTCATGCCCACCATTACCGGCAAGGAAGCTACGCAGCTTATTCTGCGCTGGTTCCATTTCATCGCGGGCATCCTATGGGTAGGCCTGCTGTATTTTTTCAACCTGGTAAACGTCCCCTTCATGAAGCAAGTGGACGCCAGCATGAAACCAAAAATCTTTCAGAACCTAACCCTGCCCGCCCTGAACTGGTTCCGCTGGAGCGCCCTGGCCACCGTCTTCATCGGTTTCTGGTATTGGGGCGAGTTTTACGTCGGCCCAGACGCTCAGCGCCAAGGCGGCGGGGCAGGCGCCACCATAGGGCTTTTCTTTTTGCTCTGGATCGCAGTCTGGTTCGTTCTCTTCCTGGTCATGAAGAAAATGACGCCCAGCGGATACGTCCTCGGCGCGATTACTGCAATTCTGGCCTATGCTGCCGGTTGGCTGTTTGTGCACTACACTCCGGTCGGCGGGGATGATAACCACGTCCTTTCCATCGGCGTCGGCGGCGGCTTCGGCATCGTGATGTTGTTCAATGTCTGGGGTATCATCTGGCCGAACAATAAGAAGATCATCCGGGGAACGTTGGCCGGCACGCCGCCCGCCAATGCGGCCACCATGGCGCGCCAGGCATTCCTGGCCTCGCGCACAAACTTTTTCCTCTCCGTACCACTGCTCTTCTACATGGCGGCAAGTTCCCACTTCTCCAGCACCGTGATCTTCGGGAAGTAAGTCGTCAGGAAGTAATCTTCGCCGGAAAAAGAAATGGCGCGGCCGCAAGCCGCGCCATTTGAACTAACAAGCGAAAAATCAGTATCGGACTTATCCGAAGATGTCGACGTGCACAATCATCCGCACGCCGTCGCCAAGCTTCACGTTCTTTCCTTTCGAAGTGAGCACGCCGTCTTTCAGCTCCAGGCCATGTATGCCTTGCACGCCAACCGCCTTTGGACTCAGCACCGGCTGTGCGTTTGCCGATGACTCCATGTTCGACCCGCTATGGGTATCGGTCACGGTGCCAACGCCAATATCGCCGGCTCCGGCTCCTCCGAGTGCAGCACCACCCGCGCCTGCGGTCGCTTTTCCCGCCATGTTGGGTTCGACCTCCTCCTGTGGCGGAAACACTGCCTGCACCATGCCTTTGACGGAAAGTTGTTTCCCGTTCGCGATGTTCAGCTTGTCGAAGGTCAAGGTGAGTTCCGACTCCGGATCCCCCTTGGAGCGCGCTTTTGCGGCCATGACCTGCCCCGTTAACTTTGATCCCTTTGGAACCAGCGTGCCATCGGCCAGCTTGAAACTTCCCGCCGTCGCGACCTCGATGGTGTCGCCTTCTTTCAACTTGCTGGAGTCCAGCGTCTTGACGACTTTTACCGGTACAGCTCCGTGCCCAATTGCGGCCGGTGCCGTTTGCGCCGGAGCAGATTGTGAACCTTGCCCGTAGCAAAATGACGCTGCGAGCGCTGCGCCCAAAACCACGATGCCAATTCGATTCATGAGATCCACCTCAAATGCTTAGATGCGGGAATTATAGATCAGCCCGCCTCCGCTCCATGCAGTTTTCGGGCCTGCGAACGAACGGCGAAACGACCTTCGACACAAAAATGAGGCCGACCTCGCGGCCGGCCCCGATCAGTTTCTATTCTCAGCCGCTCATCCGAAACCGAATGAGCGGACAATGCCCAGTCTAGAACACGATCTTCGCGCTGAGCTGCAGTACGCGCGGAGATGAGTCAAAGCCCAGGAAGTTGCCGTACGGACTGGTGGGCACTCCCTGCATGGTCGTGATCGTTCCATACGTCGGATCAGGAGTGCATACCCCCGCGCTGGTACAGCTGCTGTTGTAAATTGCGTTGGGAAGAGCGAAGTTGGGATGGTTAAAAGCGTTGAACGCTTGCGCGCCAATCGCGAAGTTGAACCGTTCCCCGATCTTGAAGTTCTTGAACAGGTTCAGGTCCATGTCGAAGTAGTGCGGCCCGCGATACTGATTGCGGCGCTGCGTCGAATAAGTGATCGCCGATACGCTCGGCAGGTTGACATCCAGGATTGCATTCGGGTCGAGGCAACCCGGTTTGCCCAATCCGTTGTAGCTCGCATTCCCACCGCCGCAGCCACTGGGTTGTGCGTTGCCGGTGACGATAGCCGGAATGGCGCCGGTTACCGCGTCGCCACCATCGACGACCGTCCCAGCAAGATTGCCGTCGGTAAGCGTGTACGGCAGTCCCGTGCGCCAGAAGGCCTTGCCAGAGAACTGCCAGCCCTCGGTGAGCCACTTCAGCCCACCGGTCCTATGGAACTCCGGATTGAACACAAAGTCACCGTTCACCAGGTGACGGATGTCGTAGTCGGAGTTGCCATAGTTATCCTGACGCAGGCTGACTGGGGAGATCTGGCCCAGGATGGTGTTATTGCCCTCGAAGCCATACTCGGCAAGCCCGCCGTTCGAGGATTCATCGATGTTATGCGACCAGGTGTAGTTCAGGTGAGCCGAAACCCACTTGGTGAACTGCTTTCTGAGACTGAAGGTCAGGCCACTGTAATTGGAGACCGCTCCCGACTGATATTGCGTCACAGTTCCGTAGTTGGCGGCAGTAGCTGATCTCAACGGCACGGTCCCGCTGTAAAAACCACCCGTCCCATCGTAGGCATTGGGCCACGCATTGGAGTACATCATGCGGGATCCGTGGTTGCCGACATAGTTGACGATCAGCACTGTGCTGCGGTTCAACTCCTGCTGCACCGACAGATTCCATTCCTGCCACTCCGGAGCGTGGATGGTGCCAACGATCCCGCCGACCGACGGAGCATTAAAATGCACGCCCGTCGGCAGAGCGTTCCCGATTTGGTTAAAGCTATCTTTGATCGTGAAAGCACTGGCGGACTGCTGCCAGGTAAGCGGGGCACCGTTCGGATCGAACGGGAGCACGCCTGAGACGTTGTCAGCGCTTCTGATTCTTAACGAAACCGCCACCGGAGGGTTGCCCAACAAGTTATCCACCAGCTGGGCTGCCGGGTTGTCGTAGAACTGCCCGAACCCACCGCTGATTACCGTCTTGCCGTTGCTCCGTGGATCCCAGCTGAAGCCGAGGCGCGGAGACCAGATCAGCGAGTCCACGCCCGGATACGCCTGGTGCAGGCCAGAATTGATGTCAGAGCTGTAAGGAACATCTTTGGAGCCGGTGTAGCCAGCCTTGAACGACGCCGTGTCCACGAAGGGCCCGGTCAGGTTTGCAAAGCAGTTGGTCTGGCATACGGGATTCGAATTGCGCTCGACCCGCAATGCCAGCGTCAACTTCAGGTTGCGCGTTGCCTTCCATTCGTCCTGCCCGTACAGTCCCATGCCCCACAAGGCCACCGGCACGTTAGTGGATAGGTTGTCGTTCTTGCGGTACTGGTAGGCCACGCCATCTGCAAACGACTGCAGATTGTTGGTCAAATAACCCCAGTAAACGATCGGCGAGGTAATGAAGAAGTTGTGGTCGCTCACGTCATAGCGGCGGAAGTTCTCGCCGAACTTGAACGTGTGGTTCCCATGCGTCCAGGAAAAGTCATCGATGAACTGGTATTGCGTGATGTTGCGGCCCTGGGGGAACGAAGCTGCGCCGCGGTTAGGGCTGAAGAAGTTGTAGATGCCCGAATCCTCGGAGAATGCCTCTTCGTAATTAAATAAGCTGGCCGCGTTTGGCGAGGTGAATTGAGCTACGTAGTGGCTGAGCGTCGCCGTGAACGAATTCGTCATGGTCGGTCCAAACACGTGGGTCTCCGACACCTGCGAGTCCCAGCTGGGTTGCAGGGAATTGGCGTCGAACTGCGAGTTGATGGGATCCAGTTGAGTCGGCTGTAACCCATGATCCAGCTTGTAGCGGCCGAAAATATTGTCGTTGTTACCCAACTTCTGGTCCACGCGGAAACTGAGAATATATTCCCAGGCCAGGGCTGTCGGGGTGGCTGTGTAAGACTGCGAGCAGGCCGTGGTCCCAGGCGTGAAGCCCGGAGTCGGCACGGTGAAAGCGAGCGTGGCGCAAGAATCGCCCGCCGTAAGGGGGTTCACCGTGGCGCCGGCGTAGCCCGGGGCGCTCGTCCACAGGCCCAGCAGTTTGTTCATTGTGGCTGACTCGGCCGGATTGCTAGCGGCGACTTGGGCTCCCACTGCGGCGGCAAACTGCGGCGTCGGCGACGTTACCAAGAACTGGTTGGGGAGCACGAAGCGCATTCCTTCGTAGTCCACGAAGAAGAAGGTCTTGTTCTTGATGATCGGTCCACCGATCGATGTAGCCCACTGGTTGGCGTTCGAGAAACCCGGTATGTTCTTAGTGCCGGCCGCCTGTTCACCCTGAATATTCATCCAGTCGTTGGCATTCAGCAGTCGTCCATTCCACCAGTACGCCGCGTTGCCGTGGAAAGTGTTGGTGCCCGACTTGGTCACATATGTGACCTGCGCGCCGGCGAGTTGTCCGTACTGGCCGCCGTAAGGATTGGTGATGACTGTCGCTTCGCCAATTTCGTTCTGGCCCAGCGTAAGGTTCGACGCGCCCGAGTTGTTGATATTGAAGTACGGGTCCATGTCGTTCTCGCCGTTGACCGTAAACAGGTTCGACGTAGCCGGCATACCGTTGGCGGTAAAGTTGCCGTAACCCATGGTTCCGTTGACCACGACACCCGGCGCCGTATCGGCGATGTTGGTGATGTCGCCCCCTGCGCTCGGCAACTGCGCCACTTCCTCTTGCGTGAAGGCGGTGTTGTTACTCGG
The DNA here is from genome assembly GCA_963707205.1 of uncultured Acidobacteriaceae bacterium. Lineage (GTDB taxonomy): Bacteria > Acidobacteriota > Terriglobia > Terriglobales > Acidobacteriaceae > Sulfotelmatobacter. The sequence continues at coordinate 90,839 of CAVPQE010000015.1, forward strand.
CTCTGTGTTAATCAGCGGGGCTGTCCCGGAAACTTCTATGGTTTCGGTGCCCTTCGCAACCGTAAGATCGATCTCTACGTTGGAAGTCTGGCCAACTTCTACTTGCACGGTTTGCGACTGTTCCGCAAAACCAGCTTGCTTCACCGTGATCTGATAGTGTCCCGGCTTCAACAGACTGAAGCTATAGCCGCCATTGGCGTTGGTCGTCGTGGACGCGGTCGAACCCGTGTCTAGGCCCTTCAGATCTACCGGTGCGCCCGGGACCACTGCATGGCTGGGATCTAACACTGTGCCTGTGATATTGCCCGTGGTTAGCGATTGACCAAACATCGGGGCGGTCGCCAGGGACAGCGTAAACAACAGCGTAAACAACAATGCTAGAACAATAGGAAGACGTTCAAAACGCATTTCCTGCCTCCTTAGAAATTTTAGTGACTCAGAATCGGATCCAGCGCATTGGCCGGTTTTATCGGGGGAATTGCGCGATCCGACAGACTTGCAAACCTCTTGAAGCCTCTTGAATAGTTGTGAGAGCTGGTCCTTCAAAAATCCTATGACTGCTTACCTGACCCGTCTGCTGCGGGTTTCGTTTTAATGTTCTATGAAACAAAACTTGACCGCTTTCGAACTAGTGATTCAATGCAAGTTGCGATCCAAACACAACCCCCAACAAACATCTTGTTTTCAATCAGTTAGTATCGACATGTTGAGCAACAATACCAAATTCGGTAGAAGCTGACACACAACGCTATGGCATTTGGAAGATGCTTGGGGGAGACGGGAAGGCGCCGCCACCCTTTAAGCACGGTTCTTCGCATCTGAGGCCTCCCTTCGCGCTAGAGGCGCAATCCCCAAAGAAACAGGCAATGCCGCCTCGTTGGCGTCTGCCTGCATCGGAACCGGGCGTGAGCCCGCAATGCGAATTCAGACAGATTATGGAGACCTAAATCATGCGACACAAGATGTTAGCGCTGATCCTGGCCCTGACCGGTATGTCTTGGGCCCAAACCGCCCAAACCGCACCGTCCACACCGCAGCAAAGTACCGTACCAGCGGACAAGGCGAAGTGTTCATGCTGTGTAGCAAGGGAGGCAAGATTCGATAACCACGTTTTGTTCGCTAGGACAGGCGGGCACGCCACGTCACTGCTGAACACATCAAGTTAGCACTATGGGTCGCGCCCTAACCTGCGGGGGCGGATGCCCTTTCGACAAGCTCAGGGCCGGCTCTGGCGACAGCCGGCGGGACGCCGGCGCTGCTAACCAACTCACTTCGATGACTTCGCGTCCGCTGCTCGAACTGGCAGGGCGCAGACCGCTCCTTCGCTGAAATTTTCTGCTTCGATTCCGAAGGCGTGATCGAAGCGAGCCCGGTAGTTTTCCCATGCGATCGCGGAAGTGAGTTCCACTAGTTCCGCTTCGGTGAATCTATCTCGCAGACGGGCAAACAGCGCATCGGGGACGTCCACTGGAGTCTGCGTCATGCGGTCGGCATACTCGAGCACAAGCCTCTCCAGTTCCGAGAAGTTGAAATCGGTGCGGTAGTGATTGAGATTGGCGATTTGCTCGGCCGAGATGCCGCTCGCTCTGCCCACGGCAGAGCCGATGTCAATTCAAAACGGGCATCCCACCAGGGTTGCCACGCGGAGTTCGGCCAGTCCCTTGAGCTTGGCATCGATGAGTTTGCTGCCCGCCTGCGATTGTTCCATCTGGCCGTATCCCCACAAGATTTTCGGATGATGCGCGGTCACTTGGACGGGCATAATGACTCGGCCGAGCCGACGGCGGGTCAAAGAGTAGACGATTCCCACAAACAACCGGCGGATCGGGCCACCCTGATTGCGGGAAGCGCCGGGAATGCGGGCCATATGGGCCTCCTCACCTATATGAGATTCATTTATGAGATTCATTGCGGGTTGTAGCGATTCATCTCGTCATGCAGTTTTTGCAGAAGCTGCGCGCGCTGCTCGGTACTCAACTCGCGCTGCAATTCTTCCAGCGCGAGGGCCACGATGTGGTAGTGGTGCGTCCCCGCGAATTTGGGATCGGCGGTGATGTTGAGCCAGAGTTGGTGCATGAGTTCGACGTCTTGCGGGCGCATGCGGGGTGCATGCGGCCCCAGCGCGTACTCGCGGACGGATCCGTCGGGGGCGCACACCTCCAGGATCATGCGCGGGCGCGGCTCGGGCAGGCGCTCCCAGGCATCGCCCGTGAGCTTCGCCTGTTCGTCGGAGGTGAGTTTGTTGGAAAGGCCGCAGACCACGCGGCTCGAATCGAGCCGCTGCGCCGTCACCATAATAGCTTCGAACACATCGGTCGCGGGCACAACCAGCAGGTGGATCGGCTTCCCTTCCTTTTCGGCCACAGCGACGGCGGCGGTGAAGAGTTCCTGCTCGTAATGGTCGAACACCTGGCTCGCTTCAAAGACCGAACTGCCGCTGAAACTGTGTTCGCGATGGTACAGGCGAGCACTCATGACTACGACGTCCTGCTTGTTTGTGTTGGTATGGCCGAGCACGTGCCGGAGATAGTAGAGATTGCGCGGATCGCGCACCGCGACCAGGACGTTGCCGGGCCGCACGCCCATGGCCCCGCTGCCCAGTTCCTGATTGCCATACACGCGGAACTGGTCGAGCTGCTCGGGCTTGCCGTGGCGTTCTCTGGCCACGTGGTGTTCGGAGATCGTAAAGATGGTGAAGAAGAATGCGCTGAAGATTACTCCCGCGATGGTGGCTTCGTACTTGGTGAACAAGTTGACGATTGCAGTGATGAACAGCACCGTGGAGATCAGAATCAAGCCCACGGGAATTTCGGTTTTTCCGATGTGCAGGTTCCCCGGAACTTTCCACTCCCGGTTCCCCGGTTCGGTGAAGCGCAACACCAGTACGGCCAGCGACTTCGTAGCAAAGCTCCAGATCACACCGAAGGCATAGAGGGCAGCCAGCACATACACGTTGCCCAGGCTGAGGATGATGGTGAGCAACTGCATGCAGACAATCAGGTTGATGATGCGGTAGCTGGTGCCATAGCGGTGATGCGGCCGCTGAAACCAACTGGTGAGTACACCATCTTCGGCCACGCGATTCAAGACGCCATTGGCGCCCACGATGGAAGTATTCTGCGCCCCGGCCAGAATCAACACGCCCACCAGTACGACGAAGCCGTGGAACAGAAGTTTCAAGCTCATCGGTCCCACCAGATACATGGCGATGCCGCCGATGAGGTTGGCGAAGAAATTCGGGCGAACGTTGTTCGGTATGATCATCACCGCGAAGAACGAAACCAGCGAGGTGAAGAGCAGGCTGTAGACAAAAATCACCAGGCCCGTCTTCTCCAGGTTTTTCAACTTGGGGTGCTCGATTTCGCGATTGACCTGAGCCAGCGTTTCTTCGCCGCTCATGGCCAGCACCGAATGGCCGAAGCCGACGAACAGGATGATCCACGTGATGTGGCTGAACCAGGTTCCGTTGAGCCAGCCGAGTGACTCCTTGTTCAGTGGAATCACGCCCGCGTGCAGTGGGTTGGGGGGCAACTGAATCGGCGCGCGCAAAACCGTGAGCGTACACCAGATGATCAGGATCACCACCATCACGGTGGTGATGGCCATAATCTGCAACGCCTTCTGGCTGGATTCGTGGATACCCTGTGTGTTCTTCCACCAGAAATAGATGACGATGATGATGGCCACTCCAGCCGCGAAATGGTCGTCGGAGAACTCCAACGGACGGTGAAGGTATATTCCAATGTCCTTGATAAAACCGGCCAGATATTGGCCAGCCGAAACTGCGCTGATGGGACCGGTGAGGACGTAGTCGAACAGCAGAGCTGAGACGGAGAACTTGGCCAAAGTTCCGCCCATGGCCTCTTTGACGACGCGGTAGACGCCGCCGCGGACGAACATGCTGCTGGATTCGATATACAGCGCCCGCACGGCATAGCTGAACAGCATGACCGCGAGAATGAACCAGGGTGCGCTTTTGCCGATGACCTTTTCGGCGTCGCCGCCAGCGTAATAGGCGGAAGAGGCCAAGTCCGACAGAACAATCGCGGAGGCACGCCAGAACGAGATGAAGGTCAGCATCACCGTGGTGGCAACGAAGACCTTTACTGCCGGTTTTGTACCCTCAGGGGAAGTGGCCATGCTTCTAGATGAATGGCGGAAATTGCAATTAAGGTTGAACCCATTGAAGATAGCACAGGGAAGGCACGAACTGGACCTCGCAGGTAGTGATCAACGCCTTTTCCGGAGCAGAGGCTTAAGGCCTGCGCCTAACAGGATCATCCAGCCAAACAACACGACAAGCCAAAAGACAAGAAAGCTGGAATGATTCATTCCATTCGGAAGGCGATCGAACAATCGGGCAGAGGGGGCGAGGATCGTCTCTCTAAGGATGACGTTCCTGGCGACGATCCAGAAATCAACGGCAACCCAAGCGAAGGACAGGGCGATGAGCACATGGTGCCTGCAAGTCACTTGGAAGGCCCATTCGTGGGCGGTGGAAGAGTGCTAGGTCCGTTCCCACGCCTTTTTGGCGCGAGGTAAGTGTGCGTGATCCGGTCGTGCCAGCAGAGGGCGTCTTCGTCGAGGAAGACCCAGGCGTAACCCATCCCTGCGGAGACAGCGGAGAGATAACCGGCCAGCACGCGCCAGCGGCGCAGAGAGCGGCTGGTCGAAGTGCCGTCGAAGCGTGCGAGTTCAAGGCCAGCGACGCGCAGGCCCGGAGTGCTGGCGGCGTAGACGACAAGCAGATACTGGTAGGCCGCCCAGAATACGCAGGGGATTCCGGCGGCGAGCTCGAGAATTTGAACCAGCGGCGGCCGCACGGCCGCGACCTTCCAGAAAACAAAGCCGAAGAGTGCCGACGCCGCGGCGATGATGATTCCGTCGACCAGGGCGGCGACCAAGCGCAACCCAAGCGGCGCGCTCTGCAAAGGAATGTCGATGCCCGGCCGCTTTTCGGCCTCCTGTTGCTCGACCGCTTCGATAGTAATTCCGCCGAGCGCGGGAGGCGGAGGCTCAACCTCCGGCACTTCCAAAATTCGCGGCCGTTCGCTGACCGGCTCCGCCAGTTGATCCGGTGGAGGCGCAGGTGGTCCCCAGGCAAACCTCGGAAACTCGATAATCTTTGCGCTAGACTGTCCTGCTGGATGGTGGACGAGCGGCGGAGCGGCTTCTGCGGCCGGCGCCTGCCGCGATTGCACCTCAATCTCCGCGGCAGCTGAAGGTTTGTGCCTCATTCCATCGAGCGCCAGGGCATGGTTTGAGACAGGCTCAAATGTAGAAAGCGGCAAAGATCCGCTGCTTGCGTTTACGCTCGTGGCCGATTCAAAGGGTTCAAACCGCAGGCTGAGAGACGGGTAGCGCGGCGGACGCACTTTGTGACGCGCGCGATACCGATTCAGCCTGGCAGAAAGTTCGTCGCGCCAAGCCTCGGCATCCCCGACCTCGCGAACGGCCTCGGCCGACGACTCGGAGCCTACGGAGTCCCTCAAGGCATTGGAATCAGAAGCCTCAGCACCAGGCGCGCCCCCAAACTCCGGATCAATCCAATTCAATTCCGCGGCAGCGGCCAACGCCCCTCCAGAATCGGCGGCCGAACTCGACTGCGACAAAGAAGTGGGAAGGGGCTCCGAATGGCAACGGCAAACTTCTCCACACTGCGCACAATTCATGAATGCCAGTCTCTCGAAATCGCACAGTTCGCGTGCAACGTACAACCGGGAGTGAACCAACGGGAATCCTAGCCTCTTTGGACACTTTGCCTCGCGGCCCGCGCCATGCTAAGTTCACGATGCCGCGACAAGAAAGCCGAAAGGGCAGGTACGCCTTCGATGGACGATCTTCTTCCGTCGATTTTCTTCCGATGACTCTTCGCACTAGATTCCTTATCACGGCGCTGTTTCTTTGTCATCACCTTCTCGCTTCTGCGCTAGTAACCAGCCAGTTGCTTTCAGAAAATTCCGCCCAATCCGCAGTTCCCTCCTCGCCGAAGGCTCCGCAGAAAGCGAAAACCGCCGCGTCGGCCTTGAGCACACCTTGCGCAAAACAGGCCGCAACCCAAGACTCACACTCCGCGACCATCTGCGCCGACGAGCAGGAAAAAGTCGGCGACGTCTACAAATTGCACGGCAACGCGGAAATTCACTATCGCACCTACATCCTGCGCGCCGATGAACTAACCTACAACTCCGATAGCGGCGAGGCCACCGCCTCCGGGCACTTCACCCTCGACGGCGGCCCGAACGACGATCACCTCAAGGCCACCCATGGAACCTACAATCTTACGGCCGAAACCGGACGTTTCTACGACGTCACCGCAACCACCGGACTCCGCTTTCGCGGCAGCCGCGTGGTGCTCACCTCAACCGCGCCGTTTGCCTTCTCCGGCAAAGTCGTGGAGAAGACCAGCCCCGATCACTACCTGGTTTATGACGGCACCATCACCACCTGCGACCTTCCCCATCCCAATTGGCAGTTCGAGGCTCACAAGGTAGTTGTCGATGTGGGCGGAAATGCCAGCATCTACCACAGCAAATTCGTGTTGCATGGATTTCCGATTTTCTACTTCCCCTACGCAACTCATCCCGTGGCCCGGGAAGTGAGAGATACAGGATTTACGGTGCCCACAGTTGGCCGTTCGTCCACCAACGGCAACGAAATCGGCGACTCCTTCTATTGGGCCATCAATCGCAGCATGGACGCCACCATCGGGGCGCAATACCTTTCCAAGCGAGGCTGGTCCCAACGGGGAGAATTCCGTGCGCGCCCCAGCGACACCTCCTATGTGAACTTGGATTTTTTTGGTGTGATTGACCGCGGCATTAGCCAGGGAACTGGCGTCCCTCCGTTGCGCGAAGGCGGCCAGGAGGCGCGCCTGACAGCGGAAGCCAACTTCTACGGTTTCCGCGCGGTCTCCAATATCGACTACCTGAGTTCCTTCCTGTTCCGCCTGGCCTTCAACGAAGTTTTCACTCAGGCCGTGAACTCAGAAGTAAAGTCGCAGGTTTTTCTTTCAAAGGCAGTCAACGGCTTCTCTTTCGGCGGCATGGTGGAACGTTATCAGAACTTCTTTCAGACCACGAATCCTGACGGCACACTGTCATATCCGCCCACCTTTGACTCCATCCAGATTCTCCACACTCCCAGCGCCGACGCATCCAGCGTTGACCGCAAACTTTGGCGCTCGCCATTTTTCTGGTCGTTTGACGCCTCGCTGTCGGGACTTTCCCGCACCGAGCCTGGCTTTCATACCGCAGAATTGCTGGGCCGCTTCGACTTGAGCCCCGAGATTTCCCTGCCCTTGCAGTTCCATGGTTGGTCTCTGCGCCCAGCCCTCACTCTGCACGAGACTTACTATACCGAGCGCTTTGTGAACGGCCTTGCAGTCGAAGATCCCACCAACCGCCAGGCTCTGGAAACTTCGGTGGAAGTGCGGCCACCGGTCTTGGAGAAAATATTCGACAAGGAATTTTTTGGGCGCAAGTGGAAGCATGTCATCGAACCCAGGGTGGTCTATCGTTTGGTGACGGGTGTGAACGACTTCGCCAATGTCCTCCACTTCGACGAGCGCGACATCCTGAGCAATACCCACGAGGTCGGATATGGCTTCGTAACCCGCCTTTACTCGAAAGACTCGTCCTCCTCGCAAATTCAGGAGTGCGATACGCCCATGACGGGCCTTGCCGTGGGCTCCGCGGCCCCGGAACAGATCGTTCCATGGCAGCACGTCAGCAATCTGGAGAACCAGCGTTGCACCCCGGGTCCAGAAGCGAGAGAAGTTGCCACCTGGGAAGTTGAGCAAAAGTATTTCCTCGATCCGACCTTCGGCGGAGCGCTGGTGCCGGGACAGCGCAACGTGTTTACTACGACGGAAGCGCTGACGGGCATCGCATTTGCCACCGAGCCACGCCATCTTTCTCCCCTGGTATCGCGACTGCGGGCTGCGACCAGTAGCCACACAGATACGGAGTGGGATCTCGATTACGACTTCCAGTTGGGACGCGTGAACGAGAGCACTCTCCTGGCCAACTACAATCTCGGATCTTTCACGATCGGGGGCGGGGATGCGTTTCTGCAGATTCCCCAGCCCAACACAATTCCCCTGAAGTATCAGCAGTTCCGGGTGGCGCTGGGCTATGGCGGGCTTACCCACCGCGGATTCAGCGCGGCCAGCAGCTTTGGCTTCGACGCGGAAACGAAGCAACTGCAGTTCGCGACTGCGCAAACCACCTACAACTGGGACTGCTGCGGCGTGACGCTGGAATATCGCCGATATGCCATTGCCAATGTGCGAAATGAGAATCTTTTCCGCTTCACCTTCAGCCTGGCGAACATCGGCTCGTTCGGAAATTTGAGAAAACAGGAACGGCTGTACTAGCTCTCGCATGCGGACGCGGGACTGATACCATAATGAATGTGCAGGGTCCTGGAACCGGCATCGACGCAAAGAATTCTCAACTGCAGGCAGAACTGCGGCGACTGGGCCGAGTTCTCGTCGCCTATTCCGGTGGCGTTGATTCCGCGTACCTCGCCTGGGCCGCTCACCGCGCTCTTGGTGCTGACATGCTGGCGGTGATCGCCGACTCTCCCAGCCTGGCTCGCACTCACCTGAGCGATGCCATCGCCTTTGCCAATGAGCAGGGCATTCCGGTCGAAGTCATCTCCACCTCCGAACTTGACCGGCCTGAATATGCGCGCAACGACGGACAGCGCTGCTTTCAATGTAAAGACGAACTCTTTGCCGTGATGGAAAAAATGCGTGCGGTGCGCGGCTTCGACGCGATTGCTTATGGCGTGAACCTCGACGATCAGGGCGACTTCCGCCCCGGCCAGCAAGCCGCCAGGGAGCACCATGTTGCCGCTCCGCTGCTGGAAGCAGGGTTCACGAAGCAGGAAATTCGCGACCTGGCTCGCCAGGCTGGCTTACGCATCTGGGACAAACCGGCATCCGCCTGCCTCTCCTCGCGCATCGAGTATGGCCGCCCGGTGACGCGCGAGGCGCTCGCCGTGGTCGAACGCGGTGAAGACGCCATTCGCGCCCTCGGCTTTCACCAGTTCCGCGTGCGCCATCATGGCGACATTGTCCGCATTGAGATCGCCCGCGAGGAACTGGAAAGCGCTTTGAATCCCGCCATGGCCGCCCAGTTTACGGCGATCTTCAAAGCCTTGGGATTCAAGTTCGTCACCCTCGATCTGGAAGGATTCCGCTCCGGATCGATGAACTCTTTACTGCCTGCGGAGCAACTCCGCCGCACGGGTTAGAAGAGCAGCAGAGCCCGCCATTTCCGGGGCTGACTCGCATATGCTGTGAGATAATCAAAAGATAACTAGTGATGTTGAGGCGGTTCCTGTTGATTCTAATTCGACGTTCGCTGCTCATCCTGCTTCTGGTTTGCCTGGGTTGTGTTGCCCAGTCCGCGCCTCCCGACGTGGCTCGCAAGATCGAGCACCAGGTACGCTCTTTCTATACCATCCCGGCAGAAGTGAAAGTGACGGTGGGCGCCATTACTCCCAGTACCGATGTGCCGGGGTATGACGCCGTGTCGGTGAACATCGACGGTGGCGACGGCAAGCGGAAGGACTACAAGTTCCTGCTGTCCAAGGATCGCGGCACCATGCTGCGCGTGACCCGGTTCGACCTGAACAAAGACCCGTTCGTCGATGTGATGAATAAGATTGACACCACTGGACGGCCGTCACGCGGGCCCAAGTCTGCCAAGGTTGTGGTGGTCAATTTCGACGACTTCGAGTGTCCCTACTGCGCACGGATGCACCAGACGCTGTTCCCCGAAATCTTCAAGGAGTACGGCGATCGGGTGACATTCATCTACAAAGACGACCCGCTGTCGGAGATTCATCCATGGGCGATCCATGCGGCCGTTGACGCAAACTGCCTGGCAGCGCAAAATACCGATGCCTATTGGGACTTCGCCGACTACATCCACGCGAACAAGCGCGAGGTGGATTCGGAAAAGACCCCTGCGGAGCGATTCGAGGCTATAGACAAGATCACGATGCTGCAAGGGCAGAAACATAATCTGGACGCGGCGAAACTGCAAGCGTGCGTCAAAGCGCAGAACGAAGATGCGGTGAGAGCGTCCATGAAGGAAGCCGATGAACTTGGCGTAAACGGAACTCCGGCCCTGTTCATCAATGGCCAGAAGCTTGACGGGGCGGTCCCTATCGGTGAGGTGCGCGCCGCGCTGGACGCTGCTCTGAAAGACGCGGGAGAGCCCGTGCCGCAGCACGCACCACCGGCCCCGAGTCCCGGATCGCGGTAATTCGTTGCTAAAGTGCGCCGTGCGGTCGCTGGCGCGCTCTGGATTTTTGTTGTCATTGCAGTCAGGAACGGAGAAACATCCTTGAGAAAAAACTCTTGGTTTGTCCAAGTCGTCACTGCGCTTTCGGCCGCCGTTCTGCTGGCATCTCTGGCAGCTTGCAACCGGCAGCCCAGTGGCGACGTGATGGCAACGGTGGATGGGCGAAAGATTTTCCGCTCTGACGTAGACAAGTATTACGACAACAACGTCGCCTCGGCCCAACAGGCGCCGACCGGCGAACAGGCCACGGCGCTGCGTCTGAACATCCTCCACCAGATGATCGATGACGAGATCCTGATGCGCCGCGCCGAAAAGCTTGGCTTGCTGGCGACCGACGAAGAAGTCGACCGCAAGTACAACGAAATCAAGGCTCCTTTTTCGCAGGAGGAATTCGATCAACGGCTTAAGGACAAGAAGATCACGCTGGCCGATTTCAAGCGCGACATCCGGCGCTCGATCACGGTCGACAAGGTCATGAACAAAGAAGTCTCGTCCAAGATCAACGTTACCGACCAGGACATTACCGACTACTACAACGCGCATAAGGGCGAGTTCAACTTGATCCAACCGCAGTATCACTTGGCGCAGATCATGGTGACTCCGGCGCCCAACCCGCAGGCGCCCAATCAGAATGACAAGGCACAGAACGAAGCCGATGCGCGCAAAAAGATACAGATGATCGCCAACCGTCTCGACAGTGGCGACGACTTCGCCACGCTGGCCATGAAATATTCCGAAGACCCTGAGACCTCGGGCAACGGCGGCGATCTCGGCACGGTCCCCGAATCTGGCCTGAAGGGAACCGACCCAAACACGCGTGACGCGGTCATGAAACTCAAGCCGGGTCAGTACAGCTCCGTCATCAGCGTAGTGAATCCTGCGAGTAGGCAGGCTGTGGGATACCGCATCGTGAAGCTGGTGTCGAAGGAACCTGCTGGACAGCGGGAACTGTCGGATCCGCGAGTGCAGCAAGCCATCCGTTCGCAGTTGCACGACCGCCGTGAGCAATTGCTGAAAGCCGCCTACTACGAGGTATTACGGGATTCCGCCAAGGTCGAGAACTACTACGCGAAGAAGGTGCTCGACAGCAACGGGATAGAAAAGTAATGATTTGAAGTGGTGGTTCGACCGTATTACTCGACAATCGCCAGCACGTCTCCGGCGTTCACCGCGGCGCCTTCGGGGACCAGAATCTTCTGAATCGTACCCTTCTTCGGCGATTTGATTTCGTTCTGCATCTTCATCGCTTCAACCACAAGCACACCTGCGCCTGCCTCGACCTCGTCTCCCTGGCTGACCAGCACGCGAACAATCTTGCCCGGCATGGGAGCTGTAAGTTTCTTAGGGCCGTGATCATCCACCGCGCGGACGCGCCCGCGCAACGAACGAGGATCGCGGACTTCCGCGGCAAAGCGTGCGCTGCCGACCCAAAGATGCATCTCGCCGGCGACGCGTTCACACTTCACTTCGTAAGCCTGATTGCCGATGCGGAGAGAAAGTACATCGGGCCGCGCCAGCACAGCATCGACTTCGACTTCGCGTCCATCAAGGCGGCACGACCAGCAGCCGTCCGCTCGATTGAGATCGAGCCGGTAGTTCTTGCCGTCGATGGCGATGTCGTAAGTCATGAGAACCAGTTGTTGCCAGTGGTCAGTTGCCAGTTGAACATCATCGCGTCGCTTCCTTGTGGGCAGCAAGCTTCCAGTTAGACGCAGGACTTGGCTTGGTGCTCGCAGAATCATTCGCCACTGGGCGCTCGCCCGCTCCAGCGGCGGCAGAACCTAGGACGGCAAATATTCCGGCGGTGATTACCGCGACTTCGATCGCCTTTGGATCCGTCGGGGCCTCCGGAGGCTTTTGCTTTAACAGGCGATCCAGGAAACCGGTATCTATCTTCGCGGCGCGAAAATCCGGATCGCTGAGGATGCGGCGGAACAGCGAAATATTTGTCTTGATCCCGCCCACAAAATATTCGTTCAAGGCGCGCGTCAGCCGACCAATGGCCTGATCGCGGTCCGTGCCATAGCCGATCAGCTTGGCCAACAGCGGATCGTAGTCCATGGGCACGGTCCAGCCTTCGTACATCCCGCTGTCGCGGCGGATTCCTGGCCCTGATGGCAGCAGCAACAGAGTGATTTTGCCGGGACTGGGGAAATAGTTGTTGTCGGGATCCTCGGCGTAGATGCGGCACTCGATGGCGTGTCCGCGAATCATCACTTCGGTCTGCGTAAAAGGCAACCGCTCGCCAGCGGCGATGCGAATCTGCAGGTGCACCAGGTCGAGGCCGGTGATCAACTCGGTCACCGGATGTTCCACCTGCAACCGCGTATTCATCTCCAGGAAATAGAATTTTTTTTGCTGATCAACCAGAAATTCAACGGTGCCCGCATTCGTGTATCCAGCGGCTTGGGCGACGCGCACCGCGACCTCGCCCATCCTGCGCCGCATGTCAGCGTCAACGATCGGGGAAGGGGCTTCTTCGACCACCTTCTGATGGCGGCGCTGCAGCGAACATTCGCGCTCGCCCAGATAGACGGTCTTTCCATGCTCGTCGGCCAGCACCTGCATCTCGATGTGGCGTGGATTGAGGATCGCCTTCTCGATATAAACTTCGCTATCGCCAAACGAGCGCTCCGCCTCGCTGCGCGCCCCTTCGAGCGACGACTTTAGTTCTTCCGGCGCCTGCACCAGACGCATGCCTTTGCCGCCACCGCCCGCGGCTGCTTTCAACATCACGGGATAACCGATGCGAGCGGCAACCTGTTCGGCCTGCTCGAACGATTCGAGGCCGCGGGACGTGCCGGGAACAAACGGAACGCCGGCGCGCTCCATGGCTTGCCGTGCGCGGGTTTTCGATCCCATGGCGTCCATGGCTGCTGCTGTGGGGCCGATGAACTTCACGCCCGCGTCGGCGCAAGCTCGGGCGAAGTTTGCATTCTCGGAAAGAAAACCGTAGCCGGGATGGATGGCGTCTGCACCGGAGCGTGCGGCAACGTCGAGAATCTTCTGAATGTTGAGATACGACTCGGAGGCGGCTGGCGCGCCGATGGGGTAAGCCTCATCGGCCTTGCGGACGTGCAGCGAGGCGCGGTCCACGTCAGAATAGACGGCAACCGCGGCGATTCCCATCTCGTGGCAGGCGCGGATGATGCGCACGGCAATCTCGCCGCGGTTCGCGATGAGAATTTTCTTGAACATTATTCTTGAGCAGCAGCGCTCGGCGAACCCAAGATTCTACACGGTCACGGCGGATTGCAGCAGCAGGGCGGACCAAAGCCACAGAGGACGCGGAGCATGCGGAAGACGCGGAGGATTCAGGCCCTGTGGATATCTGCCTGCAAAATATTTTTTGTGAAGGGACTCTTGCCGCTGCGGGCGAGGAGCAGTTTTTGTTTCGGGCGCATTCCGGGGTGGGCACCCCTCCCCCCTCATTTTGCTCATAGCCAGCGTTCATGAGGGTTTCCGCTACAGCGAGTGCGCCCACTGCGCGAAACGCCTTCGTTTCAAATACTTACGGGCAAAATCTTGACAACAAAGCACTTAGATTCGCTGCGAGAAGGAAACCTACTACCTCCGCCTTGACTATGCTCTGCTCATTCCGTTTTGGATGCAAGGTTAGACGTCACAATGGGCCTGTGGATTGTCGGGGCGGATGAGAGATCAAAAATCCCCCCTCTCGCAAAATGCGCGAGAAGGGTAGGGCGGGTGGGGCACCCTTGGTTTATCTCCTATGTCGTGATTGGTGGATTCTATTCGGACGGCGGGCGCGAAAAACTTACCGCGAAGGGGGCTGAGGGCGCGTCCTTGCCGGGTCGAAGCCAGCGGCGGCGAGGGATGAAGCGGTAGCGGATCAGGGTCCAGATCGCTAACCATCCGTCGGAGTGGCGGATCTTCTTTCCTTCCACCGCTGATCGCGGATGGTAGGAGATGGGAACTTCGGCAATCTTTTCGCCCATGCGACACAGCTTTGCGGTCACTTCGGGGCAGAACTCAAAGCGACGACATTGCAGGTGGAGCTGTGCCAGGAGCGACCGGCGAACCACTTTGTAGCAAGTTGCTTCGTCGTGAATGCCCGCGCGGTAAAGAAGGTTGGTGAGATGCGTCAGGAGCTTGGCTCCGAGAAAGAAGCGCAGGCCGCGCTCAGGACGATTGGGGCGCACGCCGTAGACGACGTTCGCTCTGCCTGCTTCGAGCGGACGCAGCAAGCGAGGATAATCCTGCGGGTCATACTCTAAATCGGAATCCTGGATCAGCACATACTCGCCATGGGCGTACGCGAGAGCGGTGCGAATGGCCGCTCCTTTGCCGTAGTTTTTCTCGTGGAACACAACGGTGACGTCGTCCATCGGCGGCAGCGCTTGAAGTTTTTCCCGGGTGCCGTCGGTCGAGCCATCGTCGACGATAATGATTTCTTTTTTTACCGGCGAGGATTGGATCGCCTGCAACAGTTCGTCCAAGTGAGATGCCTCGTTGAAAACCGGCACGATCACCGACACGGATTCCTTCCAGCGATCGTTGGTCGCGGCCTGGTCGTGCTGCAGTGCGGGTTCCAGGAGGGTCACCGTTCATGCTCCGGTCGAAAATACGCGCAAATTCGAGGATTTTCTAGCATAGTATCATTTGGAATTGCACTGATTCCAACACCCAGCATGCAGCCAAGCAAAGCCGCGGTGAACCAAAGCGCAGGCGCTTCACCGATCCGACAAACCCACTGGCTGACTCTTCTTTTGCTGCTGGCAGTCGCCACCGCTGTTCGGTTTCTTCACCTTGCCAGCAAGCCCTTTTGGTTTGATGAGTGTTTCAGCGTGGAAGTCGCGCGAATTGGATGGAGTAACTTCCTGCATCTTCTGTGGTGGCGCGAGGCCAATATGGCCCTATACTACGCGCTACTGCGGATCTGGCTGCATTTTGGGCAAAGCGATTTTTTCATTCGCAGTTTGTCGGTGCTGATTGCCGCGGCCACGTTGCCGACAGTTTACTGGCTGGCCCGACTGCTCTATGACCTGCGGGTGGCCTTGATTACGGCCGCCCTGTTTACCTTCAACGCGTACAGCGTTCGCTACGCCCAGGAAGCGCGCAGCTACGCGCTTTTTCTGCTGCTGGCGACGCTCTCTTCGGGCTTCCTGATTGCCTATCTGCGCGAGCCGGCACGTCGTAACTGGCTCGGGTACGTCGGCGTTAGCATCCTGGCCGTCTACGCGCACTTTTACGCGCTGCTATTGATGGTGGCGCACTGGCTGGCTCTGCGCTGGCTGGGCAGCCATGGTTACGGCGCGGGGAAAGCGATCTCCGCTCAAATGCGGCACGCCTGGATCGCGATTGGCCTCGCGGTGCTGCCTCTTCTGGTCTTTGTGGCGAAGACGGGCGCCGGGCCGATCCGCTGGATTTCGCGGCCAGGTCTTCGCGATGTGCTCAAGTTCTACCAGCACATGGCTGGCGGCAGCAACTGGGTTCTTCCGGGAATCTACGTTGTGGCCTGCAGCGCTGCAGTGGTCCCAGTCGGGAAACAGTTGTTCGCGCGCGATGAGAACTGGGAGACGTGGCGAACGCAGTTTCTGCTCATCTGGCTGTTCTTTCCTGTGGTGCTGACGGTCTTGCTGTCGTTCGCCCGCCCGGTTTTCCTGGGGCGCTACATGATCTTCTGCCTGCCCGCGCTGCTGATCCTGGTGGCGGCTGGGTTGGCGCGGCTGCGGAAATCTTGGCTGCTGGGGGCTGCGCTCGCCGGAACACTGCTGCTTAGCTCGCAGGGAATCTTTTTCGTCTACGGTAATGACTTCGACAACGAACGGGACGCCTCTGGCGCGGCAACCAATTTCATTCTCGATCATGCCGAGCCGGGAGACGGAGTTGTCTTTCATATTGCCGCGACCCGCATTGCCTACGAATTCTTCCGTTCCGTGCGAGCCGGGGAGAACACGGCCAGTGCGGCTTTCACAGAACAAGTCGGACCGGAGATTCTATTCCCTCACCACGGAGCAGGGCTCGACTACCGCGACTTCACGGGCAAGCCTACGGCGGATTTGCTGCGCGCGATTGGGAACAGCCATCCGCGGGTATGGATTATGCTGATGAACAATGGGCCCGCAGAGAATCCCGATTCCACCACCGTGATGCTGATGAGAGTTCTTCCCGAATCGTTCCCCAAGATGCAGCGATGGCAGTTCGCAAAAGTCGAAGTGCGGCTGTACAGCAAGCGGTAGGCGCGGAAGAGCGTAGCTTGTTGGCGAGGGGACGCTCCAGCCCGCGCGGGGAAAAGAGTTTCATCGCTGTAGGGTGTGCGTGAAAGGTTGTGCGGTCCCCTTCGGGACTCGATTGCCCTCTCCCTCTGTTATCCGGCACTGCCGTGCCGGGCTTTCACATGCCGCCGCTTCGCGGCTGAAGTTTGGCGGATTTTTGCTCGATCGCGCTCCTAGAGATTTAGTTCACAGTTTTGCGCGGCCTGCGAGGCCAAATGGAAAAGCCCCCTTCGATGAAACGACGAAGGAGGCTGAATTTCACGGGCACGAACTACGCTGATCTTTTTCCGTTGATCTTATTTCTGGTCCATCGTAATTCCACCTTGAGCGCTTTGCGCCGCTTTTTCGGCTTTGGCTTTTTTTACTCGCAGGGTTTCATCGACCCAGTGGTCGGCCGTTTTCAGGTCTTCGGCGCGGGCGGAAAGATCGTCGCACTCCACGTCGCCCTTTTCGCGGTACATGAGGTTCAGGTAGGCCATGGCGTCGTCATAGTCCGGACGGAGTTGGATGGCCTTGTTGAGGCTGTCGATGCCCTCCTGAACGGCGGGCGCATTCTTTGCCTTCAGCTCTTCGCAGACTTTCTTCTGATCTTTGTTTTTTGGATTCAGATTCTCTTCCGGCTTCATGCCCAACTTGGCGCGTTCTTCCATGCGCGGTTGGTAGCACGCCGTCCAGTCGATTACGCCGATAGAGTAGTAGGGCTCGGGATCGTTGGGATCCAGGTCGGAGGCCATGCGGTAGTACTTCTTGGCCTCGTCCCACTTCTTCTCATTGAGGTAGAGGTAGGCGATGCCCTTCGCCGCATTGACCTTCTGATCACGAGAAGGATTGGCGTCGATCACCCTTTGATATTCATCGATGGCCTGCTGGGCGGTGCGCAGATTATCCGGCGAGTCGACGCCGGGAATATATTGCGACACAAACGCGGTGGCCAGATACATACGAGCGTTGATCAGGCCGGGATCGAGTTGAACCGCCTGCTGAAAGTGGTCGATGGCCTGCTCGTAATGGTTATTCTTGTACGCTTCCACGCCCTTATTGAGTTGGTCGCGCGCCCGTAGCTTGTTACATCCCACAGCGGAGAAGAGTGCCAGCAGTGCCGCCGCCAGCATGATGAGTCTTGCGTTCTTATTCATTGCGGTATAAGTCTCCCTCGACAGAGCATCCTAGGCCCAGAGACATCGGTTTGACAAGCGCGGGTTGACCAGCGCGGGCCGCGGCAGCACGGAAGCGTGTACGCTTCCGTGCAGTGGGCCGAATACGAAATTCGCAACTCCGAGCTTTACTGCTGCGAGCTAAACTGGACGGGCAGATCAGGCGCCCGCTTCGATCTTCGCGGTAATCAGACCGACCTTGTCCACGCCGGCGGCGTGGGCAATATCAATGACATTGGCGACATTGGCGAAGGGGATGGCGTCATCGCCCTTCACGAACATAACCTTTTCCGCGCGCTGCTTGTAAATGTCGGTGAGACGACCCTGCAGGTTGTCCCATGTGGCGTCTTCGTTATTAATCTTGACGCCGGGCGCCTGGCCGGCACCACGGTCGATCAACTGCACAACGATCGTACGGTCGGGCGTATTGTTCTTGGGAGCGTTGGGCGGAGGCGGCTGAGGAACCAGCGCATCCAGGCCTTTGGGGGTGACGGGCGAGATCACCATAAAGATGATCAGCAGCACCAGCAGTACGTCAATGAGCGGTGTGACGTTGATGTTTGCACTTTGGCCTCCGCCCGAGCCAAGATCCATTCCCATGGTCGTTCTCCTTTATTGCCCTGCTTGCCCTGGCGTAGCCGGAGCTGGCGGGGCGCTTGGAGCAGTTTTCTTCTGCTCGGTAAGCAAGCCAAGGTCATCGACCCCGGCGGCACGAACCGCATCCACAACCTGCACCACGCTGCCAAAACGGCTGCGCATGTCCGCCTTTACGTACACGCGCTTATCCTGCTTGTTAGCGAGACGATCCTTTACCTTGCCGGTGAGGTTGTCGACTGCCATCTGTTCGCTGCCGAAATAGACTTTGCCGTCCCGAGTAATGGAGACCAGCAGTGCGTCTTCTTTGTCCGCATCGGGCATCTGTTCCGGGTTGTTAACCGGGGCCATGTCCACGCTGATGCCTTTTTGCAACATGGGCGTGACCACCATGAAGATGATCAGCAGGACCAGCATCACGTCCACCATGGGCGTGACGTTGATTGCCGAGCTGATCTTCGCGCCTTCGTTCCGTTTCGATAATGCCATAGCGAGGTATCTCCCGTACTTCCGCCGCGGTCCGGGACCGAAAGGGGCTCCGCTCTTAAGTTGGGAAGGCCCGGCGCCGGAAAACTCCAGCGCCGGACAAGCAACTCACTGCGGAAAGCGGACCGAGCCTTCTTCTTTTCTGCGAACGGCTTACCGGCGAATATCGCCGCGCTTCTTCAGGAAGTAATCGATCAATTCGCTGGACGAGTTGTCCATTTCGACGTCGAAGGCTTCCACGCGACCGGTAAGATAGTTGAACATCATGACGGCTGGGATGGCGACGAGCAGGCCGATGGCCGTCGTAACCAGCGCTTCCGCAATACCGCCAGCGACTGCTGCCAGACCGGTGGCCTTGGAATTGTTGATGCCGATGAAGGCGTTCAGAATGCCCATCACCGTGCCAAACAGCCCCACGAAGGGAGCGGTCGAGCCGATGGTGGCGAGACCACCCAATCCGCGTTTGAGTTCGGCGTGGACGATGGCTTCGGTGCGTTCCAGAGCGCGCTTGGAGGCTTCAATGGTTTCGCCAGGGATGGCGCCGGGGCTATCCTGGTGAGCCTTGAACTCCATCAAGCCGGCGGTGACAACCTTGGCCAGATGGCTCTTCTTGTTGCGCTCGGCGACCTTAATGGCTTCATCGATACGACCGTCGCGCAAAGCTCCAGCCACGGCCGGGGCAAAAGCGCGCGACTGTTTGCGGGCTGCGCTGTAGGCCATCCAACGATCGATCATCACGCCAATCGACCAGCCCGACATGATGAAGAGAATGATGACCACGGTTCTGGCGACCCACCCCATTGCCTTCCAGAGGCCCAATGGATCGGTCGCCAAGGTGCCGCCGCCTTCCTGGACGACCCAGGTGGCTGCGGCCATAACGTGACTGAGAGTGACGCCTGCTACATGAGTTGCGAACATGAGTTGCTTTCCCTCCTCGGAACTCTCGACATTTACTTGGACACTTTGATGCGCTTTGCGGTGCCAACCGCTGGCTCAAGAATAAAATCGCCAGCGTCTGCGACTTTCGCCACACAGGCACGAACCCGGCTCCTCAGAATCTCGCGGTAAAACGACGGTGCCGAGCTCCCGAAGCCCTTCCCGTCCACCAGGATATGGTGCGGGGACGGGAAGGTGATGCACACTTCTACCAAAAAAGTACGAACTGCGCCGCGCTGGGGAGTTTAGCCCCCGGCGAGGGTGAAGTTCACCTGCACCTGGGTCTCGACCTCGACCGGTTCTCCGTTGAGCAGGTACGGCTTATACTTCCACTGCTTCACGGCTTCGATCGCGGCGGGAGCCAGCATAGGGTGCCCGCTGATCAACTGCAGATTCTGAATACTGCCATCCTTGCTGATCTGGGCCTGCAGAATCACCGTACCCTGAATGCGCGCCTGGCGTGCCAGGGGCGGATAGGTCGGGCTGACTTTGCGGATCAGAAGTCCAGACGATACGCCGGACGAAACACGCACACGCTGCGGGGTGGCAATCTTCGGCACCGCGACCGGCGTAGAGCTCAAAACGCTGCCAATCACGCCGCCCATTGATCCTCCCGGAACGCCGCCCGGGACGCCGCCCACCACACCGGTGACTGCCATCTGCGGCGGGGCTTCATCTTCTTTCAGATTTTCGAGGATCTTCTTGGGAATCTTGGTCGGAGTGCGCAGTTCGCCGTTCACGATGTCGCTCTGAATCTGTTTCACGACATGAACCGGCGCGGCGGCTGGAGGCGGTGGCGGCGGAGGCGGCGGGGGGGCCACCAACATAAATAGCGTTGTACCTTTGGGCAAGGCCTCGGTGAAAATCAGCGGAATCAGAACCATGACGCCGACGATCCCGATCTGGATGGCGAATGAGATGATGGACGTCCATCCGCGCTTGGTCTTGAGCTTGCCGCCGGACTCGATAAGACTATCTTCAAACATTGTGATTCTCCCCATTCCTTCTTCAGGACCCTACGGATAGTTAGACACCGAACGCTTCCCCTTTGCTCCCAGTTTTCTCTACGCTTTGCGGGCTACCCGCGCCCGAAGAGCGTTCTCAGCAGATACCGCTAACTGCCTACAAACAAGGGCTAACGCAATCATTACCAGCGCGCCATCGGGTAACTTACCTAGACCGGCCCGCCATGGCGGTCGGCCGCTTGCCTTTTTCAATGCGCCAATCCTGATAGGCCACCAGGATGGGAGCTGCAATCGCAATCGACGAATACGTGCCGATTAAGATGCCAATTACCAGCGCCATGCTAAATCCACGAAGCACTTCGCCACCGAACAAAAAGAGTGCGAGTACGGTAAGGAAGGTTAGGCCCGCTGTCAAGATCGTTCTGCTAAGGGTCTGATTAATACTGCGATTGACGATGTCGGCCAGCTTCTCGCGGCGCATGAGTTTAATGTTTTCGCGGATGCGGTCAAATACCACGATCGTGTCGTTATTGGAGTAACCAATCAGGGTGAGGATGGCCGCGATTACGGTCAGGGTAATGTCGGTATTGGTCAGGGAAAAGGCCCCAACGGTGATCAGGGTGTCGTGAAATACCGTGATCACCGCGGCTATGCCATAAATCCACTCAAACCGAAAGCCCAGAGTAAACCAGCATTCCCAGTAGCGAATAAAGGGTGGCCAATCCGGCCTGGGTCTGCGCAGTTGGGAGCCGACCTGGGGGCCGATGATCGAGACATGAGGTATGCCAAAATCAGAAAC
This sequence comes from uncultured Acidobacteriaceae bacterium, assembly GCA_963707205.1. Classification (GTDB taxonomy): domain Bacteria; phylum Acidobacteriota; class Terriglobia; order Terriglobales; family Acidobacteriaceae; genus Sulfotelmatobacter. The sequence continues at coordinate 112,328 of CAVPQE010000015.1, forward strand.
AAAGAAACCGTCCGGGAGCGACGCAACGACGGCACGGTCCACTCCGGGGGCGCTCTGCAACTGGTCGGCAGAATTCAACACGCCGCCCTGGACCTTGTCGCGATAATCCAGGATGGCCTGCGCCTGTGCCCCATATTTCTGGTCATCGGAACCAATGTGCATCGGATCTTTATCGATCAGGTAGTTCTTGATGGTTAAAAAACTGGCGTTGTTCAGGTCGGTCTTGCCTGCGGGAGCATGGGTCTCCAGCGCCTGGATGATCTTCAACTTGCCTAGATCGAGGGCCTGCTCGCTGGTTTCGCGCACGTCAAGGTCGATCAATTCCTCATTGTTGGAGGCCACACCCAAACGCTGAAGTTTGAAATTCCGGAGGCCGGCGCGATCTAACTCAGAGCGGATCGCATTTTCGTCGGGCGTGTGCGAGAACTTCACGTACACAAGGGTTCCTCCACGGAAGTCTACGCCCCACGGAATGTGGTGCCAGAACAACATGGAAAGCAAGCCCGCGACGCTAAAAATCAGCGAAAACGCGAGAAAATACCACTTTTTGCCCAGAAAATCTATGTTGGTATTGCGAAAAAACTCCACGGGTTTGTTTAGCCCCTTATCTATCTATGAGTTAGCCGAAATTGGTAATGGGTAATTTAGTAATTGTGTAATTTAAAATCTTTCCGGAACCAGTCCCCACGGTTTTCAATTACCCAATTACCAAATCTCCCAATTACTCAATTTCCTAAATGCTGAGCGCCTCTCCGCGTTGCTTGCGGCTGAGCACCCAGTCGAAGATGAAACGCGACACGAACACGGCGGTAAACAAGTTCGCCAGCAAGCCAAAGGTGAGCGTGGTGGCGAATCCTTTTACCGGACCGGTACCAAAGATGAAGAGAATCGCGGCGGAAACGATGGTGGTGACGTGCGTATCTACGATGGTGATCCAGGCGTGGCTGAAGCCCTGATCCACCGCCGAGGGCGGAGTTTTGCCATTGCGTAATTCTTCGCGAATACGCTCGAAGATCAGCACATTGGAATCCACGCCCATGCCGACCGTCAGAATCACACCCGCGATTCCCGGCAAGGTGAGGGCGACATTGACCCCCGCAATGGTGGACCATCCCAGGAACCCGAGCAAAATAATGAGGTTCATGATCAGCGCCACATCCGCGTTGATGCCCGCTCCGCGATAGTAAATGAGCATGAAAATCAGCACGGCCACCATGCCGATGACCGCGGCCCGCACGCCGGAGCGAATCGACTCCGCACCCAGCGACGGTCCCACCGTTTCCTCCTGCAGATACTTGATACTTGCGGGTAGAGCACCGGAGCGCAGGATCATGGAAAGATCCTTGGCCTGCTGCTCCGTCATATGGCCGCCGCTGATCGAGCCCTGGTCGCGAATCGGTTCCTTGATGCTGGCAACTTCCTGCACTTTATTGTCGAGCACTACGGCCAGGTTGTCGCCGACGTGAGCGGAAGTAAAGCTGTAAAACCTCTGTCCACCCTCGCCCGTCAGCGAAAAGGTCACGCTGGGCTGGCCGTTCTGATCGGTGCTGGCTTGCGCGTCCCGCAAATCTTTGCCGCTGACCGCGGAAATACGAGACACCAGGTACCAGGCCGGCCCCTCGGCCTCGGCTCCGGGCATGCTGTGCCCCGGAAGCAGCATCGCGTCCGCGGGTATAACCCCGCCCTTATCCTGCAGGGCGGCCTGCTCGCTGGGATACGGTCCGCCAAGAGACTGCTTGATCTCCAGCATCGCGGTAGACTGCATGATGTCTTTCACGCGCCCGAAATCGTCCACGCCCGGCAGTTGCACCAGAATCTGATAGTCCCCGAGCCCATGCTCCTCAATGGTGGGCTCGCTGACGCCGAGTGCGTCAATGCGATTGCGGATGGTCTGGATGGCCTGCGTTACCGCCTTGCTCTTCAGATCATTCAGCATCGAGGGCTTCATCGACAGGTTCCAGGAATTGTCGGGTGCTCCGGTGATGTCGTACTCGGGAAGTCGCTCCTGCACGATGCTAAGCAGATCTCCACGCGCACTCGACTGCACGCCTTTCAGCAAGATATGGTCGGGATTGTTCTGCGGGTCCGGTTGCGTGATATCGGCGAAGTCAATCTTCCGGTTGCGCAGCTGTTCCTTCAGAACTTCCATGGCGTTCTGCGCCACCACGTTGACTGCGTCGTTGACTTGAACCTGCAGGATCAGGTGCGTTCCGCCGCTCAAGTCGAGACCGAGGTGGATGTGATCGCTCAGCGCCGCGAGCAGCCCCTGTCCGGAAAAACTCTTTGGAATCCCAAAGATTCCGAACAGGAAAAATAACACCGTGGCCACGATGAATCCGAGCTTCCAGAGAAAATTCTTGTTCATATGAAATCAGTGTTCAGTGGCTAATGGTTAGTGGTCAAACAGGCAACTGACCGCTAACCAGTAATCACTTACTTGGTCTTGGTTTCTTCCTCGCTCGTCGTGACCTGCAACACCGAGGCCTTGGTCACTTCCAACAGGAGATTATTCGGAGGAACGCGCAGATGCACGCAATCATCCTTGAGCGCCATAATCGTGCCCCGCAGGCCGCCGCTGGTGGTGACCTTGTCGCCGGTCTTGAGGTGGTCCAGCATGGCCTGCCATTTTTTCTGACGACGTTGCTGGGGCAGAATCAACAGAAAATAAAAAATGGCGAAAATGAAGATGAGGGGCGCCATCCCCAGCCACCCCATACCGCCGCCACCACCGAACTGTATTGCCAGTAAGAAGTGCATATTAAGGTCTGAGCGTATAGATTCGCGAAAAACCACCCGCGCCCATTAGCGCCGCGGGAGTTGTTATGTCACCACGGAGTTTAGATCGACATCGGCCGGGTTCTTCGACTTCAGGCTTGAATCCGGGGAGCTCTTCCCATTGAGTCTACGGTTTCGGTCTTGACCAGACACTAGAAAGAAAACGGGACTCTTCCCCAAGTGAAATAGAATGCCGCACCCGCCGCATAGTGTCAAGGTAGAAACTCAGGTTGTGGATCGTATTCAAGACCTGCGCCAGGACTTCGTTGGATGCATAAAGGTGACGTAGATATGCTCGCGAGTAGCGCTGGCACACCCGGCAGCCGCAGTTGGGGTCGGGCGGGGCTGGGTCCTGGGCATAGCGCGCCTGCTTGATCGAGACCTTTCCTTCGGAGGTAAACAGCAGCCCGTGCCGCGCCGCGCGCGTTGGCAGGACGCAATCCATCATATCCACTCCCAGGCTGGCGTACTCGACAATTTCTTCGGGCGTACCCACTCCCATCAGATAGCGCGGCCGGTCGGGGGGCAGATGCTCGAGCGTGGATTCCACGATCTCGCGGGTAAGCTCACGCGGTTCCCCCACGCTCAGCCCGCCAATCGCGTAGCCGGGAAAGCCGATTTCGATGGTCCGCTCAGCGGATTCTTTTCGCAGCTCGCGATCCATCCCTCCCTGGATAATTCCGAAGAGGGACTGAGCAGCACCACCAGAAATCGGATGCCCCATTCTAGCCGGGCTTCTTGCGGCTAGGGTGGGGATTTGTGACTGCCTGCTCCACGGCACTTCGTTTTTGTGGTCCTCAAAATATTTTTGGCTGCGCGCTGCCCAGCGTGCAGTCATTTCCATCGACGCTCGGGCGCGGGAGCGATCCGCCGGAAACTCCGTGCACTCGTCAAACGCCATGATGATGTCGGCGCCCAGCCCGATCTGCGCCTCCATCGCGCTCTCCGGGCTGAGAAAATGCGACGAACCATCGAGATGCGAACGAAACGTCACCCCTTCCTCGGTGACCTTGCGCAGTTCGTTGAGGCTGAAAACCTGAAAACCGCCCGAGTCGGTGAGGATCGCTCGTGGCCAAGACATGAATCCATGCAGTCCGCCCATGCGGCGCACGATGTCCACCCCGGGCCGCAGGTAGAGGTGATAGGTATTGCCGAGAATGATCTGCGCGCCCAGTTCTTCGAGCGTGTCCTGAGGTATGCCTTTCACCGACGCCAGCGTTCCTACCGGCATGAACACTGGGGTCTCGATTTCAGCGTGGGGAGTGAGGAGGCGGCCTGTGCGAGCTTTGCCGCTGGTGGTATCGACGTGGAACGCGAAGGACATTCTTCGGGATTGTAGCAACGCGTGATTCACCATTCGGAACTTCCCCACGTTTGCCGCAAAGAACGCGGTAAAGATGGGGCACCCGCACCCGATGGGCTTCAAATCTGCAATCTAAAATCTTCAATCTAAGATCGAGATGATTTCTCCGCAGACGTTTCCGCGTTCTACGATCAGCCTGCCAACCGTCACGGGCAATTTGAAGCGCCGCGGACCTGCGCTGCCGGGATTGAAATAGAGCACGCCGTTGCGCGTCTCCTGCTTTGGGACGTGGCTGTGGCCGGAGATCACGACTTTGAATCCTGCCGCTTTCGGCTTCAGGTCGAACTGCTCCAGATCGTGCAGCACGTAAATGGAAATGGCGCCGACCTCGACGACTTCAGTCTCCGGCAAATTGCGTGCCCAGGCATCGTTGTCAATGTTGCCGCGAATGGCGGTGACAGGGGCGATGGTTGCAAGTTTCGTGAGAATCTCGGCCGCGCCTACGTCTCCCGCGTGAATGATGTGCTGCGAGCCCTGCAAGGCCGTGAGCGCTTCGGGGCGAAGCAGGCCGTGAGTATCGGAGATGACGCCGATGAAGATGGGGTTCTCAGTTCTCAGTTCTCAGTTCTCAGTTCTCAGTTCTCAGTTCTCAGTTCTCAGTTCTCAGTTCTCAGTTCTCAGTTCTCAGTTCTCAGTTCTCAGTTCTCAGTTCTCAGTTCTCAGGCTTCTGTCTTCGACTTGAATTCATCAGTTCATTCATCTCGGCATGAGATGGCGCGCCATCCATCGCGGTGTACGTGCCGGCCGTCTTCAACTCTTTCGCCAGGCGGCGAAAGAAGCCCAGCGTCGCTCGCATTGGACCCGAGCCCAGGCTGACCCGTACCACGCCCAGCTTGGCTAAGTCAGCAACTGAGGGCGAACCGGGCACTGCCAGGATGTTCACGGCGCACCGCAAATCGGCAACCAAACGTCCGATCGTGGAAGCATCCCGCAGTCCGGGAACAAACACACAGTCCGCACCCGCATCACGGAAAGCCTGCAACCGACGCACAGTTTCCTCATAGCGCTTCGAAGGATCGCCGACCTGCAGCAGGTAGACGTCGGTCCGGGCGTTCAGGACCAGCGGCAGATTCAGGCTGACCGTCGTCTCCCGCACCGCATGGATCTTCTCAAGCTGCAGGGACAGCTCGGCAAGCGGGCGATCGGAGTCTCCGGTCGCGTCCTCCAGATTCATGCCCACAGCGCCGGCCTCAATCACCGCACGGGCAGTTTGGGCGGCATCCTCGGGCCGATTTCCGTATCCCGACTCAATGTCAGCTGTAACTGGCACCTTTACCGCCCTGGCGATGCGAGCCACCGCCGCGAACATGTCTTCCTTCGGAATCTTCTGTCCGTCGGCATAGCCGTGGGAAAAGGCGATGCCGGCGCTCGTGGTTGCAATGGCCGGGAAGTCGCATTCTTCAACAATGCGCGCGCTGCCGACCTCCCACGCATTGGGAAGGAGCAATACTTCACTTCCCGAGTGGAGGCTCCGAAATGCTTCCGCCTTCTGCTTTTGTTCAGGATTCGTCATACCTAAATGGGAGTACTCAGCGGCTTCCGTTTTTCATTTTTTCGACGAACTTGCCGACGCTGATCACGGCCCGGCCTACCGTGCCACGTCCAATTTCCTGCGCGTCATCGCGGGCGGTGACGCGCACGGTATAAAAGCGTCCGTCAAAAGACTCCAGCACTGCCTCGGCCTTGATGCGGGCTCCGATGCCGCTGGCGGCGCGGTGTTCGATGTTGATGGACGTTCCCACGGTGATCTCGTCGCCTTCGCAGAACGGCTGCAACGCATGGAACGCTGCCGTCTCCATCAGCCGGATCATGTCCGGTGTCGAATAGACCGGAGGCAATTCCGGATGGTGCGAGGTGAGCGTGTGCTCAAATTCGACCGTCTCCTCTGCCTCGGCACGCGCGCCGATCGGAATCGCTCTAGCCACAGCCGTCCCCTCTGCAAAAAGAAATGAGCCAATGATTCTATCGAATCATTGGCTCGAACTTTGTGCCAGGCGATCTCCGAACGCTCGGCGAACTACGCAACCGCCATCGCGGTCCGGCGCGCTTCAATCCCATCGAGAGCCTTCCAGAGCATTCGCGCCGCATTTTCGGCCGCGTCCAGGGCTGCATCGGCGGCCTCGGGGTGGGCAGCGATTCGCTTTTCGAGCTGCTTGCGCCAGATACTTGAGTGGTATACATCCGCGGTCGTATGCAGCGAGAAGTAGCCACAAGTCTTGTCGTCAGCGCCGTACCTCTCGCGCAGGCCATGCTCTTTGTCCCGCGCAATGCGCGGCACCTGCGACTCGTAAGTGTAGAACGCCGCTAGCGCATCCTCAGGCGAGCCTTCGCTGGCTACCTGATGAAAGTGCCGAATCAGTTGCCGAATCTCCTTGACCGGGGTGTGCCACTCCAGATTGCGGCTCGAACCCATGCCCTCGGCGAAGTCGAGCCAGAGCTCCGAGTGCGGAACCGAGTCCCGTCCGGGCCGGCCTTCCACGCCTTTTTCGTCGCACATGCTGGCGAGTACTGCTCGCCGCAGTTCGCCCTCTTCCAGGCGCATCCCAAGAGCCGCCAGGTAGGAAGGAAACGCTTCGACGTGATGGTAGTAATCCTGTGCGTATTCGCGTAGATCGTTGCGAGTCAACTGGCCTGCTGACCATGCCTTGTAAAAGGGATGGCAAAGCAGGTCATACTTTGCGATGCGCGCGTCCAGATGATGAAAAAACTCAGCGGTATCCATAAAGCCCCCCGGGACTATCGTAGGACAGCCCAATATACGGGTGAGATACAGCGTCGGCAAGTGATGGAGATCACCGGGCCCGCCAAGTTGCTAGAATGAAAGAAGGAACAGGTTCAAGAATTTTTTTCTGGGGTTCGCTCCGACAGCTTCCCATGCAATTCACCGAACAATTCGACGTAGTTGTGGTTGGCGCCGGCCACGCCGGATGCGAAGCGGCAATGGCCTCCGCACGCATGGGGCTGAAGACCGCTCTCTACACGCTCAATGTCGATCTGATCGCGCAAATGTCGTGCAATCCGGCGGTGGGCGGCATCGCCAAGGGACACCTAGTCCGCGAAGTTGATGCGCTCGGCGGCATCATGGGCGAGATCACCGACGCGGTGGGCATCCAGTTTCGGCTGCTGAATACTTCGCGCGGCCCGGCCGTTTGGTCGCCGCGCGCGCAGTGTGACAAGCAAGCCTATCGCCTAAAGATGCGCGAAGTGCTGGAGTCGCAGGCAAATCTCAAGATCAAGCAGGCGGAAGTCGCGGATCTGATTGTGGAAAGCTCTCAGCTCTCAGTTGTCAGCTCTCAGCCTGAAAGCGCAACTGATTTTACTGAGAACCGAGAACTGAGAACTGAGAACTTGCGGCCTCGGGTACTCGGCATTCGCCTGCGCGACGGCCGTACCGTGGGAGCGCAAGCGGTCATCATCACGACCGGAACGTTTCTGAACGGCCTGATTCACTGCGGTGAGCAGCAATATCCTGCGGGACGTTCGGGCGAACCTAATGCGGTTCTGCTGGGCGAGGCCCTGAAGAAGCTCGGCCTGCGCGGCTGCCGCCTCAAAACCGGCACTCCGCCACGGCTTGACGGACGCACTATCGACTGGTCGCGCTTTCCAGTGCAGCCGGGCGACGTGGATCCTACGCCTTTCAGCTTTCGCACCAAGCGCGTGGCGCACCACGACTCGCAGGTGCCCTGCTACATTGCCTGGACCACGGCGGAGACGCACCGCATCATTCGCGACAACGTCCACCGTTCGCCCATGTACAGCGGGCAGATCCAGTCGATCGGACCGCGCTACTGTCCGTCGATCGAAGACAAGATCGTGAAGTTTCCCGACAAGGAAATGCACCAGCTTTTCCTGGAGCCGGAAGGGCTGAACACACACGAGATTTATGTCAACGGCATGAGCACGTCACTGCCCGTGGATGTGCAGCTTGCGATTTTGAAGTCGATCCCGGGCCTCGAGAGTGCCGACATGCTCCGTCCTGGATATGCGATTGAATACGATTCCATCGATCCCACCGAACTGGAGCGCACGCTCGAAACCCGCAAGATTGCCGGGCTGTTCCTGGGCGGCCAGATTAATGGCACCTCTGGCTACGAAGAAGCGGCGTGCCAGGGACTGATGGCGGGCATCAACGCCGCGTTGCAGGTGAAGCGGCAGCCGCCGCTGATTCTCGACCGGACCGAAGCCTACACCGCGATTCTGATCGACGACCTTATCTCGAAGGGCACGAACGAGCCCTATCGCATGTTCACTTCGCGGGCCGAGTTCCGGCTGCACCTGCGCATCGACAATGCCGACCGCCGCCTGAGCCCCTACGGCCGCCGTGTGGGCTTGATTTCCGATGCGGCTTGGGGAGATTTTCAGGCAAAGCAAGAGCGGCTGGAGAAGATGAAGAAGCTACTGGAAAGCACGCGGATCACTGCGGAAATGTTGGAGCGTGGTCATTCCGAGCGGCGAAGCGACGAGGAATCTGTTGTCGCGGGCAGCGCGTCGACCGCGGTCGAGTGGGAATCTGCGACTGGCCAGACGCTAGCGCAGGTCATGAAGCGTCCCGAAGTTACGGTAGAGCAACTCGTCCCGATCCTGCGGGAACTTGCGCCAGAGTTTTTCGCAAGGGCCTCCTCTGTGTCCTCGGTGCCCGGCGCCTGCCCTGAGCGGAGTCGAAGGGTGTTTAAGCTTTCTTCAGAAGTCCGCAACGAACTCAAGTCCGTCGAGACCGAGATCAAATACGAAGGCTATTTACTGCAGCAGCAGCGCGCGATGGAGCGCCTGAAGAAAGCTGAGCAGCACTCGATTCCCGAGTGGTTCGACTACCGTTCGATCAGCGGCCTCTCGCGCGAAATGCAGGAAAAACTCACGCACGTGCGGCCGCGCACTATCGGCCATGCCTCGCGCATTCCCGGCGTGACGCCCGCAGCAGTCTCGCTGGTGCACGTCTACATTGAAATTCAGGCGCGCCGCCGCGATCAGGCCGCCGCACTTTAAGGCCGAGTCCGCCTTAGCGCGCGTCTTGTTTGGCTTGCAGTTCCTCCGCGAGCTTGAGTTCACTCTCCGCTTCGTCTTTCTTCCCCATGTCGCGGTAGGCCTGGCCGAGCAGGTGGTGAGTTGTCGGATTGTTGGGGTCCATGGTCGCAGCCCGCTGCAGTGCGCGAACCGCCAAATCGAATTCGCCTTTTTTCTCGAGCACCTTCCCCATCAGGATGTAAGGCCCCGTCGACGTCGCGTCGAGCCAGATCGAGCGCTGCAGCACCCGCTCAGCATCCTCAAACTTCTGCACGCGCGAGTACGCGTCGGCCAGTTTGTAGTACGTGGCGGCGTGCCCTGGGTTGATGGCCAATTCCTTCTGGAATTCTGCGATCGCTTCCGGCACTCGCGATTTGTAGAGATATAACTCGCCCAGCAGGAAATGGACCAGGGGCAGCTTAGGATCGAGAGCTACCGCCTTCTGCGCGTATTCCTCTGCCACCGGATCGTACTCCTGGCGAAGCAACATCCTCGCTGTGAATAGATAACTGGCGGCCGAGTCGGACGGCACATCGAACATTTTGGCGAATGCCTTGCGCGCCTGGTCATAGTTCTTCGTCTGGATGTAGCAGATGCCCAAAATGTAGGACGCGTCCACGTTGGCCCGCGAGTACCAGCCTTGAACCTTATCGAGCAACGGAATCGCGTCCGCCGGATGCCCACCCAGGTAATAAGATAGTCCGAGCAACTGGATCGCCTCGCTGTTCGCAGGATCCGCCGCAGTTGCCTTCTTCAGATACTCGATTGCCTTGGGGAAATCGCTTTTCTTGTAGTAGGCCGTGCCCATCTCCAGAGCCAGACCTTTGGCGGCAGGGTCGCGGGCTTCGAGAGTTTGCAATTCCGCGATAGCCTCGTCGACCTTCCCTTGTTGCATCAGCTTTCGCGCATCGGCGAATTCAGAGGGCGCGCCTGAAGGCGCTTGGGACGACTGCGTGGACGGCGCCTGGGGAGGCGCAGGCTGTTGCGCGAGTCCCGGCGCAGAAAATACCCACAGGATTGCCGCAAGGAACGCGAGTCGAGATACGAAAAACAATTGCTTCGCTTTCATACCTTGTTGCATATCGAAGATTAGAGCACAGTCCTTGCCAGCGGCGATCCAGCGATTAATGCGAGTTCATTTCTTTCTGCAGGGCATCGAGATTCTCTTTCGCGATAGGCTGATGAGGATCAATCTGCAGAGCGTGCTCGAAGTGCGCTTTCGCTTCCGGGTAGCGTCCCATCTCGGCCAAAGCGGCCCCCAGGTTCGCCTCCACACTGGCATCTTCGGGTTGCAACTGCAGCGCGAGACGGAATTGCTGAGACGCGCCTTCAAAATCGTTCTGCCCAGCCAGCGCGAGACCCAGATTGTAATGTGCTTCAAAAAAATCCGGACGCGCCTTCAGCGCCGTCTGCAGATATCCAACGCCTTGCTCGGGATGCCCCGCCGCCACCAACGCCGCGCCCAGCGCGTTGTTCCCTGCGGCGTCCTCTGGACGCAGGTGCACCGCCAGTTCATATTCGCGGATCGCCGCGTCGAGTTTGTCTTTGGCTTGCAGCATCGCCGCCAAATTGTAGTGCGCTTCGAAGTCGGCGGGGTTCTTTTCCACGTTATGGCGGGCCAGCGCCTCCTGCAGCGCCATGCGCGGATCGCCCTGCGCCGGATCGAAATTCACCGGCAACACCTGCAGCCACAAGTGACACATCTCGTCGCTCGAACGATTGCCGCCCTTGACGCGCGCCGGCGGATGATTGGGATTCAGCGGATTCTCGTCCGAATTGTCATACACATAGCGCAGGCTCACCTTCGTTCCCTTGGGCAACCGCACCGGCTCCGCATAGCGATAGACCGCCTGCCAGTTCAGGTTCCAATGCGGAATGTGAATCAGCGTTTTCTTGGTGCCGTCGGGCAGCGTGGCGAACGCCTGAATATCTTTTCCCAGATAGTGAGCATGCGGATAGATGGCCAGCAACTCAACGTCGATGGGCAACGTGAAGTCGTCGGCGACCAGAAAATCTTTTTGTCCCGCCGGAATGTCGAGCTTGGCATCGTTTTCGAGTTGCAGCAGCATCGGCAACTTGGTCGCCGGATGCGGCGTGAAGTAAAGCCCGATGCTTGGCTGGATTACTTCCGGCTTCCCGGAAGGCTGGAGGTGTGTGTTGAGAATCAAGTCCGTGCCTTTGTCGAGACGCAAGGCCATGCCTTCCGGCTCAACGTAGGGAATGGTTCCCGGCTTCCAGAAGAGCAAGTGACTGTCGGGATCGAAGACCTGCGACTCGATGCGAATCTCCATGCCGCCGAAACCCGCGCCGGGCTCGGTTTCGCGCTTGCGAGACGATCCTGCGCGATCGACAAGAATGTTCGCGTGGTGCACGTAGCGCTTGTCGCCCGGACGAATTTCGACCGCTTTCACCCAGCGCGTTTCTTGAATCGGCACCGGAAAAATGAAATTCCAATACGTGTCGGTGCCTGACGGCGGCAGGGTGAGCGGCTTGTTGGCGGTAAGAATCAGATCAGGCTTGCCCAGCCGCCACCCTTCGACGAATTTCGGCTGTGGAGGCAGATCGGCCGGATCGCCCTCAACTTCTCCCTGCTCGACCCAGCGGTGGATTAAATTGATTTCGGCGTCCGACAAGCGAAGCTCATCCGCAAATTTCAGCTTTTGCGGCTCGGGCAGCCACGGCGGCATGGTCCGCGACCCCGTCACATCCACAATCTGCCGCGCATGTTTTTTGATGTCGGAATAGTTCAGCAAAGAGAACGGCGCCGCTTCTCCCGGCCGGTGACAGGTGGCGCAGGAACGAAAGATGATGGGAGCAATGTCGCGGTTAAAGGTGACCTGCTCTGCGGGCACCGCCGCAGAAGACTGGCGCGCCGGCCGGCCGGAGAGCGTACCCACCGCGCCTGCGCCCGCCAGCAGAATCAGCGTCCATCCCGCATTACGCGTCCAGGAGCTTATTCCAGGTCCGAGATGTAGCATCCCACTCCCCTGACTTCGCTCTTGGGCACGGGCTTTCCCGCCAGCGCCGCGCGGACGGCGTCGTCCAACTCGTGAGTCGTCGGCGCAGGACGCGCCCGGCTGAGATCGACGTACCAGTCGTCAATGCGTCCGTCGTAGACCAGTCGATGACCGCGGTCGAAGACGGCGACCTCGGGAGTAATCTCCGCGTGCCCCAGCTTGACCAACACATGCTGGGGATCTCGCAGCGCTGGCAGACGATACCTATAGTCTTCGAGATACTTTCGAATCTCCTGCGGCGAATCGCTCTTGTCGGGATAGACCAGCCAGAAACTTGCGCGGTCCGCATACTGCTTGCTGATCTGCTGAATGACCGGAGCGTAGCGGCTGGAAACCGGACAGTCGCGGCGGAGAAACACCAGCACCACCACTTTGCTGGAATCCGTGGCGAGTGGGTTGACAGTGCGACCGTCGAGATCCATGGCAGTCTGCTGCGCCCGCGCAAAACCCGAACAAACCACGAACACCGGGACGATCAACAGCACTAATCGGAGTCTTGACATAGGGGTGCTACGCGCACAGAACTAATCTGGATTCTAAGAGCGTCGGGCATGGGTGTCCATCCCGGGACCCGGGCATTCTCTGCGCTGCGAGCCAGCTGCCGCTACAATGGCCTGAGCATGATTGCCCATCTGCGTGGAAAGCTGCTGGCCAAGCATCCCAACCAGGCCATCGTCGAGACGGCCGGGGTCGGCTATGACGTGACCATCAGCGTGCCGACGTTCTCAGACCTGCCGGCGGTCGGTGCCGAGGTCGCCCTGCACATCCATACGCACGTGCGCGAAGATCAGATTGCGCTCTACGGATTCCGTCGTCCTGCGGAGAAGCTGCTGTTCGAGAAGCTGATCACCGTGAGCGGGATTGGTCCGAAGCTGGGGATCACGATCTTGAGCGGCATGGCCGCCGACGAAATGGTCGGAGCGATTCGCGGCAACGATATCGCGCGGCTCACGCGCATCCCCGGCATCGGCAAGAAGACGGCGGAGCGCATGGTGCTCGAGTTGCGCGACAAGCTGCCGGCAGCAGGACCGGCGGCGGCTCCCGCCATTTCTGCCATGAGCGCAAATGAGGAAGACGTGCTGTCTGCGCTGCTGAATCTGGGGTATCAGCGAGCGGCGGCGGAAAAAGCTCTCGCCATGGTTGCGAAAAACGGCAAGGCAGGATCGTTCGACGCGATGTTTCGTGATGCCTTGGCCGCGTTGTCAAAGTAGATGCTATTTGCCAATGCAGAACGTGCTGAAGATCAAATTCAGGATGTCATCGGTCGTGGTCGCTCCCGTGATAGCGTCGAGCGAGCGCAGGGCGTTGTAAAGATCCAACAGCAGCATCTCGTGCGGCACTCTCCCGGCAACGGCATTCTTCGCCGCACCCAGCGCCACAAGGGAGTCTTTGATCAGTCCCTGATGGCGAACGTTGGTCAGGAAGCCGGACTCCGCCTGGGTTCCAGCCTCTCCGCCAATGTGCCGCAGAATCTCCTCACGCAACTGGCCGATGCCCTCCCCGGAGAGAGCTGAAGTAAGAACTTTCTGACCACTGCCCACTAGCCACTGCCCACTGCTTCCAAGGTCGCACTTGTTTCCAACTACAATCACCGTCCGATGCTCAGCCTGCCGCAGAAGTTCCGCGTCTTCCGCCGTCTGCTCCTGCGACGCGTCGAGCACGACCAGCACCAGATCCGCGTCCGCCAAGGCTTCCATCGATTTGCGAATGCCGATCGACTCCGCTTCGTCGAGAGCGTCGCGAATGCCGGCGGTGTCGACCAGTTTGACCGGGATGCCGCCGATCGCCACAGTTTCGCTGACCAGGTCGCGCGTGGTGCCTGGAGTCGCCGTGACGATCGCGCGCTCTCGCTCCACTAGTTGGTTGAACAAGCTCGACTTGCCCACGTTGGGCCGGCCCACGATCGCCAGCGTCAATCCTTCGTGCACGATCTTGCCGTAGACGAAGGTCTTGGTGAGTTGTTCGAGGGGCGCGCGTACGGCCGCGATTTGATCGAGAATCGTGGCATCCGGCAGCACCGACACATCGTCTTCGGCGAAATCAATGCCCGCCTCGAGCAGCGCGATCAGTTCCACCAGCTTCTGTTTGATTGGCTGCAACCGCCGCGACAGCGCTCCCTCCAGTTGCTGCGCCGCCACTTTGGCTTGATACAACGTCTGCGAATCGATCAGATCCCGCACCGCCTCGGCCTGCGTCAGGTCGATGCGCCCGTTGAGGAAAGCACGCATGGTGAACTCGCCGGGCTCGGCCAGACGCGCTCCCGCCGCAACGCAAAGTTCCACAATATGCCGCAACACCACCGGAGACCCATGCGCTGAAATTTCGATGACGTCGTCGGTGGTGTAGGAGTGAGGTTTAGCAAAATAAGTGACGACGACTTCATCAACCCGCTCCGGTTGTGTGGAGACATCCGGGTGCCCTATCCTAGCCGCGGTTTTTGCGGCTAGGATAGGGATTTTAACTTTCTCTGCGCCCGTTGTTGTGGGCTCTGGCTCGATCAATTCCCCAAACACAACCTGCCCCGGCTCCAGCCCATGCTTTAGCCGCAACATCGGAGAGGCGATCTCAAGCGCCCTCTCTCCCGCCAGGCGGACCACGCCGATCCCGCCCCGCCCAGGTGGCGTGGCGATCGCGACGATGGTGTCGTCCAAGTTCAAACCAAGGTTCACGCGCCGATTGTAACGGGTAAACTAAACGTCGACCAAAGACGTCGTAGTCGATCGTCGTTTGTTATTCGCGGGTCACAATAACCTTGGCCAACGACAAACGATTGCCGCGAGGAGCACCGAATTGTCCGTAGCTGACGAACTGTTAAAAGCCAACGAGAATTTTGCGCGCAATTTCACGCTTGGAGATCTTGCGGTCCGCCCGAGACGGCACGTGGCTGTGCTCGCGTGCATGGATTCCCGCATCCTGTTCGAGCACTGCCTCGGCCTGCATCCAGGAGACGCGCACATGATCCGCAACGCGGGCGGCATCGCCACCGAGGACGCCCTGCGCTCGCTGATCGTTTCGCATCATCTGCTCGACACGCAGGAGTTCATCATCATCAATCACACCGACTGCGGGCTGCTGAAGGTGCGCGAAGATGAACTGAGAGCACGTCTGACGGAGAAGATGGGGACGGCCGCCGACGAGCCTTCGCATTTTTATGCCTTCGACGATCTTGAGGCGAACGTGCGGCTGCAGATGCAGCGCGTGAAGTCGCATCCCTGGATTCCGAAGGATATTCCAGTGCGAGGGTTTGTCTATGATGTAAAAACTGGGAAGCTCAGCGAGGTTGTTTGAAAGGCAAGATCCACGTGGCGGGGACCCCGTTGGAGGTGCTAGTTCTTAGCCGATCTTATGCCCAGGAAACTCGATTGATTTCAACGCACGAATCGTGGGAAGCATCTGCTCTGGCGTAGCATCGAGGCGCATTCTGTCATTGACAAAGAAAAGCAGCCGGGCGGTCAACTGCTGGTCCGTCGCGCCACCCGAAAGCAATCCAAAAATCTCTCCGACGTAGCCGTCATATTCGTCCTGCGCGTTTAGCTCGTCCTTGATCCCGATGGGATCCCACACTTCCAGCAACACATGACGAATTTGCACGCGAATCTGGCGTGATGTGGCTTTGTCGATCATCGCTGGTTACCGCGCCACGACCTTCTCAATCTCCGCCCGCAGCTGGTCGTAGGGCAGCGCCCCTGGATGGTACATCGCCACTTTCCCCGTGCGATCCAGTAGCACCAGCGTTGGCGTGGTTGAAGCGCCATAGACGTCGAAGTTGTACTTGCTGATCGGCACCGGCATGTCAAGCAGTCCGGCATAAAAACGATGGCGGACCGCATCGATATACTGCAGTTCGTCGCTCGCCGAGGCATGCTCAATCTGCGCCGTGTAACCGTAAAGTCGCGTCGGCCCGATCACGTGCAATCCTTTGCTGGAAAACTCTGAGCGCAACTGCGTGATGATGGGCGCTTCCGCCTTGCAGTCGGCGCACCAATGCGCCCAGAAAAACAGCAGCACCGGCGAGCCTTTGAGCTGCGCCGGCAGTTTTGCTCCCAAAAACTCGTCGCACTTCAGCGTCGGCGCTAGCCTTCCCTGAAACGAGAGCAGGTTCAGGTTTTTTTGCAGCCGGTCATGAATGGAAGTATTCCCGTAGGTTCGCAGTGCGGCCTGCAGGAGCGCGATGGCCTGCGTCCGTTGCCCGCGTTCGGCCAATACCTGAGACTGAACTTCCAGCGCCGCCCCCAGTGCGATCGGCAGGTGCGGTTCCGCATCCAGAGGACGCTGTTTCAGTTGCTCCAGCACCAGTGCTTTAGTCTGCTTCGCGTAAGCCGCCGCCTGATCGTATTGGCCCTGGTCTAGGGCGGCCCGCCCCAACCACGAATATGCGTCCAGATATTCGGCAGTGACTCCCTGTTGACTGCGATAAGAACTGAGCACCGCCTCCGCGGCCGAGAAATTGTTCTGTGCCAGAGCGAAGCGCACATTGTCGACAATCCCGGCCCACGCCGAAGCTGTGAGCAAGAGCGAAAGGGAAAAAATCCGCAAGCGCATCTTTAGATGATGAATCCTTTGCCGAAAGGTGGCAAGTCGGGTGCAATTTTCCCGGCCGTGGGTCCAACCATAACATCCTCACTCTCAGTTGTTTAGAGACAGTCTGCAGCAAATTATGTAGCTATTTTGGGGCACTTTCCGTACAATCTAATTGCGTTTGACTTTAGAGTTCCTTCGCAGTACAAGCATCTCCGCTCAACCCAGCGCGTGACCTGCCTGCAGAAGACCCGAAAGTTTCAGCGCTACATCAAAGAAAAAGGAACATGCAACATCATGGAAACAGGAACAGTGAAGTGGTTTAACGACGCCAAGGGCTACGGTTTCATCAGCCGCCAGAACGGCGAGGATGTCTTCGTACATTTCTCCGCTATTCAGGCGAGTGGCTTCCGCAGTCTGCAGGAAGGTCAGCAAGTACAGTTTGACGTGGTCAAGGGCCCCAAGGGCTGGCAAGCTGAGAACGTCAAGGGCGTCTAACCCCGCTTCGCGACAATTCGACGATGAGGGCGGCCAGCAATGGCCGCCCTTAGTTTTTTGGAATTGACTTCTGATAGTACGTTGCGTTATAGTACGTTACGTACCATTGAGCTACCTAGGCCCTTTTATGAGGCCACTCAAGATTCCCTCGCTTGGTTATGCGCTTCTCGGCCTGCTGCAGAAGCCGTCCTCGGGATACGACCTGCGCAAGGTCTTCTCCTCGACGTCAATGAAAACCTATAGCGACAGCCCGGGAGCCATCTATCCCGCGTTGCGGCGACTGGAGAAGGCGGGCCTGATCCGCGGCATGATCGAAGAAGGCTCCGGCCTTCGCCGCCGGCAAATCTTCCGCCTGACGCCGAAAGGTCTCGCCGAACTCAAGAAATGGATCACCTTGCCCATTACGCGGGAAGACCTCGCGTCGGGACCGAAGGCAATCATGCTCCGCTTCGCCTTCAGCGAAACTGCCATCGGAGCCGCCGCCTCCCTCGCAATACTCAAATCCCTTGAAGCCGCGCTCCAGCCCCACCTGCAGGCCTTGCGCGAACAATTACAGGCGATGAAGGCGGTCGCGCCCACGTCAGCGCGACTCGCCCTCGAATGTGGAATCCGAAGTTACGAATCCCTTTTTGACTGGACTCATTACGCCATCGCAGTCTACGAAAAACAGATGAAAGGAGGAGTGTCGTGAAATTCTCAAACCTGATCTTGCGAATCCTCGCAGTTTTCGTTGCCGTATCCATTCTCCAAATCCTCGCCGGAGCCCTGGTCGCACTCCTGCTCCCGCCCAAAACTGGCATGCCGAATCTTGCTCAGCACTTCGTGCAGTGGATGTTCCTGACCAACGCAGTGACTGTAGCCGCGTTGTCGGTCCTGGCCCTGCGCACGGAGTGGCGGGGTTGGACTCTGGGCGCAGCGGTGGCGGCGATTCCGCTGGTCATCGCGCTGGTCAATGCCCTTGAGGGCGTTTACTTCCTGCCGAATTTGCCCATCGAGTGGCCCAGAATCATGGCGCAGATTGCCCTCGCGGCCGTGCTCTCCGTTCCAGTGTGGATGCTGTTGTTCGGCAGGCGCGCAGCCACGCCTGCGGAACACTTTCACCCCATCGCCGCAAAATCGCGCGGTGAGCGAGCCTGGAAATTTGCAGTTTCTGATGTCGCTTATCTCGTACTGTATTTCGTCGCAGGCACCATCATTTGGCCGTACATCAAAGACTTCTACGCCACGCAGACTCTGCCCTCGACGTCCAC
This sequence comes from uncultured Acidobacteriaceae bacterium, assembly GCA_963707205.1. GTDB lineage: Bacteria > Acidobacteriota > Terriglobia > Terriglobales > Acidobacteriaceae > Sulfotelmatobacter. The sequence goes on from CAVPQE010000015.1 coordinate 130,750, forward strand.
GATTTTCGTGCTGGAACTGCTGCTGCGCGGGCCGGTATTCGTAGTGCTGTGTCTGCTGATGGTGCGAATGCTCGGCCTGCCCCGCCTGAGCGGTGCACTCGCCGTGGGAGCCATATTCACGCTCGTGAGTGGAGTCGCCCCATTACTGATGCCGAATCCTTACTTCCCGGACGCGGTTCGTTGGGCGCATTTCTGTGAGGTGAGCAGTTCGAACTTCGTGTTCGGCGCAATCGTCGGCTGGCTCTGGGGCCAGCCCAAGCTGGAGCACCCGCTGGTTGTGCACCAGGCAGCATGAATGAAAGAAAATAAAACGAGGAAACAACAAGACCGGAATCCCGCGCCAGCGGGATTCTGATTCACTGCTGCATGTCGCGCATCAGCACTACGTCAGAGTCGGTGTGCCCGCGGACCATCGCTAGTTTGCTCCCATCCGGGGACCAGTGATAGTCCCAGATGTGCTCCGCTTTGAATGACGTCAGTTGCTTGCCCGGCGAGCCATCGAGCGGTTGCTGCCACAAGTTGTCGGTGCCATTCTCGCGAACCGGATACACCACGGACTTGCCGTCATGGGAGAAGCGGACGAAATACCCCATGCGCTCGCGCTCGAACTTCATCAGTTTGCGGACTTGTCCCGTACTCGTATCGAGCAGCACCAGTTTCTCCTCATGGCCGTTGGCGTGGTCTATCGTCGCAAACACCGCCGTGCTGCCATCGGGAGAAATATCAAAGATCCCGGAGAGGGGCATGTCAGTGACTTTCTCCGCAGTGCCACCGTCGATCGATATCTTCATGATCCGTCCCGCGCTGTTATCCATGTAATAGACCCAGCGCGAGTCAGGAGAACACACGGGATAGTTGTCCTGCTTGCCATTCGAAAGCTGCTTCAGATTTCCCCCGGAGGCGTCGGCGCGCCATACGTTTTGGCCGCCTTTTCCGCCCAGCAGGCTGAGGACAAACACGATATACCGTCCGTCGGAGCATTCCCAGGGATCGCCGCTCACGGAGTCCATCTCGGTGGCGAAAACACTTTTGGCTCCTGTGTCAGGATTCACCCAGCGCAGCATGTTGTCGGTGTCGTTGATTAAGCGGCTGTCGTGCGTCCAGGTCAAATTTGTAAAATTGGAGACCGGACCAACTTGCCGCGCGTCTGCCCCGCCACCGGTTGCGGACATCACCGACAAATTCCATCGCCCTTCGCTGAGAACGGTGGCCAGCACCTGACCGTTGGCCGCAAGGCTGAGGTCGGAATAATTGTTGGTGTCGCGGGTGATCGGACTCACCTTGCCGTCTGGATAGGAGATGAAGACGATCTGAGACCGCGTGTAATTGGTGGAGCGATCGCTATCCAGCGCCAGCAAGCCCTTGCCATCGGGCATCCAGGTCGGCAAACCTAAAGCGTCGGGGGAACTCAAAATCTTGTGCTGCTGGCCGGTGTTGGCGTCCACCGCCAGCAATCCCGTAAGCGCATTCTCAGGCTGGTTCACGGTGCACAAAATCGTCTTGCCATCGGGCGACCATGCGGGATTATTGAGTGCCTGGCCGGTGGGACCGTTGGCGAGCACCGTTTCCGCGCCTTGATCAAGCGAGCGCACGATCAACTGATATTTGCCCTGCTGAGGATTGTCGAAGCGCATGAAGGCGACCTTGCGGCCGTCCGGGGAAATCGTAATATTCGTGTCGACGTCCTCCGCCAACTTCTCCGGTGTACCGCCCAGTAGCGGGGCGCGATACAGAAATTGGAGTTCGGTATTTCCCGGATCGCTGCGCACAAAATAAAAATAATTTCCGTCCGGAGAAAAATGCACTCCGTGATAGTAAAGTTCCGCTGGAGGCTGCACCTGGGTGATGCTGTTGGTGGGAACATTGCGCAACGATAAGCTGGCCAGGCCGTTGTCCCGCACGAGACTCAGAATGTATTTGCCGTCGGGCGAGAGCGCCGCCCATACCACGTCGCCTTCCTCCGTCACCCGGGTGACGGCGAAATTGCGGAACGGCATGGTGCCATGCCGCATCAGCAGAGAGTAAATTCCGAAGATTGCGGCCGCCAGGACAATGATCCCAAGGAGAACGGTGACTCCAGTCCCTACCTTGTGACGTCCGGCAGCAGCAACCACCGCCGAACTTTGAGAAGAACCTACCCGAGATGATTCGGGGGCAAGCGCAATTTGCCCAGAACCCGAAACGGCGGTGGCCGCAACTGGAATCGAGGCTGCACCGGGCGCCACACCCTTCTTCCCGGATTCGACGTCACGCTTTAGGCGCTTCAGATCTCCGCGCAGGTCCGCCGCGGATTGGTAGCGCAGGTCGAGGTCTTTTTCTAAAAGCTTCTCAATGATCTCCTGTAACTTGGGCGGAAGCGTCGCATTTAACTGCAGAGGAGAAACCGGATCCAGTTCGAGAATGGCGTGAAACACTACTGCCGAGGTGGGTCCGGAAAAAGGCAGCTTTCCCGTCGCCATCTGGTAGATGACCGTGCCCAGCGAAAACAGGTCCGAGCGCGTGTCAAGTTCTTCACCGCGCGCCTGCTCCGGCGACATATAGGAGATCGTGCCCACGGTCGCGCCGGGACTGGTTAAATGCGCGGGTTGGGGTGAATCTTGCGTGGCGCCAATCGTTTCCATCAGCATCTCAGGACGGGTCAGCTTGGCCAGGCCGAAATCCAGGACTTTCACCTGGCCGCGCGGCGAAAGAAAGATATTTGCCGGCTTGATGTCGCGATGGATGATCCCCTTGGCATGCGCGGCGTCGAGCGCGTCGGCGAGTTGAATCGCAATGTCGAGCAGGCGGTCGGTGGGCAGCGGACCGGTGTGAAGCTTCTGATCGAGGTTCTGACCCTCGAGCAGTTCCATCGCGATGAACGACTGCGCGTCCTCACCCTCTGCTTTTTCGACCGCGTAAATGGTGCAAATGTTGGGATGGTTCAGCGCCGATGCGGTGCGTGCCTCGAGAAGAAAGCGGTCGAGCGCGTTCTGATCGCGCGACAGTTGCGGGGGCAGAAACTTCAGCGCGACCTTGCGCCCCAGGTTCAGGTCTTCGGCCTCGTACACCACGCCCATCCCACCGCTGCCCAGTTGGCCGGTGATGCGATAGTGCGAGATGGTCTGATTGATCATAAAAAAACGGAGTTCCATCTTAGGTGGGATGGCGGAGGTCGTCAACGCAGGGATGGGCCGATGTTCCTGCAGGAACACTGTGGAAAAGGACAAGATTTGAGTTTGCCAAGTGATTGATTCTGCTGGACTGAATTGTCCGTGCCTGAAGATGCTATGAGTTAGCCTGTGGAAGAAATGTCTACTTTCGAGGACGGACGATGCCTCCAAAAGTGGACTTGACTGAAGGTCATCTCATGAAGTTACGTTGCACTTGCGCCTCGGTGCGGTTCGGAAGCGATGCACGAAGACGAAGCTGCTCACCCGCTCCTGTAGGCGACAATCAATTGATTTATATTTCCCTCGCGGCTCCGCCGCGCCGTCCTCGCGAATGAAGGACTATGAAAGAGGCGCCATGATACGTCAACTCGCAATCGCAATGATCCTCGCAAATCTCGCAATCTTGCCCATCGCCTCTGCTCAGGTGACACCGTCGTCACAAGGCTCGGCACCTGGATTCGTCAACACCCTCATGCCACAGCCGTCGCAGCTCTCCACGCAGGAAGGGGGCCTCGTTATCGCTCCATCTTTTAGTATTGTCGCGGACCACTTCCGAAACGCCCGCCTCGACTCCGCCATTGCGCGCAGCCTGGGTCGCATCGAAAATCGGACTGGCGTCTCCATTCCTTCGTCCCCGGCTGCCGATGCCGCGTCAGCGGCGCTGGTCATCAGTGTCGATGGGGCTGGAGAAACCATCCAGTCAATCGAGGAAGACGAGTCCTATTCTCTTGAAGTCACTTCCTCGAGCGCTCACCTTCGGGCCGCGACTGTGGTTGGGGCGATGCAGGGCCTGGCAACTCTGGAACAACTGATTCAGTCCGACGCAAGCGGATATTTCATTCCGGCCGTGATGATTCACGACACGCCCCGCTTTCGTTGGCGGGGCCTGATGATCGACTGCGCACGCCACTTTATCCCCGCCGATGTTCTCAGGCGCACGCTCGACGGCATGGCATCGGTGAAGCTCAACGTCTTTCACTGGCATCTGAGCGAAGACCAGGGCTTCCGCATCGAGAGTAAAGCCTTTCCGAAGCTCACTGAACTCGGCTCGGACGGACTGTTTTATACGCAAGAAGAAGCCCGCGAAATCGTTGCGTACGCGCGCGATCGTGGCATTCGCGTGGTGCCCGAGTTCGACATGCCAGGGCACACCAGTGCATGGTTCGTGGGATATCCCGAGATCGCGAGTGCGCCGGGGCCGTTCCACATTGAGCGAAAATTCGGAGTCTTCGACCCGGTCATGGATCCCACGCGAGAAAACACCTATAAGTTTCTCGATACGTTCATCGGAGAGATGGCCGCCATCTTCCCCGACCATTTCATGCACATCGGCGGCGACGAGAACAACGGCGTCGAGTGGAAGGCGAACCCGCGCATCCAGAGTTTCATGCGCGAACACAATCTCAAAGACACGGCCGCACTACAAAACCATTTTAATCAGCGCCTGCTCAAACTTCTGGAGAAACACGGCAAGCACATGATTGGATGGGATGAGATTCTCACTCCGGACCTGCCCAAGGACATCATGGTGCAGAGCTGGCGCGGCTTCGACTCCCTCGCCGCCGGAGCCAGAAATGGATACAACGGCATCCTCTCTGCCGGTTACTACTTGAATCTCATGAGCCCGGCCGCAGAACACTACATGGTCGATCCGCTGCCCGAAGGCACCGATCTCAGCACGGAGCAGCAAGCACGCATTCTCGGCGGAGAAGCCTGCATGTGGGAGGAGCAGACCAGCGCTCTCGACATCGACTCACGCATCTGGCCGCGCACGGCGGTCATCGCCGAGCGGCTGTGGTCGCCGCGTAACGTAAACGACGTGGACGACATGTACCGCCGGCTCGAGGTCGAGTCGCTGCGACTGGAAGCCATTGGTCTGACCCACATCTCTCAGGAAGATGTGAGCCTGCGCCAGTTGAGCGGAACGCGGCAGATTGGTCCTTTGCAGATCCTCGCCTCTGTTCTTGAGCCCGTTCCCTTCGACCAGCGTGCTCATTTGCAACACGCCAATCAGCTGACGCCACTCGACCTGCTGGTGGATGCGCTTCCGCCCGACCCGCCATCGCGCCACAATTTTGAGCTGCGCATGCGTGCTTACCTGCAGAACCCTGCGGCCCGAACACACGAGCAAACAGACTTAACTGCTGACTTCAAGGCCTGGATAAGCGCGGAGCCGGGAATCCTGCGCTTGATGGCAGACTCTCCCCTGCTCGCCCAAGCCGAACCGAGAGCTCAGCAACTCGGCGAACTCGGGACGCTGGGTCTTGAAGCTGTTTCTTACCTTTCTTCTGGATTGCCAGCAGCAGCAGGTTGGAAGGCTGAGAGACTTGCGGTCTTGGATAAAGCCGAGAAGCCGCAAGCCCTGGTTCGCTTTACGGTCATCAAGCCGCTGCGCGATCTAGTCAACGCGGTTCCAGAGGCGCCTAGCGGCAAGTAACATCATTACGGAGTTAGCTATTAATTCCGGATGTAAGGCGCCATTTACTCGGCCTCACTTCATCGACGGCAGCGGCTGATTCTGTTCTTTCTCCAGCCGCTGGACCATTTCCTTCGGGAGTCCGTGTAGTAGTTCGAGAAACCCGGCATTCGTCCAACCGAAGCCGACCACATTCATCTCATAGCCAAGTTCCACGTGTGCTTCGGAGGACCGCGTTACCACGTTGTATTTCTCCCGGATGTTGCCGTCGCGGCGGAAGTTCTCCGCGACCGTCGAGAGGAACTCGTAAGAAACGCGATCCGCGTCCGCGTTGTAGCCATATCGCCGCAGACCATCGATCGCCAGCATTTCGATATTCCCCCAGCCGTACGGCAAATCCCACTGCGCACCAGTCTCGTAGGTGCTCATGGGCAGTCCGCCGGGCTGGTCAAAGGCTTTCAGGTTGCCGGCCACCGCCTTTGCCTGCTCTGGCGTCGCCAGCCCTGCCCACAGCGGATAGAACGTGGACGCATAGCGATAATTCGACATCCGGCTCGTCTGAAAGTTGTAATCGAAAAACAGTCCCTGCTCCTGGTTCCAAAGGTAACGAGAGATGAGTTTCTTCCGCGCCTCCGCCCGCTGATTCCACTTCTTGGCGTCTTCGGCGCGGCCCAACCAGAGGCTGATCTGCTCCAAATCTTTTTCTGTCTTGTAAAGCAGACTGTTCAAACACACGGGCGCATAGTGATGCGTGGCCGCGCCGAAGGGCCCAAAGCGAAAGCTCACGTCGAAGCCGGATTCGCGCATCGACCGGTCGCCTTTGTAGTAATCCACGCTCAGCTTGAACTGTTTCGGGTTCTCGCAGTCCGCGGAGGCCATAATCATGGAGACGTCGCAGACCTGCAAAGAATACGGCGAGCCCGCAACCGCCTGGGTGGTTCCCGGGTTCATTTCAACCACATAGTCGTCGGCTTGGGCCGGATGCAAAAAGAAATATTGCGCGACCTTGCGGTAGAAGCCGCTTTCATCCTGCACCGCTTCCGCTGGGGGACCTTCGCCAAAATCGTAATAACGCGAGAGCCCAGTCTGTCCAGCCAGATGCGGATCGCGCGTCCACATTCCGTAGTCTTTGTCGAGATCGGCATAGGCCCGCTCCAACCATGCCTTGTCGGGCCGCCCGTCGTTGTTCTTCGCTTGCTGCGTGGCCCGGTAGACATCCACAAACATCGAGCTTACGAAAGGAGGCTGCGACCGCGTCAGGTAATAGGTGCGATTCGCGTTGAGCATCGCGCCGTAGTGCTCGATCTCAAAAAAGAAGTTATCGACCATACCTCGCGCCAGGTCTACGCGTCCCGCGCGCAGCAGGCCGCGAATGATGAAGTAACTATCCCAGCCATACATCTCGTTGAAGCGGCCGCCTGGCACCACATATTTGTTCGGGAGGTAGAGAAGCCCGTGAGGCTGAATTTTGCCTGTATCGATCTCACCCAATCGATGGATCTCCACTGGCAAATGCTCGACGCGCACATTGCAGTCCGCAGCCAACTTGTGCACCGCTGCCGGCTCGGCCACCTCCGCGGGCAAATACAGTACCGGCGCCACTTTGATCTTGGGATCGACGACGCTTACGCAGTCAGTCATGGAGCGAGTCAGCGTGTCCCATGCCGAGGAGATGTAATTGAGGATCGGCGTGAGGCCCTGATCTGCCGTGGCGCTCGCGGGTGCCGCGACCGCCTGCGCATTCGCAACCGCGCAGATCACCACGAGGAAAAGGAAATGGCGAATTACGAAGGCAGGAAAGCTGCGAGGTTGCTCAGAACCTTGAGTGCGCATGGTGTTTGAAAGCTCCGACATCATAAACGCCTCGCCAGAGAGCCAACAAACTTATTTAGCCGACTGCCGCACGGGAGTTTCCCCGGCCCTGCTGCCGGCTCGCGCAAGATCCCCTTCGGCCTCGCTCAGGGCAGGCTCTCCCGCCGTCTGAAAAACGGCTCTGGTCGGGATAACGCCCATTAAGAACGGAAACCGGGGAGACTCAACTGCTGCATTGCCTGGAAAGAGACCGAACCCCGATCACTGCGGTTTTGGTTTATTCTAACTAGTTTGCCGTTTCATGTCCTGAGGGGGCGCAAGTGAAACAATCCCGAGTAGTCATTCCTCTAATGGTGTGCTTCGTCGTTTTTCTGGCCGGAACCGCAAGCTGGACGCAAGTTCCCGAAAACACTTATCAGGATTTGCATTGGCGCATGATCGGCCCATTTCGGGGGGGGCGCACTCGCGCAGCCGCCGGCGTTCCCAGCCAGCCCAATGTGTTTTACATCGGCCAGGTCAACGGCGGCGTTTGGAAATCCGACGACTACGGGCGCACTTGGAACCCCATCTTCGATCACGAGTCGACGCAGTCCATCGGCGCCATCGCGGTTGCTCCTTCCGATCCAAACATCGTTTATGTGAGCAGCGGCGAGGGACTGCATCGTCCCGACCTCTCCGTCGGCAATGGCATCTACAAATCTACCGATGCCGGTAAGACTTGGACCCATCTCGGCCTGGTCGACGGACAACAAATTCCCGCGCTCGCCGTCGATCCTCGCGATCCGAATCGCGTTTTTGCCGCGGTGCTCGGCCATCCCTACGGGCCCAGCGAAGAGCGCGGAATCTATCGCTCGACCGACGGCGGTCAAACTTGGCAGAGAGTTATAGCCAAGGACGAAAATACCGGCGGCTCCGACCTGGAGATCGATCCTTCAAATCCCGACGTCGTCTACGCCTCCATGTGGGAAGTGCGCGAGGGACCATGGGAAGATGGCAACGAATTCAACGGCGCCGGTGGCGGGCTCTTCAAATCCACCGACGGCGGCAGCACCTGGCATCCTCTGACCAACGGCTTGCCCAAAGACCTATCGCAAATCTATGTTGCCATTGCGCCCAGCGATACGCGCCGGCTATATGCCACTCTCGCCACGGCCTCGGGAAAGCTGGGCGTCTACCGCTCGGACGACGCGGGAGACTCCTGGTCGCAAATCACCACTGATCCTCGTCCATCCGGCCGCATCGGGGGCGGCGATCTCCCCATCCCTAAAGTCGATCCGAAGAATCCCGACCTCGTTTACGTGGCCAGCACAGTCACCATGCGATCCGGCGATGGCGGCAAAACCTGGTCAGGATTCCGCGGTGCGCCCGGCGGCGATGACTACCAGAATCTTTGGATCAATCCCAACAACGGCAACATTATTCTGATCGTCAGCGATCAAGGCGCAATCATCACGGTGAACGCAGGCGCGAGTTGGAGTTCCTGGTACAACCAACCCACGGCGCAGTTCTATCACGCAATTACCACGAACACGTTTCCCTATCGCGTCTGCGGAGGACAACAAGAGAGCGGATCGGCATGCACTCTGAGCCGCGGCAACGACGGCGCCATCACGTACCGCGACTGGCATCCCGTGGGCGTCATCGAATACGGCTACGTCGCCCCCGATCCGCTCGACCCCGACCTCATCTATGGCGGGGGAAGAACCGAAGTCTCCAAATTTCATTGGTCGACCGGTCAGGTGCAGAACGTCACACCGATTCCGCTGCGCAACCCGAAGTACCGCACTGACCGCACCGAACCGCTGATGTTTTCTCCGGTAGACCCGCACATCCTTTATTTCGCGAGTAATGTGCTTTTCAAAACCACCGACGGCGGCAATTCCTGGCAGACCATCAGCCCGGACTTGACTCGCGAGAACCCGGGCGTGCCGACCAGCGTCGGCACACTCATTCCTAAGGGCGCCGACAAAATGCGCGGCGTCATTTATGCCCTCGCCCCTTCTTTTAAGACCGTGGACACCCTGTGGGCCGGGACCGACGACGGCCAGCTTTGGATCACGCGTGACGGCGGGAAGAATTGGGCCGACATCACGCCCAAAGAACTCACCGCGTGGAGCAAGGTCACACAAATCTCGGCGTCGCACTTCGACGAACAGACCGCCTACGTTTCTGTGAGCCGATTCCGGATCAACGACGTGCATCCTTACCTCTATCGCACGCATGATGGCGGAAAAAGCTGGAAGCTGATCAGCGACGGCCTGCCGGACTTCGGCCCCGTGGACACGGTGCGCGAAGATCCCGTCCGCAAAGGTTTGTTATTCGCGGGCACCGAGAATGCCGTCTGGGTTTCGTTCGATGACGGCGACCACTGGCAGTCGCTGCAACTGAATCTGCCCCACACTTCCATGCGCGACCTGTGGATCCATGAAAACGATCTGATCGTGGCGACGCACGGGCGCTCGTTCTGGATTCTCGACGACATCGCGCCCCTGCGCGAGGCCTCGGCCGGGACTGCGAACGCAGCGCATCTATTCACCCCCGCCCCCGCTTATCGTATCCAGCGCGACACCTACACGGATACGCCGCTTCCGCCCGACGAACCTGCTGCGGCCAATCCGCCCGATGGTGCAATCCTTGATTACTTCTTGCCCGCGGCGGCCTCCTCAGTCACGCTCGAAATTTTGGATACGCAGGGCCATCTCGTCCGGCGCTTTTCCAATGCCGACAAACCGGATATCACCGAGGAAGAATTACAGAAGCAGTTGATCCCGCTGTACTGGGTGCGCAAGCCGCGGCAACTCTCCACCGATGCTGGAATGCACCGCTGGGTCTGGGATCTGCACTATCCGGCGCCCACATCCGCACGGCATGACTATCCAATCGCCGCAATTCCGCACGACACGCCGCGTCTGCCTCTGGGCCCGACGGTGCTGCCAGGCACTTATTCAGTCCGGCTCACGGTCGACGGAAAGACTTCCACTGCGCCACTGACTGTCAAGATGGACCCTCGCGTCAAAACTTCCGCGGCTGGGCTGCAGAAAAAATTCCAGGCGGAAACTCGCATGGCTTCCATCATGACCGAATCGGGGCAGGCGCTTCTACAGGGCGGATCGATTCGCGCTCAACTCGAAAAGCTCAGCGCACAAGCGAATGCCTCGACCAAAGAATCCATCGAAACTTTCCAGAAAAAACTGACTGCCCTGCTCGGCGCTCCCGGCGGGTTCTTCGCTCCGCCTTCGCAGGAAGTCACGCTCGGCCGCGTCAACGGACAGGCCGGAACACTGTACATGCAGGTGTGGCAGGCGGATGCCGAACCAACCTCCGCTCAAATGGAAGGTCTGTCGGCGACGGAACGTGATAGCGCCGACATGCTGAAGCGCTGGAATGAATTCAAAAACACGGATTTGCCCGCGCTCAATCGTCTGCTGCGTGAATCTAAGGTTCCTGAAATCAAGTTGGAGGCAGACCTGCATCAGGAGGAACCGCAGATAGACGAAGAGTAGATTCCGTGCGGGTCTAATGCGAGCAATGGCAGCGAGGAACTTCCGGTGAAATAGCTTTGAAGCGAATCAGGGGCTCCGTGCGCGAAGAACTTCAGAGCGCTTCCACAGCTTTCTGCAACTCCGTGGCAATCGTCTGCGGATCAGTTCCCGCCGGGAATCTTATTGGCGCACCGATACGAACGCTGAACGTCCAAGGCTTCGCAAACTTCTTGCCAGCCTGTTTCACTTCAAACAGCCCGTCAATGCGCATGGGGAGAACTGGAATGCCGAGATTCTGCGCCAGCAGCCCAATCCCGGCGCGAAACGGATTCATTTTCCCGTCCGTCGTATGCCGGCCCTCAGGGAAAACCAGCACGCTGTACCCGCGATCGACCGCCTCGCCGGCATAGGCGAAGCTGCGGCGGAAACCGGCTTCGCGCGGCAGTGGAAATAAGTTCAGCAGCGAGACTCCCAAGGTCCACTGCACACGGTCATAAATGCGTGCAAAAAATCCACGATCCAGCGCAGGCGTACGCAGCGCTTCCAGCGTCTCTCCGCCGGTAGCGGTGGCCAGCCTATGCCGAAAACGTGCCGGCAACGCCGTCAAAATAAATCCCGGATCAACGTCTGCCACATGGTTGGAGACCACCAGCAGCGGTCCGTTTACCCCGCGCAAGTGTTCGCGCCCTTCAATGCGGGGCCACCCCAACAAGAGAATCGCCGGACGCATCAGCAGGTAATGCGCCATGAGACGCGCCCAAGTTACCGGCCAGCGCAACACCCAACTCGGATAGTGATACACCGCGCCCGGCGCTGCGTCTCCACGCAGCATTCGTTCCAGATCGCCCAGCGTGCGCACCGCGCTGAACCGAGCTTCGCTGAGATCCACCTGGTAGCGGTCTTCCAGCGTGCTCAGCAATTCAACCCGGTCGAGCGAGCTCAACCCCAGATCGGAGTCGAGACTCGCGTCCTCGCGCAAGCCAGCCACGGACCGCCGCCCCGTCACCCGCGCAATCAAGTCCGCCAAAGGCGTATTCTCGCCGCCTTGCGCACGCTTCTCGAGCAGTTGCGCCTGTGCCACTTCCCGTATCACGTTTCGGCGTGGCTTCTGCGTGTTCGTCCGGGGAAAATCCTCTTGCGGCCACACGATCCACATGCGCATTCGTTGATACTCCGCCAATGATTCATTCGCGCGCTGCACCACTTCTTCCAACTTGGTGCTGCCGCGCAAAATCACCACCGCGCACGCCTCCGCGTTCCCGCCGCGCTCAATTCCGACGACCACAGAATCTTTCACTTCGGGTTGTCTCCGCAGCGCCGCCTCCAGATCCTCGGGATAGACATTGGTGCCGCCCGGCGTGACGATCACTTCCTTCTTGCGCCCTTTAAAATAAAGATTGCCGGCCTCATCGAGCGCTCCGATATCGCCCGTACGATACCATCCTTGTGTATCCGCAATATGCTTATCAGAAATTTGCTGAGCGCCGTGGTCATTCCAATATCGGGAAGCCACGCCTCCACCGCGCACCAGAATTTCTCCATCTTCTGCTAGCTTCACCTCGCGCCCCGCTAATACTTTCCCGATCGATCCCTTGCCCAGACGGAACGGATGGTTCACGCTGATCAGCGATGTCGTTTCCGTCAATCCATATCCTTGGATCACCGCGTATCCCAAGCGTCCCCAGAACTCTTCGGTTTCGCGGTCGAGCGCCGCGCCGCCCGAAATAAACGCCCAGAACTTCCAGCCGAGCTGGCGATGAATCGCGCGAAACGTCCACCACCGTCGCAGGAAGTGTTTCCCCTCCGCTGACCGAAACCGACGCTGGAACGCCTCGCTTCTTCCGCGGTCTTCCAGATCGCGCTCGATTTTCTGTTTCAAGGATTGCAGCACCCGCGGCACACTCACCAGCACCGAGACGCGCTCGCGCCGAATCGTGTGCAGCACTTCCGAAGGCTTCAGCTCATCCTGGAAAACCACGGTCCCACCCAGAAGCGGAGGCAGGAACATCCCCAGGAATTGACCAAACACATGACTGAGCGGCAGCAGGTTCAGGAAGCGGATTGGATGTACGAAGCGCTCATACTTCAAATACCTGCGCATCTCCCTTTCCAGTGGAGCGATGTTCGCCAGAACGTTCCCGTGGGTGATCACCACGCCCTTGGGCTCGGCGGTGGTGCCCGAGGTAAAAACAATTTGCAGGGCATCGTTGCGCCCCAGTGGAATCTTCGGCGGGGCAGCCGATTGATCCGCCGTCTGTGCGAGACCCTCCAGGTTTAAGGTTGCGATCGAGGGCTGCGAGCACTCGTGCAGATGACGCCGCGATGCGACCAGCAGTTTCGCCGAGACCTGCTGAAAGACTCGCATGGCAAAATCGGCCGCGGAGCCGTCATCCATGGGCACAACGATCACACCGCGGAGGGCGCACCCGAAGAACACGGCGGACCACTCCGCACAGTTCTCGCCCCACAGCATCACCCGGTCGCCCTTTGCAATCCCGTGCGTCTCCAGTTCACGAGCAAAGCCCAAGGCAACCTGGAGGACATCGCCGTAAGTGAGCGATTCAGTCCGGTATCCCCGGCGCTGCCGGTAGGCGCACTCGTGCCGATGCGCCTGAAAATTCTCTAGGAAGAATTCTGCAATCGATTCGGCCATAGCGAGACCAGACTTCGGGGTCCGTGGCGCCCTCCAATTCCAGTCTAGTGGAACGGTCTCCCCGAAGGAGGCGTAGTAGTACAGTTCTCACACTGCCCCAACCGCCCGATTCTACGCAGATGCTTTTTGCTCCGCAGTTGTATACTCTGGCTTCCTCCGATGCGCCTCCCGCAACCAACGCAAAGAAACATCCTTTCCCTCCTAAAAGGAAGAGATCGACGGACAATCGGCCGCTCAGACCATGTGGCCGCCATTGTGTCCAATGATCCTGAGCTGTTTCCCGAACTCATCACAGGTTTGTGGGTAGAGGATCCGCTCGTGCGAATGCGCGTCGCAGACGCGACTGAGAAAGTCACACGCAAGCATCCTGAACTTCTTCAGCCCTACAAGAAAGAACTTCTTGGTCTGATGAGAGAGGCCACGCAACAGGAACTGCGCTGGCATCTCGCAGTCATCATTCCACGGCTTTCGCTGAATGCCAAGGAAAGGCAGAGTGTAATATTATCGCTGAATGGTTATCTGGAAGACCGTAGTTCCATTGTCAAGACCTTCGCTCTTCAGGGACTGACTGACTTAGCGCAAGATGAGCCAAGCATTCGACCCTCGGTGTTGAAAATCCTGCGAGAGGCTACTGGGAACGGTACACCCGCGATGAAAGCTCGAAGCCGCAAGTTGCTGATCCGCCTAGGGCGTGTTTGATTGTCACTGCTAGACTTTGAACGCTATTCTCTCCCCACCCCCAGCGCATCCGCCACGCGATTAATGTAGTTGAACCACGATGCAATCAGCGTGATCTGCAGAATTCCCCGATCGTCAAAACCCGAGGCCCGTAGTCCGTCGATATCATCCTTTCGGACCTTAGTTGCATCCTTGGTCAGTTTGACCACGTAATCGAGCATCGCGCGATCCTGGGCCGAAATCGGCGCGATGGTGTAATCCTTCTGCAGCGCCTCCACTAATCCCCCATCCAACGTCACCCTACGCAGAAACTCTGCGTGTGACTCGATTCAATAGACGCACCGGTTGGTCACTGAGACCATGGTTGCGATCATCTCGTGCTGCCGCCGCTCCAGAGGCAAATCTGGCGACATTAGCGCCCCGAAGGTGCTGAATGCGTGATATAGCGCCTCGGGAATCAGCGTATGCGACCCCACAATCGACGACGCCCCCGACGGATCAGGATGCACCGGATCGCCATACTCTTTGGGATAAAGCAGTTTCTCGCCCTCAATCGCCTGCTGCAGTTTTTCGTCGGCCTCAGGCCGAGAGACAGTTCGAATCCAAGTCATAGGTTTCCTTTTCGGTGGTCAGGAGTGTGCCCCACAAATTCGCTCACGAAAAATACACTGACCCTCGTCTGCACCAAATAGCACATTCGTATTAGAGCCGTGACCACGCAAAAGGAGCGCCGCAGCGTCCTCAGTCGCCGCGCCGAGGGCGAGGACGCCCCCGGGACAGCCGGTAAGATGCCGGCGCTACGTGGGGCCCGTCAAGCGGTACTTCCCCCCGGTTCCCTTCGTAACCCTTTCGTACACTCCCTTCTGGTAACCCTTGGTAACCATGCGGTTCATGACGTCCAGACGTACAATTGGCCTTGTCCGGTAGGTCCATCTGCCGATAGGTGAGATGACCTTCGGGGCTGTACCCGGGAGCAGTTCCCCCAACGTTCAGCGGGTTCTGTATCGAGACCAGGGTCTGGAGTTGGTACTCTTATGGCGTTGTTTGGATTCAACAAACAGAAGGTTCTCAGCAATGCGGAGAAGTATGTCCAGCAGGGCAAGATCCAGAATGCCATCGCTGAGTACGAAAAAGTCCTTAAGAACGATGCCAAGGACCTGACGGTCACCAACACCGTCGGCGACCTCTATACCCGCCTGGGCGAGACTGATAAAGCGACCGCGTGCTTCAAGACTGTAGGCGATGCCTATGCCAGCCAGGGTTTCACGGTCAAGGCCATCGCGATGTACAAGAAGATCTGCAAGCTCCAGCCGTCTCTGGAGAGCTTGCTGAAACTGGCTGAACTGTACTCGCAACAGGGCCTTTTCAATGATGCCCGCGCCCAATATCTGCAGGTCGCGGAAGAATTCCTGAAGGCCAATGAACTCGAGAATGCGGTCCGCATCTTCCAGAAAATTCTGGAGATGGATCCGGAAAACAGCAACATGCGCGTCCGCCTGGCGGAAGTGTATGTTCGCTTGAATAAGAAAACGGAAGCCTGGCAGATTTTCTCCGCCGCGGCGGAAAGTCTGCGCTCCAAAGGATCGCTCAGCGGCGCCGAAGAAATCCTGCAGCGCATGCTGAAACTGGATCCCGGCAACACCTATGCCTTGCTTATGCAGGGCAAAAATATGATCGAGTTGGGCGATGCTGCCGGAGCGGTTGCTGCCCTGCAAAAAGTCCCCGACATCGATTCCAATCCCGATGGTCTGCGCGATCTGCTCAAGGCGTACTTGCAGACCGGACAACTCTCCGAGGCTGGAGCCGTCGCCAGCAAATTGTTGACCGTGCACAACGATCTGCCGGCCATCTCCAGCTTTGCCGACGCGCTCATGCAAGCCGGCCAGTACGAGAATGCTCTCCAGGTTTTCGACCAGCACGCGGAGCGCTTGCTGGCGGAAAACTCGGACAAGGTGCTCGACAGCCTGCACGCCATCATCGGGCACGTGCGCGACAATCCTGACTCCCTGCAAAAATTGCTTGACCTGTTTCACAAAGCCGCAGACACCACCCACGTCAGTGAAGTCATGGAACTGCTGGCCCATGCCAGCGTGCAGTCCGGGGACCTGGCGCGCGCTCGCGATCTATACCAGAAACTGGCCACGATCGAACCGGCGAACCCCCTGCATATGCAGAATTACCAGCAGGTGGTCAGCCAACTGAGCGGCACTACCGGAAACAAGCTCATTACACCGGAAGAGGCCGTCGTGCTGGTGGAAGATCTGGAAGCTACCGCGCCTTCCGTTCACCAGCATTATTCGGACGAAGTTTCGCTCGCGGTCCGCTCCGCCCTTACCGACGCCGAGCTTTTCATTTCGTACAACATGCCCGCCAAGGCCCTCGGTCCTCTCGTGGCTGCCTTGCCGCTGGCACCCGACGATCTGCGCATCAATCAGCGTCTGGCCGCGTTGCACACGCGCACGGGCCGCTTTGCCGAGGCTGCGCTGTGCTGCCGCACCCTGCAGCGCGTCTACTCCGAAGCGGAGTATCCCGAGGAAGCTACGCGATACGGGGAACTGGCCGAACGTTATGAGGAACGGTCCTCGATTCCGGCTCCCGGCGCGTCCGCCGACGAGGCTCCCATTTTTCTGGATGCCGCACCGCCAGTTCATGCAAGCAAGGTTCGTGGCCCTCAGGATCACGAGCCAGAGAATGGCGTGCCCGAGTTTTCGATCGAGGAACCTTCCGCAGAAGACGCTTCCAGCCAGGAAGAGGCGTTGCCGGGAAAAGCCCCCGCTGTGGCGAAAGCCGCTTCGCCCTGGCCGACGATTGCGAACCACGCCGACGAAATTACCGTCGAGCCGGCCGCCGAACCCGAGTTCGCCGTGGCCGACAAGTCTTCCGCAATGGCCTCAGCCGAGCCGGTTGCAGCTTCCGCTGAAATCGATCTCTCCTCGGAGTGGGATGATGCCATCACCATCGAGACCGATGCTCCTGCGGCGGACGAGGCTGAAGCCGAGGTCGCCAATGCCGCTAGCACTTCTGAAATTTCCGAGTCCAGCAAGGCCGCTGAGACCGTCGATGAGATTCGTTTCTATATCGCTCATGACATGCCCGCACAAGCCATGGCGGCATTGGCCAAGCTTCAGACTCTGACCAGCGATCACGCCAAACTAGATGAGCTTCGCGCCGAAATCGAAGCCGCCAGTCAACCAGCGGAGGAAGAAGCTTCGGCCGCAGCCGAGCCCGTGGTTGAAGAACTCACGGCCGACGATATTCCGACTCTCGAAGTCGAGGTTGATGAAACTCGAGTCCACGACGCTCCGGTCGCCGCCGAAGCGGCCGCTGCGGTCGCTTCGAAGCCTCCGGTTCTCGAAGAGATTCCGGTTGTCGCCGAAACTCCAATCGAGACCAAGCCTGCGCCGGCGGTTCACAAGCCTGAACCTGAACCTGGTGTTCTGAAAGAATTCGTTTCCGACCTGGAAACCTCGTTGGGCGATGGCTTCTTGCCGGATGCAGAGGCCAAGCCGGCAGCATCGCCTGCCGTATCTGCCGCTACTCCTGCTGTGGCAATCCCCGCCGCGCGCAAGGCAGTCCCAGCCGCACACACCGAGCCGGGGATTGCAGCCGCAGAAACCGCCCCGGTTCTGGGAGAGTTTGTCGCCGACATCGAAGCGTCCCTCGGGGAAGATTTCCTGCAAGCCGTGCCCGTCGCCCAACCGGAGCCTCCCGCTCCTATCGCGAAGGTCGCGCCCAGACCCACACCTCCGCCTGTCGTCGCTCCGCCAGTTGTCACTCCTCCGGTCATCACTCCGGCAACCGCGGCTCCGAAGGTCATTCCGCCGCTGGCCGCGAGTGCTGCGGCGTCCGCCTCAGCTACCAACCAAGTCGCGCTGGCGGCGTCAGCAACCGCGTCCGTAGCCTGGCACGCGCCGGCTGTCAACGTTCCGAAGCCACAGCCTCCTGCAATCCCGGTCTCCCATGCGCCCGCCCCTCGAGCCGCCGCCAAAGCTTCTCCGTTTGGCGACGACGCCGGTGTCGATCTCGCGGAAATGTTTGGCGAACTCAAACACGATCTCGAAGCCGACGTCGCGTCCGCCGACGAAGATCCCGAAACGCATTACAATCTCGGCATCGCATTCCGCGAAATGGGCCTGCTTGATGAGGCCATCGGAGAACTCCAAAAGGCCTGCCAGTCCTTCGATCACGGAAAACCGTTCCCGCAGATTATGCAAACCTACACCTGGCTGGCGCAGTGCTTCCTCGAAAAAGGCGTGCCCGAGGCCGCCGTCCGCTGGTATGACAAAGCCCTCAACGTTCCCAGCATCGACGGCGAGACCCGGGTTGCGCTGCACTACGAACTGGCTTCTGCCTACGAAACCGCCGGAGACAAGCCTTCCGCCCTGCACCACTTCATGGACGTCTACGGCACCAACATCGACTATCGCGACGTCGCCGAGCGCATTAAGGCCCTGAAGTCGTAGAATAGCCCGATGGCTTTTGTCCCCAATTTTTCCCATCCGGGGTCCAATGCGAGCTGCAACGATTTCCGTGCCGTCTCTTCGCGGAGCCGCCGATGACCGACCCCACTCCCGTTTCCAGCGCTCCGGGCACGCCAGAGCCCGCTCCGCCGCAGGCTGCCACACGCGCCGCGCTTCTGGATCCTCCCGAGCAGTCCGCGCCTCACCCAAGCCCCAGCGGCCTACAAGTCTGGATGCATCGCATCTCCGTTTTCCTTTTTGTGCTGGTCAGCGCAGTGGCTGGAGTACTGCTCATCATTCTGCCCTGGACCCCGGAGTGGACTGATAACTACTTACTGCTCTCGTTTCCCGCTCTCCGCTCCGTGGTTTCCAATGGCTTCTTCCGTGGCCTGTGCAGCGGCTTGGGCCTGCTCGATATCTGGATCGGTTTCTGGGAGGCGCTCCACTACCACGAGTATCAATAGCGGTCTGCCGGGTAGCGCAAATGGGGATGCGCACCTCAGGCGCTGCGATTTCGAGCCCTGCCACCACTGATCCCCGTAATCCGGCCGTGCCGGTATTCTGATGCCTATGCTTCGCACCACGATTTTTGATTGCGAGTTTCACTATGACTGACCACCTCAAATCCGCGCCAGTGGCGTACGAAAATCCATCCTTCCTGAACAGCCCAGATGGTCGCATCCTCCGCATCCTGGCCGAATATCAGGAACCGCTGGCTCGCTTCCGCCGCGAGCAGATTCAGGACACCGTCGTCTTCTTCGGCTCCGCTCGCTTTCAGGGACACAAGGATGCCACGAAGACCCTCGCTGCGATCAAGCAGAATCACGCGGCCACGCCTGCCCCGCAACTTGAAAAAGATCTGAAACTCGCCCAGGCCGGCGTCGACATGGCCCGCTATTACGAAGACGCGCGCCGCTTGGCTCACATACTGACCAGGTGGTCGATCCAGATTCCCGCCCGCCGCCGCCGTTTCGTGGTCACTACCGGCGGAGGTCCCGGCATCATGGAAGCCGCCAATCTCGGCGCTCACGAAGCCGGCGGAAAAACGGTTGGCCTGAATATTCAGCTGCCGTTCGAACAAAGCCCCAACCGGTACATCACTCCCGCGCTGAACTTTCAGTTCCACTATTTCTTCATGCGCAAATTCTGGTTCGCCTATCTTGCCAAGGCCCTCGTCATCTTCCCCGGCGGCTTCGGAACCATGGACGAACTCTTTGAAATCCTCACCCTCGCGCAAACCGATAAGCTGGCCAAGAAAATTCTGGTCGTCATTTATGGCAGCGAATACTGGAATCGCATCCTCAACTTTCAGGCCTTCGTCGACGCCGGCACAATTGCTCCGGAAGACGTCAACCAGTTCAAGATCGTCGACAGCCCCGAGGACGCCTTCGAGTTCCTGCGCGATGGCCTGACGAAATACCATCTCGGGGGCACTCCCAAGAAAGAAGGCGAAGTCTTGCCGGAAATTGCCAAGACCAGGCCGTAGAGAACCGACGATTCAAGAGCCGCGAAGCGGCGAAAGAATGCAGCCCACGGTGCAAGCCGTGGGTGGGAAAATTGAGATGAGGCAGCCCCAACGGGGCGAAAGAAGAAAGTCCGCGCACGTGCCCAAGTCCCTGCAAGCAAGCTTGATGCATTAAACTGCAGCTGATGCCGGACACCTGCCTTCTCTACTACATTACCGACCGCACCGCCTTCCGCGGTGACGAATCCTCCCGCCGTGACCGCCTCCTGGAAAAAATCCGCGAAGCCGCTTGGGCCGGCGTCGACTACATCCAGCTCCGCGAGAAAGATCTTCCCACGCGCGATCTGGAGTCCCTGGCTCGAGAAGCCGTGAGCGTCATCCGCGAAAGGTCACAACTGAGAACTGCACTCCTCATCAACTCCCGCGCTGATGTCGCACTCGCCGTCCAAGCCGACGGAGTCCACCTCCGCTCCGACGACATCTCTCCACATGAAGTCAGAACAGCATGGTCGAAGTATGGGGCGGGCGCTCCCTTCGACAGGCTCAGGGTAGGCTCTGCCCGCCAAAACTCACCACAAGGTCCCGTGATCGGAGTCTCCTGTCATTCCTCAGCAGAGGTAGCCCGCGCCGCCGCCAACGCCGCAACCTTTGCCGTCTTCGCCCCCGTCTTCGAAAAAAAAAACGCGCACCCCACGGGCCTCAAGCTTCTGAAGGAAGCATGCTTCGCAAACATCCCAGTCCTGGCCCTGGGCGGGATCAATCTAGCCAACGCTCACTCCTGTCTAGCCGCCGGTGCCGCCGGCATCGCCGCCATCCGTCTGTTCCAGGACAACGACACTGCCAAAGTAGTGAAGGAACTGCGCGGTTAGGCTGTCCGCCCCGTCTCTTGAGAACCCAACGCTGATAAACTTTTCTCCTATAGGGAAACAGCGGCACCTCATGACCCTCAGTTCAGCCCGCACAGAAACTTCGGCCTTGGCGCTCGAACCATCGCTGATCCAGATCCCCGCCGCCTGGTTCCTGATGGGCTCAAAGGCCGGACAGGATTGCGAACGTCCGATTCATCGGGTCTGGGTCGACGCTTTCCTGCTAGCCGCCACGCAAGTGACCAACGCCGAATACGAACATTTTCTGCGTGCGACGTCCGCGCAGGCGCCACCCTTCTGGTCTGATCCCAACTTCAACCATCCCCAACAACCGGTGACCGGAGTCTCGTGGTTCGAAGCCGCTCGATACTGCGAGTGGCTCGGATCGCAAACCGCCCGTGCCTACCGCTTGCCCACAGAATCCGAGTGGGAGCTCGCCGCCCGCGGCGGCTTGGAACAAAAACATTACCCTTGGGGCGATGCCCCGCCGCAATCCCTCCCCGACTATGCCACCCGCTGGCAAACCGGCCCCGAGCCCGTTGCCCGTTACGCTCCAAACGGCTTCGGCCTGTACGACATTTGCGACAACGTCCACGAATGGTGCAGCGACTGGTACGATTCCAACTACTACGCCGTTTCGCCCGAGCGTAACCCGCGCGGCCCCGAACCAACCAAGCGGAAGTCCTCCCGCGGCGGATCATGGCGACACCACATCAAAGTAGCGCGCTGCTCCGCCCGCTCCAGCATCCCCCCAGATTTCCAGTACGCCGACTACGGTTTCCGCGTGGCGTGCAATTGAGTAATTTCGTAATTGGGTAATTTTGTAATTGAAAATCGTCAGCACGGGTCTTAGTTTTCAAGTTACAAAATTACCCGATTACTCAATTACAAAATCCCCAGACCGAGGTCCAAATGTTCCGTTCTGACCTTCTAAAAAACAAGCGCATCCTCATCACCGGCGGCGGCACCGGCCTCGGCAGAGGCATGGCGCAGCGCTTCCTCGAACTCGGCGCCACAGTCCACATCTGCGGTCGCCGCGAAGAAGTTCTAAAGCAGGCTGCTGCCGAACTCTCCGGGCAGGGCACCATCCACGCTCTTCCCTGCGACGTCCGCAACCTCGACGCCGTCGAAGCGATGATCAACTCCATCTGGACTGCCGGCCCTTTAGACGTGCTGGTCAACAATGCCGCTGGCAACTTCATCGCCCGCACCGAAGAACTCTCTCCGCGCGCCTTCGAATCGGTTATCGGCATCGTGCTCATGGGTACGCTGCACGCCACCATGGCCTGCGGACGCCGCTGGCTCAAAGCGAATCATCCCGGCACTGTTCTCAGCATCTCCGCCACGTATGCGCCCGTGGGGTCGGCCTATGTCGTCCCCTCCGCCGTCTCCAAAGCCGGAGTGGAAGCCCTCACCCGCAGCCTCGCCGTGGAGTGGGGCAACCGCGGCATTCGCATGAACGCCATCGCGCCCGGCCCGATCCCCACACAAGGCGCATTTTCCCGAGTCTTGCCGCGCCCCGAACTCGAAACGCTCGCGCTCGACCGCAATCCGCTTCACCGTTTCGGCAGCGTTGAAGAACTGGCCAACCTAGCGGCTTTTCTCGTGAGTGAGGGATCCGGCTACATCAACGGCGAAGTGATCCGCATGGACGGCGGCGAATTCCTGCAAGGCGCCGGGGAATTCAGCAATCTGGGAAGGATCATGACGGAAGAAGATTGGCAGGCGATCAAGCCCAAGAAATCAGCTCCAACGTCAAAGAACTAGAAGAATGGTTGATAAGCAGCGAGGGATCTCTTCTGTGTGCCTCAGTGCCCTCTGTGGTTCAGTTTTTCGGAACGAATCTCTAGCGCGGTCGGGACGGCATCACGATCGCCTTCAGCAGCATGTTAACCAGGCTGAGCACGATTGCGCCGACGAACGCGGCCAGGAATCCATGCACCTGAAACCCCGGCGCCAAAAGCGCCGAAGCAAACTCCAACATCAAGGCATTGATCACGAACCAGAACAATCCCAACGTCAGGAGAGTGAGAGGGAAGGTAATCACCTTCAGCACGAGCCCAATCGTTGCATTGATGAACCCGATGACCAGCGCCGCGATCAGCGCGTTCCTCGGGCCGCTGAGAGATATCCCGGGCACAACCTGAGCCATCACCCAGACCGCAATCGCACTCAGCACCCAATGCAGTAGCAGTCGCAACATAGCCGCTCCTTGCCCTGACCGCAGCGCCAGAAAGATCTGGTCAGAGAAACTATATCAGCATCCCCAACACAGAACATCGCCAAAGAAAAAAGCAAGCCGGGTACCCCACCCTTCCCGCGCCTTTTGCGAGAGGGCGGGGTCTTTGACTTTTCATCCCACTCTCCTCAAGCCCCCATGCATTAAAATCACAACGCACAACGTTCTCCGGACACAATCGTGAACCTCACCGAAATCGAAGCTCGCGTCCTCGGTTCCTTGATCGAAAAAGACATTACCACGCCCGACTACTACCCGCTCTCGCTCAACGCCCTGGTCAACGCCTGCAATCAGAAAAACAATCGCGATCCGGTGATGACCCTGGACGAAGAAACTGTGCGCCAAGCCCTCGGCACGCTCCAGGAAAAGCGCCTGGCCGGACCGGCTAGCGGCGCCGACAGCCGCGTCACTAAGTTCGAACACCGACTGCAGGAGGTCTTCAATTTCGACCGCCGCGAAACCGCAATCGTCTGCGTGCTTCTGCTCCGCGGTCCGCAAACCCCCGGCTCACTCCGCAGCCGCACCGACCGTATGTACCACTTCGAAGCGCTCGACGACATCGTCTCCACCCTCGACCGCCTCGCCCAGCGCGAGCCGCCCCTGGCCCGAGTTCTCCCGCGCCAGCCCGGCACCAAAGAATCCCGCTACACCCACCTCTTCTCGGGCGAACCACCGACGTCCGCTGCTGCTGGGAGCACAGATGTGGCGCGGGCGCCCTCGCCCGCGAATGCCGGAGCAAACTCCGTCCCCGACCGTCTGATAACGCTGGAAGAAGAGGTGGCCCGTCTGCGCCAGGAACTATCTGAAGTTCAGGAGCAACTCGCCGCCTTCCGCAAGCAGTTCGAGTAATGGCTGCCCCTGCAACATGGAACTTTTCCCTCTCCAAGAACGTACAATTATCTAAGGAGAGAAGGAGGTCTCTGCCATGTTCGCATTCCTGCTCTGGTGCATTCTCTTCGTCCTCTGCTGGCCGCTGGCCTTGCTGGCCCTGGTTGCCTATCCCTTCATCTGGCTGCTCCTACTACCGTTCCGAATTCTGGGCGTTGCCGTCCACGGCGTCCTCGAGATCATCTTCCTGGCCATCACGCTGCCCTTCCGGCTGCTGGCGGCGCCGTTTCGCATCTAAGAGTTTTGAGATTTGAAATTCCGATTTTGGAGACCGGCAATTTAGCAGACCGACGACGTTCAGAACCTTCCCAGTCCGAGCCTCCTTGGTGTAGCCTGATACGAAGCACCCCCAATTCTTAGGAGGATGCATGCGTCGCCGCGAATTCCTCGTTCGCTCCGCGTCAGGCCTGGGAGCGGCCTGGCTCAGTTCCAAATCCATCCTCAACGCCCTCGCAACTCAGACTCTCCCCGCTAAATTCTCCGCCTCTGACACCGTCACTCTGGGTAGCACGGGCATTAAGACCAGCCGCCTCGCCATGGGCACCGGCACCGTCGGCTCCGGACATCATTCGCATCAGACCGCGCTCGGCGTTAAAGGCCTCTCCGATCTTCTGCTCAACGGATACGACCACGGCCTCCGCTTCTTCGATTCCGCCGACTCCTACGGAAGCCATCCCCATGTAGCCGAAGCTCTCAAACACGTACCACGCGACAAAGTCACGGTCCTCACCAAGACCTGGGCGCGCGATCCCGCCACTGCCCGCGCCGATCTCGACCGCTTCCGCCGCGAACTCGGCACCGACTACCTCGACGTCTGCCTGATGCATTGCGTCACCGAGGCCGACTGGACCGATCGCTACAGGGGCGTCATGGACGTTCTCTCCGAAGCAAAACAGAAGGGAATCATCCGCACCCACGGTTGCTCCTGCCACAGCATTGAAGCCTTGCGCGCGGCCGCCAAGTCTCCCTGGGTCGAGATTGATCTGGCGCGCATCAACCCCGTTGGCGCTTACATGGACGCCGATCCCGCAACCGTCGTAAGTGTTCTGAAGGAAATGAAGACCGCCGGAAAAGCGGTGGTAGGCATGAAGATTTTAGGTCAAGGTACGCTACGCAATCGTCAAGACGAAGGCATCAAGTACGCCCTGTCGTTAGGCATCCTCGACGCCTTCACCATCGGCGCCGAAAACAAGACAGAGCAGGAAGACCTGATCCGCCGCATCGCAGCCGCGTAAATTGATAGGAACGTGGAGTCAACCTTCGGGTACCCCATGTCTCGCGTTCTTTGCGAGACGTGGGGACTTTCCCTTTCACCGCGGGAACATTCAGGAACTTCCTCTAACTCTCCATCACCTTCAACCCCGGGCTCACGATCAACCGCGCCTCGGTCGCCCGCTGCACATCCTCCGCCGTTAATCCTGGAGCCACTTCCTCCAGCACCAGCCCATCCTTCGTCACCCGGATGTACGCCATCTCCGTCGCAATTGTATCCACCACATTCACTCCGGTCAGCGGCAGCGTGCACTTCTTCAAGATTTTCGGAGCCCCTTCGCGCGTCGTGTGCTCCATCGCCACCACCACGCGCCGCGCTCCCGCGACCAAGTCCATAGCCCCGCCCATCCCTTTCACCATTTTCCCCGGGATCATCCAATTCGCCAGACTCCCCGACTCATCCACTTCCATCGCGCCCAGCACGCTCAAATCAATGTGCCCGCCGCGAATCATCGCAAACGAATCGGCGCTGGAAAAATACGACGTCCCCGGCATCTCGCTGACTGTTTCCTTCCCCGCATTGATCAGGTCCGGATCCTCCTGGCCCTCGAACGGGTACGGGCCGATCCCGAGCATCCCATTCTCCGATTGCAGCGTGACCTCAATCCCCTTAGGAACATAATTCGCAATCAATGTAGGCATCCCAATGCCGAGGTTCACATAGAACCCATTGCGCAACTCGCGCGCAATCCGCTTCACAATCCGCTCACGCTTGTCGACATCTTTGCCTGGCTTGTTCATCGTCCTATCTTCATCCCTAAACCGCGTTGTCATCCTGAGCGAAGCGAAAGACCCCTGTACTCTTAGACGACTGAACAGACGTGTCAGGGAATTCGACCTCGCACCTAAGCTTTCCGCACCGTCCGTCGTTCAATCCGCCGCTCGTACAACTCCCCCTGAAAAATTCGTTTCACATAAATCGAAGGCGTGTGAATCTGATCCCCCTCCAACTCCCCCACCTCGACCAGATGTTCCACCTCGGCAATCGTGATCTTTGCTGCCGTCGCCATCATGGGATTAAAATTCCGCGCCGTCTTCCGATAAATCAGATTCCCTTCGCGGTCACCCTTCCACGCCTTTACAAATGCAAAGTCCGCTGTCAGCCCGCGCTCCATCACATAAGTGCGGCCATCAAACTCACGCGTCTCTTTGCCCTCCGCAACAATCGTTCCCACGCCCGTCGGCGTATAGAACGCCGGAATGCCTGCGCCCCCCGCGCGAATGCGCTCCGAAAATGTTCCCTGCGGCACCAGATCCAGCCGGATCGTCCCCTTCAACACCATCTCTTCCAGCAGCCTGTTCTCGCCCACATACGATCCGATGTGATGCACAATCTGACCCGCCGCCAGCAACAATCCGTTACCTACGCCATCGACACCAACGTTGTTACTGATCGTCCGCAGATTCTTCGTCCCCTTGCGCACCAGCGCGCGAATCAGGTTCTCGGGCATTCCGCACAACCCAAACCCGCCGATCATGATCGTCGCACCGTCAAACACGTCGCGGATGGCCTCATCCGCATTGGCCACAACTTTATTCATAGCCACCGCATTGTAAATGAATTAAGTAATTGGGAAATTTTAGGTAATTGTGTTATTTGAAGAGCCGGCACACCGGGATTTCAATTACGCAATTACCAAATTACCCAATCGCAAGATTCTCTTATCGTTTCTTTCCAGGAAGTTTCCTCAACTGATGCGCCAGCTCAAACTCCTCCGCCAGTTGCCGCGTCGCCAAATTCTCGCGAATATGCGCCAGCCGCTGTTCCACTTTCCACAGCGCTTTTTCTAGATTCGTTTTGTTGCTGATCGCGATATCCCGCCACATCGAATACGGGCTCGCCGAAATCCGCGTCATCTCCTGCAGGGCGCGCCCACCGGCTGGCAGCAGCGGAGCGTCGTCTCCAAACTCCTCCACCAGCGCCGCCGCCAGGGCCGTCGAAATCATCTGCGGAACGTGGCTGATCCACGCGCAGAGCCGGTCATGCTCCTCCGCCGGCAGCATCGCAATCCGCGACCCAATCTGGTCAATCCATCCCGCAAATTCCGCGAACAACCCTTCATTCAAATTTTGCCCCGGCAGCGGAGTCAGAAACCACACCGCTTTCTGAAACAAATCCGCATCCGCATAATCCACTCCACTCATCTCTCTCCCCGCCATCGGATGCCCCGCCAGAAACCGTTTGCCGGCATTCTTGCCGAACACCTTGAGCGCGCGCTCGACGACGGCGGTCTTCGTGCTTCCCACGTCCGTCAGCAGCGCTTTGGATGGAAGGGAAGGCCCCACGCGTTCGATCAAATCCACAATCGCCAACACCGGCGTCGCCAGCACCACCACCTGGCTTCCGTGCACCGCGTCCCCAGGATTCGCGGTCCCCACGTCGATCGCGCCGCGCATGCGGGCCCGCTCCAGCGTCCCCTCACGATCGCACCCCACAATCCGCCCGGCAAAATTCTTCTTCCGCAGCGCAAGCCCCAGCGACCCGCCAATTAGCCCCGTTCCGATGATCGTAATTTGCCGAATCGACATAAAGGGAATTGAGTAATTGGGAAATTGAATAATTGAGTAATTGGAAGAGCAAGACGTTTCAATTACTCAATTGCCAAATTACCCAATTACTCAATGCGCTTACCCAATTTTTCTTCCTACCGCCGGCGCAATCATCCGCAACTCGTCCATCAGGTTCGAGAACTGCTCCGGAAACAGCGATTGCGCTCCATCCGACAGCGCCTTATCCGGATCGCAATGCACTTCAATCAGCAGCGCATCCGCTCCCGCCGCCACCGAAGCTCGCGCCATCGGAGCAACCTTATCCCGGCGACCGGTCCCGTGCGACGGATCCGCCGTCATCGGCAAATGCGACAGCTTGTGAATGATGGGGATCGCGGAAATATCCATCGTGTTCCGCGTGTAGGTCTCAAAGGTCCGGATGCCGCGCTCGCACAGGATCACCTCATAGTTCCCGCCCGCCATGATGTACTCCGCTGACAACAGCAACTCTTCCAGCGTCGCCGCGATTCCCCGTTTCAGCAGCACTGGCTTGCGCACCTTGCCAAGTTCGCGCAGCAGATTAAAGTTCTGCATGTTGCGCGCCCCCACCTGCAGGATGTCTACGTAGGGCAGCATCATCGGAATCTGCGAAATCTCCATCACCTCGCTGATTACCAGCAGCTTGAATTTATCGGCCGCCTTCCGCAGCAACTTCAGCGCCTCTTCCCCATGCCCCTGAAACGAATACGGTGAACTGCGCGGCTTAAACGCTCCGCCCCGCAGCACCTTCGCCCCCGCTTTCGCCACAGCCTCCGCCGTCGTGAAGATTTGCTCTTGCGATTCCACCGAACACGGCCCCGCCATCACCACAATTTCATTCCCGCCAACCCCAATGCCATTCGCCAGCTTGACGATCGTCCCCTCCGGACGAAAACTTCTCCCCGCCAGCTTGTAAGGCGAACTGATGCGATGAACTTCCTGCACCCCCGGCAACAACTCCAGGTTGCGGATGTCAAAATCAATCCCCGACCCCACCGCGCCCAGCACGGTCATCCGCGCTCCCGTCGAGCGGTGCACTTCAAACCCCAACTTCACCAGTTGTTCAATCACCTGCTGAATCAGCGCCTCATCCGCGCCTTCCTGCATCGCCACAATCATAGGAATCTCTCGGCTTCTAGCCTCTAGCTTCTAGCTTCTAGCTTCTGGCTCCTCGCTCTTGGCTCTCGGCTGCGAATCTCACGCAGAGTTAAGGCAGCCACAAAAAGTTCTGTCATTCCGAGCGAAGTCGAGGAACCTGCTTTTCCTCTCCATCAGCAGTGCTTCCGCATACTGCTCGCTCAGTCATTCACTTCCGAATCGAATTCCGTCCCCGCCTCCGCGGCCTCGGCCTTCGGCACGATCTCTTCTTTCTGAACATTCCGCATCACGTCAATAATGCGCTCATAAATCCGCACTAGATCCCGCCCCAGCAGAGGCCCCCGATTCGCTTCCTGCACATTCGCAAAAACAACCCGCTCCCGGTCCGGCTCATAAATTGGCAACGAAGTCTCGCGCTTGAGCCGACCAATCGCCACCGCAGCCTGAGCGCGCTCGCTCAGCAACTCGACAAGCTTCCGGTCCAGTTCATCAATTTTCTTTCGCCAATCTTCAATGTCCATAGAAGCCTGGTCTAAGGTAACAGCGGGTGCCCCGCCCTTGTCTCGCCGTTCTTTGGCGAGACAGGTTGGGGACTTTAACTTCCGGTCGCGCACATCGGACCCGGGTGCCCCATCTTTGCCGCATTCTTTGCAGCAAAGGTGCGGATTGCGCCATACCTAAGAAAATAACTCGATCTCACCGCGCGGTCACCGAGAGCTGAGGCCGGCAGCGGAAAGTTTTCTCACAAATTCCGCGACAGCCGCCGCCTCCCGCCCGCGATTCCGCTCCACGGTCTCCACAATCGCGCTGCCCACCACCACGGCATCCGCAAACTCACCCACTTCCGCAAACTGCTCCACCGTCGAGATTCCGAAGCCCAGAGCGATCGGCAACTTGGTCACGCGCCGCAGCCGCCGAACCAATTTTCGCGCATCGTCCGCCAGTTGCTGCCGCGCTCCCGTCACTCCGGTCCGCGACACGGCATACACAAATCCCCGCGACGCCTCCGCAATCCGCTTCAACCGATCATCCGAACTCGTCGGCGCCGCCAAAAACACCGGAGCCAGATCATGCTCCCGCATCGCCCGCAAATATTCTCCTGCCTCTTCCACCGGCAGATCGGTAACCAGCGCGCCGTCCACTCCCGCGGCCCGCGCCACTTTGCAAAATTTCTCCATTCCCATCCGCAATATGGGATTGAGATACGAAAACACAATCAACCCCGTAGACTGCGCATGCTGGCGCACTTCTGCGGCCAGCGTCAGGATCTGCGCCAGCGAAGTCCCATGCTTCAGGGCACGCTCGCTGGCCCGCTGGATCACCGGTCCATCGGCCACCGGGTCGCTGAACGGCACTCCTAACTCAATCACATCCGCTCCCGCTTCGATCGCGGCCAACACGATCTCCCGCGTAGTGGCGAGGTCCGGATCTCCGCAAGTCACATACACCACGAGTCCCGGCTTCTTGTAGAACGTTAGTGGCATAGAAAGATGGCGATGATTTTTGATTCCTGATTGATCATCGAAAATCAAAGGCGCTTTTGGGTTTTCAATCATCAATCAAAGATCAAATCATCAATCGATTTTCAAATTCTCTCGCAAGATCCCAACGTCCTTATCCCCGCGCCCGGACACGTTCACAATCACGACCTCCGACTTCTTCATCTTCGGCGCGCGCTTCACCACCTCCGCGACCGCATGCGCCGACTCCAGCGCCGGGATGATTCCCTCCGTCCGCGCCAGCAACGTCGTCGCCTCCAGCGCCTCTGCATCCGACGCCGGCACATACTCGGCGCGTCCCGTATCGCGCAACGCCGCGTGCTCCGGGCCAATCGACGGATAATCCAGCCCCGCCGACACCGAATGCGTCAGCGCAATCTGCCCCCCCGAATCCTGCAGCACGTACGAATAAGTCCCCTGCAGCACCCCCGGAGATCCTCCACGAAACCGCGCCGCATGTTCACCCAGCGCCTCGCCACGCCCCCCAGCCTCCACTCCAATCAAGCGGACTTTCTTGTCGTTCAGAAAATCGTAGAAAATCCCAATCGAATTCGACCCTCCACCCACGCACGCAATAATCGCCGCCGGCAACTTCCCTTCAGCCTTCAAAATCTGCGCTCTCGCCTCCCGCCCGATTACGCGATGAAAATCCCGGACCATCGTCGGATACGGATGCGCCCCCAGCACACTCCCCAACAAATAATGACTCCTTTCGATGAGTGCGACGCTAGCCCGGCGCCACGGGCATCCGCTGCTTGGTGAGCCGCGGTGGCCTTGGGCTTGAGTCAAGACTGGCATACCCGGCCGCAGGGCCCAGCGATCAGGACTGCCGAGGCTCATCTAGCGTGGCGATTATGCGGCTCGGTGGTGAGCTGAATGAGAGGTTGCGCTCGGAAAAGATCGCTAGGGCTGCCGGGGCTTGAAGACCGCGGGACCTGACACCAGCGGCTGGCAGGCCCTGATCGCCTCGGTCCGCTCCAACTGGCGCTGGCTGCACGTCGTGATGGGCGTCATCTTCGCCTTCGGCGCCGGGTGGTCGTTCGCCTTGTTCCGCGGGATCTCCGAGATCGTCATCGCATTCGAAGTCCGCAGCCGCCAACGGGGCTAGGAGCAAACGGACATGCGCCGAGCCCGACACTGCCTCATGCTCACCGGCCCGGTGCTTTAGGACACACCCTTCGAGTGTCCGGCCCGGTCAGCCTTTGAGCGCTTCCTGCAACTCGCTGGTGATCTGGTCGGTCGTGGCCTCCACCGTGCGCTTCACGACCTTGGTGGCCTTGGTCAGCGCCTTATCGACTCCTTGTTCGATGGTCGGCTCGCCAACCGCGATGAGCCCCGCCTCGCTGGCGGTGAGTTGCCCGGCCGCCTCGTGGAGCTCCTTGCGGGGTAGGGTTCCGCCCCCGAACCACTCGGGGATGACGCGGAAGTGCGGGCGGTCCATCCGCTTGACGACGTGGGCCTTGCCGTTCTCCTGATCGATCACGGCCGCGTCGTACTGGCCGATGATCTCGTCCTTGTGCAGCTGCTCGATGGCGTCCAGGTCGGCCAGCGCGGCCTCGACAGTCTCGTACGCTGCGGCGTAGATGACCAGCTGTTTTGCCTCAGCCATGGCATCTCCCCTGTCGGGTTATCCGATGGATGAGTCCCACGCTAGCCTGCCGTCACGAGCATCCGCTAGTAGGGCAGCCGCGGCAACCCTCACCTGCCCTGGCATGTGGGGTGTGCGATCGCGGGGAGCGTTACCGGCTGTCCACCTGGCGGACATGCCGTATTCACGGCCTGGATGAAATCGGTCTGCCCGGGCAGTATTGTCCTCATCTGTGGAGGCCATAATCCTGGCTGGTGACGTCAATGCTGGAGACGTGATCGTGCTACCCGATGCCCGGGACGCGGTTCTGGTCAAGCAGATCCGTCTGGGACAAGGCGGGTTCATCGTTACGGTAGTGCCCGTCGATGATGACAGACCCGAAGCTGAGCGGCTGGTGACATTGTCGGCAGGGATACGCCTGCGCAAGACGTCAGCGTGACCTAGCTGGCGCTAGCGCGTCCAAGAGGGTAGCGCTCCTGCCAGCACCGGCATGAGGCGTCGGACACCTCGTCACGCCCTCGCGCCTCGCAGTCGTCCAGCACAGCTTCGGCGATGGCCGTGAAGCGTGCGTCGTCAGCACTGCCGGGCGCGTGCCGTCGCGACCATTCCACCTGCCGCAGACTGAGGTGGCACAGGTACACCGTGGTCCACGCGAGGCCGCTGAGCTCCAGGGCGCGTTCCCACAGCACTTCCCGGGTCTGCTCGATGTCGTAGGTATAAAACAGCAGGGTCGCGACATCGAAGCCGCGGTCGCCCTGCCCGGCACCGTCAAACGGGATGTTCCAGTCAACCACGCCGCTAAGGCGCCCTCCGGCGTGGAGAATGTTCGCCGGATTCATGTCGAAGTGCACCACGTCCCGCGTCCGGGCTTCGTCCCACTGGTTGCGCCTGGCCAGCGACTGCAGGCGGCCGAGCAGCGCGGCCGTGCGGGGCGCCTGGCGCATAGTGGCGTGCAGGCAGTAGCCGTTGCCGCCCGCCTCGATCGTGTCGAGCAGCCACGCGGGCCATGGCGGCCGGGCTAGATCGCCTGCATCGCGCTGCAACTCGACGGCGGCGAGAAGGCTGGGGAGGACCGCGGCGAACAAGCCGGGGGCGGGCTGCGCCCCCGCTCCCCGGTGCAGGGGCTGGCCTGGCAGGCGTCGCTGGAGGGTAAAGATGGTGCCGCTAGATTCCCCCACGCCGACGTACTCGGGCGCGGGAAAGCCCCGCTGGCGCAGGTCGCGGACCATGCGGACCAGACGCAACTGGTTATCGATGGCCTGCCCGGCAGCTGGGACCAGCTTGACGACGAACTCCTCACCGCCAGCGGCAACAGCAAAGGTCGAACGGGACTCCCCCTGCAGCGTCTCATCGGTGACCCACACGCGGTCAACGCCCGCGAGTCGCGCCACCACGCCCAAGAGCCGCCGATCAGGCTGAGCTAGCTCATGGTCAGCCATGGTGCTCCTTCCGGGAATCTCACCCGAGACGGCAGCGGAGCCTTGGCTCGACGAGCGCAATGAGTGCTCCTGGCAAGGACGGGAAGCAGTCAGCTCTAAACGCTCTTTTCCTCTCCACGACGGCTCCTGCCGGAATCGACACCGCGTCAGCCCTAGGGGCCGCCGACGGCAGGGACTACCGTCAGTGGTATATCCCCACCGGGCCCTTACCAGCCAGCGCACAAGCCGCAACCCGGCAACCCTCCACCAGGCCAGATAGGAAGGTGTGGACATGTACAAGGTGGTTTGGATCGCGCGTTACCGCAACGACATGACCAGGCAGGAGGCCAGCGACTACTGGGCCGGGCACCACGGGCCGCTGATGAAGAAGGTCTCGCCAGTGTCCGGGTACGTTCAGAGCCACGTTCAGGGGCCGCTTCCGGCTGTGTCCGGAGTCGCGGAGGAGGAAACGCTGTTTGACGGGTACTCGTGTGCGTGGTGGAAGGACCGCGCGGACTTCCAGCAGGCGATGACAACGCCAGCGTGGCAGCGAATCGTCGAGGACGGCCCCAACGTGTTCGACATGGACTGGCTCTGGAACATGAGCGCCCACATCGAAGAGGCCCCGATGATCGAGGGACCCACGAGCCCCTACAAGGTCGTCTGGATCATTCGATTCAAAGAAGGTCTGACGCGGGAGGAGGGCCGGGAGCACTGGCGCCGCGTCCACGGTCCGATCTTCAAGAAGCTGGACATCGATCGCTACATCCAGAACCACGTCGTCGGTCCGATCGGGGAAGAGGGCGAAACCGGCAAGGCCGAGATCGGCTTCGACGGCTTCTCCGAGTGCTGGTTCCGCGACGAGACGCAGTTCCGGAACGCCGTCGAGTCCGATACCTGGGCTGTCGCGGTCGAGGATGCCCAGAACGTGTTCGACATGACCCAGATGTGGGGCGCCGCGCTCAGGGAAAACGTCGTCGTTCCGCCACCGCTCCTCGGCATTTAGTGGTC